>NZ_CP071487.1:0-1820000 GCF_017352235.1 Glaesserella parasuis | reverse complement strand
ATATTTGTGATACGCCTGTTGGGTAGGGGAGCGTTGTGTAAGTCGATGAAGGTGTATTGAGAAGTATGCTGGAGATATCACAAGTGCGAATGCTGACATAAGTAACGATAAAACGAGTGAAAAACTCGTTCGCCGGAAGACCAAGGGTTCCTGTCCAACGTTAATCGGGGCAGGGTGAGTCGGCCCCTAAGGCGAGGCTGAAAAGCGTAGTCGATGGGAAACGGGTTAATATTCCCGTACTTGGTAAAGCTGCGATGTGGGGACGGAGAAGGTTAGGTTAGCAGACTGTTGGATGTCTGTTTAAGTTGGTAGGTGGGAAGTTTAGGCAAATCCGGACTTCCATAACACTGAGAGATGATGACGAGTTTCTACGGAAATGAAGTAACTGATACCACGCTTCCAGGAAAAGCCACTAAGCGAAAGGCTTTACTAAACCGTACTGAAAACCGACACAGGTGGTCAGGTAGAGAATACTCAGGCGCTTGAGAGAACTCGGGTGAAGGAACTAGGCAAAATAGCACCGTAACTTCGGGAGAAGGTGCGCTGGCGTAGGTTGTAAGAGTATACCTCCGAAGGCTGAACCAGTCGAAGATACCAGCTGGCTGCAACTGTTTATTAAAAACACAGCACTCTGCAAACACGAAAGTGGACGTATAGGGTGTGATGCCTGCCCGGTGCTGGAAGGTTAATTGATGGTGTTATCGAAAGAGAAGCTCCTGATCGAAGCCCCAGTAAACGGCGGCCGTAACTATAACGGTCCTAAGGTAGCGAAATTCCTTGTCGGGTAAGTTCCGACCTGCACGAATGGCATAATGATGGCCAGGCTGTCTCCACCCGAGACTCAGTGAAATTGAAATCGCCGTGAAGATGCGGTGTACCCGCGGCTAGACGGAAAGACCCCGTGAACCTTTACTATAGCTTGACACTGAACATTGAATTTTGATGTGTAGGATAGGTGGGAGACTTAGAAGCAGGCACGCCAGTGCTTGTGGAGTCGTCCTTGAAATACCACCCTTTAACGTTTGATGTTCTAACGAAGATTACGAAACGTGGTCTCGGACAGTGTCTGGTGGGTAGTTTGACTGGGGCGGTCTCCTCCCAAAGCGTAACGGAGGAGCACGAAGGTTTGCTAATCACGGTCGGACATCGTGAGGTTAGTGCAATGGTATAAGCAAGCTTAACTGCGAGACAGACAAGTCGAGCAGGTGCGAAAGCAGGTCATAGTGATCCGGTGGTTCTGAATGGAAGGGCCATCGCTCAACGGATAAAAGGTACTCCGGGGATAACAGGCTGATACCGCCCAAGAGTTCATATCGACGGCGGTGTTTGGCACCTCGATGTCGGCTCATCACATCCTGGGGCTGAAGTAGGTCCCAAGGGTATGGCTGTTCGCCATTTAAAGTGGTACGCGAGCTGGGTTTAGAACGTCGTGAGACAGTTCGGTCCCTATCTGCCGTGGGCGTTGGAGAATTGAGAGGGGCTGCTCCTAGTACGAGAGGACCGGAGTGGACGCATCACTGGTGTACCAGTTGTCTCGCCAGAGGCATTGCTGGGTAGCTAAATGCGGAAGAGATAAGTGCTGAAAGCATCTAAGCACGAAACTCGCCTTAAGATGAGTTCTCCCTAGCTATAAGCTAGTAAGGGTTGTTGAAGACTACGACGTAGATAGGTCTGGTGTGTAAGCGGTGTGAGCCGTTGAGCTAACAGATACTAATTGCCCGAGAGGCTTAACTATACAACCTCAAGCGTTTTTGAAGTAGACGTGAGAGAGCTGAATAAAAGCAACAAACTAACTAAACAAAATAAAACAAAGAGACTCAGAACAGCTTGTTTCGAAATTAGAATAGTGTAGGGGCAAATTACATTTGCCCTTAAAGAACAGAAAGATGTAGGGGCAAATTACATTTGCCCTTAAAGAACAGAAAGATGTAGGGGCAAATTACATTTGCCCTTAAAGAACAGAAAGATGTAGGGGCAAATTATATTTGCCCTTAAAGAACAGAAAAAAGAAGATAGAGAGAATCATCAAAAGATTTTCCCGACGACAATAGTGCAGTTGTCCCACCTGATTCCATACCGAACTCAGAAGTGAAAAGCTGTAACGTCGATGGTAGTGTGGGGATTCCCCATGTGAGAGTAGAGCATCGTCGGGGTTTTATTAAAGAGAAAAACCGCAGGTTAGAGATAGCCTGCGGTTTTTTGTTTTTAGGGAAAATTTTAAAGGGGCGTCCTTGATAACGGTTAGAGCAAATAAATAGAGTGAATATACAACACTCTCATTTTTGTATAATTTTAATTAAAAAGTTTAAAAAATGTTACAAAATAAATTTTTTTGTTCTATACTTGAACAAATTTAAGATGTAGGACAAATAGTAGTCAGTTGATTAAAAGGAAAAGTTAAGATGCTGTGATTTCTGCTATATTGGACAGTTTAGAATTTTGTATTACTAGGGAGAAACCTTATGTTTGGCTTTGATCCGACAACAACGACGTTTCTGATTTATATTATCGGAATGGTCTTAATTGGTTTTGTTGCTTATCGATTTACGAATAATTCATCGGACTATATTTTAGGCGGTCGTCGATTAGGTAGTTTTGTAACAGGGTTATCAGCAGGGGCATCAGATATGTCTGGCTGGTTATTAATGGGTTTACCTGGTGCGGTTTATGCGGCAGGTTTGGTTGAGGGCTGGATTGCAATTGGCTTGACCATAGGTGCTTACCTTAACTGGTTATTTGTAGCTGGTCGTTTGCGTATGCATACGGAATACAATACGAATGCTTTAACTTTGCCTGACTATTTCCATCACCGTTTTGGCGATAACACAAAAATCCTCAAAATTGTGTCTGCTACTATTATTCTATTTTTCTTTGCCATTTACTGTGCTTCGGGCGTAGTCGCAGGGGCAAGATTATTTGAAAATTTATTTGGCGTGCCGTATGCCACAGCGTTATGGTATGGTGCATTAGCCACTATCATCTATACCTTTATTGGTGGTTTCTTAGCGGTAAGCTGGACGGATACTATTCAAGCTAGTCTGATGTTATTTGCTCTTTTCTTAACCCCTATTTTTGTGTTAATTCATTTAGGTGGCTTTGCGGATACGCATAATGTGATTATTGCTGCAGGGCAATATGTCGGTAAGGATTTTACTGATATATTCACAGGCACAACCTTTGTCGGTCTATTAAGTTTAGCTGCTTGGGGATTGGGTTATTTTGGTCAGCCACATATTTTAGCTCGTTTTATGGCTGCAGATAGTGTGAAATCAATGCCAAATGCTCGTCGTATTAGTATGACTTGGATGATTATCTGTTTATTTGGTGCGGTAGGGATCGGCTTCTTTGGGCAAGCCTACTTCTTCGCAAATCCTGAACAGGCGGCTGTGGTTAATCAAAATAATGAACAAGTCTTTATTGAATTATCTAAATTACTCTTTAATCCTTGGATTGTTGGGATTTTATTATCAGCAATTTTAGCAGCGGTAATGAGTACATTAAGTTGTCAGTTGTTGATCTGTTCAAGTGCGATTACAGAAGATTTCTATAAAGGTATGATTAGACCAAATGCAAGTCAAAAAGAGCTAGTTTGGTTAGGTCGTATGATGGTTCTCGTGATTTCAGTGATTGCCATTGCCATTGCTCAAGATCCAACAAGCCAAGTATTAAAATTAGTTGAAAATGCGTGGGCAGGTTTTGGCTGTGCTTTTGGACCTGTGGTTATTCTTTCGCTTTTCTGGAAGCGAATGAATGCGGCTGGTGCAATGGCTGGAATGTTAGTCGGGGCTTTAGTGGTGGTATTTTGGGATAAATTATTACCTGAGAGTGCTGTCTACGAAATGATCCCCGGCTTTATCCTTGCCTTTATCGCAATCATCGTGGTTTCTTTGATTACCCCTGCCCCTAAAGCAGAAATCGTGGAAACGTTTGATAAAGCTGAAAAAGCCTATGCAGATGCAATGAAATAATTTATCTAGAAACGGTTTGCCATTTGGCAAGCCGTTTTTTGCTTTTAACAAGCGGTGAGATTGCAGTGATATTTTGCAATCATCTCAATAACAACAATGAAACGGGAGAAAAACAATGTCAGCCACATCTCATTATCATATTTTGCCTCAAGGTACCGCTATTCGCCCAACGTTAAGTGAACACTATCGTTGTGATGAAGAGCAACTCGTCAAACAACTTATTCCGCAAGCTAGAGTAGATGAACACGCCGAAGGCATTAAAACGCTTACTAAAAAACTCGTTGAAAAAGTCAGAAATGCTCGTCAGAAAGCCAGTGGTGTTGATGCGTTGATGCACGAATTTTCCCTGTCTAGTGAAGAGGGTGTGGCATTGATGTGTCTTGCTGAGGCGTTATTGCGTATTCCGGACAAAGCGACAGCCGATAAATTAATCCGTGACAAAATTGCCAAAGGGGATTGGCGTTCCCACGTTGGCAATAGCCCTTCTCTATTTGTCAATGCTGCAGCGTGGGGGTTAGTTGTTACGGGTAAACTGGTAGCTACCCACAGTGAAAGTAGTCTGGCTTCTTCGCTTTCTCGCCTTATTCAAAAAGGCGGAGAACCGCTTATTCGTAAAGGGGTTGATGTGGCAATGCGTTTGTTAGGCAAACAATTTGTGACAGGGGAAACCATTCAGCAGGCGATTAAAAATGGCGAGAAGCGGTTCGCAATGGGGTATCGTTATAGCTACGATATGTTAGGTGAGGCGGCATTCACAGAACAAGATGCTAAACGCTATTATGATGATTATGTTGCTTCTATTCACGCTGTGGGGGCGGTTTCTCGCGGTCTAGGGGTGTATAAATCTTCCGGGGTATCGGTTAAGCTCTCGGCTATTCACCCTCGCTATAGTTTAGCTCAACACAAGCGGGTAATTGATGAACTTTATCCACGTTTGAAAGATCTGTTTTTATTAGCTAAACAGTACGACATCGGTTTGAACATTGATGCGGAAGAAGCGGATCGTCTAGAGCTTTCTTTGGATTTGATGGACCGCTTGATTGCCGATCCTGATTTAGCTGACTTTGCTGGTATCGGTTTTGTGGTTCAGGCGTATCAAAAACGTTGTCCTTATGTGATTGATTATTTGATTGAGAAAGCCCGTGCGAACCACCGTAAATTGATGATCCGCTTAGTGAAAGGGGCTTATTGGGACAGCGAAGTAAAACGCGCTCAAGCTGATGGTGCAGAAGGTTATCCCGTATTTTCTCGTAAAGTCCATACAGACTTAAACTATGTTGTTTGTGCGAAAAAATTATTGTCGGCACAAGATGTGATTTATCCGCAATTTGCTACCCATAACGCTCAAACCCTTTCAACCATTTACCATTTAGCACAGGGTAAACATTTTGAGTTCCAGTGCTTACACGGAATGGGGGAAACTTTGTATGATGAAGTTGTTGGCTCACATAATCTCAATGTTCAATGCCGAATTTATGCCCCGGTAGGTTCTTATCAAACGCTCTTAGCATATTTGGTTCGTCGTTTATTAGAAAACGGGGCGAACAGCTCTTTTGTTAATCAGATTGTCGATGAAAATCTCAGTATTGATGATTTAGCTTGCGATCCTGTAGCAAAAGCCCAAATAACCGAAGGCACAATGCACCCGAAAATTCCATTGCCAGTTAAACTTTTTGCGGAACAACGTCAAAATTCTAAAGGCTATGATTTAACCGATGCGATCCACTTAAAAACATTAGAAGCGGAATTAAATCAACTTGCAAGCCGACAATATCGTGCCGAGCCACAAATTGCAGGCGAAAAAACTGAAAATCTTCATTCTCGCCAAGTTCACAACCCTGCAAATATCGCAGAAGTGGTCGGTGAGGTGATTGAGGCAACAGAAAATGATGTGGCAAAAGCCTTTGCAGTTGCGGAACAGTTTAAAGCTGAGTGGCAAAACACGTCCCCTATAGTTCGAGCCGAAGCACTTGAAAAAATGGCAGATTTGATGGAAGCAAATATGCCTCAGCTCTTTGATTTAGCCGTACGAGAAGCTGGCAAAACCTTAAATAATGCGATTGCCGAAGTGCGAGAAGCGGTCGATTTCTGCCGTTATTATGCAAAAGAAGTTCGTCAAAACCCTGAAGGTTATCGCAATCCGAGAGGAATTGTTGTTGCTATTAGTCCGTGGAACTTCCCGCTTGCAATTTTTGTGGGCGAAGTCTCCTCGGCCTTAGTGGCTGGTAATGTGGTATTAGCTAAACCTGCAGAGCAAACCTCCTTAATGGCATATTATGCCGTGAGTTTATTTCATCAAGCAGGTATCCCTGAGCAAGCCTTACAATGTTTAACCGGTAGCGGAAAAGTGATCGGCTCTGCTTTAGTGAGCGATCCACGAGTAAATGGCGTGATTTTCACAGGTTCAACGGATACCGCTAAAAACATCAATCGCAATTTGCAAAAATCAGCCCATATCGTACCGCTTATCGCTGAAACAGGCGGACAAAATGCGATGATTGTCGATAGTTCTGCGTTAGCTGAACAAGTGGTTGCTGATATTTTAAACTCAGCCTTTGATTCGGCAGGACAACGTTGTTCTGCATTGCGAGTGCTTTATTTGCAACGTGATGTCGCAGAGCATATCCTGACAATGCTCAAAGGGGCAATGGCAGAGTTAAAAGTCGGCAGACCGCAAAATCTTAATACAGACGTTGGTCCTGTGATTGATAAAGTCGCCCAAGAGCGTCTGCTTAATCATATCGACGAAATGAAAAAAGTGGCGAAATCGTGCTATCAAGTTCCGATTGATCCTAAACTGTCTCAAACTGGCATTTTTGTACCGCCGACGCTACTCGAAATTGAGCATATCAATCAATTAAAACACGAGGTATTTGGCCCTGTGCTACACGTTATCCGATTTGATGCAGATAATCTACCGCAAGTGATGGCAGACATTAACTCGACAGGCTTTGGCTTAACCAGTGGCTTACATAGCCGTATTGATGAAACCGTGGATTTATGGCTTGAAAGTATTTACGCAGGCAATCTCTATGTTAATCGAAATACCGTAGGGGCAGTCGTCGGGGTTCAGCCATTTGGCGGAATGGGATTATCTGGCACAGGGCCAAAAGCCGGTGGGCCACTTTACCTACAACGCTTAGTTAATCGCTGTGAATGGACATTATCGGGTTTAGAAGGAGGCAAACCAGCCGACACTTCAGGCTTACTCACAGGCATACAAGCGGTGCTTTCAGGCACAGAATTACAAAATGCCCAAGATCTTATTGCAAGTCTTTCTCGCCAGTCGCCGTTAGGGAAAGTCTTTAAAATGCAAGGGATTACAGGGGAAGTAAACTTTATGCAATTTGAAGCTCGCCCAGTTATTGCAATCGGTAATGGCTCACTAGAGCAACAAATTCAAGCCTTGATTGCCGTAGTGGTGTCGGGTAGCCGTGCTGTGGTACATTCTAATTCGCCACTGGCTAAACAGGCTCAGCATTTTGCAGGCTTAGTGATTATTAGCAATGATTTCAATAGCTTAGCAAATTTAAGTAGCTTGATTGTGCTTGAACCGCTTTCATTAGAAGAAAAAGCTCACTATGCAGAACGCACAGGGGCAATTCTCACCTATGTGGAAAATCTTGACCTTGCCCTTTCATTATTCCCATTACTACACGAAAAAGCTATCAGCATTAATACCGCTGCCGCTGGTGGAAATGCGAGTTTGATGAGTGAGATGGATTAATTTTAAGATAATTGGATAAGGGCTGAGGGAACTCAGCTCCTACAAAATGAATATTATGCAATAGTTCATCATATCAAGTTTTTGTAAAAAATAACCAAATCCAACCACTTGCAACCACTATATCTTGTGTTTCTAATTTTTAAAAACACAAGATATAGTTTTTGAGCGAAACTGAATTTTTACAAAAAATTTTTCCTTTTAAAATCAATCACTAGGACGACACAATCAGGGATAGCCATTTGTCAAGATCTTGTAGAACGAAAAAATATCTCTAAAATACTCCCCATTGAATAATCAACCACGAAGCTCAAATCATTATGGCACGCAACATTTTTGAAAAACGCATTCAAATCAAACCTTATGAATACCCCGAATTACTTGAGTTTAAAGATGCAATTCGTCACTCGTACTGGTTGCATACCGAATTTAATTTTACGGGGGATATTCAAGATTACCGTACTAATATTAATGACCACGAACGCCACGTTTTAACCCGTGCAATGTTGGCAATTTCACAGGTGGAAGTGAACGTTAAACGTTTCTGGGGTGAGCTATATCATTATTTCCCAAAACCAGAGATGGACGATGTGGGGGGAACTTTTGCGGAAAGTGAGGTTCGCCATAAAGATGCTTACTCTTTCTTGTTAGAAAAATTAGGCTTAAACGATATGTTTACGCAAATCACGGAAATTGAGCCGTTGATGAAACGTATTCGTTATATGGAAGATTTTATGCGTGAGAAGGATACAGGCAAAGGGCAGTTTGTGCTATCTCTTGTGTTGTTCTCGTTGTTCGTTGAGCATATTTCGTTGTTTGGTCAGTTCATTATTATGATGTCTTTCAATAAGCATAAAAATCTGTTTAAAGGGATTTCTAATGCAGTGGAAGCGACTTCAAAAGAAGAAGAAATTCACGGGCGTTTTGGTATTGCGTTATATGAAATTTTGAGTGATGAGCATAGTGAATTATTTACCCCTGAGTTTTTTGAAGAACTCAAAACTTTATCTCAACAAGCCTTTGAAGCTGAGAGAGGCATTTTAGACTGGATTTTTGAAGAGGGTGATTTAAGTTTTATTTCTCGTAAAACCGTCGAAAACTATATTATGAATCGCTATAACAATTCATTATCTATTTTGGGGTTAGAACCACCATACGATGTAGATCCTGAGTTGTTAAAAGAAACAGAGTGGTTTGATATTGAAATTATTTCAACTAAAGAAACAGATTTCTTTAACAAACGTAGTACCGATTATAGTAAAAAAATGAAACAGATTACTGCCGATGACTTATTCTAATGATTATTATCAGCCAAAGTTATTCCAACTTGGCTACACTAACGTAAACCGTCCTGATTTTGAGTGGTTGAATGACGATAGCCGTCTTTTCTTGCAACGTGGCTATTTGTTGGAAGGAACAACTGCTTTAGATCGTATTCGTTTTATTGCAGAACACGCAGAGCGTAAGCTAGGTATTGAAGGCTATGCAGACAAGTTCTACTACTATATGGGACGTGGCTATTTCTCGCTCTCTTCGCCGATTTGGTCAAACTTCGGTTTAGATCGTGGCTTGCCGATTTCGTGTTTTGGTAGCTATATTGGCGATTCGATCCACGAAATTATGGTGACAACCGCTGAAGTGGGTATGATGAGTAAAATCGGTGGCGGTACGTCAGCCTATTTTGGTGATATTCGTCCGCGTGGTAGTTTGATTAAAAATAACGGAAAATCAGACGGTTCATTTAACTTTAGTAAGTTGTTTGATACGGTGATCGATGTTATTTCACAAGGTACTTCTCGTAAAGGACAATTCGCAGGCTACATTGATATTGAACACGGCGACATTGATGAGTGGTTGGATATTCATACCGAAGGTAATCCAATTCAGTTAATGTACTATGGCGTATGTGTTGGACACGACTGGCTTGAGTCAATGAAAGCAGGTGATCCATACAAGCGACAACTTTGGGCGAAAATTTTGCAACGTAAAACAGAAACGGGCATTCCATATCTGTTCTTCAAAGACAATGCAAATGCAGGTCGTCCTGATGTGTATAAAGATAAAAATATGACGGTTCACGCCTCGAATTTGTGTACCGAAATTATGTTACCGTCAAATAATGAAGAGAGTTTCGTTTGTTGCTTATCTTCAATGAACTTGCTTTATTTTGATGAGTGGAAAGATACTGATGCTCCTGAAGTATTAACCTACTTCTTAGATGTAGTAATGTCGGAATTTATTGAGAAAAGTGCTGAAATTCCATTCCTTGACCGTGCAAATCGTTTTGCTAAACGTCACCGTGCATTAGGAATTGGTGTGTTAGGCTGGCATAGTTATTTACAAGCCAATAATATTCCTTTTGATAGTTTTGAGGCAATGCAGAAAAACAACATCATCTTTAAAACGTTGAAAGAAAAGACAATGAAGGCTTCAGAAGAACTTGCTCAACGCTTTGGTGAACCTGAATTGTTAAAAGGCTATGGTCGTCGTAATACCACCTTAATGAGTATTGCTCCGACAAAATCAAGTAGCTTTATTTTAGGTAGTGTGTCGCCGTCGGTTGAACCGTTTAAATCAAACTACTATGTTAAAGACTTAGCGAAGATTAAAACGGTTTATAAAAACCCATTCTTAGAGCAACTTCTCAGAGAAAAAGGGTTAGATACCGAAGAAATTTGGGAAAGTATCTTATTGAACGATGGCTCTGTTCAGCATTTAACACAGCTCTCTGAACACGAAAAAGAGGTCTTTAAAACTTTCTCTGAAATCAGTCAGTTAAGCGTTATTCAGCAAGCGGCACAGCGTCAAAAATACATTGACCAAGGGCAAAGTATTAACATTATGGTTCACCCTGCTACCCCTGCTCGTGATTTAAACCAACTTTACTTAACAGCAGAAGAATTGGGCTTGAAATCAATTTACTACCAATACTCAATGAGTGCGGCACAAGTGTTTAACCGTAACTTGTTAAGTTGTAGTAGTTGTGAGGCGTAATCTCTTGCTAGAAAAGCGATCTTCGGGTCGCTTTTTTATTCCTTTTGATAACTTTTGATAGAAAAATCGCCACAAAATCGCTATACTTCACCGCTTTTCAGCAAGAGGAATTTGCAAACAAGCGGTCGTTTAGCTGCCGATCTTTGCAAAGAAATCATTTATCTTTTTCATTAAGAGGATTTGAAGATTGGTTAAATTTGCTCAATCATTTTTGAATAAACTTGCTGTCGCAGGCGTTGCATTTCTTGCACTTACTGCACAGGCAGCCGAAAAATTGTATGTGTATAACTGGACAGAATATGTTCCATCTTCTTTACTCGAACAATTTACCAAAGAAACGGGAATTGAGGTGATCTACTCCACCTTTGAAAGTAACGAAGAAATGTACTCAAAGTTAAAATTAACGAATGGGTCAGGTTACGACATTGTTTTCCCGTCAAGCTATTATGTTGGGAAAATGGCAAAAGACGGAATGTTAGCCGAAATTGATAAAAGCAAATTGAGCAATTTCCACAACGTAAGCAAAGCCTTAATGGGTAAAGAGTTTGACCCTGAAAACAAATACTCACTTCCTTATGTCTATGGCTTAACGGGTATTGGTGTGAATGCATCAGACATTGATCCGAGCACGATTACAAGCTGGGGCGACTTATGGAAACCAGAATTCAAAGGCAAGGTATTGCTGATGAATGACTCTCGTGAAGTGTTTCATATGGCATTATTGTTAGACGGTAAATCACCGAACACCACTAATGCTGATGAAATTAAAACTGCTTACGAGCGTTTAACAAAACTTGTGCCAAATGTACTTGTATTTAACTCGGATTCTCCTGAAATGCCTTATTTACAAGGCGAAGTTGCGATTGGAATGCAATGGACAGGTTCGGCATATAGAGCGAAGAGTGAAAATCCAGACTTAAAATTTATCTTCCCAAAAGAAGGGGCGGTAATTTGGATGGATAATTACGTCATTCCTAAAAATGCAAAAAATAAGGAAGCAGCACATAAATTTATTGATTTCTTGTTGCGTCCTGAAAGTGCAAAAATGGTAATTGAAACGATGGGTTTCTCAATGCCTAACGAAAATGTGAAGGCATTATTACCTGCAGAAACAGTGCAAGATCCACTGATTTTCCCACCGCTTGCAGAAATTGAAAAAGGTGTTTTACAAAGTGATGTCGGCGATGCCGTTGAAACTTATGAAAAATACTGGAATTTACTTAGAACAAAGCGTTAATTAGAGGTTAAAAAATGTCTGCTCATAATACAGCAACAGCAAATTCTGGTCCACTTGGTTTATGTGGTTTCGCATTAACAACGTGGCTATTGAGTTTAATCAACAACGGTACTTTCGGTGGCGAAAATGTAGGCTTAGTGCTTGCAATGGGCTTTGCTTTCGGCGGTACTGCACAAATGATTGCAGGTATGTTTGAATATTCAAAAGGTAACACTTTTGGTTTCACTGCATTTATCAGCTATGGTGCATTCTGGTGGTCATTTGCATTATTAAAAGTGTTCTTCGGTGCAACCGTATCACCTGAATTTATCGGTTGGTACTTAGTCGTTTGGGGTACATTTACTTTAATGATGTTCTTCGGCACCTTAACAAAACCGCGTGCGTTACAAGCGATTTTCCTTGCGCTTACCATCACATTCTACCTATTAGCAGCAGGTGATTTCACTCACAATGCAACCATTACCCACATTGGTGGTAACTTCGGCTTATTAACTGCATTATTAGCATTCTATTTAGCCGCTGCTGAAATTCTTAATGAAAGTTTTGGACGCACTGTGTTGCCAATCGGCGCACCGAAATAATTTTGCGGTAAATTAGAGAATCTGTGGTTTAGGGTGTGTTTTTAGGAGTACGGAACACAGCCTTTTTGATCTCAGTTTTCCTTTCAGAATGGTTATCTATCGGGAAATTTATTTTATTTGTGTATTAAAAAATAAAATACTGTGATCTTATTTTCTATTATTCTAATTGCCCTATTACTTAATGGATAAACAAAAATGATTGGAAGACTTTGTGGTAGGATTATTGAAAAATCTCCTCCATCAATGGTACTTGATGTTCAAGGAGTGGGTTATGAAGTATTGATGCCAATGACTAGTTTCTATAATCTACCTGATCTTAATGAAGATACCATGATTTTCACTCATCTGGTAATCCGAGAAGATGCGCACCTTTTATTTGGATTTGTTCAGAAGCAAGAGCGTATGCTATTTCGTGAACTAATTAGAACAAACGGTGTAGGACCTAAGTTAGCATTAGCTATTTTGTCAGCAATGTCAGTTTCTGAATTTATGTCTGCTATAGAACAGGAAGAATTAGCAAAACTTATCAAAATACCAGGGATTGGACGTAAAACGGCAGAGCGTTTGTTGGTTGAATTGAAAGGAAAATTTTCAACTTTATTTCATCATGAAATTTCTATTTTACAACCATCAGGAAATCTTTTATCAATGGAGTCTATGAGCCCAGTAAATGAAGCGATTGATGCTTTGATTTCATTAGGATATAAGGCAGCAGATGCTGAAAAAATGGTTAAAAAAGTAAACAAGAAATCTGAATCAACAAGTGAGCAACTTATTCGAGAGGCTTTAAAAAATGCTTTGTAGCTATATTGATTGCCCTGAGATATTAGGTATAGTAGACAAAACAGTTCAGAAAAAATTTGTCTACTATACCTAAAAGTCGACATTTATGATTCAGATGGAACGTTTTCTTAAGTAGCAATGTTCACTTGACCTTCAACACCAACACCTCTTTGCATTTTTTGCAAATATAAGACCGCTTGTGTTGCATAATAGCGTTGTGACGGCGGATTGATAAAAAGTGCGTTTGGCAACCGCAACGGTAGGGGAATTGTTGTCCTACAACATTGGCGACATCAAAGCAATGGTACGTTTCGGCAGGTACGCCGAGAACGTCTTTCATCATCATTTTCCACTCTTTGCCGTGTGGCTGTACTTGTCCGAATTGTTGATAAACCAGCAGGTGAGCAAGTTCGTGTGGGACAACTTGTTGCACGAAGTTTGAGCTATTTTCACTCAATAAAATAGGGTTTAAGCGAATTTCATTTTGTTGCAAGTAAGCCACGCCAGCTTTTCGCCCCCGTACGGTGTAACTTACCGTTGGGGGCGTAAAGTGTTTGTTAAAATAGCGGTTCGCTTTGTCCAAATCTCGTTTTAACTGGCGTTGGACTTGCATTTTGAGTTCACGAAGATGTTGCACTAGCGAGGACAATCCATTACGTTCCAGCTCTTGTCGTAACAAATATAAAGTTCGTTGCGACTAGCTCCAAGATAAGCCTCTTTAAGCTGTGGGTTAAATTTTTTTAACCACGCAAATAGTTCTTTGCGTGAGAGTTCTTGTCCTGGTAGGTTGAGGCTACGGAAAAGTTGTTTCTGTTTCTCAAAATAGTCTTCTGCATTATTGAACGCACAGGCTCCGTGTTTTTCCCATTGTCCTTGTAACAAACTTGCCCCTGGGGACTCTGGTAGATATTGTTTAATCAGATTTTCAGGTAGTTGAGCCAAATCGCCTTGGCAGAAACGTGGGTGTTCATCAGCTGATCTTGCCGTTGCCGATTGTGGCCATAAACCGTGAATAACCCAACCAAATTTCGAGGCTTGGTTGCATTGCAATGCAAGATGAGCTGGAACGTTTCCGTTATTTTTGCTTCTCTGTTCTTCGCAAAAACTTGGCGACCACGAAAGTGCTAACATATAGTAATCCACAGAGGCTTGGCGGTTTTGCCCAAACTTATCTTTTGCCATATTGGTATCGTAATTGCCTAACTGGCTTGGGATTTCAACATTGTTGGTGCTTAGTGAAACCGTTGGTGCTGGCGTTGGTTGCTTACGTTCTTGTTCTTTCTTTTCATTGTTAAACCAAGTAATGACGGAAAAAATACCGATCACCACAAGGGAAATGAGCTGAGTAAGCGTGCGTTTTTGAGTGGATTGCTGTTTTTTCATTGGTCAATCTAAGCGTTAGAAATAAAGGGTTACTATACCATTTGCGTCAGTGGTTGCAAAATTCCCTGAGAAAATCTCCGCTTGTTATTTCTTTTAGTTATATTAAATGCCATTCTTATCCTTAACATTAGGCTAAAAATCCGTATGCTAACCACATTCAAACTAGCACGAGGAACATAACAATGACAATTTATGCAGACAACTCACAAACGATAGGAAATACCCCGATTGTTCGTTTAAAGAATTTCGGTCACAACGGGAATTTATTGGTTAAAGTAGAAGCTCGTAACCCAAGTTTTAGTGTTAAATGCCGAATTGGTGCAAATATGGTATGGCAGGCAGAAAAAGATGGTATCTTGACGAAAGATAAGGAAATTGTCGATGCCACCAGTGGTAACACTGGCATTGCGCTAGCCTATGTAGCGGCTGCTCGTGGTTATAAATTGACATTAACAATGCCTGAAACAATGAGTATTGAGCGTCGTCGATTGCTGCGTGGCTTAGGGGCAAATTTGGTGCTAACCGAAGGGGCAAAAGGAATGAAGGGGGCGATTGCCAAAGCTGAAGAAATTATTGCGAGTGATCCGAACCGTTATATTATGCTTAAACAGTTTGAAAATCCAGCAAACCCAGCTATTCACCAGCAGACGACAGGTCCTGAAATTTGGGAAGCAACAGAAGGCAATATTGATGCCTTTGTCGCAGGTGTTGGTACGGGCGGTACGATCACGGGAGTAAGCCGTTATATCAAGCAAGATAAAGGTAAACAAATCATCAGCGTAGCGGTTGAGCCAGCCGAGTCGCCAGTGATTACACAAACGTTAAACGGAGAAGAAATCAAACCAGGTCCACACAAAATTCAAGGCATTGGTGCAGGCTTTATTCCGAAAAACTTGGATTTAAGTTTGATCGACCGTGTTGAGCAAGTGGATAGCGAAACCGCCATTGCAACCGCTCGTCGTTTGTTAGCCGAAGAAGGTATTTTGGTCGGGATTTCATCTGGTGCAGCTGTCGCTGCCGCAGATCGTTTAGCAAAATTACCTGAATTTGCGGATAAGACAATTGTGGCCATTTTACCTTCCGCCTCAGAACGTTATTTAAGTACCTTGTTGTTTGAGGGGATTGAAAGTTAATGTACAAAATATCGTGTAGCAATGTATATTCTCATATTGCTATACGATCTAAAAATAGTCACTTTAATTTACCTTGAATGATCTTATTTGCATACCAAGCACCCCAAGAGTGGCAAAATAGCTGATTGCAGCAAGTACAATTAACCACGCAAGCCAATGGACTTTCGCCCAAAAATTCAATGTGTTCCAACCTGTTAAATCCGGAGAAAAATAGGACACTAACGCCCCCATTACACAGGCAGCAATCAGCAGTTTAAGGGTAAAAATTGCCGTGGTTGTTGTGACTTTATAAATGCCCTTTTGAGCTAAGCCACGATAAAGTAAGCCAGCATTTACCGCAGCGGAAAGTGCCGAAGCCATTGCTAGTCCAATAAAACCGAAAGGAATAGCCAGTACACCAAAACAGATATTACTTACCGCTGCAATCATACCGATTTTGACTGGTGTTTTGGTGTTTTGGTTAGCATAAAAGCCGTTCGCCAAAATACTAATTAACATATAGCTAATTAAGCCAAAGCACATCACAAACAGAGCTTGCGAAGAAGCGATAACATCATTGAGTTGAAATTTCCCGTGCATAAACATCGTCATTATCAACGGTTGAGCAAGGATCATCATTCCAACCATCGCAGGAATACCAAGCAGTAATACCATACGAACACCCCAGTCCATTGTTTGCTCAAAGTTAAATTTACGTTGTTCTTCCGTCAAATCTTTCTGTTTGGCAATACGAGATAAGCTAGGCAAGATCACCGTAGAGATAGCAATACCGAATAATCCAAGTGGGAACTCAATTAAACGGTCAGCATAGTAGAGCCAACTGATTGAGCCTGTGATTAAAAATGAGGCAATAATCTGATTAATGAGCAAGTTCAGTTGGGTAACAGATACACCGAATAAGGCAGGAATCATTAAGTTGCGAACTTTCTTTACCCCTTCATCATGCCAAGCCCATTTAGGTTTAACCAATAAACCTTCCTTTTTCATAAAAGGGATTTGGAATAGGAATTGTGATAAGCCACCTAAAAATACCCCCCAGGCAAGTGCCGTATCGGGCGAGGCAAAGAAATCTTTTCCCCAAATTGCAACGCAAATAATTGCCACATTTAACAGAACAGGGGAAAACGCCATTACACCAAATTTACCTAACGAATTTAAAATCGCCCCCGATAATGCAACAAAAGTGATAAACCACAAATAAGGAAATGTAATTTTGAGTAACAACGAGGCTTGGGTAAATTTTTCTGCATCAGGTCCATCATTGAGCCAATCTAAAAACCAGCCCGTACCAAATAATGCAGCAATCACAGGGGAAGCAAGCATTGCGACTAAGGTGACAACAGTGACTAATCCCCCCAACGTTCCCGATACTTTTGCAATAAATTCACGAGTTTTGTCTGGATCATTATCGGCATTATATTCCGCTAAAACAGGCACAAAGGCTTTAGAAAAAGCCCCTTCGGCAAATAAACGGCGAAGAAAGTTAGGAATGCGGTTGGCGAATAAAAATACATCGGCGGCAACGCCTGCACCCAGTAAGTTGGCAACCACCACATCACGCACTAAACCAAGAATACGAGAAAGTAGGGTCATACCGCTAACAATCATTCCTGATCTTAATAATTTCTTGCTCACAATTTGTTCTCTTTATCTTCTTAAAAAATTGATCGGAATTTTAGCAGTTTGTTATAGGAAAATCAGAAAAAAACTGCTAGAATCCGCCTCTATCTTTTACTCAAGAACATTTCTTGTGTGAAACGATGTTATTTTCAAGCCCGTGTCTCGTTGAAAATGAATTTAAACTATCGATAGCACTGCATAAAAAATTGTTTTTTATGTTTTTATTTTTACACAGATATTTTTAGGAGTTTGACCTTGGCTAATATCAAGTCAGCACAAAAACGTGCGGTTCAATCAGAAAAACGCCGCCAACATAACGCAAGCCAACGCTCAATGATGCGTACCTTCATCAAAAAAGTATACGCAGCAGTAGCAACTGGTGATAAAGCAGCTTCAGAAGCGGCTTTCGTTGAAATGCAAAAAGTTGTGGATCGTATGGCATCTAAAGGCTTAATCCACGCTAACAAAGCAGCTAACCACAAATCTAAGTTAGCTGCTCAAATCAAAAAATTAGCGTAATTGCTTTTTAAACAAATTTGCAAATTTTTTGGAAAACCGACCGCTTGGTCGGTTTTTTTGATTTGCATAAAAATGCTTTCCTACAGCTTATCTATTTGAGAATAGTAAGCATCGTATCAAATCTCATAAAATTTAATGTGTAAAAGCTAATTCTAATAAGCATAGAAATAGAATAAGAGAATTTATTTGATACTCAACGTAATAAATATTATTTGTGATAGAATCTATTTCAAATTATCTCTATTTTTCTTACATATGAGCGTTAAAGGATCTAAACCCCTTATTCAAATCCTCCCTCCCCAACTCGCCAACCAAATTGCCGCAGGCGAAGTGGTGGAACGTCCTGCGTCGGTGGTTAAAGAGCTGGTAGAAAACAGCTTGGACGCAGGGGCAACGCAAATTCAGATCGATATTGAGAAAGGTGGATCGCAGTTGATCCGTATTCGAGATAACGGCTGTGGGATCGGCAAGCAAGATCTCGCTTTGGCTTTGGCTCGTCACGCCACCAGCAAAATTGCTACTCTTGAAGATCTGGAGAGCATTTTAAGTCTGGGCTTTCGTGGTGAAGCCTTAGCCAGTATCAGCTCGGTGTCCCGTTTAACGCTCACTTCTCGCCCCGAATATCAGGCAGAAGCGTGGCAAGCCTATGCACAAGGGCGTGAAATGGAGGTTGAAATCAAGCCTGCTTCTCACCCTGTCGGCACGACTATTGAAGTGGCTAACTTGTTCTTCAATACCCCTGCTCGCCGTAAATTTTTGCGTACCGATAAAACCGAATTTGCCCATATTGATGAAGTGGTTCGCCGTATTGCATTAGCAAAACCGAATGTGACTTTTACGCTGACCCATAATGAGAAAAAAGTGCGTTACTACAAAGCGGTGGCGACACAACAGCTTGAACAGCAACAAAAACGGGTTGCAACGATTTGCGGTGATGAGTTTATTCAGCAGTCGGTACACATTGATTGGCAACACGACGATCTACATATTTACGGCTGGGTCGGCTCACCAAGTTTAGCGAGAGTGCAAAACGATCTCTGTTACAGCTACGTCAATGGGCGAATGATGCGAGATAAAACGATCAACCATGCTATTCGTCAAGCCTATGGGGAACGGTTGCCGAAGGATCATTACCCTGCCTTTGTGCTATTTTTAGATCTTGACCCAAGCCACGTTGATGTTAATGTTCACCCTGCAAAACACGAGGTGCGTTTTCACCAAAGTCGCTTAGTCCACGATTTCATCTACCAAGGTGTTTTGAATGCTCTTGAAGATCAACATCATTTACCTCTGACAACGAATGTCAGCGAGACCTTGCCGAATTATATTGCCGACACCAACCGTGTGGCTTCGGGGCAGAATATTTTCGCTCACAGTTATCGTGAACCACGCTTGACTTCATCAACTCACGCAGAACGCCCAAATTACAGCAATACTCGCTCATCAGGGGTAAGCAAAAGCGAACAGAAGTGGTATGGCGAATTGCTTTCTACATCGCCTATGCAAGACTATAAGCGGTCAGAACCTGTTCAAGATTTGTCAAAAACAGCCAAGATCACACCGCTTGTTGAACCGATAGCCGAGCCGGTCACGCCCTATGCTCAAGCCTTAGCGGTAGTGAAACAGAAAGCATTGTTGATGAAACAGGGCGAAACCTTTTATCTGCTTTCCCTTGAAAAATTGGCTCAATTAAAACTACAAGCTGAGTTAGCCAAAAGGGAAAATCAAGCTCTGTTGATACCGCTAAGTTTAACCCTTGATGAACAGCAAACAGCGTCTTGGCAACAATCGCAAACCGCTTTGGCAGACTTGGGTTTTGATATTCAAACAAAACAGTGGCAAGGACAAACTCGCCTTACCATTCAAAAAGTCCCAACTTGTTTACGCGAACAAAATCTGCAACAACTGCTGTTTAGTCTATTCAATCAACAAGCGGTCGATTGTGCCGAATTTTTTGCAAAAAATGCGACTTATCCAACCGCTAGCAGTTTGAGCGAAGCGGTGGCGTTATTGGCGGAGGTTGAAGTGCTGCCGAGGGGGAAAGCGATGTTAGAGGCGTTGAGAGTTGAAGTGGATTTTGAAGAAATGCTAATAAATCTTTAGAGAAAAAATCTCTATCTATTCCATCTATACCCATAAGGTATATTGAATGATTTTCGAGCTTGGGTGTATAAGTCACCATGAAAAATTTTCATAATGTTTGTGAAAATTATGAACTTGCATAATGTTGTTATTTTGTAGATTATACAACTAGCCATTTAGACGGCTAAACGTCTAAATAAAAGAAATATCAAATCTATCAAAGGAGAACACATTATGACAACATTCCACATCTTAGGCTTTCCACGCGTTGGGGCGAAACGTGAATTAAAATTTGCACAGGAACGTTACTGGCGTGGTGAAATTGCAGAACAAGATTTATTAGATTTAGCCAAAGCCTTGCGTGAGAAAAACTGGCGGCACCAAGCGGCTGCAAATGCTGATTTTGTGGCGGTGGGCGATTTCACCTTTTACGATCATATTTTAGATCTACAAGTAGCAACGGGAGCAATTCCTGCACGTTTTGGGTTTGACAGCCAAAATTTAACCCTTTCGCAATACTTCCAACTGGCGCGTGGTAACAAAGATCAATTTGCCATTGAGATGACCAAATGGTTTGATACCAACTACCACTATCTCGTGCCTGAGTTCCACAAAAATACCGAATTTAAAGCCAACCCTGCTCACTACGTTAATCAAATCCGTGAAGCGAAAGCCTTAGGCTTAAATGTCAAACCTGTGATTGTCGGGCCATTAACCTTCCTTTGGTTAGGCAAAGAGAAAGGCGAAGCATTTAATCGTTTTGAGTTATTAAACAAACTTGTGCCTGTTTACCGTGAAATTTTAACCGCACTTGCGGCGGAAGGCGTGGAATGGATTCAAATTGACGAGCCGGCTTTAGCCTTAGATTTACCGGCACAATGGCTGGCGGCTTATCAAGCGGTCTATGCGGAATTAAGCCAAGTGGATGCGAAATTGTTATTAGCGACCTATTTCGGTTCGGTGGCAGAACACGCAGAGTTGCTCAAAGGCTTAGCGGTTGATGGCTTGCACTTAGATTTAATCCGTTCCCCTGAACAGCTTGCTGCCTTTGAAGATTACAGCAAAGTGCTTTCGGCAGGCGTGATTGACGGGCGTAACATTTGGCGTGCGAACTTAAATCAGGTGTTAGATCTGCTTGAGCCGTTAAAAGCGAAATTAGGCGAGCGTTTATGGATTGCCCCAAGCTGCTCATTGTTGCATACGCCCTATGATTTAGCGGTGGAAACGCAATTACAAGCGAATAAACCTGAACTATATCAATGGCTTGCCTTTACGCTACAAAAAGTCGAAGAATTGTCGGTAATTAAGACCGCACTTGAACAAGGTCGAGCAGCGGTACAAGCACAATTAGACGCAAGCCAAGCGGCAGCTGATGCCCGAGCGACATCAAAAGAGATCCACCGTGCAGAAGTGGCGGCACGTTTAGCCAACTTACCTGAAGGGGCGGATCGCCGTCAATCGCCATTTGCAGAACGTATTGCGAAGCAAAATGCGTGGCTAAACTTACCGCTTTTACCAACGACAAATATCGGTTCATTCCCACAAACCAGCGAAATCCGCCACGCTCGTGCGAGCTTTAAGAAAGGCGATTTAAGCCTTGCGGATTACGAAACGGCGATGAAAAAAGAGATTGAATATGTGGTTCGTCGCCAAGAAGAGTTAGACTTAGATGTGCTGGTTCACGGCGAAGCGGAACGTAACGATATGGTAGAATACTTCGGTGAATTGCTTGACGGCTTTGCCTTTACCAAATTCGGCTGGGTGCAAAGTTACGGCTCACGCTGTGTCAAACCGCCAGTGATTTATGGTGATGTAGCTCGCCCTGAACCGATGACGGTGCGTTGGTCGCAATATGCTCAAAGCCTCACCAACAAAGTGATGAAAGGAATGCTGACAGGGCCTGTGACGATTTTACAATGGTCGTTCGTGCGTAACGATATTCCACGCTCAACAGTCTGCAAACAGATCGGCGTGGCGTTATCGGACGAAGTGTTGGATTTAGAATCTGCAGGGATCAAAGTGATCCAAATTGATGAACCAGCAATCCGTGAAGGCTTACCACTCAAGCGGTCAGATTGGGATGCTTATTTGCAATGGGCGGGTGAAGCCTTCCGTTTAAGCTATATGGGCGTGCAAGATGACACCCAAATCCACACCCATATGTGTTATTCCGAGTTCAACGACATTTTACCCGCGATTGCCGGCTTAGATGCAGACGTGATTACCATCGAAACCTCACGCTCCGATATGGAATTACTCACCGCCTTTGCCGATTTCAAATACCCGAACGACATCGGACCAGGCGTGTACGACATTCACAGCCCACGCGTACCCAAAGCGGAAGAGATCGAACACTTATTGCGTAAAGCCTTGAAAGTGGTGCCGAAAGAACGCTTATGGGTAAACCCAGACTGCGGCTTAAAAACCCGTGGCTGGAAAGAAACCATTGAGCAGTTGCAAGTGATGGTGGAAGTGACCAAGAAATTGAGGGCGGAGTTGGTGTAGTTAATATTTATCTTAAGCTATGGAAATAGTATAGATATCTTTGTCAACAATATGAAATTAGCCCTATTACTTGGGCTAATTTCGGATGTATTCCTTGTAATGTACATTGCATCTGAATATATCTTCCAAAATAACAATAAATTTGTCCTATTCTTTACCATAAAATTTTCTGTATTTTATTTACTGTGTATAAAAACAGTGATACTATATACTCATACAGTGCTTCGTATGGGTATTTTCTTATGCTAACTCAATTAACCATCAATAATTTTGCAATTGTTCGTCACCTAACCCTTGAATTAAATGAAGGAATGTCCGTAATTACAGGGGAAACGGGGGCTGGTAAGTCTATCGGGATTGATGCACTTGGCTTATGCTTAGGCTATCGTTCTGAAAGTTCGATGATCCGTAATGGTGCAGATAAAGCGGATATTTCGGCGACATTTTCTATGCAACCTACTAGCCCTGCGTATTTATGGTTAAAGGAACACGAGCTACTCGATGAAGATAATCCACAAGAGTGCATTTTACGCCGTATGATTAACCAAGAAGGGCGTTCCAAAGCCTTTGTCAATAATCACCCAATCCCAGTTTCGCAACTGCGAGAGCTTGGGCAATACCTTATTCATTTGAATGGTCAGCACGCTCCACAGCTCTTACTGAAAAGTGAGTATCAGCTTGAAGTGGTGGATAATTATGCCAATTTACACCCATTATTAGCGGAAATGGCAACGCAATATCATAGTTGGCGAAAATTGCATAAGCAGGTGAAAAATTTCCATCAACAATGCCAAGAGAATGAAGCACGCAAACAGCTTTTGCAATATCAAGTGGAAGAACTCGATGAATTTGCGATTAAAGAAGGGGAATTTGAGCAACTAGAAGAAGATCACGCTCGCCTTGCTAATTCTGAGCAATTAACGGAACTGTCACAATCTGTATTGAATTTGTTAAGTGATGATAATGCCAATGTAGATACAATGCTCTATCGTGCTATTCGGGATTTAGAAGAGCTAGTCGAAGTCGATAGCCAATATCAATCGGCATTAGAAATGCTCAATGAAGCCTTAATTCAAGTACAGGAAGCCAGTTCCGAAATCAATCATCTTGCCAATAAAATTGAGCAAGATCCTGAGCTATTAAATGAATTAGATCAACGCATTAGCCAAACAATGCAACTGGCTCGCAAACATCACATTACCCCTGATAAGTTATGGCAAAAACATCTGAGCTTAAAACAAGAGCTACAAACCCTATTAGATTTTGCGGAAAATGAAGAACAGTTAATTGCAGACGAGCAACAAGCCTATCAACAATGTGTTAAATTAGCAGAAAAAATTTATCACAAGAGGGTAGATGCTGGGCAAAAACTGTCAGCCGAAGTGACCAAACAGATCAAACAATTAGCAATGGAAAACGGCGAATTTTTCATTGATATTCAATATAATCTCGACAAATTATCAGCCAATGGCGCAGATTTCGTTGAATTTAATCTTCGCAGTAACTTAGGGCAAAATGCCCAACCATTAGCCAAAATTGCCTCTGGAGGTGAGCTATCACGGATTTCCCTTGCGGTGCAAGTTTTAACGGCGAATAAACTTTCAACGCCAACGATTATTTTCGATGAAGTCGATGTTGGGATCAGCGGACCAACGGCAACGGTGGTCGGCAGATTATTACGCCAGTTGGGTAAAAAATGCCAAGTGCTATGCGTGACCCATTTACCGCAAGTGGCAAGTCACGGTAATCATCATTTTAACGTGCAAAAACAAGTTGAAAATAATCAAACAGAAACCAAAATGAGCTTGCTGACACCAAAAGAACGAGTAAAAGCCTTAGCCCGATTGTTAGGAGGGGAAAAAATTACCGATGCTGTGTTAGCGAATGCTCAGGAAATGTTAGATTTGGCAGAACAGGGTTAATTCAGTGGAATACAAAAATGCCTTTGTTAAAGAAAACAAAGGCATTTTTTTAACAATAGAAACTATTATTTGTCTTTGGTAGCAGTTGCCCCAATAACTCCTTCCCAATTATTTTGAGGGGTATTTGGTGTTGAATCCTCCTGTTTAGCTTTTCCTAATAAAATCTCGCCACTTTTGCCATATAAACCACCATTAAATTCCGTTCCTGGGAGGGGTATTCTTGGTTTATTCATCGAATATAAACGAGTGAAAATAGAACCATTTTCACTAACATTTGTTTGATTAGTAGTTAAATCGTTTCCATTCACACCATAAATATTAATTAAAATTGATTTATTCGTATGTCTATAGGTTGCTGTAACATTAGCCTCTTTAGCTTGTTCAGGAGCAGCGTTGAGAGCATAGTACATTTTTCCTTGATAAGATAAATCGTGAGTTGGAAGAGTTTTGGCTTCTTCTCTCGCTTCTAGTAAAGCCATATATTTGCGTTCAACATCTTTCTCACCAGGCTTATATTGATTTTCTTTTATTTTATTTAATGTCGCATAACCATAATATCCAACCAAATTTCCATCGGCATCTCGTAACGTATTCATTTTACTATTATTTGAATTGCTACCACTGACTGGGGCTAGCTTGATTTCTTTGCCTTCAAGGGTAATACTCACCCAATTGTTCGCATCGTAATAACCACCATTTTTCGAGAAGCCCTGCCAAATATCTTGATCATTCAATTTTTGAGAGGGAGGCTCTATTTTTTCCTTAGATTGCTTACCAACAATTGGCTCTTTTATTTGCTTATCCTCTTTTGCTTCGGGAGCTTTGCTAGCATTATTTTTATCCAAAGATTGGGGGTTATTTTCACTTACTTGTTGATTAGTAATAGGATTTCCTGTTTTATCTACAGCTTGCTGATGACCACCACTTGAACCACCGCCACCACAAGCTACTAAGATGCAACTAGCAAGTAATGTAATACTAAGTTTTTTTGTTTTGTTCATATTTGTCTCCTCATAAATTTTGGGGCTGTCCTAGATAACTAACTTAAGCTGCCCTTAACTAATTGTTTTAAAATGGAAATTTAAGATTTTAAGTTACTGTGATTGATACGAAAATGATTAAACTCACTCACATCAAGAACATTATAGCTTCGATAAAAATCGGTGTAAACAATGCGGTCAGGCTTCACCTTTTCTCGAATAATCGGTAAAAGTGTCGCAGATTGAGTATTCGGTACAACGACAGTATATACCTTACCATCACGCTTTAAAAGCCCGAATACAGCGGTTTTACCCACAGCTCCACGACCTCGTTTACCTTTGCGAGTGCCGCCAAAATAGCTTTCATCGGCTTCAATTTCACCTTCAAACATCTCCATATGTGGGCTGTTTTGATAGATAAGCAATCGCAGACGATAGAAGTAATAGGCTGCTGTCGTTTTATTTACATTTACCAACTCAGCTGTTGTTCGAGCAGTGACACCTGCCACAAACAGCTCAATGAGTTTATTTTGTTTATGCTGACTTAGACGACTTTTTCTCATTTGGTTATTTTAACCTAAAATAGAGCTTTTAGTCGTTATCTAGGACAGCCCCTAATTTTTTACAAACTTTATTTCAACTTAAATACTAAGAGTTCTCAATGAAAATATTGTTAGTAAAATATGGTAAAATAAAAAGCATTATATTTGAATAACTAGCGGTCGGTTCAGATAAAAAATTTGCAAATTTTTATGATCAAGTGACCGCTTATTTTCGCATAAGAGATCGCACTTCAATGCAACTTGCCACCCATTCCACCACAGAAACAGAGCTTCTCGCCAAAGCTCAATGGCTTGCAGGCTTTACCCTAGGGGAAATTGCCGAACTGTTGAATATGGTTGTACCGCCTGATTTACGTCGAGATAAAGGTTGGGTGGGTATGCTTATTGAAACGGCGTTAGGGGCAAAGGCTGGCAGTAAGCCTGAACAAGATTTTGCCCATTTAGGCATTGAGTTGAAAACCATTCCTGTCAATGAAAAAGGATTGCCGTTAGAAACTACCTTTGTCAGCCTTGTGCCTTTAACGGATAATCACGGTATTGTATGGCAAACCTCCCACGTTAAACATAAATTACAACGGGTTTTGTGGATCCCAGTCGAAGGTAAGCGGTCAATTCCCCTTGAAAAAAGGCATATCGGACAGCCGATTTTATGGTCGCCGTCCCAACAACAAGAACAGCAGTTACAACAAGACTGGGAAGAGTTAATGGAACTGATTGTGCTTGGACGTTTAAATGAGATCAATGCTCGTTTAGGAGAAGTGCTTCATTTGCGTCCAAAAGGGCGAAATAATAAGGCGTTAGCAGGGGCCGTAAATCAATACGGTGAAAAAATTCAATCATTGCCACTAGGGTTTTACTTGCGTAAACAATTTACCGCAGAGATTTTACAAAATTTTTTGCATGCGCCCCTTTAATTTTGCCACAGCTCTCTATATGATGTGCAACTTTTAGTTCGGCAATTTTTGCCGATGTTATGTCTAATTTTATCAAGGATCTTTCTATGTTTGAGTGGATTGCCAGCCCAGAAGCGTGGGTTGCTCTCTTTACCTTAGCAGCGTTAGAAATCGTGCTAGGTATTGATAACATTATTTTAATCAGTATTTTAGTTTCTCGTTTACCTGAAAAACAACGCCAGTCAGCGCGTATTATCGGCTTGGGCTTAGCGATGGCAACTCGTATTCTTCTCTTGCTTTCATTAGCGTGGATGATGCGATTAGTCGATCCGCTCTTTACGATTATGGATAAGCCGATTTCAGGACGTGACCTGATTTTATTCTTCGGGGGCTTATTCCTAGTCGTTAAAAGTGCAATGGAACTGATTGAAGCGGTTAAGGGCGAAGCACACGATACTGAAGGCAATACAAGTAAGAAAGCGAATTACTTTATGATCCTTATCCAGATCGCTGTTTTAGATATCGTATTCTCGCTAGACTCTGTTATCACTGCAGTTGGTATGGCAGATGATATTCCTGTTATGGTGATTGCAATTATGATTGCTGTGGGCGTGATGATGTTTGCCGCAAAACCAATCGGGGATTTCGTTGATCATAACCCAACCGTTAAGAATTTAGCACTTGCATTCTTAATCTTAATCGGTATCGCATTAATGGGTGAAGGCTTTAATATCCATATTCCAAAATCAGCGATTTACACCGCAATGGGCTTCTCGGTGATTGTGGAATTTATCAACATTAAAATGCGTAAAAACCAAGAAAGATATCGGAAATAAATCATAAAAGCTCTCCAGATTAGGGGAGCTTTTGTATTATTAATATATGCACTTCCTATAAGTAGGTATACATTAATTGCAAGAAAATAAAAGAATTAAACTATGTTAATTAAATTATTACGCTTTATCATAGCAATTACAATACTATTTTTACTACTTTACTTGGGTAAGGTGCTCAGCCCATTAATACCGATTCGTATTCCTGAAAGCATTCTAGGAATGTTAATGTTATTTATTTTGTTTGGAACCAAAATAATCAAAGTGAGCAGTATCAATACCGAGATGTACAATGTTGAATACAATTAATGAGATACACACGTGATTTATATAAATGTTGAATTTGATTACCCTGAAATGCCAATGCAGTTTCAACTCAATGTAAAAAAAGGGGAACGCATTGCGGTGATTGGTGAAAGTGGTGCAGGCAAAAGCACTTTGCTTGATCTGATAGCAGGTTTTGAAAAAGCGGATCGTGGTGAGATTTTACTCAATGGGGAAAATCATTTTGCTACTGAACCAGCCCAACGCCCTGTGTCGATGTTATTTCAAGATAATAACCTTTTTCCACATTTAACGGTTGCTCAAAATATTGGTTTAGGGCTAGTTTCTCGTTTGCATTTTGATGCTACACAGATGCAACAGATTACACAAATTGCAAAGCAGATGGGCATTGCTGAACTCTTAGAACGCCGTTCGGATTTATTATCGGGCGGACAAAAACAGCGTGTGGCGTTGGCTAGAACCCTACTTAGGGATAAACCGATTTTGTTGTTAGATGAACCCTTTTCTGCCCTTGATCCGCAAAAGCGAATAGAAATGCAACAACTTGTGGTGGAATTATGCCAACAAAAACAGCTCACGTTACTAATGGTCACACATCAGCTGGAAGATATAAGTAAGTGGTGTGATCGGGTGGTCGAAGTGAAACAAGGGCGTTTGATTTACTAGTCAAAATCTAATTTTTTCAGTAAGATTAAAGATTATTTTATATCGGATTTAAAAGAGGTTATTGTGCCAAATCGTGATTATGCTGTTCGCTCTAAAGCCAAAAAAGGTGGAAATACTGCACTGATCTTAGCAGTGATTATTTTATTATTGATGGGAAGTGGCTTTGTTCTCTGGTTTTTAAAAGAAAGCAATCCAACCACGCCTGTAATGCCGACACAAATGGCACCATCACAGCAACCTAAAAGTACCTTGCCAACCCCACCGCAAGAAGTATATAGCTACATTCGAGATCTAGAAACCAGAGAAGTTCCTGTGGATAAAAATTCTAAATTGGCACAATTAACCAAAGAGCAAGAGTTGGCAATTCAGAAACAAAAAGAAGAGCAGCAGTTAAGCCAAACAGCAACATCTGATCCAGTCGCAAATACCTCGACAGCAACAGAACAAAAACAAGAGCAACAACAAGAAGTTAGTGAAGAAAAACCAAAGCAAGAGCAACTCCCAAAAACACAAGAACAGGCAAAAAATATTACAACAGCAAAGCCTGCTTTAGAGCAACCTAAGAATGTCGGAAAATTTGGTTTACAATGTGGTGCATTTAAAAATAAAGCTCAAGCAGAAAATATGCAGGCCCGTTTAGCTATGGCTGGTTACAATGCTCGTATTAATAGCAATGGTGAATGGAACCGCGTTGTTGTTGGTCCAGCTGGAGATAGAGCTAAAGCAATGGCGGCGTTATCTAATGCTCGTAGTGTAGCAGAATGTGTCATTATTGGTATGTAATTAAAAGGAAACAAAATGCAATTTAAAGATTATTTAGCGACTTTCCCTAGCATTGAACATTTGTCAGGCTTATCTATATTGGATAGACAAGGAAATATCATTCACCATATTCCCGCTATTGAAGGTAAATTAGGTTCATTAAAACTGTATAATGCACTTGCAGAAAGATTTAGTCAGCAGCTGAATGTTAAATCTGCTCAGCAAGGAATTATTTGGTTTGCTGAGCATGTTGAAGATGCAACTCAACATCCAGGGAAACACCCGAATATTGACTTATTATTTAATATTGTTGAACAAAAATTAGAGTTGACATTAAAACCTATTACTAATGGATAAAAACTTATCATTTATGAGTTACTTAACTTTACAGCTCTTATTTTCATAAAGTTGTAGCAGGTATAGTAGACAAGCATTATTGCACAGAAAACTTCACCGGCACCGTTAGCGATGTAGGGAAACCTGCTGGAGGAGGCGAGTGCATTTTTGTGCTTTGAGCCGCTTTCATTGCTGCCGCATCCAAGTTGCTATTCCCTGACGAATTAATCACTTGAACATTAATTACTTGCCCTGATGACGATAACTGGAATGATAAGGTTACTGTCCCTGTTTTTCGCATCATTTTCTCTCTTTGAGGATAAGCATTGTTAGCTCTTTGCTGCAACGTCCGTTGTAATTGAGCTTTATAAGCGTTAATTTCCCCACCACTTGCTGAGCCACTATTTACAGTGCCACTACCTTTTGGTGAGCCAGTTACAATACCCTCTTGATTTTTTGCACCTTGCACCGCACTCGGAATTGCTTTTGCTACAACACCTTGTTTAGCTTCGGCACCTTTCTCAATGGCTTTTACAGGAGGTTTTTCTTTTGGTTTTGGCTTTTCTTTTGGCTTCGGTTTTTCTTTAGGTTTTTCCTTTGGCTTTGGTGGCTCTGGTACAGGTTCAGGAATAGGCTCAGGCTCTATGACAGGCTCAGGTTTCTTAACTTCTTCCTCAACAGGTTCTTCCGCTGCCACCGCTACTTGTTCTTGCTCTAAACGTGCCGCTAACATTTCCATTGAAATACTGGAAACTTCCTCTGTTGCAGGTAATGGTTTTTGAGTATGGATAATCCCAAACACCGTTGCAAATAGCGTACCGTGTAAGGTGAGAGAGCCGATTAATCCGATACGGGAGTGACGTTTTTTCATTACTTACTGTTCTCTTTTTTCGTCACTATTGCTACATTTTTGATTTCATTTGCAGCCAGAAGATCGGTTAGCTCAACAAATTTTTCAAAGGCAACGGTCGCATCTACTTTCAAGGTCACCTTTTGGCTTTTATCCCAAGTCGATATTTCTGCATTTAGTTCTTCTTTAGTGATCGGTTTATCATTGTAGAAAAATTCATTATTTTCAGTAATAGTGAGCAGTTTTGCTAATTCATCAGCCTTCATTGCTTGTGTAGTAGAGGCTTTCGGCACATTTACTTGAATTTTATCTTGCGAGATAAAAGAGGCAGTAACTAATACAATCGCTAATAGCACCAACATAATGTCGATGAATGGGATAATGTTTATTTCATCAAATTTTTTCATTCTATCCTCGTCGCTTGTCAATTTTTAGCGGTAAGTGACCGCTTATGCTTTAGCTTTGCGAGCTTCAAGGGCTTGCCATTTTAATTTGTTTTCTTCGACTTTACGTCCAAAGCCGTTATAAAACATCATTGCAGGAATGGCGACTAAGATACCGACAGCAGTTGCTTTGAGGGCTAAAGAGAGATGCACCATAATAGAAGCAGCGTCAATATCCCCACCGGAATGCCCAAGTTCATAGAATGTTAATAAGATACCGATAACAGTACCAAGTAGCCCGATATAAGGGGCGTTTGAGCCGATAGTTGAGATCGTTGTGAGGTTAGCAGTGAGATCGATTTCTAACTCTTGCAATGTTTCGTAATCTTTGACTTCTACTTTCTTATAAAATAGAACTCGTTCAATGATTTTGGCAAATAAAATCACACTCATTAGTCCTAATAAACCAAGAATAATATAGTCGATGTAGCTTTGTAAAAATTGAAATAGTTGATCCATTGAAAAGTCCTATCATATAAAGAAAAAATGCGTATAGAATTACGCATTTATAATAGTTCCTATTATATAAAAGTGAGTTGAAATTTCAACTGCTGTAATAGCTTATTGTTTATTTACAATTTTGTGTTTAATGCTATATTTCCTCGATTTCAATAGAGGAAATAATATGGAAGAAACATTTACAGAAATTACCCCACAACAAGCGTGGGAAATGATGCAAAATGAAGACGCTGTTTTAGTGGATATTCGTGATATGGTAAGGTTTAGTCATAGCCGTCCTCAAGGTGCATTTCACTTAACAAACCATAGCTACGGCAAGTTTTTAGATGAATATGATTATGATGAACCTGTGATTGTGAGTTGTTATCACGGGGTGAGTAGTCGTAATACAGCTCAATACCTTGTCGAGCAAGGTTTTGAGCGTGTATATAGTGTCAAAGGTGGTTTTGAGGGCTGGGTTAGATCTGAATTACCGATTGAATTAGGCTACTAGGCTAACAAGCACTTGGATTAGATGGGAAGAATTAAACATATTTCATAAGAGAGAACAAATTATGTGGAAAGAAATCTTACTTAATTACGGTATCTTTTTGCTGGAATTATTGACGGTCTTTGGCATTGTCGCCGTTGTGATAATGCTGATTTTAGAAAGTCGTAAACAGCCAGAATCAGGCTCAATTACGCTGACTAATTTAACTGAGAAATACCAAGAACAAGAAAAAGCACTTGCAAGTGCCTTTTTAAGTGAAGCTGAGTTAAAACATAAAGAAAAACAAGAGAAAAAAGCAGAAAAAGAGAAAGCGAAAGCAGAAAAGAAACGCTTAAAAGAGGGCGGAGAAAACCCTGAGGCAGAGAAATCCCGTTTGTTTGTCTTGAACTTTCAAGGGGATATTCAAGCGAGTGGTGTATCTGCTTTACGCAAAGAAATTGATGCTGTACTTGCTTTGGCAAAACCAGAAAAAGATCAGGTGTTGTTAAAGCTAGAAAGTCCGGGTGGCGTGGTTCACGGTTATGGTTTAGCGGCTTCCCAATTACAACGTTTGAAAGACAAATCCATTCCTTTGACTGTGGCGGTAGATAAAGTGGCCGCAAGCGGTGGGTATATGATGGCGTGTGTCGCTAACAAGATTGTATCTGCCCCTTTTGCTGTAATTGGCTCTGTTGGCGTGGTAGCTCAAGTACCTAATATTCACCGTCTATTGAAAAAACACGATATTGATGTTGATGTGATGACAGCAGGGGAATATAAGCGAACAGTAACACTTGTTGGCGAGAATACCGAAAAAGGCAAACAGAAATTCCAGCAAGAATTGGAGGAAACTCACCGCTTGTTTAAACAATTTGTTGCTCAACATCGTCCTCAGTTAGACATAGAAAAAATTGCGACAGGTGAGCATTGGTTTGGGCAACAAGCAGTTGAATTTAACCTTGTTGATGAACTCTCTACTAGTGATGATCTCATTTTAGATGCGGTAAAATCGCAAGACGTGATTGAAGTGAAATATCAACAAAAGAAAAAATTATCGCAACGTGTGGGAGAGCAAATTGAGTCGAGCGTTGAGAATGTTGTGATGAAATGGGTGAATAAATCTCGTTCACCACTTTTATAGATAACAATTGTTTGATTAATTTTAAATTTTCATTAAATTGTCGAATAAATAGACTTCCCAAATGGCGAAAAAATGCGTATTATACGCATCCCTGAGTTAGTAGGCGATAATGATGCTGAACACTGAATAAAGGTTGTGAAGTACGGTTTTACACCGTACTTTTTATTTGGATATCGTTTAGGTTAAATTTGTACTAAAAATAATCAATGGATAAGTCGATGCGAATTGGTCAATATGAAATAAAAAACCGTATTTTCCTCGCGCCGATGGCAGGGATTACAGATCAACCTTTTAGAAGACTGTGTAGCCAATTAGGTGCAGGTTTAACTTTCTCAGAAATGATGTCCACAAACCCTGATGTATAGCATACCGAAAAATCGAAATTGCGTTTATCGCATCATCACGAAATCGGTATTAATGCTGTACAGATTGCGGGATCTGATCCCACTGAAATGGCAGAAGCAGCAAAAATCAATGTCGCTTACGGAGCTGAAATTATTGACATCAATATGGGATGCCCAGCGAAAAAGGTGAACAAAAAAATGGCAGGCTCTGCCCTTTTACGCGAACCTGATTTAGTTGCCCGTATTTTAGATGCGGTCGTTAATGCTGTTGATGTGCCTGTAACGCTAAAAATTAGAACAGGTTGGGATCCTGAGAACCGAAATTGCCTAGAAATTGCCAATATAGCTGAACAAGCGGGTATCTCAGCTTTAACTATTCACGGACGCACTAGAAGCTGTCTATTTGAAGGTGAAGCAGAATACGACAGCATAAAGGCAGTTAAACAAGCGGTTTCGATTCCTATTATTGCCAATGGTGATATTACCTCTGCGGAAAAAGCAAAACAGGTTCTTGACTATACACAAGCTGATGCTGTGATGATCGGTCGAGGCAGTTTAGGTCGCCCTTGGTTATTTTCGGAAATCGGCAAGTTTTTCGAGAAAGGAGATCTCGTTTCGACATTACCACTTAATGATAAGTGCCAATTAATGTTACAGCATATTGAAAACCTACATCAGTTTTATGGTGAAGAAAAAGGTTATCGAATTGTGCGTAAACACGTTGGCTGGTATGTCGAACAGCTTAAACCAAATGCAAATTTTAGACGTACTTTTAATGCCCTTGATTCGACGAAAGAACAGTTAAAGGCGTTGGAAGATTTTGTAAAATCGATTCGTGAAGAATCTCAATAAGTTGGATAAAAGGACAATGTTAGAACAACAACCGACACAAAACCCATTAACAGTATCAATGTTAAATGCACAAGCTCAACAAGTAGATAGACCACTTCGTGAAAATGTAAAACAAGCGGTTCGTAACTACTTAAGAAATTTAGATGGTCAAGATCCAACTGAATTATATGAGTTAGTTTTATCTGAAATTGAACACCCAATGTTAGATATGGTTATGCAACATACTCGCGGTAACCAAACTCGTGCAGCGACAATGCTTGGTATTAACCGTGGTACATTGCGTAAAAAATTAAAAAAATACGGTATGGGTTAATTTTTTTGTAAACTAAATCATATCATTGAATCTGCACTTTAATCGTTAGGTTTAGTCTCTAACATCATAAAGTGCAGATTTTTTATTTATAGAGTGTGAGATTAAGTCGATATCCTTCTTTGCGCTATTTTTGCTTGATTTCATTAATAAAGTGAAATATATAGAATAATGTCATTACTACTAAGGCAGAAAAGGATTAACATTAATATACTGCGAAATGGTAAGTTCGTAATTTTTTAGCAAAAAATTAAGGAAATCTCACCGCTTTTTTGCTATGGTACGCCTTAATTTTTTCTCATGAGAACGAAACAATGAACGACGCTCAACAATCTCAACAACCACAATCAGAAACCACCCATTTTGGCTTTAAAACCGTTGCTAAAGAAGAAAAACAGCAGTTAGTCGCCAATGTATTCCATAGTGTTGCAGGAAAATATGATTTAATGAACGATCTGCTCTCTTTTGGTATTCACCGTGTGTGGAAGCGTTTTACCATTGATTGCAGTGGGGTGCGAAAAGGGAAGAAAGTGTTGGATTTAGCAGGGGGAACAGGGGATTTTACCGCTAAATTTTCTCGTATTGTTGGCGAAACTGGCGAAGTTGTACTTGCCGATATTAACAGCTCAATGTTGGAAGTCGGGCGTGAAAAATTGTGGAATTTGGGCGTTGTCGGCAATGTGAATTATGTGCAAGCGAATGCAGAGTGCCTGCCGTTTGCGGATAACGCCTTTGATTGCATTGTGATTAGCTTCGGTTTGCGTAATGTCACTGATAAAGATAAGGCGTTACGTTCTATGTTCCGTGTGTTGAAACCAGGTGGACGTTTGCTGGTATTGGAATTTTCTAAGCCGATTATCGATCCGATTAGCCAAGTTTATAACTTCTATTCCTTTAATATTCTGCCGAAAGTGGGCGAAGTGGTCGTTAATGATGCCGACAGCTATCGCTACCTTGCCGAGTCTATTCGTATGCACCCGAAACAAGACGAGTTAAAGGGAATGATGGAAAATGCAGGGTTTGAAAATGTCGGTTATTACAATTTAAGTGCTGGGATTGTGGCATTACATCGTGGGTACAAATTTTAAAAATGAAAACGTTATTACAACAGTTGATGTTACCGCAATTTGCGTTAGGGGCATTGGAAACAGCGTTTAATCATTTGATTGAACGTTCACCCCAAACATCGCCGATGTTACGCAAACTTGCAGGGAAAATTCTTAAAATTCAGTTAAATCAACCGAATATTATACTTTTTGTGATTTTCAGTGAAAACCGTGCAGATTGGCTGGCGAATTATGAGGGTGAAGTTGATTGTGCGGTGAGCCTTGATGCGACAGCTCTCCCAAAACTGGCGGATAAAAGTAAACTGAGTGAGTTGATTAATAATAAAACACTGATTTTGACAGGCGATATTCAAGTATTACAGCATTTTTCACAGTTACTTGACGAGTTGGAAAAAGATCCTGCGGAATTGCTCTCACGTTTTATCGGTGATGTACCAGCTCAGGCTTCAACGGATTTCGCCAAGGGTATTTTTACCAAGGTGAAAAATCAGTTTGTGCAAGACAGTCAGCACCTTGTTGATAACCTGACTATCGAACGCTCTGTACTTGTTCATCGTTTACAAGTGGTTGATTTTTGCGATCAGGTAAAAGAGTTGGAACAGCAAGCGGAGAGATTAGAGCAGAAGTTTGCAAAACTAGCATTAAATTAGAATTTATTTTCCCTTCCCCCGTTTACGGGGGAAGGGAATAAGTTGGAAAAAAAGGAAATAAATGAACATCAAAAACCTGCGTCGTCTTTATCACATTATTCACACCTTTCTTCGCTATGGTATTGATGAGGTGATTCCAGATATTCCGCTAACACGGGGGATCCGTTGTGGGCGGAAGTCGTTATTTTGGGTAAAAAATCAATATCCGAATGAGCCTTTCGGCGTGCGTTTACGCCTTGCATTGCAAGAACTTGGGCCTGTATGGATTAAACTGGGACAGATGCTTTCGACTCGTCGAGATCTGTTTGAACCTGAACTGGCAGATCAGCTTGCGTTGCTACAAGATTCTGTTGAAGCTTTTGACGGAAAACTGGCTCGCCGTTTAATTGAAGAGGCTCTAGGCGATAAGTTGGAAAAGTGGTTTGATGATTTCGATGAAACTGCTTTGGCTTCTGCGTCTATTGCTCAAGTGCATATTGCAAAATTTAATCAAAACCAACCGCTTGCAGGTAAAGAGGTGGTATTAAAAGTCCTTCGCCCGGAAATTGAGCGTGTGATTAAGGACGATTTAGCCTTGATGTACCGTTTGGCGAGTTGGATTCCACGTTTAAATAAAGAGGGCAGACGCTTACGCCCGGTGGAAGTGGTGCGAGAGTATGAAAAAACGCTGTTAGACGAACTCGATCTTCGCAAAGAAATGGCGAATGCTATCCGCTTGCGTAACAATTTTGAAAACAGTGAAATGCTCTATGTGCCTGAAATGTATCAAGCGTTTTGCCATAAAAATGTGATTGTGATGGAACGGATCTATGGTATTCCTGTGACAAATATTGATGATCTAAAAGCTAACGGCACTGATATGAAACTGCTTGCCGAACGTGGTGTGCAGGTGTTTTTTACTCAGGTTTTCCGTGATAGCTTTTTCCACGCCGATATGCACCCGGGTAACATTTTTGTGAACCCAAATCACCCCGAAAATCCACAATATATTGGGATTGATTGCGGTATTGTCGGCACCTTAAATCAGAACGATAAACGCTACCTTGCCGAAAGTTTTGTTGCCTTTTTCAATCGTGATTATCGCCGAGTTGCGTTAATGCACGTTGAGTCAGGCTGGACACCAGCAGATACCGATATTAATGCTTTTGAAGAAGCCTTTCGAGAAGTCTGCGAACCGATTTTTGCTAAACCCCTTTCGGAAATTTCGTTTGGACACGTTTTGTTGAATTTGTTTACCGTTGCTCGTAAATTCAATATGGAAGTACAGCCACAGTTGGTGTTATTGCAAAAAACATTGCTTTATATTGAAGGATTAGGCAGACAGGTTTATCCCCAGTTAGATTTATGGCAAACCGCTAAGCCGTTTTTGCAAGATTGGTTGAATGAACAAGTGGGCTTTAAGGCTATGTGGCGAGATCTAAAACAGCGAGCTCCGCAATTTAGAGAGCATTTTGCCGAGTTTCCTGAAGCGATGTTCCAAGCCTTGCAACAACAAAAACAGATTAATTTCCGTTTAAATGAAATCAATCAAAGCCTGAAAGCACAACGTAATAACACGGGCTTTTCCCGTTTGATGATTTTAGGCATAGCGATTGCGGGTACGTTTTGGAAGTTTGAAATGTTGCCGTTGTGGGTGAGTGTGCCGTTGTTAGCTATTGAATTCCGTATATTAATATGGTGTATGAGTTTTAGTAATAACAGTTACTCATAATGTTTTCCTATAAATAAAGATATTAAGTTAGATAGAGAGCTTTTTAAAGATTTTGTTATGTTTTATGTTTGTCCTTGCCAATCAAAACTAGCATATGATGAATGCTGTAAACCATTTCATTTTGCTCAAAAACTGCCTATTACAGCCGAAGAATTGATGCGTTCTCGTTATTCTGCTTACACCAAAGTTAATATTGACTATATAGTTAGAACGACACTCCCTGCTCAGCAATCATTGCTTGACCTAAAAGCAATAAGAGATTGGAGTCAAAAGACTCAGTGGATAGGTCTTGATATTATTTCTAACCAAGAAAATGTGACTAAAATTCATAGTATTGTTGAATTTAGGGTTTACTTTAATACAGAAGATGGTGTGCAAATTCATCATGAATGTTCTCTTTTTGTAAATGTAGATGATCGTTGGTATTTTTTTGATCCAACAGTTCCTATGCCTGCTATGAAAAAATTGTGTATTTGTCGATCTGGGAAAAGATTCAAGGATTGTTGTGGCCGTTGGATATGATTCTTCGAGCAATCCTATTTTTGTAACTATTTTGTGGAGAATGCACTAGATTTTTAAAATTGCTATTAATACTTGTTTATAAAAGATAATTGGCACACGTCCCCGTAACCACACGGGGATACGATTTTCCTGCCAAATCTTTTTCATCTCTTCTCGATGGTTTTTGCCGTAATACTGCACTTTGCTTGGAGAGCGGTTGGTCAGGCGAAGTGGGGTTTGTTGTAACGTTTCTGGCAATAACAAGCGGTGAGATTTGCCTGATATTTTGTAAATAATCTCTGTGCCGTTGCGTTGAACAATGCCAATAGAGGTGGGCAGTTGAATTTCTTCACTTTGTGGTGGCAGTTCCAACTCAAAATCATCTGTCTCTGCTTGAATAGGGGTAATGAAGATCTGCTGTTGATAACGGCGAATAAGATGTTGTTCAAGTTTGACCTGCGGATTTTTATCGGCTTTTGCCAAAATGAGATGTTGGATAATCTGTTCTAGTTGAGCCACGCTTGGCATTGCAAGATGAGCCTGTGCCAGCCACAAACGGACAAGCTGTTGTTGCTTTAACAAAGAAAAATGCTCAAAGCCTGTGATGTCTAAACCGCCATTTTGTAGCCGACTAGCCAGTTCGGGGTGTAGCAATTCTTCAATCAGTTGTTGTTGCTCGGCACAATGCTGGCTTGAGCGTGCCACCATTTGATTAAACTGTTGCCAACGTTGATTGAGCAAAGGTAACGCCGTTTGACGTAGGAAATTGCGGTCAAAATCAGTGTTGAAGTTGCTTTCATCTTCAATCCATTCCAGTTGATGTTGTTCAGCATAAGCGAGAATGTCGGTTTTATTGAAGCTGAGAAGCGGTCGGAAAATCGCAATATTTTGCAAAAAACTGACCGCTTGCATTGCCCCTAGTCCTTGAATACCACTTCCTCTTTTTAATGCAAGGAAAAAGGTTTCAACTTGATCGTCAAGATGATGTGCGGTTGCCAATATTTCATTCCGTTGAATATGCTGTTGAATGGCTTGATAGCGTGCTGTTCGAGCATTGGCTTCCAGCCCTTGCTTGCCTTGTACTTGAACCTTGCAGACAGTGAAAGGAATTGCCCACTGTTCACAAAGCTGTTCACAGAATGTTGCCCAGCTATCTGCATTTGGGTTTAAGCCGTGATGGATATGAATTGCCCTGAGTTTAAGGTTAAGGGCTTGTCGAGCCTGTGCGAACAGATGCAGTAAGACTACCGAGTCCACCCCACCGCTTAAACCGATGAAGAAAGCGGTCTGATTAGGGCAATGCTTTGCAAGTTGTTGCTGGAACTGTTGGTACATTGCCGTGCCTATACTTGTAGCCAAAAGGTGACAGGCCCATCATTCTGTAAGCTGACCTGCATATCGGCGGCGAACCGTCCTGTTTGGGTATGGATTTTGAGTGCCGCTTGCTGATGAAAATAGTCGTAAAGTGCTTGAGCAAGTGCTGGGGTTGCCCCACGAGAGAAGCTAGGGCGTAGGCCTTTTTGGGTATCGGCGGCAAGGGTAAATTGGGAAACGACTAATAAACTTCCCCCTGCTTGCTGAACGTTTAGGTTCATTTTGCCTTGTTCATCGGCAAAGATGCGATAGTTCAAGACTTTTTCCAGTAAGCGATCTGCCTTAGCCTGATCGTCACCTTGCTCAACACCTAATAATACTAATAGTCCCGTTGAAATTTCGCCGACAGTCTGGTTATCTACTTCCACTTTCGCCCATTTTACTCGTTGAATTAATCCGATCATTCTCTGTCCTCCGTTAATGGATTTGCTAATTCGCCAGCCTTGATCATTTCCATATCTTTTAATACAGAAGCAAACTGCCCTCCTAATAATACCACTCGCCAGCTTAGGTGGATCCAAACAATCATAATCGGAATCGTGGCTAACGCACCATAAATTGCCTGATATGATGGGAAAGTGGTGATATACCAGATGAAAATTTGTTTACCCAGCGTAAAGAAAACTCCAGCAAATAAAGCCCCCACCGCAGCGTGTCTAAACTTCACTTGGGTGTTAGGTACAATAAGATAAACCAAGGCAAACAGCAACCAAGTTAAGACAAAAGGAATAAATTTAAGCAGGTGGTGGCTAAAAGAAAACAGCCCGTCTTGGCTAAACATTTCCAACGAGAAAATATAAGAGCTGATGGCAATGCTCGCTCCAGCAAAAATCGGGGCAAAAATCAGCACAGCTAAATAGACAACGAAAGAGAGTATCACTGAACGTTTTTTCGTATTATGCCAAATTTCGTTAAGGGCATTATCAATGCTCGAAATCAACATCACCGCCACCACGACTAAGCCGATGATACTGATGATCCCCATTTTCTTTGAGTTATCGACAAACATCTCAAGATATTGCTGAACCATATCCCCTGCACTTGGGGCAAAGTTATCGTACACCAGCTCTTTTAACTGTGCGGTCGCTTGTTCAAAAATCGGTAATAGCGTAAACACCGAAAACACCACCATAATCAATGGTACGAGAGAGAGCAAGGTGGTATAAGTCAAATACCCTGAATAGACCGCAATTTTGTTTTGCTGAAAGCGGTGGATAAAGAGTTTAAAAAAGAAGATAAGATTTTTCATATTATTTCCCCTTAAGGTGGGGAAGTTTAGCATAGCTTAATGGCTTGTGGCATATTCTGTTGGGGTTTTGTTTGCTTGTATTAAGTTCTCTCTTAATCTGTGGTCAATTCGAAATGCCTCTTTAGTAAAAACAAAAGATCAAACCCAAGCTCACATACGCCAATTATTTGGGGCGTAGCTAGATTAAGTTTGATCTTCTTAAATTACCCTATATTGATGTTAGAACGAGTATCTTATATTAGAATTAACAGATAAATCCGTATTATATTTTCCAAACACAGAGCCTTCTAAACTCAAGCCTATACTTAACTTATTATTAGCTCTGATATTAAGCCCCAAGTCCATCAACATTCTGGCATCTTTTTTGCTATTGCTAGCACTTATACCATCTACCAAAATTTCATTGCGTTTTGCAATATCCCATTGATAGCCAATGCCAGCCCAAGCGGTCGCTTTGCTCTGTCCAATTTCAAAAGTTTTACCTGCATTCACACCCAAACGACCAACCAGCCCATTTGAGGCTTTTATGGTTAATTTATGTCCGTTATCGGCTAAATTAGCTTGGCTATTTTTGACATAAATCACTTCCGCTTGTGGTTCAACATAGCCTGAACCTAAGTTAAATCTATAGCCAACTTCACCACCCAAATAGAATGAATGGGTGTGATATTGTTGAGATTTAAAATCTAACTTCATTTCTTTAAATGCGTAGTCAAATTTATGGTTATTTTTGACATATTTAGCGATGGTATCAAGATAAAAGCCGTTATCAAATAACGCTGTTGCATAAACGCCTGCACCGATAGATTTTACATCGCCGTTTGTTGAGCCGATTTTTCCTTCAATGTCTGTTGAAGTATGCGTCACTGTTACCCCAGTAAATAACTCTGCATTTGAAAGGTGGCTTTGTTTATCAAAACCTGTCTGAATATGGGTAAATTTATGCTTATAGCTATCGCTACTGCCTTTACCGCCTAATACTCTAGCCCATACGCCTGCATTGGCGTCAATGCCACGCAACTCTCCCATTCTCTTATTGAGATTGTTCATTTCAACGTGGTTAAGATCAGTATGCAATGAAGTAACTTCATTAGCTTCTTTGATCGCAGCTTGATTTGGGGATTTCGTGATATGGATATTTCCATTCTGGTCTTGTGTTAAATCATAGTTCACTAAGCCCGTATTGTTCACCAAAATCTGTTTGCTATTTGGATCAATTAAAGCAATATTAATACCTTCTCTTTGAATAAGATAACGAGTTACATCACCGACACGGGAGGTTACAAAACTTAGCTCTTGATAATTAGCAATAGCTGCTTTTAACGATTTCACCGCTCGATGTTCTGCGGTTTCTGGTTCTGTTGGTTTAACCTCGCTTACAGTCGCTGTTTCAGTTGAAGCTACGCTTGGAGTAGGCTCAGGTGCTGGCTCTGCAACTTCAGGAGTTGGCACAGCGGTCGGTTGCTCGCTTGTTTCTGCAACAGCTTCTTCTGTTGGAGGGACTTCACTTACAGTCTCTGTTTCCGATGTCTCTGTATTTGATGATTGAGCATCTACATCTGTTTCTTCTGGAGCTGGTTCTGTCGTGACTGTACTCGCTTCGTTAATATTCTCAGCTACTGTCTCTGTATTGGTTGAACTATTATTTTCAGTTGCAGTAGTCGTTGTTGTACTGTTACTAATGTCACAATAACTAGCATCAGCTCCTGGAGCTAAACTTAATTTACAATCCTCTCGGTTAGTGGTGTCTTTATAAGTACCATTATTTCGCGTTTCATCAATACTCACATAAGTAATGCTGTAAATATCGTACACATCGGTGACATATTTATTTCCATTTGGAACATAGTAACTATAAAGAAAACGAAAAATTTCATTACCTTTATTATCAAGTACATAATCCCCTGTCACCTCAACCATTTTAAGGTTTCCTGCCTGATCTGCTACAGAGTCACTGATATAACCTTTTTTAATTTTGCCAGTTTTTTCATCTACCTCAATGCCCCATAAAGTCACAGTATGTGTCCATGATGTTAGTGCGGCAACAACGTTTCCAGTTTTGAAGTTTTCAACCAATGATTTTGTAACTAAAGCTGCATTAGAGTCGTAACGCTCAGTCCAAAATGGACCACCACTGATTTTTGTTGGCCCACGCTGTGCCTCATAAGAAGTTTTCGTATTATGAATTTCATATAACTTAACAGTGGGAGCAAAATCCTCAAAGAAATATTCCATTCCACGAAATGGGTATAATCCTCCCTGTATGTTTGGATATTTCTTATTTAACCATTTTGAAATCTCCTTATTATCGTTTGGTGTATTGGGATTAAATAAAACAGGAGTTTTTAATTCTCTTTTCCACCAACCAAGCATATTTCCTGCAACAGCTCCCCAGCATTGGTTAGGATATTGAAAATCTTCTGCGTATATGAACGGTAAATCTGGCAAAATCAAAAATACCACCTCAATGCCTGAGTGGTGAAATCGGTAGACACAACGGATTCAAAATCCGTCGCCCCTAAAGCGTGTCGGTTCGAGTCCGACCTCAGGCACCATCGTCTTAGACTGCACAAAAGACAAATTTCTTTACTAATTAAAATGGAGAGATTTGTATGCCACAGTCTATCAAACCGTTTATTGTTACTGTAATGTCCACTAAAGGTGGAGTAACAAAATCAACTAATGTCGCAAATATAGGTGCTTTTTGTGCTGATCATGGTATTAAAACCTTAATGATCGACACTGATGTTCAACCTACCCTATCGTCTTATTATCATATTGAAGATTCTGCACCTTTTGGATTGTATGAATTTTTCACTCGCCCTGATCTTCCATTAAATGAGATTATCTCTCGGACCGAATTTTCTAACTTGGATTTAATCCAATCTAATGACCCACTAGATAAGCTCTCTACCGAGCTTACAAGTACACCAGGAGGTATCCTAAAATTTAATCAGCTTGTTAAAAAAATTGATGGCTATGATTTAATCATCATTGACACTAGAGGTACACGAGGCATAACTGTTGATATGACAGTCCTTGCTAGCGATCTTATCCTTTCTCCACTAAGACCAGAGTTGGTATCTGCTCGTGAATTTATGCGTGGTACCTTAGGTATATATAAAAATCTACACATTTTTACAGACTACGGTATACATCTTCCACCACTCAAAGCAGTAATTAACTGCGTTGATCATACTAATGATTCAAGAGAGGTTATCGCTAATCTCAAAGATTTATTTGCAAATACAGAGAACTCAAATATTGAATTACTTGATTTTGTAATCCCTTCTCGGGTCGCATATCGAGAAGCAGCTACTAGAGCTCTACCTGTACACAAACATAGTTCTAAAGAAGCTGAAAATATCAGGATTTTGTGTTCATTACTTTTCCCACAATGGGTGGATAAATTCACTACAAAATGTAAGTAATAGGGGGAAAGTATGACTAAATCATCTACTACATATCAGCCAACACTAGTTTACTCAATGAATGCTGAACAGGGGGTATTAGGCGGCTTACTCATCAATAATGAATTATGGGATGACGTTTCTCTCTTGTTGAATGAACATAATTTTTACATTGGGGCACATAAAATCATTTTTAGGGTTATGTCTCAACTTTTTGAGGCTAATTTACCTGTAGATGTAATTACTTTGGAACGGAGACTGAAAGAACTAAATTTATTAGATCAATTAGATTTTTCTTATCTCATTGAGCTTAGTAAAAATACTCCTAGCTCTGCTAATACCGCAGTTTATGCTTCTATTGTTAGACGTGACAGTCAAGCTCGTGAGCTATTTGTTCTCGGTAATGAGCTCAAAACAGAGTCTATCAAGGTCAATTCACAAGAATCGCTAGAGACTTTATTAGAAAAGACAGAAAAAAAACTGACGGATCTTACCCTAAATGTTCATGAAGAAACCACTGTTGACCTAGCAGGTGTCCTTAAACAAGTTTTACAAAAAATGGATGCTAGTTGTAAAACTAATTCTGTGGTTACAGGAACATCGTTTGGTATTGAACGATTGGATTCAAATACCGCTGGAGCACAAAATAGTGACCTAATTATTCTTGCGGCTAGACCATCAATGGGGAAAACAGCCTTATCTATTGTATTTGCTGATGGTGCTCTAGAGTCTCAGAAAGATAAATCTGTGCAGTATTACAGTCTAGAAATGCCAGCAGATCAAATTCTGCAGCGTTTTATTTCTATGAAATCTCGGGTGGAATCGCAAAAGTTGCGCCAAGCAATGCTCATGAACGACGAAGATTGGGCTAGATTTTCAACGACTTTTGAATATATCAATAATAATTGGGTAAATAGGTTGCTTATTGATGACAGTAGCTATTTAACTCCACAAATACTGAAAACAAAGGTTCGCCGAAATGTACGGAAATATGGTCAGCCTTCGATGATTATTATTGATTATCTTCAGCTAATGTCTGATCCGACCGCAAAAGATGGGAGAAATAGAAATCTTGAAATTGGGAATATTTCTAAGTCACTGAAAGAGTTAGCGAAAGAAATCAATTGCCCTGTGGTAGCTCTTTCTCAACTCAATAGAAATTTGGAACAACGAGCAGATAAACGCCCAATGCCTTCAGATTTAAGAGATTCAGGCTCCTTAGAACAAGATGCAGATCTCTTATTATTTGTATATCGAGATGATGTCTATTACCCAGATTCGGAGTTAAAAGGAATTGCTGAAATCATCATTGGCAAACAACGTAACGGTCCGATCGGTACGGTAATGACGAAGTTTTATGGTCAATACTCTCTCTTTGAGAATATACCTGATGAAGAATATAAATTTGGAGCAGATTATGAGTAGTGGAAAAAATCCATTTGCTAATGGAAAATCAAAAGAAGAAAGACGACTAAGTATGTTGCAGCAATTAACTCAGCCTGCAATCCACAATACATCACCAGACTATAATACACCTACAGCTCATACTGTTTCAGGTGAACATAAAAAACGTTTAATTGTAGTTACGTTGGATAAATTACGCCCCTATGAAGGCAATCCTCGTAAAACCAAAAATCCAGCCTATGAAGAAATTAAGGCATCTATTAAATCAAGAGGACTCGATCACGCACCTAATGTTACACAGCGTCCAGGCGATAGTTTTTATACTATTGCTGACGGCGGTAATACTCGCTTACAAGCTTTGAAAGAGTTGTTTACAGAAACCCAAGATCCTCGTTTTTGGTCTATTGAATGTGTCTTTAAGCCTTGGGAGGGTGAAGCTAATGACATCAATTCTAAGCTCAATATGCTTATTGGGCATTTAGCGGAAAATGATATTCGTGGGGAGCTTTCATTTATTGAAAAAGCCTTGGGAATTAGAGAGGTTAAGGCATTATATGAAGAAAAATATAAAGAATATTTTTCTCATCGTAAATTATCAGAAAAGCTTGGTGAAAATGGATATCCGATCTCAAACCAAATTATTGCCAGAATGGAGCAATGTTTAACTTATTTATACCCCCATATTCCTAATATACTGTTATCTGGATTTGGTAAAGCACAAATAGAGAAACTATTAACTATCCATAGAAACGCCCAAAACTCTTGGGACAAGTATAAAGAAGAATTTCCTGTAAATAGTGATTTTTCTAAATTATGGATGAATACACTCTCTCCTTTTGATGAGTCACCTGAAAATTTTGCCATCTCTGAATTTGAGGATGTACTGATTGGCAACATTTCTGAAGCCTTTGCATATCAAGTTACTTATGAAGCTCTTAAATTAGAAATCAATTTGGAAGAGCGAAAATTACAACGTTTGCTAGAAAAGCAGCCCGAAATCATTCAACGTGCAACGGATAGCGAGCATCGTATACATGAAATTCAAGATAAGGAGAATCATAAAGAAACAGCTGAAACCCCAGTTACATCACAAAAAGAAGCTAAAGATGCTACTCCCTATTCTATGTCGGTATCTACAATATCGAATGAGCCAGAATCTGTGGATGAAGTCGATCACCAATTCAATATTCCAAACGGAGATTCTAGTAACTTAGCATCTATATCAATGCCAAGTATTGATACCGATAATGAACTCTCTGAAGCTATCGCACAACACTTTGCTGGATATGGATTAACCCCAGGTGTCAATCCAGAAACTCAGAGAGCTGAAGAAGCGATAGAAAATGGATTGGAATTCGCAAATCAAGGTAAGCAACCCGTCACTAATATTTGGAAAATTTATCCAAATCGCTCACATAAGATGGATGCCTTTTCTCTCGCTCTAGATATTGCAGAAGAATATGGTATTGCTCATCTTATTCAGCACGTGGTCTATGAACTCGTAGACTACAGTTTTACTGTATTACCATTAGATATTACTGAGCCAAATAAAACAACGGTCTTTATACACTCTCTACTGTCTATATTGATGACCGATAACATAGATAAAAGAGATGTAGAGCGACTATTAACACTATCTGCTACAGCATTGGTTGGTACATTACGAGATGCACCAGAAATCTCTGACCTAGTGCTCGTTCGTATTTTCCGCCTTATCCGTATTGTCCGTTATATAAAAGAACAAGTCCGTATGGGAGTATAAGATGCTTAATACAACACTCAATCAAGCCATTATTTGTGAGATTTTATCTCATATTAGAAGAGGTGAAATCCATTATTGCCACCAATTAGGTTTTGATGAATCTGAATTATCAGCAATTGATAATTTAACAACACAGGAGATTCAAGATTTAAGTGAAAGCCATATTTCTTTTGCATCTATTCAAGTAAATCATGGCACATTTTGGAATCTCGTTGAAGCAGTTCGAGAGAATACTCGCCAACGTAATATTATTGATAGAGCGTTGGAATTGGGTGCATCATCCGAGATGCTGAATCATCGTTTTGGTTGGAGTTCTGCTGAAGTTTCGGCAAGAAGAAAATTACTTGGTATCAAAGAAGCAATGGGCAGAAAACGTAATGCAACAGAAGAGGAAGAGCATCTTGTTTGGCAACTGTGGAATTCTCATAAGGACTCTTTAACTCAAAATGTTGAACAATCCGAAGAAGGTTTAGACTTACTGATGTTTATTGCTGAAGAATCCAAAGTAAGTTTGACTGAAGTCTCCCGTTTAGTTTCTTTATGGGAAAAAGGGAATCTCTAGATAAGAAAACCGAGATAGGGGGCTATCTCGGTTTGATACTTTTCATTATCCATACGCATGGAGCTGCACATGAACAAGCAAATTATAAATATTCAAACTGAAGTTGCAAGAAAAAAATTGATTGAAAAAGTAGAACAAAAAAATGAGCTTGAAAAAAATCTCTTTCAAGGTTTGTTATATGTTGGTAATCGCCATGAAACGGTACCACTTAGATTATTAACAGATCAATACTTAACACCTAGAGCAAAAACAGCTTGGCAACTTATTAAATTGAATGCATATCAGTTTCAAGGCTCAGTATTTCCTTCGTATGAAGAATTAAGCTTATGGTTATCAGATAGAGCTTTTCAAGGAAAGACTGTTTCAAGAAAGGTGGTGAGCCAAACATTGTTGATCCTTAGATTAACTCGTTGGCTTACATTGTGTGAGACTGTTCGAAATGCTCATGGACAAGTATTAGGTAATGTGTACATCATGAATGATGAGCCACTAAGTCTCACAGATGCTATTCAACTCAACAGTGACTATCTGCGTATTGTTGAAAAAGCAGCTTTACATAAAGATCCATTAGTTAGAGATATTGCCTCAGCAATAATTACTCGAATTTTGGAACATAAAGACCAATTATGGCACTTTATATCTCATATTGGTGTAATAAAAGAACGTTATAAGCATCATAAGGATAGTGTTGTCATCGAAAAAAACAGCTACTGAATTACCTGAAAATATAGCTATTGCCGTCCAAGAAACTCAGGAAAAACTACTGAGTTCCGATATGGAACTCAGCAAATATAATAGGGAACTTGGTGAAACATCAGTAAACCCACAGAGTTCCAATATGGAACTCTGTCACCAACATGAAGCTAACCCATTGATTTTAGGCTTAGTTCCATATCGGAACTATGTGGAAGTCCATAGTACTAGTACTAAAAGTACTAATATAAAGTACAGTACTAGTACTGGAGACGATTCTCATTTGAATGACTTAGATGGATTCCAACTTAGTGCATTGGAGAAAAATTCGATTTTGTCGGCATTACAGCCGTTTGACGACGATACTCGCAAGGCAATCTTGTTTGAAGCTAAAGAACGCATATCGAAAGGTGATATCAAAAAACCAGCGGCATATCTTTTCAAAATTGTTCAGCGAGCGATTGTGGGAGAATTCAAACCATATTTGATTAACAAAGCTCAACAAGCGGAAAACAAACAACATTATGACAAATACCCTTCTAGGGCTACGAAATATCTACCAAATACTGTTCACTCTCCATCAGAGGCTGAACGAAATCAATCACTTGAGATAATTCGTCATCTATCTCAGTCGATGAAATCTAGCTAACGATACAGCTGTGGGTAACAACTGGTACAAAAAACATACAAAGTGTTACCACTGGCGACAGTTGGTACAAAAAATATATAAAGTGCCACCCTAGGTGGCAGTTGGTACAAAAAATACACAAAGTGCCACCCTAGGTGGCAGTTGGTACAAAAAATACACAAAGTGCCACCCTAGGTGGCAGTTGGTACAAAAAATACACAAAGTGCCGCCCCAGGTGGCAGTTGGTACAAAAAACATACAAAGTGTTACCGCTGGCGACAGTTGGTGCAAAAAATATACAAAGTGTCGCCCTAGGCGACAGTTGGTACAAAAAATACACAAAGTGCCACCCTAGGTGGCAGTTGGTACAAAAAATACACAAAGTGCCGCCCAGGTGGCAGTTGATACAAAAAACATACAAAGTGTCGCCACTGGCGACAGTTGGTGCTATTTTTAATCAAAATAAAAGGGGTAAATTATGACTCAGGAATATAACCATGAATTAGGTGCATTACGTAGTAATATTACGCTCACACTTCATTCTCAATATGCCACTAAAATGTGGTTAGGACGCCCAATTGTTCGAGAGGGCGATAAGATCATTAAACCACAAATCCTTAGCATGCCTGCATGTCTCTCGATTCTTTCTCAAATTCAAAAAGATGCTAGTAACGACGACCCTTACGCAGACTGGTATTTGATAAACTTTGAAGATAAAGTTTTACAATACACTGCTGAAATGAAAAAACTTATCAGTGATCTTGTTGATATTTATGCCGATAATATTCCTGAAGGTATTGATATTTCTCGCTGTGCCAATATTTCACCTGTCACTTATCCTATCTATGTAAACTCTCAATTAGGTTATAAACTAATTTATCTATTATCAGAATTCGATATGCTTGCTCGCTCTGTAATGACAGCATCGCATATTGCTATCATGACCAAAGATCAGGCTCGTGAGTGGCTAGAAACTGGTGCAGGACTTATTCGAAAATGTTTTGGTGTCGTTGATAATTATAAAAATTCAGGGATAACTCGACAGGATGCTCGAGATAATAATGTCCGCTACCAAGAGGCGATAAAACGACTCAGATTTGAATTACCAACAGATATCCTTAGTGGTGAAAAACGAGCTATGTTTGCTCCAAACATTAAAAATCAGCAAGCTGGCTCAGAACTTGATGATGTAACAAGCGATTCAGAAGTAATGGAGTAAATTCATGAATGTGTACAGTCTCATCCCTGAAGATATGTATAAAACGTTGACGCAGAAAACCAACCTGAATGGGTTTATTCGTAGTCTATTCGGTAAGATTGAAAATATAGAAACTTATGAGCTCTTACTTGATGAAGCTCATAAAGTGCGTCAGGGCTTTATTGAACTTCAGCCCACTATGATAAAGGGAATATCAGAGAACCTGATCTCTACATTGCCCCTTCTGTTTATCAAGGATAATGCTAGCCGCTCAGGTGCAAGCTATTTACGATGGCGAAATATCAGTAATTCTAAAAATGGAGAATTTGCTTGGAGAAGTATTATTTTAGATCCTAACCAGCCTGAATCACTAAAGGCATCTTTGGTACAGGCTGAAAAAGAGCGTATTACATTAAATATGCAAATGGCAATTATTGCTCACATTATTCGACAGCTAACAGAGTGTAAAGATAAGCTGAATCAAATTGAACAGTATGTTAAATAATGTATGCAAAGCCTAGAAATATCATGTATGCATAGCCTAGAAATATCATGTATGCATAGCCTGTAATAAAAGGCCTTCAAGGGTAAGGGTGCAAGCCCCCTTACCCTTGACGAGAAAAAGCCTTTGTCTTACGGAGTAATAATGTCGATTGTAAAAACCAGATTTAGTATTGAAGTGGATAATGAATTATCAATCGATCACTAAATTGAGTAAGATAGAAATTCATGGCAAAACAAGTTCAATTAATTGATCTCTTTAAGTGATAAATGTCGTCTAATAAAGCAACTACTTATACTTACAAGGAGAATGACTATGTCTGGCGTGAATAAGGTCACAATTATTGGTAATCTTGGTACAGATCCTGATGTTCGTACTATGCCTAATGGTGATGCTGTAACAACACTCAGTGTTGCTACAAGTGATGTGTGGAATGATAAGAATACGGGGGAACGGAAAGAAGTCACTGAATGGCACCGTATTGTATTATTTCGCCGTCAAGCTGAAGTGGCAGGGCAATACTTACATAAAGGTTCGAAAGTATACATTGAAGGAAAATTGAAAACACGCAAATGGCAAGATCAAAATGGTGTCGATCGCTATACCACAGAAATTTGGGCTTCTGAGTTACAGATGTTAGACAGTAAACCAAGCAATTTTCCACCACCTTTAGGTGAGTCGCAGACAAAATCTCAACAAAAACACTCTCCACAACCTGAACCACCGATGGATAATTTCGATGATGATATTCCATTTTCTCCAATTCACCACGGTTTTAGCAAACATTCTATTTATGTAATTTAACTAACACAACCTTACGTTGGGCCAGCGTAGTAAAACAAGTGGCCACCATAGATATTCATTTAATCTATTCAGGTACTCATTTTTAAGGGGAATTACATGCGTTACATCAAACACAGTTTATGTATTATTTCTATGCTACTAATTTCAAGCTGTGCTGAACTTTCGGAAATTAATAGTAAGGTTGGAGATTGGGCTGGTAACATTAATCAATCTATCAATTCAAATAGACAGGTAACTGAAGACTCTATTACTTCAAAAAGAGATATAGATACACTCTATGTGCGTATTAAGCGAGAAATCGGTTTCGCTACCAAAGAAGAAGCCATGAAATGTAATCCAAATGTTGATATTAGCTGTAAATGGAAAGAAGCTGCTATCACTGAAGGTGGATATGTTCATGAAAGAACGCCTGGTGTCTACTATCGTATGGCTGAAACATTCGGTAATAAAGGTCAATATTATGTAGATGTGACACTAGAAAAAGATGGCAAAGGCACCCAAATATTTTGGAAGGTTCGTGGGAGTAAAAGTTTTGCAGCTGAAATTAAAGCTGATATTCTAAAAGCTATTAAATAAAAAAATTGGATTTACATATAATTCTATTGCTATTAACTATTTTCTGTAAGAATAGAGTTTATAACAACACAGATAGACCCTAGAAAGACCACAACGATCTAACTAGGTTGGCATACTTGGCATCCGAAAGGATGCCGTTTTTTATTTCCCTTTCCCAAACAATTAATAATTGTTCTCTATTTTTTGCATATCTATTATTAAATTCTTCAAGTATTGCAGGAGATATCGTATGAAGCTCTATCTTTGTGAAAAACCTTCTCAGGGAAGAGATCTAGCTAATGTATTAGGCGCCACGGTGAATGGTGATGGACTTTTAACAACACAAGATAAATCTATTGTCGTGACTTGGGGATTCGGTCATTTAGTTGAACTATATCAACCAGAAAATTACGATGAAGCATGGAAACGCTGGTCATTTGAAACTCTCCCGATTATTCCTGTTCAATGGAAAATGTCAGCTAAAAAAGAATCTAAGAAACAATTCAATGTAGTGATTGGACTTATCAAGAAAGCCTCTTCAGTAGTCATTGCCACCGATGCGGACCGAGAAGGTGAAATGATTGCTCGTGAACTACTTGATTTAGCAGGATACCGTGGGCAAATTCAGCGTTGCTGGCTATCTGCTCTTGATGATGCCAGTATTCGCAAGGCATTACAATCTCTCAAACTAGGCAAAGAGACAGAGTCTCTCTATTATGCAGGCATGGGACGTAGTCGTTCAGATTGGTTAATTGGTATGAATTTTTCTCGTTTGTTTACTTTGATGGCTCAGTCAAAGGGATATTCAGGAAAACCACTGAGTGTTGGGCGAGTACAAAGCCCTACGCTCGCACTTGTAGTAAATCGTGACAGAGAAATTGCAAATTTTGTACCTAAATCACATTATGCGTTATCCGTTCAGTTGGCAACTTCTACTGGTGAAAAATTTATCGCTGGACTTTCAGTACCTGAGCAATATTTAGATGAATCAGGACTTTGTCTTGATAGTCGTGTCATACAACAAGCTGAGACCCAAATTAAGCAAGCAGGTACAGCTAAGGTCGTTTCTGTCGAAACCAAGCGAGAGAAAAAAGCCCCACCATTGCTCTATGCTTTAAGTGATTTACAGGGAGAATGTAACCGTTTGTTTGGTTTTGGTGCACAGCAAGTCTTAGATATTGCACAATCCTTATATGAAATACATAAAATTACGACATATCCTCGCTCTGATTGTGGCTATCTCCCAGAATCACAATTTACAGATGCCCCTATGGTGATTCGTGCATTAGTCAGCTCAGATGCCCATTTGCAAAATTTATTGCCACGTCTAAATATACAACAAAAAAGTAGAGCTTGGGATGATAAAAAAATCACTGCTCACCACGGTATTATCCCAACTATCAAAAAAGCTGATCTTAGCAAACTAAATGATGATGAAATGAAAGTCTATGATCTAATTCGCCGTCGTTATTTGGCTCAGTTCTTACCTCATTTAGAAACAGATAAAACTATCGTCACACTCCAGTCTGCTGGGCACACATTGATTGCGAGAGGGAATGTCATTGTTACTCCAGGATGGCGTATCTTATTTGGTCAACATGCTGATGAAGAAGATGGAGGAGACGACAAACAGGGACTTCCTGTATTAAATACTCATCAGCAGTGCCAAGTGACTCAAACTGATATTCGAACTCTGCGAACTAAACCTCCCGCTCACTATACTGAAGGTACATTGCTTGAAGCAATGAAAAATGCCGCTCGCTTTGTTACCGATCCACGGCTAAAACAACGATTGCGGGAAACAGAAGGGCTTGGGACAGAAGCTACAAGAGCAGGACTAATTCAAGGTTTGATCGACAAAGGTTTTTTACTTAAAAAGAAAAAATCTCTTCTCGCTTCTGCCGAAGCTGTGGCTCTTATTGATAGCTTACCTGATTTATTGAAAAACCCTGGTTTAACCGCACTATGGGAACAAGCTCTTAACCAAATAGCAGAAGGTTCTTTGACCCTCACTGAGTTCATGAAAAAGCAGGAAGATTTTATTCGTCATTTAATGAAGGTCTGTTTATCTCAAGGTATGAATATGGGTAATGTTGAAATCAAAAAATGCCCTAAATGCGGTTCTCCAATGACTAAACGTAACGGTAAGAATGGACTTTTTTGGGGTTGTACAAAATACCCATCTTGTGATGGCATTGAAAATATTGGGACAGTAAAGAAAAAGCGCAAATTTACAACGAAAAAGGACGATCAGTTTCGGGGAAAAGTCTTAAGCTAAACCCAAATAGATCTTTGCTCTTTAGCGTGCTAAAATTCAAACGATATATCCGTTTTGGTCATTTGTCGGTATCAAATGACAATCCAAAATACTCTCGGCACTCTGAAAGAGAGTTATAAGTTCGCTTATGAGTGTTTATTTTACTTAGGCTTTCGCTATCTCTACGTTATTTGTTGCAAAGACAAAAATGGATTTTGACAAAATCTATTTCTGTCTTTGCAGCAATGCACATTTATCTTAACCAGTGCCCACTGGTGAAAAAATGGGTGCCCTTTGTGCCATTTGGTGCGTGTTATGCCGATAAAAGACCACATCGTTATCGGATAGTGTAGATGCAAATAGTAATGTCTTGACGAGAACAGATGCTATTTATTAGTCTGTATTATATGGTCAAATTTATCTGGATTTTAGTCTTTGTATGTAATCATTGATTTTTAATCTTATCCTAATCAAAGCCCTAGAAGTAAAATTCTAGGGTTTTTATTTTCTCTCTTGTGTATCGGATTAAATATCTAAATTCAATATTCAATTTATTGTTTAATAAAAACATACTTAGGTTTATGTTTATCAGCATTAAGCAGCTATCGTTGATAGCACTTAGTAAGTCGCATAGTTCCTGAAAAGCGACGCTCTATCGTGTATAGATGAACTAAAACTCCCAAATATCGCTCAGCATTCTGAAAAGCGATTCTGCTTTTGATGAACTTTGTTCCATTATGCAGGAATGTCTCTTTAACCATATTCTTCCATAAGAAAAATCTCTTGTGGTCCCAAACAATTAACCCTAGCGGGGAACATTTTTCCCGTGTTGGGCAAGGATGTTTCTCCGCTTTTTTTACATTTGGAGAAACAAACTATGACTACTCAAACTTCTACTCAAAAAGCTAGCTACTTTAACTTACACACTTCTGGTATTGGTTATATTAACGATATTCGTATCGTAAAACCAAAAAAAGGAAATGAATTTGTAGCTTGCCGTATCGCTGCATTAGTTGGCTCATCTGACGAACCTGAATATCGTTATTTCGATATGAATGTCGTTGGCGCTGAAACTGAAAAACTTATCAGACGTTGCCAAGAAGCTGTAGAGGCGAAAAAGAAAGTGCTTATTTCGTTCGTAATGGCAGATCTCTGGGTCGATACGTTCACTTACACAAGTGATAGTAAATACCATAAAAAAGGCGATACTGGTACGACCTTAAAAGGTCGCTTGATTCGCATTAAGATGCTTAAAATTGATGGCGAATTGAAATACCAAGAGCCTAAACGAGATACAGATGAATCAAATGCTTAACCTATAAAGCCCAACGACTGTTGGGCTTTGTTCAACTAGGAGTTTACCATGTTTATTACCAACTTTTATTCTAAACCTTTTCCGCTCGTAGAGATATATGACCGTATTCGTGCGGATGTTCTAGTGCAACGCATTACCGATAGTGTGTATCAATCAATGGTTTTAGAACAATGGTTTTATAACGTTTTATTACGATTAAGTGATTATGCTTATCGTCTAAACAATGAAGAAAGGCAATGTTTTATCTCGGCAACATTAAAGCAAGGATTTGATCTTTCTATCTCATCTATTGCTAATGCCAGATTAAAATCGGATGAAGCAGTCAGTGAGGCTTATAGTGCTTTATATGACGATGATTACGATGATGACGATTAGACAACTTTCTTTACTTTTATAAATCCGATTACATATTCACCCACTGGGGAACATTACCCGAGCGGGTGTGTTTCCCCTTTTTATTTAGGAGAAACACTATGTCATTTTTCAATATACCACTTAATTGCTCGCCCAAATGTGCTGCTTGGGAAGATATCCTTTTACATTATAGTGATTGGGTTAATGATGATGAAGTATGGGAATTTGCTCGAGAAAGTAAAAAGCTTCCTGTTCTAGGTAACTTCTACCAACATTTAGTACTTGAGCGAATAATTTCACATTTCTGTGATGAAACAGGCTTAGAAATAGATGATTTAAACATCTTCTTTTGGATCAATTCGATTGATACTCATCTTGTGATCAATGATTGGGACATTTGTACCGTCGATGATTATTGGAACTGTGTCAAACAAAATCGAATTCACTAAATTTTACACTAACAACCCTTGAAGGGAAATACACTCCCTTTGGGAATCGTATTTTCCTTCATTTTTTGAGGAATATACGATGACTACTAACACTTATACTAAATTTGCACCTAATGTTTTTATTGCTAAATGTCCTGATGCTCACGCTAAAGGTGAATGCATTGTACTTACCAGCAAATACGGCAATGAAACAGAGGTTGAAATACATAATCTTGTCAAACAACAAGATGGGTTTTACTTCTATTCATTTGTTCGTTGTGATGGCTTAAATAGCCAATCTCGTGCAGCGACGAAAGCCGAACGCTATCAAGGATATGCGGATAGTGCAATGGTGCGTAGCGAGAAATATTGTGAAGCAGCTAATGAGGGACGTGAATTTCTTCGTTTAGGTGAGCCAATTAAAATTGGACATCATAGTGAGAAACGACACAGAGCTTTAATTGATCGCAATGCTCGTAGAATGGATAAGGCCGTTGAAGAGATGAAAAAAGCCGAAAGTTATGACGGCAAAATTGCTTATTGGGAATCCATGGCTGAGAAAATTGATTTATCAATGCCAGAAAGTCTTGAATACTTTACGGCCAAATTGGCGCAAGCCAAAGAGACGCATAAAGAATTGAAAGACAACCCAGAAAAACGCTCTCACGCCTATTCACTTACTTACGCTAAAAAATCAGTCAATGAATTAGAGCAAAAAGTGAAACTAGCCCAAATTCTTTGGGGTTAAATTAACATTCTTTACCCACTAGGAAATACATTTCCTAGTGGGATGTATTTCCCTTTTATTTAGGAGAATACATAATGAACGCATTATTATCTTATGAACAGCAACAAAAATTAGAGCAAGCCAAAATGCTATATGAAAGTGTTTTACAGGAAACGGCTGCGATTTATCCTAACGATAAATCTGCGACCATGTCAGACCCTTGCATCCCAGCGTTAATGTTAAAAGCTCTGATTGGTTTTGAAGAGCGAGAAGTCTTTGCAACGATCTTTTTAGATAATCAGAATCGTGAAATTAAGACTGAAAAGTTGTTTTTTGGTACGATTAATGAATCTAGTGTCTATGTGAGAGAAATTATCAAAATGGCCTTATTATGTAATGCTGCTGCGATTATTATTTCTCATAATCATCCATCAGGTATGATAAAACCAAGCAATGCTGATCATATGATCACACGCAAGATATCAGAAGCCTGTTGTTTGATGGACATCCGTTTACTCGATCACATTATCGTATCTAGACAAGATTTTTACTCTTTTGTTGAATCTGGCGATTTGTCTTAACTATAATATCTATACCTATTCATGTAGGTATAGATATCCTAATTCAAAACCGAATTAAAATTGTTGAAATTTTAATTCGGTTTTTTTCTTAATAAAAGCAACGATTTTTTGCATAGTATTCTTTAGTCACTTATTACTAAAGGAGCACGCTATGAAAACATCTACACTATTATTGTCAATTCTCAGTGCCTTTATTGTCACAGGGTGTGCAAAACAGACAAACTCATCTAATCAAAATAATTCTTCCCCAAATGATGTAATTGCGCCAGGCATTCCGATTCCTGAAAACCAATTGGCTGTAGATGTGAATTCATCATCCCCAACGTCTTTAAATCCTAACCCTGCACCTATTGAAGTAGCAAGAACTGTATCTGAGGATATTTATACTTCTAACTTTGAGCAATACCCTGAAGTAGTACGTTATGGACGATATACCCTTGTCAGTAGCTCACCTGTCGGTGGACAAAAATATCTTCTTGAGCAAGTAGTTAATATTGATATGATCGGTAAAAAGAAAAAAGTCTATTATAATTTGACCGTTGAACAAGGAATTTGGAATACGCTAAAAGATACAGGATATACTCTCTGTTCTATTTCTAGCCCTGAAGTAAGAAGCCTCTTTAATCATCAACTTCCTAAAGTACATTATCAATTTGGTCCAATGAAATTACGAGATGCGTTACAGATGTTAGCAGGTGAAGCATATGAATTAACAGTTCATGATACTTTACGACAAATATGTTACGAAAGACGAGCCTCCATACCTAAACCAATAGAGCCGAAAGTACAAATTGAAGCTATCGTTCCTGAGGACTACTAATTAACTGTTTTAAACTTCAATAGAATTTTTTCTTATACTCACTTTTCTTTTTTGGCATAGTCACTTCAACTTACTATCAATATTGGAGTGACTATGAAATTTCATATTACCACTTTATTTGTACTATTTGGTACAGTTCTAAGCACATCCTTCTCATTCGCAAATCAAACCTCTGTAACAAATACCATCTCTCAAGCCCAGTCGACACAACAAAGTGTGGAGAAAAGTCTCAATATTCAGCATTCACAAAGCTCAGAAAATAAATGGACTGAATGGGGATTGACGCAAACAGAATGGCTAAGATATGAAGAACTCAAAAAAGGGGCTCGTGGAATTTGGTCTCCAAATCTAGATCCCCTCACTATGCTAGGTGTTGAGGCCCGTAGTGACAATGAAAGAAAACATTATGCCGAACTATTGGCTAAAAAAGAGTATCAAAGAGTGGAAAAGGAGTTTGCCTTCCAAATAGCATATAATCAAGTTTTTGAAAGATTATATCCTAATCAACTTCCTTTCCGAATGGATGACTCAGGACAACCTACCTCTGCAATTAACCGAGTTATTTATTTCACCCGAACAGACTGCGAGCCTTGCATTGATAACTTAAAACGTTTACAGGAATATATTCAAAATTATCCTCTTGATATTTACGTTGTAGATAGTATGCAAAATGATGAAACAATACGAAATTGGGCATTGAAGAATAATATTGATATTGCAAAAGTAAGAGCTCGACAAATCACGTTAAATCACGACAGTGGATACTGGCTAAAATATGCAAAAGGAAAAATGCCTGCAGCATTTAAAATCAAAGGAGATGGGGAATGGCAGTCGCTCGTCTATTAATATACTTACCATTACTAATGATACCAGCATCAATTGCTAAACCATTCTATGGTTTTGGTAAAGAGATTGATATCTACATTAAAGAATCCTCTCAACGCTATCAAGTCAATGAAAAAATGTTACGTGGCTTGGTTAAAATTGAAGATGGATGGTATGGCAAAAGATCTCCAACAGGTGCTCTTGGAGTCGGTCAGTTTACTGTTGGAACATGGAATTGGCTTGCTTCAATGCCTGAAGGAAAGGCAATTGGTATGAGTGTTATTACAAGTAAAAATAGAGGGACACATAAAGATCCTCGCCATAATAAGTATATCAATACACTTGCGACAGGGCTTCTCGCTCGTTGGCATACAGAACAATTTAATCAACGTGGTATAAAAGTAACAGATGCTAATTTATATATGGCTCATAATATAGGCTTGGACGGATATCACCGAGCTTTACTTGGTAAGTCAACAAAAGACGATATTCGTAATATGAAACTAAATGGTATGACGAGAAACATGAGTGTACGAGATTTTATTATTTATCAAAAAAGTCGTTACTATCAGCATGCACTCATTGCAAATAACATTCCAATAAATAATCTACCTATTACACAGAATACAAAAAGTCGTATATCTAAATCAAAGAATGATTTACCTTCAATAAGATGGATTGAACCAACAACCGCTAATAAAATTATTTGGATAAACCCATTATGATGAAATATAAGCTCTCTTTTTATTCGCTGTTTTTCTTTATTCCTTCTCTCGTATCTGCAGAATTAAATATCATTGCTGATTTCGGTGGAGAAAGCGCTGTTCGATTTTATGAACCGATACAGCCTGTACATACAGAGGATGCACCAATACATCCAAATGCGGTTCCCGCTCAACTTTCAGAAGAACAGTTACTACCAGTGATTTCTCATAAATGGTCTATAGGTACGGTACAAACGAGAAAATTTAATCTGCCTGGTGCTCTACCAATATTCTTAATTGGCTATGATGTATCATCCCAAAGTTGGCTAGAAAAAAATAAACAAAAATTGATTGAGTTAAATGCCACGGGATTAGTAATAAATGTGCAAACGGTTAGTCAAATGCAAGAATTGAGAGCGATTGTGCCAACATTAACTCTGATACCTTCACCCGCAGACACCCTCGCAGAAAGGCTAGGTATATCACATTACCCACTTTTAATTACATCAGAAGGAGCATCGCAATGAGTAATAAATTTCTAGTAGAATCATTGCTTCGACCGCCTGTTGAGTTTTATACATCTGCTGTTTGTGGAGCTTCGGCGGCTCTCTGTGCGATTGCCCCTTGGACAGTGGCTTTAACTCCAAGTATTGGGTATGGGCTTTCTGCAGGCTTTACTGTACTAGGTATAAAACGAGCTCTTGAAGGCTGGAAAGTTGTCAAATACCATAGAAATCTTAAGCGTTTACCGAGATATGCTATGTCTAGTAAGGAAATCCCTGTTATGAAAAAACATTTATTTTTAGGGCTAGGATTTCGATGGACACAAAAACATACTCAACGATTGCATGATTGCTTTCAAGCAAATGGAGAAAAATATTTAGCCCCATCAAAATGTTATACCTTTGTGAAAGAGTTTGAGAAAAAACATGAAGAAAGCTTCATCACCAAGTTAACTTCCAAAGATAGTCCCTTTAACCCATTTAGACCCTTGCCACCAGTAGAGGGGATTCCTGCTATTCATGGTATTGAGTTAAATGAGGTAAATGTAACTATCCCTCTCGCTAGTCGTGTAGGACATATGTTAGTGTTAGGAACCACTCGTGTAGGAAAAACTCGATTAGCTGAATTATTGGTTACTCAAGACATTCATCGTGGAAAAACCTTTAATGAGCGTGAAGTTGTCATTTTCTTTGATCCTAAAGGTGATGCTGACATTTTAAAACGTATGTATGCTGAAGCTAAACGAGCTGGTCGAGAGAATGAATTCTATGTATTTCATTTAGGTTGGCCCGATATTTCAGCACGTTATAATGCGGTTGGTCGTTTCAACAAAATTACGGAAGTTGCCTCTCGTATTTCTGGTCAACTAAGTGGGGCTGGGAATTCTGCCGCATTCAAAGAATTTGCATGGCGTTTCGTAAATATCATTGCTAGAGCTCTCGTTGAGCTTGGTAGACGTCCTGATTATGAACAAATTGCAAAATTTGTACGTAGTATTGATTCGTTATTCTTGGATTACGCAAAATTTTATTTTGATCAACGAGATAAAAATATCTGGTTAGCAATTGCTGAAGTAGCTGCAAATATAGATCAAAAAAATTTATCTCTGGCAATGCGTGGTCGTAGTGAAATGGTAGTCGCTGTTGACCAATACATTCGGGATAACAAGATATTCGATCCTGTTTTAGATGGATTATGCAGTGCTGTGCGGTACGATAAAACGTACTTTGATAAAATTGTCGCTTCATTACTTCCGTTACTTGAAAAACTAACATCAGGTAAAGTAGCCGAATTACTCTCCCCAGACTATTCTAATATCTCGGATACACGCCCTATATTTGACTGGGAAGAGATTATTCGTAAACGTGGTATTGTCTACATAGGATTAGATGCATTATCTGATTTGACGGTTGCATCTGCAGTTGGAAATTCTATGTTTGCAGATCTTGTTTCAATGGCTGGTCATATCTATAAATTTGGTATTAATGAAGGGCTTCCACAATCTCTCACTCATAAAAATAGTAAGATTGCTATCAATGTACATTGCGATGAATTTAATGAGTTGATTGGTGATGAATTTATTCCATTAATCAATAAAGGCGGTGGTGCTGGCGTTCAAGTAACTGCATATACTCAAACTATTTCTGATATTAAAGCAAGAACAGGAGATGCATCTAAAGCAGGACAAATAGTTGGAAACTTCAACTCACTTGTGATGTTAAGAGTTAAAGAACAAGCAACAGCAGAAGTACTCACCAAGAATTTACATGAAGTTACTGTACTAGAAGTCATGGCATTATCTAGTACTACGGATAGTTCAGATCCTGGCTCAGATAAACATTTTGGTTCGAATACAGGCGATCGTGTTACACAGAAACAGAAGCCAATGTTATCTGCAGCAGATATTACGAATCTACCTAAAGGACAAGCTTTTGCTTTAATTGAAGGTAGCCAACTATGGAAAATACGTATGCCGTTACCCGTAGAAGATAAAGATGATCTAATGCCTAAAGATCTTCAGCAATTAGCAAAATATATGCAAGACAATTACCAAACCACTGAAACATGGTGGGAAGGTGTGAATAGCTACCAACCTAATTCTGATGCTGTCGCAGCGTTTGAAAACCTTAGTAAAACTTTATTCCCAGAAGAGAAAAACAATGAAAACACATTTAGAAGTATTGATAACTGATATTCCTGATCGCTTTATTGATTTAGAGAGCCCTAATTTTCTTTGTTCTAGTGCAGGGAAGTTTGATCAAGAGCGTTTAGATTGACCCTATCCCAAATTCTGTGTAAACACCCATTTCAACTTAACGGTGATCGTCTAAGCGATCACCAAAATCAATCATAAATCGATTCATCGCCAGTTTCCAGTTCTGAATCGGCATTGTCCATTTTTTTGATGCATCTTTAATCGCAAGCCAAATCACTTTGAAAACTGAATCATCCGTCGGGAATACATTTCGTTTTTTAATCACGCGACGAATCACGCTATTAAGCGATTCCACAGCATTCGTGGTATAAATCGCTTTACGAATATCAGCCGGATAATCAAAAAATGTGGCAATATTTGCCCAGTTATCTTCCCAGCCTTTCGCCACAAGCGGGTATTTTGCCTGCCATTTTTGCGAAAGTGCGGTCAGATTTTCGCGAGCTTGTGCTTCCGTCGGGGCCTGATAAACCTGCTTTAAATCTGCGGTGACGGCTTTGTAATCTTTCCACGAAACGAATTTCAAGCTGTTACGCACTAAATGCACAATGCAAAGCTGAATTTTCGTTTTAGGATAGACTGCATTGATGGCTTCCGGGAAGCCTTTTAAACCGTCTACACAGGCAATAAAAATGTCTTTTAAGCCTCGATTTTGAAGCTCTGTCAGCACATTCGCCCAGAACTTCGCACCTTCATTTTCAGCAATCCAAAGCCCCAATAACTCTTTATGTCCTTCAAGATTCACACCCAAGGCAACAAACACGGATTTGTTGATAATTCGTCCATCTTGGCGTACTTTCACTACGATACAATCTAGGTAAACAATTGGATAAACCGCATCAAGTGGGCGATTTTGCCATTCCATTACGCGTTCTTTCACGGCGTCGGTAACGCGAGAAATCAGGCTGCTTGACACATCCGCATCATAGAGTTCTTTGAACATTTCAACGATTTCCTGATTACTTAACCCTTTGGAATATAAGGCAATAATCTGCTCATCCATTCCTGTGATGCGGGTTTGGTTTTTCTTGATAAGTTGCGGTTCAAAGGTGCCGTCACGGTCACGAGGCGTCTCAATTTCTATCTCACCTTCATCACAAATGACGGTCTTAGATGTGTAACCGTTACGTGCATTTTTACCTTTTCTAGGCTGATGTTTTTCATAACCAAGATGGTCGGTCAGTTCACCATTTAACGCAGCCTCGACGGTGATTTTCTTGAGCATCCGTGAAAATTGATTGAGGTCTTCTGGTGTTTTTAGGTTTTTGGCAAATTCCGCTGCCAAGGCGTGAAGTTGTTTTTCGTTCATAATAAAATACCTGTGTCTGAATGTATTATCTCAGAAACAGGTATTTACACAAATTGTGGGAGAGGCTCTTTAGATTTTTTTGCCAAAACCATTTTTCCATATTGGCATGACAATCAATGCTCTTTGCATCGACTATCTGATTATTTGAATTCATTTGATATTGAAATGTGGACAGCTCCTGATGTAGGTAAAGCAACCAATTCTAATAACGAATTCTGTTTTTGGCTTCGATTTAATAAGAAATATCCAGGTGAGATTTTAGTTCAATGTGAAATTTTGTCTCAAAGTAAGGTGCACTAATGACAGAAAATCAACAATCAACCCCTCAACAGGTGGTTCAAAAACAACCTAATTTTCTCTGTACGATCACCAAAACATTAATAGCCTCACTCATCTTAAGTATTATCATAGAATGGCTATGTATTACTTTTGTGTGGCCAGAACAAGGTGCTATGCACAGTAAAAATGTTATGAAAGAAGAATTTGGCTGGTTTTCTGCCCAATTTCAACAAAGTTTACTTTATAGCTATCCAGTCATACTTGCTGAACAAACCATTGTATTTATTCATGAATGGTTATTTATTAAAACAGGTTTACAGACTTGGTTACATAATACCCCACAAGACGCTGGCGTTAGTGCCTATATTTGGTTCTATGCAAGATCGTACATTGAGTCAACTTTATATGTCATTATTATTTTTATTATTCGACTCTTAATTATTATTCTTACTAGCCCATTATTTATATTAGTCGCAATTGTCGGCTTAACTGATGGACTTGTTCAACGAGATTTACGCCGCTTCGGGGTTGGTAGAGAATCGGCATTCAAGTATCACCATGCAAAAAAATCAGTAGCCCCCGTTATGTTTATCGCATGGATCATTTATCTTGCTATACCTATATCTATTCATCCAAATTTAATTCTCATACCCGCAGCTATTCTATTCGGTATTATGATTGCTTTAACTGCATCAAATTTCAAAAAATATCTCTAATTGACACTAGACTTATCATCATAAAACCATCTCCGTTAAAACCATAACCGAGATGGTTTTTTTATAGAAATTGTTTGATTTCCTTGTACAGTTTCACATTACATTATTCACCTATTTTTTGCATTATCTTCTCGCAGTAACTAACAGATGGGAGTTCATAATGCAAAAGCAATTAACCATTTTTCTTCTGATATCTACATTTTTCTCTTTCCCTGTTTATGCCAATGAAAAAGCCGAGCTTGAGCAGGCTATTCGTCAATTAGAGTCAGCTCAACAAGCTTTGTATCGAGCACAAAAACATGCTAGTAACATCCGAGTTAAAGATAGAGTGTATTTTGACTATGCAAAGGCTAAACAAGATATTGCTATTGTTCGTGATGGTATTGATCGTTACATAAATAGTAATCGAGCTCAACCACGTGACCCAAGACAAATCCGAACGTTATCGGGAGAGTATGACAAAGTTAGAGTGAATCAAAAATGAGTAATACTGCTGTAGAAGCTTTTAAGATTGGAGCAAATAGCCCTGTAGGTGAACTCAACTATCTTCTCTTAGGTTTGATTTTTTCGGCCCTATTTCTCATTTTTGCTTACATCATCTTGAAGAATTATGACGCACTTGTGAAAGGTAAAACAACCATTCCCAAGTTCCTAAAATTAATTGTGAGATTTGCCATAGTCATTGTGATTCTCACCTATTTCTTACTGCGTTAGTTAGGTCAATTTTTCATTAAGGATCCATTATGAAAAAATTTATCAAAAGAGCATCTAAATCTCTTAAATCATTTAGAAATCAAGTTATCACCTCCGTATCTTTAACTATCCTAAGCGTTAATGAAGCACTTGCTGATTTACCAAAAATGCAAGCACCTTCTCGTGGTGAAGGTACAGGTATCATGCAAACGATAAAAAATCATGGTTATGATGCTGTTATCCTAGGTGGACTCTTGCTTGGTGCTTATGCATTTATGAAAGTGGCAGGCTCTTTGATCTCTGAATTTGGTGAAGTGCAAGCAGGTCGTAAGAAATGGGGTGATTTAGGGATGCTTGCACTTGTTGGTGCCATTTTACTTGTGGTTATCATTTGGCTAATTACCGAGGCAAGTAAGATTCTATAAGGATATTTGTATGAAAGAAGAAGCATCAACAGAAACAATTGCATTTATTCCAGAACGTCTAAATCGTCGCCCAGCAGTATTTAGAGGGATGACATTTATTGAATTAATTTTAGTGATGTTTATTGGTGCAGTAATTGGTGCTTTATTGGGACTGTTGATGATCCTTCTTTTCCCAGTTGATTGGTATGCAATTCCCATGGGGATGTTAGCAATTGGCTACTTATCAATGCGATTCGGCGGTGCTTATATTTCTCGCCTTAAACGTGGAAAACCTGATACTTGGTTGGAACGCTACATAGAACTCAAAAAGAGTCCGTCACGATTTATTACAACGAATACATACTGGTCTATCAAACGTACACCTAAACAACGGGGTAAAAAATGAGTAAATATAAACATGCACTTACAAGCGAAAGATTTCATATTCAAAGTTTACGGTTAGTTATTCTCATTCTTACAATTATTTCAGGTATTTTTGCTTATGGGTGGTATTCATCTCCTAAATATTTAACTATTCATAATCCACCTGATTTACGCTCTGGCTCTGTAAGAGCATGGTGGGAGGTACCACCATCCACGGTGTACGCATTTTCATTCTATATTTTCCAGCAGTTAAACCGTTGGCCACAAGATGGCGAAGTGGACTATAAGAAAAATATTGAGGCACTTCAAGCCTATTTGACACCACACTGCTACCAATTTTTATTGAGAGATTATGAAAATCGTAACTTATTAGGTGAACTACGAAATCGTGTTCGTGGTGTATATGAGATTCCAGGGCGGGGATTCAGTCAATCAAGAGTAACGATTAATAGCCAAGATGATTGGGATGTTACATTAGACTTAAGTACCGATGAATATTATTTAGATAACCCTGTTAAACGAGTACTTGTTCGCTATCCATTACATATTGTTCGTTACGATCTGAATCCTGAAGCCAACCCTTGGGGGCTTGCTCTTAATTGCTATCGCTCAACACCTAAACGTATTGAAATCAAGGTTGAAGAAGAGAAAAAATAATGGGAGTAATTTTATGACAATCAATAAATCAACATTACTACTAACTACGTTACTGTCACTTCCTGCACAAAGTGAAATTCTTATGCAATGGAATCGAGTTCCACTCCCTATCGATCTGAATGTCAATCAAGAACGCATCGTTTTTGTCGATAAAAATGTTCAAGTAGGTTTACCGTCAGAATTAGATGGTAAATTACGAGTACAAAGTACAGGTGGTGCAGTCTACCTGAAAGCTAACGAAACTTTCGATTTAAACCGTATCCAATTAAGAGATATGGAAACAGGGCAAATTGTCCTACTTGATGTGCGTAGTAAAGCAAATACAGGTAAATTAGAATCCGTCAGAATTATTTTCGATGAATCTGTTTCTAATAATAAGACTGGTATTGCTCAAACAGATATATCTGACCCAGATGTAAGCATGGAAAATCCAGTAAAAAGTCAATTACCTCCCCCAGCAGCACTCACTAGATATGCAGCTCAATCCTTGTATGCCCCATTAAGAACGGTAGAACCTCTCCCTGGTGTACGTAGAATAGCGGCAAAACTACCAAAAAGCCTGCCTACATTGATGCCAAATTTAAGTATTTTAGCTACACCATTAGATAGTTGGGGACTTGATGGATACGTTGTCACCGCAGTAAGACTAAAGAATTTAGCTCCTTACCAAGTTAATCTAGACCCACGGTATTTACAGGGATATTTCTACTCAGCCACTTTTCAGCATAATTGGTTAGGGAAAAAAGGTACGCCAGAAGATACTACTGTAGTTTATTTAGTCACTGAAGGTGCTCCAAATCAAGCCTTTGTACCTAATGTTATTGTGAAAAAAACATCCTCAACATCTACCAAAACTAAATAGGAGATAGATATGAGTACAGTTAAATCAAATGGGTTACTGAAAATTATCGTCCCTATTGTTGTTTTTGCTTTCGCTTTTATCTTATTTGTTACCTATAAAAACAACCAAAATAATCAGGTATCTCAAAATGAAGCCTCTGATGTCGTTTACGATCTCACTGAAACTGAGCAGAAAGAGCTTGGTCTTACTGCGGGAGATACGCCACATGATACCCTGAAAACATTATTGGGTGCAGTTAAAGAAACCAAAGCAGAAGTACAACGAACAAACGAAGAGAATGAGCGTCTTAAAAAAGAAAATCAGGCATTGAAAATTCAGTCTTACGATGTATCTCGTCAAATTGATGATGCTATTCAAACAAAACAACAAGAATTAATGGCTGATTTTGAACGTAGATTTCGTGAAGTAACAGATAGATTCTCAAATCTCTCTAATGACACCCCAAGCTCAAACGATATTCCTATTGGTTTAGGAATGGAAGGGGAATCTCAATTTAATAGTTCTCATTCTAATACGGGTAATGCTTATCCAGATGAAGGAAGCCAATCTGCAGTAAAATGGATTAAGCCATCAGATGTAACATTGACGGATCGTAATGGTAAACCTGTATCCTCAAACTTTACTGGAGAAACTGTTGCAACCTTCCCAAATCCATTTAAAGCATTAGATGACTCAACTCTCGGTCAGGCGGCTGTAGAGCTCCACGGACAACCCAATTCTCGTGAAAAACAGACAAAAAAACCTTTTTATACTTTACCCGCAAATTCTACGCTGATGGGTTCTGTCGCAATGACTGCATTATTGGGACGAGTGCCTATTGATGGAAATGTTACAGATCCTTACCCTTTTAAAGTTGTAATCGGTCGGGAAAACCTTATGGCAAATGGTATTCAGCTTCCTGATGTTGAAGGTGCCATTGTTTCAGGAACTGCAAGTGGAGATTGGACATTGTCTTGCGTAAAAGGAAATGTCGATAGTATTACATTCGTATTTAGTGATGGACGTATTGCCACGCAGGAGAACCAAGGGAGTAACAATGGAAAATCTCTAGGATGGTTATCTAATCCAAATGGATTACCATGTATACCAGGTGAAAGAAAAACAAATGCACCAGAATATTTATCATCTCAATTTTTATTATCCGCAGCAGGAGCAACTGCTCAAAGTATGGCTCAAAGCCAAACTACAACAGTGGTTGATGGTAATTCCGTTGTTGGTGCCGTCACAGGTAGTCAAGGTAAATATATATTAGGGCAAGCGCTCGGAGGCGGTTTAAAAGAAATGGAAAATTGGTTTAGACAACGCTATGGGCAAATGTTTGATGCTATTTATGTCCCACCAGGACAAGCTGTTGCGGTTCATATTTCTCAATCAATTAATATTGATTACGATTCTGCAGCTCGTAAAGTGAAATACCCAAAAAATTCTGGAACTAGCCAAATAGATTAAGGAGATACAGATGAAATTCCCAGTTTTACTGTTAGTTAGCTCATTTATTTTAGCTGGATGTTCTACATCACAAGATGAATTATTACCAACAGGTAGTGAAACAATGCAAGACATTTGGCAACAAAATGGTGGGGGAACACAAAGTGGTCTACAAGAAGCCAGAAATGCACTTCAGTTTGTAAGACCCATTAATAGTAGCTTTTCAAATGCTGCTGAATACACCCATTACACTCGCACAGCTGCAAATGAAGCAACAAATTTATTTCCAAGATTGCCTAATCCTGATCTTGTAATGTATGTATTCCCGCATTTATCTCAAACTGCAGAACCAGTTCCCATCCCAGGCTATACAACTGTATTTCCATTTTACGGACGAGTTCAATATGCCCAACCAGGCGAGCGAACACGTGAATATTAGTCGTAAAGGATAAAAACCATGTTAAATAGATTATTTGGTCGTAAACAACAAGTTTCAGAAAGTACAGAAAATGCACCTGAAGCACCAGTCTCCCAACATGTTGAATTCATTCGACGACAAGGTAATTACACTCAAAAAGAACATTTAGAACAATACAAGCCATCGCTATCCTTTGTGGATAGGCTTCCTTGGGTTGAGTTCTTAGATGAAAATAAAACATTACTTCTTGAAGATGGTCGTTCTGTTGGTGCCGTTTTTGAGATTACTGTGATTGGTACTGAAGGTCGTTCTGCGGAATTTTTGGCTAATGCAAGAACCCAAGTCTGCCATGCAATTCAAGATAGTTTTCCTGAATTAGATATGTCGCCTTGGGTTGTGCAGTTTTATTGCCAAGATGATGAGATGTCCATGGAATATGAAGATATTTTACGTAACTATGTAAAACCTAATGCTCAGGGAACTCAATTTACAGAGCAATGGCTTAACATTATGGGAAAACATTTACGTGATGTATCCAAACCAGGTGGTCTATTCGAAGACAAAGCGGTCACAGGTACACAATGGCGAGGGCAACAACGTCGTACTCGAATGGTCATTTATCGCTACGTTGAAAAACACATTACACTAGATCAAGCACTAGAAGACTTAAATGCAACCTGTGATAGTGTAACGAATGCACTTTTGGGGGCTGGCATTCGAGCTCAGCGTCTGAACGGAAACGCAATTCATCAGTGGCTTTTACGTTGGTTCAACCCTGTACCTGAAGACTATGATAATCCTGAAGAATTCTATAAGGCTTGTCATTACACTATTAAACAGAACAATAATCCTGATGATCTGTATTTAGTGAATGATTTTGCAGAAACGTTACTCGTCAATACACCAAGAACAGAAGGAAGTTATTGGTATTTTGATAATTGTCCACATGAAGTAGTTGTGGTTGATTCCTTACGAAGAGCTCCAGAGGTTGGTCATCTTACAGGGGAAGTCAAACGTGGAGATAATGTTAATAGTTTATTTGACCTATTACCAGAAAATACCATTATGGTTTTAACTGTTGTCGTTTATCCACAAGACCTACTAGAAAACCATATACAGAGTATTAAAGATAGTGCTCTAGGAGAAAATACAGAATCTATTTATGCCAAAAAAGATTGTGATCGAGTTAAAGATATTTTGAAAGACAAACACAAAATGTATCGCTCTTCACTGGCATTTTATCTGCGAGCTAATACCACTGATGAATTACGAAAACGCTCACGCCGTCTACGAACAACCTTACAGTCAACAGGATTAGTTGCAGTTAAAGAAGGTATGGAAATTGCACCACTAAGTAGCTATATTCGATGGTTGCCTATGTGTTTCAATCCCGCAGACGATCGTCATGCACTCTATACTAAATTCAATTTTGTACAGCATATTGCTAACTTATTACCTGTATTTGGACGAGGTATTGGTACTCGTCACCCTGGCATTACCTACTTTAACCGTGGTGGTGCCCCCTTAGATTTTGATCCCTTAAATAAAGATGACCGAGCAAAAAGTGGACATGCACTTATTCTTGGTCCGACTGGAGCGGGTAAATCAGCTACCTTAAACGGAAAAATTGCACAGTTGATGGCAATTCATCGACCTCGATTATTTGTCATTGAAGCGGGAAATTCATTTGGATTAATGTCTGAATATGCAGAACGCTATGGATTAACTGTCAATCGTGTAACTTTGAAGCCTGGTGGGGGTGTTTCACTACCATTATTTGCCGACTGTCATCGACTTGTGGCAGATCCTGAATTATCGAAAACCCAAAGAGAATTATTGAAAGAAATCCAAGGAAATCATGTGGAGGATTCGTCCTCTATTGAAACTGTTGATGAAGAAGAGGGAGATGATCAGCGGGATATATTAGGAGAGATGGAAATTGCCGCTCGTCTAATGATTACTGGTGGAGAGGTTAAGGAAGATGAAAAACTAACCCGACCTGATAAAGCGATGATTCGCAAAGCAATTCTATTGGCTGCTCAAAAAACATATTCACATGGGCGAACAACATTAACTCAGGATATTAGAGACGCTTTTTATGAATTAAGCCAAGATGAATCTCTCCCTGAAGCACGTCGAACACGTGCTTATGAAATGGGTGAAGCTATTGGGATGTTTTGTTTACCTGGTAGTTTTGAAGCAGAACTTTTCAACAGAGAAGGTGAAATCTGGCCCGATGCAGATATTACGCTTGTTGATTTAGCTACGTTGGCAAGAGAAGGCTATGAAGCTCAATTAGCTATTGCTTATATCTCTTTGATTAATCATATCAATTCATTAGGGGAAAAATATCAATTTTCAGGTCGCCCTATTGTCAATATTACGGACGAAGCTCACATCATTACAGTAAATGCAATGTTAGCTCGCTTTTTGACGAAAGCAGGTAAAATGTGGCGTAAGCTAGGTATTTGGCTATGGCTTGCCACACAAAACCTGAAAGACTTCCCTGGCGATGCGTCTAAACTGCTCTCAATGCTAGAGTGGTGGGAATTATTGTGTCTTGAGAAAGATGAAGTAGAACAAGTTGGGCGATTTAAGCAACTAACTCCAGAACAAATTTTCTTAGTTACATCAGTTAAAAAAGAAAACCGAAAATATACAGAAGGTGTCGTGTTATCAAGTAAGATGGAAGCCTTATTCCGAGTCGTGCCACCAAGTTTATACCTTGCACTGGCGATGACTGAACCAGAAGAAAAAGCCGAACGTGCTACGTTGATGCAAAAATATGGTATTTGTGAACTTGATGCAGCAATTAAAGTTGCAGAAAACATTGACAAAGCAAGAGGAATCACACAATGAAAAGAAAAACACTATTTTCTATCTCACCACATGAACCCAGTATTGTGGAATTGAAAAAAATGCTATCCGAACAACAACAAAAACAGGTCGAAGCATTGATTACTTATATTAAACAAAGAGTAGGGACACTTAAATATATTAAAACGCATCCATACCGTGTAACAAATATGAATTATATTCGTCTACGATTAATAGGAATTAAAAATAATCAGGAAGAATCTTTTGATTTAATGATGGTGCTCGCAGGCTATACGGAATTACCTACGCTCGAACAGCCAAACACCTATCGTTTAAATATCAATGTGACTGATACAACAGATGCTTTTTGGTTAGTTGAGTTACTTAAACATGAGTTATCCACACAAACTGTGGATAATCATATAGCAATATCAGATACGGAAAGTTAACAATTTGATTTTACGAGGGTATTTTTATGAAGGCTCAAACTGAAGATAAAAACATCAATAATGACACTGTGCCACATAGTAAGTTTTGGTCATTACTGAAATTTATCTTTGTGTTTGTATTCATCATTTTGACGCTGCTTGCTATTGCGCATTTGGCCGTAAACTATGGTGTAGAGTTTGACAAAATTACGAATTTTATACAAAAAACTTGGTATATATGGTTAGCTTTTCGGATAGTTATTTATGGCATCATTATTATCTTCATCAATAAACTTGCAAAAATATCTGAGCAATATAAATCATTATTTAGACCTTTAGGAGTTGCTGTTGCAATTATCGAATTAACCAGCTTAATTCAATTATTACAGGGGTAAGCCAATGAACATATCATTAACAGTAGATAGTTATTTTGAATATTTCCTAACATTACTTGGCTGGATTATTAATAATGGAATTTGGGATCTGCTTGTTCAAACTGGCATATTTGCTGCACCAATCTTATTCCATGTGATAGGACTCTTTTTGAAAGTGAGAGAGCAAGGAGATGATGAAGGAGAAAAAGGGCGTTTACTCGCAAGCTGGATTGAAACTAAGATATATATTGCGTTAATCATCATGGTATTAACTTGCCTTCCTTTATTTAATGTTTCCTACACAACGCTACAGTTTAATACTGAAAGAATGAAGTCTTGTGGTCACTCAATATACAAACCGAGTGATACAGGATTATCCAGTTTATCAAGTGAGTTGAATGGTAAAAGTGCGACATTGCCATTGTGGTGGGCGTTTACCTATTCAGTAGGGAAAGGCTTAACTCATGGAGCCGTGTCTATTATTCCATGTAAGGCCGATTTGAGACAAATTAGATTCGAGGTACAAAATACCCAGATTGCAAATCCTGTACTCAGACAAGAAGTACAAGATTTTGTAGAACAATGTTTTATTCCATCTAGAACTAAAATAAAGCGAGAGCAAACATTCTTAAATGAGGCACAGGCTCGTGATATAGATTGGATTGGCTCTAGTTTATTTATAAATATATCTGGGTTTTACGATAATTATCGTTCTAAGTTGCCTCGTTCTCAATGGAGTTACTCTTTACCTAGAGATTCTGGTTTACCCAATACAGGAAACGGGGGATTTCCTACATGTAAAGAATGGTGGGCAGATAGTAGAATAGGATTAAGAGCAAGATTATTAACTCAATTTGAGCCAAGCTTATTGAATCGGATGCAAAAAATATGGGGAAATCCTAGTGAATATGAGGATTCCATAATTAGACGATTAGTTAGTCCGCAGAATATTACTGTTTCATCAGGCTATGCTTATGGAGGATATGGTGGTAATACCGATCCTAGTTGGTCTAATACTATTGCGAGAACTGCAGGAACGGCAGCAAATTCTATCGCTAGTGTAGCAATGTTTCCAGCATTTGACTCTATTAGACAATCTTTACCTATGGTTCAAGGCTTAATAATATTAGCTTTAATTGTATCTATACCTATTATTACTATATTCAGTGGGTATAGTATTAAAACTATAATGACAATATCTACGATGTTAGTAGGATTGTTCTTTTTGTCATTTTGGTGGGAGTTAGCTAGATGGCTTGATAGCTGGATACTATCAGCAATGTATGATAGTGATACACACTCAAGATGGAACCTAGCGGGAATACAAAATACCCAAGATGATTTGATTTTACAATTTGTATTAGGGACAATGTTTATCGTATTACCGACATTATGGTTTGGAATGTTAAGTTGGGCAGGGTTTAGTTTTGGAACTGTTATTGCTAATTCAGTAACGAGAGGAACAAACTCATCTTCCAATAAATTTCCAGTACCAAAATAATTTGATAAAAGTAGGCATCTATATGATGCCTACTTTTTAATTTTTCTTAGAGAAATTATCAGATGGATACCCTAGTTCACGATTTAACATACTAAATACTAGTATATATAAATAACTAAACAACATAACAATTCCAAATATACTACCGACAAATAAAATTCTAACGCCATAGTATAGTAATTTACCCATTCTAGACTTTAATAAGTAATTTTTCATTATTTATCTCCCATAGCACTATAAACTTATGGAGAAACTCCAGTTTTTCTCATAATTTTAGTATCGAAATTATGTTTGATCTGTTTTTTAGGATTACACTCAAAAATTCCTTTTACGACCTTATCTTTTGTGTTTTGAATTAATAATCCAGGCTCTATTAATTCCTTAGGTTTATTATTAGGATGCGCATGTCCAATAATATACGAATTACCTTGATTATGCAATTCAATGCCAATTGATGTAAAGCCCGAACCAATATCAATGGATGTCCCTTCATGTTTCATTACATCGTTGATAGAGTTACTGAATATTAGGTTGTCATAGGAAAAAATATAATCTGACTGAGATTTTTTAATTGTAAGTTGTTTATTTTCAGTGGTTGTACAAGAGTAGATAATATTAGTACTAGCATCACTAGCCAGTGCATTGCCAGAAAAAAGTATCATTGAAATCAATGAGATTGTAATTTTACGCATATGAATACTCCTTAGTAATCATTAATTGTTAGAAATATAATCTGCTTCTTGATTACGACGTCTTGAATTTACACCATTATTGTCCACAGATCTATTTCTAATTGCAATAGCTAGTTTTTCCATATCTCCAGACTCAGCTGCAGCTTGCGCAGCTGCTATAACACTTTTAGTTTTATTTAGAGTTCCGTAGTTATATGTGTAAGAAATTAAAGCTGCTTGAGCACTCGGAGTTAGATTATTCCATGTAGAACTTCCAATTTCTCTTTGTATTTGAGTAGAATATTCATGGGTTCTTCTAGCTAAATCCCTTTCTGCATCTTCTCTTGTTGTAGTTGTATTTGAGGTTACTTTTACAACTGTTCCATCTGCCCTAGTAATAGTATCAGAACCATATCCAACTCTAGGAGCATTAACATCATATTTAGCCGTTGAGATAAAACCTTCAAATTGTCTCAATAATCCCATTGCTTGATCTTTTGCACTGCCAGCAATAACCTCTATAGGTGAATATGGCGTATTACCATTGATACTTGAAGTATAGCTTGCATAGATATTTCCTAGACCACTCGAATCACTACTTGGAATTGGAATATATCTATCAAGAGAAGTAAATAAATTACTATTGCTCGTATCTAGTATATTTGCTCCAGAATCTTTAGATAAATTATGTAATTTCTTATTGTCATCAGGGGTATTACTATCAAGAGCTCTCTGTTGCTCCACCATTCTATTATTTAGTATAGCAATTGCTGTATTATTACTAATCGATCTTTGCAACTCCATTTCCAGTTTAACCTGCTCGATTTCTCTATCAAGCATTTTTAATGATTTTTCTAGTTCTTCTTGAGCTCCTTCATTATTAGAAACATTAGGCTCTTTCATTCCAGTTAGAATAACTCGGCGTAGAACTAAAGCCTTTTCCAATTCCTTGGATATTGCTAATTCTTGAGCTAATCTAAAGCCAAGAATAGATGCATCAGGATCTTCTTTTAGAGATTCGATTAGCCCCCTAGTTACCGCTACAGTTGATGTGCTAAGTTGATTCAACTTTTCTGCCGAAATAGCTTCAGCATTAAGTAACTCTTCTAGTTGAGTTGCTTTTATCTTTGTCTGATTTTCTATCTCAGGAGCTAAGCCCGTACCTGCTTTTGTTTTTTTATTTCCACAATTATCACATGTGGTCATCGTTTTCTCACCTAAAATACGTTTCGCATATTCAGCCATATCCTCGGGAGATTGCCATTCCGTACATAACATACCATCACACTGAGTCTTTGGGATAGATCCTTTAGCTGTTGGAGCTCGACCAAGAGACATATTAAACCCTGCCCCAACAACATCTTTAATAACATCTATGGCTTGTTGCCCCATACCACCTTTTTTCACACCACCAATCCAAGTTATACCTTTACTACCTTGCTCTTGTTCAGATTTTTTCTTGGCTTTTTTGGCATCTGTTTCTGTAGCTGCAATCTCTTTGTAATTTTCCAATCCTGCCATTTTAGCCCATTTACTATCCATAACGTAATCAGCTAAATGATTGGACATGTCCTCACAACTTGTTTTTAATGAGTCAAAATCTAATTTAGCTTGATACATACCATTACTAAGTATGTCATAAAGTTGAGGATTGGCTCGTTGAATAATCATTGCGGGTAAGCTTGCAACAGCTCCTGTTGCAGATTCAATAACATTGCCATACAAATCTTTAAAGCCTTCAGTGATACCATTTAGCTGATTTTTGATTGTGGTTTTAATATCAAAGTTACCGCAAGTTAAATTGGATTTCCAACCGATTCCAATGCTTAGTTCATTTGGTCTTTTTCTTGATGGTGGTGGCATAACAGCGGAGCCACCCCCAATTTGATAAAAAACTTTATCGGATAAAACAGTACCTTGCACATATTCTGTATTAGCTTGGCTACTTTCCGATACGATACCAATCGAAATAGCGAGTGCTAAAACGCTAAGTTTTTGCTTTGTTTTCATATCATCACCTATTGTGTATGTGTATTTATCCAATCACTGTTACCTAAAAATTTTTGACCTCTCTTTTTGCAACAAGCATAAGGTCTCCATAACGCCCAACTGTAGTTTTCTGTATTTGATACTTTATCTCCATGTGCAGCAACAGAACTCCCATTTGGGAACACTGAGCAGCTACGTTCAGTTTTAGGGCTTAACATTTGCCAACGATGTGTTTTTTTATCACCCTCTTTGACTTCTTTTGGATACCATTTTCCCTCTCCACCACGCTTAGCCGCTGGAATGTAAACATGTAGTTGTCCAGTACGGCTAACAATATCCCCAATTCTCTGAGCAATAACTGATGAGGCTTTATAATCATGGGTTTGTGTAATGCTTCCTCCACGTGGATAAATATTTCCCCATAAATCACCATTTTGACTAACCTCTCTCATTCCAGGAGTGATAGCTTCAGGGTAAAACATTTCTGGCATACCAAAACGCCATGCAAAAAAATCTAAACTACTTAAGAAATATGGTTGAAATGCATTTGTTTGACTTTGGCAGGAATATCCCATACTACTGATCATCTGCAATGCAATCCCACCTGGATGACCGATAGCTTCTCCATTTTTGAAAGTAAACTGAGTATACATTTTACTTGGAGTTTGATGTTGTCCCCCCATCACACCCGTATTCATGAAATTAACCTCTTTCCAAGGACTTTGATTGTTATGGTTATACACAGATACAACCATTTCAGGAATAAAGTGGTGAACCTTCATTGATGTTCGAACGCTACATTTCCAGTAGGTACAATGTAGCCAGTAGCATATCCCTTGTATATTAAAATTATAGTAAACTAGCAACATAAACCATAACGTTATCCACAGCTTGGGTGTCCCTAGAGCTAAAACTCGTTCTGTAGCGTAGGCGTGGATAACTTCATCAGCAAAACCGAACAGTTGAAATATAAACCCGAATACAAGGCAGGTTACCGATGAACGCTCCGATTTATTGTGGTATTGATGTTGCTAAACGCAATTTCGTGATTGGTTTTTCCCATCAGAAAAAGACCAAAACCGAAACCAATAACGCCAAAGGTATTCAACATACCTTGGACTATTTAAGCCAGTTTAATGTGGCTCTGATAACGCTTGAAGCAACGGGTGGATTAGAAATCCCCGTGGCAAAAGCCCTTGCTCGAGCAGGTTATCGTGTATTTATTGCTAATCCACTGAAAGCCAGTGAGTTTGCAAAATCTCAAACGAGAGCCAAAACCGATGCAAAAGATGCGGTTAATCTCGCTTTCTATGGGCTCACTTGTGAGCTTAAAGGCGAAGTAGAGCATCAGTTGTATGTTCCGCTTTCTGAGCAAGAAGAACAGCTGGAAGCCCTTGTGGTTCGCCGTCGTCAGCTTGTCGATATGCGAGTAGCAGAGCTAAATCGTTTGCAACAAAGCCACGAAACCCAGTTGGACAATATCCAACAACACATTGAAATGCTTGATAAATTAATCGCCGAACTTGATAAAGATATCGACGACCAAAGTAAGCATTTTAGTGATAAAGCTGACCTTATCTCAGACATCAAAGGCGTTGGCAAAAATTGCGTCGCCGTGATGATGTCAAGCCTGCCGGAATTAGGCAAGCTAAGCAGCAAAAGAATTGCCTCACTCGTTGGCGTTATTCCGCATCCACAGGAAAGCGGTCAATGGAAAGGAAAATCCTTTTGCTATGGTGGTCGAGCGATTGTTCGTAATGCCTTATATATGGCAGCACTATCGGCAATTCGCTTTGAACCTGTTTTTAAAGCCTTTTACACCCGATTGGTTGCAAAAGGCAAAGCGAAGAAAGTCGCTATTATGGCGTGTATGCGTAAACTGCTAACCATTATGAATGCGTTGGTTAGACGCAATGAAAAATGGGATGCTACACGCTACTTATCCACAGAATCTGTGGGTCAAAATTGAATAACTTTTTTGTGTGTAAACACAGTTGCTACTATTTTGTAATCAGCACAACCCGTTGATGCTCCTGATGCCATTATTGATGCGGTATTCAGCGTGTTAGCTTCTATTGCTTGTACAGCAGGAGTATAGTAAGTCGCTATGGAACAAGATATTAAAAGCGGTTTTAAATATGTTTGTAAGATTTTAGCTTTCATATAGGTACCTTACTGATGTGACTTATAAAGACTGATTGCTTTGGCTACATCTTGCTCACCATATATAACAGACGGATTAGGTGAATCTTCATTGAAAACAATCGCAGGAACTTTCATGATCCCATTTTTCCAACCTTTTGTTACACCATGGTATGCTTGTATCAGTTGATTTTGAAAATTCACCCATGATTTATCTTGCATCAAACGTTTGGCTTGTTTTTCTGCAATTAGTGGATCTTGCCCTAAGGATTGACTAATTTGCTCTTCAATAATCTCCACAGCATCAAGCTGATATATGTAATCGGCCAAATTAGTATTTTTTATAGGGTAGTTTTGGGTGGTATATACTGTTACCATTACACTAGAATTTTCTTTGGTGTAGCCATAATAAGATAGAAATAACAGTACTGTGCTGAGTAAAATTCTACGCATAATTATCCTCACAAAGATTTAATCAACGTAACATTAAGAAGTTAGCGATATAAATGAAATGAAAAAGTATGTTTAGATTTGTGACAGTTTTTAAACTATAAAAAAGAAAAATATAGTTTTAAATTGAAAGATGTGTAGCAGTTATCATAATAAAGCTATCTTTGTTATCGTTGATAACTAAGTTAGGTGGCTAGAACCTATAAGGCCACGTTTTACTGCGGTAAAATGGTTCATATCCCAAATGTTCTCAGCATTCTGAAAAGGACTCTAACATACTGTTCTTCGATATCTAGTGTTGTTAGGAATGCATCTTATACTTTTCATTAACCTGTCCCAGGAAAACTTTATTCCTAGGGATAAGGTTCTCCTTGGACATTACCTTGGAGAAATCTCTATGAGCAATTCACACGACATCGGTGCATTTGAACCTTTTGCGCCTAAATCTACATCTATCTTTAATAAATTTGGTAACAAATTAGGTAGTGTTTTTGTTTCTGCAAAAAAAGCAGTGACCAAAAAATACATTGAAGTAACCAAAGGTATCAATGAGCGTATTGAAGCTGAAGACGAACGAATTCAGGCTGAAATTTTTGCTCACCTTGAAGAACAAGCAGAAGAGTTTGAACAAGAAACTCGCCGACTCAAAAAGCGTTGGTTCTTTGTTTCTAGTTTACTTATTGTACTTTCATTTATTGGAGGTGCCGTAAGTACCTTCTTCTATGTAATTAAGTAGATATCCACCTATGGGGGAAAATTGTTTCCCCTACGGAAACAGCATTTTCCCCCTTGTAGTCTAGGAGATAATATGCTGGAGAAATCTAAAATTCACATTCTACTATCAGCAGTAGGAGATCGGCTTTCTAAAGATTGGAAAGAACGAGCTAATTTTACAGATGACTTAAAAAAACCAGGCATATCATGCTTGGTTAAATCGTCAACCTTCTGAAAAAACAGTAAGATTCTTATATAAGTTGCCAACTAAATATGGCCTATTATTTAGATTTCTTACTGTAACAGAAAAAGAAGATGGATCATTGGTAATTTCGAAAGAAATAAACAATGAGAAAAATTAACAAATTGGAATCCTTGGGTAACAACGGAATCTATGAACATTTAACCCTTTGGGGAATATATTCCCCAAAGGATATGTTCTCCATTGACTTTATAGGAGAACATATTATGAACACTAGTTCCCAACAACCTAAATTCGATATTTACCAAAATGTTACAGATCGTATTGTAAAAGCTTTAGAAACAGGTACTGTACCTTGGTTAAAACCTTGGTCTAGTCCTGACTGTAATCTTAGTTTGCCACGTAATGCTGTATCAGATCGCTACTATAACGGAGTTAATATACTATTGTTATGGATGGCGAATGAAGAAAATGGTTATCAACAATCAAAATGGATAACTGCTGAATCTGCAAACAAATTAGGTGGACGTATCAAAAAAGGTGAAAAAGCAACCGTGATTGTCAACTATTGTCCGATTGAACGAGAAAAATTGGATGCCGATGGCAATCAGCTTATAGATGATGACGGAAATGTTGAGATGGAGCATTTTGCTTATCTCAATAAACATTGTGTGTTTAACATTGAACAATGTGAGTCATTGCCAGACATTCTCTATGAATCTGTGCCAACTTCTAAGTCTGAGAATAATTCTGTTCCTTATCAAGAATTTGCAGAAATTCGTCAAATAATGGAAGGGATTGAAGTACAGGTAAATGTGAAACCGAGTAATAGAGCTTTCTATAATCCTAATGAAGATATTATTGTAATGCCAGAAATGAAGCAGTTCACAAATGAACAGGGCTTTTATGAAGTGTTATTACACGAAATGATACATTCGACGGGGCATAAAACTCGATTAAATAGAGAAGGGATAGCTTCTGGTAAGTCCAAGTTTGGTAACAAAGTCTACGCATTTGAAGAGCTTGTTGCAGAAATGGGCGCCGCCTTTTTATGTAGCCATCTTGGGTTTAATACTGTTCCAAAAAATGCAAGTTATATTGCGAGCTGGATTAAACTTCTGAAGGAAGATAAGAAAGCGATTTTTAAGGCAGCAGGAAAAGCTCGCGAAGCATGTCAATATATGTTTGAGACATTGCAAGTTGTTCAACAATATGAACGTTTTAACTATGAAGCATAGGAGAATAGCTATGGAAAATTTGGATCAAGAAATTGATACCATTTACCTAAAATATTGCATATTGTACGAGCAAGCATATGATCAAAATGGTGATTGGATACCACATATCCGAGAACAAATTATTACATGTGAGCAATCGTTACAAGCACTCTACGAGAAGAAATTCGGAGTATCATATAATGATAACCTTGCTGGCTGGCTAGCTTTCTGGGTATCATTAGGTAGAAAACACTTCAAGTGATAATCCGAACATATGAACCTCACAAGTTAGCATACTAACTGAAATTTACCCATTAGGGGATACATTATCCCCTTGGGCATAGTGTATCCCTTCCTTTTTCTACAAAATTAAGGAGTACACTATGCCAAATTGGTGTGAAAATAAACTACAAATTTCTTGCGATCACGCACAAGCCGAACAAATTAGACCTAAACTATTTAGCCAAACGGAAAACGGTCAGTGGTATTTAGATTTTGGGTTACTTGTTCCAATGCCTGAATCAATCTATATTGAATCAAGTAGTTGCGGAGATAGGGCAATGGATTTTCTAAAACTTTCACCAAACAAACGTTTAACACTTTCACTACTCAAAAAGTATGTTTTCTCACCAGCAATTGATAGGATATACGCTAAAGCTAAGCACCATCGTTGGAGCGTAGGCGATTTCAATCACTGGTTACAAAAACGTCCTGATGAACAAAAAGCATTATGGTTAAATTTGCCACTAGGTCAGCAATACCTCTCTAATTTATCTCAATACGGATATAAAGATTGGTATGACTGGTCAAATGCGAAATGGGGGTGTAAATGGAATGTGTGTCCAGATAACTGTCAGGTTATTTTTAATGATGATGGTTCTATTGACTGCATATTTGATACACCATGGGGACCACCAGATGCTTGGTTTAGTTCATTATGTACAGCATTCCCTCTCATTGAGTTTACACTTTCATTTTTTGAACCTGGTATGTGGTTCGCAGGGGAATTTATCGCTGATATGAATGGTTCTTTCTATCAGTTAGATAAAGATGACGATGAAATTCAACAATTTGCTGAAAATATATTCGATGAAGAATTCATCTGTGATGATTAAGTAGTTTTACAATACAACCGTCCACCCTAGGGGTAATTCCCTAGGGGATTACTACATCAACTTGTTACTCATTTATATCTATTAGCATTAATATCATGAAGCATTTTACCCATATCACTTCACTTATGTCTTATCATTCTATTAGCTATTTTTATGCTGATTTATCACTATGGATAGCTTAGTTGGTATAAATGTCTCATCAATTGCAACTAAAGAAAAATCATCCTCAGAGAATGCTTCTGTATATTCAGCTACAAAATTTTGTAATGGCACTAAACCGTAATCGGGTATATCATGCGTATGTGGAGAGTAAACTAGAGCATTTGCAAAATTATAAGTTTCATCTATTTCATAGATATAAAACTCCCATTTTGTATTTGGAATATAAAAGCGAATATAGCAAGTTACTTCTTCACAGTCGGTATAGATTAAAGGAATTTGTAATTTTTTATTTTTTATAAAGTCTAAAATAGCTTTTTTCATTTCATTACTCCTACTCTTGATAGCTGCTAATAATAAACCTATTTCCATATTACCCACGATACTCTTAATATTTATCCCTTTAGATACTATTAACTTTGAATAATTTCCAAACTCTAATTACTGTACTTTGGCTTGTATTTAGAGCCAATGCTGTTTTTGCTATAGATACCCCCATTTTCCTCTGCTCTATAATAGCTTTGTGTAATGCTTTATTAGGCTGACGCCCACGGTATTTACCGTTTTGTTTTGCTAAAATAATACCTTGTTTTTGTCGTTCTTTCCGCTTTCGGTAATCATCGTGAGCAATGCTGACGGCTAATTTGAAGAACATATTTTGCATTGCCGAAAATAAATCAGACATCAAGAAGCTCGGATCAAAAACGCTACTTTTTCCATTGAGCTCTTTGGAAATTGTATCGAAATCAAAAACCTCAGGAACTTGAATTTTTGCACCCTTAGATTTAATTGCATTAATCAATTCCAATGCCTTTTTAGGTTCTAGACGAGTAAGGCGATCAATACTCTCTGCAACTACAATATCATTTTGCTGTAAATCATTAATCAAACGAAATAATTCAGGGCGTTGCTCCCATTCTGTTACGCCAGATATCTTTTCTCTATAAACTGCGGCAACATAGAATCCTTTTTCTTGTGTATCTTTGATAAGTTTTTCTTGTCGTTGTAAATCTTGATGATCAGTGGATACTCTCATATAAATTCGTGCGGTTAACATTTATGTACCTTCATTTAGATCTATAAATTATGCCTGTACCATTTAACTCTATTTAATTGCTATATGGTGGTAGTATTTAAGTTATTTATGCTAGTAGCTTTGAACTATACTCAAATGACAGTATTAATTTTGATATTTTTAAACATGCTGAACCAGCATAAACTCTTCACACAAATTTTATAGTTTTCCCCAAGAATCATTCCAAATCTATGATTACTTTTCTCTCTTAAACAGAATGACAAACTTTTAGACTGTCACAACAAAATTACAACATATCTTTCTATTATGAAATATTTACTCATATTTCCCGTACTGTGCTGTTTAGAAAATTTTTCTCATGCTCAAAATATTGAACCAAGAATTGGAAAAATATGTCATGCTGAACCAGAGTACTCTAATTATAATTATGCGGGGCTTTGGGAACTTGGGGACGACGGAAAACTACAGTGTAACTATTGGCAGTTTTTATCAGACGAGCAAAAAAAGGAGGCTATTGAGTTACGTTTTGGATCACGGTTAGATAATAAAGATTCTTATGACAATAACATAGATGATGAAACTGACCATGAGCTTGAAATTTATATATATGAAGAATAGTGGCAAAAAGGAAAAGGCTAAGGGATAATAAGGGTAAATTTTTCAAGGGCAACCCGCTCCACTGAAGTGGAGCGGGCTTACCCAAAAAGGTTCATTTACTTATGAAAAGGCTAAAGGGCTAAAAGGCTTGATAAAACATCTAAAGTGTCACACAATATTATCAAGCGAATATTTGAACTATAAAAAAGAATGACAAAAAAATTTCATATAGAAGCCATACAGAAGTGGGAATCACAAGAGTACGAGAATACCTCTTTTGATATGAGTCATCTTAATGCACACGAACTAATCATTCATAGTAAAAAAATGGATTATAAACTCGTTGTTACTTACGGATTGCACTGTTTTACGAAGAATGATTCACCATTTTCACTACCTATATTAGTAAAGGATTCTTCTGGAGATACTCGTCAATTTGACGTTGAAAGATACTTAGCATCCAAAGAGTTGAGGAATATATTATTTTCCGAAGATATTTTAGGACAGTTGAGATTTTATAAAAGTGATCAAAAACGGTATTTCACGATTCATAAAATGAATAATTTTACTAACAAAATTGAACCATATAAGATATGCGTGACTTTTTTTAAAGAAAACCGTTTATTGCGATTGCACGTTCTGACAGCCTATTTTGTGAGAGAAGGAACAGGAACAGAAGATAATCCAATCCCCTCAAATACTCCATCATTTACTATTTTTAAACTGCTTTCTGATCTTATAAAAAGTCCAAAATCCAGTAGTTCAGGAGCTAAAGAAGGATATAGATAAAATATCGCCCCGACCAATCTAGACTGGTCGGGGCTCAGCTACACTTATAGATAACAAGTATAGGGCAGGTCGCTATTAAAATATGCTCTGGGCAAACTCCATTTCTGAAGCAGCGGGGTGCGACTCGTAGAAAGAGTCCCTGTATCCACCCTATGAGTATTATAGAGATATTATTTTTTTATGCAACTCCTTATAGTTTTTTAAATTCTCTTAAATCAAATTTACATTTCTATTGTGAGCAATAATGATGATTTAACCGATTAAGTTTATGCCCTTGTTGGTAAATATCATTGTGTTGAATAAGGCGTTGTTGTGAGTATTCAGGGTTTAGTTCATCTCGGGTAAAACCATATTCTGCCTGTGCCTGTTGGGTGAGATAGCCACAACTATCATAGGTATAACGCTCCTGCTCACGGTTTTGGTCATATTGGAAAAATAAGGCATAGTAGACAAAAGTGTTGGTTTTTTTGCAAACTATGCCTCTAATGGACAAAAGTGTTGGTTTTAATTATTTTTCCTAATTATTACCAACTCTTTTTATTTAAAAAATCCTTTATAAACATAATCTTATGCTTTTTCGTTAATCCGCTATGAACCGATAATTTCTGTTTCAGTTCTTTAAATAACCCTTCCAACCTATTTGTTGTTTTTTCTATATTTAAGTGAGCATATTCTTCAAAGGTGAATAAATATTTCATATAGTATTTTAAACTGGTATAAGCCTCTCTTACATTACGGTGTTTATAAGGAAAATATCCTTTCTCATTGGGATATTCAGACCGTTCATCTAAAAACTCTTTATGTTTTAAATACCATTGATGTAATCTTAAATAAAATTCATTTTTGTGGCTTTCTTTTAGCGTTTTTACAATAATCTTTAATTCTTTACCTGCTTGTGATTGATGCTTTTTTCTTAATTTTCTCATCACAATGGCGACCATATGGAAGTGGCACATTTGAATTGGTGTATTAAATAAATCCTTTAATAGCCCTCTACGTCCATCATTTGTAATGGATTGAATCATATAGCCTTTTTCTCGAAGTATATTCAATGCGAGCTTATAATAGAGGTCTTTTTCTGTTTTTACGACACGATGATAAACGACTTTTTTAGATAAGGTATCTATTAAAACTAATACACCAAATTCACGACCAAAGAAGGTCACGTCTGCAATAATCTTGAGATAGGTTTGTTGTAAAGGAATTAATTTAGCTTTGGGGGATTTTTCAATATAACGTTGAATAGTTCTAATGGAACAGCGATATTTTTCGGCTAATTGTTTATAGGTTTGTTTTCCTATGGTGTAATCAGTCCAAATATCTATTGGATTTAATTTATTTGTGGAAGAAAAGGTTTTATGACAGGATGAACAAAAGTATCTCTGAATATTATTTTTCTTTCCATACTTTTGGATATTGTTCTTAAGGCAAAAAGGACAGTTTTTTGTTCATATTTCAAAAAGTGGGCTTAAAGCCTTGTACTATAAGGCTTTAGCCCACTTTTTACCAACACTTTTGTCTACTATGCCCCTTTTAATTTCACTTGAAATCATCAAGACTGTAGCGATAGTAGGTGCTATTCCCCTTGCTGTCCGTATAAGTGGTCAGTCTGCCGGCGAAGTCGTAGTGAAAATGTGCCGTGCTACCGTCTGCGTAAGTGACCTGTACCGGCTGGTGTCGTTCGTCATAACAGTAAGTGGTGTGATCTCCTTCCGCATCCGTGATGCCCGTAAGCTGTCCCCATTCATTGTAACGGAAAGCGGTGCGATTGCCCGAGCAATCTTCCGTTTCCACCAGTTGGTGTTGGGCGTTGTAGCGAAAATGCGTGCGGTTGCCTAAAGGGTCTATCACTGCCGTGCGTAAACCTTTCTCGTTATACACAATATGCTGACTTTCCCCTTCTGCATTGGTAAACATTATCAGATTGCCTTGCCCGTCATAAGCATAACGGCTTGTATGTCCCATCATATCAATCTGCTCAATTAAGCGACCTTGGTTGTCATAACCATAATACTGTCTTTGATTGTCTGAACGTATCTGTTCAACCAACTGCCCTTGTGCATTGTAGCGAAATTCGGATTTTCGTCCGGCACGGTCCGTTTGTGACAGTAGCCGCCCTAACTTGTCTCGTTCAAATTGCTGTGTGCTACCATCTGCAAACACCCGTTTGACCAACGCTTGATGATGGTCAAAGTGGTATTGTTCAATGCGACCTAGATTATCCGTCACTTCGGTATAGTTCGGGAAATAACGGAATTGCCAATCTTCGCCTAAATTCGTGCGGTTGCGAATGACCTTGCCACCCAGCTCATATTTATCGTACTCATAACGAGAAACCAAACCCGCCGCATTTTGATGTGAGGTTAATAAATGATGTTGGTAAGCAAATTGGCGTACCTTTTCGCCTTGTGCATTTTCAACAGCAATTAAATCCCCCTCAAGGTTATAGCGGTAACGTACCAGTAAATGCGTTAATGCCGTATCTTCTGCTTGCTGCCACGCCACCGACACAAGACGTAAGCGGTTTTCAGATACCGCCTCAAATACCAATCGGAAAACCCGACCGTTACCATCCATAATTTTGTGCGGCAAACCTCGTTCATCATAGTAAAACTGCTGTTGATTGGCGTGACTGTCATACACTCGCACTAAGGCAAAATGGCGATAATCCCCACGCAACGATTTAAAACAGAACGTCAAAGACCGGTCTAAACCACTGATTTCAATCTCGCCATTCGCCAACAACGTTACCCACATTTGCTCTGCCTGAATAAACACACCGGCACCACCTGCCGTTAATTCAGGAAGTAATATCTCTCGACCTTGTTCATCAATATACACAAAACCTCGAGATTGACGCTCAACACGCTGACATCCCGGTACCGACCAGCCTTGTCCCAACCAGCCCACACCAAGTTGGTCTGAATAGTAACTCCGTGCTGATGAATCCCCTAATGATTTTTATCAAAATCATTAAGTTAAGGTAGATACACATCTTGTCATATGATCAAATGGTTTCGCCAAAAATCAATAATCAGACAACAAAATGTGCGAACTCGATATTTTACACGACTCTCTTTACCAATTCTGCCCCGAATTACACTTAAAACGACTCAACAGCTTAACGTTGGCTTGCCACGCCTTACTTGACTGTAAAACTCTCACTCTTACCGAACTTGGCCGTAACCTGCCAACCAAAGCGAGAACAAAACATAACATCAAACGAATCGACCGATTGTTAGGTAATCGTCACCTCCACAAAGAGCGACTCGCTGTATACCGTTGGCATGCTAGCTTTATCTGTTCGGGCAATACGATGCCCATTGTACTTGTTGACTGGTCTGATATTCGTGAGCAAAAACGGCTTATGGTATTGCGAGCTTCAGTCGCACTACACGGTCGTTCTGTTACTCTTTATGAGAAAGCGTTCCCGCTTTCAGAGCAATGTTCAAAGAAAGCTCATGACCAATTTCTAGCCGACCTTGCGAGCATTCTACCGAGTAACACCACACCGCTCATTGTCAGTGATGCTGGCTTTAAAGTGCCATGGTATAAATCCGTTGAGAAGCTGGGTTGGTACTGGTTAAGTCGAGTAAGAGGAAAAGTACAATATGCAGACCTAGGAGCGGAAAACTGGAAACCTATCAGCAACTTACATGATATGTCATCTAGTCACTCAAAGACTTTAGGCTATAAGAGGCTGACTAAAAGCAATCCAATCTCATGCCAAATTCTATTGTATAAATCTCGCTCTAAAGGCCGAAAAAATCAGCGCTCGACACGGACTCATTGTCACCACCCGTCACCTAAAATCTACTCAGCGTCGGCAAAGGAGCCATGGATTCTAGCAACTAACTTACCTGTTGAAATTCGAACACCCAAACAACTTGTTAATATCTATTCGAAGCGAATGCAGATTGAAGAAACCTTCCGAGACTTGAAAAGTCCTGCCTACGGACTAGGCCTACGCCATAGCCGAACGAGCAGCTCAGAGCGTTTTGATATCATGCTGCTAATCGCCCTGATGCTTCAACTAACATGTTGGCTTGCGGGCGTTCATGCTCAGAAACAAGGTTGGGACAAGCACTTCCAGGCTAACACAGTCAGAAATCGAAACGTACTCTCAACAGTTCGCTTAGGCATGGAAGTTTTGCGGCATTCTGGCTACACAATAACAAGGGAAGACTCACTCGTGGCTGCAACCCTGCTTACTCAAAATCTATTCACACATGGTTACGCTTTGGGGAAATTATGAGGGGATCTCTCAGTGCTCAGCATGTTTGAGTGCTTTACTCGCCGCGGGTTGAGAAATATGTAAAACTTCAGCCGCACGCGTTAAGGAACCACAAGTCATTACAGCATAAAAGATATCGAGATGTCTTAATTTCATTCCATGTAGCCTACTGATTATTTATTTCTACGGACTATTCTAACGAATAAAGTATAAATAATCAGATATACTCGTCATAATTCAAATTTTGGTTTAGTTGTCACGAGAATTAATTCGTAAACGTGCAAGCTAAATAGATTGACTAGGGGAATATACGGGGTAAGAAAGCGGCTCGGCATACTGCCCTATAATAAATTGTTAGGAGAAGTACGCCGAGTAGTGTGTAGCTATTAGGTAAAGTATGTACCAATTTCAATAAATATTTTAATTAAGATACTGTTTGAAATATCAACAATAAAGGCACCGACCATAGGAACGACAAGGAAAGCTTTATGTGATGGTCCAAATGCTTTTGTGACTGTTTGCATATTCGCAATTGCTGTTGGTGTTGCTCCCATACCAAAGCCACAGTGACTCGCGCTGATCACGACAGCATCATAATCTTTGCCCATCATTTTGAAGGTGACAAAGCAGGCAAATAGCACCATGACAACAGTTTGTACAGCAATGATAATTAATACTGGCCCTGCCATGCTTGCCAATTGACCAAATTTTAATGACATTAACGCCATTGCCAAGAAAAGCGATAAAGCAACGCTACCTAATACATCGACGGTCGGCTCAAACACTTCGTGTTTAAATACATGAGTCAGTGTATTACGGATAATAATACCGACAAATAAACACCAGACAAAAGTAGGCAGTTGCAGAAAAGTATCTTTAAACAATGCACTGATATAGCCACCAACAACAATACAGATAATCAGCATTGAAATGGTTTCAATAACGTTATTTGCATTGATTTTTCTTTTGACGCTTGGTTGCTCAAAAGCTTCAACGATAGTGTCGCGCTCTTGCTCGGTTGTTTTAGGAATAGAGACCTTTTTCAAAAGATGACGGGCAACAGGGCCGCCAACTAAACCACCCAACACTAATCCAAGTGTTGCACAAGCCATCGCTAATTCAACGGCGCCTGTTACACCATATTTATCAGCGAGAATAGGGCCCCATGCTCCGGCATTACCATGACCACCTGTTAGAGTAATTGAACCTGCAATTAAGCCAATAAATGGACTTTCATTCATCATGACAGCCATACTCATGCCGACAGTATTTTGAATGGCGATTAGGATCGTTACTGCAATAGTTAATAGAACTAACGGCTTTCCTCCTTTAATCAGTCGAGAAAAGTCAGAACTTAGCCCGATAGAGGAAAAGAATGTGAGCATTAATAAACTTTGCAATGAAGCATCAAAAGTAAACGAATAACCTGATGTTTTATCAATAATTAACAGAACAATTGCAACAATAAAGCCACCAACGACGGCTTCTGGTATGTGGTTTTTTTGTAGGAACGGGGTAAATTTTACGACAAACATTCCTATGAGTAGCGCGATACATGCGACTAATAATGTATAACTGGCATCTAGGATCATTTTTTTACCTCTATTAGTTTACCAGAATTTTCACTATAACAATTTAACAATAGTGAAAAATGAAGTTACTTTGGTTAACTAATCTTTAACAATGAGTTTTATTAGGGTATCCATAACTTTTAGTTAATAGGGTCATAATTTTAGTGTGATCTTAATCATGAAATATTAAAAAGATTAAAATAACAACAATGGTATTTAATGATGGGTAAACCTAAATACCATGCGGGATCCGCACTATTTTCGGTGATAGCAAAAAATAAAAAAGTATAAATAATAAACAAAATTATAAGAGAAGGAGAACATGATAAGCGCAGGCCGAGCAATTTAAAGAAGTGTGATATACAACATAAAACAGCAGCATGACCTTTCTATATTTCGTTGCTTATCGAAGTGTTAATTTTCGGGTGGATTACTCTGTTTGTTGATTAATAACGGAGAAAAATATGATTGCTGTAATATTTGAGGTGCAAATACAACCCGACCAACAAACTCGCTATTTGACTTTAGCTGAGGAGTTAAGACCACTATTAAGTCATGTAGCTGGTTTTATTTCAATTGAACGTTTTCAAAGTCTAGCTACAGAAGGAAAAATGTTATCGCTATCTTGGTGGGAAAACGAATACGCAGTTCTGCAATGGAAAAATCATGTTTTACATGCGAAAGCTCAACAAGAAGGGCGAGAGTCAATATTTGATTTTTACAAAATTAGTATTGCTCATATTACTCGCGAATATTCATTTAAAAAGGACAAGGATAATGTTTGATGTTCACGTTGTTTTAGATAATCAAATAGGACAATTAGCATTACTAGGAAAAACATTAGGTAATAAAGGTATTGGATTGGAAGGGGGAGGGATATTTACGGTTGGTGATGAATGCCATGCTCATTTTCTTGTTGAACAAGGAAAGGAAGCTAAAATAGCGCTAGAGCAAGCTGGACTGTTAGTACTTGCGATCCGGACACCATTAATTCGTAAGTTAAAACAGGAAAAACCGGGGGAACTTGGCGAAATAGCACGAGTATTGGCGGAGAATAACATTAATATTTTAGTGCAATACAGTGACCATGCTAACCAACTGATATTAATAACGGACAATGATAGTATGGCTGCATCTGTTACGCTCCCTTGGGCAATAAAGTGAACTTGCGATGGCTAATTTAATACGAAAAGAGGTTACCTTTGAGTCCTCAATAGCCGCGATAGGGGCGGCTATGTCTGACATTTCACGAGTTAAAATACTCAGTGCTTTGATGGATGGGCGAGCTTGGACGGCCACTGAGCTAAGTTCTGTGGCGAATATATCAGCTTCAACGGCGAGCAGTCATTTATCTAAATTATTAGATTGCCAGCTAATCACAGTAGTAGCTCAAGGCAAGCATCGTTATTTTCGGCTAGCAGGAAAAGATATTGCTGAATTGATGGAAAGTATGATGGGGATCTCCTTAAACCATGGCGTACATGCCAAAGTTTCCACGCCAGTGCATTTACGAAAAGCACGTACTTGCTATGATCATTTAGCTGGCGAAGTTGCCGTTAAGATCTATGATTCCCTTTGTCAACAGCAATGGATCACTGAAAATGGTTCAATGATCACATTAAGTGGTATTCAATATTTTCATGAAATGGGAATTGACGTTCCTTCCAAACATTCACGTAAAATCTGTTGTGCGTGTTTAGATTGGAGTGAACGCCGTTTCCATTTAGGTGGGTACGTTGGAGCCGCATTATTTTCGCTTTATGAATCTAAAGGGTGGTTAACTCGACATCTTGGTTACCGTGAAGTTACCATCACGGAAAAAGGTTATGCTGCTTTTAAGACCCACTTTCACATTTAAGTTGTTTTTCTAATCCGCATATGATCAATTCAAGGCCGAATAAGAAGGCTGGCTCTGCACCTTGGTGATCAAATAATTCGATAGCTTGTCGTAATAATGGCGGCATACTATCAGTAGTAGGTGTTTCCCTTTCTTCTTTAGCGACTTGATGCTCTTGATCTTCCAATACGCAACCTAAAGTAAAATGCCCCACAGCGCTGAGTGCATATAATGCATTCTCTAGTGAAAAACCTTGTTGGCATAAAAAGGCTAATTGATTTTCGAGAGTTTCATACTGTTTTTCTGTAGGCCGTGTACCTAAATGTACTTTTGCTCCATCGCGATGACTTAGTAAAGCACATCTAAAACTTTTAGCGTTATTACGTAAAAAATCTTGCCAGCTTTCCCCTTCTAAAGGGCAAAAGTGAGTATGGTGCCTATCTAACATCTCAATGGCTAAGGCGTCGAGCAAAGCCCGCTTATTTTTTACATGCCAATACAATGTAGGCTGCTCTACACCTAGCTTCTGGGCGAGTTTACGGGTTGTTAAACCTTCGATTCCGACCTCATTAAGCAGCTCTAATGCGCTGTTAATCACTTTACTTTTATCTAATCTAGACATCATTAATTCCTAATTTTTGTTGACACTCTATCATTGATAGAGTTATTCTACCACTCCCTATCAGTGATAGAGAAAAGTGAAATGAATAGTTCGACAAAGATCGCATTGGTAATTACGTTACTCGATGCCATGGGGATTGGCCTTATCATGCCAGTCTTGCCAACGTTATTACGTGAATTTATTGCTTCGGAAGATATCGCTAACCACTTTGGCGTATTGCTTGCACTTTATGCGTTAATGCAGGTTATCTTTGCTCCTTGGCTTGGAAAAATGTCTGACCGATTTGGTCGGCGCCCAGTGCTGTTGTTGTCATTAATAGGCGCATCGCTGGATTACTTATTGCTGGCTTTTTCAAGTGCGCTTTGGATGCTGTATTTAGGCCGTTTGCTTTCAGGGATCACAGGAGCTACTGGGGCTGTCGCGGCATCGGTCATTGCCGATACCACCTCAGCTTCTCAACGCGTGAAGTGGTTCGGTTGGTTAGGGGCAAGTTTTGGGCTTGGTTTAATAGCGGGGCCTATTATTGGTGGTTTTGCAGGAGAGATTTCACCGCATAGTCCCTTTTTTATCGCTGCGTTGCTAAATATTGTCGCTTTCCTTGTGGTTATGTTTTGGTTCCGTGAAACCAAAAATACACGTGATAATACAGATACCGAAGTAGGGGTTGAGACGCAATCGAATTCGGTATACATCACTTTATTTAAAACGATGCCCATTTTGTTGATTATTTATTTTTCAGCGCAATTGATAGGCCAAATTCCCGCAACGGTGTGGGTGCTATTTACCGAAAATCGTTTTGGATGGAATAGCATGATGGTTGGCTTTTCATTAGCGGGTCTTGGTCTTTTACACTCAGTATTCCAAGCCTTTGTGGCAGGAAGAATAGCCACTAAATGGGGCGAAAAAACGGCAGTACTGCTCGGATTTATTGCAGATAGTAGTGCATTTGCCTTTTTAGCGTTTATATCTGAAGGTTGGTTAGTTTTCCCTGTTTTAATTTTATTGGCTGGTGGTGGGATCGCTTTACCTGCATTACAGGGAGTGATGTCTATCCAAACAAAGAGTCATCAGCAAGGTGCTTTACAGGGATTATTGGTGAGCCTTACCAATGCAACCGGTGTTATTGGCCCATTACTGTTTGCTGTTATTTATAATCATTCACTACCAATTTGGGATGGCTGGATTTGGATTATTGGTTTAGCGTTTTACTGTATTATTATCCTGCTATCGATGACCTTCATGTTAACCCCTCAAGCTCAGGGGAGTAAACAGGAGACAAGTGCTTAGTTATTTCGTCACCAAATGATGTTATTCCGCGAAATATAATGACCCTCTTGATAACCCAAGAGGGCATTTTTTACGGCTGAATTTACAATCCAAGTGCAACAAAAAAAGAAGTACTCATCAACTAGAATATAATTTTGTTTCCACACAAAAACCACTTCCAAATGATGAGTACTTCCTACCGACATCTTACAATAAACGAGCGAGAAAAGATAATGATTTTACTCGCACAGGGCAAAAAACAAGCAGAAATTGCCAAAGCACTGGACGTAGCTCCAGCACCATTTCTCGCGAGCTGAAACGACACGCTCTAGAAAGCTACAGTGCAACGAACGCACAAAACAGCTATTTGAAGCATCGTCAAAACAGCAAAGCACAGCGCAAATTAGAGCAGCCTGAATATTTCCATTTGGTGCAAGAAAAGTTCTTGACGCAAAACTGGTCGCCTGAACAAATTAGCGCACGATTGAAATTAGAACAATCTAATTTATCAATCAGTTATTCAACCATTTATCGTGGTATTTATTCAGGGCTGTTTGATATAGGAGAACGCAAAGCCAGTCGTAAACTACGCCACAAAGGCAAAACACGGCATACAAAAAATCATCATGAAAAACGTGGCAAAATTCAGATATCCAACCATTTGAACGACCGTCCCATTTCGGCGCAAAATCGGAGTCGTTTTGGACATTGGGAAGCCGATACCGTACTGGGTAAAGCGGGTGGAGCTTGTTTGCTGACGCTGACGGAACGCAAAAGTCGTTTTGAGTTGGTGAAGAAAATTCCTGCCAAAAAAGCCGAAGCTGTCCAAAAAGCCATGATTGAATTGCTGGATTCACATATATTGCGGTCAATTACGCCAGACCGTGGTAAAGAATTTGCCCAACATCGTTTGGTAACAGAAGCACTGGGCGTAGAATTTTACTTCCCCGAACCACGTCAACCATGGACACGGGGAACGAATGAAAATACAAATGGGTTACTTCGTGAATACTTTCCGAAGCACCAAGACATCAATCAGTGGAGCGAAGTTGATATTCAACAGGTGGTCAATAAACTGAATTTACGACCGCGTAAATGTTTAGGTTGGAAAACACCTTATGAAGTTTACTTCAAAAAATCGTTGCACTTGGTTTGACAATTCAAGGTATTGAAAACAAAAGGAGCTTATATCTCTATATCTAAAGATAAAATCTTGGTACAAGGAGATAAAATGGTTGCTGTGAATGGGGAGAATGTGTCATTGGAGAGTTAGTTTTAACATTATTCACCCCTCAAAAAAGTTGAACCACACAACCAGCTGATAATATTATTATTGATAAATGTCAATTTTTAGACAAAAGATTGTCGAATTAGTAGGCATAGTAGATAAAATATTTCTCTAAAAGCTAAAAAGAGTTTTTTATAGAGCCACTTGTTTCTCTCGGGTAAATTAGCCTAAATATTTCAGATTATTTTTTTTGGAGGGGTATGACAACTGTAGGAGAGCGTATCAAAACTGAGAGACTAAGACTTAAGCTCTCTCAACGGGATTTTAGTAAACTAATTAATATTAGTGCAGAAGCTCAATTTAAGTATGAAAAAAATATATCTCTACCTCGTATTGATTATCTTTTAAAGATTCAAAATATTGGTGTGGATATTAACTATATCTTGCTAGGTTATTCTAACCCTATAATTCTTACAGAAAATGAAATTAGCATCTTAACAGCTATTAGAACTTCTAGTGCTATAAAAAACTTTATACTTGGTGGTATAAAAGAATTAAAGTCTAATTGTTAGATGTTTTATATATTGTTTCTGCCATATTAAGAATTATTGTCTTATCCTTTTCTGAACTCTTTCTATAATAACTTAATAAAGCTTCCTCTTCTTTAGTGACACTTGAATTCTCTCTAATTTTAGATACCCCATTATTAACTAAAACATTCTTTATATCAGAGAGTATTTTGTTTAGGAAATTCTCATTTTCTTTTTGAATATCATCAATTACCTCTTGCTGTAATAAAGCCTCCTGGGTCACACCTAAACTACATTGTACAGATTTTGGCATATCATAAACATAGTATTCAAAAATATTACCTTTAACTCCTGCGACACGTCGTCTACGCCACTTATCTCGTTTAGCATACAAGATTATACCCTGTGGAGTGGAAGGGAGTCCACCAACAGCCAAAAGCTCTTTAAGAGTGTACCATTCTTTCATATTACCTCATTGACTTTACCTTTCATTTAAGTTAAAGTTGTTTTGATTTAACTTAAACATAGATTTATTTAAGTTAAAGAATTAAGTCTAACCTAAGAATATTCCCTTAGTCTACATTAAATTTACCGTTATTTAAAGACCACTTAGTTATGGGGTGTAATATGAGTTTTGAGCAATTATTGTGTCTATTTTTCTTGGAGCGAAATCACAGACCTGCAACTAGACGCTCTTATCAAAATGTAATAGTACAGATTATTAAATTTTATCCAAACAAGGAACCAGAACAATTATCTAAATTTGACTTGTTAGAATGGCGAAAACACTGTCTAGGTAAAATGACTCCAATTACTTGGAATAGCTATGTTAGACACCTTAAAGCCATTTTTAATTATGCTATAGATAATGAGTTATTTGAGTATCCTAAAAATTTATTTAAAGGTCTTATGGTAAGACCTGATAAACCAAAGAAAAAGCTATTAACTGAGAGGCAGATTCATTTTTTAGAAATCTCTTTAGAAAATGAAGAAAAATTACCACATTATTTGCAACCAGCTTATTTTACCAAGGCCTTAATCTACACTTTGAGATATACTGCTATTAGGCAATCTCAACTCTTACAGCTAAAAATCTCTGATATAGATATGACAAGTAAAATTATAAATATAAGAGCTGAAACAAATAAAAATCATGAACACCATGAAATTCCAATTTCAGATAAATTATACCCATATTTAAAAAGATTAATATTAGAATTAAGAGCTAGAAGTGTTACTTCTGATGAGCAATTGTTTAATATTAATCGTTTTTCACTAGTCACTACATCAAGAAATAAGAATATGACAGAAGGGCAACTAGTTCATTTTTTTCGCCATATTTCCAAATTTATAGGATTTAGAGTAACATCACATCGCTTTCGACATACTACAGCGACAGAGGTTTTAAAGCAATCTGGAGATATCTATGCAGTAAAGCAATTACTTGGGCATAAAGATCTTACTGTAACGTTAACATATATTCATAATGATCCTGAAATGCTAAGAAAACATGTAAATTCCTTATAGTTAAAATTGAATTTTTCTCTAAATAAAATAGTTAAAAGATTCACCTATAAATCTCTATATTTTTATAGCTTTGTAAATATTGATGTTCTAAAGTATTCTATATTTTTACATAAATCTTATATACTAAAACGATTTAATAGCTATTTTACATACATTCTCATTTATTTTCTTCATATTAAATGCTTTTTCCCTATAAAAAACTAGAAAGAATTAATTTCATTTTTTAAATGCTAATATAGCATGAATTATATTACTTTTTATGATATGGGATAGTTATGCTAGTAGCTCAACAGATTAAACATAAAATTCAACATTTTGAGAATAGTGTTGTATTTTCCTCTAGAGATTTTTTAGAGTTAGGTATCCAAATGTGTGTATGACTTAATTTACTAAATAATTGTGCAAGTTCATTCCCTTCAAAAGAGCTACGAATCCCCTGACTTTTACGGAAACTCCACTCAATACAATGCCTACTTAGATGTTTCCAAAAAAAAGTGCCTATTTCCTAAACCAAAACGTTCTTACATTCACTTGGAAAGGCGAAGATTGAAGTAGTTTTCTAACCCCTTTTTCTCAACATATCGGTACTTAAAGAATTTTAGAGTTTGAATGAGATTAGATTTTAATTGAGAGGAATTAATCATAGTATATCCTTCATAGTAGATTAAATATATATTTTAAGAAAATGATAAAATAGTTTCATTAATTTATCATTTTTTCACTTCTAAAAAATTGCTCTAATAATCTAAAAGTTATAAGGAAGTTAAATAATGATAAAGATTCTAAGAACACTTATAAAAAAAACAAAATCAGTAGCAACAAACACATCAATGGAACAATTATCTATAGGATGGTACGAGCCTTTATCTGCTAATAAATTACTCTCGTCTCCTTTACGTCAACAGTATCTAAAAACTATTTGGCAGAACGTATCTATGGAGCCACAAATGTTCAATGTTTTGTATAAGACTCCTATAGAAAAATATGCTGAAATAGTTCAGCTTCTTCCAGCATCAGAATCTCATCATCACTCTCATATAGGCGGAATGCTTGATCACGGGCTTGAAGTAATATCTATTGCAACTAAACTAAGACAAAGCTACATTTTACCTCAGAACTCAGCTCCCGAGGAACAAGCGAAACAAAGAGACGTATGGACTGCAGTTGTAATTTATGCTGCATTATTACACGATATAGGCAAAATTGCTGTAGATATTGAGATTATTCTACAAAATGGTGCAAGGTGGTTTCCTTGGCAAGGTAAGCCTGCACAACCATATAATTTCCGATATATTAAAAATAGAGACTATTCATTACACTCTATATTAGGCAGCTTCTTTGCAAATAATCTTATCCCTAAAGAAGCGTTTGACTGGGTTGCTCCTTTTCCACAAGCTTTTTCGAGTTTAATGTATTTCATTTCTGGACACCCTGATAAGTCAGGAGTTCTATCAGAAATTATACAAAGAGCAGATCAAATTAGCGTTACCATGGCATTGGGCGGTGATCCATCGAAATTATCTGAAAAAACGAAATTATCTTTTGCGAAACAACTACACATAGCATTAAGAAATGTAGTGGAAAAATTTAAGCTTAATTCACCTAAAGGGGGCTGTGATGGATGGCTAACAGAGGATGGTTTATGGCTAATGAGCAAAAGTACAGCTGATAATATTCGTTCATATTTAATGTTACAAGGAGTATCAGTTCCAGCTCAAAATGGAAAAATATTTGATGAATTACAAACTCATAGATTGATTCAAAAAACAGATAATGCTACTGCCATTTGGAATGGTAGAGTTATATCTAATGCTGGATGGGCTCCACCAAAACCTTTTACTTTGTTAAAAGTTTCTCCAGAAATTATTTGGGATAACTTAGATGATAGGCCCGAAGTATTTGATGGTCGAATTGATATTGTTAATGAAAAAGGTGAAGTCACAACTGCCACAGCTCTTAAGTTTGAACCAACCGAAACCCTAGAAACTGAAACATCAGAGTTAGTCGTCCAAAATGAAGAACAAGAACAGTTCATAACCACAACAAAGACTGTATCAAATGACTTAGTATTAAGTGGCGAAAATTTTCATAAATCAAATGAATCTATGGAAATAGATTATGTACTTGATATGTTTTCTCCAGTTACTGAGAGAGTTCTACAGGATTCCAATATTTATGAGCCTGCTTTCAATGAAACTGTAAATATTACTCAAGAAAACAGTACACAAATTACTACCTCAGAACAAAAATACTTAGGCGATGTCGCTCAACTTACTCAAGATAGTCCTAAAATTTACAATGAACACAGCATAGATGCTCAGAAGTTCATACAGTGGGTTAAGGCAGGGGTTCTTTCTGGAAGACTGGTCATCAATAGACCAAATGCTAAATTACATATTGTAGAAAAGCATATATTTCTTGTTACTCCAAGTATATTTCAGCTATATTTAAAGGAAGTAGCTAATTCTACAGATAAAAAATCTTGGGAGTTACTACAAAAGCAATTCCAAAATTTAGGCGTACATAAACGTCAGCATACAAGTGACGATAGCAGAAATATTTGGACTTGTTCTATTGTTGGTCCTAATAAACAATCATTTTTAAATGGATATCTGATTGAAGATGTGAAATTGTTTATTGGAGATAAGATATTGTTAAATAATCAGTGGTTAAAATTACAAGGAGATTTACAATGACCTTCCATCAATTGTTAGAAAATTTTTTTGTACAAAAAATTACGTCCTTATACTGAATTGGGATATCGCAAGATATTCAACCTACTAGAAAAAACCTACCCAGGGGTGAATCCAAACGATGTCACAATAGAGTTTGTCATTAACTGGAGAAATAAGGTTTTACAAACAGCCAAACCAATAACTTGGAATGGGTATGCAAGGCATCTGAGAAGTGTTTATAATTTTGGTATAGAAAATGGATTTTTATCTCTAGAAAAGAATCCATTTTCCAAAGTGTTTATTACTGAGGATAGGGTTAAAAAGAAAACATTAACTGATGACCAAGTTATCCGTATTATCGACTTTTTATCCAATAGTAGAGAGCTTCCTGAAATATTACAACCTAACTGGTTTAGCTTAGCACTGATCCAAACATTAAGATATACAGGTATGAGGCGAAGTCAGCTTATTCAGCTTACAATAGGGGATATTGATTTAGATAATAAGATCATAAAGATTTCATCTCATATCAATAAAAATCATAATTACCATGAAATCCCGATTTCGAGAAAACTGTTACCTTATTTAAATAGGCTTATTTTTGAATTGCGTCAAAGAAATGCAACACAAGCAGATCAATTATTTAACCTAAATCTCGTATCATCTCATACAAGAAGTAGGCATAAAAAAACAACTAGGGATCAAATTAGCCATTTAACTAAAGTCATTTCAAAAAATGTTGGTTTCCCTATTTCTAGCCATCGTTTCAGGCATACAATAGCAACCAAACTAATGAAAAATGTAGACAATGTATACAATGTTAAACAGTTATTAGGGCATAGTGACATAAAAGTAACATTAAGCTATATAGAATATAATTGTGAAATGATCCGAAATTGTGTAGATTCTCTATAAAAATGTGATCTTCTGTAAATTTTACACAAAAATCTATTTCTAGACTTTACAAGAAAACAGAAAGAAGTAGAATAAATCCTGCTCTTCATACTGTTGTTGGGAGCAGGATTTATTCCTTTATTCTTTGAGTTTTTTGTGCAAAGACGATGATTACACAGCGGATTCAAAATCAGCAGTCCAACCTTTTTGCTTATCAACTCCACTTGCCCAGTAGACATCGTTTGCCAAAACATTAACAGAGGATGAAAGTAGAGCAGTTATCAAGACCTTCGAAAAATAAGGCTTCATATTATGATCTCCTTTAAATTTATGGAAAGAATACTGAAATTATACTGGTAGGAAAAATTTGAATGCTTTTATAATAGCTCATTGATTAACGATGAGAAATATAAAAAACCATCAGTTAAATTTCACCGATGGGTGATTGTAAACTTTTTAATCAGATAAAACTTTGAGCAAGCTCAATATATGGTTATGAAAATGTCGATATTATCTACCGCCTATTTCATCACGCTACTTTACATTGCTCTCTCTGTATCGCACGATACCCAATATCTCGACGGTAAAAACGCCCTTGCCACTGAATCTGTTCAGCCAGTTTTAAGGCTTTTTGCTGTGCGTCAGATACGGTGGAACCTAATGCGGTGGCACACAGTACACGTCCTCCTTTTGTGACTAATTTCCCATTCTGCTGGCTAACACCTGCGAGAAAGACCTTTTTATCGGCACAATAATCTGTCGGAATTCCCGTGATTTCATCATTTTGACGATAATCTGCAGGATAACCTTCGGCAGCAAGCACAATTCCTAACGCTGCTTGTTCACACCATTTTGATTGTATCTCGTTTAGCTTGCCGTCACAGGCTTTTAGACAGAGTTCGACAAGATCCGACTCCAATCGCATCATAATCGGTTGTGTTTCAGGATCACCAAAACGGCAGTTAAATTCAATTACCTTAGGTTGTCCATTTGGCATAATCATCAAGCCTGCATAGAGAAAACCTGTATATTCATTATTTTCACTCGCCATACCACGCACTGTCGGATAAATAATTTCTTGCATCACACGTTGATGAACATCTGGAGTGACGACAGGGGCAGGGGAATAAGCTCCCATTCCGCCTGTATTTAAGCCTGTATCGCCTTCACCCACTCGTTTATGATCTTGACTGGTTGCCATTGGCTCGACGTTTTTACCATCGACCATCACGATAAAACTGGCTTCTTCGCCAGCTAAAAATTCTTCGATAACAACACGGCTACCTGCGTCACCAAACGCATTGCCTGAAAACATATCTTTCACTGCTTCTTCAGCTTCCGCCAGCGTCATTGCAACAATTACCCCTTTACCTGCGGCTAAACCGTCGGCTTTGATCACAATCGGAGCATTTCTCTGGTATAAATAGGCTAAGGCAGGTTCAATTTCAGTAAAGGTTTGATATTCTGCTGTTGGAATGTTGTGGCGAGCTAAAAAGTCTTTGGCAAAGGCTTTTGACCCTTCTAACTGGGCTGCAGCTTGAGTTGGACCAAAAATTTTTAATCCAGCGGCACGGAATGCATCAACAACGCCGATAACTAAAGGTGCTTCAGGCCCGACAATGGTTAGCCCCACCTCATTTTCTTTGGCAAAATTGACTAAAGCGGTCAGATCCGTTGCAGAAATTGCCACATTTTCAATCCCTGCTTCAAGCGCTGTTCCTGCATTTCCAGGCGCTACAAAAACCTTTTCCGCTAAAGGTGATTGACGAACTTTCCACGCCAATGCGTGTTCACGACCACCGTTGCCAATAATCAAAATATTCATTGAAATTCCCCTGTAAAAAATCGCTAAAGATCTGACCGCTTGCAAAAGCAAACGTTTGCGTAGTGTATAGGATTTAGTGATGAACAGGAAGCATTATTTATTGAGAATTAGCATTAATATCTATCTATAATCATATATCCAACATTCTATGCTAAAATCTCCCCTATTATTTTTTACAGAGAATCAACTATGACAATGATTAAAATTGCACAACAAGCCAAACAAGCGAGCTTTGAGCTAGCTCAATTTGGTAATGTTCAAAAGAACCAAGCCCTATTCTCCATTGCTGATGCGTTGGAACAGCGTACCGAGGAGATTTTAGTGGTCAATGCGAAGGATATTGATTATGCCAAGTCGCAAGGGATTTCAGAGGCGATAATCGACCGCTTGTTGCTAACACCTGAGCGTATTCGTGGGATTGCAAATGATGTGCGGAATGTGGCGAGCCTTGCCGATCCTGTCGGGCAGGTGATTGACGGCGGTGTGTTGGATAGTGGGTTGAAAATCGAACGCCAACGAGTGCCGTTAGGGGTAATTTTGACTATTTACGAAGCTCGTCCGAATGTGACCATTGATGTTGCTTCGCTCTGTTTGAAAACAGGCAATGCGGTGATTTTACGTGGCGGTAAAGAAACGAAATTTACCAATGCAATTTTGGTTGAAGTCGTGCAATCTGCCTTAGAGCAGGCTGGCTTACCGAAATTAGCCGTGCAAGCCGTCACCGATCCTGATCGTGCATTATTGCTCGAATTGCTCAAGTTGGATCAGTTCATTGATATGGTTATTCCGCGTGGTGGAGCAGGTTTACATCAGTTCTGCAAAGAAAACTCGACTATCCCAGTGATTGTCGGCGGTATCGGGGTGTGTCATCTATATGTGGAAGCCAGTGCGGATTTAGAGCGTTCGTTAAATGTGATTGCCAATGCGAAAACCCAACGCCCAAGTACTTGTAACACCCTAGAAACCTTGTTGGTCGATAAGGCGATTGCAGATCAGTTTTTACCGAAACTCGCCGAACATCTTTGCAAATTGAAAGTGACATTGCATAGCGATGATTTTTCTGAAGATCTGCAGAAAAATCCGCAAATCCAACCGCTTGAACAAGCAAAATTACGTCAAGAGTGGTTGTCGTTGGATTTGAGCGTGGTAGTTGTAGATGGTATTCAGCAAGCGATTGAGCATATTCGTACCTATGGCAGCCAACATTCCGAAGGGATTTTAACCAGTAACTATGCTTTGGCTCGCCAGTTCGTTCAACAAGTCGATGCGGCGGCGGTATATATCAACGCAAGTACTCGTTTTACCGATGGAGCACAATTTGGCTTAGGAGCAGAAGTGGCGGTCAGCACACAAAAACTACACGCCCGTGGACCTATGGGGCTAGAAGCACTCACGACCTATAAATGGGTGTGTGAAGGGGATTATTTGACGAGAAAATAGTGTCTCAAAGATATAAAAAACGTATATGAAATATAAAGAGATTCAATATTTTTAAGCTATACTACATAATATAGGGAATCTTAGATATATCTTGCGCTGGTACAAAGTGTTAAGCGCTAAAAAAATTTACAATGATTCGTCAATACAATTTAAAAACACATCCAATGATTTAAAGGAGAACATAATGAAACCTTATCTTTCGAAGATCGTAATAGCGACACTTTTTTCTTCATCTGTACAGGTAGTTGAAGCTCAGACTTATTGGGCAAGTGGAGTCAATCAAAATAGTGGATGGACTGCTGATTTACAATATCCAAATCAGTGTTGGGGCGCTGTTGCAGGAAATACTCTCGGATGGTGGAAAAGTAGAGTAAAAGCGCAAGTAGAATTTAACGAGGATACTCCTAAAGATAGCAAAGCCATTTCAGGATGGATATATAAAACTTATCCGCATATACAGGGTGGATTACAACCATATCGAGGTATGGAGTATTTTTTCTCTCGTTTTGCATCAGGAGTAAAATTATACGAAGAACATAATAAAAAAACGTATTATGAAAGTGAGAGAGGTCCAACAAAAATTAGTGGTGGTCCATTCTGGACGGAACGTTATGACTCGGATGCCAAATTAGTCACTAAATCTTTAATTGATAATTTTAAGACAGGAAACGTTGTTGCAGCACTCACTTCTCAGCACCATACCGTAACCTTATGGGGAATTGAAGTTGATGGGGATGGTAAGATAAAAAAAGGATGGATTAGTGATTCTGTTAAGGATAAAGCTGGAAATCTTAAAATGGTTGAGGTGGTAGGAAATTACGCAAAAGACAATAAAGGAAATGATATATTCCGTTTTCTTTACAGCTATGCCGTTGACGGTGGTCGCATGTATGTAACGGATCTTTATGATATTTATAGTATTACCTACCTCAGTATAGATGAGGCAAGAAATAATGGTACTTATAAAGATACATCTAATCGTGAGGATTGTAGGTTAAGTTTGGCTCCTGGTGTGTCAGAAAGTTTTTGTTCAATTAATAGTACAGCAACTAATACTACAAAGGTAGAGAATGTATCTACTACTAGCAATAACTCAACAAATCTTCCAACAAAAGTTGAAAATAGTGGCCATTCAAATCAAGCCATTAATGCTGCATCGGCATCAGATGATACTGTAAGTTCAGCATCCGAAAATAATGATTCGGTAAATACACCGGAAAATATCGAAAACAGTAATGGGGTAGATATAGGTAATAATTCGACAGTATCTTCGGCAAATGTTGAAAATAGTAGTAATGAGGTTAGTGTAATTAATACACCAAATACATCAAGTCTACCTAACGATCAAGGAACTAAAAAGATTATTGTTGATAGTTCAGAAAGCAACGCAAAAGATCCTATCATAAGCAAAGCGACAGAATCTTTAACAAAGGAAATTAATTCGTACCCAGAACTAAGTTTTATCACTAAGAATATGGGAGATGTAACATTTTATATTGTGCAAAAAGATGGTGTTGACATAACTTTGATTAATCCAAAAACTGAACAGTCGTTAGTTAGTAATAAGGGATTAGTAATCTATGATTTCAAACAAGGCCAGAATGGAAATATCCGCATTACGAAATCCCCAAATCAAGCTGCGATCAAAGAAGCTAATGAAGTTACTTCATTGCATACTGATCTTAACCACGTTGAAATGAACAATCTCAATAAGAGAATGGGAGAGTTGCGTGGCATTGACGCCAATGCTGGCGTATGGGCTAGAGTATTAGGCGGTAAAGGCAGTAGCGATAGCTATAAGCATAAATTTACCCATATTCAGACAGGTTTTGATAAACAAAGCCACCTTTCAAATGCAGAGTTATTTACTGGGGTAACGGTAACGCATACTTCAACAGACATTGAAGGGAAAGTCGGCTCAACAAACGGCGATGTAAAATCTATCGGTGCAGGCGTTTATGCAACAGCGTTATTCGATAACGGCTTTTATCTTGATACCATCGCTAAATATGTCAAAAATAACCATAAATTTGACTACGCATTTAAAGAAATGAAGTTAGATTTTAAATCTCAACAATATCACACCCATTCATTCTATTTGGGTGGTGAAGTTGGTTATAGATTTAGCTTAGGTTCAGGCTATATTGAACCACAAGCGGAAGTGATTTATGTCAAAAATAGCCAAGCTAATTTAGCCGATAACGGACATAAATTAACCATAAAAGCCTCAAATGGTCTGGTTGGTCGTTTGGGTGTGAATGCAGGTAAAACTTTTGAAATTGGACAGAGCAAAGCGACCGCTTGGGCTGGCATTGGCTATCAATGGGATATTGCAAAACGCAATGAAATTTTGGTAGATGGTATAAGTGCTAGCAATAGCAAAAAAGATGCCAGAATGTTGATGGACTTGGGGCTTAATATCAGAGCTAATGATAAGTTAAGTATAGGCTTGAGTTTAGAAGGCTCTGTGTTTGGAAAATATAATACGGATTTATCTGTTAATTCCAATATAAGATACTCGTTCTAACATCAATATAGGGTAATTTAAGAAGATCAAACTTAATCTAGCTACGCCCCAAATAATTGGCGTATGTGAGCTTGGGTTTGATCTTTTGTTTTGTAGGAAAAACGTAAAATTTCTTATAAAATCAATCCGCCTTTCGATATATCTACTTTTACAGCAACTTTTTTAGGAGAGCATTATGTTGAAATCCATTCTTGTTGCCCTTTTTCTTTTTTTACTTCTGTTACATCAGCCCAAACAATGAAGCTCTATAATCGGTTATGCAGGCGTAGAGAAAAATTTATCACAGGCAGAGTTTTGGTTTAATCAGATTTCTAATGAACGTAAAGGGCAAATTATCGATCAACTGTTTTTCCCTTATGAACATAAGAAAATTCAAGCAGATTGGAAAGATCAGTAACAATTCAGGGGCAAAGCTATATTTTGTCCCTGATTTCAAGTAGAATACCCCCTAATTTTTGTCAGAAAAGGAATGTATATGTCCACGCAATTTGTTTACACGATGCACCGTGTCGGAAAAGTCGTTCCGCCGAAGCGTCATATTTTAAAAGACATCTCTCTGAGCTTCTTCCCAGGGGCAAAAATTGGGGTGTTAGGTTTAAATGGTGCAGGTAAATCCACCCTGTTACGCATTATGGCTGGGATCGATAAAGAGATCGAAGGGGAAGCTCGTCCGCAACTGGGGATCAAAATCGGTTATCTTCCGCAAGAACCAAAATTAGAGCCACAGCAAACCGTGCGTGAAGCCATTGAAGAAGCGGTTTCAGAAGTGAAAAACGCACTCACTCGTTTAGATGAAGTCTATGCGGCTTATGCCGATGAAAATGCGGACTTCGACAAACTTGCAGCTGAACAAGCTCAATTAGAAGCGATTATTCAAGCTCACGATGGTCACAATTTGGATAACCAGTTAGAACGTGCGGCAGATGCGTTACGTTTACCGGATTGGGACGCTAAAATCGAACATCTTTCAGGGGGCGAACGCCGCCGTGTGGCTCTTTGCCGTTTATTGCTCGAAAAACCAGATATGTTGTTATTAGACGAGCCAACCAACCACTTAGATGCCGAGTCTGTGGCGTGGTTAGAGCGTTTCTTACACGACTATGAAGGCACTGTGGTGGCAATTACCCACGACCGTTACTTCTTAGATAACGTGGCAGGTTGGATCTTAGAGCTTGACCGTGGTGAAGGTATTCCTTGGGAAGGTAACTACTCTTCTTGGTTAGAGCAAAAAGAGAAACGTTTAGAGCAAGAGCAAGCAGCGGAAAATGCTCGCCAAAAATCCATTGCCAAAGAGTTGGAATGGGTTCGCCAAAATCCGAAAGGTCGTCAGGCGAAAAGCAAGGCGCGTATGGCACGCTTTGAAGAGCTTAACTCAGGCGAATATCAAAAACGTAACGAAACCAACGAACTCTTTATTCCACCTGGTCCACGCTTAGGGGATAAAGTGATTGAGGTGAGTAACCTAACTAAATCTTACGGCGACCGTACTTTAATAGACGATTTATCTTTCAGCATACCAAAAGGGGCAATCGTTGGAATTATAGGGGCGAACGGTTCAGGTAAATCAACCTTATTCCGTATGCTTTCAGGTCAAGAACAACCGGATAGCGGTTCAATCGTAATGGGTGAAACCGTGGTACTTGCCTCTGTGGATCAGTTCCGTGATGCAATGGACGACAAGAAAACCGTGTGGGAAGAAGTGTCAAACGGACAAGATATTTTAACTATCGGTAACTTTGAAATCCCAAGCCGTGCCTATGTTGGACGCTTTAACTTCAAAGGCGTAGATCAACAAAAACGTGTCGGCGAATTATCAGGCGGTGAGCGTGGTCGTTTACACCTTGCGAAATTGTTACAAGCGGGCGGAAACGTCTTATTATTAGACGAACCGACCAATGACCTTGATGTAGAAACCTTGCGTGCGTTAGAAAATGCGATCTTAGAATTCCCAGGCTGTGCAATGGTTATCTCGCACGACCGCTGGTTCTTAGACCGTATCGCAACCCACATTTTAGATTACGGTGATGAAGGTAAAGTCACTTTCTACGAAGGTAACTTCTCAGACTACGAAGAGTGGAAAAAGAAAACCTTTGGTGCAGAAGCAACCCAACCACATCGTATTAAATATAAGCGTATTGCGAAGTAATAGTCAAATCAGCCATATCTTTTATGGCTGGATGTGGCTATGTTTTTTTAATGTGTGTCATTGATATGAAATAAAGATAATTTTAAGGAACCTTTTATGACCAAACATTACGACTACATCGCTATCGGCGGTGGTAGCGGCGGTATTGCTTCCATTAACCGAGCGGCAAGTTATGGTAAAAAATGTGCCATTATCGAAGCAAAACACTTAGGCGGAACTTGCGTAAACGTAGGCTGTGTCCCGAAAAAGGTGATGTTCTATGGGGCTCAAATTGCTGAAGCGATCAATCGCTATGCACCAGATTACGGCTTTGATGTGACGGTCAATCGTTTTGATTACCGTAAATTAGTCGAAAGCCGTCAAGCCTATATCGGACGTATCCATACTTCTTACAATAACGTTTTAGCCAGAAACAATGTTGATGTTATTCGTGGGTTTGCAAAATTCGTGAATAAGAATACCGTTGAAGTTGCCTTGGCAGACGGTGGCGTAGAGCAAATCACGGCTGATCATATTTTAATTGCAACGGGCGGTCGTCCAAGTCGTCCTGCGATTAAAGGGGCGGAATATGGCATTGATTCTGATGGTGTTTTTGCCTTAAATGATGTACCAAAACGTGTGGCAGTTGTGGGGGCTGGTTACATTGCGGTGGAACTTGCAGGAGTATTAAACAGCTTAGGGGCAGAAACCCATTTATTCGTTCGCCAACACGCCCCTTTGCGTACTTTCGATCCACTTATTGTGGAAACTTTATTAGAAGTGATGCACCAAGATGGTATTCAACTTCATACTCACGCTATTCCACAAGAAGTCGTTAAAAATGCTGATGGCTCTTTAACGTTAAAATTGGAAAATGCTGAAGAACAAAGCGTAGATTGCTTGGTATGGGCGATTGGCCGTGAACCAGCAACAGACGTGATTAACCTTGAGGCTGCAGGTGTGGCAACCAATGAACGTGGCTTTGTGAAGGTGGATAAATTCCAGAATACCAACGTCGAAGGCATCTATGCCGTAGGCGATATTATTGAAGGCGGAATTGAATTAACCCCTGTTGCCGTTGCCGCAGGTCGCCGTTTATCAGAGCGTTTATTCAACAATAGGCCAAATGAACATTTGGATTACAACCTTGTTCCAACGGTAGTTTTCAGCCATCCGCCGATTGGTACTATTGGTTTAACAGAGCCAAAAGCGGTTGAGCAATACGGTGCGGAAAATGTGAAAGTTTATAAATCTTCATTCACCCCAATGTACAGTGCCGTAACACAACACCGCCAACCTTGCCGAATGAAATTAGTTTGTGTCGGCAAGGAAGAAAAAATTGTTGGCTTACACGGCATTGGCTTCGGTGTTGATGAAATGATGCAAGGTTTTGCCGTTGCAATCAAAATGGGGGCAACCAAAGCTGATTTTGATAACACAGTCGCCATTCACCCAACAGGCTCGGAAGAGTTTGTGACAATGCGTTGATTTTTATTTAAGGATATTTTTTATGAATAAACTATTATTAATTTTTATTGCTATATTTTCTGTAACTGCCTGCTTTGAACAACCTAAGAAGGATATTATTCAAGAAAAGGGAGAAGATAAAGCTGATGTAGAAGGACTAAAAGCAGAAGATTCAAAAGTTGAGTCGCCAAAAGTTAAGGCATCAAAAGTTGAGGCATCAAAAGTTGAGGCATCAAAAGTTGAGGCATCAAAAGTTGAGTCACCAAAAGTTGAATCTCTAAAATCTGAGGTCTCAGAAGCGGGAGCTTCCCAAGTAAAAATTCCTGATTCTAAGAAGGATATAACAGAGGCCTCCTCATCAGATGAAAAGGCTGGAGCTAGACAATCTATTTCAGTTCAAAATGAACAGGCTTCTGTTGTGGATAGCAATAATGAAAATTCATTATTGGCGCAAGATATCAAGGAGCCAGAATCTCAGAAATCTAGTAAACCTAAATCGTTACAATATAGTATAAATAGACATCAAGAATCTTCGGGGCTATCCCCAGAAGAGGCTAGAGTAGGTTATCAAGACACTTCGGGGCTATCCCCAGAAGAGGCTAGAGTAGGTTATCAAGACACTCTATCAGATGAGGGAATTCTCTATCTAAAAATGCAATGCCGTTATCCTCTTATGTCTGAGCAAGAGATTATTAATTTTGGTTGTGGGACAAAAGAAGTAAAAGTAGCAGAATAGTTTAATTGCAACAATTAAGCGTTTTCAGTATTACTCAATCCCAGCCATCTTATGCGTCTGAATACTTAACTGCCAACGGGGTTTGTTCGGACGCTGGTTAAGTTTTCCTAGTTGGGTGATGGTTTCTAACATATTCATCACCCCATTTTCTTCACAAGGGGAAAGGTAGTAACGCTCCGCTTTGATGGTGCTTTCTATCTGCTCACAAAACGCTAGCACATCACCGTCCACCACAATTCTCACTTCATTCGCAAAGGGAATGTGATGTTTCAAATAATTCTTCTGATATAACCGCTTGGGACTAGTGGCGATGTAGTCAATTTGTGGCGGAACGGGTTTTAAGCCATTGGTTTCTATTGCAATAAAATAACCTTCTGCTTTCAAGGTATCGAGCAGATAGGTTAAATCGGGCTGAATTGTCGGTTCGCCCCCTGTAATAATGATGTTCTTTGCGGAAAAACCTTTGACCACTTGCATAATATCTGCAAGGGTTTTGGTTTCGTATTGGTTGTAATTGGTATCGCACCAAGGACAAGCAAGATTGCATTTACCAAAGCGGATAAAAATACTTGGCATACCTGTATTGAACCCTTCGCCTTGAAGGGTTTCAAAGATTTCGACAATTCGGTATTCTGGATTTTTCATTATCGGCAGTACTCACAATAAGACGTTGGGGTTTCCCATAAGCGAATAAGACTAACAGGCAGTCCTTCCGCTGTGAGTGTGTCAAAAATGTATTTCGCCATCTGCTCCGCTGTGGTGCGAGCAGGAATACCAAAGGTTTTGGAATCGAGAGATTGAAGTAATGTGGCAACTTTACACTCTTTCTCACTTGTCGAATCGTAGATAAAGGCGTGATCCATTTTGTCAAGAATATGCTGTTTTACGACCGCTTTGAGATCACTGTAATCCATCACCATACCTGATTTAGCACCGTCCGTATGTAATTCGCCAGCAATCTCTACTTGTAAGGTATAGGTATGCCCGTGCAGATTTTTGCATTTGCCATCGTGACCGTCCAACATATGGGCCATATCAAAACTAAATTCTTTGGCGATTTTAAACATTGCCTTTTTCCTCTAAATATTCGTTTAACCCTTTTTCTCTTAACAAACAACTTGGGCAAGTATGGCAACCGCCTTCTACGCCAAGATAGCAAGTGTGAGTATGGGTTCGGATATAGTCAAATGCCCCAAGTTGATCAGCTAACGCCCAAGTTTCTTTTTTCGTGAGATACATCAACGGTGTACGGATATTGAAGTTGTAATCCATCGCTAAATTCAGCGTTACGTTCATTGATTTAATGAATACATCTCGACAATCAGGATAACCACTAAAATCTGTTTCACATACACCTGTATAAATGGTTTGGATCCCCTGACTTTTGGCATAAATGGCTGTGTAAAGTAGAAAAAGTGCATTACGCCCATCCACAAAGGTGTTAGGCGTGTTGCCTGTCTGCTTAATTTCAGCTTGATCGTCCATTAAGGCATTAGTCGTAATGGCTTTGATCACTGATGTATCAATTAAGGTCTGTTTAACGCCAAGATCTTGTGCAATCCAACGGGCTTTATCTAATTCGATGGCGTGGCGTTGTCCATATTGAAAGGTGACGACTTCAACATTTTCTTTGCCAAATTCTTCGATAGCAAGAAATAAACAAGTCGTAGAATCTTGTCCGCCTGAAAAAATTACGACGGCTTTAGGTGTAGGTTTCATTGTGTTCCTTAGTTTTTTTTGCGTGGGAGGTTTGCGAACCACGGTTGAATAAATAAGCGGTACGATGTTGCAATATTTTTGCATTATCGCACCGCTGTGAAAGGCGACATTATAATGGTTTTATCTTTTTTTGCGATTTTTCTTTTTATTATTTACTTATATTAAATAGTTAATCAATAAAATCTATATTTATCAAATTTCAGGTAAGATTATAATGCACCCCATCAAGAGCGATGTGATAAATCACTCGCAACATTTAACTATAAACAAAGGATAACAAAATGAAAAAAGTTGCAAATGTTCATACTGCACCTGCAAAACACTGGGTAGGCAATGGGTTCCACGTTCAATCAATGTTTAGCTATAACGATACCGATAAAAATTTAGATCCATTCTTATTGATGGATTACAACCCACCTCACCATTTTGATGGTGGACGCAAATCGGATTTTCGTGGTGTTGGCGAGCATCCGCATCGTGGTTTTGAAACCGTTACAATTGCGTATCAAGGCGAAGTTGCTCACGCGGACTCTTATGGTGGTGGCGGTACTATTGGGACAGGTGATGTGCAATGGATGACGGCAGGTTCAGGTGTAATGCACGAAGAGTTTCACTCAGAGCGTTTTTCAAGAGAAGGTGGAATGTTTGAGATGGTGCAACTTTGGGTGAATTTGCCGAAAGCTCACAAAATGACAACACCAAAATATCAGGCGATTAAATCGGCAGATATTCCTGTCGTGCAACTTGGTGATAATGCTGGAATGGCTCGTATTATTGCGGGAGAGCTATCAAGTACTTCGGGAGTTGCTAGTACTTTTAGTCCGATTAATATGTGGGATGTGGTACTAAATGCAGGTAAAGTTCATACTTTTGCTGTACCAGAAAGCCATAATCTGATTATTTTGGTGTTAGATGGCACAGTACAAATTAATGGCGAGGACATTGCTCGTCGTGGTGAGTTAGTGACCTTTGAACGTGGCGGTGCTGATGTTCAGATCGAGACGAATAACGATTCTAAACTGTTAATTCTTACGGGAGAACCATTAAATGAACCTGTTGTGGGTTATGGTCCTTTTGTGATGAATAGCCGAGAAGAAATTATTCAAGCTATGCGTGATGTACAAAGTGGGAAGTTTGGGCGGATTGAGAGGTAAAAGATAGATTAAACTCTTATAATCAAGGCTTAAGAGCTGCTCTTCTTTACTTTCGTTTTCATCCTTAGCTCTTGGTGATCGCTTAAGAGATCACCAAAATTAATTGATTCATTACTTGTTATTAGCTTTGAAGATACATTCCTAATTTTTGATTATTACATCATGTTAAAAAAATGAATAATATCTGTGATATGTGTTTATTTTTTCACAATGTATCTTAGAGTGAACTGAACGATAGACTTTTAGTAGGGGGTCTAGTAGGATTGGCAATAATACTTTATTGACAATATTCAAAGTTATATTGGATGAAGTGTAAAAGTATTTATATAGCTATATATCAAGGAGTCTTTATGAGTTCAATGCAAATCACGTTATCATCAACTGCTGCCTATGAAGTTTGGGGAAAAAAGGCGATTTTATCCGCAAATGATCAAGGTATGACAATTCATCTGGTAAAAGATGAATTAACCACCATTCAACAAGCGGCTCGCAAAATAAAAAATCAGAACATTTTAAATGTTGCCTTAACGGGCGAAGGCTGGGGATTAGAGCAGTGCTGGGCGTTCCATCAAGGGTTTGTTAGTGTAAAAAATGCAGGCTCAGTCACCTATCCTGCGTTAAATGAACAACAAACCGAATTTGATGCTCGCCTTGCGTGTAGCAGCTTTACTCGTGACATTATTAACGAACCATCTGACCGCTTAACCCCCGAAGTGTTGGCTCACAAAGCAGCTGAATTTATTTTACACCAAGCCGATAAATATGTCGGCAAAGGTAAGGTTTCTTTTGAAATCGTTGCTCGTGAAGCATTAAATGAACGTGGTTATCACGGCATTTGGACAGTCGGTAAAGGCTCGGCACATTTGCCAGCGATGTTACAACTTGATTATAACCCAACGGGCAACCCAGATGCCCCTGTGTTAGCCTGTTTAGTTGGTAAAGGCATTACCTTTGACACGGGCGGTTATAGCTTAAAACCAAGTGACAGTATGTCTACAATGCGTACCGATATGGGTGGAGCCGCCTTAGTCACAGGGGCATTAGGTTTTGCTATTGCGCGTGGCTTAAAACAACGTGTGAAGCTCTATCTTTGCTGTGCAGAAAATATGGTAAGTAGCCGAGCATTCAAATTAGGGGATATTATTACTTATCGCAATGGTGTAACTGCAGAAGTATTAAATACCGATGCAGAAGGGCGTTTAGTGTTAGCCGACGGTTTAATTGAAGCCAGCAAACAGAAGCCACAGTTTATTGTCGATTGTGCTACCTTAACGGGAGCAGCCAAAGTGGCGGTGGGCAATGACTACCATTCAGTGCTATCAATGGACGATCAATTAGTTGCCCGTTTATTTGAGGCAGCCAAAGCCGAAAACGAACCTTTCTGGCGTTTACCGTTTGAAGAGTTCCACCGTGCTCAAATTTCATCTTCCTTTGCAGATATTGCCAATATCGGTTCTGTTCCTGTTGGTGCAGGCGCAAGTACCGCAACAGCCTTCTTATCCTATTTTGTGGAAAATTATCAGCAAAATTGGTTACACATTGACTGTTCTGCAACCTTCCGCAAAACTGCAAGTGATTTATGGGCAGCAGGTGCAACGGGGATTGGGGTGAAAACCTTGGGGAATTTATTACTCTCCTCTCACGAGTAATGGGAAAGATAAGTTGGGCATTAATGCCCAACTTTATCAAGTATGGAGGGAACTATGCACCTAAGTAAATTTACTGATTATGCTTTTCGTGTATTGATGTATCTTGCTCATCATCAAGATGAGCTTCGCACTATTCCGCAGTTAGCAGAATCGCTTCAAGTGTCGCAGAACCATTTGGTGAAAGTGGTGCATTTTATGGCAAAACAAGGGTGGCTAATCACCGCAAGGGGAAAAGGTGGCGGTATTAGAATTTCCTCTCTCATTCTCTCCATGCCTGTGGGCGAAGTGATTAGAACCTTGCAAGGCAATCCCAGATTGATAGATTGCAATTCTCCTGCGTGTATTTTAAAACCGCATTGTCACCTGAAATCTGTCTTAGATCACGCCCTTGAACATTTCTATCAATATTTGAATCAATATTCAATTTCAGAATGTATTGGCTCTCAAAAGTTGATTAAAGGTATTCTATGCGGGAATACTACGTCAGATGGCTATTGAGCAGAATATACATTATCTAAAATACATAGAGACACATTTTGTGCCTCTATAGTTATTTATTCAGATTGTGCTGTTGACTCGGTTTCATCATCTTTCGGCTGATAAAAACGAGCAACCAGTAGTCCTAGTTCAAATAACAGACACATCGGCACAGCTAGTAATGTTTGAGAGAACATATCTGGTGGGGTAAATAACATTCCGATCACGAAAGCTGCCACAATAATGTAAGGACGCTTCTCTTTGAGATCTTCTGCTGTGGTTACGCCAGACCAACAAAGTAAAATGATCGCAACTGGCACTTCAAAACAGACACCAAAGGCTAAAAAGATAGTCAAAATGAAATCAAGATAGCTATTAATATCTGTTGCCATTACAACACCTTCAGGGGCTGTTTGGGTCAGGAAGCCAAAAATGAGCGGAAAGACTACATAATACGCAAATGCCACACCAATATAGAAAAGCAGAGAACTTGAGATTAACAGTGGATAAACTAGCTTTTTTTCGTGTTTATATAATGCAGGTGCGATAAATGCCCAGACTTGATACAAAATATAAGGCACGGAAATAAATACTGCAACAATCGCCGTTAATTTTATCGGAGTGAAAAACGGTGTAACCACATTCGTGGCAATCATCGTTGCCCCTTCGGGTAAACGTTCAGTAAGTGGGCTAGAAAGTAATGTATAGATGTCATTTGCCCAATAAACAAGGACACAAAAGACAACTAAAATACAAATAACCGCTCTTAACAAGCGGTTACGAAGCTCAATTAAATGGCTAATAAGGGGTTGAGATTCTTCGACTGACATTATTTATCCTGTTTCGTTTTAGGCTCAACACTTGCAAGATCGTCATCTGGGGGATAATACGCCGTCAATTTTTCTTCGTCTGCTTCAGCAAGTTCTGCAATGCGATCCGCCGAAAGCGTTTCGGTTTCAAGCGGTGGGTTTTCGGTTTCTTTTTGCTGTTCAGCTTGTTGAGAAAGTTGCTGGCTCTCTTGCTCAATTTTATTTTGAATTTCATTAACTTGCTCTTGCGTCAGACTTTCAATTTGCCCTCTCGCTGAGTCTAAGTTAGCTTGCATTTTCTGTGCAGATTGTTTGAGTTCTTCTACGGTTTTGCTCAATTCAGGAGATAAATTACTTAAATTCAACTCTTCTGCTTTCTTAATGCTCTCTTGCAACTCTTGCAGTTTTAGCTCTTGAGAAAGCTCATTTTGAACGTTAGCTGCCAATCCTCGAATAGTGCGAACCCAGCCCATCACTGTACGAATAGCAATAGGCAGGCGTTTCGGTCCTAATACCACTAAGCCTACGATAAATACCAAAACTAATTCAGAAAAACCTATATCAAACACGGATTATGCCTGCTCTTTTTCTTTAGCTTTTTGTTCAGTAGATTCTGCGGTTTTTTGTTCTACTTTCTCAAATTCAGCGTCTTTAGCTTTGTCGTCATTCATCGCTTTTTTAAAGCCTTTGATAGATTCGCCTAAGTCTGAGCCTAATCCACGTAATTTTTTAGTGCCAAATAATAAGACAACTAATAAAACGATAATGACTAGATTCCAAATGCTAATACCACCCATTGTGTGTACCTCTTGTAAGAATAAAAAAATAAAAACGTCGTAATTATACGAGTTTTCTTGCTAAATGACACTTATTTTGTCGGATTTCGTAAGAATAAAAAAGAAGTAATTCTTCAAAATGTGGCGTTCATCACATTATTTTGCTTTAATATTAGTAAGAAAATCCTAAGTTTGTTTGATTTGTGAGCATTTGTTTGCAAGAAGCCGTACTTTTTAGTAAATCTCTAAAAAAATCCAACCGCTATCTTGTAAAAGGCGTTGGATAGTTTGTTATCCTATATTAAAATGTCTAATTTTCCATAGTGGGCTATTCCACTTCACTTTAACCACAGAGAACTTAAAATGAACTCAAACCGTAGTTTACTGATTATGGGTTTGTTGCTTGTTTCGTTCTTGATTTTTACGCAATGGCAACAGGATTATAACCCTGAGATCCAAGCACAAAAACAAGCGATGGCTCAAGCTCAAACACAACAAGTTGCAAATCAATCGAGTGATGTACCCGCTTCATCTAATGCGGCATCTATCAATGAGCAATCAACTAAAGGAAAAACCATTACTATTGAAACGGACGTGTTACGTTTAACCGTTGATACTTTAGGTGGTGATGTGGTTGATTCTGATCTCTTAAAATATAACGCAGAATTAGACTCTAATACACCATTTGAATTGCTACAAGATAACGGCAAAGTGCTGTATGTGGCACAAAGTGGGTTAGTTGGTAAAAACGGGATTGATACCACAGCAGGTCGAGCTCAGTATCAAGCTACAGCAGAGAAATTTGCGTTAGCAGAAGGTCAAGACGAAATTGCCCTGCCATTAACATTTGAAAAAGATGGCGTAGTTTATACCAAAACATTTACCCTAAAACGTGGTAGCTATAATGTAGCGGTAAATTATCACATCAAAAATGGTACTGCAGAAACTCTCGAAGTTCAGCCTTACGGTCAGCTTAAACATACTTTAGTTGAAAGTACCGGCAATTTTGCAATGCCGACCTATACGGGGGGGGCTTATTCATCTTCTGAAGTGAACTATAAAAAATATAGTTTTGATGAAATGGCAAAAGCTAACTTATCTGTAGATACTAAAGCAGGCTGGGCAGCGGTTTTACAGCATTATTTCGTATCAGCGTGGATCCCAAATCAAGATGCGGAAAATAATCTTTATACTCGCACAGGAAATGGCGTAGGCACTATCGGTTATCGTGGACCCGTAACACAAGTTGCACCTAACGGTGAAGCAACTATTACAAGCCATTTATGGACTGGACCGAAAGATCAAGCAGCAATGGCACAAGTGGCAAATAACTTTGATTTAACCGTCGATTATGGCTGGGCGTGGTTTATTGCAAAACCGTTGTTCTGGTTATTAACATTCATTCAAAGTATTGTGTCTAACTGGGGCTTAGCTATTATCGGTGTAACCATTGTGGTGAAAACCATTCTATACCCATTAACCAAAGCTCAATATACCTCAATGGCGAAAATGCGTATGTTACAACCTCGCATTCAAGAGATGCGTGAACGTTTCGGTGACGACCGTCAGCGTATGAGCCAAGAGATGATGAAACTGTATAAAGAAGAAAAAGTAAACCCAATGGGCGGTTGTTTACCAATTCTTCTTCAAATGCCAATTTTCATCGCATTATACTGGACATTTATGGAAGCGGTGGAATTACGCCACGCACCATTCTTCGGTTGGATTCAAGATTTATCGGCACAAGATCCATACTACATTTTCCCTCTATTAATGGGTGGTTCAATGTACTTGTTACAAAAAATGTCGCCGACCCCAATTGCTGATCCAGTACAACAAAAAGTGATGAACTTTATGCCTGTGATGTTTACTGTATTCTTCTTATGGTTCCCATCAGGCTTAGTACTTTACTGGCTAACGTCTAACTTAATTACGATTGCACAACAGTGGTTGATTTATCGTAACTTAGAGAAGAAAGGTTTACACACTCGTGTTAAAAAGTAATTTTATAACATGGGAACAAAGAATTGTTCCTATGTTGTATTTAAACCTCATGATATGAATATTCAATTAATTAATGAAAGTGATTTTACTGAGCGCTTTTATGATATTTGTGAAAAATGGAAATTGAAGCATAATCCTAGCTCTAATTTAGCATTAGTACAGACTAATGAACGCCTTGAATTAAGGAAACTTAATCAGCCTAAATTAGGTGCTGTAGCTGTAAATTTTGTTGATGGAAAAATGTCGTATCGTCGAAAGTTTGGCGGTGGTCGTAATGAGGCTATTGTGAAAGCTGTTGGTGTTAAGGGTTCGTACACTCCTACAATTATTGATGCGACAGCAGGTTTAGGGCAAGATGCTTTTGTTTTGGCATCAATAGGTTGCTATGTGAAACTTATTGAACGTAATCCAATTGTTGGCGCATTATTGGAAGATGGTTTACAAAGAGCTTATAAAGATTTAGAAATTGGTCATTTTATGAGAGAAAGAATGGTATTACTTCCTCATAGTTCTATTACTGGTTTAAATCCAGATCTTGACTCGGTGGATGTTGTTTATCTTGATCCTATGTATCCGTCTAAGACTAAAAGTGCATTAGTAAAAAAGGAGATGCAACTATTTCAACAATTGGTTGGCTGTGATTTAGATTCAGATGATTTACTTTTCCCTGCTCAGCAACTTGCTAGAAAGAGAGTGGTTGTAAAAAGACCTAACTATGCATTATTTTTAGCAAATAAGAAACCTGATTTTTGTAAGGAAACTAAAAAACATCGGTTTGATATATATCTATCTCATTAGAATAAAATGATATTTTCTACGCTAACTTAATAGGAGATTTATTATGAAAAGATTTATCGTAGTAGCTTTGTTATCAAGCTCTGCTTTAGCTGCGCCTGTAGGTGAAACTTTTACAGGTGGGGGAATTGGTATGGATGTTACAACTACAAAATATAAAAATGGTGATTTGCAAGGTAAGCAGGCAATAGGCATAAACTTTACTTTAGACTATGCAACAGATTATGGTAGGAATTTAATTGGAATAATTGATGGTAAAGCAAAATTAGGAAGTAGCAATATTTTTCATGATATCAAACAAAAATCCCAATATAGTATTGGATATGCTCAAGGATACCGTCTCCTACCAGATATATTACCATACGTTAAATTAAATTATAGTATTAGTAAAATATCGGATTTTGGTAGTTTCAAAGGGATTGGATATGCGATTGGTATAAAATATGCAATCTCTAACGATATTGAAGTAGGTTTAGAATACTCAGAAAATAATTTGAAACGAAATGGTACAAAATTAAAGGGAAATGCTATTGGAACCAATCTGTCCTATCGTTTCTAAATATTTAAGTTGTACAAGTAAGTTACCTGTGAATTGGTGATATGAAATTGATACCATAAGGATTAGATCTATTTGAGTGGATCTAATCCTTTTTGTTATCTAATAGCATATTTGTATGATATTTTGTAAATATGTCTATGAAAATATAAACAACCTCTGTTTTTGAAATAAACATTATGAGCTTATTTTGAACAAGCGGACATTTTTTCAAATTTTTTTGCAAAAAAGTACTTGCGTTGGATTTGAATTTCTCTATAATGTGCGCCACACAACGACGCACTGTTGTGAAGTGTTTAAATTTGACAGTGCGTCGTTCTTTTTTGCTCTTTAACAACTTATCAGACAATCTGTGTGGGCACTTGTTGATTGACTTTGTTTAAAAATATTTTTTTAATTTTGAAGTCTTGATAAGTGCTTAACTTGAAATTCATATTAAGTGATTTTTATAGTCAGTACATATTGAGCGATTAAACTTTTTAAATTGAAGAGTTTGATCATGGCTCAGATTGAACGCTGGCGGCAGGCTTAACACATGCAAGTCGAACGGTAGCAGGGAGGAAGCTTGCTTTCTTTGCTGACGAGTGGCGGACGGGTGAGTAATGCTTGGGGATCTGGCTTATGGAGGGGGATAACGACGGGAAACTGTCGCTAATACCGCGTAATGTCTAAGGACTAGAGGGTGGGACTTTCGGGCCACCTGCCATAAGATGAGCCCAAGTGGGATTAGGTAGTTGGTGGGGTAAAGGCCTACCAAGCCGACGATCTCTAGCTGGTCTGAGAGGATGACCAGCCACACTGGAACTGAGACACGGTCCAGACTCCTACGGGAGGCAGCAGTGGGGAATATTGCACAATGGGGGGAACCCTGATGCAGCCATGCCGCGTGAATGAAGAAGGCCTTCGGGTTGTAAAGTTCTTTCGGTGATGAGGAAGGGTGATGTTTTAATAGAGCATTACATTGACGTTAGTCACAGAAGAAGCACCGGCTAACTCCGTGCCAGCAGCCGCGGTAATACGGAGGGTGCGAGCGTTAATCGGAATGACTGGGCGTAAAGGGCACGCAGGCGGTGACTTAAGTGAGATGTGAAAGCCCCGAGCTTAACTTGGGAATTGCATTTCATACTGGGTGGCTAGAGTATTTTAGGGAGGGGTAGAATTCCACGTGTAGCGGTGAAATGCGTAGAGATGTGGAGGAATACCGAAGGCGAAGGCAGCCCCTTGGGAAAATACTGACGCTCATGTGCGAAAGCGTGGGGAGCAAACAGGATTAGATACCCTGGTAGTCCACGCTGTAAACGCTGTCGATTTGGGGATTGGGCTTTATGTTTGGTGCCCGTAGCTAACGTGATAAATCGACCGCCTGGGGAGTACGGCCGCAAGGTTAAAACTCAAATGAATTGACGGGGGCCCGCACAAGCGGTGGAGCATGTGGTTTAATTCGATGCAACGCGAAGAACCTTACCTACTCTTGACATCCTAAGAAGCTTTCAGAGATGAGAGTGTGCCTTCGGGAACTTAGAGACAGGTGCTGCATGGCTGTCGTCAGCTCGTGTTGTGAAATGTTGGGTTAAGTCCCGCAACGAGCGCAACCCTTATCCTTTGTTGCCAGCGATTCGGTCGGGAACTCAAAGGAGACTGCCAGTGATAAACTGGAGGAAGGTGGGGATGACGTCAAGTCATCATGGCCCTTACGAGTAGGGCTACACACGTGCTACAATGGTGCATACAGAGGGTGACGAAGCCGCGAGGTGGAGTGAATCTCAGAAAGTGCATCTAAGTCCGGATTGGAGTCTGCAACTCGACTCCATGAAGTCGGAATCGCTAGTAATCGCGAATCAGAATGTCGCGGTGAATACGTTCCCGGGCCTTGTACACACCGCCCGTCACACCATGGGAGTGGGTTGTACCAGAAGTAGATAGCTTAACTGAAAGGGGGGGCGTTTACCACGGTATGATTCATGACTGGGGTGAAGTCGTAACAAGGTAACCGTAGGGGAACCTGCGGTTGGATCACCTCCTTACCTGAATGAAGAGATTTGCAAGTGTTCACACAGATTGTTTGGTAATTGTAGACAAGGAATAGAGCAAGAAAACAGACACAAGCGGTCAGATTTGCGATAAAATTTGCAAATTGACAGGATGAAGGAAAGCATCTTTAAATGTTGTCCCCATCGTCTAGAGGCCTAGGACATCGCCCTTTCACGGCGGTAACCGGGGTTCGAATCCCCGTGGGGACGCCATTTAAAGATGATTTTTTGTCGAAAGATAAGTGATTATCGAATGTTCTTTAAAAATTTGGAAACAAGCTGAAAACTGAGAGATTTTCTGTAGGGGCAAATCACATTTGCCCTGAAACAAGAAAGTCTGAGTAGTAAGAAAAATCTTGACTGAACAAAAGCAGTCAAGTGTTTAGTAGTTAATATCAACTTCAAGTGAAAATGTTTGAGGTTGTATGGTTAAGTGACTAAGCGTACACGGTGGATGCCTAGGCAATCAGAGGCGAAGAAGGACGTGCTAATCTGCGAAAAGCTTGGATGAGTTGATAAGAAGCGTTTAATCCAAGATATCCGAATGGGGAAACCCAGTAGATGAAGAATCTACTATCAATAGATGAATACATAGTCTGTTGAGGCAAACCGGGAGAACTGAAACATCTAAGTACCCCGAGGAAAAGAAATCAACCGAGATTTTGTCAGTAGCGGCGAGCGAAAGCGAAAGAGCCAGCAAGTGATAGCAGCAAAGACAGAAGAATTGGCTGGGAAGCCAAGCGACACAGGGTGATAGCCCCGTATTTTAAGTTTATGTTGTGGTACTAAACTTGCAACAAGTAGGGCGGGACACGAGAAATCCTGTTTGAAGATGGGGGGACCATCCTCCAAGGCTAAATACTCCTGATTGACCGATAGTGAACCAGTACTGTGAAGGAAAGGCGAAAAGAACCCCAGTGAGGGGAGTGAAATAGAACCTGAAACCGTGTACGTACAAGCAGTGGGAGCCCTTTTGGGTGACTGCGTACCTTTTGTATAATGGGTCAGCGACTTATATTTTGTAGCGAGGTTAACTGAATAAGGGAGCCGAAGGGAAACCGAGTCTTAACTGGGCGGTGAGTTGCAAGGTATAGACCCGAAACCCGGTGATCTAGCCATGGGCAGGTTGAAGGTTGGGTAACACTAACTGGAGGACCGAACCGACTAATGTTGAAAAATTAGCGGATGACTTGTGGCTGGGGGTGAAAGGCCAATCAAACCGGGAGATAGCTGGTTCTCCCCGAAATCTATTTAGGTAGAGCCTTATGTGAATACCTTCGGGGGTAGAGCACTGTTTCGGCTAGGGGTTCATCCCGGATTACCAACCCGATGCAAACTGCGAATACCGAAGAGTAATGCATAGGAGACACACAGTGGGTGCTAACGTCCATCGTGGAGAGGGAAACAACCCAGACCGCCAGCTAAGGTCCCAAAGTCTATATTAAGTGGGAAACGAAGTGGGAAGGCTTAGACAGCTAGGATGTTGGCTTAGAAGCAGCCACCATTTAAAGAAAGCGTAATAGCTCACTAGTCGAGTCGGCCTGCGCGGAAGATGTAACGGGGCTAAAATATAGCACCGAAGCTGCGGCATCAGGCGTATCACAAATACGCCTTCGATTAACAACATCGAATGAAGTGAAACGGAATAAGATGTTGGTCAAGCACCCAACACGTTGAGTTGGCATAAAGTGCGGATAGAAATCAGAGGAATATTTGTGATACGCCTGTTGGGTAGGGGAGCGTTGTGTAAGTCGATGAAGGTGTATTGAGAAGTATGCTGGAGATATCACAAGTGCGAATGCTGACATAAGTAACGATAAAACGAGTGAAAAACTCGTTCGCCGGAAGACCAAGGGTTCCTGTCCAACGTTAATCGGGGCAGGGTGAGTCGGCCCCTAAGGCGAGGCTGAAAAGCGTAGTCGATGGGAAACGGGTTAATATTCCCGTACTTGGTAAAGCTGCGATGTGGGGACGGAGAAGGTTAGGTTAGCAGACTGTTGGATGTCTGTTTAAGTTGGTAGGTGGGAAGTTTAGGCAAATCCGGACTTCCATAACACTGAGAGATGATGACGAGTTTCTACGGAAATGAAGTAACTGATACCACGCTTCCAGGAAAAGCCACTAAGCGAAAGGCTTTACTAAACCGTACTGAAAACCGACACAGGTGGTCAGGTAGAGAATACTCAGGCGCTTGAGAGAACTCGGGTGAAGGAACTAGGCAAAATAGCACCGTAACTTCGGGAGAAGGTGCGCTGGCGTAGGTTGTAAGAGTATACCTCCGAAGGCTGAACCAGTCGAAGATACCAGCTGGCTGCAACTGTTTATTAAAAACACAGCACTCTGCAAACACGAAAGTGGACGTATAGGGTGTGATGCCTGCCCGGTGCTGGAAGGTTAATTGATGGTGTTATCGAAAGAGAAGCTCCTGATCGAAGCCCCAGTAAACGGCGGCCGTAACTATAACGGTCCTAAGGTAGCGAAATTCCTTGTCGGGTAAGTTCCGACCTGCACGAATGGCATAATGATGGCCAGGCTGTCTCCACCCGAGACTCAGTGAAATTGAAATCGCCGTGAAGATGCGGTGTACCCGCGGCTAGACGGAAAGACCCCGTGAACCTTTACTATAGCTTGACACTGAACATTGAATTTTGATGTGTAGGATAGGTGGGAGACTTAGAAGCAGGCACGCCAGTGCTTGTGGAGTCGTCCTTGAAATACCACCCTTTAACGTTTGATGTTCTAACGAAGATTACGAAACGTGGTCTCGGACAGTGTCTGGTGGGTAGTTTGACTGGGGCGGTCTCCTCCCAAAGCGTAACGGAGGAGCACGAAGGTTTGCTAATCACGGTCGGACATCGTGAGGTTAGTGCAATGGTATAAGCAAGCTTAACTGCGAGACAGACAAGTCGAGCAGGTGCGAAAGCAGGTCATAGTGATCCGGTGGTTCTGAATGGAAGGGCCATCGCTCAACGGATAAAAGGTACTCCGGGGATAACAGGCTGATACCGCCCAAGAGTTCATATCGACGGCGGTGTTTGGCACCTCGATGTCGGCTCATCACATCCTGGGGCTGAAGTAGGTCCCAAGGGTATGGCTGTTCGCCATTTAAAGTGGTACGCGAGCTGGGTTTAGAACGTCGTGAGACAGTTCGGTCCCTATCTGCCGTGGGCGTTGGAGAATTGAGAGGGGCTGCTCCTAGTACGAGAGGACCGGAGTGGACGCATCACTGGTGTACCAGTTGTCTCGCCAGAGGCATTGCTGGGTAGCTAAATGCGGAAGAGATAAGTGCTGAAAGCATCTAAGCACGAAACTCGCCTTAAGATGAGTTCTCCCTAGCTATAAGCTAGTAAGGGTTGTTGAAGACTACGACGTAGATAGGTCTGGTGTGTAAGCGGTGTGAGCCGTTGAGCTAACAGATACTAATTGCCCGAGAGGCTTAACTATACAACCTCAAGCGTTTTTGAAGTAGACGTGAGAGAGCTGAATAAAAGCAACAAACTAACTAAACAAAATAAAACAAAGAGACTCAGAACAGCTTGTTTCGAAATTAGAATAGTGTAGGGGCAAATTACATTTGCCCTTAAAGAACAGAAAGATGTAGGGGCAAATTATATTTGCCCTTAAAGAACAGAAAGATGTAGGGGCAAATTACATTTGCCCTTAAAGAACGGAAAGATGTAGGGGCAAATTACATTTGCCCTTAAAGAACAGAAAAAAGAAGATAGAGAGAATCATCAAAAGATTTTCCCGACGACAATAGTGCAGTTGTCCCACCTGATTCCATACCGAACTCAGAAGTGAAAAGCTGTAACGTCGATGGTAGTGTGGGGATTCCCCATGTGAGAGTAGAGCATCGTCGGGGGGTTATTAAAGAGAAGAACCGCAGGTTAGAGATAGCTTGCGGTTTTTGCTTTTTATACTGTGCCAAAATGGCATAGTAGACAAATAAAATCTTTCATCAAACCACGCCTGCCATCGCAAGTAATCGATTGAATTATATAGCCTTTTCTCTTAACCTATTCAGGGTAAGTTTGTAGTAAATATCTTTTTCGGTTCGTACAAAATAATGGGAAATTACATTATTTGAAAGCGTATCCATTAACACGAATCCGCTAAAATAACGTCCTAAAAACGTTGTATCCATAATGATGTTTAGGTATCGATTTAAAGGTGGTTTTAAAGCTGTTTTAGGGGCTTTATCAATATATCTTTGAATAGTTCTAACCGAACAATGATATTTTTCGGCAAGTTGTTGATAGGTTTGTTTTCCGGATGTGTAATCAGTCCAAATCTTAATTGGATCTAATTTAGTTTTTAAGATAAAGGTTTTATGACATTCATTACAAAAATAACGTTGAGTCTTATTTTGTATTCCATGTTTCTTTATTTTCAGACTTTGGCAAAATGGGCAGTTTTTGTTCATATTTCAAAAAAGAGGGCTTAAGGCCTTGTACTATAGGGCTTTAAGCCACTTTTTAGCAACTATTTTGTCTATTACACCGATAATTCAAATCTCTTGCCTTGGCACTGCATTTTGATAGCCAAACTGTCGCCACGCTTCGTACACCACAACAGCAACGGAATTAGACAAGTTCATACTACGGCTATCTTTACACATCGGGATACGGATTTTTTGTGACATTGGTAAACTATCTAAAATCGCTTTCGGTATCCCACGGCTTTCAGGGCCGAACATCAGAAAATCCCCCCATTCGTACTGCACATCGCTATGATTAGGCTCGCCTTTGGTGGTTAAAGCAAAAAGGCGTTTAGGCTTTGCTCGCTCAAGAAAATCATCAAAGTCTTTATATTTTTGAATATCGACAAACTCGTGGTAATCCAGCCCAGAGCGGCGTAATTTTTTATCATCCCACGCAAAGCCAAGTGGCTCAATCATATGCAAACGGAAACCGCAGTTTGCACAAAGACGGATAATATTCCCACTATTTTGTGGGATTTCAGGTTCATATAACACAATATCTAACATAATTTATTCCGAATGTTTCACAATCCAGCAGTTATGAATATGCGGATTACGCTCAAAATCCAACGGTAATGTTTTGTGCGAAATGTTTTCCGCCGTTAATCCTAATTCAGCCAAGCTGTCAAAATCCATTTTAAAGCCACGTTTGTTGTTCGAGAATACAATCGTGCCGTTTGCCGTTAAAATGCGTTTCAACTGTTTCATCAAGGCAATATGATCACGTTGTATGTCCCAACTGTTTTCCATTCGTTTTGAATTAGAAAAGGTCGGCGGATCAACGAAAATCAGTTCAAAACGCTCACGGCAATCCGCTAACCATTGCAAGCAATCTGCCTGATGCAAGCGGTGATTTCGTAGTGAAATATTGTTCAGCTCAAGATTTTGTTCCGCCCAGTTGAGATAGGTGTTTGACATATCTACTGTCGTGGTCGATTTTGCTCCATTTAACGCTGCGTGAACTGTCGCTGAACCCGTGTAGGCAAACAGATTTAGGAAGGTTTTTCCTTTCGCCATTTCGCCGACCATCTTACGTGTTAAGCGGTGGTCAAGGAACAAGCCTGTATCAAGGTAATCCGTCAAGTTTACCCATAGCCTCGCCCCATATTCATTCACGAAGAAATAGTCGCCTTTATTCGCCAGTTTCTCATACTGATTAGTCCCTTTTTGACGTTGGCGAACTTTTAAGACTAATTTATTTGTTTCAACACCGGTGACATACAAGGTCGCTGATACCGCATCAAGCAAGCGCTTGCGAGCTTTGTTTTCATCAATATTTTTCGGTGCGGCATACTCTTGCACCACGATATGATCGCCATATCTATCTACCGCCAAATTATATTCTGGTAGATCGGCATCGTATAAACGATAGGCATCAAGCCCTTGCTGTTTTGCCCATTTTTCGATCTTCTTGATATTTTTGGTTAAGCGATTAGCAAAATCAGGGGCAACCTGTGCGTTTTGGCTAAATTGCAGATTTTCATCAAGATCTGACCGCTTGTCTGCATTTTCGCTGATCAAATAGTTCTTCTGCACACACTCAAGCGGTCCATTCTTTGCCTTAAATTGACGAGCTGAACGCAGACGTAAGCAGTTCAGTAATTCAGGTTCGCCACTAAAAATAGAGGCATTCCAACCTGCAAATTGCTGTTTTAACCGTTGCCCAAAGACAGAATACAACGCAATTAACGCTGGGGTTGTACCTAATCGCTCACCATAAGGCGGATTACAAATCACCGTCCCCACCTGCTCTGCAATCGGATTTTTCAACGCCGACATATCGCCCTGTTGCCACTGAATTAAATCTGCCACCCCTGCATTTTTCGCATTCTGTTTAGCTTTTTGTAGCACTCGGTGATCAAGGTCAAAGCCGAAGAACAGCACTTTGCTTCCCTCCCCCTGCTCGCGGGGGGAGGTGCCGAAGGCGGAGGGGGGTAGGATTTCCCCCTCTTTCGCTTCCTGCCAAACCCTTTTCCACAGTTCGATCTGATGCCCCTTCCAACTATCAAATCCCCAATGGATACGGTTAATTTGTGGGGCTATATTGGCTTGCATTTGAGCCGCTTCAATCAACAAAGTCCCCGAACCACACATCGGATCGACAAGTGGCGTGCCTTTTTGCCAGCCTGAACGCAACACAATCGCCGCCGCCAAGGTTTCACGCAACGGTGCTTTCCCTGTTTCTTCACGATAACCACGCATATGCAAGGCCTCACCGCTTAAATCCAAAGAAATAATCAATTCTTCACGGTTTAAATAGGCGTGTAAACGAATATCTGGACGGATTTTATCCACTGTCGGACGAGCAAAACCTTTACGCTCAAAATAATCGACAATGCCGTCTTTCACTCGCATTGCACCGAATTGTGTGTTGCGAATTTCACGGTTTGTGCCGTTAAAATCCACGAAAAAGGTATCTCTTGGATCGAAAATGCTCTGCCAGTCGTAAGCAACCACAGACGCATACAAATCGCTGTCGCTGAAAAATTTCGTATTGATTAAGGGTAATAAAATACGGGAAGCCAAGCGACTATGCAATAACGCTTGATACGCCCCTTTTAAATCAGTGGTGAAATGCACGCCGCCTTGAGCCACTTTGCACTGTGCGTGCGTAATCTGCTCAAGTTCGGTTTTTAACATTTCTTCAAAGCCACGCGCTGCGGTGGCGAAATAGGTTGTTTGGGTCATTGTTTTAGGTCAATGGAAAAAAGTTGATGGAATTATAACTGAATTTCGTTAGATCTTTAAAATAGCTGCTGAATTTTAACAACTAATTTAACTAATCTTTATTAGACTCTCGCTGAATACACCTTAAACTTACTCGACTTCGCTAACACTTAATGTCTACAAAATGCCTTATCCAATAAATCGGGATAAGGTAAAAAAGCATTGGCAACAATGAGTAGCTCACCACCACGGTTAAGATGTTGTTTAGCTTGGGCAATCAACTCTTCTACCGCACGATATGCCGTATCTACACCGTCGTGGAAAGGTGGATTTGACACAATCAGATCAAAACGCCCGCCAATATGGGAAAAGACATCACTTGCTACCACATCACCTTCAAGCTGATTTTCCGCCAGTGTTCGCTTACTTGATTCCAATGCCATTGCGTGAATATCTGACATCGTCAGCTTGATTTTCGGGAATTGCTGTTTTAAGCACGCTCCAATCACCCCAGCCCCACAGCCAAGATCTAACACCTTCCCTTTCAATCCATCGGCTTTATTGAAGGTGGAAAGCAACAATTTAGAACCATTATCCAGTTCTGCCGAGCTAAACACTGCAGGCAAAGCAAACACATCAAGATCGCCCAAACGGTAAGATTTCCAGAATTTTTTGCTATCAAAAGTAGGCACATTTTCCAGCCTAAAATGGTACAACCCACAACGACGAGCCGAGTCAATCTTGGCTATCTCACCAAACGGCTCAAGTAAATTTTCCACTGAACGCACGCCGACACGGTTTTCACCTACCACCAATAATTCTTGACCAACTGACGCAGTCGCCAGCCATTGTAACAACTGAAATTGACACTCTTGCTTATTCTTCGTCCAGTAAAAGACTGCTAAGTCTGCTTGCTGATAACATTCCAAGCCAAATTCCACGTTATTATAATGGCGAGCATAATCAAAATAGCTACTGAACACCGCCACAGACTTTGCCATCGGCTGAATGAGTCCCGAAAAATCATCACGCACATCGCCAAATAACAATACATTTTTTTGCTCAAAGACGCTCAGATGGCGTTCAAGCACTTCACTTTCGATTGATAACATAAATTTCCAAATTTAATGCAAAATAATTTCTGCATTTTACCGATTTTTGCTACTATTCCCCAACTTTTTATGAGGAAAAATGATGAATCGCCGAGATCTGCTTCTAACAGAAATGAATATACCCCAATGGATACTTGTTAAACCGCAAGTACTCAAAGGCGATGCACAAATTCGCTTGGCGGACAATATAAAGCTGGTAGTTATTTGCGAAGAAGATCACCAACAGACTGGGTTATTTCAAGATGTTTTACGAGCCTTGCAATTAAATCACGAGCAATATCAATGGATTAGCCTTGAGCAAGCAATGCGTCTGCAATTCGATCATCAACCGATTTTCTGGCTGATTCAACCTGAAGAACAAGCGGTACAATTTACAAAAAAATTTGCAAATCAGACCGCTTGGCAGTGTGAGTCTTGGCAAATGCTTTCCCAAGCTACACAAAAGCGAGAGCTTTGGCAACAGATGCAACTGTTTTGTAAAGATATGGCAGAATAAAATGAAAACATTAGTTAAGTATATTACAGTTTTAGGAATATTATTCAGTTTCTTTATTGCCTGTATTTATCTTTTCAAACCACCTTATTTCTACGCTTATGCACGTTGGTTTCCTACTTTACTGCAAGGAACACCAACAGAACAAAGCTTACCCAATCCTGTTCCCAATCAACGGTTTGCAGATACTTGGCACGGAATGCGAAGTGGCGGACAAAACAAACTGGGTGGAAAAGTGGTCAGCGTAATGACGGGATGGACGGTACATTACTATGCTCACTTGGAAGAATATGGCGATATAAAACGTCATCAATGGATTGAGCAAGGAGCTGTGATTGGCACTGTTGGTGATAGTGGTAACGCCAAAGGTACTCCACCTCATCTGCATTACGGTATTTATACACCGACTGGGGCTGTTAATCCTTATCCTTTAATTAAACAATAAATAGTTTTTTTATATGAAAAAATTTGCTATTCATCTTTTATTTGCAATATTTCCGTTGCCACCGCTTGTAGCTCTATAGAAACAGCCAAGACAACGCTAAACAACACTGAAAAATGGACAGCAGAAATAGATAGAGAGGCAAATTTCTATCGTATCAACAATAAGTTATTGGTAAGCTTGTGAAAAAGTGATACCCAATAACACATAATTCATTACATTACTAATGTTTTAAGGATATTCTGTGATAGAACCTATTTTAGAAAACGACTTCGACCGCCTTTTTGAGATCGAACAACAAGCCCATTTAGTGCCTTGGGCGAAAGGGACGCTGTTAAACAGCCAAGGCGAACGCTATTTGAATTTGAAATTATCCGTTGAAAACCGCATTGTTGCCTTTGCGATTTGTCAGTTTGTGCTTGATGAAGCCACGCTGTTTAATATTACAGTTGATCCTGCTTATCAAGGCAAAGGCTTTGGTAAGCAACTGTTGCAAGCGTTGATCGCTCAGCTTCAACAAAAACAGATCACGACATTATGGCTTGAAGTACGAGCTTCAAACACGACAGCACAAAAACTTTACTTCTCACTAGGCTTTAATGAAGTGACGGTGCGGAAAAATTACTACCCAACCCAAGACGGTGGGCGAGAGAATGCGGTGGTGATGGCGTTATATTTATAATGAGAGATATATCTCTCGCCAAGTAACAAAAATGGATTTTGTGTAACTTATAACTATCACAAAATCCTTTTTCTGTTTATAATGCGTGATATTTTTTACCGTAGAGAATTTTTATGCAAATCGAACCGCTTATACTTCAAGCCTACATTGCTGATCGTTGGCAGGATATTGCTATTTTGACCTTTCAGGCTGATTATAGTCTCAATGATTTTAGCTATCTCCATGATTTAACAGAAATTTTAAGTGATAATGATAAGGCAGTTTCATTTAACTACCCTGTGGAATTTTTTCCGCATCGCAGTGTATCGGGCTGGTTTGCATTTTTAGATGATATAGTCCCTTCTGGGGCAAGCCGGCGTTATTGGTTGCAAAAACTAGATATTGCTCATTTGCCGATGGCTCAACAAAACTATTTGTTATTAAAACAAGGCACGATTGCACCTGTCGGGCATTTACGAGTTAAACAAGCGGTCAGTTCTTTTATCGAAAATGAACCCCCTCGCTTATTTGAAATAGACGATGTTATCAATCGCCAAGCTGATTTTTTGGAATATGCTAATCAGCGTGGGGCAATGGCTGGCGGTGCAACGGGGGCTGGTGGCGAAGCGCCGAAATTATTGCTACGCCAAACAGCCACTCGGCAAGTTTGGATTGATAACCTACAACAAGGTGCCTCTTCTGACGATTTCTATTTAGTCAAGTTTCCGCGTGGGAAACGTAGTGTAATAGATTGCGATATATTGAGAGCTGAATTTCACTATTATCACGAATTAGCCTCAATGGGTTTTGATACCATTGATACGACAAAAATGCGATTGGAAGAAGGCGAACGTTACCCGTCGTTGTGGTTACCTCGCTTTGATGTTTATCGTAATGAACAGGGGAAAATGGCTCGTTATGCCGTTGAATCTGTTTATGCTATGTTAGAAAAAGGGGCTGGCTCTTTGCTGGATCACGAAAAGGTTATTCGTCAGTTGATTGCTAAAATTGAAACCTCTCATTTGGTTGAAACAGGAATGTTTTTTGATAAACAAGCTTTTGTGATCGAGTGGGTAAGGCGAGATTTATTGAATATCGCATTTGGAAATAGCGATAATCACGGACGAAATACGGCTTTCTTACGCAATCAAAATCGTATCTGGCTTGCTCCAATTTATGATTTTGCCCCAATGAAAGCAGATCCTGAAGGTATTCCTCGCACGACAATGTGGGATAGTAAAGGTCACCCTGCATTAGAATTAGGCGGTGAATATCGTTTTGATCTGATTGCAGAACAGCTTGATAATTTATGTCCAGCCGACAAGTTATTAGATGCTTTGCGTCAAACAGCCCAACAGCTTGTCGGACTTAAAGCACGTTTAGAAGCAAGGGGCGTTCCAACGGCGATTTTGACGTACCCTTCAATCAGTTTGGACTATTTACCTGAAAAATTAAAACGTTGGCAATTATTATCATAATGGAAGAGATCAAACAGGCGAGAGCCTCTAAAAGTAAAAAAACGTTAGATATTTATCAGAGAGCGACTGTGCGAGACGAAATTGCTCGTAAGCTATTGCTCAATGAGATGAGTTTAGGGCAGGCGTTGAAATATCTACGTTTACATCTACTGGCAATGAAACAAGAGCGTTATGCGGAGATTGTCAAAGTTTCTCGCAAAACGTTATCTGATTTAGAAAATGATAAGGGAAATTACAGTATTGATATTATCAATCAGGTGTTACGCCCCTTTGAATTACAACTAGGTGTTGTGCCAATGAACAAAACACTACTCAGACAAGTTTTAAACGAACAAGCGGTCTGATTTTCTTAAAAATTAACAAGAGAACAAAATGAACGAATTAACCACCTTTGAAGAATTAGATTTAAGCCCTGAGCTGTTGCAAGCGTTGGAAAAAAAAGGCTATAAACGCCCAACGGCTATTCAGCAAGAAACCATTCCGCCTGCAATGGAAGGGCGAGATGTGTTGGGTTCTGCCCCAACAGGCACAGGAAAAACCGCTGCATTTTTACTGCCGGCGTTACAACATTTGCTCGATCACCCACGCCGTAAGCCTGGTCCGCCACGCATTTTAATTTTAACGCCGACCCGTGAATTAGCGATGCAAGTCGCTGAGCAAGCGGAAGAGTTGGCACAATTTACCAACTTGAAAATTGCCACTATTACAGGCGGTGTCGCTTATCAAAACCACGGCGAAGTGTTTAACACCAATCAAGATCTTGTGGTGGCGACACCTGGGCGTTTGCAACAGTATATTCAAGAAGAAAATTTTGATTGCCGTTCTGTCGAGATTTTAATTTTTGATGAAGCGGATCGTATGTTGCAAATGGGGTTCGGGCAAGATGCCGAAGAAATTGCAGCGGAAACCCGTTGGCGTAAATATACTTGGCTCTTTTCTGCCACCTTGGAAGGCGAATTGTTAGTGGATTTTGCTGAACGCATTTTAAATGATCCCGTTCAGATTGACGCAGAGCCAAGTCGCCGTGAGCGTAAGAAAATTCAGCAGTGGTATTATCACGCTGATAATCTTGAACATAAAACCAAATTACTTGCCCGTTTGATAAGTGAATTTGAGATTGAGCGAAGCATTGTGTTTGTTCGTCGCCGTGAAAGTGTGCGAGAGCTGAGCGAAACCTTGCGTAAACGTGGTATTCGTTCGACTTATCTGGAAGGCGAAATGGCACAGACACAACGTAATCAAGCGATTGCTCGCTTAAAAGACGGCGTGGTAAATGTGTTGGTGGCAACGGATGTGGCTGCTCGTGGGATTGATATTGATGATGTCGATTTTGTGATTAACTTTGACCTGCCATATAGTGCGGATACTTATCTACACCGTATCGGGCGTACAGCTCGTGCAGGCAAGAAAGGTTCCGCAGTATCGTTAGTCGAAGCTCACGATTACAAGCTACTTGGCAAAATTAAACGCTATACGGAAGAGCCGTTAAAACCGCGTATTATTGAAGGCTTAGCACCACGCACCAAAGCCCCAAAAGATGGTGAGGTGAATACGGTGTCGAAAAAAGAGAAAGCGCGGATTAAGAAAAAGAAAGAAGAGAAAAAAGAGAGCTTGAAGAAAAAAGTGAAAGTCCGCCACAAAGATACCAAGAATATTGGTAAACGGAGAAAGCCGACGGGGGAGCAGGGCGAAAGCTAAAAACAAGCGGGTAGATCTCACACCATTTTTAGTAAATATCAAATATTTTCTTAAAATAATTTGATTGTAGTTTCATAGTATATTATTGAGACTATTATAACTTTCAAATTTGAGGATTGTATGAAAAAACTCACAAAACTGCTATCCCTTACTCTGTTATTTGCCCTTGCTGGTTGTCATTCTGTACTGGATGCTCCGACTGAAATCACTCAACCTAGTGTGACAATTCCACATAATGATGCAAAATGGCAACAACATCTTGCACAATTAACGCAAATCAACGCCTACTCGGCGAAAGGGCAATTTGGCTATATTTCCCCTGAGGAACGTTTTTCTTCCCATTTTGATTGGCAATATAAAACCCCGACGAACTTTGGGCTAACGATGTCCTCAAATTTATCAAGCAAATCATTGAAATTACAGCGTAATGCTTATGGAATGACGATTTCTGACAGCGAGGGGCGTTCTCGTACCGAAGCAGATGTGGCTATGTTAATGGAAGAAATTATCGGCGTTTCGTTCCCGATAGATCAATTTGCCTATTGGGTGAAGGGGCAGCCTGAGCAACAGTCAAACTATATTGTCAATGAAAAACGCCAGTTGGCTCAATTTGATTATGCGGTCAATGGGACGTTGTGGAAAGTTCGTTTTGTGGAATATCACGAAGATCGCCCGCCAAATCTGCCTAAGTTGATTGTGTTGGAAAATGGTTCTCAAACCTTGAAAATTCGTATTGATCATTGGGCGTACTAATATGGCTACTTTTACTTTTCCAAGTCCTGGGAAACTTAATCTTTTTTTGTATATTACAGGTAAGCGGTCTGATGGCTATCACGAATTGCAAACGCTATTTCAGTTTTTGGATTTTGGTGATGATATTGAGATTGAACTTCGCCAAGATCCAACCATTTGCTTAACCAAGCAGATTGATGGTGTGGCTGTTGAGCAAAATCTGATTTATCGTGCTGCAAAATTGTTGCAAGAAAAAACCGCTTGCTCGTTAGGGGCGAACATTGGCGTAACCAAACGCTTGCCGATGGGCGGAGGTGTTGGGGGCGGTTCATCAAATGCGGCGACGGTGTTAGTTGCGTTGAATGAACTTTGGCAAACAGGGCTTTCCCTTGAGCAACTTGCTGAAATGGGATTAACCTTGGGGGCAGATGTGCCGATTTTTGTGCGAGGCATTGCGGCTTTTGCTGAGGGGGTGGGTGAGAAATTAACGCCTTGTCAGCCGAAAGAGAAGTGGTATTTGGTGTTAAAGCCCGACGAGGCGATTGCAACAGCTTCGATTTTTAAGCACCCCGATTTAACTCGTGATACGCCAAAACGTACTTTAACGGAGCTACTTGATGCCCCTTTCGCAAACGATTGCGAAAAAATTGTCAGAGATCTGTATTCAAAGGTTGATGATCTACTAAATTGGTTGGTACAATACGCACCGTCTCGGCTAACAGGCACTGGTGCTTGTGTATTTGCTGAATTTGATTGTGAAGATGAGGCTCGCCGTGTGTTTGCGTTAAAACCTGAAAATGTTGAGGGCTTTGTGGCACAAGGCAGAAATGTTTCCCCTTTACATAAAACGCTCAATTTATATCCTTAAAAATCTACATCTAGAGGTTTATCCAAAATGCCTGATATTAAACTCTTCGCTGGAAACGCTACTCCTGAATTAGCAAAACGAATTGCTGAACGTCTTTATATTTCTCTCGGTGATGCAACAGTAGGTCGTTTCAGCGATGGTGAGATCCAAGTGCAGATCAATGAAAATGTGCGTGGAGGGGACATTTTTATTGTGCAATCAACCTGTGCACCAACGAATGATAATTTAATGGAGTTGATCGTAATGGTTGATGCACTTCGTCGTGCTTCGGCAGGTCGTATTACCGCCGTAATTCCTTACTTTGGTTATGCTCGTCAAGATCGTCGTGTGCGTTCAGCGCGTGTGCCGATTACCGCTAAAGTGGTTGCTGATTTCCTTTCAAGTGTGGGGGTGGATCGTGTATTAACTTGCGATCTACACGCAGAACAGATCCAAGGCTTCTTTGATGTGCCTGTGGATAACGTTTTCGGTTCGCCTGTGTTAATCGAAGATATTTTAAAGAAAACCGATTTAGTTAATCCGATTGTGGTTTCACCTGATATTGGCGGTGTGGTGCGTGCAAGGGCTATTGCAAAATTATTAAATGATGCGGATATGGCGATTATTGATAAACGTCGTCCGAAAGCAAATGTGGCTCAAGTAATGCACATTATCGGTGATGTGGCGGATCGTGATTGTATCTTAGTTGATGATATGATCGATACTGGCGGCACATTGGTTAAAGCCGCAGAAGCATTAAAAGAGCGTGGGGCTCGTCGTGTATTTGCTTATGCAACACACGCCGTTTTCTCCGGCAGTGCGGCGAAAAACTTAGCGAATGATGCGCTTGATGAAGTGATTGTGACAGACACTATTCCACTTTCGGCTGAGATCCGTGCATTAAATAAAGTGCGTGTATTAACCTTATCAGGAATGTTGGCAGAAGCTATTCGTCGTATCAGCAACGAAGAGTCTATTTCTGCAATGTTCAGCCATTAATCAAAAGCCCAATCGAAAGATTGGGTTTTTGATTTCTAATGTATGGCATTGATTTTTAGAAAGAAAAATTAATTCTTCCCCCATAAATGGGGGAAGTCCCTTCGTGAAGCGAAGGGGATGGGGCGGAAAAGGATATTTAATTCTCCCCCATCCGCCCTTCGGGCACCTTCCCCCGCAAGCGGGGGAAGAATTTTCTTTCTTTCCCTCAAACGAGGGAAGAATTGTAATTTTATATTCATACAAATGATGTACCCACTTATCAAAAAAGCACTCTTTAATCTTGATGCGGAAAACGCCCATCAATTTGCTATTCAATCTTTAAAATTATTCGGCAAAACCCCGTTTTCTTTGGCTTGTTCGCTTCCCGACAATCCGACTGAAGTAATGGGGTTGCGTTTCAAAAACCCTATCGGTTTAGCCGCAGGGGCGGATAAAAATGGCGAGGCGATTGATGGCTTTGCTAAATTAGGTTTCGGTTTTATTGAAGTTGGCACTGTCACCCCCGTTGCACAAGACGGTAATCCACGTCCACGACAGTTCCGTATTCTTGAAGCCGAAGGCATTATCAACCGTAACGGCTTTAATAATCTTGGGGTTGATGTGCTGATTGAAAATGTAAAAAAGGCAAAATATAACGGCATTCTTGGGATCAATATCGGGAAAAACGCAATCACCCCGATTGAACATAGCTTGGACGATTATCAAATTTGCTTACGCAAAGTCTATCCACACGCCAGTTATGTGACGGTCAATATCTCATCGCCGAACACTAAAAATCTGCGTTCTTTGCAATATGGCGAGGCACTTGACGATCTGTTACGCTCACTTAAAGCCGAACAAGCCCAACTTTCGCAAAAATTTGGGGGGTACAAGCCGCTTGTTTTGAAGATCGCCCCTGATCTCTCCGCCGAAGAAATCGCGTCTGTTGCGGACAGTCTTGTCCGCCACCAAATTGACGGTGTTATTGCTGGCAACACGACACTTTCACGAGATAGCGTCGCAGGCTTGCCTTTTGCGGATCAGCAAGGGGGGCTAAGTGGCAAACCGTTAAATGCACTAAGCACTCAACTTATTTCGCAACTTTTTCAAGAGTTAAATGGCAAACTGCCTATTATCGGCAGTGGCGGTATTCATTCGGTGCAATCAGGGCAAGAAAAAATCAACGCGGGGGCAAGTTTATTACAACTCTATTCTGCGATGATTTATCAAGGTCCTGATTTAGTACGGCAGTTGGTTAGGAAAATTTCTATTTAGGGATGGTTTTACAAACTTCTAAGAGTCCCCCATCCGCCCTTCGGGCACCTTCCCCCGCAAGCGGGGGAAGAATTTTAAATTCTTCCCCTATTTATGGGGGATGTATCCTCGCTTGCGGGGGAAGAATTTTAAATTCCTCCCCTATTTATGGGGGATGTCTCCTCGCTTGCGGGGGAAGGATTTTAAATTCCTCCCCTATTTATGGGGGAAGTCCCCGAGCTTGCGAGGGGGATGGGGGCTAGCGAGGGGGATGGGGGCTAGCGAGGGGAATACACACCAGCTAAACAATACTCACATATCGATCAACATCAGGAATAAAGCCTGCTTCTTTGCTGTATCCAACTGCAATGGTATATTCATAGCTACCTGAGCCAATAGCGGTAACATTCGTATTTCCTTTTACAGCTGTCGCGGCAATAGAAATCACTCCTGATGGCACCTGTAGAGTAACACCATCATCCACTACTAAGGATGTTTGTTCTGCCCTATGGGCATCAGCCTTAATCGATTGACGGGTACCTTCCGTCGTTTCATATTCCCAACTAAAGTTATAATATCTAACAATCCCTGATTTCTTCTAATAACAAGTTGTTCATCAACAATTTTAGTGAAAAAGACTTTAAGGGGTTCTCCTGATTTATCAACAAGATGATAAGTTTTACCTGAAGCCGCAGAAAGAGTTTTATTAGTGAGTGATAAAGGAATAGAGGAGCGCATAGTTAAACCTTAATTTGTCAAAGAAAAATGAATTCCGAAACCGTTTGCCAAAATGGATATATTGTATTTTTTAAGGGGGGGTAGTCAAGCGGAACGATGTGTAGCAAGGCAATCAGGAGGTTTAGAGAGGTTTTTTCGGTGTATAGACAAAAGTTTTTATGGGGCTAATAATTGGGGGGAAATCTTAATGTTTTAAGGCTAAGTTAGATTAATTGATTTGATAATCTAACGTAGCACTTTGCATTTTTAATATGTTATCTTGTCCCATACACAACGATAGTTTTACCATGTGCAGAAATTAACCCTTCATCCTCAAGCATTTTCAAAATACGACCAACAGTTTCTCGTGAGCAACCGACCATTTGCCCAATTTCTTGACGAGTAATTTTAATTTGCATACCCTGAGGGTGAGTCATCGCATCAGGCATTTTAGCTAAATTCATCAATGTTTGAGCAATACGGCCTGTTACATCAAGGAATGCAAGGTTACTAACCTGTCTTGATGTCATTCGTAAACGGCGAGCCATCTGAGCTGAGAGATACATTAAGATATCAGGATTTAGATGAACTAATTGCTTGAATTTTTTATAAGAAATTTCAGCAATTTCACAGTTGCCTTTAGTTCTTACCCAAGCAGTGCGAGGCTGAGCCTTTTCTTCAAAAAGGCTGATTTCACCGACAAATTCGCCTTGTCCTAAATTGGTTAATAACATCTCCTTGCCTTCTTCATCCTTGATAAAGACAGACACAGCTCCGCTGACAATATAAAACAGTGATTCAGCATCTTCACCTGCGTGAATTAAAGTATATTTTGCTGGATAACGATGAATATGACAGTGAGTTAAAAACCATTCCACCGAAGGATCGTGAATGGATGGTAATGGGCTGACATCTTCAAGCTGTGCGGTTGAGATTGAAACATCTTGCATAGAAACCTCTATAAATCATTTATAGTTGATATAGCTTAATACTACGTCAAGAATTTTAGCATAAATTTACAAATTCCCTAAGAAAGATTTTTTATCTTTAATATCAATGCTTTCGTGCAATTCTGACCAAACAATTACAACTTTATCGGCTTTTAACTGAGCTAATAAACGTTCTCGTTTTTCTGCGAGCGTGAGTTCTCGCTCCCCATAATCTGTTCCTTCTCTTAAAATAAAAGAATCTAAAACATTATATAGGGTGCTTTCTTCAAGTTCTTGCCAAGGGATAATCATCTTTTTCCTAGTAGAACAATGGCTTAATCAGTTGCCACTGTTTTTCAAAATGTTGATGTTGATTAAAGCCAAAATTTGAGCGAACAAGGCGTAAAAATTGCCCTTCACAGAAATTCACCAAGTAACCAGCCAATGCTCGTTCATCAGCAAAAGCCCTGCCCTCACGCAATTTACGCATTTGCAATAAATTCATAAATTGCAGTTCTAATCCTTCAAAGAATTTTGCGACACGAGCTTTGAGTAACTCATCTTCAAACATTAATGCATGTCCTGTTAGAATGCGTGTCACCCCTGGGTTCTTTTGTGCAAATTCTAAGATAGTTTGTAAAATCGCTTTTACTGCCAATTCGGTATTTTCTTGGCGTTTACTTGCATTGATATAGCTCGTTAATGTCATCTCAATCCGTTCAATCAAAGCCTCAAACATCTTTGTTTTACTTGGGAAGTAACGATATAACGCCCCTTCAGATACGCCGACCGCTTTTGATAATCTTTCGGTCGTAACACGTTGCATACCTTCTTCCGAGTTAAGTAGCCCGATTAAGACTTCTAGCACTTGTTGCTGGCGTTCTTTTACCGATTTTTTCGGCATTTTGATAACAGGTTCTGTCATTTTCAATCCTATTGCTTACCTGAATGACCAAATCCACCCTCACCACGATCTGTCGCAGTAAACTCTTCTACAATGTTAAATTGTGCTTGCACCACTGGGACAAACACGAGCTGTGCGATACGATCACCCACTTCAACAGTAAACGGCTTATCGCTACGGTTCCATAGGGAAACCATTAATGGACCTTGATAATCGCTGTCGATTAAGCCAATCAAGTTACCCAATACGATCCCGTTTTTATGTCCAAGCCCTGAGCGAGGCAAAATCACCGCGGCTAAGTTTGGATCAGCGATATAAACCGAAATCCCCGTTGGAATTAACACTGTATGCCCAGCTTCTACGGTTAAAGGTTGCTCAATCAATGCACGTAAATCTAACCCTGCTGAACCTGTTGTTGCATAGGTTGGCAAAGGAAATTCTGTGCCGATACGTTTATCTAAAATTTTTAAGTCGATTTGTTTCATTTTTTATCCTTATATCTTGTCACAATTTCTGCTACTAATCCTTCCGCCAATTTTCCTTTATCTGCAAGCGGTAAAATTTTCTCGCCATTTTGCCAAAAGAGATGAAGTGAATTTTGATCTTGCCCGAGCACCTGTCCGCCAGAGACATCATTGGCACAGATTAGATCTAAATTCTTACGTTGTAACTTGTCTTTCGCATAATCTGCTACATTTTGCGTTTCAGCCGCGAAGCCCACGACAAAAGGGCGATTTTGAGCAAGATGGGCCACCGTAGCGATAATATCGGGATTTTTTACCAGTTTTAAAGTCAGTTCATCATTATTGCCTGTTTTTTTGATTTTTTGCTCCGCAATCTGTTCCACACGGTAATCTGCGACCGCCGCACAGCCGATAAAAATTGCATTTTTTTGTGCCAAACTCACCGCTTGTTCCGCCATTTGTTGTGCAGAAATCACGTCAATACGGCTAACATTTTGCGGTGTGGCTAAATTAACAGGGCCTGCAATCAAGGTGACTTTTGCCCCACGTTTAGCGAAGGCTTCCGCGATCGCAAAGCCCATTTTGCCTGAACTGTGATTGCTGATATAACGCACAGGATCGATCGCTTCACGCGTTGGGCCTGCGGTAATCACCACGCTTAAGTCAGCAAGATCTTGCGATTGCGTAAAATGATCTTCAATCGCTTGGAAAATCTCACTCGGCTCAGACATTCTGCCTTTGCCTATATCGCCGCAGGCTTGAAAGCCAGCGTTAGGCCCAATAATCGAAACGCCTTGCTCTATTAAACTTTGCAAATTTTCCTGCACAATTGACCGCTTGTACATCTGCTGGTTCATTGCTGGTGCAAGTAAAATTGGTGAAGCGGTCGCAAGACAAATGGTAGAAAGCAAATCATTGCCCATGCCAATACGCAGCCGTGCAATAAAGTCAGCTGTTGCAGGGGCAATCACGACTAAATCAGCCCATTTCGCCAATTCAATATGCCCCATTGCTAATTCTGCTTGTGGATCAAGTAAAGAAGTTGAAACTGCATTACCTGAAATAGCTTGCAAAGTCAGCGGTGTTACAAAGGCCTCTGCCGCAGGGGTCATTGCTACTCTCACTTCAGCCCCCGCTGTTTTTAATAAACGGATTAACTCAATGGTTTTGTAAGCCGCAATACCGCCAGTAATGCCGATAAGGATTTTTTTATCTTTTAACATAACGAATCATCTTTATGATGGATTTTCTGTTCGCTATTCTACGCAAATAGGTACTCACTCACAACGCCCTATTTTTGCGATCTTTGTCGAAAAAAGAGAAAAAGCCTTTTGAATCAAGGAGGGAAGATTTTTATGCTGTTTGCACTTTTTAACTAATTGAACAAAAAATATGAATGAAAGTTCTTATGAATTAATGCCAAGAGAAAAATTACTAAAATTTGGGGCAGAAGCTTTAAGTGATGCGGAGCTATTGGCAATCTTTTTACGCACAGGAATTAAAGGGATACCTGTAATGGATCTATCAGAAAGTGTATTAACTGCCTTTGGCTCATTACGAGGATTGCTGTCAGCGACATTAGAGGATTTTTGTAAAATCAAAGGGTTAGGGCAAATTCAGTACATTCAACTTCAGGCTACGAAAGAGATGACGAAACGCTATCTATCCCAACAAATGAAAGTCAATGAAATGGTAGATAGTCCCTATTTGGCGGTAATGTATTTTCAATCGGAATTAGAATCTTGGGAGCGAGAGGTGTTTATGGTGATCTTTTTAGATAACCAAAATAGGCTAATTAAAACAGAAAAAATGTTTTATGGCACGATCAACCAAGCCTCAGTTCACCCTCGTGAAATCATTAAAGAAGCCTTGAAGTGTAATGCCGCCGCCATTTTAGTTGCACATAACCACCCATCTGGCAACTGCAATCCAAGTGAGGCAGATCGGTTTTTGACTCGAAAAATAGAAATGGCGTGTGATTTAGTCGATATTCGCTTTGTTGATCATATTATTGTTGGCAAAGGTGACTATTTTTCGTTCGAAGAAGAAAAGTTTGAACAAGAAAATAGCGAATTTTCCCCTTGTTTAGATGAACTAAAGCAAGTATAATTCGCAGTCTTTAAAATAGTCTGTGGGTCGGGTGTATGTACCTGACGAGGTCGTCAGATTGAGTTGAGCCTTTCTGAACGCCCGAACCATTTAGCTTAAGCTTAAGTAATATCGGAGAATTGAAAATGTCTAGAGTCTGTCAAGTAACAGGCAAGCGTCCAGTAGTTGGTAACAACCGCTCACACGCAATGAATGCGACTAAACGTCGTTTTCTTCCAAACCTTCACACTCACCGTTTCTGGGTTGAGAGCGAAAACCGTTTCGTAACTTTACGCTTAACAGCGAAAGGTATGCGTATTATTGATAAAAAAGGCATCGATGCAGTATTAGCTGAAATCCGTGCTCGTGGCGAAAAAATCTAAGGAGCTAACAAATGGCAGCTAAAGGTAATCGCGAGAAGATCAAATTAGTTTCTACTGCTGAAACTGGTCACTTCTACACAACAACAAAAAACAAACGTAATATGCCAGAAAAAATGGAAATCAAAAAATTTGATCCAGTTGTGCGTAAACACGTTGTTTATAAAGAAGCCAAAATCAAATAATTTGCTTACTTATACTAAGAACCCAGCGAAAGCTGGGTTTTTTATTTCTATTATTTTCTCGGTATTCTATTAAATTTTATTTGAAATGATAACAATTCTTATTTATAATTGTTTCTGAGTGTTTTACTTGGTTTTTACCTAATAGGAGTTTTAATGTCGCTATTTGGGCAATTCAGAAAGTTACTTTAACAACAGGCGTTCGCTACGACCATTTCAGCTTAAATACATTAGGCAAACCAAATAGTACTAAAATTCATGCTTCTGAGGGGAAAGTGAATCCTAGCTTGAATGTAATTTGGGATATCACCTCAAACTTGGCATTGAAGACAAAATTGAATTATGCCAGCCGTTCCCCAGCATTAGCCACAACTAATACTATAACAGATAACCGTGCAAATTTAGCACAAGTTCGTGGAAGGAGAGATGTTGATAGTAATCTAAAACCTGAACAATCACGTCTAGCAGAAGTCGGTTTTGAATGGAAACATTCAGGAGCTAGACTTGTAGCAAGCCTTTTTGATGAAAAAGTAACGAATTATTACTCCGGAGTTACTGCTCCTACTATAACAAATCTTGGCAATCTTAGAACTAAAGGATATGATGCTGAAGCATCTTATGAAATTGCAGGGCTAAAAGTTGGTGTTGGAGCAAGTTATTCAAGAGCTACCCCTGAAGGCTTTAAACTTTCGGGGGGTGTTTTGGATATTGTACCTAAAGGTCGCCAATGGAAAACAACTCTTTCCTATACATTTGAGAATCCAAATCTAGAGATAGGATATAGAGGGCGTTATGCAGAAGCTAAAACCTTTGTGATTACGACTAGAAGTGGCGATGAAAGAATTCGTAAAGCTGGCTACGGAGTACACGATATTTATGCTAATCTGAGATTACTCAAAGATGATTTAAGTCTCGACTTTGCTATTAATAATATTGGAAATAAACGATATCAAAGTCATAGTCAACGTTTGCATTCACATATAAACCCTGGTCGTCAGTACATTATTGGGGCAAACTATAGATTCTAATTTTTTCATAATGTGATCTAAGCGGTAGGATTTACGAATCTTGCCGCTTTTTTATTAGATTTTGTCTAAAAATAAATTTTTTTATCTTAAGACTTTCTTAAGATTTCTCTGTTTTAATACACTCAACAAAGCAATAATGCTTTTACTAATAAACACTAGGAGCAATTTATGAAAAAACTTACTTTACTTTCAGCATTACTTTTATCAACCGTTAGCCTTTCAGCATTTGCGGACAAAGGTTATTATCAAAATGGTGGTTTTACTAATAGTCAGCAAGCGGTTACTCAAGCCAGCCAAGTATCTTCAATGAGCGATGATCAATATGTCGTATTACAAGGCAAGTTGGTTAAGCAGTTGGATAAAGACAATTTCACATTCCGTGACGCAAGCGGTGAGATCACGGTGGATATTGACGATGATGCTTGGAGAGGGCTAAATGTTACCCCAAATGATGAAATCAGACTTTATGGTGAAATTGATAAATCACTAGTCGGTACAGAAGTTGATGTTCATCGTGTTGAAAAGGTAAATTAATGCGATAATAGGAAAGTGGCAGTAAATGCCACTTTTCTCTTTTAGAATTTGGAGGTTGAGATGCGTATTTTATTAATTGAAGACGATCCGTTGATCGGAGAAGGGCTAAAACTTGGGTTGAGTAAATCCGGCTTTAGTGTGGACTGGTTCACGGACGGTAAAACTGGCTTAGATGCGTTAAGTTCCGCACCTTATGATGCCGTAGTTCTCGATCTCACCCTGCCAAAAATGGACGGACTTGAGGTGTTACAAAGTTGGCGGCGGGCTAATCAAGATGTGCCTGTGCTTATTTTGACTGCAAGAGATACCCTTGATGAACGTATCATGGGGCTACAACGTGGTGCAGATGATTATCTCTGTAAACCTTTTGCTCTCGCAGAGGTTGTAGCTCGTTTACAGGCGTTGATCCGTCGTCGTTATGGGCATACCAACCCTGTGATTGAACATAGTTTAGTGAAGTTCGATCCAAATCAACGCAAAGTGTTTCTTCGGGAGCAAGAAGTCACGCTAACCACACGAGAGTACAATTTGCTTGAGTTATTTATGCACAATAAAGATCGTGTTCTCACCCGTTCTTTCATTGAGGAGAAACTCTATACTTGGGACGATGAGGTCAGTAGCAACGCTCTTGAAGTCCATATCTACAATTTACGTCAGAAACTCGGAAAACAGTTTATTCGTACCGTACACGGTGTCGGCTACGCCTTAGGAAAAAACGATGAAGTTGCTTAAAAATACCAGTTTGCGTTTTCGCTTGATGATCGTGATTTCTTGCACGGCGTTGCTTATTTGGCTTGTATCCACTGCAGTGGCGTGGGTGCAAGTTCGTCACGAAGTTGATGAAGTGTTTGATGCTCAACAGGTGCTGTTTGCTCAACGTTTGGCCTCTTCAGATTTACGCACATTATTGATGGAACGTAAGCCACAACGGACTTTCAACGGCGAACACCATAAAAAATCTTTTAAAAAGATCGCTTTCGATGATGATGCTCTGGCATTTGCTATCTTTAATGCCCAAGGGGAAAGGATATTGAGCGACGGGCATAATGGTGCAAACTTTCCATTTAAAAGAGCCAGTGGTTTTACCAAATCCCGACTTAATCACGAAGATGAAGACGAGTGGCGAATTTTTTGGCTACCTATAGGTGATCGTTTTTTTGTGGCGGTCGGTCAAGAGCAAGATTATCGAGATGATCTGGTTCAAGGAATGGTGTTTAGCCAAATGTGGATTTGGTTCGCCAGTTTGCCGTTATTATTGGGCTTGATTGTGTGGGTGATTAAGCGTGAACTATTGACATTGCAACGTGTGGGGGAGCAAGTTCAACAGCGAACGCCTGATGATAATAGTCCGCTTTCGACTGATGTTCCGAAAGAGATTTTACCGCTAGTCAGCAGTTTAAATCAGTTTTTTGATCGGACTTCAACAATGTTGCTTAGAGAGCGTCGCTTTACTTCTGATGCTGCTCACGAGTTACGCAGTCCGTTAGCCGCGCTGAAAATTCAAACCGAAATTGCACAATTAGCTGGAGATGATACCGCTTTACGTGAGAAAGCCTTGCATAATCTTACTCAAGGGATTAATCGTGCAACTCAATTAATCGAGCAACTGCTTACGTTATCCCGTTTAGATAATTTAACGGAATTGGAAGGTGTAGAAGATATTCATTGGGAGAAATTAATTCCATCATTGGTGGGGGAGCTTTATTTCCAAGCACAGAAACGAGAGATGGAAATTGAGTTTGAACAAAAAGGCGTACCTGCGGTTAAACAAGGTCAGCCGTTACTTCTTTCCTTGATGTTACGAAATCTGGTAGATAATGCAATGAAATATTGCCCTCAAGGTACGACCATTCGTATTACATTAGAGCCACAATGTATTATCGTGGAAGATAATGGTGGTGGTGTTGATGAGGCAGATCTTGCTAAACTGGGGCAGCGTTTTTACCGTCCTGCTGGGCAGAATGAAAAAGGGAGCGGTTTAGGCTTGTCGATTGTAAGACGTATTGCAGAGTTGCATGGTTACTATATTTCGATGGATAATGTATACAATGTGAAGGGTGGAAAAGGGCTTAGAGCTATTATTAATTTATCGGGACTGTGCCGTCAAACTCCGTCCTGAAGGATGGAGATATAAGGCACAAACGGTGTGAGCCGTTTCAAACCTAACTAAGCAGGTGTTTGTTGTTGCTTGATGTATTGGCGAATAATCGAAATGGGCGCATTACCGCGGCAGGCATCAAATCCGCAGAATTAAACAGTTCTGCGGTTCTGCTCGTTTTGTGTTTAATCGGGCGTTGACTTGGTAAAATGAGCAATACGAAGTAGCCTATTGAGAACAATAGGAGCTAGTAGGAATTCTCGCCTTTTATAGCGGAGAGTACGTCAATCAATATCTCCTAGACTATATTAACAAAATTTTTCTCTTCCCCCTTGAAATTTCCAGATAGAGATCTAATAATTACTTTCTATTACTATAGTTATTTCTAATTACAATAATGAGGAGTTATTCAATGAAAATTCGTCCGTTACACGACAAAGTAATTTTAAAGCGTGAAGAAATCGAAACTAAATCTGCAGGCGGTATCGTTTTAACTGGTTCTGCGGCAACTAAATCTACTCGTGGTACTGTTATTGCCGTTGGCAATGGTCGTACTTTAGATAATGGCACTGTGTTACCATTAAATGTGAAAGTCGGTGATGTGGTGATTTTCAATGAATATGGTGTGAAAGAAGAAAAAATTGACGGTGAAACCGTATTAATTCTTTCTGAAGACAATATTTTGGCAATTGTTGAATAACTGTGTAGGGACACACTGCGTGTGTCCAACTACAACAAGCGGTTAAATCATTCAATATTTTTACAAATTAATCACGGACACACGCAGTGTGTCCCTACAAGGAATAAAAAATGGCAGCAAAAGACGTAAAATTTGGTAACGACGCTCGTGTAAAAATGTTAAAGGGCGTAAATATATTAGCAGACGCAGTAAAAGTGACTTTAGGCCCGAAAGGTCGTAACGTAGTATTAGACAAAGCCTTTGGCGCACCAACCATCACTAAAGACGGTGTATCCGTTGCTCGTGAAATCGAATTAGAAGATAAATTCGAGAATATGGGTGCGCAAATGGTTAAAGAAGTGGCATCTAAAGCAAATGATGCAGCAGGTGACGGTACAACTACTGCAACTGTACTTGCTCAAGCTATCGTAAATGAAGGTTTAAAAGCGGTTGCAGCTGGTATGAACCCGATGGATTTAAAACGAGGTATCGACAAAGCGGTAGCAGCAGTTGTTGAAGAGTTAAAATCGCTCTCTAAACCGTGTGAAACGTCAAAAGAGATTGAACAAGTCGGTACGATTTCTGCAAACTCAGACAGTACTGTGGGTAAATTAATTGCTCAAGCAATGGAAAAAGTGGGTAAAGAAGGTGTAATCACTGTTGAAGACGGCACTGGCTTAGAAGATGCGTTAGATGTGGTTGAAGGTATGCAATTCGACCGTGGTTACTTATCGCCATATTTCATCAATAAACCAGAAGCGGGCACAGTAGAATTAGAAAACCCATACATTCTTTTAGTGGATAAGAAAATTTCAAATATCCGTGAAATTCTGCCTGTATTAGAAGCAGTAGCAAAAGCGGGCAAACCATTATTGATTATTGCAGAAGATATTGAAGGCGAGGCGTTAGCAACCTTAGTTGTGAACACAATGCGTGGTATCGTGAAAGTGGCTGCGGTTAAAGCGCCAGGCTTTGGCGATCGCCGTAAAGCGATGTTACAAGACATTGCGATTTTAACTGCGGGTACGGTTATCTCTGAAGAGATCGGTATGGAACTTGAAAAAGCGACTATCGAAGAGCTTGGCCAAGCAAAACGTGTGGTGATTTCAAAAGACAATACCACCATCATTGACGGCGTTGGCGATGAAGTACAAATCAAAGCTCGTGTTGCACAGATCCGCCAACAAATCGAAGACTCAACCTCAGACTACGACAAAGAGAAACTACAAGAGCGTGTGGCTAAATTGGCTGGCGGTGTTGCAGTAATCAAAGTCGGTGCGGCAACTGAAGTTGAAATGAAAGAGAAAAAAGACCGTGTAGATGATGCGCTTCACGCAACCCGTGCAGCTGTGGAAGAAGGTATCATCGCAGGCGGTGGCGTGGCATTAGTGCGTGCGGCAAGCAAAGTGGCTGATGTAGTGAAAGGCGATAACGAAGAACAAAACGTAGGTATCCGTTTAGCACTTCGTGCAATGGAAGCACCACTTCGCCAGATCGTGACAAACGCAGGTGAAGAAGCGTCTGTTGTTGCTCGTAACGTAAAAGATGGCAATGGTAACTACGGCTATAACGCTGCAACTGAACAATACGGCGATATGTTAGAAATGGGTATCTTAGACCCAACTAAAGTAACCCGTTCTGCATTACAATTTGCAGCCTCTATCGCAGGTTTAATGATTACGACTGAATGTATGGTGACAGATCTGCCGAAAGAAGAAAAAGCTGACCTAGGTGCCGGAATGGGCGGTATGGGTGGCATGGGCGGAATGATGTAATTGCTAAGCAGACCTTATTTGAGTAGTAGAGCTAAACCCGTATGGGTTTAGCTTTTTTCTTTTCAAGAATGAGTGGATGATCCCATTTTGTGATCTAGTTCATATCTTCTTTGTATTATTTACGCTATACTCCACATTATTTTAACTTTTTGAAAGGATACTCCAAATGAGCCAGAAATTTGAGTTAAATGATCATCCGCACCGCCGTTATAATCCATTGAAAGACGAGTGGATTTTAGTTTCTCCACATCGAGCGAAACGTCCGTGGAGCGGTCAAGTGGATAAAGCGGCGGTTGAACAGCTACCGAGTTATGATGAAAAGTGTTTTCTCTGTCCGACCAATACCCGTGTTTCAGGCGATGTAAACCCTGATTATCAAGGCACTTATGTATTTGCCAACGATTTTGCCGCTTTGATGCAAGATACGCCAGATGCTCCGCCATCTGACAATCCGTTGTTTAAAATTCAAGGGGTACGTGGTTTAGCTAGGGTGATTTGTTTTTCACCTGATCACAGTAAAACGCTCCCCGAATTGCCTGTGGAAAAAATTCGTGGTGTAGTTGATACTTGGAATGCTCAATTAGAAGAGCTAGGTAAAGATTACTTGTGGGTTCAAGCCTTTGAAAATAAAGGGGCGATGATGGGTTGTTCACAACCACACCCACACGGGCAAATTTGGGCGAACTCGTTTTTACCGAATGAAATTGCAACCAAGGATAAAAATTTGCGTCGTTACTATGAACAACACGGCTCAAATTTATTGGTAGATTATGCTCAAGCAGAGCTAAAAGATGGCACACGAACTGTTACAGAAACAGAACATTGGCTTGCTGTTGTGCCATATTGGGCGGCGTGGCCTTATGAAACCATTTTGATGCCAAAACGCCATATCAAACGAATGAGCGAATTGAGCGAAGCAGAAAAAGATGACTTAGCCCTTGCGATTAAAAAGCTTACTTGTCGTTATGATAACTTATTTGAATGTGCTTTCCCTTATTCAATGGGCTGGCATTTTGCTCCGTTCTTTAAAGATGGGCAAGATATTGAACATTGGCAACTTCACGCTTATTTCTATCCGCCTCTGTTACGTTCGGCAACGGTGCGGAAATTTATGGTCGGCTATGAAATGTTAGCTGAAGCACAACGGGATTTAACCCCAGAGCAAGCCGCTGAAAAATTAAGGGCGGTGAGTGAAGAGATGCATTATAAGCAAAGATAATGGTAGGGGCGGGTCGATGTGATCTGCACCCCAAAAGTTGGATTAAACAACCAACTAATTAAGGTGCAGATTTTTATGACTAAATACAGCCAATCTTTCAAACAAAAAGTCATCGAATTTTATCTTCAAAATAATAGAATTCGGTCATTAACTCGTCAGCATTTTCAGGTTAAGGAAACCATATTAAGATATTGGATTAATCAGTATAATCACACCTCGTGAAGGAACTACGCCACCAATTTCCGTTTGAGATTTTATTGCAATTGGTTGATTTAAAACGGAGTGCGTTCTTTTATCATCTTGCTGAAAAAGACAATAAAAATGCAGCGATTGAGCAAGAAGTCATCAAAATTTATCACAAAAATGACGGTAATTACGGTTATCGTCGTATTACGCTGGAATTAAGAAAAATATGGCTGATTAACCATAAAAAAGTCCAACGCTTACTGCAACAACTTGGGTTGAAAGGGAAAAACAAACGCAAAAAATATCATTCTTATCGTGGCGAAGTCGGCAAAATTGCAGATAATTTGCTAAAACAGAATTTTCACACTACAGCCCCAAATCAAAAATGGGTCACTGATGTGAGTGAATTTAAGTGTGCAGAAGGTAAACTTTATCTCTCGCCGATTAAGGACTTGTTTAACGGTGAAATTATTGCTTATGATGTGGCAAGAAACCCAAGTTTCGAGCAGATAAGCCGAATGATAAAACGAGCTGTAGCAAGGCTTGACGGAGCAACGCCGATACTCCATTCTGACCAAGGTTGGCAATATCAAATAGTAAGTTATCAGTCGATATTGAAGCAAAGTGGCATCGTACAAAGTATGTCGAGAAAGGGAAATTGTTTGGATAACAGTGCAATGGAAAGTTTCTTCGGGCGTTTAAAAACGGAATGTTACTTTGGTAAACGGTTTGAGACCTTTGAGCAACTGGAACAAGCTATTCACGAATATATTCATTATTACAATCATGAGCGTATTCAAGTAAGATTGAAAGGACTAAGCCCTGTGGAATACAGAACTCAGTCCTTGAACTAAATCAGTCTAACTTTTTGGGGGCAGATCAAAATTCTTCCCCCATTTATGGGGGAAGTCCCTGAGCGTTAGCGAAGGGGATGGGGGCTGAGGGATAAAATCTGTGAACAAAAAAAGCGGATAGAGAGCCTCTCCCACAATTTGTGTAAATACCTGTTTCTGAGATAATACATTCAGACACAGGTATTTTATTATGAACGAAAAACAACTTCACGCCTTGGCAGCGGAATTTGCCAAAAATCTAAAAACACCGGAAGACCTCAATCAATTTTCACGGATGCTCAAGAAAATTACCGTCGAGGCTGCGTTAAATGATGAACTGACCGACCATCTTGGTTATCTAAAACGAAGATTCAGCTTTGCATTGTGCATTTAGTGCGTAACAGCTTGAAATTCGTTTCGTGGAAAGATTACAAAGCCGTCACCGCAGATTTAAAGCAGGTTTATCAAGCCCCGACGGAAGTACAAGCTCGCGAAAATCTGACCGCACTTTCGCAAAAATGGCAGGCAAAATACCCGCTTGTAAAGATGCATCAAAAAAATGGACAATGCCGATTCAGAACTGGAAACTGGCGATGAATCGATTTATGATTGATTTTGGTGATCGCTTAGACGATCACCGTTAAGTTGAAATGGGTGTTTACACAGAATTTGGGATAGGGTCAAAACCAACACTTTTGACCATTAGAGACATAGTTTGCAGAAAAACCAACACTTTTGTCTACTATGCCAAACAATGCCATTGTTAAAATAACAATGGCATTGAGCATGAAATTCTAATTTATAGGCGCTAGATTACCACACAAAACCTACCCCTCCTCCAATCGCAGTATCCCGCTGAGTATTACTGCTAACAGACGCTCGAATAAGCCATTTGCCATTATCAGAAATTCTGGAATAACCTATAGCATAGGCAGATTGCCCGCGATATTGTGCATTAGAAACAGAAATAGCACTTTTACCTGGTAAAGAAATTTGTGGCAAATTAGCCATCGCCACAGCAGAAGCAATACCCGCTCTTGCATTAACATCAACACGACCAATATCTCTTGATAATTGATTAAATCCTGTATTCACAGAAGAAACCACTTTGTTGAGCTGACGAACATTCACAATATCGCCCTCAGCACTACCATCTCCAACGTTGGTAATTCTGGCGCCATTCATATTTACAACTGGATTTCCTTGCTTATCTTTACCTAAAGATACTTTGGTATCGCCATTACTAATTGAAGTAATGTCGCTTAAATCTCCAGACACGCTCACATTGTGAATATTCTGACCATTTGCTCCCGTTTTTGAAGTCACTTTCACATTTTTACCCGCTTCAACCTCAGTTCTTGCCGCTGCGGTTGTGGTATTAATTGCTGCTGCGACTTCATCTCCTGTTACAAAAGCATTGCCCTTGGTTTCAGCCGTAACTGTACGTTTATCCTCAGCAGCCTTCAATTTAGATTTCACCACCGATAAATCATAAATCGTTTGATCTTTGTCACCTTTACTTGCTGTAACGCCAACCGATTTGTCCGTTGATTTAACCTCTGTTTTTGAAGCTGCTGCCTTAGTATTTAACTGGCTCACATTTACCGCATCAGTATCTGCTGTACCAGCCGCCACATTGGTAATTTTCGCATCATTAACATTAACTGTTTTATTTGTAGAACCTGCAGACAAGGTAATCTTAGCCCCATTCGCCTTGGTGGCGTCGTTACCATTGGCAATCGACGTAATGCCTTTTAATTCCGAATTTCCAGTTGGACCCGCAGGGTCTTGTGATCCCGTTGGACCCGTAGGTCCTTGTGGTCCCGTTGGACCCGCAGGGCCTTGTGGTCCTGCTGGACCCGTATCACCTTTGTCACCCTTAGGTCCCGTTGGACCCGCAGGGCCAGTTTCGCCCCTATCGCCTTTTGCTCCTGCCTCTCCTTTTGGACCTGCAGGACCAGGTGCACCTTGTGGTCCAGTTGGACCGGCTGGACCTGCAGGACCAGTTGGACCTACTGGACCCGCAGGACCAGTTTCACCTTTCTGACCGGTATCTCCTTTTGGACCCGCTTGTCCTGGTTCGCCTTTATCCCCCTTAGGACCAGCAGCCCCTGCTGGACCCACAGGACCAGGTGGACCCGCAGGACCTTGAGGGCCCATTGGTCCTACTAGACCAGCAGCCCCTGCTGGACCCATAGGACCCGCTGGACCCGCAGGTCCTGGAATACCTGGTTCACCTCTAGGACCCGGTTCCCCTCTATCACCTTTCTCACCATTTTTACCGTCTTTCCCCCTAGTAATAGTATTATCGCTGCCATCCGTATAAGTAATTTTCAAATCACCATTTTGTAGCATTTCAGTCTTTTCAATTAACTTACCAATCGTAGAAATCGTAATATTTCCGTTCGTTTGTTCTAATTTAATATTATTTCCAGCGGTAAAGGTTACGGTTGCCGTATCGCTCATTTTGACAAGATGTTCCGTAGGTGGATTTGTTGCTTTACCCCCCATTCCCTGAGCAATTTTAAGTTTCCAACCTAAATTGTCAATCTTATCAATTTTGTTTTTCAATGTTTCATCTAATTTCAATGTGATGGTATCATTGCTTGCGGAAGTCTTAATCTCACCGCTTGTACCTAGCACTTTAAGCGTACCGTTCCACAAGCCAACCTTAGGTGTGTCTGTTTTACTATCACCATCAATTTTCATGGTGAGCGATTTAAGCTGTGCCACGTTTACTGCATCGGTATCTTGTGTACCAGCCGCCACATTGACGATTTGGCGTTTGATGAGTTTATTACCTGAGCCTCCACCGACAGAAACTGCACCAATAGCATTATTATCAACCTTTTCTGTGGATTTAAAGCCGTTAGCGACAGTTGCTTCCGTTGTGACAGAATGAGCTTGTTTTAACCCCTCTACACCGCCAGCTGTATTTGCATTAGAACCATAACCCAATGCCACACCGCCGCCCACGGTGACAACGGTATTATTACCAAGTGCGGTTGCTCTAGCAGCACCATCATTTGTCATGGCTCTTTCACCCACAGCAACAGAGTGCATACCACCGGCAGAGGCTTTATAACCCAAGGCAGTAGAATGGCTTCCAGCTTTTGCTTCGCGTCCAATTGCCACTAATTTTTCACCTGTCACATTGATACTGGCACCCACAACAACAGAGTCTGCCCCTGTTGTTTTCGCAGAATTACCTATCGCAATGGAATCTGTCCCAGCACCTTTCGACTCCCTACCAACAGCAACGGCGTGTTTTCCAGCAGTTGCACCACCACCAACCGCAATACCGTACTCATTGGTAGACTTACTTCTCGCACCGATAGCAATGCCTTCAGTATGACTTGCAGATGCTAGAGGACCTACAACAATAGATCCGTCGCCCGTAGCCAAAGACAGACCCCCAATAGCAACAGAGGCCTTACCTTTCGCAGTTGTTGTTTGGCGGGTCTGCTTTGTATTATTACTAGCGTGATAATCCGTTTGATCTAAATCATCTCCACCGATTGATATGGAGCCATACCCCTCCGCTTTGCTATCTGCCCCGATAGCAACAGATTGTGACCCACTTGCTTTAGCAAGGTTACCTATTACAACTGTTTGAGTAGTATTCCCTTCGGCATTTCCGCCTAAGACAACAGATCTCCCTCCCGCTTTTGAGCTAGTCCCGATGGCAACTACATTCTCCCCATTTCCTACAGTATTGTTGCCTATCGTAATAGAGTTGTTGTGTGTTCCTGAATTTGCATCATAACCTATCGCAATATTATGCCTACCTTCAGCTATTGCCTTCTGACCGATAGCAATAGCACCATGCGAAGCCTTACTCTCTTTACCAATACCAATAGTACCGTCGTCAGTTCCGTTATTCGATGCAGTAGCACCATATTGAAGATATGCAGCTAAACCTACTGGACTAAAAAATATACTTAGTAATACTAGACTTAAAAGACTTAATTTAAATTTATCTTGCTGTTTATCTAAAAAATAATCTGAGGTGCATAATTGAGCTCTTTTATCCGTGTAAGTGGATGTTTTGGTGTGAGACTTTACTAACTCAGACACAACCACCCAAGCCTGTTGAGCATGACTCCAAATAACTCTAAATATTTTATTCATAATAAAATAACCTTCTCTACTGTTTTTCCTAATAAAAAATCATAAACCTTTATTTACATTTTCAGGATGCACAAATGAACCCTCCCATTGTAAAAAAAAAAAAAAAAAACAAGAGTTACACAAAACTAAAGATAAAATAACAGGAATTTTTCAACTTTTATCAATAAAAGCTAGAAATAATAGGCGGAAATCTAATGAAAGCGGTGATTTAGAGAGGATATTTGGCATAGTAGACAAAAGTGTTGGTAAAAAGTGGGCTAAAGCCTTATAGTACAAGGCTTTAAACTCACTTTTGAAGAATATACTCACTTAAATATAGAAAAAACAACAAATAGGTTGGAAGGGTTATTTAAAGAACTGAAACAGAAATTATCGGTTCATAGCGGATTAACGAAAAAGCATAAGATTATGTTTATAAAGGATTTTTTGAATAAAAAGAGTTGGTGATAATTAGGGGAAATAATTAAAATCAACACTTTTGTCTACTATGCCCCAAATTAAAAACATCACAGTAAGCTAAAAGTACGGTTGTTTTGCGTTAATTCCAGCGATAATTAGATTTACGGCGAGGAAGAAGGGCTGGAATAAGTAATCCAAATATTAAACCTAAGCCTAGAACAGCTCCTCCGTAGATAAAATATTGAATCATAATTTCGCGAGATGCGACATCTTGTATTGCTTCTAAATCACGATTTTTATTTTTAATAATTTCTAATTCTCGCTTTAGAAGTGCATTTTGTTCAAGTAATTCACTGCTTTGTAATGCAGATTGTTGAACTCTACGTTGCATTTCAGCGGTACGTTGTTGCCAATCTCTATCAATATTATTGAGTTTTGTGGTTAATTCTTGAACTTGTTGTTGTAATAACGGTGTTAATTCTTTTGAGCTTGGCGTAGATGTTAATTCGGAATTTAAAATCCACGCTTCACGGTTTTTGCCATCACGAATTAGAGAATAGCGATCCCTGGTTTCAATTAAGGTAACTTTTTCACCTGCTTGAATAGAACCGGAAATTTTGAATTGATCGCCTGGACCTTTACGCAAATAGGTATTTAAATTTTCAGTAACGTACTGTGTTTGAGCAAAAGAGGGAATTGATATTGCTAAAAGCAGAGTTGAGCAGAAAAGAGAAATATGTTTTTGCATAAACAATCCTTAAAAAATCATAAAAGAAAAGTGCGAAGATCGCACTTTTCCTAATTTAAAGTGGTATTTTCAAATTAATAGAAAATCGCACTTAATACATAGTAAATTAAAATTGAGAAGAATGCACCGGCTGGTAAGGTAACAACCCAAGATGCAACGATATTACGAATAACTGTTAAGTTTAACGCTGCAATACCACGAGCAAAACCTACGCCTAATACCGCACCTACTAAGGTTTGTGTTGTTGAAATAGGTAAACCTGTACCAGAGGCAACAACAACGGTCATTGCTGTTGCAAATTCTGCTGAGAAACCACGGCTTGGGGTTAGGTCAGTAATACCAGTTCCGATCGTTCCCATTACTTTGTAACCCATTACCGCTAAACCAGCAACGATACCCGTTGCACCTAATGGTAAAATCCAAGGGGCGAGAATTGATTTCGCTTCAATCACACCGCCGTTCTCAACGATAGATACTACGGCAGATAAAGGCCCAATCGCATTAGCTACGTCGTTTGAACCGTGGGCAAATGCCATTGAACAAGCGGTGAGTAACATTAGAATACTGAACACTTTCTCTACGCCACCAAATGCTCCGCCTTGTACACGGTTAGCAAAAGATTGGCTACGGAAGTAGAAGAAACAAGTGATGATAGACGTAATTGAGATTGCACTTGAAATCACTAAGGTTTCAGTCATTGTAAGCTGTAAACCAACGTGTTTTAAGCCTTTTGTCATTGTAACAATACTCAAAATGAATGTGGTTAAACCCATATAGAATGGACCATATTTTTGAGCATTTTTCATCGGATTATCAGTATCAAAAATCAGTTTTTGTGTGCTAGTAAAAATAGCATAAGCAATGATCCCCGATACAACAGGTGTAACAAACCAGCTACCTACGATACCAGACAAATCACCCCAATGAACCGCTTCCGCACCAACGGTGACTAACGCAAAACCGATAATTGCACCGATAATAGAGTGAGTAGTGGATACTGGCCAGCCCATTTTAGAGGCAAGTAATAACCAAGTACCTGCAGCAAAAAGTGCCGACATCATACCTAGTACAAGGGTGTCTGGTCTGCCAGAGAATTGGTGAATATCAATGATGCCACTTTTGATGGTTTCAGTTACTTCACCGCCTGCTAAATAAGCACCAGCAAATTCAAAAACCATTGCAACTAAAATTGCCTGTTTTGCAGTGATAGTGCCTGAACCTACAGAGGTTCCCATTGCATTTGAAACATCGTTTGCACCGATACCAAATGCCATAAAGAAGCCAAACACTGCGGTGATGAGGATAATCATCGAGCCATATTCTTGAATCAGTTCCATTATTTAAGTCCTCTTTCGATTATGAACGAGCTAACATTAACTCAATGCGTGAACCGATACGTTGTGCTTGATCTGCAAGAACTCCGACCCATTCGATAATTTTGTATAAGAACATAATGTCAATTGGATTGTATTGTTGTTCAATCGCTAACATTGCTCGGCGTAGTACGATTTGAAGTTGATCCGTATCGTCTTCGATAACATCTAACTCTAAAATCATATTGTTCACAAAATTTAATTCGCGACCACGGAAGCCTGTTTCAAGTAGGTGATCCATTTCATTAATTACTTTATCAACGTGAACTGTTGCATCAAGGCTACGGGTTAAGAATTGTTGGAAAATAGGTTGGATTTCTTCAGGAATGTTTAATTGACGACCGATTGCACGACCAGAAATATCTTTAGCATAGTTTGCTAATTTATCTAACTGTGTAACGAGTTCAAGTAAGTCAGTACGTTCAACAGGCATAAATAAACCACGCGGTGATTTTAAACGAATTTCACGTTTAAGGGTATCTGCGCGGTTTTCTAAATCAATGATTTGACGACGGATATCTTCCGCTACTTCCCAATTGTTTTGAAAACTCGCTTCAAAAAATGGGATTAGTAATCCACAACATTCAGTCACTTTTTTTGAGTGCTTTTGTAATGGCTTGAGTGGCGACTGTGCGAATAATCCTAAAATATTATTCTTTGCCATAGGTATATCTCCAATAAAATTTAACAGCGTTGATTTGCACTTTTGCAAATCGGTGTAAATTTTACCGTATGTTTTCAAGAAGATCACGGATTAATGTTTAACAAGCGGTGATATTTGGTGTTTTTTTAGCAAAAATGGTAAAATAATCACAGTGTTTATCTTTGATAGCTGTTACAAATCAAAATGTTACCCCCACAAAATCCTCACTTTTAAATTTACAATATCGCTTAGAAGTATTATTATTCAAGGCGTTTTGCCTATGAATGAGGCATTCAGTTTATTTATGTTGAAATTGATTAGAGGGTAGGTATGCAAAACCTAGAAAATATCGTTGCTGAAGCGTTGCAAGCGGTTGAAAAAGCCAGTGATGTTGCAAGTCTTGAAGCATTGCGTGTTGAATATTTTGGTAAGAAAGGTCATTTTACCTTGTTAATGCAAGGCTTGCGTGATGTGCCAGCAGATGAACGTCCTGCGGTGGGTGCAAAAATTAATGAAGCAAAACAGAAAGCACAAGATGCGTTAAATGGGAAAAAAGAGCAGTTAGAAACAGAAGAGCTCAATGCTAAATTATCCAGTGAGAGTATTGATGTGAGCTTACCTGGTCGTAAAACAGAGTTAGGTGGTTTGCACCCTGTGTCGATTACAATTGAACGTGTGGTGAAATTCTTCTCAGAACTTGGCTTTAGTGTAGAGAAAGGTCCTGAAATTGAAACGGATTATTATAACTTTGATGCGTTAAATATCCCTGCACATCACCCTGCTCGTGCAGATCACGATACTTTCTGGTTTGATGCAGAGCGTTTGTTGCGTACACAAACATCAGGCGTTCAAATTCGTACGATGGAAAAAATGCAACCGCCTATTCGCATTATGGCGCCAGGGCGCGTTTATCGTAACGACTACGATCAAACTCATACGCCGATGTTCCATCAAATTGAATTGCTTTATGTAGATAAAAAAGCGAACTTTACTGAGTTAAAAGGCTTATTGCACGATTTCTTAAAAGCTTTCTTTGAAGAAGATCTGCAAGTACGTTTCCGTCCGTCTTATTTCCCATTTACAGAGCCGTCGGCAGAGGTGGACGTAATGGGTAAAAACGGTAAATGGCTTGAAGTGTTAGGTTGCGGAATGGTTCACCCGAATGTACTTCGCAATGTGGGCATTGATCCTGATGAATACACCGGTTTTGCGGTTGGAATGGGCGTTGAGCGTTTGACGATGTTGCGTTATAACGTGACCGATTTACGTTCATTCTTTGAAAATGATCTGCGTTTCTTAAAGCAGTTTAAGTAATCTAATCATTTTGCGGATATATGCAGTTTGCGGACACACGCAGTGTGTCCCTACTATATTAATGGCTTATTTTGTCTTGTAGGGACACACTGCGTGTGTCTATCATAACAAGTGGTAAAATTTGTAGAAAACGTTACAAATATAGGATAGAAATAATGAAATTCAGCGAAAGTTGGTTGCGTGAGTGGGTTAATCCAGCGATTACTACCGAACAGCTATGTGACCAAATTACTATGTTAGGTTTAGAAGTTGATGCCGTTGAAGCGGTTGCAGGTGAATTTAACGGTGTTGTGATCGGCGAAGTGGTTGAGTGCGCTCAGCACCCTGATGCCGATAAATTGCGTGTCACCAAAGTGAATGTGGGTGGCGAACGTTTATTAGATATCGTTTGTGGCGCACCAAACTGCCGTCAAGGTTTGAAAGTGGCTTGTGCAACAGATGGGGCGGTGTTACCAGGTGATTTTAAAATTAAGAAAACTAAATTGCGTGGTCAGCCGTCAGAGGGAATGCTTTGCTCATTCTCAGAATTAGGGATTAAAGAAGATCATAGCGGTATTATTGAGTTGCCAGCAGATGCTCCAGTCGGTATTGATTTCCGTGACTATCTCAAATTAAATGACAGAGCCATTGAAATTAGTTTAACGCCTAACCGTGCGGACTGTTTAAGCATTGCAGGAATTGCGCGTGAAGTTGGGGTTGTTAATCAATTAGCGGTGAATGCACCTGAAATTCAAGCTGTGCCTGCAACTATTGCAGATAAAGTGACGATTGAACTTCAAGCCCCTGAAGCTTGCCCACGCTATTTAGGTCGTGTGGTGAAAAATGTGAATGTCAAAGCACAGTCACCATTATGGTTGCAAGAAAAATTACGCCGTTGTGGTATCCGTTCTATCGATCCGATTGTGGATATTACCAATCTGAGCTTACTGGAACTTGGTCAGCCAATGCACGCTTTTGATGCAGCAAAAATCAACGGTACAATCCAAGTGCGTATGGCAAAAGAGGGTGAAGAACTCATATTGCTTGATGGCACGACAGCAAAACTTCAGCCAAATACTTTGCTAATTGCAGACCAAAACGGACCGCTTGCAATGGCTGGTATTTTTGGTGGTGAAGCTAGTGGCGTAAGTGCCGAAACCAAAGATGTGGTGTTAGAAGCTGCATTCTTCGCACCGCTTGCAATTACAGGTCGTGCAAGACAATATGGCTTACACACAGACGCATCTCATCGTTTTGAACGTGGCGTTGATCCAGAATTAACGCGTAAAGCAATGGAAAGAGCGACAGCGTTACTGCTTGAAATTTGTGGCGGTGAAGCTGGTGAAATCGTAGAAGCGGTAAGTTCAGCCCATTTACCAACGTCAAAACAAGTGGTTTTACGTCGTAGTAAATTAGATAGCTTACTCGGTCATCATATTGAAACAGAAGCCGTAACTGATATTTTAGCTCGCTTAGGCTTAAACCCAAGCTATGCAGACGAGAGCTGGACAGTTCAATCACCAAGCTGGCGTTTTGATATTGAGATCGAAGAAGATCTTGTGGAAGAAGTGGCTCGTATTTACGGCTATAACAGCATTCCAAATCACGCACCGCTTGCTCATTTACAGATGAAAGGTTTCCCAGAGAAGCTTTTAGAAGCTATTCGTGTGAGAACGGCTTTGGTGGATAGCGATTATCAAGAAGTGATTACTTATAGCTTCGTTGATCCAAAAGTACAAGAACTGCTACACCCAAGCCAAGAAGCGTTAATTCTGCCAAATCCAATTTCAAGTGAAATGTCGGCAATGCGTGTATCGCTTTTAACAGGCTTACTTGAAACCGTTGCTTATAACCAAAACCGCCAGCAAAATCGAGTGCGTATTTTTGAAAGTGGTTTACGCTTTATTCCAGATGCCAATGCAGAAAATGGCGTACGCCAAGAATTTGTCTTAGGTGCAGTGATTGTGGGTGATAAACGACCGGCACATTGGGAGCATAAAGCAGAAAACGTCGATTTCTTTGATCTAAAAGGGGATTTAGAGCGTGTTTTATCGCTAACAAATGCTGGCAATCGTTTACGTTTTGTTGCAAAATCATATCCTGCGTTCCACCCAGGACAATCTGCTGCTATTTTACTCGACGATCAAGAGATCGGTTATATCGGCACAATTCACCCTAAAGTTGTTCAAAAACTCGGATTGTCAGGTAAACCTGTTGCCTTTGAATTATTATGGTCTGCAATTGCAGAGCGTTCAGTACCAAATGCAAAAGAAATTTCACATTTCCCTGCAAATAAACGTGATATTGCCGTGGTTGTGGATAGCAATTTACCTGCAGGTGATCTACTTGATGTGGCTCGACAAGCAGGTGGCGCTAAACTTGTGGCAGTGAATTTATTTGATGTTTACCAAGGTACAAATTTACCTGAAGGTAAGAAAAGTTTGGCGATCAGCTTAACGATTCAAGACACTGAAAAAACTCTTGAAGAGGAAGAAATTAATGCGGTGCTTCAAGCTGTTCTCGAAACACTTGCACAACGTTTTAATACTTATCTAAGAGATTAGATTTTAAGGATAAATTATGGCACTTACCAAAATTGAAATCGCAGAAAACCTTGTCGAAAGATGTGGTTTAGATAAACGTATCGCAAAACAATTTGTTGAGGACTTTTTTGAAGAAATTCGTCGCTCGTTAGAGAGCGGTGAAGAGGTAAAACTGTCGGGCTTCGGCAATTTTACTGTTCGTGATAAAAAAGCTCGTCCAGGTCGTAATCCTAAAACCGGCGAAGATGTTGCAGTGTCTGCTCGTCGAGTTGTGGTTTTTAAAGCGGGACAAAAATTGCGTGAACGTGTCGAAAATGCGAAGGTAAAAGCCTAAATGATTATTCTGCGAAATCTTGGTATTTCGCAGAATATTTTTAAGGATCAAAATGTTCTATCAATTAATAAAAAAGCATTTTTCTTTATGCACAATGTTGCTTTGTGCATTTTTATTGTCCGCTTGTGTATCAAAAACCAGTACAGTTCAAGATAAAAGCGGAAATAAACATAAAGGGCAGCTTTCAGACTCCATTTTTGTGATTAGCAGTTTAAGCGAACATCAAAGAGAGTGGAAAGGTACACGCTACCGTCTAGGCGGTATAACAAAAAGCGGTATTGATTGCTCTGGTTTTGTGCAACTTACTTTCCGAGAGTTATTTGGTATTGATTTACCTCGAATAACAGTAGATCAAGCAAAAGCAGGCATACAAATCTCAAAGAGTGAATTACGTACGGGTGATCTTGTCTTTTTTAAAACTGGTCGTGGGCCAAATGGCAGACATGTTGGCATTTACGTCAAAAATGGGCAGTTTCTTCACGCATCTACAAAAGGTGGGGTAATTTATTCAGATATTAATTCACCTTATTGGTCTAGAAGTTTTTGGCAAGCAAGAAGATTGTAAGCCTACATTTAATTAGATGTAATTCATGTTTACTATACATTTGTTTAAATGAATACTGAACTGACATGAAGCATGAATACTACTAAAATTAGTACAGGCTCCAAAATTCGGTAATTATCTTCAAAAGATTACGGATTTTGCGATATAATTCCCTAAATTCTCCAGTTGTGTGTTCAAGGATTTAATTATGTCAAACACCACTCAAAAGGAATCTTGTATTGTTATTGCAATTGCAGGGGCTTCAGCTTCTGGTAAAAGTCTTATTGCTTCGACTATTTACAAAGAATTGCAAGCGGAATTGGGGCAAGATGATATTGGTATTATTTCTGAAGACGCTTATTACCGAGATCAAAGCCATCTTGCAATGGAAGAACGGGTAAAAACCAATTACGACCACCCAAACTCAATGGATCACGAACTGTTAGTTACCCATCTTAAAAGCCTCAAACAAGGGCAAGCTGTTGATATTCCAGAATATGATTATGCAGAACATAATCGCAAAGAAACCGTAACCCACTTCACTCCTAAAAAAATCATCATTCTTGAAGGTATTTTATTACTTACTGATGAAAAAATTCGTGATGAAATTAATGTGTCTATTTTCGTTGATGCCCCTTTAGATATCTGTTTTATCCGTCGTTTACAGCGTGATATGGAGGAGCGTGGCAGAACAATGGAATCTATCGTAAATCAGTATCGTAAAACGGTTCGCCCGATGTTCTTACAATTTGTTGAACCATCTAAACAGTATGCGGATATTATTATTCCAAAAGGCGGCAAAAACCGTATTGCGATTAATATCTTGAAAGCACAAATTAAACAGCTATTAGGACATAGTTAATATATTAGGGGGAATTATGCGTTTATGTGACAAAGATATTGAACGTTATCTTGATGAAGGGATTATCAGCCTAACGCCTCGCCCATCAAATGAAAAAATCAGTGGAGCGACGATTGATGTCCGTTTGGGTAATTCTTTCCGTGTGTTTCGTGAACATTCAACGCCTTATATTGATTTAAGCGGCCCACGTGAAGAAATGACGGCACAGCTTAATCGTGTAATGAGTGATGAAATCCTGATTGCCGATGATGAAGCCTTTTTCCTACACCCTGGGGAACTGGCTTTAGCAACAACGCTTGAATCAGTGAAACTACCTGCCAACATAGTCGGCTGGCTTGATGGTCGTTCTTCTTTGGCTCGACTTGGGTTAATGGTACACGTTACTGCCCATCGTATCGATCCAGGTTGGGAAGGCAAAATCGTACTTGAGTTTTTTAATGCGGGAAAGTTACCGCTTGCATTACGTCCTAATATGGCAATTGGTGCATTGAGCTTTGAAATTTTAAGTGGTTACGCAGAACATCCATATAATGCTCGTAAAGATGCAAAATATAAAAATCAGCAAAGTGCGGTGTTTAGCCGAATCGATAAAGATGAATAATCATAATTAACTTCCCTACGAGAAATGCCTTTAGTCGTCAAATACTAAAGGCATTTTGTCTACTATGCCGCCTAATAATTAGGGGAAATAATTAAAACCAACACTTTTGTCTGCTATGCCTCATTCTTGATTATTCATTATGAATTTCCAAATTACCTGCCTGCTTCGCTTGGGCGGTTTTGGCTTTATCATTGCGTGCTTGAGCTATCGCATTTAGGTATTCGCAACTCACATCGCCTGTTATATATTCCCCAGTGAAAACAGAAGCGTCAAAGTTGTGAATATCTGGATTTTCTAACTGAACAGACTTAAAGAGCGCCGATAAGTCTTGGAAAATCAGGCGATCTACACCAATCATTTCAGCAACTTGTTCCACGCTACGATTATAAGCAACCAGTTCTTCACAGGTTGGCATATCAATACCATATACATTTGGATAACGTACTTCAGGGGCAGCTGAGGCAAAATAGACTTTATTTGCCCCCGCTTGTCGAGCCATTTCAACAATCTGCTCTGAGGTAGTGCCACGAACAATTGAATCATCAACAAGTAATACATTTTTTCCTTTAAATTCAGAGGCAATGGCATTCAACTTGCGACGGACTGAATTTTTTCGTTGTGCCTGCCCTGGCATAATAAAGGTTCGAGCAACGTAGCGATTTTTCACAAACCCTTGGCGATAAGTTTTTTTCAGTACTGTTGCAATTTGTAAGGCAATATCGGTAGAAGTTTCAGGAATCGGGATAACCACATCAATATCCGCCAGAATATCTGTCCACTCTTTCGCAATTTTTTCGCCTAAGAATTTCCCCATATGTACTCTTGCTGAGTAAACAGATACGCCATCAATAACAGAATCTGGACGTGCGAAATAGACATATTCAAAGATACAAGGGTTTAATTTCGGATTATCGGCACAAATTGCTGAGTAGAATTGTCCATCAAAGGTAATATAAATGGCTTCGCCTGCTTGTATATCTCGAACATATTCAAAGCCTACAACATCAAGTGCAACACTTTCTGATGCGAACATATATTCTGTTTTACCGTCAATTTCTCGTTTGCCAAGTACAAGCGGTCGGATACCGAGTGGATCGCGAAATGCCACCATTCCGTGTCCGATAATCATTGATAAACAAGCATAAGCCCCACGAATCACTTGGTTAGTTTTGCGAACGCTTTCAAAAATATTTTCAGGCGTTAGGAGTTCGTGTGGATATTGATCGAGATAGTAAGCAAATATATTGAGTAAAGATTCTGAATCTGAGTTTGTATTAACGTGGCGTTTGGCTAGGTTGAACAGTAGGCGTTTTAACTCTGCATTGTTGGTGAGATTGCCGTTATGTACTAGGGTTAAACCATAAGGGGAATTTACATAAAACGGTTGTGCTTCGGATACACTTGAGCTACCTGCAGTTGGATAACGGACGTGTCCTATACCAACATTTCCCTGCAAACGTAACATATGTTCTTGACGAAACACATCACTGACTAAGCCATTTGCTTTACGCAGGCGGAAGCGGTTTTCATCGTCAATAGTGACAATCCCTGCCGCATCTTGCCCCCTATGTTGTAATAACGTAAGTCCGTCATATAACGCCTGATTTACAGGGGTTTGACCGATAATCCCAACAATGCCGCACATAATTACCTCTTAAATTAGCTAGATTTTAAAAAACTGGAATTTGCTTGTAACTGTTCAAAGAACCACTTCACAATGAAATCAAAGTGTGGAATAAGTTGTGATTCCTTCCATAATTCGCTTTGGCTAAATGCCGTAAAGGTATCAAGGAAAAAGAGTATCGCTGCGACAATAAAAATGCCTCTTAATATACCAAAACCAGCACCAAGTACACGGTCTGTACCACTTAAACCTGTTTTATCAACAAGTTGGCTGAGTAGTGCGTTAATCACCGCACTGATGATGAGTACGGCAATAAATAAAATCGCAATCGCAATACCATTACGCAAATATTCGGAATTTTGGATATAGACAGAGTTGATTTGTAATAAGTAATTACTTAAATAAGGATAAAAATGGCTAGAAACCAAAAAAGCTGCTATCCACCCCACAAGCGCAAAGACTTCACTAACAAAGCCTCGCCATACACTGACTAATAAAGAAAAAACGATAATTCCGATAATAATCGCATCAACCATAAATACCTCAATATTGCCTTTCGGCAAAACGGAAACTATTCTACAAAAAAAGAAAACGTTTGCGTAGTCCATTTTTCAACACTTATTGAAAAAATAGCATACATCAAACAATATAATGCGCCCCTAAACTCACTTTCCTACTCAGCATCGCCTTTACCACACTTTGTGCGGCTTTGAGAGCGTGGTAAATTTCAATACCTTGATAGGCTTGATATTCAAGAGGGCAATAACGTTGCTCTAACTGCGTCAAGCAGTTCAATAATTGAAGCAAATTCGCTTCTGTTCGATAAACATTAGCATATGTCGCCATCTGAGAGCGAATGGTGCTTAACACCTCACTTGCCGTCAGCATTTTATCACCCTTTGGATTTGCTAACGACTGGAAAAACTGCTCAATGTTACGTTCACACGCTATATCGTTGGAAAGCGGTCGGTTTTCCGCTAAATTTTGCAAAATCCGTTGGATTGCTCGTTTAGCAAAAACCAAACTACCTCCGACAGAATTGCCACCTAAACGGTTCGCCCCTTCAATACAAGAAGAAACTTCGCCCACCGCAAAAAGCCCTTTCACCTCACTTTCGGCAAATTCATCAATTACAATACCACCATTACAACTGTGAGCAAATGGGGTAATCGCCACTCTATCTCGTACAAGGTTAATCCCGACTTCTTTCTCTAACCAGCTTAAATACACGGTGTAAAATTCCGTTTGATCTTGATACAGCTCAGGGGAATAGTGCAGATAGATGCCTTTTTCTTCTGGGTGTTCGAGCAAGTGCTTCATCATCACCAAATCAAACTCAACGCAGGGGAAATCAATGCTAAAAGGGGCATAATCACTGCGAGCGGTCATCATCTGTTGAAACTGCTGTGGTGAAAGGTGTGGAAACAGATCTCGCCCTTGGCTGTCAGTCACTTTACTGACATATTTTAAGGTATGCTCTCCAAACAGCACTTTGTATTTAGGTTCAACAAAAGCAGGGATAAATTGAATAAATTCTAAGTTAGTCAGCCTTGCCCCTGCTCGTTCAGCAATGGCGTGGGTTGAACCAATCACATCGGCTGGATAGAGGTTATCTTTATACAACCCTGCAATTCCCCCTGTTGCCAAAATAATTTGGCTGGTTTTGCAAAGCACATAGCGGATCTCACCGCTTGTTTTATAGGCAAACAACGCTCCTTGAACTTGCTGATTATCGCTGACAATATGTAACAGCGTTGCATCTTCATAGACCGTCGTCCCCTGTTCTTTGATAATCTGCCTTGCTCTTTCCGCTGCTTCTCGCCACTGATTAATCAAATAAATCGGGCGTGGGTATTTCGCAAAGCAAGCAGGGCGATTGTCATTCCGTTTCCAAGGTTTAAAGCCAATACGTTCTAATAGCTCAATCGCCTGTGGCGAATCTTCAATATAGGCTTGCACAATTTTCGGGTTATTCATTCCCTGTGCAACACGCTCAATATCTTCTTGAAAATGTGCTTTATCCTGTTGCTCGCCGGTTACTTGAATACCAAGTGTTGCTTTTAACGGAAAAAAACTTGCACCACTGCCGATAGGGGCTTTGGTAATTAATGTCGCTTGAATACCCTGAGCCTTAGCTTCAGCACAGCACGCAAGCCCTGCGATACCACCACCGACAATAAGAAGATCGGTTTGTAAATAAATATAAGTTTGCTTCATTTAAATACAGTAGAATTATGTGGAAGTCCCCTACCAACTAAATCAATATATTACGATAAAATAGAGAGGTAAAATCCACCATATATTTTAAGTAATGTACCACCATTTCATCTAGGCGGAACACCTCTGAATCAATTTGTAAAAAAGAAAAGATATATACTGTTTAAGTCTTAATTATTCACTACGCCAAATCAGCGTTGCCATTCGCCCTGTAATTTTATCTCTACGGTAAGAGAAAAATTGTTCTGCATCGCAATAGGTGCAATAATCGCCCCCTGCAATTTCCGTAATCCCCAGTTTATTTAAGCGTTGGTGAGCTATTTGGTAAAGATTGCCAAGGAACTTACCGCTTATATATTCATCTGCTACAAAGGCTTCTCTCGCTTGGGGATCGAAAGCACAAAATTGTTCTATTACATCTTCGCCAACTTGGAATGCGGTTGGACCGATTGCAGGACCAAGCCAAACACAAATATTCTCTGGCTCACATTCAAATTCTGCCACCGTAGCTTCAAGCACACCATCGCATAAGCCACGCCAACCTGCGTGGGCTGCCGCAATTTCTTTGCCATCTTTACTGCAAAAAAGCACTGGCAAACAATCTGCGGTCATCACTAAACAGACTTGGTTTGCTTGGTTGGTATAAACTGCATCCGCTTCAATGTCGTTTTGTTCATAGGGCAGACGTAGCACTCTTGTACTATGGGTTTGCGTTAAATAGAGCGGAAAATGTGGCAAATTGCCTTGTTCTTGCAAGATTTCACGGTTAGTTTGCACTGATTGTAGATCATCGGTGACGTGATCACCCAAATTCAAGCTATCAAAGGGAGCTTGGCTTACCCCACCTTCTCGAGTAGTGGTGAATGCGTGAACGAAATCAGGAACAGACCAAGTTGGCAGAATTTTTTTCATTGTTTATTTTCTCACCGCAATCGCTTCAATCTCAATGCCAACATCTTTTGGTAAACGAGCAACTTCAACACAAGAACGAGCAGGGAAATTTGGGTGATGGTTTTCACGGAAAAAGGCTTCATATTCGGCATTTACCGTAGAAAAATCATTGAGATCTTTCACAAATACAGTGGTTTTTACAATATCTGCCACAGATAAACCCGCTTGTTCAATGATTGCTTTCACATTTTCAAGGGATTGACGAGCTTGAGCTTTGATCTCTGTAGGGACTTCGCCTGTTTTTGGATTAACCGGAATTTGCCCTGATGTTAGCACTAAATTGCCTAAATCAACCGCTTGTACATAAGGCCCGATTGCTTTTGGGGCATTTTCAGTATGAATAACTGTTGTCATAAAAATCTCCTAGTGAAATAAATTAAATTCAACATTGAGAGTTTGAAAGTTTTTTTGTGGTTTGTAAAGGTGATTTTTATTGAAGATTACTACTGTTTCACTTAAAATTCGTACTACTTTAATCTGTACAAATAGGATATTTATTATGCCACAAATTGCAAATGCCCTTAACGATAGAATGTCTATTCGCATTAGTACGGAAGACAAGCAGACTTTAATTAGAGCCGTTGCACTTACCCATACGAATATTACAGAATTTGTATTACAACGCATTTTGCCTAGTGCCAGAGAAATTATTCAGCAGTATGATAATCGGCAATTTTCACCGCAAGATCTCTCGTTGATTATGGAATTGCTTGATAATCCGCCGAAAGCTAATACAAAACTACAACAAGCGGCGAAATTAGCAAAGGAAAGCTATCATGAAGAGTAAGTTTATTGAAGAGCCTTTAACGAAGCATCATCAACGTGAAGCCTTTGATTGCGGAAATCTAGAGATGAACCGATTTTTTAAACAATACGCTCGGCAATCTCACGAAAAAGGGACATCAAAAACTTACATTAGCCGACACTTAGACAGTCAACAGATTATCGGATTTTATACAATCACCTTAAGTGCATTAGACCAGCAACACTTACCCGAACTATGCAAAAAACGTTTTGGCTACCACCCTATTCCGCTCTTTACATTAGCAAGACTTGCAGTGGATATTCGCTATCAAAAACAAGGCATTGGCGGAATGCTGTTGGTTAAAGCTCTCAAACGCTGTGCCATCGTTGCCGAACAAGTCTGGGGAATTGGGCTTCTCATTGAAGCAAAAGATGAAGACATTTCTCGTTGGTATCAATCTTATGGTGCTATTCCATTGGAAAATATGCCATTAACCTTAATTCTACTCTTTGATACAATCAAAGGACTTTAACTTTTTACCTATAATCGAGAATAATTTATGAGCATTAACGTTACCGAAATTGTTTTACACCAACTTCAACAAACCGCAGGGGAAACTGCTGAGCTTCATACTGTTTTACGTGAAGATCTGCTTGCGATCAGCCCTGAAGTTGAACAGATGATGTTGCAACTACATCAAGCCTATCAAAATAAAGCGAAAGCCTATGGCATATTTCAATCGGAATCCATTTTTGCACAACAAGTAAACCGCTTGTTAGAAGGCGAAAGCGAATTTCTGCCTTTTAGCCACAGTTGTGCCAAAATGTTAGCGACAGAATTAGTCAAATATCCTTTTGCTTCAGGCGGAACTTTTATCCTTTGCCGTTATACCTTTTTAGCGACGGAATATCTCTTTATTGCATTAATTGATAGCCGTGCGTCTATGTTGGTTGATGATAAACTGGAAGTGAAACGCACGGAATATCTCGATATTACACAATATGATATTGCTTGCCGTATCAACCTTACTGAACTAAAACACAATGCACAATCTAACCGCTATTTGACCTTTATTAAAGGGCGTGTTGGGCGTAAAGTTGCCGACTTCTTTATGGACTTTTTAGGGGCTGAAGAAGGGTTAAATCCGCAAGTGCAAAATCAAACGTTGCTTCAAGCGGTGAGTGATTATTGTGAACAAGGCGAGTTAGATAGTAACCAAACTCAAGCGGTTAAAAAACAGGTGTTTGAGTACTGTAAAGGGCAAATCAACAGTGGGGAAGAAATTGCGATCAGCGAATTATCAGCTTCAATGCCAACCTTAAAAGAGATTGATTTTGCTGACTTTGCCGAGCAACAAGAATATGGCTTAGAAGAAACTATTCCGCCTGTGCGTAATGCGTTAAAAACCTTAACCAAATACTCAGGTTCAGGAAAAGGGGTGACGATCAGTTTTGATGCGGAATTATTATCCCAACGTATTATTTGGGATGAACTAAATGATACTTTGACAATCAAAGGATTACCTGCGAATTTACGAGATCAATTAGAACGTAATAAATAATGACATTTTATCGGCGATTTCGGTATAATCGCCAAAAATTTTAAGAGGAAGGTTATCGCTATGAAAATGAAATCGCTTGTTGCTGTATTATTACTTGCTTTAGGTGTAACAGCTTGTTCTACGGTAAAAAAAGTCGTTTATCGTATTGATGTGCCGCAAGGCAACTATTTAGAGCAAGAAAAAATCGATCAACTGCAAGTTGGTATGAATAAAGAGCAGGTTCAATATCTGCTTGGAACACCTATGCTACGAGATTCCTTTGCTCAAGATCGTTGGGATTATGTGTTCATTTTGCGTAAAGGCTATGAAGATCCTATCCAAAGAACTATCTTTGTTTACTTTGATAATAAAGGCTTAGTGAGCAATATTGCTCTAGATAACGCCACTGCACAGTGATACGAAAATTAGAGCAAAACAACATAGTATTATCTCATAGCAATTTAACAATCGTGTCTAACGTCTATTGGCTATCAGAACTCAAACATAAGTACATGAATTTTTATCCTCCATTATTGAGCTGAAAGCAGTATTTTATTTTTATAATTACCTATGGTTTCTCAAAATTGCCTCGGCGTAATGTCTGGCACGAGCCTTGATGGCGTAGATTTGGCGTTAGTCAATTTTAGCCAAACGCCTAAATTAATTGCTGCCGACTTTACCCCAATGCCCGACACACTTCGTGTTGCGCTGTCGCAGTTAGTCAAAAAAGGGGAAACAAGCCTACAAACATTAGGCGAACTCGATCACCAATTAGCCTTGCTCTATGCCGACAGTATTCAGCGGTTTTTAGCAAAACATCAACTTAATGCAGATGATATTGTGGCGGTGGGCTGTCACGGGCAAACCGTTTGGCATTCACCAAAAGGGCAATATCCTTTTACAATGCAAATTGGCGATATGAATTTATTGGCGGCTAGAACAGGTATAACTACTGTCGGTGATTTTCGCCGTCGGGATATGGCTTTTGGCGGACAAGGTGCGCCGCTGGTTCCCGCTTTTCATCAAGCGGTGTTTAGTTCCCCTGAACGTCTAACCGTTGTGCTAAATATCGGCGGGATCAGCAATATTTCCGTGCTTAACCCTAACCAGCAGACTATCGGCTATGATGTCGGGGCAGGCAACACACTGTTAGATATTTGGATCGAAAAACATCTCGGCAAGCGGTATGATGCGAACGGCGAATGGGCAAGGACAGGGAAAATTCATTCCGCTTTACTTGCATTGTTGTTAGATGAACCCTTTTTCCAACTACCACCGCCGAAAAGCACAGGGCGAGAGCTGTTTAACTTGGAATGGTTGGAACATAAATTAACCCAAATTGAACCGCTTCCCGCTGAAGATGTGCAGGCAACGCTGGTTGAATTTACCGTACAAAGCATAGTGCAAGCCCTACGGCAAATTGAAAACCCGAACGCTTACCATAGCGTATTATTGGTATGCGGCGGCGGAGCGAAAAATCCATTGATAATGGAACGGCTACAAACCCATTTAATAGATTGGCAGGTCTCCACTACAACGGAATATGGCTTAGATGTCGATTATGTGGAAGCCGCGGCGTTTGCGTGGCTTGCGTATCAACGGATACACAATCTGCCTGCGAATTTGCCTAGCGTCACAGGGGCGACACAGGAGGTCAGTTTAGGGGCAATTTTTCCCAATATATAAAAGGAACAAAAATGGCAGAACAAGATCTTCTAAAAACCTTAGGGCAATTAATTACCGAACAGCGTAATCCAAACAGTATGCAGATTGATACACTTTCTGCCTATGAAATTGTACAAATCATCAACAACGAAGATAAACAGGTGCCACTGGTAATTGAAAAAGTATTGCCTCAGATTGCTCAAGCCGTTGAGAAAATTGTCGAAGCTTTTCAGCAAGGCGGGCGGCTAGTCTATATCGGCGCTGGCACAAGCGGACGACTTGGCGTGCTAGATGCGTCCGAATGTCCGCCAACGTTCGGGGTATCGCCTGAAATGGTCAAAGGCATTATTGCTGGGGGCGAGCGTGCCTTGCGACATCCAATCGAAGGGGCAGAAGATAACAAAGAAGCGGGTAAACAGGATCTGCAAGCGGTCGAATTTAGCCAAAAAGATGTCTTAGTCGGCATTGCTGCCAGCGGCAGAACGCCTTATGTGTTAGGCGCGTTAGCATACGCTAAACAGCTTGGTGCAACGACAGTGTCGATTGCCAGCAACCCTAATTCTGCAATGAGCCAAATTGCCGACATTGTAATTGATACCGTCGTTGGGGCAGAAGTGTTGACAGGGTCGAGCCGAATGAAATCAGGAACAGCACAAAAATTAGTGTTAAATATGCTTACTACGGCAAGTATGATCTTAATCGGCAAATGCTATCAAAACTTGATGGTTGATGTGCAGGCAAGCAATCAAAAACTTGTCGCCCGTGCTATTCGGATTGTTATGCAAGCGACTGAATGCTCCCGTGAAATTGCAGAAACCACGTTAGTCTTAGCTGAGAATAATGCGAAATTGGCGATTATGATGATCTTGGCAGATCTAGATAAAGACGGGGCAGAGCAGCTGTTAAGTCAACAGCAGGGAAAAATATCTCGATACACAATAGTGTAGATAGAACATAATCAATGAATTCTTAATCATATAAAATAACAATGAAAACCCAAGTAAAACAACACCTAACCGATCTCGAAATTGCTTTGCGAGTACATAATCTCTGGGAAGCAACTCCGCCTTCCGCAGAAGCCTTAGCCAATGATGAACCTTTTTGTGTTAGCACACTCTCAGCAACCCAATGGTTACAATGGATCTTCTTACCACGAATGCACGCCCTATTAGAAGCCAATGCCGAATTGCCACGCAATTTTGCTATTTCGCCTTATCTAGAAGAAGCCTTGAAAGATTTAGATTATCTCCAAGCCTTAAACGCTCCCCTCGTTAAACTTGAAACCTTGTTGAAAAGCGAATGAAATTAGAGATTATCTATCAAGATGATGAACTTATTGCGATAAACAAACCTGCAGGAATGTTGGTTCATCGAAGTTGGCTTGATAAACACGAAACAGTTTTTGCAATGCAAACCTTGCGAAATCAAATCAGGCAACACGTTTTTCCGATCCATCGTTTAGATCGACCGACTTCTGGCGTGCTTCTTTTTGCTTTAAATAGCGAAATGGCACGGACTATGAGCCAACTTTTTGAACAACATCAAATACAAAAAAGCTATTTAGCCGTTGTTCGAGGTTATCTACAAGGGGAAGGGAGGATTGATTATCCTCTTAAAGTGCAACTCGATAAAATTGCGGATAAATTCTCTCAAGAAAAAGAGGCACAAGAAGCGATCACCGATTATCGAAATATCGCCACCGCTGAAAGGCCCTACCCCGCTGGGAAATTTGCAACTGCACGTTATAGTCTGGTGCAACTCTATCCCAAAACAGGAAGGAAACATCAGCTTCGTCGCCATTTGAAACATCTGTTTCACCCAATTATGGGCGACACCAATTACGGTGACCTACATCAAAACCGAGTATTAACAACTAACACAGGTTGTGATAGACTAATACTCCATTCCAATAGTTTGCAATTTATTCACCCGAAAACCTTGCAAAAAATTGAGATAAAAGCACCGCTTGACGAACAGTGGAAAACACTTTTTACGCAATTTGGTTGGAACTTTACTGAATTTTATTAGACTTAACGAGGTTCACAATGGATAATGCTCTACTGAGTTTAACTCACGAACAGCAACAACAGGCCGTTGAACAAATTCAACAACTTATGCAACAAGGTATCAGTAGCGGTGAAGCAATTTCGATTGCCGCTCAACAACTGCGTGATACCCATCAAAAATCAGAGGAAAAATAGATGAAAAAATATCTTATTACTATAACTAGTCTGCTTCTACCATCTACAATGGGATTTGCTGCAACAGTAAAGATTGCCCCAGAGCCCCCTATGATGGTGCTCACTACAATTGACTTTAGTGGGGAAGTCCCCAAGTCACTAAATAGCACAACATACTCTATCAGTAATAAAAAAATTCAATTATGCTGGGAAGTAATCAATGTACCTTTTACTGCTCAAAATAAAACGACTGAAATATTTAATAGCCCAGCAAAATCTACAATGATGGGGGGGCAAGGCGATAATGTAGTATCAACAAAAGATGGAAAAATGCATACTATTACAAGCCAAATGAAAAGTGTAAATAACGAATTCATTCGTCGTTGTTGGAAATTTGATAACACGGATCCAATTGGCGACTATACATTAGATCTACAAATTAATGATACAATATTCCCAACACAAAAATTCAAAATTGTGAAATAACCCTTATAGGTTACTTCTTCTGCTCTTCCGCTCGTTTACGTCTAATCTCTTTAGGATCGGCGATTAACGGGCGGTAGATCTCAATGCGATCGCCATTTTCCACCATATCTGTTAATTTCGCAGGACGACTAAAAACACCCACTTTATTTTCTCGTAAGTCAATTTCCGTATGTTTTTGCAATACGCCCGATTGCAAAATCACATTTTGAATGGAAAGTGGATTGTCTAATTCCATTTTCTTATAAAAATATTTTTCAGGATAAGCGTAAATCACTTCCACCACAATTTTTTGCGTATCAGACACCATACACCTCTTTTGCTCGCTGTTTAAACGCATTCACCATTTTGAGCGTTAATTCATTGAAAATTTTGCCAAACACCATACCAATCATCGGGCTTGAAAATTCAAATTCTAAATTTAGGCTGATTTTGCAACTCTGTTCATCAAACGACTGAAAAGTCCAAGCTCCATGTAAATACTTGAACGGCCCATTTAATAATTCCATTGTGATTTTTTCATTTGGTATCATCGTATTATGGGTGCTAAAACGTTGGCTAATCCCCAATTTTTGAATGACTAATTCTGCATTGAGTTCATTGTCGCCTAAACTTAAGGTCGTTGCCTCAACACAGCCTGATAAAAACTGCGGATATTTTTCATAGTCATTGACTAAACGATACATCTGTTCAGCACTATAAGGCACAAGAGAGGATTGATTGACAGTTGGCATAGTATTTTTAAGTAACTAAAAAATGGCGATAGTTTACCACAATTTTGTATCAACCAATGGAAAGCAAATTAAAAGAAAAAAATTGTTGAGCAAACTCTACCTTAATTTTTCAATGTTATTAACAGCCTTTTGTAACAAAGGTGTTTTGAATAGCATTACTATACTCTCTTTATGAAATATGGTTTGAACACTGATGCTACGAAAGAAATTAAATATTTCTGTAACTACTGCATAATGCTGGTTTAATTAATAACGCCACCGCTTCACAAGCAATGCCTTCGCCACGTCCGGTAAAACCTAATTTTTCTGTGGTTGTGGCTTTGACATTGACGCAAGAAATATCGCAGTTGAGATCGTCGGCGATCACTTGACGCATTTGGTCAATATAAGGTCGCATTTTCGGGGCTTGAGCGATAATTGTCATATCAACATTCCCTACCACATAACCCGTTGCTTGAACTTGGCGGTAGGCTTCAATCAATAATTTACGGCTGTCAGCATTTTTGTATTGCATATCCGTGTCAGGAAAGAGCTTACCAATATCCCCAAGAGCAGCAGCACCAATCAGAGCATCGCTTAAAGCGTGTAGAGCAACATCACCGTCACTGTGGGCGATAAAGCCTGTATGATAGGGAACGGCAACACCGCAAATCATTAATGGACGATCTTGTCCAAAAGCGTGAACATCAAAACCGTGTCCAATTCTAATCATCTTATTATCCTCTTGTTAGATAAAATTCTGCGAGAGCTAAATCTTCAGGACGAGTGACTTTAAGGTTATCGCTACGCCCATTAATTAATAACGGGTGGAAGCCTGCAAATTCCATCGCAGAAGCCTCGTCAGTGATGGTTAAGCCTTGCTTAAAAGCCGATTGTAAAGCCTCTTTGAGCAATTTCGCTGGAAAGAACTGTGGCGTTAAGGCGTGCCATAGGGTTGAACGATCTTCCGTATGAGCAATCTGCGAGCCATTAGTCCGTTTCATCGTATCAATTGCAGGGGTTGCTAAAATTGCCCCTTGATTATCTTCAATCTGCAAAAGTTTGTCTAAATCTGACCGCTTAAGACAAGGGCGAGCCGCATCGTGAACTAATGCCCAAGCCGTATCATCGTCAATGGCATTAAGGGCATTAAATACCGAATTGGCTCGAGTTTCGCCACCAAACACAATCTGAATTTTGCCAGAGTTAAGCAGAGCAATATCGCCATAATAGCGATCCTCTTTGGATACCGCCACAATAATTTGGCTGATCGCAGGGTGTTCAAGAAAAGGTTGTAGCGTATGTTCCAACAGCGTTTTACCCAGCAAGGTTAAATACTGTTTAGGCACAGCCACATTCATTCGGCTACCTACGCCAGAAGCAGGAATGATCGCAATGATTTTTCGCTTGCTATTCATTAACGTTGCTCTCTTGGGACGATGCGATAAAACGTTTCATCTGGTTTAACCATTTCACGATCAAGCCTTGCTCGTTCTTCAAGGGCATTGATACCCGTTTTTAAATCTTCGATTTCGGCTTGAATAAGTTGATTACGAGCGGTCAGTTTCTGATTAGTTTCTTTCAGTTGAGTGACTTCTTGTTTAGCTTGTTGGTATTCATTCCAACCGTTTTGCCCAAACCAAAACGCATACTGGAAACCACCTAATAAAAGTGCTAAAACGACAACTAAAACTCGCATTCTTTTACCCCATTCAATAAAAAAGATGAACTATTCTACCCCGAATTACAAAAAATATAATCTAGATCAAAAAAATTTTTTATCAATTCTCAAAAATTTGAAGTATGTAACATTTTTTTTGGATAATTACTCTATAATCTCTCCAGTTTTTAAATTTTAATCTTTAATCATATATGAGGTGAATTTATGTTAAATCGTGTTGAACAAGAACTTGCACTTTTAGGCATTACAAACGTTAAAGAGATTGTTTATAACCCAAGTTATGAACAACTCTTTGAAGAAGAGATGAAACCTGAGTTAGAAGGTTTTGAAAAAGGACGTTTAACGACTTCAGGTGCGGTCGCTGTTGATACAGGGATTTTCACAGGTCGCTCACCAAAAGATAAATTCATCGTATTAGATGAAAATACCAAAGATACCGTTTGGTGGACAAGCGACGAAGTGAAAAACGATAACAAACCAATGAGCCAATCAACTTGGCAAAGTATCAAAGAACTTGTTACCAACCAATTATCAAATAAACGTCTATTTGTTATTGACGCATTCTGCGGTGCGAACAAAGACAGCCGTGTTGCAGTGCGTATTGTAACAGAAGTTGCGTGGCAAGCACACTTTGTAAAAAATATGTTTATCCGTCCATCAGAGGCTGAATTAGCGAACTTCACACCAGATTTCGTGGTAATGAATGGTTCAAAAGTAACTAACCCGAACTGGAAAGAGCAAGGCTTAAATTCTGAAAATTTCGTAGCATTCAACATTACTGAGAAAATCCAATTAATCGGCGGTACTTGGTACGGCGGTGAAATGAAAAAAGGTTTGTTCTCATTGATGAACTACTGGTTACCATTAAAAGGCATTGCATCAATGCACTGTTCTGCAAACGTGGGTGAAGATGGCGATGTAGCGGTATTCTTCGGTTTATCAGGTACAGGTAAAACCACATTATCAACCGATCCAAAACGTAAATTAATCGGTGACGATGAACACGGTTGGGACGACGATGGCGTATTCAACTACGAAGGTGGTTGCTATGCGAAAACTATTAACCTTTCAGAAGAAAACGAGCCTGACATCTATCGTGCGATTAAACGTGACGCATTATTAGAAAACGTTGTAGTTCGTGAAGATGGTTCAATCGATTTCGCAGATGGTTCAAAAACAGAAAACACTCGTGTTTCTTACCCAATTTATCACATTGATAACATTGTTGAGCCAGTATCAAAAGCAGGTCACGCAACGAAAGTAATCTTCTTAACTGCTGACGCATTCGGCGTATTACCACCAGTATCTAAATTAACGCCAGAGCAAACCAAATACTACTTCTTATCTGGTTTCACAGCGAAATTAGCAGGTACAGAGCGTGGCGTAACTGAGCCAACCCCAACATTCTCAGCCTGTTTCGGTAAAGCATTCTTATCATTACACCCAACACAATACGCAGAAGTGTTAGTAAAACGTATGGAAGCATCAGGTGCAGAAGCATACTTAGTGAATACAGGTTGGAACGGTACTGGTAAACGTATCTCAATTAAAGATACTCGTGGTATCATTGATGCGATTTTAGATGGTTCTATCGAAAAAGCAGAAATGGGTTCATTACCAATCTTCAATTTAGCAATTCCAAAAGCATTACCTGGTGTTGATCCTGCGATCTTAGACCCTCGTGATACCTATGCAGATAAAGCTCAATGGCAAGCGAAAGCGGAAGATCTAGCGGGTCGTTTCGTGAAAAACTTTGAGCAATATGCAACCAACGATGAAGGTAAAGCATTAATTGCAGCAGGTCCAAAACTATAGCTGCTTTATACGTAGGAGTTAATATCCTATGTTATAAAAAATGAATGTAAAAGGGCTGGTGATGGTATTTCCTGACTCAGCCCTGGTTTATTTCGATGTAATAGATAAACCTGATACAGTAAACAATAACAAGCGGCATAGTAGACAAAAAATTAGCGGTAATTAGAAAAATAATTTTAAAACCAACACTTTTTGTCTACTATGCCAATTATTTACTCTCCTACTTACTATAAGAGGAAGATTATTAGAATTATATAGCCATTTTTAAATCCAAACATTCAACTTTTCCAAATTCCTCTTGAAGTACTCCCACCCTGTAAAATATTCCATTGCTTGCTGAGGATATAGCGTCGCTAATTTTTCGGCTAATTTCGGCGATTGCATTAGTCGCCAAAAGTCCACCAACTGTTGCTCTAACTGATAACGGGCTTTTTCTGATAATTGTGCTATATCACAAGCGGTAAGTTTATCGATCTCTTTTGCAATCTGCTCAGGCTGTCCGACCAAATAGCCTCGCTGGGCTTTACTCAAGCTACTAAACCACATTCCATCTTGTTTAGGCAATGTGGCTAAAAATGCAATTAAATCCGCTAGCATTCCCTGTTTTAATTCAAACTCCACTTCACAAATGGCTTCTTCCCCAAAAGGATTTTTCACTTTGCCTTGATCGAGAGCAATTTCAATTTGAGCCGTCGGCGTTGTAATCAACCATTTCTCTCGCACAAAATCGGTGCTAAAGGTTGGTTGTAATTGACTGTCTAATAAATCTGCTTGCGGAAAGGGTAAATTAAAGTGAGAAACTAACCGCTTAAAATCTGGCTGAGCATCAGGCAATGCTAGATTATATTCAGGGCGAATATGCAATCCACCTACAATTTCGCCTTTCATTTTAAGGGTTAATTCATATTGCTGATTTTGATGACGAACCCGTAATCCCATTTTGTTGTTCGCAAAAAAGAGATCGGGGCTATCATAATAGGTATTTCCTAACAGCTCTTTTCCTTGTTCTAAGATAGGTTGAGCATTTATCCACTGCTTTAGCATCGGCACATTTTCAGGCAGTAGCATTATTTTTAGTTCGATTTCGTTTTCCATAGGCATATTAAAAAATAGAGGGGCGTTTAAAACGCCCCTTCGAGTGATAAAAAGTTACTGATTATTTTGAGGTTGTGCTTGTGGCTGTAATGGCACTTGAATGGAAGAGTTTTGTGCTTTTTGTTTCTCATCTTCCGTTAAAGTCACATTTCCTGCACTAGTACGACGTTGTAACTCGTGATTTTGCAACAGCACATTAATACGGCGTTGCTGATACTCCAAATGTTCAGCTGTCGGCTGATCTTTGGCTGGCGCATTATAGCTTACTTGCTGTACAGAATTTGAGAAAGGCAAGGTTTGCAATACAGGTTGCTCCGCTTGAGCCACTTCCTCACTGCTGTTCATCATATTCACACCCCAAACGGCTACCAAGCAGACAGAAGCTGCAATCCCCGCCTGCATTAACGGTGTTGCCCAGCGTTTCAATTTGAGTAACATACCTCTTGGTTTCTCACTTTGTTGAGCTTCAGCCACCGCCTCAATCTCCTCATTTTCGAGCAACGCAGCCATTTTTGCAGAGAAATCACTACCCAAAATCTGCTCTTCACTTCGCATCACGCTACGAATAGTATGGTAGTTCGCCCACGTTTTTTGTAACTCAGCACTATTGCATAAAGTTTCAGCGAAATCACCGCTTTCTTTATGTCCGTCCATATAGGCGGAAAGTGTTTCTTTATGTTGCATAGATAACTCCAAAGTATTTTAATTCTGCTACAAAAGCGGATTGATTTTGGCATCAATCGCTTCCCTTGCTCTAAAAATTCGGGAACGAACCGTACCCACAGGACATTGCATTGTTTCTGCAATTTCTTCATAACTCAGCCCTTCAAGCTCACGCAACGTAATTGCCGTTTTAAGCTCATCAGGTAGGTTTTCAATTGTGTCAAACACGACACGTTTTAATTCTTCAGACAACACCAAATTTTCTGGTGTATCAGCCTCACGCAACTGCACCCCACCATCATAAACTTCTGCATCTTCAGCTAAAATATCTTCTTTCGGTGGTCGTCTGCCTAAGGCGGTTAAATGGTTTTTTGCCGTATTTACAGCAATTCGATAAAGCCAAGTATAAAAAGCACTCTCCCCACGGAAAGCATTTAATGAACGATAGGCTTTAATAAAAGTTTCTTGCACAATATCTGGAATATCGTCTCTTGCGATATAGCGAGTAAGCAACCCAGCTACTCTATTTTGGTAACGCACGACGAGTAAATTAAACGCTTTCTTATCACCATTTTGTGCAAGCTCAACCAATTCTTGATCGGCTCTTTGCTCACTCATCGTTTTGCGTTCTCCTAACTTCTACGCTGTTTTTATTTTTCTTGAATGCACGCTTGTTAGTGTGCGATATTTCTTTAAAGTTCATAAAAATAGTTTGACTGATTAAAATTTAGACCAATGTTTACAAATTGAAAGTATTTACTCTCACTTTTCTCATCACTGCCCCTAATAGTAATAACAGTACACACAGTACATACAGCAAGCTATTACCATATTGAGCAAACAGCGTTTGCCCTTTCATTGCAGGCACGCTGGCAGTTAAGGCGGTGGCTTCAAATTGTGGAGCTTGGGCGGTGACTTTGCCGTAGGCATCGACAAAGGCGGTAATGCCTGTGTTTGTCGCACGAATTAGCGGTTTGCCTAGCTCTAAAGCTCGCATTCTTGCCATTTGAAAATGTTGCCAAGGACCTATACTCGTGCCAAACCACGCATCGTTGGAAATCGTGAGAAGATAATCGGCTTGGTGAGCTTTTTGATTTTGCTGAACTTGATCAGTGAAGATAATTTCGTAGCAAATCGCTAAATTAAAGGCTCTGTTAGCCGCTTGTAGTGGCGACTGGATAAATGTCCCTTGCGATAAATTTATAGGTAAAACAAAGACTTCCCTCATCCAATCTAGCAAATTGCCAAAAGGAACATATTCGCCAAAAGGGACAAGGTGATGTTTATTGTAACGAGGCGATTGTTCGAGCGAGTAGGGTTGCTGCGGATTGCCTAGTACGGTGGCACTGTTAAATATATCTTTTGGCGTTTGGTGTAGCGTACCAATAATAATTTCACTGCCTGTTTTAGCCCCAACGGTTTGTAACTGTTGTAGTAAAGGTTCAATTTGAGCTTCTACAGCAGGAATTGCCGACTCAGGCAAAACGATTACCTGATATTTACCAAGTAACGGTAATATCAGTTGCTGATAGGTTCTTACGGTGTAGTTAAAATGGGCTGGATCCCATTTCATTTTCTGCTCGATATTACCTTGTACCAGTGCCATTGTTGTTGGCGGTTGTTGTTCATCGATTTCAACAAAACGAATAAATTGTGAACCAAAGGCAAGGGCCAATAGACTAACTAAAGTTGCACAGGAAGCGGTTGGAAATGAAGCTTTTTTTGCGAGATCACGGCAGATCGCTACAAGATAACCACTGATAACGATTACAAAAAAGCTCAACCCCTCTACACCTAAAATCGGTGCAATTCCTGCAAACGGGCTGTCAATTTGACTATAACCAAATTGTAGCCACGGGAAACCTGTAAAAACAACGCCCCGTAGATATTCAGCAGCGGTGAATATGACTGCAAGTAGCCAAGGATTAGCCAGTTTAAACCGTTGTACCAGATAAGCGAATAAGCCAAAATAGAGGGCTAGGTAGGCAGAGAGCAGTAATACGGCAATATAGCTGACAATTTCAGGTACGCCACCAAACTGGATCATACTAACGTGAACCCAGTTCACCCCAATACAAAAATAGCTGACAGCCCATAAGAATGTTCCCCATAGGGCGATTTTCTTATTGTTGTGTGTAGCAAGCCAAATCAGACCGCTTGCAGATAAGAAGATGATAAACCAATAGTCGAAAGGAGAATAAGCTAGGGTTCCTATTCCGCCTGAAACTAAGGCGACCGCACAAGCGGTTAAAAATGACGATTTTTTTACAGCTTTCATTCGTCTTGTTTCTCTTGTTGCATTAACGCTAATTGTTCATCACTGACAGTCACTCGCAGTTGAATTAAACGACGGCTGTCAGCAGAGGTGACTTTAAACATCATTCCGCCTAATTCGATTTCTTCGCCTCGTTTTGGTAAATACCCAAAGGCTTGCATTACTAAGCCGCCGACGGTATCCACTTCTTCATCATCAAATTCAATTGCAAATTGCTGATTAAAACGTTCAATATCTGTTAAGGCTGACACAGCGTAGGTGTGTTGAGAAAGCTGACGAATAGGTTCGATTTCTTCTTCATCAAATTCATCTTCAATATCCCCAACAATCTGCTCAAGAATATCTTCAATGGTCACTAAGCCTGAAACCGCTCCAAATTCATCAACTACAATAGCCATATGAAAACGTTCGGAACGGAACTCTTTTAACATACGATCTACCCGCTTGCTTTCAGGGACAATCACGGCTGGGCGTAGAATTTCTGCCATATTGAATGGTTCAGAATCGGAACGTAGGTATTTGAGCAGATCTTTTGCCAGCAAAATACCTTCAATGGTATCTTTACCGCCATGCACCACAGGAAAGCGAGAGTGTGCCGATTCAATAATCACATCAACACAAGCCTCTAATGGCTGTTCGGCATCAATAAATACAATTTGCGGACGAGGGATCATAATATCACGCACACGCAGAGAGGAAATTTCCATTACCCCTTCAATCATCTCTTTAGTATCCGTATCAATTAGCTCATTCTCAGCAGAATCACGGATCACTTCGACCAAATCTTCACGATTTTTTGGCTCTTGTTGAAACAAACCGCCAAACAGTGACTTTAAAAAGGACTTCTTGTCTTGCGTATTTACGCTATGTTGTTCATCACTCATTTTATTTTCTCGTTATAAGTTAAGCAGAGGAAAATTATCATAATTCCAATAAAAAATCGACAACGAATGGAATTTCTCTCTTTCTATTTACACAAATTTAGCATAGGATATAGCAGTTTTTTACCCTTATACCCTTTTAGGAGATTATGTTATGAAATTAGGTAAAATTGCCCTTGCAATGACAGCTCTCATCGCTGGAACAACGGCATTTGCAGGTACAATCACGGGTTCTTCAAATGTAACTTTTCTTGCTTTTGATGGACAAAAAGTAAGAAGAAATACTAATTTACAGGTAAATGATACCAATCTACACCAAGTTGTAGTAGAAATATCCAGTATCTATCAGTCTGGTTCTGATAGTGCCTTTTTTGAGTCTCAACCTATTATTCTCACTTTTGAAGGAAGTACTGAAGATATTAAAATCCTTGCACCTAGTTTAAATAGTGAATTTGATATAGCACAATTTAAGAAATCACCCAGTTTCAAAATTGAAACTGTTTCAGGAAAAAAGCTAACATATAAGCAAGATTTCCTAAAAGGAGAAGGTTTTATGCCTAATTCAAATATTATCAATAACTTGGCAAACTACAATATTGGTGAAGGTGTTGCTGCTGTACAAAAATTTGCATTATCAACTATGCCAATAACAATGGCAAATAATACCAATAAAGTTAATAAGGGGAAAATTGTTGTGCAAGGAGAAAATGTCACAGAACAACAACTTCAATACTGGTTCCAACAAGCAGACAAAGAAACACAAAAACGTTTCTTAGATTGGGCTAAAAAACAGTAATCTACGAAGAAAACCGGCATAGTAGACAAAAGTGTTGGTAAAAAGTGGCTTAAAGCCTTCTAGTACAAGGCTTTAAGCCCACTTTTTGAAATATGAACAAAAAACTGTCCTTTTTGCCTTAAGCGCAATATCCAAAAGTATGGAAAGAAAAATAATATTCAGAGATACTTTTGTTCGTCCTGTCATAAAACTTTTTCTTTCACAAAAAAATTAAATCCAATAGATATTTGGACTGATTACACAATAGGAAAACAAACCTATAAACAATTAGCCGAAAAATATCACTGTTCCATTAGAACTATTCAACGTTATATTGAAAAGTCCTCTAAAGCTGAATTTATTCCATTACAACAAACTTATATAAATATTATTGCAGATGTAACCTTCTTCGGTCGTGAATTTGGTGTATTAGTTTTAATGGATACACGAGCTAAAAAAGTCGTTTATCACCGTGTCATCAAAACAGAAAAAGACTTCTATTACAAACTCGCATTGAACATACTTCGTAAAAAGGCTAAAAGAAAGCCACAAAAATGAATTTTATTTAAGATTAAATCAATGGTATTTAAAACATAAAGACTTTTTAAATGAACGGTCTAAATATCCCAATGAGAAAGGATATTTTCCTTATAAACACCGTAATGTAAGAGGGGCTTATGCTAGTTTAAAATACTGTATGAAATATTTATTTACCTTTGAAGAATATGCTCACTTAAATATAGAAAAAACAACAAATAGGTTGAAAGGATTATTTAAAGACCTGAGGCAGAAATTATCGGTTCATAAAGGATTAACGAGAAAATATAACATTATGTTTATAAAGGTTTTTTGAATAAAAAGAGTTGGTAATAATTAGGGGAAATAATTAAAACCAACACTTTTGCCTATAATACTCTTAAAATTGTAAAATATGCTGCTTCGCCACCTCTCTTGCCAATTTATCAATATGTAGAACATCGGCAATTTCTTTAACTTGAACAGGGGCAATATTTTCGACAACTTGACGATTAACTTCGACAATATCTGTAAAACGGATTTGATCGTTTAAAAATGCCTCTACTGCAATTTCATTTGCTGCATTCATTGCCGTTGTAGCATATTGTCCCTCGGCAAAAGCCTCTATCGCCAATTTTAAGTTAGGGTAACGAGCAAAATCAGGTTCAATAAAGGTGAGTTCTTTTAATTTAAAGAAATCTAATGGAGCAACGCCAGCGTAGATACGGTTTGGATATGCCATTGTGTGAGCAATCGGGGTTCGCATATCAGGATTGCCCATTTGTGCAATGACGCTACCGTCAATGTAACGTACCATTGAGTGAATGATAGATTGTGGGTGAATGATGATCTCCATTTCATCAGCTGAGGCATTAAAGAGCCAACGAGCCTCAATGTATTCCAACCCTTTGTTCATCATTGTAGCAGAGTCCACCGAAATCTTTTTACCCATAGACCAATTCGGGTGTGCAACAGCTTGAGCTGGGGTGATTTGACCAAATTCATTCAATGGTTTTGTACGGAAAGGCCCGCCTGACCCCGTGAGAATAATTTTACTTACCCCTAGTTCTGCAAGCGGGCAGAAACCTACTTTTTCTTGTGCTTCTGGCAATGATTGAAAAATGGCGTTATGTTCACTATCGACAGGGAGCAATTTAGCACCTGACTTGCGAGCTTCATCAATAAAAATTTGTCCGCAAGTGACCAATGATTCTTTATTTGCCAGCAAGACTTTTTTGCCTGCTTGCACCGCTGAGAGCGTCGGTAATAAGCCTGCCGCGCCCACAATTGCCGCCATTACCATATCCACTTCAGGGTGTGAAGCCAGTTCGTAAATCGCTTTTTGCCCTGCGAGAACTTCGATTTTCAATCCTAAAGCGGTGAGATTTTCTTTTAATTTTGCAGCTGCCTGTTCATCATCTAATGCCACGAAACGTGGTTGATATTGTTGACATTGCTCGGTAATTAATTCGACATTTTTTCCGCCAACTAAAGCGAAAACTTGATACTGCTCAGGGTTATTATCGACCACAGAAAGGGTGCTTTTTCCGATAGAGCCTGTTGAACCTAAAATGACTAATTTTTGCATTGATCGATTAAATCCTATTCTTTTTATTAAACATATAATTACTGATGAGATGATATTATTTTATCTTGCTCATATTCTATTAATAATTCATCAACTAAATAGCCGTCAGATAAACAATGAAAGTCACCAATGCCTTTTCGCATTAATAAATAAGTATTTGAATACATAAATTTATCTAAAGCTTCACCAAGAGAAATATTTTTTTCTTGAGCAAAAAGAGAAATAATCCGCGTATATTTTCGTTGTAATAATACAGGGTGAGCTTTCATACTTTTTCGCTTCCTTTTAAAATAAGGTGTTGCGGTTTCCAAAATCTAAATCAAAAATTCTTCCCCCATTTATGGGGGAAGTCCCCGAGCAATAGCTAGGGGGATGGGGGCTTTATAGAGATAAAGGTTTATATCGTTTCCCCCCAACCCCGCCTAAAGGCGGTACTTCCCCCGCAAGCGGGGGAAGAATAGTTATCATAACACCCCTTTTTCTTTCATTAATTCAATAATATCTTTAACTAAATAATCCTTTCCTAAGGTATGTAAAATATCATAATGCTGAATAATATAATCCTGTAATAAACAGCTATCTTTAAGTTTTTGATAAATTTCACTAGGTTCTTGATTTAATTCTCTTGCAATATAATCAATGCAAAAAAGTGAAAATTCCAACTCTTTAGTCGAAAGAATATTTAATGTTTGCATTGTTATTCCTTATTAATTTGACAACCTTTTCGCATCAATCACATCATCAATTTGTAGAATACGTTTTAGTAACTTATCCAACAATTCCACATTATTTAGCTCAATTTGAACGTCCATTGTTGCAATTAAACGTTTTGGATCGGTGCGACTTGATACGCCTAACACATTTACTTTTTCATTTGCCATAATACCGCTAACATCACGCAATAAGCCATTGCGATCATTTGCAATCACCCGAATGGTCAAACTAAATTTGCCTGAAGCATAGCTCTCGCCCCATTCTGCTTCCACCACTCGTTCAGGGCTACTACTGCGTAAATCAAAGAGCTGTTCGCAATCAGAACGGTGTATAGAAATACCTCGCCCCTGTGTGATATAACCAACGATCTCGTCACCTGGAATAGGCTGACAACAACGGGCAATGTGGTGCATTAGATTTCCAACTCCCTCAACTACAACAAAACCACTACGGTTTTTCTGTTGCTGTTGAGATTTATTTGCCACCTGTTTTAAGATCGCTTCATCGGCTTGCTCGGCAGTGGTTTTGATGAGCTTACTCTGCAAATAGTGCATTAATTGATGTAAGCGTATATCACCGCCACCAATGCCTGCATAAAGATCATCAATTTGTTTTAAGTTGTAGCGAGGTAGGGCTAAATCCTCAATCTGTTTTTGGCTAAAGTTGAATTTAGCCATCTCCGCTTCTAACATCTCTTTACCAAGCGGAATATTTTTATCACGATCTAGCTTTTTAAACCAAGCAACAATTTTAGATCTAGCTCTTGCTGTATTCACAAAGCCTTGACTTGGAATTAACCAATCTCGGCTTGGGTTTGGGTTTTTCTGCGTAATAATCTCAACTTGATCACCCATTTGTAAAATATAGGTGAACGGCACAATTCGTCCTGCAATTTTAGCTCCGATACAACGGTGACCAATTTCGCTGTGGATTGAATAAGCAAAATCAAGAGGGGTGGCATTTTTCGGTAAATCAACCACTTCCCCTTTCGGAGTAAAGACATAAACACGATCATCAAAGACTTGAGAACGCATTTCAGCCACCACATCGCCCGAATCGGCAATATCTTTCTGCCAATCCAGCAACTTGCGTAGCCAAACGATTTTTTCTTCATAGCCTGAACGCCCAGCCGTTGCACCTTCTTTATATTTCCAGTGTGCCGCAACGCCCAATTCTGCATCATCGTGCATTTTTTGCGTACGAATTTGCACTTCAATGGTTTTATTACCTTCGCCCAAAACAACCGTATGGATAGACTGATAGCCATTAGGTTTAGGGTTAGCAATGTAATCATCAAAATGTTCAGGCAAATGTTTGTAATGTGTATGTACAATGCCAAGAGCGGTATAACAATCTTGCAAATTCGGCACAATCACCCGAACCGCACGCACATCAAACAACTGCTCAAAACGCAGATGTTTTTTCTGCATTTTTTTCCAGATACTATAAATATGTTTAGGGCGACCATAAATTTGCACACTCTCTAACTCATCTTGCAGACAGGCGGTCAGATCCTCGACAAAATTTGCAATATATTGTTCCCGATCTAAACGGCGTTCACCTAAATCATATTTCGCAATTTGACGATATTCCTGAGGGTGTAAGGCTCTGAAGCAGTAATCTTCCAGCTCCCATTTTAACTGCCCAATTCCTAGACGATTAGCGAGCGGTGCATAAATATGAGAACACTCTTTTGCGGCTAATACCAGATCTTCTTCGCTTAAGCGTTCGGTATCACGCAAATAGACAATTCGCTCTGCAAGTTTAATCACAACACAACGGAAATCGTCCACCATTGCTAAAAGCATACGACGAATATTATCAATTTGAAGATCGGAAGCGTGACTGGCATTAAGTTGGCGAACGTTATCCATCTCCAACACGCCTTTGACGAGATTTTTCACATCATTACCAAAATGCTCTTTAATCTGCACTAAATCAATGATGTTTTGCTTCACAAGAGGGAAAAGTAAGGCAGCGACAAGGCTATCATCGTCCATATTCAAACTATGCAAAATCTCGACCAATTCAACCCCAAACCACATCAAGTGATTTTGTTCAATATCGATTTTTTCCTGTGCATATCGCCACGCAATCAGTAATTGTTCAAAGGTAATAGGCGACATCTGTAGCCCAGCACTCCAACTAGCCAACTCAAAATTGTTCGGATCGAGCCGGTGTGAATGGCGAATCGCAACCATAAGTCCTCCATAACGCTTAACTGAAAGGGTTCTTGACAGAATTTGACAATGTAAAACTGCTTTGAAGTATTATAACTGAAATCACTCCAAAATCGTGGGGATTTTTTAGATTTACAAAATTTTAAAAAATCTTACCACTTTATACGTCATAAAATGTTATTCACTTGTTATAAATCAAACCTATTAAGACAATTATTTGCACCAACCGCATGGATTGATTAAAATGCTCCGTCTTTTCGGGTGGTTTCCACCTTTTTTATTTTGTGGGTAACAATGACAATTTTAGCATTAGGTATCAATCATAAAACGGCATCAGTGAGCTTGCGAGAAAAAGTAGCGTTTGTAGAAGACAAACGTCAGCGTGCATTTGAGCAAATTCGTGATCAAAGCCTAGCAGAAAGTGTTGTAATTTTATCTACTTGTAATCGTACTGAGCTTTATTTCCATCAGCCTAAAATTCCCCCTCAAGAAGAACACCCTGATAATATTGCTTGGCGTGAACAGTGTTTTAATTGGTTTGCTGAAATTCATCAATTAGATAAAGAGGAATTAAGCGAGGCCTATTATTTCAAGCAAAACCTTGAAGCTGCTCGTCATTTAATGAGTGTCGCTTGTGGTTTAGACTCGTTAATTTTAGGAGAACCACAAATTCTAGGGCAAGTGAAACAGGCATACCAAGAGAGTGAAGAATTTTATCATTCTCAAGGAAGTGGCGTTTCCACCAATCTTTCTCGGCTATTTCAGAAAACCTTTGCTACAGCAAAGCGAGTCCGCTCTGAAACAGAAATCGGTAGTAGTGCGGTATCCGTTGCGTATGCTGCTTGTGGCTTAGCTCGCCAAATTTTTGATGATTTTAAAAAACTCCGTTTTTTATTAGTTGGTGCTGGTGAAACTATAGAACTAGTGGCTCGCCATTTAATTAATCACGGGGCAAAAAATATTATGATTGCTAACCGAACTCATATTCGAGCAGAAATGTTAGCGGTGAAACTAGATATTCCAATGCAAATTCTTTCGTTAAGTGCATTGCAAATCGGTTTAAATCAAGCAGATGTAGTGATTTGTTCAACAGGTAGTCCAGATATTTTGATTACTAAAGAAATGGTTGAACAAGCACAGAAACAACGCCGTTTTGACCCAATGTTATTGATTGATATTGCTGTTCCTCGTGATATTGATGAAAAAGCGGGAGAACTAGATAGTATTTATGCTTATAGTGTAGATGATTTACAAAATATCATTCAGCAGAATATAGCTCAACGTCAGCAGGCAGCAGAGCAAGCGAAAGAAATTGTTATTGAGGAGGCAAAAGATTTCTTTGTTTGGTTGAAACAGCAACAATCAACCAATTTAATTAAACATTATCGCCAAAATGCTGAAGAGATTCGTTTAGATTTACTTGAAAAAGCGTTGAGTGCCTTGCAACAAGGGCAGGATTGCGAAAAAGTACTAAATGAATTGAGTTATAAACTTACAAATCAGTTATTACACATTCCAACACAAGCCTTACAAGCAATGGCAAAAAATAGCAATGTTAAAGGTCTGCAAAGTTTTTCTAAAGCATTGAAATTAGAAGAATAACTCTTTGTTAGGGTACTATTTTGCCCTAACTCTCTTCATCACCCGCTCTTTATTATTTTCTCCGTTTTCTTTTAAAGTACGATATAATGTACGTATTTTGCGTAAGATGTTCGTAAACCGATTTTAAATGAGGTTGTAATATGACTCCTGTTGTTGCCCTTGTGGGCAGACCTAACGTAGGAAAATCTACGTTATTTAACCGCTTAACTCGTACCCGTAATGCGTTAGTGGCAGATTTCCCTGGCTTAACCCGTGACCGTAAATATGGTCACGCAAATATTGCCGGACACGATTTTATTGTGATTGACACGGGCGGTATTGATGGTACTGAAGAAGGTGTTGAAGAGAAAATGGCAGAACAGTCGCTGTTAGCGATTAAAGAAGCAGATGTAGTGCTATTTTTAGTTGATGCTCGTGCTGGGTTATTGCCTGCGGACGTAGGTATTGCACAATATTTGCGTCAGCGTAATAAAACAACCGTGGTAGTTGCAAATAAAACGGACGGTATTGATGCAGACTCTCATATTGCGGAATTTTATCAGTTAGGTTTAGGCGAAGTAGAGCCAATCGCTGCGGCACAAGGGCGTGGTGTGACACAGCTTATCGAACAGGTTTTAGCTCCCCTTGCGGAAAAATTAGAAGCACAAGCGGTCGATTCCGATGAAAATGTTGCAGATGATGAACAAGACGAATGGGATAGCGATTTTGACTTTGATAACGAAGAAGATACGGCGTTATTAGATGAAGCATTGGAAGAGGATCAGGAAGAAACCGACGATAAAAACATTAAGATTGCCATTGTAGGCCGCCCAAATGTGGGTAAATCGACACTGACTAACCGTATTTTAGGTGAAGAACGTGTAGTGGTTTACGATATGCCGGGAACGACGCGTGATTCGATCTATATCCCTATGGAACGTGATGGCCAGCAATATACCATCATTGATACCGCAGGGGTGCGTAAGCGTGGTAAGGTGCATTTAGCGGTGGAGAAATTCTCGGTGATTAAAACCTTACAGGCGATCCAAGATGCGAATGTGGTTTTATTGACGATCGATGCTCGTGATGGTGTGTCTGATCAGGATTTATCGCTGTTGGGCTTTATTCTTAATGCAGGTAAGTCGTTGGTGATCGTTGTCAATAAATGGGACGGCTTATCACAGGATATTAAAGATAATGTGAAATCAGAGCTTGATCGCCGTTTAGATTTTATTGATTTTGCACGAGTGCATTTTATTTCTGCATTACACGGCAGTGGCGTGGGCAACTTATTCAGTTCAATCCAAGAAGCCTATCAATGTGCAACGAAGAAGATGACAACATCAATGCTAACCCGAATTTTGCAGTTAGCGATGGACGATCATCAGCCGCCGTTGGTAAATGGCCGCCGTGTGAAATTAAAATATGCGCACCCAGGTGGTTATAATCCGCCGATCATTGTGATCCACGGTAATCAAATTGAGAAGTTGCCTGACTCTTATAAGCGTTATTTGTCTAACTATTTCCGTAAGAGTTTGAAAATTATTGGTTCGCCGATCCGTGTGTTGTTCCAAGAAGGAAACAACCCATTTGCAGGTAAGAAGAATAAATTGACCCCAAGCCAGTTGCGTAAACGTAAACGCTTGATGAAATTTATTAAGAAAAGTAAAAGATAAGAGATTGAAGCTATGATGATGCAATATTCCCCGCAATTTAACAATGCAAAAGTATTGGTGCTTGGCGATGTGATGTTAGATCGCTATTGGTTTGGTGCCACTAACCGTATTTCGCCTGAAGCTCCCGTGCCTGTTGTCAAAGTTCAAGAGAGAGAAGATAGGGCTGGCGGTGCGGCAAACGTGGCAATGAATATTGCGAGCCTGAACGTACCTGTCACTTTACACGGTTTAGTGGGTAATGATGATGCAGGGCGAGCGTTGGATAAACTGTTAAGCGAACATCGTATTCAAAATCAATGTGTTGCGGTAGATTCTCACCCAACGATCACCAAATTACGCATTCTTTCTCGCCATCAGCAATTATTACGTTTAGATTTTGAAGAAGGTTTTCATAATTTAGATTGCCAAGCGTTACTTGCAAAATTAGCAGCAGAAATTACCGCTTACGGTGCGTTGATCCTGTCAGATTATGGCAAGGGTACGCTTGATGCCGTTCAACAAATGATTCAAATTGCACGTCAAGCAAATGTGCCTGTGTTAATTGATCCGAAAGGAACGGATTTTGAGCGTTATCGTGGTGCAACACTGCTTACGCCAAATATGTCTGAATTTGAAGCGGTTGCAGGGCATTGCAATGATGAAGGCGAAATCGTGGCTAAAGGCTTAAAAATGATAGCCGATTTTGATTTGTCGGCATTGCTGATTACTCGTTCAGAAAAAGGGATGACCTTACTTCGTCCAAATCAAGATCCATTCCATTTACCGACCCAAGCGAAGGAAGTTTATGATGTCACAGGGGCTGGCGATACGGTGATTAGCGTGTTAGCAACTGCGATTGCAGATGGTCGTCCTTTAGAAGAAGCGTGCTATTTAGCGAATGCGGCGGCTGGAATTGTGGTGGGTAAATTAGGGACATCAACCGTTAGCCCAAGTGAACTAGAACAGGCAATACATCAACGTGCTGAAACAGGTTTTGGAGTGGTATCTGAAGCAGAGTTGAAAGCAATTATTCAACAATCAAAAACACGTGGTGAAAAAATCGTAATGACTAATGGTTGCTTTGATATTCTTCACCCAGGACACATTTCTTACCTTGAAAATGCACGTAAGCTAGGTGATCGTTTGATTGTTGCGGTGAATACTGATGAATCCGTAAAACGCTTAAAAGGGGAAAGTCGTCCGATTAACGATTTAGACGCGCGTATGGCGGTGTTAGCAGGGCTTGCTTCAGTCGATTGGGTTGTGCCATTTGGTGAAGACACGCCACAACGTTTAATTGGGGAAATTTTGCCTGATTTATTGGTAAAAGGCGGCGATTATAAGCCAGAAGAGATTGCAGGTAGCCAAGAAGTTTGGGCAAATGGTGGCGAGGTTCGTGTACTCAACTTTGAAAACGGTTGTTCGACCACAAATGTGATTAAGAAAATTCAATCTTTGTGAACCTTTTGCTAGAATAGCCTTCTAAGTAGCAGGAATTTTTTATCTACAATATTCATAGGAAATTAAAATGAAGTTTACACAAGTAAAATCATTATTTATCGCAGGTTTTGCTTTATTTGCATTTTCTTCAGCTAATGCGGAAGAGAGAGTCGTTGCAACAGTAGATGGTTATCCCATTATGCAGAGTCAAGTAAAACAGGCTTTGGGTAAAAAAGCGAATACGGAAGCTAATCGTAAAGCGGCTTTGGAGACTATTATTGATGATTTCGTTGTGCAACGTGCGATTAAAGAATCTGGTATAAAAGTAGACTATGCTTATGTTGATCAGATGATGGAAGATGTTGCTGCTCAAAATGGTATAACATATGGCCAACTACTTGATGCTTTGGATTATCAGGGCATTAGTCTTAGTCAGTATCGTCAACAACTTGCTCATCAGCTTTTAATGGAACAAGTTCGGCAACAAAGTATTGGAAATTCTATTCAAGTAGATCCGAAAGATGTTCAATCTTTAGCGAAGGATATGCTAGATAAAGCAAAAACAAACGGTACACTTGAAACAGTTTCCGCTACAGAATATCGTATTAGTCACATATTGATTAAAACGACGCCAATCTTAAATGATATGCAAGCTAAGGCAAAATTACTATCAATTACCGCTGACATTAAATCTGGTAAAATAACATTTGAAGAAGCAGCGAAAATTAACTCTGTAGATTATATATCTGGTATTGATGGGGGAGATCTCGGTTTTAATTTTCTAGATGCCTATGATTCAACTTTTGCTAACATTGCAAGTAAAAGTAAAATTGATGTGATTTCATCTCCTTTTAAATCACAATTTGGTTGGCATATACTAAAAGTTACTGATACTCGCAGAGGAGATCGTACGGAAGATGCTTATTTACAGAAAGCTTACGAGCAGCTTATTGATAAACAAGTGCAAGTGGCATCAAAAGATTGGATAAAAGTATTGAGAAGTAAATTAGATATAAAATATTTTTAATTTATCTAATAATTAAGGGAGCCTCGCATATGCGAGGTTCTTTACTTTATTAAATTTATAAAAATCAGTGGGAACATAACCGCTTATTAAGGTATCCAATGAGTTCAAATTCAAAAAAACATTTAGGGCATACCGCTCGTAAACGCTTTGGTCAAAACTTTTTACACGACCAAAACGTTATTCATAATATTGTTGCGGCAATTAATCCGCAGCAAGATCAATTTTTATTGGAAATTGGTCCAGGCTTGGGGGCATTAACTGAGCCAGTGGCAGATCTAGTAGATCATCTTACTGTGGTCGAATTAGACCGTGATCTTGCAGAACGTTTACGCCATCACCCGTTTTTACATCAAAAATTAACTGTGATTGAACAAGATGCGTTGCGTTTTGATTTCCGTGCCTATTTTGATAGCCTAGCCTTGAATGGCAAAGCTGTCAAAGTGTTTGGTAACTTGCCTTACAACATTTCAACTCCGTTGATGTTCCATCTCTTTAAATTCCACGACTTAATTCAAGATATGCACTTTATGTTGCAAAAAGAGGTGGTTAAGCGTTTATGTGCTGCACCAAATAGCAAAGCCTACGGGCGTTTAACCATTATGGCGCAATATTATTGTCAAGTAATGCCCGTGTTGGAAGTGCCACCAACGGCATTCAAACCTGCTCCGAAAGTGGATTCTGCAGTAGTGCGGTTAGTACCATATAAAACACTGCCGTACCCAGTGAAAGATATTTACTGGCTAAATCGTGTGACCACACAAGCCTTTAATCAACGTCGTAAAACATTACGCAACGCACTTGCTACGCTGTTTAGTGTAGAGCAGTTAGAGGCATTAGGGGTAGATTTGAATGCACGAGCGGAAAACTTATCGCTTGCGGATTATGCCCGTTTAGCAAATTGGTTATGTGATAATCCACCAGAAATAGAAAAAAAAGAACTAGTCTTGTTTGATGAATAATAAAAGTTAGTCCCTTCTATTGTCGGAAGTTAAGTCAATATTCAGGTGCTAGTATATTGATCATAGACAAAAGTGTTGGTTTTAATTATTTTCCCTAATTATTACCAACTCTTTTTATTTAAAAAATCCTTTATAAACATAATCTTATGCTTTTTCGTTAATCCATTATGAACTGATAATTTCTGTTTCGGTTCTTTAAATAATCCATCTAACCTATTTGTTATCTTTTCTATATTTAATTCAGGATGTTTTTCATAGATAAAATATCGCCCCATCTAATGTTTTAGACTGGCATCCCCCTACATTGCGATGTTTATAAGGAAAATAACCTTGATATCTTTGAATAGTTCTGACTGAACAACGAGATTTAACAGCAAGCTGTTGATAGGTTTGTATTCCAGATGTGTAATAAGTCCAAATTTTAATTGGATCTAATTTATTTTTTTTAAGATAAAAATTTTATAACATTTATTACCAAATAACATTGGATATTATTTTGTATACTATGTTTCCTTAATTTTCAAACTTTGACAAAATGGGAGATTTTTTGCTCATGTTTTAAAATAGGGGCTAAAGCCTTGTAATATAAGGCTTAGGTCACTTTTTAGCAATTATGTTGTTTTATATGAAAAATTATTCTTCAAATGGTGCATTAAATCTTTCAATTCTAGCACCTAATTTTTGTAGTTTATCTTCAATGTGTTCATATCCACGGTCGATATGATAAATACGATCAACAATAGTTTGACCATTTGCAATACAACCTGCCAGAACTAAACTGATAGAAGCTCGTAGGTCTGTTGCCATTACTTCTGCGCCTGAAAGGTTTTCGACACCGTGACAGATCGCTGTGTTACCTTCAATTTCTGCTTTTGCTCCCATACGGATTAGCTCTGGAATGTGCATAAAGCGGTTTTCAAAGATCGTTTCGGTAATTTTGCTGGTGCCATTTGCAACGACATTTAATAGTGTAAACTGGGCCTGCATATCCGTTGGGAAGCCTGGGTGAGGCATTGTGCGGATATTGACTGCTTTTGGTCGCATACCTAGCGAGTCGAGGGTAATGCTGTTTTCGGTCACGTCCACTTGCATTCCTGCTTCACGCAATTTTTCAATTACGGCATCTAATGTATCCGCTTTCGTGCCTCGACAAGTAATTCGTCCGCCTGAGATTGCGGCAGCAACGAGGAATGTGCCTGTTTCGATACGATCTGGGACAATGTGGTGTTCACAGCCACCTAAACGCTCTACCCCCTCAATTGTGATTGTGTCTGTACCTGCCCCTGTAATTTTTGCCCCCATTTTGTTGAGGAAAATAGCAGTATCAACAATTTCAGGTTCACGAGCGGCATTTTCAATAGTGGTTGTGCCTTTTGCAAGGGTTGCCGCCATCATCACAGATAATGTTGCACCAACGCTGACTTTATCCATCAGAATACGCCCTCCTATTAAGCGACCATTTACTTCTGCTTTAACGTAACCTTCATCAAGGGTGATAGTCGCCCCCATTTTTTCTAAGCCTGCAATGTGCATATCGACAGGTCTAGCCCCGATGGTACAGCCACCTGGTAATGAAACTTGACCTTGATGGAAACGAGCGACGAGAGGGGCTAATGCCCAAATTGAAGCTCGCATTGTTTTGACAAGTTCATAAGGTGCAACATAATGGTCGATTTTGCTGGCATCAATATGTACTGCGTTATTTTCTGCACGTTCAACGACAACACCTAGTTTGCGTAGAATCTTGACGGTGGTTTCAACATCTTTTAAGTTAGGGACGTTCGTTAAAATAACGGGTTCTTCCGCTAAAATAGCCGCAAATAAAATCGGTAATGCTGCATTTTTGGCACCTGAAATATCAACAGTTCCGCTTAAAGTGAAAGGACCGTGAACACGAAATTTTTCCATTTTAATTCCTTTAGATGATGTGATTAGCTTGGCATATTGAGCAAACGCTCTCTTTTCCATTGTTCTTTAGTGAATGTTTTGATTGTTAATGCGTGGATTGCATTGGTTGCAAAAAATTCAGTTAAAGGACCATAGATCATCTGTTGTTGTTTTACTTTAGACATTGTGGCAAAGCTGTCGCTTACTGCGATAACACCATAATGGGAATTTTCACCTTGTACATAAACTTCATCAAGTTCTAAGGCGTTTTTTAGGATTTCTTCAATTTGTTTGGGTTCCATTGTTATTTCTTCTCACAAAATAGAAATTTTTTAAACCAGTCTGCTAAATCAAATAGCTCTGCAAGGCTGTGTACCGCTTGCGGAACATTAAATAAACAGTTTTTATTTTTTTGTTGATAGAGGTGAAGTAGTTCAGCCAGTAAGGTAAAGCCTGAGGAATCAATGCTAGTGAGACCTTTTAAATCCCAATAAATGTGCTGCGAGCTTTTGGGAGATAAAAAAGAAGCACGTTGCTTCCAAAGTGGAAGCAACGTGTCACGGGTAAGCTCGCCAGATAGTTGAACCATCAGACTTTCATTGTTTTGCTGAATATGCCATTGTAATGGATTTTTTGTTTGCATACCCGAATTATTTTAATGTGATAGGTTGTTTTGCAGATTGTGCAACCTGAGCTGTTAAAGCGTCAATTCCTTGTTGGCGTAAAATACCGCTCCATTCGTTTTGTTTGGTTGCGACCATACTCACACCTTCGGCTGCCATATCGTAGGCTTGCCATTCACCTGTTTTGCTATTTTTACGCCATTTGAAATCTAATTTGATTGGCTGGGCGTTGCCTGATTGTAGGACATTGACACGAATACTGACGATAGATTTGTTGTCTAGCGGTTTTTCGCTTTCAATTTGAACTTGTTGATCGCTGTATTGGGTTAATACTTGTGCGTAAGATTGTTCAATAAATTGACCAAATGCAGTGAAAAAAGCCTCACGCTGAACATCAGTCGCTGACGCTAAATTTTTACCTAAGACTAATTGACCGGCATATTTAACGTGAATATGTGGCATAAGATCATTACGAACGATAGTGCGTAAATAGTTTGGATCTTTCTTAATTTTGCTTTGATTTGCTTTGATATCACCAAAAAGTTTATCTGCCGTTTGTTGCATTAGGACATAAGGGCTAGTAGAAGCCAAAGCCGAGTTTGAAACGAATGCAGAAATTGCAACAAAGCCTGCAATAAAAAGGTTTTTAAGGGTTTTGATCATCATAAAACTCCACAATGTGATTTTAAAAGTGAGCAATTATTCCGCTTTAGGTTCAGCGGTGTCTTCTGTTTTGTCAGATTTCTTATCACCATATAAGAACTGACCGATTAAATCTTCCAGTACCATTGCTGAGTTGGTATCAGCAAAGCTATCCCCCTCTTTGAGCATTGCTGTTTCTCCTTCAAGGACAAAGCCCACATTCAGTGCAATGTACTGCTCGCCCAGTAAGCCTGCTGTTTTAATAGAAAGAGAACTTGTATCAGGAATTTGATTAAATTCTTCATTAATAGCAAGGGTGACTTTCGGGGTGTAGGTTTTAGGATCGAGTTGAATATCAGATACTCGTCCAATTACTACACCGCCAACTTTAATTGGCGCACGGACTTTTAGTCCTCCAATGTTATCAAAAGTTGCATAGAGTGAGTAGCTTTTTTCCGAAGAGAAGCCTTGTACGTTGGCAACTCGTAAGCCCAAAAAGACTAAAGCTCCTAATCCAAGAAGTACAAATAAGCCTACCCAAAATTCATATTTAATTGATTGACGCATAATTTTTCCTATTCAAATACACTAACAAGCGGTGTATTTTGTCTGCTATTTTACAATAATACCTTTGCTTGTTTAACCGCCGAACATAATTGCCGTTAAAATAAAATCAAGCCCTAAAATAACCAGTGAAGCGTGAACGACGGTTCTTGTTGTTGCTTGGCTAATCCCCTCTGAGGTTGGTAGGGCATCATAGCCATTAAAGAGTGCAATCCATACCACAGCAAAGGCAAAAACAATACTTTTAATAAAGCCATTGAGCAGATCGCCCATTGTCACGGTACTTTGCATTACTGACCAAAAGCTACCTACATCGACCCCTTTCCAATCTACGCCAACGAGTGAGCCCCCCCAAATACCGATAGCAGTAAAAATCACCGCTAAAATCGGCATTGCAATAATGCCCGCCCAAAAACGTGGGGCGATAACACGACGTAGCGGATCGACGGCCATCATTTCTAAACTTGAGAGCTGTTCTGTTGCTTTCATCAAGCCGATTTCTGCAGTGAGGGCAGAGCCAGCTCGCCCAGCAAAGAGCAATGCGGTGACGACAGGGCCGAGTTCACGCAAGAGCGAGAGAGAAACGAGCTGTCCTAAGCTGGTTTCTGCCGAGAAATCGACTAAGACGACATATCCTTGTAAACCTAGCACCATTCCGATAAATAAGCCTGATAGCATAATAATCAGTAAGGATTGTACGCCCAAAACGTGTAACTGTTTGATAAATAAAGGGGTATGTTTACGAAATTCTGGCTTACCGACTAAAGCCCCCCACAACATAAAGGTGGCTCGTCCCATTGCTCTAATCGCCTGAATAACGGAAGCACCTATTGAGGATATAAACTCCATCATTGAAACAGTTCCTCCGTATAATTTTGAGCAGGATAGTGGAATTGCACTGGCCCATCTGCTTTTCCTGCTAAGAATTGAACCACTTGTGGATCTTGGCTTGCTAATAAACTTTCGGGTGTTCCTTCAGCAATAATGCGTTTATTCGCAATAATATAGGCGTAATCGGCAATACTTAGCACTTCATTCACATCGTGTGAAACGACAATTGAGGTTAAATTGAGTGCTTGATTGAGCTTTTTGATTAATTCGACGATAACGCCCATACTGATCGGATCTTGCCCTGTAAAAGGTTCATCATACATAATAAGATCGGGATCTAGAGCTATCGCTCGTGCTAATGCTGCACGGCGAGCCATACCGCCAGATAATTCTGAAGGCATTAGTTGTGCCGCCCCTCGTAGCCCAACGGCTTCAAGTTTCATCAAAACTAATTTACGGATTAACTCTTCGGGCAATTGGGTATGTTCACGAATAGGGAATGCGACATTATCAAAAGTTGATAGATCGGTAAATAATGCACCAGATTGGAACAACATTCCCATTCTTTGACGAAGTTGATATAAGGTTTTATTGTTTGCTTGGCAAATATCTTGCCCATCAAAGAGAATTTCACCATTTTCAGGTAAAATTTGCCCACCGATAAGGCGTAACAAGGTGGTTTTACCGATCCCTGATGGCCCCATAATCGCTGTGATTTTGCCTTTTTGCACTTGTAGATTTAGGTTGTCGTAAATCACACGTTCACCTCGTTTAAAGGTGAGGTTTTTTACTTCAACCAAATTTTTTATCTCACGCATTCGTTTTCTTCTAGTTTAAAAATACGATACCCTTTGAAAATTAAAGGGGGTATTGACTGAAAAATGGCTTGTGATAATTAATGAATGAGCAATTAAAGTCAATGTTCTTTAAAGTAATTGACAAAATTCCATTTACAAAAAAGCATATTGGCTCGAAGCATACCAATATGCTTAATGTTTAGCATTAATGTCTTTATTGTACGTAGGTAAACACTTTCACGACTTTGACGACCCCATCGACGTGACGAGCAACATTGGCAGCGGCATCTGCTTGACTACTTGATAAATTACCCATTAAGAATACTTCACCATTTTCAGTAATCACCTTGACATCTGTTGCTTTAACAGAGCCGTTCACAAAGAGTTTTGATTTAATTTTTGTGGTAATCCAGCTATCTTTGCTAATTTGTGCAACCCCAATTTTAGGGCCGATACGAACTTCGTTATAAACCGTAGATACGCCTTCTACCCCTGTAGCGATACTACTCGCCGAGTCTTTGGAAAAATCATTAGGGACTTGACCTATCAGCAGGACTTTGCCGTTATAAGAAACGACATTGATACGAGCTTCGCTGTTAAGTTGTTGATCTTTATTCAGATTATAAGCCACTTTTTCTTCCAGTGTTTCATCATCTAACTGACGACCTGCCGTTCTTGGATCCGTTGCAACCTTCGTTGCGACCGCTGCTCCACCTACAACAGCAGTGGCTAAACAACCTTGTAATGATAGAAATGTTAAGCCAAATAGGCTTGCAAGGGTAATGCGTTTAACGAGTTTTAACATAGTCCTCTCCTATTTCAATGTTAGTGTGATGTAGTTGGAAACAGCAGATTATCCACCAGCTCACAGATTAAATTCACGCAAAATTGATGTCCTTCAATAATTCGCATTTCATTAATTGATGGCATCTCAATATCCAGATCGGTATTATCAAGCAGTCCTTTTGTATGATCATTTAGACTACTGGTAAACGCAAAAATTTCCAAATTTTCGTTATTTGCACAATGTATCGCATTTAAGACCGCTTGTTCGTTGCCTAGTGGAGAAAATGCAATAAACAGATCTCCCTCTTTTGCAATCACTTGTAGCTGTTTACGAAAGATTTCATTGAGATCTTGATCTTGGTTTAAACAGCCCACGAGCATTCCATCAAATTGCAGTAAATGTGCCGATAAGCTAGGTCTTACAAGATCATATCGGTGTAACAAATTACTCACCAGCAATTGTGCATTGGCATAAGAGCGTCCATAGCCACAAACGATCACTTTATTGCCTCGCAACAAACAAGCTACGATACGATTAGCCGCTTCGTTTAATACTTTTGGCAGTAATTCCGCTGCGGCAATCTGAATTTGAATACTTTCACTAAAGCGATCTTGAATTTTTTCTAACATACTATCCTAAAAAATTTTTGATCCAAATAGGTGAACAATCACCTTCAAATGCCACAACATCAAAACGACAATTTGCCGTATCTAAAGATTGATTTCGTTGTGCAAGCCATAAATTTGCTGCTTTTTGCCATTTCTGTTGCTTGCGAAAATCAATACTTTCTACCGCAGAGCCAAAATAGGCATTTTTGCGTTGGCGAACTTCGACAAAAATCAAGGTATCGCCCTCTTGCATAATTAAATCCAGCTCGCCACATTTGAACTGCTGATTTTGGGCAATAAACCGCAAGCCATTCTTTTCTAAGAAAATTTTGGCTTGCTGTTCAAAATATGCACCTTGTGAACGCATATTAGTTTGCATCAACAATAGAACCGCCACGATATTGTAGCCAGTTCATTTCACGCTCAATATTACAATTTGGGCCTGCACTCAGTACGCCCGTTAATCCGTGAACTTTGTAACCTGGAATTTGACGGAATTCGTTGAATTTATTCGCAATAGACCAAGTGTCAGATCCCATTGCATATAAACGCATCATTGAAAAATCGCTTTCTACAATTTGCTCTGCTTTTTTATATTCGCTAGATGAAGGATCAGATAAAAGTGGAATTTCACTGAATTTCACTCCCTCCATCGTTAAACGGAAATCAGGCCCATTGTTTGGCGAGTTACTACGTGAAGAAGTATAAATTGGGAACTGATTAGCAAGCGGTGAGTTATCTAAACTTTGTTTCAAATCAGATAATTGCTCTGCTGTTCCTAACGCATATAAACCACTTCCCTGTCCAATTCCTGAACCTTGTAAAAGCGAGGTTACTTCAAAGGCTTGATTGTAGTAACGAATGTCTGTATCTCTATTGGTAAGCTGACGCCAACGTTGAGCAAAGGCTTCTGCAGAACGTGTGCCAAAATCGCCATTAGGTGCAACTACAACCGCATGCTGTAAGCCATCTTTCAGGAAACGTTCAGCCGCAGAACGTGCTTCTGCTTCTGGCGATAACCCGTAGTAGCACACTTTGGCGACAGCTCTTACATTTGGAGTAGAATTGAGTGCAAGAACATTGATATTGCTAATTTCAGGACTGGTTAGCATTTCATCTACTCTTGGTTTTAACAATGGACCGATAATAGTTTGAGCCCCTTGTTGCTTCGCCTGCATTAATAAATCATTAATAGGAGCACTATCAGTATCAAATACCTGAACTTGCATGGTTGTTGTGCCCTTAGCATCGTCAAAACCACGCTTGATGATTTCCCCTAAAATTTTTGCATCACCACTTAAAGGCAATAATAATGCCACGCCATTTAATTGGGTTTGTTGGAAAGAAGATACATTTCGCAATTCAATTGGAAGCAACAATACGGCTGAGTGATTAGGGTATTGCTGTTTCCACATTTCGATCACTTGAGGCAATTGTGCTGGATTAGACATATTTTGATTATAAGCAACCACTAAGGCTAACCAACCAGCTAATCCGATTTCACCAGGACCTGCCACCGCTTTTTCTAACATACCACGGTTAGCATTGCGTAACATCTCCCAAATTTTGTCATTATTCGCTTGGCGACTTTGAGTATCCGTCATATAGCGATCCATCAATGCTCTTGCATTAACTGCCGCAATGACATCATTTTGATTTTCAGCAATACGGGCTTGAGTTTGATACACACGCAGACGTTGAGATTGGCTTAATAGTGTTTGTGGTAAAGCTCTCAATACACCTTGAGCCTCTGAATTGTTCCCTTGTAATGCAGCTAATTGAGCAATTAAAAGACGATGTTCAAGTTTTTGCTCATCGTTTAGTTTAGCTACCAAAATCTCTGAAAAGGTATTCTGAGCTTCAACAACCTTATTTTCTTCAATTAACTTGCGAACAGCTAACAAACGATAACTTTGCTGTTCTTCAATATTGCGGCTCTGTTCGGCTTTATTGATATAAAATTCAGAGTTACCATAAGCCTCGTTTTTTAATGTTTCAGTCACTTTATTACCTGAACAGGCTGCCAACAACAAAGCAAGGGCAGTAGGAATAAAGATCGTTTTCATTTTTTGGCGAAAGCCATAACTTTGTACTAAAATAGTTGGCATCTTATTGCTCCATAAATTTGGCTATTATCTAGACTTAAGTTAGTCTGTGAATATTAGGCAGATCTTACTTATCAACTAAGCGAAAATCAAATGAAAAACGAATACTCACCTAAACAAATCGGTACATTATATATTGTTGCAACCCCAATCGGAAATTTAGAGGACATTACTCAGCGAGCCTTAAATACTTTTGCTGCCGTCGATCTTATTGCAGCAGAAGATACCCGCCATAGCGGTATTCTGTTAAGCCATTATGGTATAAAAAAACCTTTCTTCGCACTGCACGACCATAACGAACAACAACGTGCCACCGTGCTTGTCGAAAAATTACAACAAGGGCAAAACATCGCCTTAATTTCTGATGCCGGCACGCCATTAATCAGCGATCCTGGTTTCCATCTCGTTCGCCATTGCCGTCAAGCTGGCATTAACATTGTACCAATCCCAGGGGCTTGTGCTGCAATTACCGCACTTTGCAGTTCGGGTATTGCATCTGACCGCTTTTGTTTTGAAGGGTTCCTACCAGCAAAAAGTAAAGCTCGTTGTGACAAATTTAACGAATTAGCCACAGAGCCTCGCACACTCATTTTCTATGAGTCCACCCATCGCATTTTAGACTGCTTAACGGATATGCAAAGCGTGTTTGGTGGAGAACGCTATGTTGTAATGGCAAGAGAGCTAACCAAAACTTGGGAAACTATTCACGGTGACCCGCTTGCACAATTAATCGACTGGCTACAACAAGATAGCAATCGTATTAAAGGCGAAATCGTCTTAATCGTTGAAGGGAAAACTGCAGATGAAAGCGAAGAATTTTCTCCGCAAGCACTTAAATTACTCTCCCTATTAAGTGAAGAATTACCACTGAAAAAAGCGGCCGCAATTGTTGCAGACACTTTTGGCTACAAAAAAAATGCACTTTATCAATATGGGTTAGAGCATTTTAAATAAAAAAGAGTGCTTTTATTTAAGAAATAAAAATAATTCCTATCTAATTGTTTTAAAAAGAAATTATTCTCATTAAACTGATTGATTTTTTCTATTATATGAATAAATTATATTCATTTATTCAATTATTTTTTTAGGTTATAATCCGCCTCGCGGATCACATTATATAGGAGAAAAAAATGGTAAACTCTATCGGTTTAGACAAGGTTTCTGCTGAGAAATTAGCAAAAGAGTTAAATGGTTTATTAGCAAGCTACCAAGTGTTTTACACCAATGTGCGTGGTTATCACTGGAATATCAAAGGTGTAAGTTTCTTTGAATTACACGCAAAATTTGAAGAAATCTACGATGATTTAGTGGTTAAAGTAGATGAAATCGCAGAACGTATCTTAACCTTAGGTTATACGCCAGATAACGCATTTAGCCAATACTTACAAGTTTCACTTGTTAAAGAAGACATCGGTGCAAGTTCAGCACAACACTGCTTAACAGGTACTTTAGAAGGATTCCAAACTTTACTTAAACAACAACGTGAAATTTTAGCGTTAGCAAATGCTGCAGAAGATGAAGGTACAGCGTCACAAATGAGCGACTACATCAAAGAGCAAGAGAAATTAGTTTGGATGTTCTCATCAGCTGCAACTTGTGGTGTGTGCCAACAGTAATTTAAAATCTTCAAAGGACCTCTTTGGTAGTAAAACCACAGAGGTCTTTTTATTTTCTATAGAAATCGGCACAGTAGGCAAAAGTATTAGTTTTAATCATGTTCTCTAATTCTCTCCAATACTTTTGTCTCCACTTCTTTGTATAGCTGAAAAACAGGTAGAATATTACTAATAAATAACCACGGATTTCTCTTATTAAAACAAACTCTGCTGTCCACTCAAAAACTCAGGTGTCTCTTTTGCTTTAAATCCATAGCTCGCCAAATAGCCTTTCAGACTTTCGATATTGTAGAACGAATAGCTATTGGTTGTGTTTTGAAAATAGAGATAAAGCTGATCAAACTCTGCTTTTCGCTGATTTAACAATGTTGCCAGTTGTTGTAATTCGGTTTCGCTATAACGATAATCGTGGCGTTCTTGTGCCGATTGGGCTTTCCACCAGTGGGGATTGCGACCGTGTAATCGCAGGTAAGCGGTACGTTGGTTCGCATAAAACTGAAAGGCAGGCAAACCGATATTCTGCGGATAATCCACGTTACACCAAATCAAATTTTCCTTGCCGTGAAAATAATCCCGCACCGACTGCGTATGCCAACTGGCGTGGCGAAACTCAATGGCAAGGGGATAATCACTAAACCACGACACCAGCTCCGCCAGATAGTAACGATTGGCGTGCTGACGTTCAAAACTGGTCGGGAATTGCACAAATAAATTGGCTAAACAATGGCTATCACACAGAGGTTGTAACGCAGCCAAAAATGCCTGCGCTTGCTCGGCGGTAGCGGTACGTTTATGGCTAAAATCTTGATGCAGTTTCACCGAAAATTTTAATCTCCCTTCAGACTTTTCTAGCATACCTTGCACTGCCTTATAGCCAATCGGGGCGTGAAAGGTGCTGTTGATCTCAACGGTATCGTAATGCTGGCTGTAAACTGACAAAAAATCCGTTTTGTCCGTCCCAAACGGATAGAGCGTACCGACTAAATCCGTATCGCTATAACCGCCCGTACCGATGTAGATGTGGGGTGTGTTCATTAGGATGTAAGCCACTTCTATTCAACTCATGTCTACTATAATATTAAAAACGCAGTGGAAATCCCACTGCGTTTAACTTATTGATCTAATTGAAATTAAAATTTCCAATCTAACCCTAAAGTTATTTGATAACTTTGTTTATAGCCATTACCAAATAATTTATCTGCATCAAGATATAAATGGGTATTATTGCCTAGACGAGCTTTCATACCTAATCCTAAAGTTGTCCAAGTTCCACGATGATTGATATTATGTTGAACCCTGTCTGTGGCACTACGAATGATATGAATATCTTGTGTAGCGTTAAATTCTCTATGCATTGCGACTTTAGTATAGAAATTCAAAGTTTGATTGAGTTGATATTGTGCTTTAGCTCCAATACTACCAACTAAGCTGTTGATTTCGTCAGCCGTTACATTCAAGCCATTTCTAATATAGTTCGTAGAACTTAGGTGAGTATAGAATAACTGCGTATATGGTTCGATTTCCCAGCGGTTACTCAATTCAAAACCTTTACTATAAGCCAGTGATGCAGAATAGAGATTGTGATGATACGCCTGCGAAGCATTGGATTTTAGTTCATTAGATGCTCTTGCCATTCTCACTGCGACATCTAAATAATGGCGATCTTCTGTTTCGTAAGCACCATATAACGCCATACCGTATGTTTGGGTTTTATATGTTTCAGAGAATTGAGCAAAGTTAGCTTTGCCTTTTTCAACATCTAAAGCGAAGCCAAAACGAGCTGTGCCATTATCCAACGCCGAGGATTTATCATAACCTACTTGTAATCCAAAATTGTTGAATTTATATAGATCCTGCGTTATTCGATCAGAGCTTGAATTAACCCATAACCTACCTGGCTCAGAAACCGTCGGGATCATGCCGTTTACCGTTGCAGTTAAATACGGATAAGCATTACTTGAACGGCTGTGTTCTAGTCTGTTTCGGATAGAATTTAATGCAAAGTTAGATACAACGGTGGCATAACGACTTTCCGCAATCGCTCGCTGTGTTTCCTGTTCTGCCGTGGTGATTGTGATTTTATTGTGGTTTGTAGATGTACTCGACGTTGTCGCTTGTTCACTTGTTGAAGCTACATCGCCCGTTGGTTGTGCTGGTGTAGATGTTGCAGTGTCAGAGCTAGAAGCCTCCGCTTGATCGTCTGTTTGAGCTGTATCTGTTGGCGATGTTATATCTGACGAACCAGTTTGTTCGCCTGTTGTTGCTGGTGTGCTATCCGTAGGTGTAGCAGGGGGTACATCAGTATTACTGCTGTTAGTCGCTGTATCTCCCGTTGTAGCAGGCGGTGTAGTTTCATTGCTAGTTGCAGCTGTATCTGTTGGCGATGTTATATCTGACGAACCAGTTTGTTCGCCTGTTGTTGCTGGTGTGCTATCCGTAGGTTTAGCAGGGGTTACATCAGTATTACTGCTGTCAGTAGTTGTATTTTCTGATACAGGTTGAGTTACTTCTGTTTTTAGCTTCACAACATAGCTGCCATTTTCTCCTACTAAAGTGCTGCCATTAGGAAGACTAACGTTATTATCTTTATCTTCTGTATTAATAGTCAATTCACCAGTAATATTACCATTAATCAAAAGAGCATTGTCCCGAACGATAGTGATATTACTATTATTACCATTGGTATGGATATTATTTAACATCAAACTAGTCTTAGCGATGTCACCAAAAGCATCTTTACTCGCCACTGTAGTGATTGCGGATTGATTATTCAGAGTTAAGGTTTCTGAAACAGATAAATTCTTATCCAAAGTAATACGGCTATTATTTAATGTTAAATCTTTAACATCTTGTAAAGTGATAGCAGTTTCAGGATTGATGTTATTTAACGTAACAGAAACATTTGTAGCTTCTCCCGTATAAATTTTAGTGATAGCATTTGATGAACTAGAGAAATTAATAGCTCTGTTATGTTCTTGATCATTATTCATTCCAGCTAGATACACCGCACCACTATATATATCCTCTTCTCCTTCTCTCTCAAATATTACCTGATTAACAAAGCTGACATTTTCCCCTAAACTAATCGTTACTGGGGTGTCAGTATTTGAATTGTTATTGCCTATAACAACCACTGAAGATAATATTGTTTCTGTTGGGTGAGCATTTGTCACTACAAGAGCATCGTGTCCATTATTATTTTTTGTTGGATCAATATTTCCAAGTAAAATCATTGGGCGAGTATCTGCAGGTTCACCATTAACATTCGTTCTAACATTATCCAAGATCAATTTATTTCCATTGGTCACAATATAGGTAGATGCTGCTTTTAAATTATTAAATCCAGAACCAAAAATATTGTTTAAATCTCGACTAGGTTTTAAGGATAAATTCACATTTGAAAAAGTCACATCTTTTCCTAATGATAAATTATAACCTTCAAAATGTAGGCGATTTCCTTGCCCATCAATTGTTATTTTTTTATCAAAACTAAAAAAGCCACTGCCACGCATTAATTGAATATCGCCAGCTAAACGAATAGTATCTCCGTCATTAGCCTGTTCGAGAGCACGTCTGAATTGTGCTTCGCTGTCATTAATAGAGCTACCTGTAACAGTATACGTTTGAGCATTCGCATAATTCATTTCAGGAATAGGGGATAAACATAATAAGATAGCTAACGCTAAGGGGGATTTTCGGAAATGCATAGATGATCCTTAGGAAGATAGAAAAAAACGATTAATTCTAATGAGTTTTACCAAGAGAGTAAAACACTATGATGGCTAGAAATTATACTTTTTACTATTTTGCTATATGTTAAAGCTATCAAAATACGATATAAAATTGATAAAACCACAACAAACTAATGAAATTCCTCGCAAAAAATGCTACATTTCTCAGGTTGATTTTTATTTATGTACGGAGAAACCTGAATGGAACTGACCGCTTTAACAGCGTTATCCCCTATTGATGGTCGTTATCAAGATAAAGCGACTGCACTTCGCCCTATTTTCAGTGAATTTGGCTTACTTAAATTTCGTGTTACCGTAGAAGTTCGTTGGTTACAAAAACTGGCTTCTCACGCACAAATCAACGAAGTTTCAGTTTTATCTAAAGACGCAAACGATTACTTAAATCAGATTGTCGAACATTTTTCGATTGAAGATGCTGAGCGTATTAAAACGATTGAGCGTACCACAAACCACGATGTCAAAGCCGTTGAGTATTTCTTAAAAGAGAAGTGTGAAGCCTTGCCTGAACTGCAAAAAATCAATGAATTTATTCACTTTGCTTGTACTTCTGAAGACATTAACAATACTTCTCACGCCTTGATGCTCAAGACAGCACGAGAAGAAGTTTTGTTGCCTGAGTGGAAAAAAGTGATTGATGCCGTTGTGGAATTGGCTCACCGTTACAAAGATATTCCGTTACTTTCTCGCACACACGGTCAGCCTGCCAGCCCAACTACGATTGGTAAAGAGATGGCGAATGTGGCGTATCGTTTAAAACGTCAATATAAGCAATTAGAAAACTTAGAGATTTTGGCGAAAATTAACGGTGCGGTTGGAAATTATAATGCTCATCTATCCGCTTACCCTGAAGTTGATTGGCACACCTTTAGCCAAGAGTTTATTCAATCTTTAGGGGTAACTTGGAACCCATACACCACTCAAATTGAACCGCACGATTACATTGCGGAATTTTTTGATTGTGTCGCTCGCTTTAATACGATTGTGATTGATTTTGACCGTGATATGTGGGGCTATATTGCGTTAAATCACTTTAAACAACGTACGATTGCAGGTGAAATTGGCTCTTCAACAATGCCACATAAAGTTAATCCAATTGACTTTGAAAACTCAGAAGGCAACTTGGGGTTAGCCAATGCAGTAATGAACCATTTAGGGCAAAAATTACCGATTTCTCGTTGGCAACGTGATTTAACCGACTCAACGGTATTGCGTAACTTAGGTGTAGGTTTGGGTTATGCGTTGATTGCTTATGCTTCTACGCTAAAAGGGATCAGTAAATTAGAAGTTAATGAACAACATCTGCGAGATGAATTGGATCAAAACTGGGAAGTGTTAGCCGAGCCAATTCAAACGGTGATGCGTCGTTATGGTATTGAAAAACCGTATGAAAAACTCAAAGAGCTAACCCGTGGTAAACGTGTAGATGGCGAAGCGATGCGTCAATTTATTGATGGATTGGCATTGCCACAAGCAGAGAAAGATCGCTTAAAACAGATGACCCCTGCAAGCTATATTGGCTATGCGGTGGAACTTGTTGAAAAGCTATAACCTTTCTTCATAATAGTAGGAACACACTGCGTGTGTCCTACATTTTCGCTTTTCAAACTTTATATTCCATTCGTTTCGTAAATTTCTTGTTAAAACGCACCGCTTGTTGTATATTCACCCTTACTTTCTCTTTCCAAACAAGGAACTAATATGTTGAATATCGTTTTTCTTGACCGCACAGGCATTCCTGCCACTCACAACATTCCACGTCCGCCTTTTCCGCATAATTGGATTGAATACGATCGCACTTCTGCTGAAGAAACCTACGAGCGAGCAAAAGATGCCGATATTGTGATTACTAGCAAAGTATTATTTGGACGAGAGTTGTTAGCGAAATTGCCTAAACTGAAGCTTATTGCAATTACTGCGACAGGTACAAATAATATTGATCTCGTTGCAGCAAAAGAACTAGGCATTGCGGTGAAAAATGTAACGGGTTATTCCAGTGTGACAGTGCCAGAACACGTTTTAGGGATGATTTTTTCATTAAAACACAGTTTAATGAGCTACCATCGTGATCAAGTCACTAGTGACCGTTGGGCAACCTGTGGGCAGTTCTGCTATGTCGATTACCCGATTACTGACGTGCGTGGCTCCACCCTTGGCGTGTTCGGCAAAGGTTGTTTAGGGACAGAAGTCGGGCGTTTGGCAGAGTTAGTTGGTATGAATGTGCTTTATGCAGAACATAAGGGGGCAACGACTATTCGTGACGGCTATACCCCTTTTGAAGAGGTGTTAAAACAAGCAGATATTGTTACTTTACATTGCCCATTAACTGAAACGACCCAAAACCTGATTAATGCAGAGACCTTGGCATTAATGAAACCGACTGCGTATTTGATTAACACAGGTCGTGGCCCTTTGGTCGATGAAGCTGCTTTACTTGATGCCCTAGAAAATGGCACAATTGCAGGGGCAGCGTTAGATGTGTTAGTCAAAGAACCACCAGCGATTGATAATCCGCTTATTCAAGCGGCAAAACGTTTACCGAATTTATTGATTACGCCACATGTTGCGTGGGCGAGTGATTCAGCCGTCACAACTTTAGTTAATAAAGTGGCGTATAATATTGAAGAATTTGTCAAAACAGGCAAATAATTTGTGATTAACTTAGGAGTTCCTATGAAAAAAACAGTTTTAACCCTTGCTTTAACCGCACTTTTCGGATTTTCAACTTCAGCTATGGCAAATTCAGCTGATCAAATTGAAGTGAAAGTTCAGCAGCTTGATCCACAAAATGGCAACAAAGATGTGGGAACAGTGACGATTACCAAATCGCCTTACGGTTTAGTATTTACCCCAAATCTTAAAGGATTATCACACGGCTTACACGGTTTCCATATTCATGAAAACCCAAGCTGTGAACCAAAAGAGAAAGATGGAAAATTAGTTGCAGGCTTAGGTGCAGGCGGTCACTGGGATCCTAAAGGGGCGAAAAAACACGGTTATCCTTGGTCTGATGAAGCCCATTTAGGTGATTTACCTGCTTTAGCGGTTGATCATGATGGTAATGCAACTAACCCTGTACTTGCACCACGCTTGAAAGAGCTTGATGAAGTTAAAGGTCGCTCGCTGATGATCCACGCAGGTGGTGATAACCATTCAGACCACCCAGCACCACTTGGCGGTGGCGGAGCAAGAATGGCTTGCGGTGTTATTAACTAATTTTTTGTTGATATAACAGAAATCTCTAAGACAAGCGGGTAGATTTTGGTAGAATTTTACCAATTTCTACTCGTATTAATTTTTATGAACTTAACAACTCCTTTATTTATTGCCTTTCGCTATTGGCGTTCTAAAAGTGGCGACCGTTTTGGTCGATTGGTCACAAACCTTGCAAGTCTAGGCATTGTGTTGGGTGTGATGGCTCTTGTGATCGTCCTGTCTGTGATGAATGGCTTAGAAAATATGCAGAAACGCAATCTGCTTTCTACCTTACCCCATGCGATTATTTCACCCATAGATGAAGCTTGGAGCAAAGAACAGCCGTTAAATTTGCCTACTTATGTGGAAAAATCTGTTCCTATTAGCCGTGCCAATGTGATGATTCAAAGTCAGCATGGCATGAATGCGGGGCAATTAATTGGCGTTGAGAAAAATAGCGATGATCCGTTATTAACGGAAGTAAGTGATTTATCAGAACGGTTACCAGCAGGCGATTTTAATGTGTTGATCGGTTCACGATTAGCCAATCAGTTAGATCTAAATGTGGGTGATAAAATCCGTTTGATGATTACAGAAAATAGCCAATATACTCCATTTGGTCGTGTGCCTGTTCAGCGTCTTTTTACTGTTTCAGATATTTATTATTCAAATAATGAAGCGAGTGCTTATACCTTATTTGCAAATTTGGCTGACTTTGGACGTTTGTTACGCACTGAAGAAGGCAAGAGCCAAGGTGTTCGTTTATTTTTAACTGATCCTTTTTTAGTCACGGAGTTACCTTCGGCATTTCCTGCTGATAAATGGCTGGTTAATGATTGGCGTGAACAGAAAGGAGAATTTTTCCAAGCGGTGAGAATGGAAAAAAATATGATGGGCTTATTGATTAGCCTGATTATTATCGTGGCTATTTCAAATATTGTGACATCATTAAGTTTAATGGTGGTTGATAAACAAGGGGAAATTGCGATTTTGCAAACCCAAGGATTAACCAAAGGACAAATAACACAAATTTTTGTGGCTCAAGGTGCAATTGTTGGGGTAATAGGTGCATTAGTCGGGGGAGTATTTGGTGTGTTAGCAACGGTTTACTTAGGAGATTTTATTCGCTTAATTAACCCTACGGGAATGATGTTGCCGACAGAGATTGTTTCAAAACAAGTCATGGTGATTGTACTTTCTTCGATTGTATTATCGTTGGTTTGCACACTGTATCCAGCCTATCGAGCGTCAAAAATCGAACCTGCGGAAGCATTACGCTATGAGTAGAAAATCACCTATTCCCGAAATGCCTTGGACGGCAAAACATCAATGGCAACTTAAACCCAGTTCACTCTGTGTGATCTCTATGGCAACCATTCTAATGGGAATTGCTGATGGATTATTAGTGTTGGCAAATTTAGGTTCAAGCCCGTGGACGGTTTTCTCACAAGGCGTAGCGTTACAAACGGGATTGTCTATCGGCACAGTGGTTGCCATTATCAGCGTTATCGTACTGCTACTTTGGATCCCACTTCAACTACGTTTCGGGCTAGGCACACTACTCAATATTTTTTGGATCGCTCTCTTTATTGATTTAACCGTACAATATGTGCCAGCCCCCGAAAGCCTATTATCACGCTTCATCCTAATGATAGGGGCTATTTTACTGTTTGGCATTAGCACAACCTTCTACCTTTCGTGCCACTTAGGTGCAGGGCCTAGAGATGGCTTAATGGTCGGAATGTGTCAGAAATACGGCTGGAAAGTAGGGATAGTTCGCACGACAATTGAAGTGACAGTATGTGTGCTTGGTTTTATCTTAGGCGGAACAGTCGGCGTTAGCACATTGTTTTTTGCCTTGTGTGTGGGTTGGATTATTCAATATACGGCAATGGTTTTGGATTGGGAAAATTTAAAGAAACGAGTTCAAAGATAAACTCTAAGATCTTTGGAATAGAGCCTCTCCCACAATTTGTGTAAATATCTGTTTCTGAGATAATACATTCAGACACAGGTATTTTATTATGAACGAAAAACAACTTCACGCCTTGGCAGCGGAATTTGCCAAAAATCTAAAAACACCGGAAGACCTCAATCAATTTTCACGGATGCTCAAGAAAATCACCGTCGAGGCTGCGTTAAATGATGAACTGACCGACCATCTTGGTTATCTAAAACGAAGATTCAGCTTTGCATTGTGCATTTAGTGCGTAACAGCTTGAAATTCGTTTCGTGGAAAGATTACAAAGCCGTCACCGCAGATTTAAAGCAGGTTTATCAGGCCCCGACGGAAGCACAAGCTCGCGAAAATCTGACCGCACTTTCGCAAAAATGGCAGGCAAAATACCCGCTTGTGGCGAAAGGCTGGGAAGATAACTGGGCAAATATTGCCACATTTTTTGATTATCCGGCTGATATTCGTAAAGCGATTTATACCACGAATGCTGTGGAATCGCTTAATAGCGTGATTCGTCGCGTGATTAAAAAACGAAATGTATTCCCGACGGATGATTCAGTTTTCAAAGTGATTTGGCTTGCGATTAAAGATGCATCAAAAAAATGGACAATGCCGATTCAGAACTGGAAACTGGCGATGAATCGATTTATGATTGATTTTGGTGATCGCCTAGACGATCACCGTTAAGTTGAAATGGGTGTTTACACAGAATTTGGGATAGGGTCCCCTACTGTCATATCGTTCCCTTAAAAAGTCTGTTGATTTGTTGCATTTCGGCTTGTTCCTCAAAGATTGCTTTGATTTGTTCTTTGCTCTTGCCTAAATGCTGTAATAGCTTTTCAAGGGTGATTTTCTTTGCTCCACCTTTAGGATCTTCCCATTCAGGCACAATGTCGGGATTATGCGTAAGCTCCACTAATGCGAACCTATCAAAATGTCCGTATTTCTCAAAAACACTGTCTAAAATATCCGTATCACTAAGAGAAAGCTCGCCCCAGAAATACTCATCTTTTTCATCTACTATTTTTGCAATGCTTACTTGATGATTTTCCTTATCGCTAATCCACTCTTCCCACGCTGTTTTTGTATGGTTTAAGGTTTCCCCACGAATAAGATTTAAGGTCTTAGATAGCACAGGTCCATAAGGTAAAGAGTAATATTCATCACCTGTAATAGAATGATCTCTTTCTAACCAACTTAAACGATCAGATAAATAAAGCAATTTCATCAATTTTATGTGATGCATTGTTCCGCCTGCTTTATGTAGCAAGTATGCCCCTGCTTGTGCTGTTTTTAATTCGTTGAACATTATGCTTTATCCTGTGGTATTTGTTACAATCGTTTACGCCCGTTTATGATTAGAGAGTTACTTTACTGATTTTTTAAACAGTTTCAAGGTTGTTTATTAGACTAAGCAATAACATTTGTTTTGCAGAAAAAAGTAATAAAAAAGCCTAGCTGTAAAACTAGGCTTAAACATCATCAAGCTACTTTCTTCAAATGATATTGTGGCAATGCCCCTTGAGAACATTCATCTATAAAATCCGCCCACGCTTGCAATATTTCAAAGCGTTGTTTGATGTAGTCCGCTCGATTGTATGCCATTCTAATTCGGTCTTGGTTTATATGTGGGCGTGTCATAGTAAGCAACTGCCACAAAATTAAATAGCGTGTCTGTAGCTGAATTTGAGCCGTATTCAACGTAAATAAAAACTCGCTCAGATCTTCGGGTTTGATCGTCTTAAAATGCTCTACAGTGGGGCTATCAAATTCTTTTGAAATATTGATTAAAGGGTTGTGTTGGATAATTTCCCTATGCAATGCGAACGTCATTATTTCATTCATCTTTTGAATAGCACGCTTTAACGTTTCCAACGTGCCTTTTTCTTGCAAAGGTTTGAAGGCTTTTAAAGCCATTGGAGCAGAGATTTGCGTAATAGGGTATTTACCAAAAGCTGGCAATAGTATTCGCTCAATTAGACTTTTTACATCTCTAGCGTAGCCCTGCGAGAAATTAGCCCGTGTTTGTCGCCCATTCGTACCACGCCCACGCTACATTCTCAAAGGTGTTATAGATTTCTGTCTGTTTGGCTTGCTCTATGGCTTGACGGTGAGTGTGTGGGTCTATATTTTGAGAAAGCAAAGATCTATATTCTTCCCTAATTTCCCTTGCTCTTGCCAAGTTTACATCAGGATAACTCCCTAAGCCTATTTCAGTTCTATTTTTTGTGTATGGTTTATAGTAATTAAAACGCCATAATTTCGCCCCATTTGGCTTTACAAGTAAAAACAAGCCTCCGCCATCAGTTAAAGGATATTTTTTATCTTTGGGTTTGGCGTTTGCTATTTCTGTGTTTGTAAGTGGTTTTGTAGTTCTAGCCATAACTGTCACCTTAGTAGGACGGCTTTTGATATATGTCAGAGTGATCCTACTAAAAGTCTATTATTTCCGTTTACGTCGAGTTACATTGAGAGAAACAAAAAAGCCTTGAAAGGTTGATTTTCAAGGCTTCTTGTTACGTTCGTTTACGTTGGTTTATGTCGATTTGGTGGAGCTGGGGGGATTTGAACCCCCGTCCGAAATTACTCCATCTTCAGCACTACACGTTTAGTCTAGTCTTTAATTTCGCTTACCCCCAGCGGACAGACACGCAAAGAATAAGCTAGTTTGATTTAATTTAGTGTTTCGATCCTCAAACGGCGGCGTCCACACGATCTCGTTTTGGGTGACTTATCGAACTCCTCGTCTTACGAGCGGAAGCTGAGGCGATAAGGCTATGAGCAGGTTATTAAGCTGCTAAAGCGTATTGTTCGTCGTTTGCGACTATTTTTTGCGGTTTGTTTACGAGGCCTACCGCACCTCGACGTGCACCTTGGACTTCGCTAATCCCGTCGAATCCAAGATCAGCCCCAAAAAGTCTGGCGATTGTAAAGGAAAGCGGTGAGATTTGCAAAAAATTTTTGTTACATATTTTTGAAAACTAATCTACTCAAAAGATGAATAAGTAGACTAAACATTAAAACGGAAATGCATTACATCGCCATCCTGAACGATATACTCTTTACCTTCTAAACGCCATTTACCTGCTTCTTTCGCGCCGTTCTCACCTTTGAATTGAATAAAATCTTCATAGGCAATCACTTCCGCACGGATAAAGCCACGCTCAAAGTCGGTATGAATAACCGCAGCTGCTTTTGGTGCCGTTGCACCAATAGACACCGTCCAAGCACGCACTTCTTTCACGCCTGCGGTAAAGTAAGTTTGTAAATTCAATAGCTTATAACCTGCACGGATTACACGGTTTAGACCTGGTTCTTCAATGCCTAAATCTTGTAAGAACTCGATTTTTTCATCATCGTCAAGTTCAGCAATTTCCGCTTCAATCGCAGCACAAACAGGCACGACTACCGCATTTTCTTTTGCTGCAATTTCACGTACTTGGTCTAAATAAGGGTTGTTTTCAAAGCCGTCTTCATTCACATTAGCAATGTACATGGTTGGTTTTAAGGTTAAGAAGTTATAACCTTTGATTGCGTGCAGTTCATCTTTATCCAGCACAACAGAGCGAATCATACCGCCAGCTTCTAAAGTCGGTAGGATTTTTTCCATAATTGACAGCTCAAATTTAGCGTCTTTATCGCCACCTTTGGCTTGTTTTTGTAAACGTTGAATAGCACGTTCACAGCTATCTAAATCCGCTAAAGCTAATTCCGTATTGATCACTTCAATATCATCAAGCGGATTGATTTTGCCAGCAACGTGTACGATATCATCGTTCTCAAAACAACGAACAACGTGACCAATCGCATCGGTTTCACGAATGTTCGCTAAGAATTTATTACCTAAACCTTCGCCTTTACTTGCCCCTGCAACTAAGCCTGCGATATCCACAAATTCCATTGTCGTTGGCAATACACGTTCCGGCTTAACGATTTCCGCTAACGCATCTAAACGTGGGTCCGGCATAGGTACAACGCCTGTATTTGGTTCAATAGTACAAAACGGATAGTTTGCCGCTTCGATACCTGCTTTGGTTAATGCATTAAAAAGAGTTGATTTACCCACATTTGGTAAACCGACAATACCACACTTAAATCCCATTTTATTTTCCTATTATGTAGCAACTGTGTTTACACACAAAAAAGTTATTCAATTTTGACCCACAGATTCTGTGGATAAGTAGCGTGTAGCATCCCATTTTTCATTGCGTCTAACCAACGCATTCATAATGGTTAGCAGTTTACGCATACACGCCATAATAGCGACTTTCTTCGCTTTGCCTTTTGCAACCAATCGGGTGTAAAAGGCTTTAAAAACAGGTTCAAAGCGAATTGCCGATAGTGCTGCCATATATAAGGCATTACGAACAATCGCTCGACCACCATAGCAAAAGGATTTTCCTTTCCATTGACCGCTTTCCTGTGGATGCGGAATAACGCCAACGAGTGAGGCAATTCTTTTGCTGCTTAGCTTGCCTAATTCCGGCAGGCTTGACATCATCACGGCGACGCAATTTTTGCCAACGCCTTTGATGTCTGAGATAAGGTCAGCTTTATCACTAAAATGCTTACTTTGGTCGTCGATATCTTTATCAAGTTCGGCGATTAATTTATCAAGCATTTCAATGTGTTGTTGGATATTGTCCAACTGGGTTTCGTGGCTTTGTTGCAAACGATTTAGCTCTGCTACTCGCATATCGACAAGCTGACGACGGCGAACCACAAGGGCTTCCAGCTGTTCTTCTTGCTCAGAAAGCGGAACATACAACTGATGCTCTACTTCGCCTTTAAGCTCACAAGTGAGCCCATAGAAAGCGAGATTAACCGCATCTTTTGCATCGGTTTTGGCTCTCGTTTGAGATTTTGCAAACTCACTGGCTTTCAGTGGATTAGCAATAAATACACGATAACCTGCTCGAGCAAGGGCTTTTGCCACGGGGATTTCTAATCCACCCGTTGCTTCAAGCGTTATCAGAGCCACATTAAACTGGCTTAAATAGTCCAAGGTATGTTGAATACCTTTGGCGTTATTGGTTTCGGTTTTGGTCTTTTTCTGATGGGAAAAACCAATCACGAAATTGCGTTTAGCAACATCAATACCACAATAAATCGGAGCGTTCATCGGTAACCTGCCTTGTATTCGGGTTTATATTTCAACTGTTCGGTTTTGCTGATGAAGTTATCCACGCCTACGCTACAGAACGAGTTTTAGCTCTAGGGACACCCAAGCTGTGGATAACGTTATGGTTTATGTTGCTAGTTTACTATAATTTTAATATACAAGGGACACACTGCGTGTGTCTGCTAAATATCATCAATACAAAATAGAACGGACACACGCAGTGTGTCCCTACGTGTAAATCATTGAAATTCGTAAATTTTTCAAAACAAAAGACCGCTTGCAAGCGGTCAGTTTTTCAAAATTTTTTGCAAGTTGCTTTACTCGCCCTAACAATCGGGCGGACGAAAAAGCCAGCGAATTTTAACACAAATCTAAATTTCTTTCAGTATTTTGATTGCTATTTTCTGGGTATTTCAATAACTGCCAAGCTGGACAAGAAAGTGCAGTTGCTAACTTTTCAATATTTGAAAGCGAAACGTTCCAGCGGCAACGTTCAACCGCTGAAACATAAGTTCTATCTAACTCACACTCATTCGCTAATCGTTCCTGTGACCAACCTTTTTGCACACGCAACGTTTGAATGTTGTAAGCCAAAATTTCCCTGAGATTTTCTCGATCAGGTAATTTTGCTGGGGCTTTAGGCTTTGCTGACATAGCCTAAAATACGAACAAATGACTAATTTACATCTACGGAGTTTGCTTCACTATTTAATTTTGTTTATACCGCGAACTTAATATCATTTCAAAAATCCCCATTTTTACGCTATTCTATACCGCAATTTTTCGACAAATTTGAGGAATGAAGATGATGCAACAACAATACAATCCGAGTGCGATTGAGCCTAAAGTACAGCAGTACTGGGCTGAAAATAAAGTATTCAAAGCAATTAAAGACGAAAGCAAACCGAAATATTACTGTTTATCTATGTTCCCATACCCTTCAGGTCGTCTGCATATGGGACACGTTCGTAACTATACGATCGGCGATGTGGTTTCCCGTCATCAACGTATGAACGGCAAAAATGTGTTACAACCAATGGGTTGGGACGCATTCGGCTTGCCTGCAGAAGGGGCAGCGGTAAAAAATAAAACTGCACCAGCAAAATGGACTTATGAAAATATTGAATATATGAAAAATCAGCTCAAGGCCTTAGGTTTTGGCTTTGACTGGGATCGTGAAGTGACCACTTGCCGTCCTGAATATTATAAATGGGAGCAATGGTTCTTCACTGAATTGTACAAAAAAGGCTTAGTATATAAGAAAACATCGACAGTAAACTGGTGTCCGAATGATGAAACGGTGTTAGCAAATGAGCAAGTCCACGAAGGCTGTTGCTGGCGTTGTGATACCCCTGTGGAACAAAAAGAAATTCCGCAATGGTTTATTAAAATTACTGACTATGCGGAGCAATTGTTAAATGACTTAGATCGTCTTCCGTTATGGCCAGATCAAGTGAAAACAATGCAACGCAACTGGATCGGTCGTTCTGAAGGGGTTGAAATTACTTTTAAAGTGAAAGGCACTGATCAAACCTTGCCTGTTTATACTACTCGTCCAGATACTTTCTTTGGTGTGAGCTATGTGGCAGTGGCGGCGGCTCACCCATTAGCAACCCTGGCAGCAGAAAACAATCCTGCATTAGCTGCCTTTATTCAAGAAGCGAAAAACACCAAAGTGGCGGAAGCGGATATTGCCACAATGGAGAAAAAAGGAATGGCAACAGGGTTGTTTGCTATTCACCCCTTAACAGGCGAAGAAGTTCCTGTCTGGGTCGCTAACTTTGTGTTGATGCACTACGGCACTGGGGCTGTAATGGCAGTACCTGCTCACGATGAGCGTGATTTTGAATTTGCACAAAAATACAATTTACCAATTAAACAGGTGATCGTACCGCTTGATGGTTCTGAATGGGATTTCAGCAAAGCGGCAATGACTGAACACGGTAAATTGATTAACTCTGCGGAATTTGATGGGTTAGATTTTGATGGCGCTTTCAAAGGCATTGCGGATAAATTAGAAGGAATGGGGATCGGTAAACGTCAAGTTAATTACCGCTTGCGTGACTGGGGCGTTTCTCGCCAACGTTACTGGGGGGCGCCAATTCCAATGCTTACCCTTGAAAATGGCGAAACTGTGACTGTACCAATGCAAGATTTACCTGTGGTGTTACCTGAAGATGTGGTGATGGACGGCGTGAAAAGCCCGATCAAAGCAGATCCAGAATGGGCGAAAACCACTTATAACGGTCAGCCAGCGTTAAGAGAGACAGATACTTTCGATACCTTTATGGAGTCTTCTTGGTATTATGCACGTTATGCGTCGCCACAATATCAACAAGGTATGTTAGACAAAGAAGAAGCAAACTACTGGCTACCTGTGGATCAATATATCGGCGGTATCGAACACGCAACAATGCACTTGCTCTACTTCCGCTTCTTCCACAAATTATTGCGTGATGCCGGTTTCGTGACTAGCGATGAACCGACAGAAAAATTACTCTGTCAAGGTATGGTGTTAGCGGACGCTTATTACTACACCAGCCCAACCAATGAACGTATTTGGGTGTCGCCAACAGAAGTGACAGTTGAACGTGATGAAAAAGGGCGTATTTTGAAAGCCTTTGACAAAGAAGGGCGTGCGTTGGTACACAGCGGTATGACCAAAATGTCGAAATCGAAAAACAACGGTATCGACCCACAAGAAATGGTGGAAAAATATGGTGCGGATACGGTGCGTCTATTTATGATGTTTGCTTCTCCTGCGGAAATGACATTAGAATGGCAAGAGTCTGGCGTAGAAGGGGCGAAACGTTTCTTAGGTCGTCTTTGGAACTTGGCTTATGAGTATGCACAATCGCCAGCCACTGTTGCATTAGATCCTACGGCATTAAGCAAAGAGCAAAAAGATTTACGCCGTGATGTACATAAAACCATTGCGAAAGTGAGTGATGACATCGGTCGCCGTCAAACCTTTAATACCGCAATTGCAGCAATTATGGAATTGATGAATAAGCTCACCAAAGCACCGCTTGTTAATGATCAAGACAAAGCCGTGATGGCTGAAGCATTAAATGCGGTGATCCGTATGCTCTACCCAATCACCCCGCATATCTGCTTTGAACTATGGCAAGCCTTAGGCAATGAGGGTTCAATTGACTTTGCACCTTGGGTGGTGGCAGATGAAAAAGCAATGGTAGAAGATGAAAAACTCGTTGTAGTGCAAGTAAATGGTAAAGTGCGTGGCAAAATTACTGTATCTGCAACCGCAACGGAAGGTGAAGTCAAGGCGATTGCGAAAGCCGATGAAAATGTGGCGAAATATCTTGAAGGCGTAGAAATCGTGAAAGAGATCTATGTACCGTTTAAGATGTTGAGTTTTGCGGTGAAAGCATAATAGTAGGGTGGGTTTTAACTCACCATCTAATCTACATCGTATATGCTGGGTCAAAACCCACCCTACAAAATAGGAATATGGTATGTTAAAAAAACTCTCTCTCATTTGTGTGCTATTTTTAACCGCTTGCGGTTGGCATTTTAAAAATAATGAACTCTTCCCAGAAGAGTTGCGTACCTTGAGTTTTGAAAGTGCGGATCAGTACAGCGATATGTCACGCATTTTGCGTAACCAAATGTTACTCAGTAACATTCAAATCGTGCCGAAATCCGCTGATGTTGCGAGTTTACGCTTAAACGCAACAGAAAGTAGCTCTCGTGTTGCGTCAGTCTTTAAACAAGCGCGTGAAGCTGAAAAAATCCTTAGCTTAACCGTAAAAGCAACGGTAACAATCCCAAATAAAGGGGCATATCCGATTGAAACTAGCGTTCATCGTACTTTCTTCGACGACTCTCGTGCCGCTTTAGCAAAATCAGAAGAACAAGAAAGTATTCAGCGTCAAATGTATGAACAAGCCTCTCGCCAGCTTCTTATTAAAGTCGCAGGATTACAAAAAGAGTTAGCAAATACGAAATAAGATGATGCAACGTATTTTCCCAGAAGGATTAGAACCTGCCCTCAATAAAGGCTTACAGCCGTTTTATTTATTGACAGGGCAGGATCTTTTATTGGTTGGTGAAGCAAAAGACTGTATTGTGCAAACGGCTCGTTTACAGGATTTTGATGAAAAGCAAGAGTTTACCATTGCCAATGATACCCAATGGGATATGTTGTTTGACCTCGTTCAATCAAATGGGCTTTTTTTTAATCGCCAAATTCTAATTCTTAACCTGCCTGAAAACCTAACTGTAACACAGCAAAAACAGCTATCTGAACTACTGGCTTTTTCTCACACGGATTTACTTTTTGTTCTGCACCAACCAAAACTAACCAAAGCAATGGAAAAACAGAGCTGGTTTGTACAACTAAATAATGCCGTAGTCGTAAACTGTCAAACACCAGATATTACAAAACTACCTATTTGGCTACAACATCGAGCTAAAACAATGCAGTTGCAGCTTGAGCCTGATGCTATTCAATTACTTTGTTATAGCTACGAAGGCAATCTACTGGCACTAAAACAAGCATTGCAGATGTTACAACTTCGTTTTGCTGAACAAAAGATTGGATTAAACCGAGCAAAAGAAGTGATCGAACAATCGGCACAATTCACCCCATTCCAATGGGTTGATGCCTTATTAGAAGGCAAAATTAACCGAGCATTAAGAGTGCTTCAACATCTGCAGAATGAAGAGATACAACCAGTGGTGTTGCTACGCATCGTACAAAAAGAGCTACTTTTATTACTTGAAATGACACGCTCACCACAGCCGATTATCAATAGTCACCGACCTCTGTATAGCGGTAATTTACGAGCCGAATTTGACCGCTTGAAAGTATGGCAAAACCGCCGTGGGTTTTATCAAGCTGCAGTACAACGTTTAACTTACCATAAACTCTATCAACTCATTCAATCCCTTGCCGAATTGGAAAAACAGGTAAAACAAGAATTTAGCGATGAGGCTTGGAAAGGCATTGAACGGTTTAGTTTGTTATTTCATTAGAAAATACCCTCACTTACCACCATATCATAGTCATCTGCAGACTGAATATCACTTTCAAGGACTTGATTTTCTTCATTGAGCCATTCGCCAAGATCAACTAAATGGCAGCGTTCGCTGCAAAATGGTCTATATTTATTGCCCAAAACCCAAGCCACTTCTTTGCCACAATTTGGACAGAATACGACGAGCATGATCTATTTCCCTTTTGTTTTACTTAGAGTCAAATAATATTCATTCAATTTTGCCACTTGATGAGTCAGATGGACTTCATTATCACCAAAAGGTAAATTATTTTCAATCACGTCGTTAGCATAGTTTAATCGTGTTTGACGATCAACCTGTGATAGCATAATACTCTTTATCATTTCAACATTGCTTTTATCTCGCTTCATAGCTCGTTCTAGCTGAATTTCAGGCAATACATCAACAACTAAAATACGATCACATAATGCCATTAGCTGGTTTTCAATCAATAATGGAACAACCCAAAGCACATAGGGAGATTGGCTTTCATTCAACTGCTTTAACATTTCTGTGTGAATAGCTGGATGAAGTAACTGATTTAACCACAGTCTCTCATATTCTGTCTGGAAAATCCGCTGTCGTAATGCTGTACGATTAAGCTCACCATTTTCAAACAAAATTTGTTTGCCAAAATGAGCTACTATTTGAGCGAGTAAAGGACTGCCTTTCTCAACGATATTTCGAGCAATAATATCTGCATCAATCACTGGCACACCAAGTGCAGCAAAAAGATTAGCAATAGTTGACTTACCACTTCCTATACCGCCAGTAAGAGCTACAATATAACTCATGATCCAAATCCTATCCAATACCTTTGAATAAACAGAGAGCCCTTAAAATTGCCCCCTTTTACTCAACATAATTAATATGTTGGGTATCATTTCATAAATACCTTTTGATACTCTTTCTCATCAAAACCAATCAACGCAGCATCATCAGCAATCACAATAGGGCGTTTAATTAAGGTTGGCTGTTCGTTTAACACCTTTAGTGCCAGCTCTTTGGTGAGATTATTTTTGATTTCATCATCAAGCCCACGCCAAGTGGTGCTACGTTTATTGACTAAGTTTTCCCAACCAAATTTCTCTGCCATTTCAGCCAGCCAAACAGGATCTAAGCCATCGACACGGTAGTCGTGAAGTTGTGGGTTTAAGTCGTTATCCGCAAGCCATTTGATCGCTTTTTTCACGGTATCACAGTTTTTAATGCCGTAGATTTTTGTCATTTTATCTTCCTTTTTTATTCACATTCATTCATCGCTTGCCACACTTTCAAGGCATCAACGGTTTCTGCTACATCGTGAACTCGCACGATCTTCGCTCCATTTTGCACTGCGAGCAATGCCCCTGCGACACTGCCTGCTACACGTTGATCGACTGGTTTATTGATTACATTGCCGATCATCGACTTACGGGAAAGCCCAGCTAACACAGGATAGCCCGAAGCTACAAAGGCATTTAGATGTTTTAGCAGTTGATAATTATGTTGTACCGTTTTACCAAAACCAAAGCCGACATCTAAAATAATATGCTCTTTGGGAATGCCTGCCATTGTGCAAGCAAAAATGCGTTGGTTGAGAAAATCTGCGACTTCTTCCACCACATCATTATATTCAGGATTTTGTTGCATATTTTGCGGTGTGCCTTGCATATGCATTAAACAAACAGGCAAACCTAATTCTACGGCAGTTTCTAAGGCATTCGGCTCTTGTAACGCACGAATATCATTGAGAATATCCGCCCCAACTTGTGCAGATTGACGAAATACTTCCGCCTTTGAGCTATCTACCGAAATCAAACAATCAAACCGCTTGCGAACCGCTTCAACCAACGGCACAACCCGTTCCAACTCTTGCTCAAGGGTAACAATTTCTGCATTCTCACGGGTGGACTCACCACCAATATCAATAATATCCGCCCCGTCATTGAGCATTTTCTCCACTTGAAACAGGGCTTTATCAAGGGTAAAAAATTTGCCCGAATCGGAGAACGAATCAGGGGTAAAATTCAAAATCCCCATAATTTTCGGAGAGGTGAGATCTAACAAGCGGTCAGATCCTTGATAATTTGGGTAATATATTTGCATTGTCCTTAATTCTACCTATCGATAATATTATATAAAGAAGACATATATTAATGAATAAGTTATTATCTATATGATTACTAGCTTCACTCCCACAAGAACTAAATATGAGTAGAGAGTAGATGTCAACATAACTATATTAACCAATACAGAAAGAATAAATTAATCATAGATATGTGACAAAATAAACATTCTCCTTCTTATTTATAAAAAATAAAGAAGGAGAAAGCTGTTCTTCCTTCAACTGAAGGAAAGGATCACTTAATTGTTCTTCAACAACTTTAGTCCTTGTATATTTTGATAGTGTATTCAAAGTAGCTAATAATTTTGTCGATAATTATTAATTTCTTGTTGAGCCATCAACATACGTGTCTCAGCTTGAACAAATTCGGATTCTCGCCCTTCATCATTCTCCATGATAATATCCAAATCCTGTAAAATTTGCTGGTGGCGAAATAAGCTCTTTTCCATTACAGAAATGGCTTCCTTCATATTCAGTGCCGTTAAATAAAGTTGTCCAATAGTATACGCTATTTCCTCTTGAGTAGCGGTATAGGTATGCTTATAGTACTCCTTCTCTTTATAACTGCGTTCAATATCTTTCTCAATAGCGCCAAAAGCAAAGATATTCATTTCAGCCTGAATACCAGGGATGATTTTGGTTGAACCATAATTATCTTCATACTTATGATACTGTCTTAAAGTTTTTGAACCTGTTACGCTAACAATAGGAAAATGTTGAGATTTACTTTGTTCAACACGATTCTGAGCAGCTTCAACGTTTGCAAGCGCTTCTTTCACTTCAGGTGCATTTGATAAATTCTGCTGTAAGATGATTTTCAAGGGATTTGCATAAGTGCTTATAGATAAAAACTACTTAACATGATGCACGATACAGCATTTTTTCTAATAAATTTCATATAAGATAAGTCTATTCAATTACATTGTGGTTAGGATAACAAAAAAATTGATATAAGGGAAATTTGAAATCGTATTCTTATGAAAATCTCACCGCTTTAGCATAAATTTAAGCATTCATTTCTCAGAAAAAAATCGCACGATTTGACTAATCAATTCATCTCAGTATCTAATCTTGTTATTTACTCTTTGAAATTTTACAATGTTCTAGCACATGCTGAAAAACCATAAACGATAAAGGTCGAGTGCACATATCCGATGTAAAAACTCTTGTATAGTACATAAAAATGAACTACAAAAATCCCTATTCTGTTCTCGTGGTGATTTATGCCAAAAAAACTCAGCGAGTATTAATGCTCCAACGCCAAGATGATCCAACCTTTTGGCAGTCGGTAACAGGAACGATTGAAACAGGGGAAACACCTTATCAAGCGGCATTGCGTGAAGTGCGAGAAGAAGTGGGAATTGATATTATTGCTCAAAATTTAGCACTTTATGATTGCAAAACGAGTGTGAAATTTGAGATTTTTCCGCAATTCCGTTATAAATACGCCCCTGACATTACGCATAATACAGAACATTGGTTTTTATTGGGATTACCCGATGAAATCGAACCGATATTGACGGAACATTTAGCGTATCAATGGCTTTCGGTAAATGAGGCGGTGGCACTCACCAAATCACCTAATAATGCCGAAGCGATTGCAAAATATTTAACAAGCAACTCCCCTCTTTAGAAAAGAGGGGCTGGGGGAGATTTGATAGCAATGTCAAATTCTCTTATGAGCGAGAAGCAGTTCTGCCAAATCTCTCCTAACCCCTCTTTGCTAAAGAGGGGGATTTTTTCAAAACATAATAAAGAAGGAAACAAGAGAATGGCAGGTCATAGTAAGTGGGCTAACATTAAACACCGCAAAGCAGCACAAGATGCTCAACGCGGTAAAATTTTTACTAAATTAATTCGTGAATTAGTGACCGCGGCAAAATTAGGTGGTGGCGATACCAGCTCTAACCCACGTTTGCGTGCAGCTGTGGATAAAGCGTTATCGAATAATATGACACGTGATACCATCAATCGTGCTATCGACCGTGGTGTTGGCGGTGGCGATGATACCAATATGGAAACCAAAGTGTATGAAGGTTATGGTCCAGGTGGTACAGCGGTAATGGTTGAGTGTTTAAGTGATAATGCAAACCGCACAATCTCACAAGTACGTCCAAGTTTTACTAAATGTGGTGGTAACTTAGGGACTGAAGGTTCGGTGGGTTATTTATTTAGCAAAAAAGGTTTAATTTTAATCGCAAGTGCAGACGAAGACGCATTAACTGAAGCGGCGATTGAAGCGGGTGCTGATGATATTCAGCCACAAGAAGATAGTTCATTTGAAATCTATACTGCTTGGGAAGATTTAGGCGCTGTGCGAGATGGCATTGAAGCGGCAGGTTTTAAAGTTGAAAATGCAGAAGTGACAATGATCCCATCAACCACAGTCCAACTTGATGCAGAAACTGCACCAAAATTATTAGACTTAATTAACCGCCTTGAAGATTGTGATGATGTGCAAAACGTGTATCACAACGGCGAAATCAGTGATGAAGTGGCTGCATTGCTTTAATTAAAAATGAATAAAAAGTAATCTCAAGTATTTAGCTTGAGATTATTTTTTTGAACTTTCCCATTTTTTCCTTTTCTAAGAGAGAGATCTTTTTAATTAATACAAAAGGAAAAGCAATGAAATTAGTTAAATTACTTCCAACATTTGCAGCAGCTGCGATACTTACAGCTTGTTCAACAGTTTCTGATGTTGCATCTTCAACAGCAAATATTGAGGGTAATGCAGGTAGCACTGCTGTTGATAGTATAACTGCAGCAAAAAATATCACAACAGGCTCAAAAACTATTGCTTACATTTGTAGCGTAAATGGCAAAACAAACCAACCTGTTTTAGCGGTTTATACTTTCAACAATGGCGAGCCATCAACTGCAACTGTAACCATTAACAAAAAAGTGGTAGGTAAAAATCTGAAAGTAGATACAACCTATCAAGACGGTGTGAAATTTGTGTCTGGTAAAAAGGTATGGAGTCTAGATATGGGCTTTAATGCGAAAACAGCTGAAACAACAGTGCCCGTAATGTTTACCGCAAACAATCAAATTCTTGCGAAAAACTGCACTGTTGCAAAATAAGTTGATTATCTAATTAAGATTGACTATAAAGTGGGTTTGTGAATAACAAATCCACTTTCTTTTTGGACATAAAATGGCAATTATTTTAGGTATTGACCCAGGCTCTCGTGTAACAGGCTATGGCGTGATTCGTCAAACAGGGCGGCATTTAGAATATCTCGGTAGCGGAGCAATTCGTACTTCTGTTGAAGATCTTCCAACTCGATTAAAACGTATTTACGCAGGGGTGACAGAAATTATCACCCAGTTTCAACCCGATATGTTTGCCATTGAGCAAGTATTTATGGCAAAAAATGCGGATTCAGCGTTGAAATTAGGGCAAGCAAGGGGAACGGCGATTGTTGCTGCGGTTAATCACGATTTGCCTGTCTTTGAATATGCCGCACGTTTAGTAAAACAAACGGTTGTGGGGATTGGTTCGGCAGATAAAGTGCAGGTGCAAGATATGGTTACACGTATTTTGCAACTTTCCGCCAAACCCCAAGCTGATGCTGCGGATGCTTTGGCGATTGCCATTACTCACGCTCACTCTATTCAACATTCGCTTACGGTGGCTAAACAGAGTAGCCAAGCGGTATCAAGCGAAAAAGAGCAAATTCTGGCGTTGATGAAAACGAGATATAGTCGAGGAAGGTTTAGATTTAGAAATTAAATTGCCTTACTATAGAGTAAGGCAATAAAGCATACAACAAATATAAAATTCTTACTCCACCATAAAACAAGCTATCTTCGTGCCGTTTTCATAGGTTTTTAGCTCTGGACGTTCTTGCTTACAACGCTCTGTCGCCAAACGGCAACGGGCGTGGAAAGCACAGCCTTTCGGTGGATTAAGCGGACTTGGTAATTCGCCGGTGAGTTTAATCCGCTCTCGGCGATGCTCCGCTTCCAAACGTGGTGTGGCTGATAGCAAGGCTTGGGTGTAAGGGTGGCGTGGGTTACCGAAGATCTCTTTGGTGTTGCCTTGTTCTACACAACGTCCTAAATACATTACCATCACTTCGTCAGCAATATGTTCTACCACCGATAAATCGTGAGAGATAAACACATAAGACAACCCAAGCTCTTCTTGTAAATCCATCATCAAGTTTAATACCTGTGCACGAACGGATACGTCAAGGGCTGACACAGGTTCATCTGCCACCACAATATCAGGTTTCAGCATTAAACCTCGGGCTATTGCAATACGTTGGCGTTGTCCGCCTGAGAACATATGCGGATAGCGGTCGCAAAACTCAGGTTTTAGCCCCACTTTTGCCATCATTTCTAACACTTGTGCCTTACGCTCTTGTGCAGACAATTCGGTATTAATAAGCAGGGGTTCTTCTAAAATTGCCCCGACTTTTTTACGTGGATTAAGCGACGCATAAGGGTTTTGGAAAACGATCTGGATTTTCTTACGACGTAATTTTTCTGTTTCCTTATCGCTGACTAAGAAATTTTGTCCGTTGTAGAACAATTCCCCTTCTGTTGGTGGCTCGATCATTGTCAGCATACGCCCTAAGGTTGATTTACCACAGCCCGATTCGCCCACCACAGCAAGGGTTTTGCCACGTTCAAGGGTAAAAGAAACGCCGTCCACCGCTTTTACTAGTTTCGGCTTGCTAAACATTCCCTTTTTTACAGGGTAGTATTTTTTGAGATCCGCCGCATTGAGAAGCGGTGGGTTTTGGGTATTGTTTTGCATATTTATCTATCTTACTAAATTGGTTGTGGCAATCCACTTTCATTCAACGGCGTATGGCATTTCACCTGTCTGCCATTTACTGTGCGTAGTTCCGGCTCTTTTTGTCGGCATAAATCCGTTGCATACGGACAGCGTGGGTTGAGCAAGCAACCTTGCGGATGGTCATATTTACCCGGTACGACACCCGGTAGTGATTGCAAGCGAGATTTACCTTCGGCAAACTCAGGCAACGCTTTTAATAACGCTTGGGTATAAGGGTGAAGCGGTGATTTGAAAATCTGTTCAGATTTGCCTTCTTCCACCACTTGCCCTGCATACATCACGATAATACGGTGAGCCGACTCGGCAACTAAAGCCAAATCGTGAGTAATCAAAATCAACGCCATATTTTCTTTGCGTTGCAACTCAAGCAATAAATCAATAATTTGTGCTTGAATAGTCACATCTAACGCCGTTGTCGGCTCGTCAGCAATCAATAATTTTGGATTACAAGCAATCGCCATTGCGATCATCACACGTTGGCTCATACCGCCTGAAAGTTGGTGCGGATAGACCTCTAAACGAGATGTTGGGTCAGGAATACCGACCATCGTTAATAATTCAATCGCACGCTCTTTTCGCCACGCTTTTGAACCGCCTTGGTGAACTTTCAAGGCTTCCATAATTTGATAACCCACGGTGTAACTTGGGTTGAGGCTTGTCATTGCATCTTGGAAAATCATCGCTACATCAGCACCGACAATTTTCTGCTTCTCTTTTGGTTTTAAATCAAGCAGATTATGTCCGTTGAAACGTAACGAATTTGCCATTACACGTCCAGGGAAATCAATAAGCCCCATAATTGCAAGAGAACTAACCGATTTACCGGAACCTGACTCGCCCACAATGCCTAACACTTCGCCTTCATTGACTTCATAACTTACTCGATCCACCGCTCTAAACGGGGCTTTTTTATCGCCAAAGTGAACGGAAAGTTCATCTACTTTTAATAATGCCATTTCGTTCCCCTTACTGTTTTAATTTTGGATCAAGTGCATCACGCAAGCCGTCACCCATTAAGTTAAAGGCAAGCACGAGAGATAAAATCGCTAAACCAGGGATTGTCACCAACCAATTTGCCGATTGCATAAAGCCACGAGATTCGGCAAGCATTGTGCCGAGTTCCGGTGTCGGTGGTTGTGCACCGATCCCCAAGAAGCCAAGTGCCGCAAGCTCTAAAATCGCATTAGAGATCCCCATTGTCATCTGAACAATCAGCGGTGCTAAACAGTTTGGCAAAATCACAATAAACATCAAACGCCATACGCCAGCCCCAGCCACACGGGAAGCGGTCACATAATCACGATTTTTTTCACTTAACACAGAAGCACGGGTTAAACGCACATAGCTTGGAATAGACACCACAGCAATTGCAATCGCCGCATTCAGTAGCGAAGGTCCAAGAATTGTAACAACGCCGATAGTTAATAATAGGCTTGGAATTGCAAGCATAATATCGACAAAACGCATAATCACAATATCAATAGTGCCGCCGTAATAACCTGCTAACAGACCTAAAATAACCCCAAGAATACAGGACATCACTACGATCAACAGACCGATAAAGATAGACAATCTTGCTCCATAAATAATACGGGAAAGAATATCACGCCCAATGTCGTCCGTGCCGAGTAAATAGGCAGAATTACCGCCTTCAAACCACGCAGGTGGCAATAACAATGCACTGCGGTTTTGTGTAATCGGATCGAAAGGGGCAACAAATTCTGCAAAAATGCAGGCAAGCCCAACAATCACAATAAAAGTTAAACCAATCACCGCCCCTTTATTTTGGCGGAAATAGAGCCAAAATTCTTGTAAAGGCGTTAGTGGGGCTGGTGAGGTTGTTTCTACTTGAGAAGACATTTATTACTCCAACAAATAAATCTATTTTTTAAGTATGTCTAATCCGTGGATTAACCACGCCGTAAATTAAATCTACGGTTAAATTCACTAAAATAATCAAGGTAGCAATAATCAACACCGAACCTTGTAGCACAGGGTAGTCTCGTGAGTTGATCGCATCAATAATCCATTTCCCGATCCCCGGCCAAGAGAAAATATTTTCAGTTAAAACTGCCCCTGATAACAGTTGCCCCACAATTAAACCAACCACCGTTACCACTGGAATTAACGCATTACGCAAAGCGTGGATAATCACAATACGTGTTGTGTTTAAGCCTTTCGCTTTGGCGGTGCGGATATAATCTTCGCCTAACACTTCCAACATCGAAGAACGGGTCATACGGGTAATAATGGCTAATGGAATAGTACCAAGTACAATCGCAGGCAAAATCAACGATTTAATCGCCGCAACAAATGCGCCTGGTTCGTCAGAATTCCAAGTATCAATCAACATAAAGCCAGTTTCGGCTTCGATCCAGTATTCTGCTGGTAAACGCCCTGAGGCTGGCAAGCCTAATGGCGTTGAAAAATAAAGAATTAAAATTAAGCCCCACCAGAAGATCGGCATTGAATAGCCTGTTAAAGAGATCGACGAAATAGCGTGGGAAAACCACGACTCTTTCTTCACCGCCGCAATCACACCAAACAAAATACCTGCAATCAGCGACCACAACAGAGCAAAAAAGGCTAACTCCACGGTTGCAGGGAAAAGAGTGAAAAATTCTTTCAGTACAGGTTCGTTATTACGAAACGAATTACCTAAATCCCCCTGAAATACACCCTTGATATAATTAAAGTATTGTTCGTGTAACGGAAGATCTAAGCCAAGCTGTGCCATCATCTGTGCGTGAACTTCAGGGGTTAAACCACGTTCACCCATTCGGATCTCAATCGGATCGCCAGGGATTAAATGCACGAGAGCAAAGGTAATCAAAGTTATCGCAATAAAGGTTGGAATAACCATTAAAAGACGTTTAAGAATAAATTGAAACATTAAATATCTCAGCGTTTTTCAATTTGTAGGGAGGGTCTTGACCCATCATAACTAAACTAAAAGGTGGGTCAAGACCCACCCTACAATGTTGCCTTATTTCGCTAAATCTACTTGGTAGAAGTTATGTAAACCGAACGGGCTAACCACATAACCTTTCACTTCTTTGCGTACTGGGAAATACGTTGTTGAGTGAGCGATAGTAACCCACGGTGCTTGCTCTTTGAAAATCACTTGAGCTTGTTTATAAAGCTCAGTACGTTTTGCTTGATCTGTTTCTTGAGCCGCTTGGGTGACTAAGTCATTGAACGGTTTATAACAGAATTTCGCATAGTTAGAGCCAGCTTCTAATGCAGAACAGCCTAATAGCGTATTTAAGAAGTTGTCAGGGTCACCATTATCGCCCGTCCAACCGATCATTGAAGTAGAGGCTTCGCCGTTGCGTAAACGTTTTAAGTACTCACCCCATTCGTAGCTGACGATTTTCGCATTTACGCCAACTTTTTTCCAATCATCTTGGATAATTTCCGCCATACGACGTGCATTCGGGTTATATGGACGAGAAACTGGCATTGCCCATAATTCTGTTTCAAAGCCATTTTCAAAGCCTGCTTCTTTTAACAATGCTTTCGCTTTTTCAGGATTATAGTCATAATCTTTCACGTCGTCATTATAGCTCCACATTGTTGGTGGTATTGGGTTTTTGGCTACTTTTGCAAAACCTTGATACACCGATTCAATAATCGCTTCTTTGTTAATTGCGTGGTTCAATGCTTGGCGTACTTTTTGGTTATCCAACGGCGCTTTAGTCATATTTAACGCTAAATAGCCCACGTTTAACCCTGGTTTTTCTAATACTTCAATGTTTGGATCTGATTTTAATTTTGCAATATCTGCAGGGTTTGGATAAGGCATTGCGTGACATTCGCCTTTTTGTAATTTCGCTAAACGTACAGATGCATCTGGCGTAATAGAGAACACTAAGCGATCAATTTTCGCTTTACCTGCCCAGTAATCATCAAAGGCTTTGTAACGAACGGTTGAGTCTTTTTGGTAATCCACAAATTGGAACGGACCTGTACCAACTGGATTGCTATCTAATTTTTCTGGTGTTTTTGCTGCTAACATCTTATCAGCATACTCTGCCGAGTAGATAGAAGCAAAGTCCATCGCAAGGTTTGCTAAGAACGGTGAATTAGGCACTTTTAAGCTAATTTTAACCGTGTAGTCATCAACTTTTTCCACTTTATCAATGATATTTTGCATATCCATACCAACGAAATACTCGTAGTTACCGCCCGAAACTTTGTGATATGGATGATTTGCATCTAATTGACGATTAAATGAGAAAAGCACATCGTCCGCATTAAAATCACGGCTTGGTTTAAAATCTTTGGTAGTGTGGAATTTCACCCCTTTACGCAGGTGGAATGTGTAAGTTTTACCGTCTGCAGAAACGTCCCATTTTTCCGCTAAAGATGGAACAACGGTGGTTTCACCTTCTTTAAAATCGGTTAATTTATTAAAAATGGCACGGCCACTTGCATCTAGTGTTGCACCATCAGTACCTAATGCTGGGCTAAAATAAGAAGGTGATGCTTCCAAGCAATAAACAAAGGTTTTTGGTGCAGCCATTGCAGACCCAGAAGCCACTGCCAATGCTAATAAAGAGAGTTGTGTTAATTTTTTCATTGCTTCACTCCAAGTGATAGTTGTTTTTTGTTGTGTTTGAGGGGTTATTTTTTTACCCGACAAAATGGAATATATAAGTTTTTTTATGAAATGCAATACTTTTTTTTATTAAAAATCGCTTTTTTGTTAAAAAAATGTTCTAGATTTGTATCTAACATCTCCTCTATTTTAACCATATATGAAAAATAGTTTACTTTGGCTGCGACAAAAGTAAGAACATTATAACTTTAGTCTACATAGGAATTCATTAATTAGAGAACCTATTCTTTGTTCTTCTTTCAAACAACGAAATCGACTCCAAATGTGCCGTATGGGGAAACATATCAATCATTGCGGATTGGCTTAAACGATATCCTTTTGCAATCAGTTTTTCGGCATCTCTGACTAAAGTTGCTGGATTGCAAGAAACATACACGATCCGCTCTGGTTGTAATTCGCAAAGATGATCTAAGGCAAAGTAAGCCCCATTGCGTGCTGGGTCTAGTAGTGCTTTGTTAAAATATGCTTTAGCCCAAGGCTGATCCACAAAAGGTTTATCCAGATCCGTTTGGTAGAACTTCGCATTGTTAATCTGATTTGTTTGAGCATTCTGTTTGGCTTGTGCAACCATCGGCTCAACCCCTTCTATACCAACCACTTCTTCAACAAACGGTGCGATAGGCAAGGTAAAATTCCCCATTCCGCAGAAGAGATCAAGCACACGATCCGTCGGTTGCAGATCGAGCCACGCTATCGCTTTGTTCACCATTTGCTTGTTCATTTCTCGGTTGATTTGAATAAAATCACGGATCGAAAAGTGAAGCGTTAAGCCGTTGATTTGATAATAAGGAACTTCACCACGCCACTGACTAATCTGATCTTTATCCGTCATCACGAATAACAAAAGATCTTCTTGTTCCGCAAAGCGTTGTAATTTATCACTATCTTGTGAATGAAGTTCGCCGATATGGCGTAACAGCAATGCTATGCCATTATCCGCCTGAACCAGCTCAATATGACCTAACTGTTTTTTATTTTTCCAACTGGCAAAAAGTTGCTGTAATTTGGGTAAAAGCGTATTAAGTTCAGGCTCAAGAATATCGCAATGATTTAGAGGGATAATCTCTTGCGTATTCGCTTGGCGAAAGCCGACCACCAACGTATTTTTTTGAACCGCCATACTCAGCTTTGCTCTACGGCGGTAGTTTGTGCCTTGCCCGACAAGCATTGGCTCAAATCTGATAGGCTCTGCTTGAAGTTTTTGTAAACGGTTAAAAAGCGTCTGTTGCTTCGTTTCTCGCTGTAAAGCCAGTGGAATATGTTGCATTTGACAGCCACCGCATTGGCTATAGATTGAACAAAATGGCGTTTGGCGATCTGCAGATTTTTGTAGAAATCGTACCGCTGTCGCTCGTCCATATTGGCGTTTATCTTCAATAATCTTGGCTTCCACCTTTTCATTCGGTAACGCATTTTCAATAAACCACGTTTTGCCATTGACTTTCGCCACGCCGAATCCTTGATAGTCTAAAGATTGGATATGAAAGGTCTGTAAAGCGGTCGGTTTTGCGGATTTTTTTGCGGAATTATCAGAATAAAAAAGTGCCATTTGAATAAGGTTTAAACAAAAAGAATTATCAGCTATTATAGCCTAAACTGTGACTAAGGAGGAAAATAAAATGGATTCAGCTTGGACATCACGTTTTATTGCAGACAAACAACGCGAACAAGATCACCGTTCCCCTTTCCAACGAGATCGGGGACGCATTTTACATTCGGAAGCTTTTCGTTGTTTACAAGCCAAAACACAAATTCACGCAGTGGGCGAAGATGATTTTTATCGCACACGCTTAACCCACTCTCTAGAGGTTGCCCAAATTGGCAGTAGCTTAAGAGCAAAATTGGTGGAAGATAGGCAAGGCTTTCAAGCGGTCTGTTCCGATCCAACATTTGCAAAATTCAATGAAGATCTCACCGCTTTATTACCTTCTCGTAGTTTGACGGAATCCCTATGCTTTGCCCACGACATCGGACACCCCCCTTTTGGACACGGTGGTGAAATGGCATTGAATTATAAAATGCAGGATTTTGGTGGTTTTGAAGGAAATGCTCAGTCCTTTCGCATTGTCACTCAGCTTGAGCCTTATACCAAAAATGCAGGAATGAACCTGACGCGTCGCACCTTGTTAGGTATCATCAAATATCCTACCTTTATTGATTTAACTCAGCCACAAAGCCCAAAAGCCATTCCAAATAGCCGTTATATCAACTTACACGATCTAAAAACAAGTAAGGGAATTTTCCGTGCAGACGCTCACTTTTTTGAATGGGTGCTTGAACCGCTTTCTGTCGCAGATAGAGCGTTATTTCAACAAATTGAAATAAGCCAAGATCCACTGCTTCCCCACAAAACCCGTTATAAATCCTTAGATTGCAGTATTATGGAATTGGCTGATGATATTGCTTATGGGGTTCACGACTTAGAAGATGCGATTGTTGGCGGAATGGTCACGCCGCAATCGTGGCAAAATGCGGAACAAGCCTTCTCTCAATGTAAATCAGCTTGGATTCAAAAAATGTTACCTGACATCAGCAAAAAATTGTTCTCAATTCACCGCTACGAACGCAAAGATGTTATTGGAGCGCTAGTCAATTATTTTGTGACAAATGTAAAATGGACAGAAACAGCAGAGTTTGAAGAGCCATTACTGCGTTTTAATACGATATTACCAACGGAAGCACAAGCGGTGTTAGAAGTACTTAAAAACTTTGTCTATCAATATGTTATTTGTGATGTCAAAACGCAACGGGTGGAATATAAAGGTCAGCGAATTTTGATGGATCTGTTTGATATGCTAAGTTGCGATCCAACCCGCTTACTGCCTAAATCGGTGGCAGAACGTTGGATACAAGCAGATGAACAGCAACGCCCAAGGGTGATTTGCGACTACCTTGCGAGTATGTCTGATGGGCAAGCGTTTAAGTTGTATCAAAGTTTATAGATTCAAAACTGCTATATTTTATGATTGCTGTTCAAACCAACTTTCTAAAATTAAACAAGCTGAAATCGCATCGACTTTGCCTTTTTTTAGGGCTTTAAAACCGCCTCTGGCAAAAATTTCTGATTTTGCTTCTACGGTGGTTAAGCGTTCATCTTGTAATTCAACGGGCAAATTAAAACGCCCGTTTAGGCGGTTGGCAAACTTTTTGGCTCGTTGCGTGAGCGGTTGCTCCGTACCGTCCATATTAAGCGGTAAGCCGACAACTAAGAGATCTGGTTGCCATTGTGCAATCACTTTGCCAATCTGCTCCCAATTCGGTATGCCATCTTGAGCTTTAAAAGCAGGCAAACCCTGTGCCGTGCCTGTAATACTTTGTCCAACGGCACAGCCAATACTGTTTGTTCCAAAATCAAAGGCAAGCACAGTTTGGCTCATTAGGCTCTCCCTGCTTTGGCTAAAATACCTTCGATACCCAGTAATGCATTCGCTTCGCTCCAACGATCTAAATAACCTGTTTCAAAAAGAATTTTATGGGACGCAGGGGCAGTTACCCAGTAATTGCATGCAATTTCTTGCTCAAGCTGATCAGCCTTCCAAGTGCAACAGCCTAAGCAGACGATAAAATCAGCGGGGGCATCTTGTCGCCCAAAGGTGTCTAAAATATCTCCCGATGTGGTAAGCATTAAATTATCAGCGGTCGGATAACTATGTAAAAAGAGCTGATCGGTTGCAGTATGCAAAATAAAGCCACGCTCTTGCCCTACAGGTCCACCACTGAGAACGAGCTGATCTTTGGTGTAATTGCGTTCATTTGCCATTAAAAAATCCATTTTGGCGAGCAATTCCATCACGGACAGATCTGTCGGTGAGTTGATCATTATGCCCATTGCTCCGTGTTCATTATGTTCACAAATATAGATTACCGCACGATCAAAATAGTCATCATTCATATCAGGCGTGGCAATCAAAAATTGTCCTTGTAAATTCATCATTTAGCTGAGATCTCCATAAAGCATTTGTAATGCCGTGATCGTGGCAAGTGAAGCCGTTTCTGTGCGTAAAATACGTTTTCCAAGTAAAACTTCCGTAAAATTCTCCGCTTCCGTCATCGCAATCTCTTCAGGGGAAAGCCCACCTTCTGAACCAATCAACAAACGTACGCCCTCTTGGGGTACATTCGGTAACGATTTCAAACTATATTTGGCACGAGGGTGAAGATTAAGTTTGAGCATACCATCTTGTTCTTTACACCAATCGGTCAGCTTCATTATCGGGCGAATTTCAGGAATGATATTCCGTCCACATTGTTCACAAGCCGATATTGCAATTTTTTGCCATTGTTGGATTTTTTTATCTTGACGCTCGCCATCTAATTTTACACCACAGCGTTCTGACCATAATGGTGTAATGGTAGTTACCCCCAATTCAACCGATTTTTGAATGGTAAACTCCATTCGATCTCCACGGGAAATCACTTGCCCTAAATGGATAGGTAACGGCGACTCTCTATCGTCCAGTTGGCTATTTTGGATTTTTACGCTGATCTGCTTTTTGGATACGTTATCAATGATCGCATTAAAAATATGGTTAGAGCCATCAAATAAAACAAGTTCAGCCCCCTCGCCCATACGCAAAACACGTCCAACGTGGTTAAAGGCATCTTCACTCAAAATACAGTGGCTTTTGCCAGCAAGGGCTTCTGGGTGGTAAATTCTTGGTATTCTCATTATTGCTATTGAAATGTGGGTAGGTTCGTTCCTAAAGGTAAGCAGGCAGTATCAGGTAGCAAATACGCAAACTTTTTCATACAGTAGGGACGCTACGCCTAGCGTCCGTTGAATATAAGCTGTTTGCAAATTTAGAGAATAGACGCCAAGCGTGGCGTCCCTACTATTTTTTGTGTAAGTGCTACATAATACGGATAATCTCAAAAGATTATCTCAATCTTACCGCTTCTACATTGTTACTTAAATTGATGAATAGCGTTACTAATTTCATTATCGTTATAGATTGCCTGAATAGACTCACTATACGCTTGACCTAACACCTTATGAATTTCATTATTATTTGCACCAAATGCCCCTTCATAAGAACGGGAGGTATTAAAGTTTTTCGCAAAATGACCTCTCGCACCTTGAACAACAACCTCTACACCAACATTAGCGGTTACTTTATAGCGAACATTTCCTTGTTCCACATTAGCAAAAAATTGACGAATATTCACAATCACATTCGCATTTCCAGCACCAGAAACTACAGTAAAACCTTTGCTGTTCAGATTTTGTTGCATTGCTTGTTGGTATAACTGTGTCACCGTTGGCACAACACTTAAACGATTAACATTGCCAGCACTGGTATAGCTTGCTACTTCAGCCGATGTACGCAGATCTTGTGTACTCACATTCACTAACGCTGTTTGATTATGGGTATTAAACATTGCGGTCGGTGCTGGCGTAGTAAACGTCAGTGTATTTGACTGAGATTGACAACCGGCTAATAATGCGGTTGCAAGGGTGGTTGCAACTAAAAACGTTTTTTTATTGAATTTCATATAGGATCCTTGATAATCTCAATTAAAAGTAATGCAAAGTATAGTATTATTCCACCTAAATTTCCAAACCAAAAGGATAAAAAATGTCTGTTGAACATACTATTGTCGAAAAACTAAAAGCACAATTTACCCCACTAGCACTTTATATTGAAAACGAGAGCCATCGCCATAGTTCTGGACGAGGCTCAGAGTCACATTTTAAAGTGACAATGATCAGCGAGCTATTTGAAAACAAACGCCCTGTTGCTTGCCACCAAGCCGTTTATACTTGCCTTGCTGAAGAATTAGCCAACGGCGTTCACGCATTAGCATTACATCTTTACACCCCAACAGAATGGAAAGCTCGAGGCGAAGAAGTTCCGGCATCAACAAATTGTCTGGGACACGGGCATTAATTCACAATTTATTTTAGTTTGTGAAGAAAATGCTTGATTAGACTATGAAAAATCAGTATAGTTCGCATATCTTTCAAATGTGCATTTAAATGCACATTTTTTATTGATTCGGTGAGATGTCCGAGTGGTTGAAGGAGCACGCCTGGAAAGCGTGTATATGGGAAACTGTATCGGGGGTTCGAATCCCCCTCTCACCGCCATTCAATACAAATAGAGAGATTCCTTACTGTTTTCATAGATATTTCCTTGGTTAAATTTTAAGTATTTAATACTTTTTGTCATTTTATCCCCAGACATAGGTTTGGGGATTTTTTTCTCATTTAATAATCTAACTCATCTTTATACAACAAATAATCTGCTTTTAATGCCTCAATTAATTCAACAAAATCATCAGGTAATGGGGCGTGCCATTCCATCAGTTCACCAGTGATAGGGTGATGCAAGCGAAGCATTGTTGCGTGTAATGCTTGGCGTTTAAAATTGCGTAAAACCTCTAAAAACTCACCGCTTGCCCCCTTTGGTGGACGAGGACGACCGCCATATAGTTGATCGCCTAACAATGGGTGGGCAATATGTGCCATATGAACACGAATTTGGTGAGTACGCCCGGTTTCTAGGCGTAAGCGTAAGCGGGTGTAATTACGGAAACGCTCCATAATACGATAATGTGTTACCGCAGGTTTCCCCATTGGGTGAACAGCCATTGCGGTACGCTTAGTTGGGTGGCGAGCCATTGGTTCATCCACTTTGCCACCTTGTGTCATAATACCACTTGCTACAGCTTCATATTCACGGGTAATTTCACGTTTTTGTAAAGCAGTGACAAGGTGAGTTTGAGCTGGAACAGTTTTAGCAACGACCATCAAACCTGTGGTATCTTTATCCAAACGATGCACAATCCCAGCACGAGGCACTTCTGCAATTTGGGGGTAATGGTGTAACAAGGCATTTAACACCGTGCCATCTGGATTGCCAGCCCCAGGGTGAACCACTAAATCTTTAGGTTTATTAATCACTAAAATATCATCATCTTCATAAACGATATTTAATGGAATATTTTGTGGTTCAAAACGGATTTCTTCTTCAATTTCCGCTTGAATTTCAATTAATTCACCGCCGAATACTTTCTCACGAGCTTTATTCACAATCTTGCCATTGACCGAAACGAGATCACTTTCGATCCAAACTTTAATGCGTGAACGAGAATAATCGGGGAAAAGTTGCGCAAGAGCTTGATCTAATCTTGCACCTAATAAATCTGAAGTGACTTCAGTTTGTAATGTTATTTGTTGAGTCATTAATGATAAAATTCCAAATTATGTTTTCTTATTGTAGAATAAGGGCATTATCGTATGAACTTTCACGGACAATGCTGGGTCAAATAGCATTGTACATTAACTTTAATTCGCAATCACTTTATTATAGGTAAAAACATATGCGTAAATTTTCTTCTTTAGCCTCTTTAGTCCTTGCAGGGCTTCTAATTATGGGATGTTCAAATTCTAAGAATAATGAATTTGAAGGTATTTCATCTCAAGAACTTTATGACAAAGGACAAGCATATTTACAAGATGGTGATTATAACAATGCAATTCGCTATTTAGATGCAGTTGGTCTACGCTCAAATCAAGGGGCTTATGATGAGCAAGTTCAATTAAGTTTGATTTATGCGAACTATAAATTAGGTGAATATTACAAAGCATTAGAGGTTGCAGAACGTTTTGCGAGAACTCATCCAAACAGCTCAAGTATGGATTATGTTTACTACCTTGCAGGATTAAACTACGCACGTTTAGGCGATAACTGGATACAAGATTTCTTCGGAATTAACAGGGCCTCTAGAGCAATAGAGAACATTCGAAATGCGTACGGTAATTTCCAAACAATTACCTTTCAATATCCAAATAGCCAATACACCTCAGATGCTCAAAACTGGATGATTTATTTGAAAAACCGCCTCGCTGAACATGAACTAAAAATCGCCGAATTCTATATGGAAAGAAAGGCTTATGTTGCGGTTGTTAATCGAGTAGATGAAATGCTACGTTTATATCCCGATACTCAGGCAACATATCAAGCATTACCCTTACTAAAAACATCTTTTGAAGCGATGGGTATTAAAGATTCTGCGCAAAAAATTTCTGAAATGATTAAAGAGAATCAGAATAAAACCTTTACAAATATTGAAAAGCCTAAATATGGCGAGCAATTTTAATTCGTAGGTATTTATAGGGCATATGATAGCATTGGCTAAAAATGCCCTTCTCTTGATAAAAATGCACTCAATTCAATCACACCACCTAGTTTTTCTCCCTTTTCTTCACTTTTTCAACTAAATGAGTTCTTTTCCCATCAAATATCCCTTATAAAACAATGCATTCTGCACCTCCTTCATATAATGAGGGTTATGTGAAGATCGAATTCCCAGCAGCAACAGGGGAAAAGCCAATTGTTGAAGGGGATAAAGTCACCATCAACTACACCCCAGAACTTGAAAATGGAACAGCGGGTACACCGACGACATTGACTTACACCTATACTGGCGGAAACTGGGTTCAAGATGAAAAAGATTCACTTAAACTCACCCCAACCACTGATCAAAGTGGCAAAGTCAGTGTAACGATTCCTGAAGACAAAGTAGCAGATAAAACATCTGTCAGTGCAACCACGACTGATGTAGCAGGACGCACATCTGCAGAAAGTGAAACCAGCAAGAAAGATGCTCCGTTTGATGTGAAATCAGATAAGCCAGTGATTACCTCAATCAAGGCGATTGATACATCAGCAACGGCAGACAAAGATCCTGAGCGAGTCATCATTGAAGGAACAAGCACAGAAGCAGATGGAACCAAAGTTTACCTCTACAAAGAAGGTCAAACTAACGGACAACCAATTGCAGAAACAACGGTAACAAGCGGTAAGTTCAAGTTTGATATTAGCGAATCTACAGCAACTCCATTAGCCGTTGGGGATAAATTTGTTGCCACAGTACAAACAAAACGCTGCAGAAACTAAAGAACTGAACAAAGGACCTACAGACGCAACAGCCAATGAGCCTGAATACAGCAAAGTTCGCACAGACGTACCGACAATCACTGCGGGCAGAACAGAGGCAGTTAACGGCGTTCAAAACGACCAACCAAACTCCGGCGACATCGTAGCGAAACCGGGTGGTGATAACGACAGAATAGTTGTGAAGTACGTAGATGATAAAGGTCAACCAAAAGAAATCGCAATCAAGAAAGACCTAGACCAAGGTAAATGGGTTGTCGATGACACTGCAACGCTATCTAACGGTGCACAAAAAGCTGACGCAAGCGACTATATCCTTCAAGACGACGGCACAGTCACCTAACAATAAAGTAACATATATTGTATATACAACTATTCCAGATTCTACCAAAGGTCGAATGGATGAGATGTATACTGGTGAAGAAGGAACACCTTGGGCTGGTTCAGGTATTACTCTTACAGATCTCACATTCAATGCAGCATCGGTTCCAACTGGTCCAGCAGCAGCCAATGCAACAGGCGGAAGTGGTACTAGCTCAACTAGCGGAAGCAGCGGCACAAGCAGTGGTGGTTCAACCACAACGACCCCAGCGCCGACACCTGCACCGAAAGTAGAAGAGCTAGACGAACTAAAAGCAACAGTTGACAACTCTGCTCAAGGTGGCGTTATCGTTAAACCGAGAGAAGGTTCTAATGGAGAGCCAAAAACCAAAGCCTTCCAAGTGGACTATCAACAACCTGATGGTACAAACAGAACGATTTGGTTCAAGTATGAGAATAGTCAATGGAAATTGGATCCAACTAAAAATCCGCAAATGAATGGTATTAGTGTAGATACTAACGGCGGTAATGGCCCAATTAAACTGAATGCCCAAACTGGCGAAGTAACCTTTGCCCCAAGTGCAGTAAAAGACAAAACCAACGTCACAATAACAGCACTTGATAGCCAAGGTATTGCACGTAAAAATGCAACAGCTCAAGCGGCTCAGGAACCACAACCAGCGAAACCAACAGCAGAGATTGACGGTACTAACCGAGGCGGCGCAATAGTGACACCGAAGGAGAACACCAACAAGTTCAAGTTGACTTGCACGGATGAGCAAAACAAAACCAAAACGCTTGTATATGAAAAAGAGAACGGAAGCTGGAAACTGAAACAGGTGGATGGTAGCAACAATACTCAAGCTCCAAACGGTGTTCAATTGTCGCAAACTGACGGCAAAGTCACCCTATCACCAGACGCAGTGAAAGACAGAAGCCAAGTGAAGATAGAATCGTATAACAACGAAGACAGAATCACCCAAAGTGCGGACGTCACCACCACGACAGACAAAGTGGAATACACAAATGTCGTAGGAAATGGTAATGGAACACCGACAGGACGTGTGGGTTATAGCCGAGTGAAAGTATTATGGTGGTGGGAAGACAGATGGTCAGACGTCTACCAAGACTGGGGTAACGACCCAACATGGGGTCTCCAACAGGTACAAGAAGGAAAATACGGCAACAGCAAGCCAACTTCTGTATCAAAAGATGGCGCAGGTGCAAAATATACTTGGGGTAACAGCAATGATACTGTCTACGTGCATGAAAGTCTAGGTATCATCAACGACCAATCAGGTAAAAACTACAAGCTCGACTTCAACTTCCAACAAGGCAACGACACCTTCCGCCAAGACTCAAAAGGTATAGGTGCAGGCTCGTTGATTGACGGGGGCACAGGCATTGACTTATACCGCATAGCGGGAGGCGTAAGAGCAACCACAGACAAAGTGAAAGGCTTCGAGCGCATAGAGTTAATGGATAATGGCGCAGTTATCGGCATTAGATATGGAGATTTGAAAAACTCAGGCTTAGAAGGCCCAGTGAAAATCTACAAGGGATTGAATGTGAATAACGGCAACAAAGTCAAAGTTGACTTGGGTAACAACAATAATGATTGGTTGACGGATACTAATGTTAGTTCAAGCAAATTGGGAGACGCATCTGGTGGACTATCTGGGGCAAGCTGGAATAAGTCTGTAAGTTCAGTCACAGAAAATGGTATCAAATATTATGTTTATACCATGAATAATGACAATAAACATGCAGTCTGGATTCAAGAGGGCAGTCATCTAATCCCCCAAAAAAAGATTGACATGACAACCTCATGTCAATCTCAAAATAAAAGCGGACAGTTGTGTAAACTTTTTTACACTTCTATCCGCTTTTTTTGTTCACAGATTTTATCCCTCAGCCCCCCATCCCCTTCGCTAACGCTCAGGGACTTCCCCCATAAATGGGGGAAGAATTTTTTCGCTCCCCCACTTTCCCAATACTTCCCCCATAAATGAGGGGAAGAATTTTCTCATAACACCGCTCTACAACACTTCCCCCTCCCTCCAATTCTTCCCCCGCTTGCGGGGGAAGGTGCCCGAAGGGCGGAAGGGGGCGAATAAAGTGGGAGAAATTACAAAATTTCAACCTGCTCTGTACCACTACCCAATGCTTCAATCTTACCGATCACCCAAGCATTTTCGCCAGCTTCCGTTAAGACTTTTAATGCCGTTTCGACATCTTTTTCAGGTAGAGCGATCACCATACCTACACCACAGTTAAAGGTGCGATACATTTCATAACGGCTGATGTTGCCTTTTTCTTGTAACCATTTAAATGATGGCAACCATTCCCAGCTTGCTTCATTAATCACAGCTTTTACGTCGGCTGGTAATACACGTGGAATATTTTCCCAGAAACCACCGCCTGTTAAGTGTGCGATAGCGTGAACTTCAGCTTGTTTGATTAACTCCAACACCGATTTCACATAGATTTTAGTTGGTGCAAGGAAATGCTCACTCAATGGTTTACCTTCGAGTAAATCCGTTGGTTTTGTACCGCTCACTTCTAATACTTTACGGATCAAGGAGTAACCATTTGAATGTGGGCCGCTTGAACCCAATGCAATCAGCGTATCGCCAACTTGAACTTTTGAGCCATCAATAATTTCTGATTTTTCCACAACACCTACGCAGAAGCCTGCTAAGTCGTAATCGCCTGCGTGATACATCCCTGGCATTTCTGCGGTTTCACCACCAACTAATGCACAACAGGATTGTTCACACCCATTGGCAATGCCTTTAATTACAGAGCTTGCTACATCAACATCTAATTTACCTGTCGCATAGTAATCAAGGAAGAACAGCGGTTCAGCACCCTGCACGACTAAATCATTCACACACATTGCGACTAAGTCGATACCAATAGTGTCGTGTTTATTTAGATCAATGGCTAAACGTAGTTTTGTACCTACCCCATCAGTGCCAGACACTAAAATCGGCTCTTTGTATTTGGTAGGCAAGGCACATAAAGCCCCAAAGCCTCCTAACCCACCAATTACTTCAGGACGACGCGTACGTTTTACATCGCCTTTAATACGTTCAACTAAGTCATTACCTGCGTGAATATCGACACCAGCGTCTTTATAACTAAGTTGTGTAACTGTCATAGCAATCCTCTTAAATAAAAAAACTTATTCATAAGTATAACATTAAGCAAACGTTTGCGTACAGTGATTATACCAAGATAAGCTAGAAAGATCGCCAAAATATCTTTATGCTTTTCTTTTCATTTTCCCCCTTTCTTCGTATAATCGGGCGTAATTTTTGTTTGAAAACGTAATCTATTTTTATCCGATGCAATTAATTCGAGGCGTGCATAATTTAGCTCACTGTGCTGATTTTTCTAAGGGCTGTGTGCTAACCATTGGCAATTTTGATGGTGTTCATTTGGGGCATCAGCAAATTTTGAAGCGTTTGCTAGAGAAAGCAAATACCTTGCGTTTGCCGTCAGTGGTGATGATTTTTGAGCCTCAGCCTCGTGAGTTTTTTGCAAAAAAACAAGATAAACTGACCGCTCCTGCACGTTTGATGCGTTTACGCGATAAAATTCACGCCTTACAAGAAATCGGTGTTGATTATTTGCTTTGTGTGCGTTTTAATTCTCAGTTCGCTCAATTACAACCGGAGCAATTTATTCGGCATTTATTAGTCGATAAACTGAATGTGAAGTATCTAAGTGTCGGTGATGATTTCCAGTTTGGCTACAAGCGGTCGGGGACTTTTGACAGTTTGCAACAAGCAGGAAAGCAATTTGGGTTTGATGTAGAAAATTCACATAGCCACTGTTTAGGGCAACAGCGGATTAGTAGTTCACTTATTCGTGACGCGTTACATAATGATAATTTGCAGTTAGCAGAAAAAATGTTGGGAAAACCCTATGCAATTTGTGGTCGTGTTGCTCACGGTAATAAGTTAGGTAGAACCATTGGATTTCCAACTGCAAACCTGATGTTAAATCGTTTAGTAACGGCTATTCAAGGTGTTTATGCGGTCAAAGTAAAAACACCAGCAGGGGTCTTTAATGGTATTGCGAATGTGGGTAATCGCCCAACGATAAATGGGACAAAGCCGTTATTGGAAGTGCATTTGTTTGATTTTGATAAATCTATTTATGGGCAAGCGATTGAAGTCTGTTTTTTAAAGAAAATTCGTTCAGAAATTAAGTTTGCGAGTTTTGATGAGTTAAAATTGCAGATTGAAAAAGATGTACAAGCGGTGAGATTATTCTTTCAAGAGGCATAAAATGAAATTAACAGAAGAAAGAAAAGCCCAAATTTTAGCCAGCTTAGAGCAAGATTATGTGCCTTTTAGTGATGTTTTCCACGAAATTTGTGCGGATACTTTTGCTGATATGGTAATGACAGACGCTTTACAGACAACAGAAGGTCGAAATGATAAAAATCAATTACGCCATTTGAAGCGTACTTATTTTAATCTTGTGCCTGAACACTACGAACAAGTTATTCCTGTGGTTGAAAAAGTATTATCTTTACAAAATAAATATCAAAAACGAAGATTTGGATAATATATGGCAAAAGATATTAAGCCGACGGACTTACAAATTCAACTTGCATTCGAAGAAATGATCGCTGACTATCATTTATATTCGGAAGAAAAGCCTTGTGCAATTATCGTGGCTGGTGTGAGTGGGAGTGGAAAATCGACTTGTATTGCAAATTTGTTGGAAAAGATCTCTTTAAATTATTTTCCTATTCAAGCAGATGATTATCGTAAGTTTCACCCTAAATTGAAGGAATACAGAGAGAAATTTGGCAGTGATCAAGCGCATAAAAAAACAGGAAATTTTGCAAATCGTTTTGCGATAGAATTACTCAATAAGGCATTTGATAAGCAACTAAATATATTATACGAAACCACATTCGGAAATATTGAAACAGCAATAAATTTACTCGATGCATTTAAGGAAAAACAATATCAAATTTATGTTATTGCACTACCCATTAATATTGAGTTAAGCATTTTACGAAATCAACAACGTTATGAAAGTAAAATTTCCGCAGGCAATACTCTCCCTCGAATTGTTGAGCGAGAAGTGATTGAACGAATGGCAGTAAATTATCAACAATGCCTTGAGCAGTTAAAACAGGATAAAAATATTTACCTTTATCAAATAAAAGATCATCAAGAGGTAAACCAAATAGTACGATCTATTTTGCAAAATAATGGGTAATTTCTACCGCTTACTTATTTTTCATAAAGACTTTTAATTTTATTAACTGGAACAACAAAATGACTGATTACAAAAACACATTAAATCTGCCTGAAACAGGCTTTCCGATGCGTGGGGATCTCGCTAAGCGTGAACCTGCGATGTTACAAAATTGGTATGATAAAAAGCTCTATCAAAAAATTCGTGAAACATCAAAAGGGAAAAAATCCTTTATTCTGCACGATGGTCCTCCGTATGCGAATGGGAATATTCACTTAGGACACGCTGTAAACCATATTCTTAAAGATATTATTAACAAATCTAAAACTGCAATGGGCTTTGATACACCTTATGTACCAGGTTGGGACTGCCACGGTTTGCCGATTGAGTTAAAAGTAGAAGGTTTGGTGGGTAAACCGAACGAAAACATTTCAGCCTCTGAATTCCGTCAAAAATGCCGTGAATATGCAAAAGAGCAAGTGGACGGTCAAAAAGCAGATTTTATGCGTTTAGGTATTTTAGGCGATTGGGATAATCCTTATCTCACAATGAATTTTGATACGGAAGCACATATTATCCGTACTTTAGGTAAAGTGATTGCAAATGGTCACTTATACAAAGGCTCAAAACCGGTTCACTGGTGTTTAGACTGTGGCTCTTCCCTTGCTGAAGCTGAAGTGGAATATGAAGATAAAGTATCACCATCAATCTATGTGCGTTTTTCAGCGGTAGATCCTGTTGCTGTGGAAGCGAAATTTAACGCTCAAGGCAAAGGAAGCGGTCAGATTTCAGCAGTGATTTGGACTACAACCCCTTGGACATTGCCATCAAACCGTGCGATTGCGTTAAATGCGGAATTAGAATATCAGCTCGTACAGTTTGGCGATGAGCGTGTCATTCTTGCGACAGAATTAGTGGAAGCCGTGCAAAAAGCAACGGGCGTTGAGCAGGTGGAAGTGTTAGGTTCAGCGAAAGGCAGTGACTTAGAGTTAATGCGTTTCAATCACCCATTCTACGATTTTAGCGTGCCATTTATCTTAGGCGATCACGTTACCACTGATGGCGGTACAGGTTTAGTTCATACTGCACCGGATCACGGTTTGGACGACTATATTGTAGGTCAAAAATATAAATTAGAAATGGCTGGCTTAGTGGCAAACGATGGTAAATTCGTTTCAACTACACCATTCTTTGCAGGCAAAGGCGTGTTTGAAACTAATGATTTAGTCCTTGAAAAACTGAAAGAAACAGGGGCGTTGCTCAAATTAGAGCGTATCAAACACAGCTATCCGCACTGTTGGCGTCACAAAACTCCGATTATTTTCCGTGCGACACCGCAATGGTTTATCGGTATGGAAACGCAAGGTTTACGCAAACAGGCATTAGGCGAAATTAAACGTGTACGTTGGATCCCAAGTTGGGGTGAAGCTCGTATTGATACAATGGTGGCGAACCGTCCTGACTGGTGTATCTCTCGTCAGCGTACTTGGGGTGTGCCGATGACAATGTTTGTGCATAACGAAACAGAACAGTTACACCCTCGCACCTTAGAAATTCTCGAAGAAGTGGCAAAACGTGTTGAACAAGCAGGCATTCAAGCGTGGTGGGATTTAGATCCGAAAGAAGTTTTAGGCGAAGAAGATGCGAAAATCTATCGTAAAGTGCCTGATACCCTTGATGTGTGGTTCGACTCGGGATCAACCTATGCGTCTGTGGTACAACAACGTCCAGAGTTTAATGGCAATTCTGCGGATATGTACCTTGAAGGTTCAGACCAACACCGTGGTTGGTTTATGTCATCATTGATGCTTTCTACCGCAACTGATAATAAAGCTCCTTATAATCAAGTACTTACACACGGTTTCACTGTTGATGAAAAAGGTCGCAAAATGTCAAAATCACTCGGTAACGTGATTGTGCCAAGTGAAGTATGGAATAAAAACGGGGCAGATATTTTACGTTTATGGGTTGCTTCTACGGACTACACAGGTGAAATTGCCGTTTCGCACAACATCTTAAACAGCGCAGGCGACACTTATCGCCGTATCCGTAATACCGCACGTTTCTTATTAGCGAACTTAAACGGCTTCGATCCAAAACGTGATTTGGTTAAACCGGAAGAGATGATCGCCTTAGATCGTTGGGCGGTAAGCTGTGCGTTAGATGCGCAAAACGACATTAAAGAAGCCTATGATAATTATCAATTCCACACCGTTGTTCAGCGTTTAATGCGTTTCTGTTCAATCGAAATGGGATCGTTCTATTTAGATATTATCAAAGACCGTCAATACACCACCAAAGCAGACAGTCTTGCACGCCGTAGCTGTCAAACTGCGTTGTGGCATATCTCTGAAGCATTAGTGCGTTGGATAGCGCCGATTTTATCCTTCACTGCGGATGAAATTTGGGGCTACTTACCACAAGTGGAAGGGCGTTCTGAATTTGTCTTTACTGAAGAATTCTACACAGACTTATTCGGTTTAAGTGAAAGCGACAAATTAGATGACAACTACTGGCAAAAACTGTTAAAAGTGCGTGCGGAAGTAAACCGTGTCTTAGAACAAGCGCGTAACGACAAGTTAATTGGTGCTGCTCTTGAAGCGAAAGTCACCGTTTATGCAAATGATGATATTCGTCCACTGTTAGAACAGTTAGGCAATGAGCTAGGTTTTGTGCTAATCACTTCACAAGCGATTGTTAAACCACTTGCAGAAGCTGATGTTGCAGAAGGCGAATTAGCTGGTCTTGCGGTGAAAGTAGAACGTGCAGACGGTGAAAAATGCCCACGTTGCTGGCACTATGCGACAGATATTGGTGCAAATGCAGAACACGCTGAGATTTGTGGGCGTTGTGTGGAGAATGTGGTTGGGGAAGGTGAAACAAGAAACTTTGCGTAGTTTCATCGTCGCTTAATTTCGTTACTTTTCTTTGCTTTGCCAAAGAAAAGTAACCAAAAGAAAGGCAACCCTACTTAACCGCTTATCTTCGCTTAGTTTAAATTTGCTTAACGGAACATTTTAAATTCGCCAACTTCGTTGGCTCAGAGAAAAATGTTCCTACAAATTTAAACACGCTCAGGCGGTTCAGAAGGGAACCCAAACCGCCAAACGAGCGGTAAGTTTTAATTAATTTTTTGCAAAGTTGAGATCGAGATGTTCGCTCAATTCCCCTGCGTTTCGCCGAAGCGGTTGCGTCAATTTTTGAGGACAACTTTTCGTGTTTGAGCTTGCGAAGCAAGCGAGTTTGAAAAGTTCGTCCCAAAAATTAGCAACAAGCGTAGGAAGAAGAAACGCTTGGGGTCGCCTTTCTTTTGCCTACTTTTCTTTGGCGAAGCAAAGAAAAGTAGGGATAGTGTTACTGCGTAGAAACTATCTACGAAGTAAAGAAAAAATGGAGCATAAGATGCTTATTCTAAACAAACAAACCCGTGCAAAACGCCACTTAGATAATCTCACTTTTATCCCCCAAGCGGTAGAAAAAGTGGATTTTCTAACAAGTAGCACTGCGTTTAAACAACAAATTTTAGCGTTAATCAAACAAGCAAAATTTCGCATTTATCTTACCGCTCTCTATTTTGAAAAAGACGAAGCTGGGCAAGAGATCTTAGATGCACTCTATCAAGCGAAATTAGCTAACCCACAACTGGAAATCAAAATCCTTGTGGATTGGCATAGGGCGCAACGTGGACGTATTGGCGAAGCAACCCAAAGTTCAAACGCCGATTGGTACACCCAGATGCGAGAGCAATATGCCCTGCCGACAGAGCAAGAGATTGCGTTTTATGGCGTTCCTGTCAATAAACGTGAGATCTTCGGTGTATTACACCTAAAAGGTTTTGTGTTTGATGATACCTTGCTTTATAGCGGAGCGAGCATTAACAACGTCTATTTACAGCAGTTTGAGCGTTATCGCTACGACCGCTATCATCAAATAGAAAATAAAACGCTGGCAGACAGTTGGGTTAATTTTATTCAGCAGAATATTTTGACTAACCCAGCGGTAAATCGCTTGGATCAAGCAAATCGTCCAAAAACCATTGAAATCCGACCGCTTGTTAAAACGTTTCGTAAAGAATTAAGCCAACAGGAATATCGTTTTAACGGTAGAACGATGGATCATTCTCAACTAATGCTTTCACCTTTAGTGGGCTTAGGGCGTAAAAATCCGCTGAATAAAACGATTGAAGCACTGTTTTTCCAAGTACAACAGAAATTAACCATTTGCACCCCTTACTTCAATTTCCCACGTTCTATCAGCCAACGTATCTCTTGGTTGCTAGACAATGGCAAACAGATTGAAATTATTGTCGGTGATAAAACGGCAAACGACTTTTTCACGCCACCTGAAGAAAAATTTACGATGGCGTCCGCTTTGCCGTATCTGTATGAAAAAAATCTACGAGCATTTGCCAAAAAATTCGACCATTATATTCAAAATGGGCAATTAACGATCCGCTTGTGGAAAGATGGCAAGAACAGCTATCACTTAAAAGGTGTATGGATTGATGAACGTTATATTCTACTTACAGGAAACAATCTCAACCCACGAGCTTGGAAATTAGATGCGGAAAATGCCGTGTTGATTTCTGATCCAAAGGGTGAGCTGAGTGAAAAGACCCAAGGTGAGTTAGCACAAATTCGTACACATACAACAGTCTTAACCCATTATAGCGATTTAGAAGAGCTAAAAGATTACCCCGAAAAAGTGAAAAAATTACTGAAAAAATTTGGACGGGTGAAATTGGATAAGATTGTGAAGATGTTGTTGTAGTTTTACCGTCAGTTTTATAAGGACGCTTTTGGGTGTCCTTATTTTTTTGTGATTAATGCTAATAACCATAAAAAAATTATAGATTAATTGCAATATTCTGCTAAGATCTCACCGCTTTATTTGAGAGGAGATCTTCTATGTTTAAAAAAAGTTTATTAAGCCTTGCATTATTGGGGGCAACTGCAGTAACCAATGCCGATGTTTTAACCACAGTCAAACCACTAGGTTTTATCGCTAATGCGATTACCGACGGTGTCACAGAAACTAAAGTGCTATTACCAACCAGTGCTTCGCCACACGATTACAGCCTCAAACCCTCTGATGTTGAACAACTTCAATCGGCACAGCTCGTAGTATGGATTGGGGAAGAGATGGAAACTTTTTTAGAGAAAAGTATTGAAAAACTACCAAAAGAGAAAGTCTTAACCCTTGAAGATGTGCCTGCAATTAAAGAGCTTGTGGAGCATTCAGGTGAAGAAAAAGAAGACAAGCACGATCATAAACACGATCACAAACACGAGCATAAACATTCCCACAATCACGCTCACCACGACCACAGTCACGATGGACATAGTCACGACGAAGATTGGCACATTTGGTTATCACCTAAAGCAAGTGAACATATCGCAGAACAAATTGCTGAGCGTTTAAGCCAGCAACTACCTGAGCAAAAAGCAAAAATTGCAGAGAATTTAGCAAATTTCAAAGCGACATTGGCAACGAAAAATAGCGAGATTGCAAAACAGTTAGAACCTGTAAAATCAAAAGGTTACTACACTTTCCACGACGCTTACGGCTATTTTGAAGAGGCTTATGGATTGAAATCATTAGGTTCATTCACAATCAATCCAACCGTTGCACCTGGGGCAAAAACCTTAAATGCCATCAAGAAAAGCATTGCTCAGAAAAAAGCACAATGTTTATTCGCAGAGCCACAATTTACGCCAAAAGTGATTGAGAGCTTAAGCAAAGGCACATCAGCCAAAGTAGGGCAATTAGATCCGTTAGGGGCAAAAATTGAATTAAGTAAAAACGCCTATCCAGAATTTTTACAATCTTTGGCGGATCAATTTGGTGTGTGTTTAGCTCAATAAAATTCGCAATTAGTACATCACTTGCAAAACCCAGCCACCTTTAAATAGGCTGGGTTTTGCTTATTTTATCAAACTCAGGAGGTGAACTTAAAAGATTCATTTGTTAAATGGCACGCCCTAAAGGATTCGAACCTTTGACCCACGCCTTAGAAGGGCAATACATATCGAATAAAAGGCGTTTATTTATTTAATTAAAACAAAGACTTACAGAGATTCCCCATCTAAAACACCCACCATTATTTCACATCTTTTTGCATATAAGACTCCTTTGGTTTGTTTTAGAAAAAGAAAAACCCGATAGTTTTTTCTATCAAGTTTTTTTGCGTTAAGAGGCTGAAATTATTTAGTGCCAGAAAATCCTTCATACTTATTGCCAGCATCATCTCGAATGATGCCGCCAACTTCTTCAGCATTTGGACCGAAAAATGAGCCATAGTAGCTACCTTGTATTCCTTGGGATTCCGCAACACCTGAAAAATGGTGTTCTCCAACAGCTGAAATATTTGCCTCTTTCAAGCTAATATCTGCTAGTGCCTCTTTTGTGCTAAGTAGCTTTCTATCAGTCACCGAACCAGAAATAGTCTTGTCTGAGAAGTTTATGGACAGCTTCAATTTACCCTCAGAATTTGCACCAAAAGAAACTCCTTCATAGTGCGCTGAGCCTTTTGGTAATATTTCCGTTCTCGCACCAACTACTTCAGCCATATAATTATTCGCTCGGCTATCAATGACACGTCCATATTCATCTGTTGAGACATCTGCTGGTAATACATAGCCAACTGCAGAATAAGGTAAGTTGTAGGCTTTGAGAACCCAATTACGCCCTAATTCTTGTTCTAGCTTACCAAGCTTCTCATCTGCCATATTAAATATCTGAGATGGAAAAGCCACATCGTCAGAAAGTCTAAGTGTCTCATGATCGATCCTAATTAACTTCGCCTCCCTTATCTTAGCTTTCCATTCACTTTCAACCTGAGATGTTGGCGGTGTTGTGGGTAATTGCGGTTCGGTCTTTGTCGGAACTTGAGAGGGCGGATTGCTAGCACTACTGCCTCCACCGCCTCCACCACTTCCGCAACCAACCAATGTTACGCCTAAAGCAATCATCGATATTGAAGACAAGATTTTCATAATTTCCCCCTATGTCATAAGGTATGACCTATTGTATATAACTTGACCCAGAATAAACAACTGTTTCTACAAGAATTTGATTCATTATACGGGTGGTATTAAATGTTAAAGATAACGTTACCTGTGTATTAGATGGGATAACGAGCGTGTAAAATCCTTTTAAATGCTGTGATACAGTACCTGCTGAATTTTTTATGCTTGTTACCCAATCGCCAGTACCACCAATAGCAGCAGAATTACCTGAAAATCTAACAGTACCATAATCCCAAGTCATTTTCAGTAATCGTTGTGCTATTGAAGGCTTGATCGTAATGCTCATTTGATTTCGACCAGCCGGTGTGAAAGATTTAACCTCATAGAGGTTACCACCAATAAGGCTCCCAACTTCCAAAATCCCCCCTCGAATCACTGGTGATTGTAGGGAGACTCTAGCTACCACTTTATCTGCTGTTACCGTCCCTGCACGAAGAATTTTTCCATCTATTGACCCAGCCACCATGTGATTTGTGGTAATTTGCCCTGCACCAATTTTATCGGAAGTGATTGTGTTGCTTCGAATTTTCTCGGTAGTGACTGCCTCTGAAGCCAGTTTTTCCGCAGAAATCTCCCCTACCGCAACATGATTTGCCCGAATTGCTCCCCCCTGAATACTCCCAGCGGCGATTGAGTTGGCCGCCATCATTCGAGCCGATACTATACCATCTGCAATCAAATCACCGTTAATAGCGACTTTGTTGTTAACAACACTAAACATTGGCTTAACGTTGCCATCTCGTGCATTTTTGACAACGTTAAATTTATCGGCCATCACAATAACGGAACTTTCAGTTCCTCCATTTGAGCCTAAAGAGATACCCGCAAGTGCTTTTCTATTGCCCGCAATAGATACTGCTTGGATTGTGTGCATTGATTGCACTTTGCCGTCTAATGTTGTTATTGTGCGACTGGTACTAGATATAGTTGCTTCTGCCGTACCCAAGCGTGAAGTCAGAGCTACCAGTTGTTCTGACTGTGCTTTATCCCCAGCAATACGAGCTTGACGTTCTTCAGATAAACCTGACAAGGCATTATCTGCTTTGGCTGTGGCAGTTGTGATTAACTGAGCTTGATTACGGTCGGCTTGCTCCAATCGGCTCACCGCTGTACCACGAGCAGTCGCCTCTGCTTGCAAGGCTTGTGTTCTCGCCCTTGTCTCTGCTTGAATCGCTTGCGTGCGTTGAGTGACTTCCTGAGCTAACGCACTTTGTACAGTGTTAGCTTTTGATAAGGCATTATTGGCTGTACTGCTTGCTGTCGTAAGTTGAGTAATAAGAGCTTGGTCTAATTGACTACTTGCAAGTTTTCCTTCTAAATCAACCGCTTGTACTTTAGCAGTGTATTTTCTGCCGTCCCAAACATATAACTTGCCGTCAGCTTCGTTATACACTTGGTTATACCCAATGTTTTCCGTTGGGTTATCAATACGAGCAACGGTTTTAGTCATCTCCAATTTGCGTGCTGGCATTGCGGTATCAAAGACTTCATCAATAATATTTTGCCCTAGCTTTTCATTCAACAACGCAAGCTCGGCATCAATATCCGCCCCTGTTTCCGCACTTAAGCCTTGTTGTTGATACCACTCTCCCACGTTAATGCCACGAGTGTGACGTAACCAGTAGTAACGTGTTTGACGTGGACCTACATTGTGGGTGTAGATATTCGCTATCACTTTCGCAATACGCTCAGCGTTGGCAAGGTTGTTGGTTGAACTTGCCCAGATTTCCGTTTGTGTAGCTTCATCTACAAAATCCCAAGACAGGGTAATGTCAGATAAACCGCCCGATACCCACACGTTTTTAGGCGCAGGTGGATTGTCAATCGTAAAGGATTGCACTTTTTCACTCAGCATTCGCCCTTGTGCATCTCTTGCAATAATCGTGACTTGGTATTCACCATTTGCTAAATCTGCAAGATTCAGCTCACTACTGGATTCATCACGTTTGAACAGATACAACTTCCCGTCTTTTAAGACTTTGATGTCATATTTAACCGTGCCATTACCTGATGTCACTTCCCACGACACTTTCATATCACCGCTTAATGTCGGTTGTACGCCTAAGTGTGTTAATTGTGGCTCGACTTTATAGAGCGTTTCAGACGCGGGAGCAAAAAACGCCCCTTCATCAACAATTCGCTCTTTCTGTGGCTCGTGCTGTAATGCGGTAATGCCGTAGCTACCATCTTCATTTTCCGCCACGCCAAGCACACGATAACGTTGTGTACTGACTAACGGGGTATGCAACGCCCAAGTATCCATTACCTGTAAGCCTGTTGGCTCGCTATCTAATGTTACAAGCGATTTGTTTTGGGCGTTAATTTGCGAAATTTTACGACGAACTAACCGCTGTCCGTTGTTATCATTGACTAAATAACTTAGGTACTTTTCGCCAGCGACTTCAATCGGGGCATCAAGGGTAACGGTTCTGCCGTTAATGGCCAACACACGCCCACCAAGATTGACATTAGCATAGGATTTATCCGCAATTTCAATGATGTCACCCGGTAATACTTGTAACCCTTCACGCCCTACGCTAAAGCTGATAGTGCATTGCTCTAAGCGAGAAGTTTCAAGCACCCATTTACCATAACGGCGAGCTTGCCCACGAGAAGTACAGGCAAACGCAACGATTTTCTTCACGTTGTAGCCATAACGTTTAATCATTGCATCGTCTGCCACATACTCAATCGCTTTTTGATAGTTGTTGCGTTCGTCGGCGTATTCCACTTCAACGGCGGTAAAAATGGACTTAAGCGGGACATATTGGCGATTAAATTTACCGTCAATAACGTTCGCCTGAGTAAAAGTACAGACAGGATCGGCGTTTCTATCCTGAATAGCCGTTAATTGCGTACCATTCCACACCACAATCGCACGGAAAACCGACGCCATATCTGAAATCACGGAATAGGCATCACGCTGTTCTGTCAGCCATAAATTAGCCACCATTCTTGGCTCTTGCCCACCGTAACCATCTGGCACTTGTTGATCGCAGTATTGAGCAATTTGATACAACTGGAATTTATCAATGCCATAATCGTAAAACCGCACGACATAACCGCAACCCCAAAAGCGAGATAATTTCTTATTCTCGCTTTTTCATTTAATGAAATAATATTACACTTTTGCCCACCCCAGCCGTCCACACCTCCCCAGTCTAAATACACCGCACTCTTAAGAACATTCTTTTTTGCCCGATAAAAGGCAATGGGGCTTGTTTAAACATAGCCCGCCCCTTTACACTCATTTTGCTCTTTTTCCATTATCGCAACATCTCCTTTTTATTTAAAATCACAGCCAACTGATTCGGACTAAATCGCCAGCCCTGTTCGCTGTTAAAAATCGCATTAAAACACCATTCAGAGCAAAAGAACCGTTCTCCACGTTGCTTAAATCCAAGCACTACACCCAATGCTCCCCAAAGGTCATACTTTTTACCTTTGGTTATTTCAAAGTAAAATCTAATTTGAGCCTCTGTCACATTTGGTAGCTCAACCAAATCCCACTTAGAGCGGTCAGATACGTTGATAGTTTTGCAACGCACACCACCATCACGAGGGCTTGAGCTATAACACTCAAACCACTCTTCTTGGTGATAATGGTCGTAAATTCGACTTCTATGCATCGCAATTTCACAATGCGAGTATTGTCCTTTGGTTGCCTTTCTAATCAACCAATCTTCAAGCCGTTCACGCCAGTTTTTGGCATTGCCTTTGTAGAGTGCAAGGTAGATTTTATCCATTCGCAGCTCCTGCAAATTCCTCATAAGTCTGCGTCCACCCATCCGAATAATCATATTCAAGCGGATTTTCAGATTGTTCCACCATCGCCTTATGCTTCAAGGCATTGGCGTGATTGCCAGTCTTGGCTTCCATTAACACCTGCCAAATAACCAGTAGCTTCTCTTTGTTAATCATTGCCACCGAATTATCGGCGAACGTCCACGGAATTTCTTGGTCGCCGAATAGGTCAAACGTCGCTTTGACTGACAAGATATTGCGTTCGGCGGTGGCATCGGTATCAATCCACTTGTCAATCGCTGGCACATAAACACCGCCGTTGATTTTCTTATCTCGCAGGGCGTTGATGGCGTCACGAATTTTCTGGCGTTGTTCTTCAATAGGTATCGGCGGTGGCTCACTTAAAATCGGATTCCCTTCATCATCGGCAATAATTAGCTTGCCTTGAGCTTGCCCTTCAAGTAACAAGCGGTAGGTTTCTGCCGAAATTTCACAAGCGCCCTCTGGTACAAAGCCGCCGTGGCTGTCGTCATAAAAGCCGTTTTTGTAATAAAGTGTCATTGTATTCTCCTATTTCCAGCGACCAATACCTAAAAATTGCACTCGACAGTCACCTTGATTCTCACTGTTGTGTTCATATAATTTATAATAACAAACAGCATTGGTGCTTTTTCTCATAATAGCACTACCAACATCTCTGTTTATACCATAGGTATGCTCCACTTTAGGTATCACCATAGGTTTATCAGCAAAAGCGACAGCCCAAGTAAATTGCTTTTCTCCCCATTCTTTCAAATCATTTACATCATAAAAATAGGTTTGAATCATCATCCCATCAGGGTATTTACGAATTTCGAAGTTGCCGATTTTTTGATAGACAAAATCACTGAGATTGGCCAGCTCAATTACATTCCCCCAAGCATTAAGATTATTTGCAGTTTGGAAGCGTATTCTATCGCCCGAAATACCAATACGATTGCAAGCAAATGCTCCCGAGTTATCTGGCCAGCCTTTGTTAATCATCATCCAGCCATTGCCCGCACCATTCAAGTGAGATTTTTTAGATAGCCCCACGAAAGCTCCAAGCGGTAACTGCGCAGGCGTAGCATCTTGGAAAGATATTTGCCCATTAGCAATAGAACGCAAATCAATCTGTCGAACGGGAAGCAAATTTCCTTCGTCAAACACGAGGTGATTGCCTCGATAGATAGGTTTGTTCGATTCAACTCTATCGGACTTGAGGTGTATACCTGTGTTATACTGGTAGGATACCAGTGCAACATCGTTATCATTATTTCTGACTCGTCCAACAAACCAGTCATCAACGCCGTTGTTCTTTCCTCTGAGATACGAATTCGCGTGGTTAATATTCAATGGACCTGTCATTGTGTCGCCAGTTTTGGCAACATAGTTTTGACGTGCACTATTAAGCGCTTCTTCGGTTAAATCTTCGGGCGCTGGAGCCCAAGTCATAGCTCTATTGCCTTCGACAAGCATAGGATTTTGTAATTCTATAAGCCCTTCACCTGGATTAATGAATGAAATGTTTCTTATCGCACTGACGAAGGTAATCGATATTTTTTGCCATATGCCTGGAGTCAAATTTCTTGCATGAAAATTAACCCAGCTCTTCCCATTGTACAGATGGAGATAAAACGCAGTTCTTTCGGGTTTGACCTCAGCACTAAATGTATATTGCTTCTCAGGCAAATCAAAAGTTTGCCTCCAGCACCATTGTCTCGATGTATCTAAACTTTTTAAAACTGCGATTCCATTTCTAACATCCCTTCCACCAATTACATTCCAGTGGGTAGTGTCGTTTAATAGACGAGAATTTTTAATTAAATTCCGCCCCCCAATCTCAATCCCATCAATCTCATCTTTTAAGATTTTTCCCTGTGCTGCCGTCAACGCCTTTGTAGCATCATTGGTGGTTAAGTTATTGGCGAGTTGCACCAAGCCCTTTTGGGTTGGGCTGGCATCTTGAGCCGTGTATTTACTGTTAGCTAAATCATAAGCCGTTTTGACCGCTTGCGACGATGCCACCGTAGTTTGAGATGTTGAATTGACAGCGTTACTGATATCCGTTTTATTGACTTTTTGATTGAGTGCATTCGTTGTACTAAGTTGCAACTGTGCCACAGACTGAGCAATATATTTCCCTGCTTTTGCGGTTAATGCCAGTGACTCAGAGTCTAGTCCTGTGTCGTTGGTGAGTTGAACAAGTCCTTTGGTTGTGGTACTTGCGAGATCAATCTCGTGAGTATGCCCTGTACTGTCAGCGATGTTGCGAGTGGTTGCTGTCAGTTTTTTAGGCATCAGTTTTTGTCCTGCAGCTTCAAGGGCTTGTTTTAAATATAAGGTACGATTAGCAAGATGCTTAAGGGGCTTGTTAGTCACTCCTTTCACACCACCAAGCACAGGATCGTCTTCTTCAATTTGATAGACTTCTCTTTCCCATTTCGCTATTTCGTTTAAGCCTGCCATTTCTATTTTTGTCCTTTGTTGAATTAATTTGAACCGTGGTTATATTTGCCGTTATAACGAGCCTTACTGTTATACCTGATCGGTACAGATTTATAATCAAGTACTGCCAATAAACATCTTGCGGGAGCAAAATTTCTCAAAACCTTACGAATGTTTACTGCTTGATCATTAGTGACAGGTTCTCTTAAGCGAATAGCATAATGAGCCCAACGTTCATCTGCTGGTATATTGACGACCTTAGAATTTTCATAAATTCTGTCCTTGAGCCCTTCATCTATTTCAATTTCCCCAAAACCTAGCGAACGTAATACATCTCGAATTGCCTTAGGTGTGCCTTTTCTACGATGTAATTCAATCGCATTGCGAATTAGAGCCTGCTTAGAGTCGTTATCTTCTGCAATAAATTCACCGTCATAGCCTGTGACACTCTATTTCTCTGCCAACAGTGGAATAAATTCATCACCTAATAACTCCACAATCGTTGTCATAATTTGAGCGTGGTTTAAATGATCTAACTGATTGCTCAAATTCGCTAAAGCCACATATTTAGGGTCATTTACAATGATGTCGGGGTACACTAACTTAGCCATTACTGCGTTCCTCTTTTACTTCGATTCGCAATGCAGTACAGTTTGCCCATTCATTTTCAGCAATGATTGTTTTTGTCGGTGAAATTAAATTCACATCATATACGCCATCAACACGCAATACCGAAATAATGGCACTCGGTACAATATCCATACCGAGCTTTTTAGTTTTATCTGAAAGATATAACTGCATTGCATCACGAGCCTTGGTTTTCACAATATCTTCACGATAACCATCAAGTAAAATCAATTCTGCTTGAATTTGATAATCTCGTTTGGTCGGAGCAATCACTTCAACGGTATCGCACAATGGGCGTAGTTTCTCTGCACTAACATATTTTTTAATGTCGTTTAATAAACGTGTATCGGGTAAGCCTGTTTTAGTTAATACTGTGATACGAACAAGCCCACCTTTAGGGGTGGCAATATTGACATCGGCAATATCTTGCGACACCGCTCTAACATGGTAGTCATAAGCAGCAATAGAGCCACAAGAACTAAATGCTTCAGGTGCTGCAAGAATCCGCTTGCGGTAGTCATCGTCGTTTTCTTCAACTAAACCACCACTAGGTCTATCAATATTAGTGACTTCAAGTGTGGCGGTCGTATTAAGTGATGTTCTGAGATTTTTAATCCGACCAATTTCCCATTCATTACCAATCAGCCCTTTCTTATTACATTCTGCTTCAATTTCAACGTAAGAAATCAAAGGTGTAATCACATCATCATTTAGCGTAATAAAATACAGATCATCAGTAATAGCAACTTGAGTCCCTTTAGGAATTAAAATAGACGAGTGTTCACCTTGTACACTAAATCGCAGAACACAACGAGCCGATTTGTCTTTTAAGCGATGACAACCTAATGTTTCACCACACAAATCCAACGCAATCCCCGTTGCCGTTTGCGGAAAGGTTTGACGAAATGCTTCGTTAATCCCTTTACGCACCAACATTTCACGAAAGGCATAAACGTTGATAATCAAGCGTTCAATATGAGCAGGTTGTAATACTTTGCCTGTATCTTGTTCATATTTTGCGATAGTCTCAGCAAGAATCTGCTTAACATCTTCAGGCACAACGGTAATGTCATAACGACTATTTATTTCCATAATCAAACTCCGTTGCATAAATTTGACGTTCAATATCTTCAGCAACGCACCATTTCACATTAAAGAAAAAATGCGGTGCTTCACCACTAATTTGCACTTCTTGTACTACCACTCGTTTTTCCCATTTATCAATCGCCACAAAAATTTCCCGAACCATATTTGGCACGGCAATATCGAAGGGTTGATCAATATATTCAAAATGATTTGAGCCAAAGTCAGGGCGTAATACATCGCTCCCTTTACGAGTAGAAAGGATGTTAATAATGCACTGGTGTAAATCATCTTCCCCCTGAATGCTCTCAACGCCTTCAGGGGCAATTTGCCAATGTGTATGTTGAAGTGTATGTGTATTCATAGCCGTGAGTGTAACGGCTATGATGAAGATGGGCTTTTAAACTACTTTAAAGATTGACTAGGCTTTAGGGGTGCCTGATGTTTTATTACCACTTTCCACCCCAGTATGCACGTGAGAACCGAGCGAAACAGTGCCTTGTTTTACACTTGGCGCAGAGACTTCGGTCGCAGAGGTAATTGCACCCGTGGCGTGTAAACTGCCATTAACAACCGTATCACCGTTGATTTCAGTCGGGGCATTCACCACTGCCTGAGCAGCGGTGACGGTGACTGTACCGCTGGTTTTAACAATCACATTGCCAGAGCTTCGGTCGTGAGAAATTTCCGTGCCATTTTTGAATTTATGTAACCAGATTTCACTATCTGTAACAGGTGTTGGATCTTCACTATTATAAATCGCCCCAAGAACATACCCACCTTCGCCCCTTGCATCTAAAATCATCGCCACCAATTCACCCACGTCTGGCAACCCGTAAAACTGATTACCGCCTGCATTGATGGTAAAAAATGGCAACCACGCAGTTTCAAAATCTTCCAACGTTGGAATTTTGACTTTGACACGGTGATTTTTAGGATCGACTTGACTCACAAAACCTTCTTGATAAGTTGCCCCAAAGTTATGGGTAACGACAGCTTTCTTCATTTGCAAAATTCCTGTTAAATCAGACCGCTTGCGGTCGGTAAATCTTCAATAAATTCCAACATTCGAACATCAAGATCGGTTACATAGCCCTGATTTTTGGTGTAGCTATGACGAGCGGATTTAATTAAATATTTGCCACTAAACATTCCAAAGCCTGTCAATAACACTGTATTACCTGCGACTAACTTAGGATTGCCAATCACCTGAATATTACCTGCTTGTTGGTCATCATTCTGTTCAGCAAGAGCAGCATCTGCACGAGCTTTTATCTGCTCTTGGCTTTCACCACGAGTCACAATTTTCAAGGTATCTGCATTACTGGCTTTAGATTGCTTTTTCGTGGGGCGTTTAGGCTTACTGCTTTTTTCAGATTTCACCGTTTTTTTACTATCTGCATTCAATCCCACCGCTTCAACCTTTTGCACTGCATCTTTAATACGATCTCGAAGCCGTAGCGACAGCACTTGCGAAAAATCCAATACTGTCACAGGTGGACGATTTTCAAGGCTCTCCATTGTGGTGAACACTAAGGTTTTACCCACAATCTTAAAACTGTGATGGTATTCGTGGGCAAGGCGAGTTAAAAACTCGACATCTCGTTCCTGATACTGCGTAACCCGTTTTATTGGGATATGGGCGACTGTTCCCGTAACATTGAGTTTCAAATTTTTTGCAACTTTTCGCACAATGTCCGCAAGGGTGGTATTCTCATAGGCTCTTGGCTTTAATGTACGGTTAGATTTACTAATCCCTGTTGCCAAGGCTCGTAGAGTCACCACCGAACCACTGCCTTTGACTTTTGACCAATCAATTTCGTCTAACTCGAACGAACCTAAATCGACTAACGACTCGCCCAAATACCCTAAATGCAGTTTCAGTTCGTCGCCTTGAGTCGGAAACCAAGAGCCAATCCATTTCTGCTCAATATCTTCAAAGGTGACTTGTAGCTCATCAGATTGGTCACTTAAATAATCCGTATAAGTTAGACTAATCAAATGGGGCTTGATGTTATGTGTAATGACCGTTTTGCCGTAAAACAGCTCAAAGGTAGGCGTTTGTACTTGCATTGCTTACTCCTGCATCCAAGGTGGAAGATCTGCCTGTGACGTGGCTTTGACCGCAATCACAGGCACAAACAATGTCTGTCCCATCGGTAATACTTCACAAAACGGAATATGGGGATTGGCATCGATTAAACGGCTTATTTCACCCACATCGCCGTAATAGCGATAAGCAAGTAAATCCCAGCGTTCACCTGCCTTAATTTGATGTTCGATTACGCTACCCATCAACATTCTCCTTCAGCTGTGGCGTATCACTGCGTAAAGCAATCCAAGCGGTTAGATGTGCCGCAGGTTTTGCTATTGATTGAGCAATTTCATCAGCTTCATCAATCGCCTTCACACCCTGATCAAACCACGCCCCCAAATTATTCTGCCCCAAACCTCGACTAAATTCAGTTTGAGCGGTACGCAAGGTTTCACTCAGTTCAGCCAAGCCATTTAAAAACGGCATAGCCCCTGTTATCCCTTGTGTAAGTATGCCAAAGCTATGACCAAGCCCCACCATCTCAGCCAAATCTTGAGTAGATGCACCTAAGCTACCCAATAAAGTAGGCAGTTGTGTTAAGGCTTCTAAAGGGTTATGGGCTAAAGCACGCACAACGGCTACTCTATTGCGGACATCATCAATCGCCTGCCGTGCTTGGCGATATACTTGCACCCCTTTATTGACTAACTGAGCCGTTTTACTGACAAATTGAGTCAGCTCTTTCGGCAAAATAGACGCAAGGGGAGATAATCCACCAATCGACAACGCAGAACCCAACAAGCCCTGACTGGTATTGCCAACAAATTCACGCAAGCTCACAGACACTTCACGGGCAAGGGCGTTGCCTTTGGCATCACTGAATAGGACAGAGCTACTCAAATCTGTAATCACAAAATGCCCTTTGAACCGTGAAAAACCTAATACAAGGGCAAGAGCTTCCTGTTTCTCTTTTGCAGTAACTAACGCTTGATAGCGTTGCTCCACTGGGGCAAGTTGATGATGTAACTTCAGTTGCAAGGTAATATCGGTAAGATTATCGCCCATTGCCTGAAGTTTCGGCTTACCCGATAACACAGCGTGTTCTGCAAAGGTTGCCGAACGACGCTCATCAAAGGCTGATGGGGCATTTAATAAATCAAAGGCAATATTGCCAAGTAATGCGTAATTTGCCATTAGTAAGCTCTCCGTCCAAATTGGTCGTTTACTCGATTAAGCAGTTGCTCCAAGCCGTATAACATTGCAGGGTCATTTAACGCTTGCAATAACTGTTCTTTTAAATCAGGGGCAGGGGCTGAACCTGAGATCGTGATATTAGGGCTAAAATGCACCGTAATCCCTTGATTATGGGTTGTTGCTGTATTGGAGACTTCATTTCTGTTTAAGGGTTGATAATCCGCAAACAAACCGCCGTCTTTTGCTTGGGGATTAAAGGACGGCGTGCGTAAATCCGTAGGTTGATTTAAGCCCAATAGATTGCCGACCATATTCGCCCCGAATTGAATATCGTCCCATAAACTACCAAAGAAGCCTTTTTCCTTGATTAAGGTTGGTTTAAATATCGTTTCAACCGTATTTAAAACAGGCTCAAATGTCACCGCATTGGAAAGATGTTGACTGGCTTCAGTCGCAAGGGGTTGAGCCTTATCCATACCAATCACTAAGCCTTCCACTACATTGACACCGTAGCCTTTAAATACACGGCTAGGGGAATGGATCCCTAATTTTTCTGCAAACCAACCTTTAATACCATTGCCTAATTCACTAACTTTTTCTTTAGCTAAATTCCACGCATTGCTGATACCATTGACTAAACCGTCAATGATGTTTTTACCAAAATTGCTAAATTTTGCAGGTAAATCAATCCCAAACCAATTTAATACTGAAGTAAAAATCGTAGTGAATAGAGCTAGAGGATTAAAAGAAAGGATAATGTTACCAAGAGCAGAAAAGTTACCACTAAATAAACTCTTGAGATTTTCCCATAAGCCTGAAAACCAGTTACTTATCCCACCCCATACAGACGACCAAATTCCTGAAATACCATTCCAAAGATTACTGACAAACTGACTGAAATTATCAAAATAAGGCTTAATAGTTGTCCATAGATTAAGGAAAAAACCTTTAATGGGTTCCCAATACTGATAAATAAAAAGGGCAGCAGTTGCAATTCCCATTACTGCTAGTCCTATAGGGTTAGTTAATAGAGCTCTAGATAACCAAACTACTGCTGTTTTTGCTTTAGCAAAGGCTGTTCCCAACATAGATACTGATGTGGCAGCACCACCGAAACGAGCTAATCTAATCATATTGAAGACTGAATTTACTTTTGCACCAAACACAGCAATCGCTTTAAATGGGCTCATAAATAGATTAAACCCATAAGTAGCAGCAAGTATTCCCATTTTGATACCAACAAAACCACCAACAATACCAATACTTGTTTTAATAAGTCCTTTATTTTTCTCAATCCAAGGAGTTAAGGTATTTTCAATAAATGCTTGAGCAACATTGGCAAACTCTTTAATATCTTGAGCAAAGGCTGAACCAAAAGTACCAACAGCACTTTCCCAAACACCACCTAATTGTTCTAAAGCAGCTCCCAGTGTCGCTGTTTTCTGGTTAATACGCTCTTGAAGGCTTGCTTGCTCTCGCATTTTTGTGAGCATTTCTTCCAGACCTTTTTTACCTTTTTGAGCAAGAATATCTGCAAGTCGCCCACCTTCAATACCAAAAAGCTCATTAGCTACTAAATCAACGCCCTTATCTCCATACTTCGCTCGGATTTTTTCAAATTTCTCCATTTCAGAGAGCATACCTTCAATGCCTTTGAATTTACCCTTCTTATCCCAAAAGTTAAATTCAATCCCAACGGAATCAAGCATTTCTCTTGCCTCTGCTTTCATTCCCTTTTTGGCTTGACGTAACATCTCAGGACCTTTATTCATTCGGGTTAGCATCATATTAAACCCAGTTTCAAATGTAGAACCTTCTAGCCCCCTTTGTCCTGCTAGGGCTTCTATTGCAAGCACTTTTTCCGTATTATCTGCCCCAGTTAATCCTAGAGAGTTTAGTTTAGGGGCATAATATTTCATTGATTCATACATTTGTTCTTTGCTTAAACCACCAGCAAACATAGCTCGCTGTAAATAGTCGGCTGCAGAACCAAGTTCATTTTCTTTTAATCCGTGTGATTCAATAAATTTTGCAAGAAATTCACCTCCAGCAAACTGATCCATATCTAATAGCACGTTAAGTTCTGCAGAAGTTTTTAGAGCCCCACCTAACAAAACTTGGTCAGAGATCCCTTGTTTTTTCAATGCTTGAGCTAGGTTATAAAAATCTTTTCTTGTCCCTGGCAAATCTCGCCCCAAATCGCCAGCAATTTTGCTTATTTCATTAAACTGACCAAATGTCCCGTCTGCTTTCATCATTGCAATTTTAAGATTATTTTGTGACTCTTCTTGGTCAATATATGTCTTAATAGATGACCAAACAGGCATCCCCATTGCCATAGCGTGAGCACCAGTTTCAAAAAATTGTCCTCTAATTTCTTGACGTTTTTCAGAGTGTTTTTTTTGAGCTGAAAGAGCTTGATTTAATTTAATCTGGCTCTTTTCTGCTTTTTTAATTGCTTCACCCAGTTGGTCATAGCGTTTTTTTAATGTGCCAACATCGCGACTTGAATCAGAAAATGCTCGACTTATTGTTCTTCCTAACCGCTGTTGTTGTCTTTCTGCAATACTAATTCGAGTGTTTAAATTGGTGATATGTTTGGTTACTTCTCCGAAAGCTGAACCCACACCTCGAAGAGTAGCTCCAATTACTAAACCTATTGCTAATTCATTTGCCATTTCAGTTATCCTGTGTAAAAATTGGACTTAAATAGGAGGAAGTATGAAAACATTTGAAAATGTGACAAAAGCCGTTATTGCGGTAGGAATGATTGCATTTACAGGTTGGATTATCATTTCACTTTATATTCCAGCGCTTTCTTACCTACATAGCGATATGGGATTGCTCGCTTTGATATTGGGTTTTGTCGTTGCAACGCTTTTTACAGTGCTAGTTTGGGGATTCGTTGGTATGGGCTTCTCTTATATTCTAACAGCATTTGGGGTTATCCTAGGAGCAATCATAGAGGGTATTTCTACCCTCATTGAGCATCATAAACGGGTATAACCTGCTTTCTTTTGACGGTTGGCTTGTTTTAGCCAATCGTTCACTTCAGTAATTTTCATTCTGTCTAAATCATTAAGATTTAACCCAAACCACCAAACCAAATCAGCAAGAATGCTATTCAGTGTTTCCGTCTGAACCATCTTCCCCGAAAAGAAATTTTTGTACTTTGACGTAGTCCTTCCATTTCATTTTATCCATATCTTCGACTACTAAATTACAACAACGAGCAGCAACAATCGTTTCACGATCTACATTATTGTTTCCTTGCTGAGCTGCAATACGAAAATCTCGTACTTCAGGTTCACGCAATTCTAGTGTTTCAATCGTTGAACCATCGGATAACATTAATGGGCGTGAGAGCGTGATTTTACCGTCCGATAAAACTTCTACTTTTTTTGACATAAAAAACTCCTTAGTGGGTTATTGTTTAACTTCACTAAGGAGTTTACGGTTTTTAGCTATGGGTTGATTTTAAACTACTTTAAAGATTTCCTCTAGCCACCTCAATATCAAACAAGATCTGCTCAATATTCTCTTTGGCACTCATCAAATCACCAATCTTGCTTTCAAATAGATTGGCAAGCATTTCCAAATCACTCATTACATCCATCTTTTCAACATTCGCCGTGCGTTCATATTCGGCACTTTGCCAACGAAGAATACTCGGTAAAATCTGGATATGTTGTAAGCTGTCGCAAAGTTTATCTGCGTGGAGTTGCAATAAAGCTTGTGGATTAGTCATTTTCCTACTCTCCCTTTAATGCACGTTGTTTGATAATCGTGGTACGCACGGCAGATTCGGAGCGTCCGGTTTGCTTCATAATATCCGGCACTAAATAACCTTGGGCGTGTAGCTCAAGGATGTGTTGTTTTTCTTTGGCATTCAGCTTGCGACCATAGCGGACAGGCGGTGCAGTTTCTATATCACCTACCAACCTTTCCAGCAAGGCGATGTATTTATCTTTACTAATCTGAATATAGTCTGACTGTGCAGTTGGGGCAGGTAAGGCAGTTTGGCGGGCTTGCAATGCTTTTTTTTTCCATTTGGATAAAATAACGGCGGGCTTTTTGACCGAGCTCGGAACGCTCAAGCATGCAAAGTTCTTTTGCCATATCGAGGGTTATATGGTATTCAACTGCTGGCCTTCCGAACAAGCCTTTACTTTTCCCCAAAATTGGGGAAAAGTCCAAACCTTCTTGAAAACCGTAATTTGTAATACGATCTTTGATCCAAGTTGAAAAGTCCTTACCTATTTGTAGGCGAGTATGTAGCTCACGAGCGTTTACGAGAATTGAGGGTTGATTAGCGATTACGCCTTGAAAGGTTGTAATTGGCATATGGTATTCCTTCTGAAAGAAGCCCTATTTTGAGTAGGGTGGTCGGCGGCTCAAAACTGTACCATAAACAGCGGAGTTATTCCCTTGCGGTGTTATATTCCTCGCACCGCCGACCATTGATAAATTAAGTTGTGATTTCACCTAAGGGGCATTCTGGTAATCGAGTTACTCTGATGCTCAAAATTTAGGTAAAAAAATAGCACGAATTACGGTGTGCAGCCGTATGGTAAAATGCTTTTTGAGAGCAGTTGCAAGTCTAGCCTAAAAACCGACCGCTTGCAACTGTTTTTTTGCAATTTATTTTCACTATGTGAAATTAACTGCCGATATTGCTACGGTATTTCTGCAAAATATCTTGCCCTGCAACATTATATTTATTGCTGTAGGCATCGTAGTACAGCACTTCTTTACCATCAATGGTTGCCTTAATACTATGTGCTTTATAAGTCATCGCATATTCTGCAGCTTCATTTTGTTTGTATTCGCCGTTGCCAATTTTACTGAAGCTGCCGTTAATGATAACAACTAACGGTACTTCAGCAACTCTACCTGTGGCATTGAATACCCGTACATTGCCACGCACCATCAACTGTGCAGTTTTGAACGGATTCAGGGCGATAGCCATTGCTTCAGGATAGTAGCCGTCCCAGACAATTTCACCTTCAAGGGCTTCCACCCCTGACGGTAAATTGATTGTGCCGACTAAACCTAAATTTTTATGCTCAACCATCACAGGGTTAAACTCTGGCAATTTAACGCTTTTGGCTTTACCGATAAAACTCACGCCATTGAGATAGACGTTGGCATTATCAACTTGATGAATAATTGCACTCATTAATTACCTCCACGACTGGTTAAATTAATTAAGAACTCACGAGTCACTTCAGACGTATTCGTGATGCGTTCCGCTGGGATTTTTGGTGTGAACTTATATTTAATCGGCACGTTGCCTTTACTAAAGGCATCAACCAAATCCGCATCAGGATCAAGCCAGACTTCAAAACCAACAATAGAACGTAATGTACCCATATAGGTTTCAATCGTACCTAACAATGAATCTAGCAAGGCATCATCAATCGGCAAGTCAATAAATTGCAACTCTACACGACGAAGAGATTCATCAATTAAGTCTGCAGTACGTTGTACCACTTCAAAATTGACAATATGGGTTTCCGTTGGATAATTAGCTAGGCGGTTACCCCACAAGCGGAAGCCTGTGCCATAGCTGTTAAATACCGTCGTAATTCCCACCGCATTCAAGCGGTTGGTTTCTGATTGAATATCATCAACACGAGCGGTCAGCGGAATTTCAACCCCAATCACGCCTTTTAATTGACGGTTAGATGTTGAGAACCAATAGCCGAAATCAACGTCCGTTCGCATACGCAAACCTGCAGCGTGGGTCGCAAGGCTTTCAAGGGTATTACGCTCACCCACAACGTGTGGGAAGAATAAATGTGTACGGTCACTTGAAGTCTTGAAGTTAATTTGCCCTTCCGTGCCACGTCCTGCTAAGGCTTTTGCAAGGGTTGTGCCTTGTGGAGCTTGGATATAAGCAATCGCATTGAGTTGGCTTGCTAGGGTTTCTAGTGCCGTTGCCATTGTTGCTTGAGTGTCGTAGTGTGGGCAGAGTAAAATCTTGGCATCACTACCAAACAAGTTAAAACCAGCACGCAACATTTCAAAGCCTGTACGTTTGCCTGTGCCTGTATCAATCGCACCTTTAATATCCGCTTCCGTGACTTTAGTTGGGTCTGCATAGGTATAAGTCGCAGTCACATTTTCTAACATACGATGAAACTTGATTTCACCTGTCAATAAATCGGCGGTGTAATCTTGCCCACTTGTCAGCGAGCCTGAACTATGACTAAGACTTAATTCAATCACTCCAGCGTATGCTAAGGTTGCGGTTAGGCGGTCTTTATCTAAGGTTAAATTTTCACTTGAAACCGTCGTGCGGTGTTTAGCTGGGTCTAGCACATTGACCACATAAACTTGCCCTGCTTGATAACGGCTAATAATATCTAAGGCATCTGGCAAGGTATAGCCACGATCTAACACATTGCCGAATTGTGCAAAATCCTTTTTGGTCATACACAATTTCAGCTCATTCACTGCACCAACAGCGGCAGTGCCGACGATACCGATAATAGCACCATCGACGGTATGAACAGGTACAGAACCGCCTTTAACTCGTTTGGTTTCTGTACCATGATGGAATTGAGACATAATATTCTCCTATGATTTGGGTTTTAAACGGACATCAAGGGGCTGATGCTCTTGTCTAGCAATAAACGTGGTTAATTTCGGCTCTAAATCGACCGCTTGTAGCCGTTGAATTTGCAACGTTTCTGTGGCTAAAACCAGCTGGTAAATCCACACACCGCTGTCTTGCTCATCAAACTGTTCTTCAACTAGCCAGCTTGGCGTACAGTCTATCGGTTGAAAGCCAACTACGGAAAGCCGTAACTCATCTAAAAACTGCAAAGCACCAAAGTCGTTATGCAAGTTGCGACTTAACACCGTAAAGACAATATGCACCTTGCGAGTTTGCGTAATCACCGACGTAGAGCGTGGCTCGCTAAATTTTGACCCAGCATAACTAATCAATACCGCACCGTTTGGGTGCGACAGAAAATAATGGCTAGGGTCATCAGGCATTAGCTGAATATCCCAATCGGGAAACTGCGTTTTCAAGCGAGTTTCAAACTCGGTCAAAATCGGCAAGGTGGCAGACATTAGTAACCCCCTGTATCTATTTGCTGTTTGGCTCGCACCGCATATTCGCCCACGTCAGGCAATAAATCGCCTGTTTCACTCACATCTTCTGTATTGGCTAAACCAAGATGTAACGTACCTTTAGCAATGGCATCTAGCTCTTTAATCACTTGAGCGTAGGTGTCTTTCACCGTTTCAGGCATTTTCATTTCTGCACGGCGAGCGTAAAGCCAGTGACGAGCAAGGTACAAGGCGTGCGAGTTAATCATTGTTGGCACTTGAGTAAGGGGTAAGGCATAACGGCTACGCAGTGATGCATCAATACGTTCACAAGCCGTTTGAATTGCCTGTTCCACCACAGCCATATTCACTTCAGTCGCTCTGTGGTCGTCATTACTGAGTTGAACTAAGATCTGCTTACTAAAAGAGCCAATTAACTCATCAGCGGTGATGTACATTGCTAAGCCTCTTTCGTTTTAGCTGATTTTGGCTTTTCTGCTTTACAAGCGGTCAATTCTGCAGAAAGCGTTGCAATTTCGCTCTCTTTCTCAGCTAATTGAGCTTCGAGTTCTTTGATACGAGCTTCAGCTTCTTCTGCTCGTAAACCATTTTCACTGGCTAAGGCTTCCGCTTTGGTATGGGCTTCTTGAGCCTCGGCTAAAGCGGTTTGCAATGCTTGTTTTTCTGCTTGAGCTTCTTCGGCAAGAGATTTTGCTTTAGCTTCAGCTTCTGCTTGAGCCTCTTGACGAGCTTTAATCGCTTCGTCTTTTGGCTGTAAATAAAGAGAGTTTTGATGATACTCTTGCTCGGTGACTTCAATTTCATCCCCGATTTGATAATGTTTACCGTTATGGATAATGGCTGATCCAACTACAATAGCGACAATCATTTGACGTTCTCTCATATCGTTTCCTTTTCAGTATGTGTAACAATGTTTCATTTCCCCCTTTGAAAAAAGGGGGTAAGGGGGCTAGACTGCTGATTTAATTAAGAAGCCTGAACTTGGCATTAAAACGTGTTCTTTGTGAATATCAGTACAACGCACGTTATAGACTTTGCCTCCAACTTCGTCATATTTATCTACCACAAGTGAACCTTGACGGCGGAAGGTATAACCAAATGAAGGCTGATACATTGCGTGAGAGCCATCTGCACGAGCTTTCGGCACATACGCCATCACAATATCATTTGCCCAAATGGATGTCGGCTCGGCATCGAGTGTGGCACGGTAAGTAGCACGACCTACACTGACTTCTAACTCTTGACCTTCATCTTTCAACATTTCCGCAAAAAGTTGTGGTGTTAATCGCTGAATACCACGACGTTTCAAAATTTCAACAATTTTGTCGTGTTTGCGTAGTACAGCCCAAACATTAGAAGGGATCACAATTTGGTTTACTGTAACACCCGCTTGTTTACGCACTTTTTCAAACGCATCATCAAATACGCCGAAAATATCCGAGGTTGTGTCGCTGAATTGGCTTGTACCAGATAACACAATTTTGTTGTTTGAACCGTAAATTGCTTCATTGCTGACTAAGGCGTGAACACGCTTTTCGTGATTTAACATCATTTTTTCACGCACCACAGAAATCGCATATTGCTCATAAGCGAAGTCAGCTTCTTTGCCCTCACGATAGTCAATCGGGTGAGCAAGGTCGTGTTCGACTAACTCAATGGTTTTTTGAGTTACTTTGACTGGGGTAATTTTGTTACTTGCTGCGTGTAATTCACGTTCATCTTCTTCCGCCACAAAGGCTTCATTGCCAAATTGCGGCAAGCGTGCGCCTTCTTTCGGCACTTCAGCAATCGGCAATAATTTTTCGCCAACAAAGGCGGCATTTTTGTAGCCCAACGCAAATTGGGTTAAGACAGGATCTGTCAGGCGAGTATGTACTTTTTGTCCACTCATTTTATTTTCCTCTTGGTTATTTAATTTTGCTTACGCTACATCACCGCACTAATTGCCGTGGCGTAATCCACACTGTGTTGCTTCATATACGCACGAGCTTTGAGGTCTAACTCAACACGAGCAGGGTCGTCCGTTTCAGCATAATTCACTACATTAGGCTCGGTTTCAGCGGCTTTCTCTTTCGTCGCCACTTCACCAAACTGCACAATTTGCGGTTGGGCTTCTAAGAACTTTTTGGTTAAGCTGTGAATAGATTCCCCTTCGTTAAAATTGACGACTTGACCGCTTGCCATCGTTGCCGAGCAGTTAAGCAAGGCAAGAGCAGCGTCTTTTGCAACAGGGGCAAGTTTGCCTTGAGTGACTAAGTTTTCACAAAAGGACGCATTGTCCTCCTTGGTTGCTTCCAGTTTTTCGGCGACTTTCTCTGCTTCAGCTTGAGCTTTTTCGGCTTTTAGCTGGGCATTTTCGGCTTGCATTGCTGCAATTTCTTCGGGTGTCATTGACATTTGACGTTCTCCTTTAGGTTTCTTTGGTTCATTAAAAATAGGGTTAGGCTCAGGGACTTGATAAATGCGTTTCATACCTTCACGCACGGCATCTTCTTGAATGCTGGATACCAAATAATCAGGCAGGACTTGATCTGCTTCGTCCTGACCGTGCTTGCCAATAATCCAATCACGCAAACGTCGCCATAGAGATGCTTCCGCCCAGTCTGAAAAATCCACTACACCTTCTTCGCCTTCGGCAAAAACAGGGTTACGAAGTCCTTTTACTGCAGGTGGCATCGCCCCTAAAAAACCAACGTGGCGTAAATAGAGCGAGCCTTGTTTAGGATTATTCGGACTATTGGCGAGATAGAATGAAGCAGACACTTTTTTAAACCGCCCCTTATCCACCATCTCGGCAAATTCAGGATCGATTTGGTCAAGTTCCGCTTTGAGAATATCGCCTTCCAGTTCCAGACGTTTTACCCACGCATACGCAGGGCGGTTATGTTCAGGGTGACCAATCACCGCAGGGGCTTCGTGAAATTCCACGTTATAGCTTTCTACGGCTTGTTTTAGGTCGGCAACAGTAATAGTGACTTCTGTGCCATTGGCATCTTTACGAGTGCCAGCTTTGAAAATTTCGATTAGATTCATAATGCCTCCGTTTCGATAAGCATTATGAAAAAAGAGCGTGTTTTCGGCTTTTAAACTAGTTTAAGGAATGCAAAAATAAAATAGACAAGTAAGAGAAGTGTAATATGCGATTTAAGGCGTTTACAGGTGTTTATAAACGCCTTGAATTTGTATCGAGCTATCATTTATTGAAAAAAGAATAAAACGCTAAATCGGGCGTTTTAGGCGTTATTTTTGAAATTTAGCTATGACCAATCACATTTCGTAAAAAATGTTCAGTTTTTGCCAGCAAGTAGCCTTCATTTTTCTTACTTACGCCAAGCCAAGGGCGAGCAGGAATACCTGAACCTTTGCCACTGGCTTTATTACTGCCAAAGTGATGTAAGCGAGCATACTTGCGATCACTTCCAAAGGTTACGCCTTCATTAGTCGCTTGAAAGCGGAGTAAATTTTTCAAATAGCCATCGTGAATTAAAATTTTATCGGCATTCTTTCGTTTTTTAGCCTGATATTTTGCCGATAATGGTGTCCACTTTTCTCCATCAGGTGAAGCCTGTTCTTTCTCAAAACGGTCTTTGTGAATTGAACGTAACGTTTTACCTAATACCCCAAAGAGCTTTTTACCCTGTTGCAAGTTTTGGGCTGTACGGTGTAAGCCTCTGAGAGCTTGGTCAGCATCGAGTTTAATATGGATCATTATTGTTCCTATTGATTAAAAAATAGTTTAGGCGTATAGTTTGGTTATCCGCAGGGGGTTTCCTACTGGAAAGGTTACGCTAGGCAACTACCGTATGATCCTGTTCGAATCAGGCAAACCTGCGGATTATTCTAAATTGCCCCATAAGACTTCATAGCCTTTCAAACTTTCCCATTGACGAGCATTGCTAATTTTTGTGCCAGTTGTCACCATATTCAGTGCAATCCGTTCCTTTTTCTTCGTAACACTGTTTTTCACCTGTACTTTATAGTCCATTGAAATGATTATTTTGGCTCCATCTTCGTCATACACAAATAACAGTGCATTAAGTTTTTGAGAGCTATCTAATAAAATCGCTTTCGGACTACGCAATTTTTCAGGCAACTGTTGCCAAAACTCAAGCGGTAGGTTTATCCCTTTACCTTGCTTCACATCACGCAATGCGTGCAGAATATCGTCATCACGCACTGCAATCACGGCGGTCTGTGGAGCAAGCTCCATCGTTTCTAGTTTTTTCACTACATCACGGGGAATAACGCCAACATATTTCATCTGCCCACGAGCCATTTTATCTGCGACAACCGTATCCACCATCTCTTTCATTGAACGGTTTAATAAGGCTAACGCTGGGGCATAATTCAAGACATTACTCACCGCAGAACTGGCAAACTGCGGTGGAGCCTCAACCATTTTCTGCATTAAAATTTCATCTACCTTATGCACAGGCACAAGGCGTTTTGGGTGTTCAAAACTTGGATCGACACCTTTCGGCACTCGCACAATTCTCGGACTGCCTGAACGCTGTCCGATAACCTTTTCTTCCCACTCAATTTCAGGGGCTTGTTGCACGGTTTTATTTTGATATTTGAGATCGACATCATCTAAAGCTCGCACAGTACAATGGCAACCGTATGCACGGGTTGGATAATGATAGTCCCACCACGGATCATCTGCTCGTAATACTAAGCCGTCCCACGCAACGTGTTGCGGTCTTGGGTGAGCTGAGTCATTATGCTCATATTCCCAATAAGGCATTACATCAGCAAGTTCACGCTGTTGCATATAACGCCCGTGGTTATAGCTGGCGTAAAGATTGGTATCATAAATAATACGGCTACGCCAATTTCGCCCACCGTTATATTCCCAGCTATGTTTGTCGGCAATGGCATCGAATACCTTACGAAACTCTTCTAATGTGCCACCACGATCAATCACATCATCTATCGCACGGCGAAAGTCACCGACGATTTCTTGTGTATGAGCTCCAGCAACCACAAAAGCATAGTCGTGGGCTTCGCCGTAAATATCAAGGTAGGTTGCAGTTGGGATATTTACTTTCTTACGGAAGTATTCAATTTGCTCACTAAATGGCAAGGGTTGTGCAACAATGCTCATCGCTTGGCTTCCTGTTTCACTTCATAGCGACCACGCAATGTCGCCGTGGTTAGCCCTTCGGCAAACAGTTGTGCATATTCACTAAAATCTAACTGGGGCAAAATATCATCTAAAATTTGTTGAGCTTCTTCTAGGCTCTCGGCGGTATCAAGTCTTGCTCTAACTTGAGCAATATTAGCGTTTAATGAATGCTGAGAAAGTTCACCCATTTGGCTGACAATCCGATCCATTTCTGTTTCGTGATGGTGATGTTCTGCAAAATTTACCGTCGAACTCACCGCTTGTAGCTCAATATCACCATCTTCAAAGCCATATTCACGCATAAAGTATTGCTTCGTAAACCGCACACCCATTCGGTGTAGCTTCTCATCACGCTCAACTTGCTCGGTATTTATGCTTTCTTGCTCAAAAAACTCAAATGTAGGCAACTGCTCGACATTGAAGTTATAGTGACAAATCCATTGCAACAAGGTGTTGAAAGTGGCTTCAAGCATTGCCTTGTCATCGTTACGAATATCTTCAATCACTTCAAGCCCTGCGGTAGCCGATGCACGATTACTTTCTTGCTCTGTCGTTTGGTTTTGCCCCAATAACGCAATATTGATTTCACCTTTACAGAACGCTAAGAACTTCTCGTAACTGTCGCTAGAAGCCCCTTTACCTGCGGACTCCACAATTTCCACACTGGCATCATCAGGGATAACTGCAATGGCTGTTCCTATCATTGCTTCTAGGCTATCAGCCAAACGATCTTTTTCAGGCTCTGATGTCGTGCGAGGGTGTTTACCGATAAGCCACGGCGAGCCGTATTTTTCGGTAAACTCTAACCAATATTTAAAACCGCCTTTCTTAAAGGTTGCCGCCCAAAAGCACAGCGATAAATCGCCTAAGCCGTATGGGTTGTCTTGGGTCGCTTCTTGCGTAGTTAAAAGGAATTTATGCTCAGGCAGTAACTCCCCATCAATCCAATGCTCCTTGGTACGAAAGCGAAGCTGATTGTCTTCATCAAACACAAACCATTCGGGCTTTTTACCGATAATTTCAGCTGGCACAATCAAACCATCACGCTCCGCCCAAATCACTTCAGAAACTTGATAACCAAACAGCGAAGCGTTTAGCATTTCGGTGATGATGTTATTTAATGGCAAGCGGTTAAATACTTGATAAAGTTGCTCATCAACTTTTTCATTATTCGTGGTCGTAATTCGCCACTCTAAGCCTTTAATTGCCGCCTTTCTGCGACGGACACCTGAACGAACTTGCCCATCCGATAGTAACTCACGATAAACAGCAATGTCTTTCCCCATTTTTTTGAGAATAGGATCAGGGTTCGGCAGATGATACCCCGTTGCCCAATGGTCAAAACTTCTTGCACGAGTGGCAATTTCGCTGATTAAATCTTTTTTATTTTTCATATCCTAATAACCTTCAGAAAGTTGCTGGCTACGACGTGGTTTGCGTGCTAGTGGTGCAACAGGTTGCTTCACATCAGATGCCGCATACAACGCTAAGAAACAAGCCCAAGTTCTATCTGCGTGACCTTGACTATCTCGTTCTGCAACAAAGCGTGGCTGACCATTTGCTCCAGTCACCTTTTTGAGCTTATGCAAATCTTCTCGTAATACTTTATCTCCCTGCGGAATGCGTAGTCGTTTATCTTCAAATACTTCTTTTCCAAGGGTAGCAAGCATCATTTTATTCGTTTGGGTGAAAATAACCCCTTCAACTCGGTATTCACCGAAACGGCGTTTAGCATCTTCTACGGGTTTCTCCCCTAAGCCTGTTTGGTCAATACAACAACGCAATACACGGTATTCTGCAAATACTCGGTCAAGCTCAGCATCTTGTGTTGCAAAACTCGCTCGTTTTAAAGCGGTGATTTCTCTTGTCCAGAATACATCACCTACTAGTTCAATAACCCAAATAATAAATAGGTCATTTCGCACCCCAATATCAACGCCGACAAAACACGGGTTACCTGTATAGTGGAACGGTATTCCTGCGTGTGAATGCTCAACACCATCAATCAAATCATAAGAAAGCCAACTACTTGCTTCATCTAACCATTTCAACTCAAACTCTTGAGCCCACGCATCTTCATCATTTAAGCCCACTCTTAACTGTTCTACATTACGTGGTAAGCCATCTGCAACAGCCTGATAAATATCAACCGAGTGGCGTGACCATTCACTATTATTTAAGTCAGTCATCAATTCGTAGAACTTGTTACCTTTACCATTTGGGGTAGATACAACTCGCAATTTCCAACCAGCAGAAATTACAGGGAATAGGGCTTTCCAAATTTCACGGCTATCTTGGTGGAATGCAAACTCATCTAAGAACACATTTGCTGAGAAACCACGAGCCGTGTCAGGATTGGCTGGTAATGCAGTGATTTTTGAACCGTTAGGGAAGATCACTTCTAAGGCATTAATCGTAGTGTCTTCTTTAAAAGGCACTTCTAATACTTCGCAAACAATCCCCATTGCTTCAAGATGGCGTTTTACCCCTTCATTCATTGCTTCTTTCGCTTGGCGTTCTCCACGAGAAAGGATCACCCAGCGAGTACGTTCGCCGTTGGCTTCTGCTTCTAAGCAATCCAGTACAATTTCAAGGGTAGTGGTAAATGTTTTACCTGTTTGACGAGCAAACATTGCTACTTTGAAACGGCTTTTATCGTTTAACCATCGCTTTTGATAGTCATAGAGAACGGTGTTATTCAATGCCATAAACTGCTTTTACCATTTTTGTCACATCTTCAAGGGATAGTCCTGCCTGTGTACCACTTTCTTCTACGGCTTTAGCTGCTTGTTCAATCACTTCCTTGCGGATTTTACGTTCACGCTCATAGCTCAAACTTTCCGCCTGTTCCAAACGTTGTAATGCTGACGATAACAATGCTAAATCTTTCGGCTCAATACCACCTTCTTGTTCACCCAATCTAATGGACGTTTCAAAGGCAATATTCTTCACCATTTCCATCACGATTTTCCCAATGTCAGACTGCGGAGCTTCACCAAATTGTTTCGTCCAAATTTCTGCCACTTCTCGTGCATTACGGATTTTACTTGCCATTTTTTCCATACGGTTGGCATAGCGATTTAGCCCTGTTTTACTTAAACAATAGCTTTCATCAAGCCCACAATCACGAATCAGATCGTTAATTTCTTCTAGAATTTGCGTTTGTGAATATTGCTTGTCACGCAACATCATTGCCAGTTGGCTTTTGATGTTCGGCGGTAATAAATCAACTTTACTCGCACGCCCACGGGTCGTTTTCTCATTCATTTAAACGCTCCTTAAATATCCTTTAAAAACCGTTTAAACCTTAGGTCTTGGGCGTTTTACCCCTTCAACCGTCACTCGACCTTGAGCGACATCTAACCCACGTTGTGTAATGCTGGCAACCATATAGCCATCTTTTAAACGCTCAAGCTGAATAAGCCCTTGTTCTTCTAACCAAACAAGGTGATTACGCACAAGATCACGGCTAATATCGTGACCATATAAATCAAGGCAATCACTTAAAATAGACTCATTGGCATCATAGCCAGCCTCGGCAAGAGAACGTAAAATGACTAAGCGTTGATCTTTAATTAAAATTGTCTGCATACATCATTCCTTTAATACTTTAGCTTCAAGTAATAAGCCGACTTGGTGATTTATTGAAGTCATTTTTGCATTAGCCGTTTGCGTTTCCCCTCGCACTTCCGTCATTAGAATTTCCAACCTTGCAACATCTTGAGCGGTGGGTAAGTTATCCACTTTTGTTTCAAGCTGAGTTAGACGACGGTCATAGTGTTCAACATTTTCAGCAAGGGTATTCACATCGGATTTTTTGGCATACTTACTATCCATTTTTAGCCAAAATCCAGCCCCCACTAAACCAATCACAGTAGAAATCAAGGCGAAATGTTGGCGTAAGAAATCCAAAATCTCTGTCATTTAGACTGCTCCTTACAGACTTCTTCATAGGTCAGATTGTGTGCTAGTACTTGGCGTTTCGTTTCCGTCGTGTCCTGACGGCTTGGGTAAATCAGCCCGAATGCTGTGCAACCTGTCGTCGTCACGGAAGTAGTTGTGTGCGTGCAACTGCTCATCAACGGTATCAGGGCTAACACGCTGAACATTTTCACGATGCGTTTGTTGAATTTTTGCATTTTGTACCTCTGCATTTTTTTGCTGAATTTCGACCGCTTGTTGTTGGTTTTCTGCTTGTAGCTTCCGATTACGTTCTGCCAAGCGTTCTGCTTTGAGCCAAAGCCAAAACAAAACACAGGCAGCAAGAAATAACACTACGGTCACAATTTTTACTGTCATCATTCAAATTCTCCTTGTCGCTTGCTACTCAAGGCATTCGCAAACCCTTTCGTTGCCACTTGACCACCACAGAACACTGCAAAGGTCATAAATAATTCAGGCACATAACTGCGATCTAAATAGACACAATAAGCCAAAATCGCTGACATCAATAACGCCCCGAAAAACTGGATAAATCCTGTGGTCGAAAGGCGACCGTCCGAATTAGTAAAGAGTTCTGCAAATTTAGCCATTACCAATACCACCCACGTTCTAATAAAATCACTTCAGCGGTAGTGTAACGACCGCCATTTTTTGCACGACTGCGTTTAGCGTTGTTGCTGAGTTTTTTCATTATTTATCCCCTACATCATCAGCGATATGACGCAGATTGCCTGCCATACGGCGAATCCAGCCCTTGCCGAAGTGTTGGAAACCACTGAGCTTGGTATAGAACTCAAGGCGTTCTGCATTGAAAAGGGTAACGACTTCTACGGTGGAACGCTTACGCATTGCCGCAAGGGTAATCTCACCAATAATGCCATCATCAACGACACCCACAGCACGTTGTAGCATACGACTGGCATTACCCGAGCCGTGATTGACACAGGCATCAAAAAACTGAAAGGCAAGCTCAGGGGGAAATTCATTGCAACGATAGCGTTGCCAAAAGGCTTTTAAATAGATTTGTTTGGCATCATCACGAGTCATTGTAAACATTGACCCTGTATAGCCATTTGCACGAGCCGTATGAATGGTGATACCGAATTTGGTTTCACCGCCTGCATCTCGTGGGTCATTTACATAGCCACCTTCGTGTTGAATAACACGATCAAAGGCTTTGTTAAAATCAGAAAGGGTTGCGGTTTGGGACATAAAAAAACTCCTATTAACTTTTTATAAATTGGTTTAAAAGTTAATAGGAGTTTAGATGTGGTAGGGAGATTTCTATTTTAAACTGATTTAGAAATCAGCCACAAATGACTTCTATAATGTGGAGATAAAGACAAAATTTTGTGAGTCCGTAGAAAAAACAACCCCAAACAACAATTGATAATAACCTATAAAGCCTTCTTTGCTTTCTGATTAATTCATCAATTTTTGCTTTATCTTTTTGCCAATCTGGTTTTAGTTCTTCTGGCACTTTGTCTTTTTGTTCAAATTGCTTGACATCATCACTTAGATTATCTAGAACTTGTTTTTGATAAGTTAAGCCCAGATAACACATCGCACAATAAAAACAGAGTGCAACATACACTAACCAGTTATCTCCTGATCTTAGCGTAGTTGGAATAGCAGTTAAAAGCGGCAGACCCAAAAATTGGGGTAGAAGTTTACTGATACTATCATTTACCCTAGAGATAAATTTTTCGCTATTTTCTGTAAGTTTCTTCACAAACTTTTCATAGCTAAAATTTTCCATATAAAGAGCATAATCCTTTCGAACGCCTTCATTAATGCGTTCTATTTTTTGTAACACATCAAGAATAGTTGCTCCTTGTGGAAAGGCATTTGCAAAGGCTAAGGCCAAAATAGATTTTTTCTCATCAATATGTGAGCTTGTTTTTTCATCATGTAGCCAGTTTCCAAAATCAAGAATGAATTGCAGTTGTTGGCTACTTAATTCCTGTAATATGGTGCAGAACGGTAATGTCTGTTTTGATACATCAAAAGATAACTCAAAGGTTTTCTTACTGAAGAAGATCAGCTTTTTATTCACGCTATCAGAATAAGAAGCCATAGAAATCAGTTGATGTAAAAAGGTTTTAATTCCCACATAATTCAGAAGATATTGTGGCTTTCCTACATCATCAAAAACGATTTTTTCAGATTTAATAAAATAAGGCTTATCACTTACTTGGGGATTATGCAGATGAGCCATATCCCCTTTGACAAATCCTTCAAAATTATCATACAAACGCCCTAATGACATTTTTGGAGGATTAATGATTAATTGAATAGGCTGGTTAGTCGTTAATTCAGTTGTATTGACTTGAATACCCGATTCATCGAAATACTCGTCAGATGAAAGCAATTTGAGTAATTCAATATCTTCTGGTGAATTAGTGCAAAACACCGCCTCATCCGAGTTTTCAATAAACTCAGTTTGACGGTAAATTTTAACTAAATCAGCAAAAGTGATTGCCATTATTCAAATGCTCCAAATAGACTTTCTGGTGGATTATTGATGATGATTTTACCACTATTCAGCTCAATATCGCCACTTAAAACCGCAGTGCGATCAAAACTTAATCGCCAATGTCTTGTTTTGCCTGTAAATGTTGAAAGTTTTTTAATGGAACGTTTATCTGGAATAAAACCATCAGCTACCCCATTTTCAGCATCGGCGAGTTTATCTTTTAATTCTTGTGGATTTTCAGACCACACGCGGTTGGCAAATGTTTCAGCAGAGAATGGCTCTTCATTATTGCTTATTTCGTGTAAATGCTCTTGTGCTCTTTCAAAGAACTCTGTTTTCTGCTCAACATCTAATTCTTGTTCATTGGCAAATTCTTCTAAACGTTCAACTAATTTTTTTGTTTCTTGCTGAGCAATAAGCACATCATTACAACCAAGGAAAAGTTTGAAGTATTGTGCAATGTCGCCTTGTCCTTTGAGAAAACTAATATAGCGTTGTTCGCCTGCCTGCCAAGCCGTTAGGTTAATTCGTCCAGCGAATTTTAAATGTTCTAACGCCAATACTTCTTCTTCCACTAATTGCCAATCAGTTGTAGAAAACGCCATTTTTTCTGACAAAATCGCAATGAGTAAGTAGTCATTTTGGTTTTCTGCAAAATGCACAATAAAAACTTTACCGCCTGTGGCAAGGGGCTGTTCTTGAATTTTAGTTGAAAGCGTGTTCATCATTCTTTCGGTGGCGGCATAAAAGTCTTGATTTACCAAATACTCTCGTACAATACGGGGCATTGGGTAGCTATCTTCATCAGAATCAAATTGCCCAAAGCCTTTACCTGCTCGACTAGCATAAGATTCTGTGAGTTTTGTTAGAAAGTTTACGTGTGTTTCTGTTGTAGGGATTTCATTTGGACTAGGAATGATTTGTGGCATTCCTTGAACTTCTTTATTTAAAATGTGATAAATAATATGTTTAATGTCCATTTTTATTCCTTATGTTATTGGTTTATTTCTTCACATCTTCCGTCGCACTACGCTACTTTACGATTCGTAAGTGCCGCCGTCGCCGCCAAAGCACTTGCGGCTTCTTCGATGGCGGCTTTACCCTGCTCGTTGCTTTCTCGGTAGTCTTCAAGTAGGGTTTGTTCTTTTTGGGTGAGCGTGCTTTCAGGTGTGCCACCAATAAACATCTCGCCCTGTCCTGTTAAGAGCCAGTTTAAATTTATTCCCAAATGAATAGAAAATTTGATTAAAATTTCAACATTTGGTTCTCGAACTCCTCTCAAATAATTCTGTAACGTGCTGTAAGAGATCCCTGTAATCTCTGAAACCTCCACTATTTTCAATAACTTAGCTTCAAAACTAGCTCTTAATCTGTCTTTTAGTTTCATTTGAATATATTCCTTGATTAAATGTTCCCAAATGAATATAATTTACCACATCAACAACAAACGAACCATAAACAAACAGAAAGAGGAGCTATTTATGTTTAGTCGGTTATTGATTTATTTTTTGAAAAAACCTGCCGTGCAAGAAACGTTGGTAGATATTGTTATGGGTTACCGTAGAGCTCGTCCCACGCCTTTAATTGACGAGAGAAACGAGCAACCACCTGCCCGTATGTCATCGGCTTTGTCAGATGAAATACATCGAGATGCGTCGGCTCATTCAGGTACATCGAAGCCTGTTTGCACAGGTAGTCCTTCATATCCAGTCTGGCGTCGTTATTCTCGATGCCGTCAATAAGGCAACAAAGCAGATATTCGTAGAGATTATTTTCCACTTGGAGCGTTTCGACTTTGGCTTCGAGCATTGCTAAACGAGCTTCAAATGATTGATTAGCGGCATTCATTATTTACCCCATATTTCATTTTAATGTTTGCCATATTTTACCACAACCACACAAGGAGAAGAAATGAACAATAAAGATTTTCAACCCTTGCCTTATCCGCAAACGCCTGAAACGGCGCGTGCTTATTTTAATTTACACGGCATTAACCGTAGCGAATGGGCAAGATACTTTGGCATTGACCAGCAGGCGATTTCCGACCATTTGCGAGGGCGACTGAAAGGCTCTTGGGGGAAATCGCACGAAGTGGCGGTGTTGTTAGGGTTAAAGCCTAACCCTGAACAGAAAGCGGCGGCTTAATCACGCATTTGCCCTTTAACAATTTGGTAGATCCTAAAGCGAGCTTGGCACGAGAGTGCCTAGGGCGGTTGCCCTAGGTTACGCATAAGTCAGCCCCGTTGGGGCTGGGAATGAGGTTTAAAAAAATAAGCGGAATTTGACCGCTTGTAAGGAGTAGAAAATGAATGAGCAAGATTTAATTGCATTATTAAAAAAGCCACTGGTTAGAGCGGCTTTGAGAGACATTATTTGGGGTACTCGTTCGGCGAATACACCGACCAAAAAAAGTAGCCTTCAAATTCACGAAGCACTTGTAGAAAAGCTTCGCCACGATAGTCATCTTTTTCAAGATGTGTTGGATGATTGGCGTGAAAATCCGTCAAGCTTTTCACCGCTTCATAAATATTCCTACGCTTATCATCGGGCAGCATTGTGCTTATATGCTCAATTAAATGAACACAAGCTTGGTGGCGACCATTAAGTCTTTCGATGTGTTGTTCAAGTTGGGCGATTTGAGCTTCTAAATCAGCGAGCCGTTTAATTGGCAATTTAATTACAGTCATAGGGTGCGTCCTTTTTAGGTGAGAGTTTAAAGGATAGCACAAGGGAGAGAAAACAATGAAAAGAATGTTAGAAAAACTCTGTCTTTGGTATTTGAAAAAATACTGGAACAGCAAGGCTTATAAAGCCGAACAGGCAAAACAACAAGCCAAACAAACAGAAAAACAACCGCACTTTTTAACAGTAGGAGGGGTGAAATGAGCCGAGAAAAACCGAATACCACGCAGCGTGCATTGCGGATTTTGAAAGTACTGAAAGGTCGTGTGCTAACAGGAATGACGAACAAAGAATTGAGTAAAGCCATTAATGATACCCCGACAAATGTTACTCGTGCATTGACATTGCTTGAAGATGAAGGTTTTGTGCAACGTTTAGATACGGGGGCTTATGCCTTGAGCGTGCAATGTTTACAAATTGCCGTTACCTACCACCGAGAGTTACAAAAACAGCGTGAACATATTGATTTAATTGACCAACGTGTACAAGCAGGCAGTTGGTAAGGAGAAATAGATGAGTAATGAACATATTTTTAGTGAACAAGCTGTGGCAGAAATGCAAAAGGTACAAAATTCGACCGCACTTGCGGCAAAAGCGATGACGCAGGATTTGGCAGAAGCCTATGAAGTTATGGGAACGCTAAAAGCCTTTAATTTTGTGCAAAAACTTCTGACGGTCGGAAGTTTGAAAAAGCTGCAAGAAATCAAAGAAAGCAAGAAATACAAAGGCGTGAGCGTGGTTACAGATGACGGAAACCTTCTGACGGTCGGAAATTTTGCAGATTTTTGTAAAGCCTGCGGATTAAGCGATAAAAAAGTTTATGAAGATTTGCAAAATCTAAATGCTTTCGGTGATGAGTTTATGGAAACCAGCCAACGCCTTGGATTAGGCTACCGTGAAATGCGTAAACTTCGCCAGTTGCCGGAAGATGCCCGAGCAGAAATTATTGATGCGGATTATTCGGAAGCCACCGATAAGGAAGAGTTGATTGAGAAAATCGAAGACTTAACCGCCAAACACGCCAAAGAAAAAGCGGAGCTAGAGGCGAAGCTAAAACGTAAATCAGACGATTATGATGCTCAGGCAAAAGTACTTGCCAATAAGAATGCCCAGATTGATCGCTTAGACACCGAGCTTGCCAAGAAAACCAAAGCGATTGAAACCCAAACCCCTGACCAGCGTGGTGGGCAGTTGCGAGAAGAAACGACACAGATTAGCTATAAAGCCGAAGCCATTTTGCGTGGGCAAGTATGGCAAGCCTTTGAAGCCTTAGCAAAACATAGCGAAGAAACCAGCATTGACCACCGTCAATTTATGAGCGGTGTGTTGGCGGAATATCAGTTGATATTGAGTGAGCTTCAGCAACATTTCCAGCTCGATGATAGCCCAAGCGGTTCAGATTTGCCTGAATGGGCAAGAGATGATACGGAGTAAGGACAATGCAATGGCAATACTACCGAGCGTTCTCGCCCAATATGCCGAGCGTGTGGAGAAAGCAGGCTTTGGCGAGAAGGAGAAAATTATTGAAGAAGGTTGCAACAAAACGGGGTTAAGCCGAGCGACTTTCTTAAGGCAAATTAAACCTTACCGCCCTGCGAGTGGTCGCAAAGTGCGGTCGGATAAGGGGAAGCACCAAATGGATAAAGCAGAACTTGAAGTGATTAGTGCCACTTGGTTACAGCTTCGGCGTAAAAACGGCAAAACAATGGCAACGCTGGAACGCGTGTTAGATATTTTACGAGCTAACCATAAAGTAAAAGCGGAGTTCTTGGATAGTCAAACAGGGGAAATTCGCCCTTATTCCGCCACCAGTGTGGAGCGTGCATTACGCAACGCCAATATGCATCCCGACCAGTTATTACGCCCTACACCTGTGGTGCAGTTGCAAAGCCGTCACCCGAACCACGTTTGGCAAATCGACCCGTCTTTATGTGTGCTGTATTACTTAAAGGAAACAGGCAAAGGCAATGGGCTGTGTATTATGGAACAAGAACAGTTCTATAAGAATAAACCTGCCAATGTGGCTAAAGTCGAACCGCAACGGGTTTGGCGATATGTGATTACTGACCACGCAAGCGGTGTGATTTATGTGGAATATGTCTATGGTGGCGAAACGGCGGAAAACATTAGTGAAACCTTTATTAACGCCATTCAGAAAAAAGACAGTCCTGCAGAGCCGTTTTTTGGTGTGCCGAAGATCTTAATGTTTGACCGAGGCAGTGCTAACACTTCACAGATGTTCACCCATCTATTGCACCAGCTTGATGTGAAGGTGGAAATTCCTAAAGCCCACAACGCCCGAGCAAAAGGACAAGTGGAGAAAGGCAACGACATCGTGGAACGGCAATTTGAGAGTGGTTTACGCTTTATGAATGTCAGTGGACTGGCGGAGCTTAACCAACTGGCTCACCGTTGGATGCGATATTTTAACGGCAAAGCCATTCATTCACGCCATAAACGGACACGCTATCAGATGTGGCAGTTTATCCGCCCTGAACAGTTAGTGATACCGCCAAGCCGTGAGATTTGCCAAGAGTTGATGATTACCGCTCTGGCTGAACGTGTAGTCAGCGATAAGTTGGAAATCAGCTTTGAAAATCGCCGTTACGATGTGCGAGATGTACCTGATGCCAGAGTGGGTGAGAAAGTGCTGGTAGGTAAAAATCCTTACCGCCCTGAATGTGTGCAGGTGCAGTGCTTTGAGCAGGTATTTAATGCCGAAGGTAAGGCGGAAATGAAACCTTACTGGGTGGTGCTTGAGCCTGTGGAAGTCAATGAGCTGGGCTTCCGTGTCGATGCGGCAGTGATTGGCGAGGAGTACAAAGCTCACCGTAAAACCGAGTTTGAAACCAACAAGGAAAAAGCGGAGCAACTTGCCTACGGGGTGGACAACGAAGAGGATTTGAAACGGGCGAAAAAGGCAAATAAACCGTTATTTAATGGCGAAATTGACCCTTATCAGCATATCAAAGAAACGGAGTTGAACTGGTTTATCCCGAAAAAAGGACAAGAACACGAGCTGACGACCAATGCTCGCCGAGTTGAGCAGAAGCCTGTTTGTCTTGTGGAGTGTGCTAAAGCACTAAAAGGTAAGTTCCCTGAATGGAGTGGTAAACATTATAAACATTTGGCGAAGCACTTCCCTGATGGTGTTCCTGTGGAGCTGTTAGAGCTGTGGTTACAAGGTGTGGAATTACCTGAGATTTTAAACCCTGAAACCAAAGTGTTACAGCTTAAAGTGGCTTAATTTTGATGAACGGAGATTGAAGATGTGTTGAAACTAAAACAGATGTTGATTGATAAAGGTGTGAGCTTTCGGCAATTTGCTCAATCAGTAAAGATTTCTCCCACTGCCTTTTCATTACTGATTAATCAACATCAAAAACCCAAAAATTGGGAGAAAGTAGAAGAGAATTTAATAGCTGCTTTGCAAGAATTTGGCATAAACCAACCGCTTGCAACGCTATTAGAAAAGGAAGCGACAGGGGAAAGTTTGGCGACCGAGCCTGCCGCTTCCGTCCCTAAAACCAAACAAGAAATTAAGGACGACATTATGTTACTCGCAAAACAGGCTCTATTTCCAGCCACGAAGAAACATTTTGGGCTATTTCGTGATCCATTTGCAGAAGATATACGCAGTGCGGAAGATGTTTTTACTTCCGCTGATGTGCGTTATGTACGAGAAGCCCTATTCCAAACTGCTAAACACGGTGGTTTTATGGCGGTGGTCGGCGAAAGCGGTGCCGGTAAATCTACGCTACGCCGTGATTTGCTTGACCGAATTAACCAAGAAAACGCTCCGATTATTGCGATTGAGCCGTATATCATCGCAATGGAAGACAATGATCTTAAAGGTAAAACCTTGAAGGCTTCCCATATTGCCGAGGCAATTATTACCACCCTTGCACCGCTGGAAAGCGTGAAACGTTCACCTGAAGCACGCTTTCGCCAGTTGCATCGAGTGCTAAAAGAAAGTAGTCGGAGCGGTTACAGTCACGTTCTGATTATTGAAGAAGCCCACAGTTTACCTGTACCCACGTTGAAACATTTAAAACGCTTTTTTGAGTTGGAAGACGGTTTCAAAAAACTGCTTTCTATTGTGTTGGTCGGTCAGCCTGAACTGAAGCTGAAACTGTCCGAACGCAATACCGAAGTGCGTGAGGTGGTGCAACGTTGCGAGATTGTTGAGCTTGCACCACTTGATGCGGAATTGGAACGCTTTGTGGAGCATAAATTAGAACGTGTGGGCAAAAAGGTGAGCGATATTTTTGAAGAAGATGCATTCTTAGCGGTTCGACAACGCTTAACCAGTACTAACCGCAACAAAACCACGACCAGTTTGCTCTATCCGTTAGCGGTAGGGAATTTGCTGACAGCGGCGATGAATTTGGCGGAGAGTTTGGGTATTCCAAAAGTAAACGGACGGGTGGTGATGAATGTGTAAATTGGCAAAATATTTATGTTTTTTACCTAGTTGTTTGCTGTTGGTAGGCTGTGATTTACCCGATAACGGCTTAGAGCACAATTATTATTACAGTGAAATCTGCGTGGATGGAGTGATTTATTTACGCTCGCCGAACGGCAATTTAACCCCGAAGATCAATGCAGATTTTTATCCTTATCAATGCCCCAAAGAGGAACAGAACAATGGCTAAACGAGTAACAAGAGTAAAAAGTGATGTGCAAGAAATTGCATTACAAACCGCTGATGATGTGGCATTGGCGATTAAACGTATCGGTGATTTAGAACGTGAGCAGGTGCGACTTTCCACCCTGCAAGCGGACGAGAAAGCCGCCGTTGATGAGAAATATACGGCACAAATTCACGCTTTAAAAGAGCAGGTAAAACCATTGCAACAGGCAGTGCAGGCTTATTGTGAAAGTCGCCGTGATGAATTAACCAATGGTGGTAAACAGAAAACGGCTTACTTTACCACAGGCGAGGTGCAGTGGCGTGCGAAACCGCCTGCGGTGGTGGCAAAAGGTATTGATAACATTTTGGAAAGCCTCAAAAATCTTGGGCTGTTCCGCTTTATCCGCACCAAAGAAGAACTCAACAAAGAAGCGATGCTTGCCGAGCCTGATGTAGCACGTTCGATTTCGGGTGTGACTATTCGGGAAGGCGTGGAAGAGTTTGTCATTAAGCCGAATGATGAGGAGGTGCGGAAATGACTCCAGCAAGACAGCAAGAGTTACGTTCGCTCTATCAGGAAAAAGCGGAGGCGGCTGCCAAAATTGAGCAGCTTGGCAATTATGCTCAAGCGGCAAATTTATGGAATTTGGCAGGCAAATACGCTTTAACAGATAAGCAGAAAGAATGGTGTCACAACCGTGCGGATTATTGTAAGAATTGGCAAGGCAAACGGGAGCGAAGAAAATGATGGAACTCGCTGATTTACTTAAACTGCAAATTCACGAGGCGATTGTTCAGCTACAACAAGCAGAAAAAGCCTTACATAAACAGGAAATGACCCACGCTTCTATTTATGTTGAGAATGCGAAGGGGATTTTGGTGAAGTTAGGGGGTAAAATTCGATGAGTAAATTTACTTGTGAATGGTTTCCTGCTCCCAAACATTTGTTAGAAGCAATGCCACCCAGAAGGATGAAAGCATTACCTGAACCACAAATCAGCGATGAACAAATGGCAAAAAATTCAGCAAGATTGAGTGAACTACTCAAGCAATTAAGAGGAGGACGTTATGCGAAATAAGCTGTTGCAGTTAGTGCATATTGGTAAAAATCAGTTGGGAATGGACGATGAAACTTATCGAAGCCTACTTTCTCAACAATTCTACCAAAATTCTGCAAAAAATATAAGCTATTCAGAGCTTGTAAAACTTGTGAAAATACTGCAAGAAAAAGGGGCTAAGATTCGGTTGCCTAAAGCTGAAAAACTGTCGCCTATTCAGCGAAAACTGTGGGCGGTATGGAAGCAAATGGCAAAGGAAAATGTCGTAGCTGAAGGAAGTTCTCGTGCATTAGATATCTTCGCACAACGCTATTTTCCAACAGTTAAACATTGGAAAGATCTTTCCGCCACTGATACAGCTTCTTTGTTAGAAACCTTAAAACAATGGAAAAAACGAGTAGGTAATTAGTATGAGTATCGCCAAATTTGACAATGAAGATTTTCACACGAAAGCCCCTGACCTATTGGCAGATTTGGCGAAACATACTGTGGTTGCCGCGAAAGAATTTGGCATTTGTGAAGAGCTTGCGGAGAATATAGGAATGATTGTAGCAATGAAAATTGGGCAGTCTTGGGGCGGTTTGAATGTTTATATGCCAAAAGCATTGGAATTGTTCGCTTGTGAACGAGAAAAACAAATCTATAATGAATTTACTGGTAATAACCATTCTTTTCTCGCCAAGAAATACGGGCTTTCTCTTCAATGGATCTACAAGATTGTGAAGCGAGTCCAAAAAGAAGAAGTTGCTAAACGCCAGTTAGATATGTTCAAAGAGTGATTTCCCTTCCCCTTAAAATGAAAAACTCAGTCAAAATCGGCTGAGTTTTTTATTTCTCTATGTGTAATGCCTTTTCATTTTTTATTTCACATTATTCCGTTTAATTCAATTTTTTCCCTAATTTATCTTACTTATTTAATGATGGTTATGTTGGATTGGTTTAATTTAGGGTTGGCAAGTCTATTATCCGCTTGGGCATTTTGGCTAGGCAATGCGTTCGCATTGCTTGTCGTGTGGGGATTTATTGCTTATATAACCCGTTTTCAAATCGAGCCGGAAGAACGGATTTTAGAACAGAAATTTGGAGAGAGTTATCGCCAATATAAACAAAATGTTGCTCGTTGGTTGTAATAAATAAAGGGGCTGTATTAGATTAGCCCTAAATTCCACACCATTTTCTCAACGTTTTAAGTTGCTCTTTTGGTGTTCCAAAGTTAAATCGAAATTCACATTCTTTAAAGAATAAAGGGAAACTTTTTCGATCAATCCCATTATATTTTCGGAGGAATAGTAGACAAAATGGTTGCTATGCCATATAAAAAGCAGTGTTATGTAGCAAGTGCTATATAACACCGATTAAACGCATAGTTTGTAAAACATTAACACATTTGTCTACTATGTCATTTACTTCGGTAATCTCTGACACTTTGGACAATAGAAACTATTTCGTTGCCCGATTACCTTAGCTTCAATAATAGAGCCACAATCGTTACATTCCTCGCCTTTGCGACCATAGACTTGTAATACTTGGGCGAAATATCCAGGTTTTCCATCGGGTTGAATAAAGTCTTTCAAAGTCGTTCCTCCTTGGATAATCGCTTTTGTCAAAACCTCTTTAATCACAGTGACTAATCTCTCACACTGTTTCGCGGTTAGATTTTGTGTGGCTAATTCGGGGTGGATTCCAGCCATAAAAAGTGATTCGCAAGCATAGATGTTGCCCACGCCAACGACGATAGCGTTATTCATAATGAAGTTTTTCACAGCAACCGTTTTATTGCGACTTTTTTCAAATAAATAACCGCTTGTAAAGGCTTCTGAAAGAGGCTCTGGTCCTAAATTTGCTAATAACTCTGCTGTTTCAGCTTGCTCTGCCCAAAGCCAGGTTCCAAATTTCCGTGGGTCGTTATAACGTAAGATTACGCCGTTTTCTGTGATGAGATCGATATGATCGTGCTTATCTATCGCCTTATTCTCTTTGACCGATAAAATACCCAACGATCCCGACATTCCTAAATGAACTAAAATATCGCCCTTATCTGTCTGAATAATTAAATACTTAGCTCGGCGGTAAATCTTAATTATCGTCGCCCCTTGCATAGTTGAAAGCTCTGAACTCACAGCCCAACGTAATTTCGGCTGACGAACAATAATCTCTTTGATCTTCTGCCCTACAAGGTAAGGCGAGATGCCTCTCATACTTGTTTCGACTTCGGGTAATTCTGGCATTGTTTTTCCTTATAAAAAAGGGGCGAAAACGCCCCTATACAACAAAATAAGATGAATTAATCTTTTTTCACTTTACCAACCACATAACCAATCACACAGCCAACAAGTGCAAATGGCAACCACTCCATTGAGTAGGCTTTAAGTGGAAGTTGAGCAATAAATTCAACGCCTGCCACAGATAAGATTGAAATGACCGTTACAAATACAATCGATAAACCTTGTGCTAAACGTGGTAATGGGAAGAATAAGTTCACTAATAATACCAACAATGCAGTCATTGAAATCGGGTATAACACGAGTAATACAGGTACAGACTTGCTAATTACCTCATTTAAACCTTGGTTTGCTAAACCGAAGCCGATTAACGTGAAAATCACCGCATAAACTTGGTATGAAATTTTCGGGAAAATGCTATTGAAGTAAGCTGATGTTGCTACAATCAAACCAATCGCTGTGGTTAAACACGCAAGAGTTACGATGAAACCTAATACGGTACGACCTAATTCACCAAAGGCTTGGGTTGTGGTTTCATTTAAAATAAATACCCCTAAGTTTTGCCCTTTAGCAGCAACGTCTGCCACTGTTTCTGCACTTAATGGAATTTTATAACCGATCCAGCCGATAGAAATATAGATAACGGCTAATGAAATTGCAGCGACAAAAGAAGCGTAAGTCGTTTGTTTAACTAAAGATACGTTGCTATTTGCATTTTTTGCTTTAATACCATTGATCACTAACACAGAGAAAGCAAAGGCTGCTAATGCGTCCATTGTTTGATAGCCTTCTAAGATACCGCTTGTTAAAGGTGATTCTAAGGTTTTAGCTTCTGCTGTTTCGACGCCTGAGAATAGAGCTATCACTTTGATCACTAAGGCAATAATTAGAATTAATAATGCAGGGGTTAAAATTGTACCAATGCGGTCGATCATTTTGCTTGGGTTTAGACTTAACCAAAGTGCTAAACCAAAATAGACAGCTGTGAAAATAAATAGCGATGTAGAATCGGGCTGACCTACAAACGGCACAATTGCCATATCATAAGCGGTCGCTCCCGTACGCGGAATTGCGAAGAATGGACCGATTGTCAAATAGATTGCCGCTAAGAAAAGCAACGAAATCGCTGGGTGGATATTTTCAAGGGCTTTTTTATAACCACCTTCGTAGCAAGCTGCAACGATAGTTGCGATTAAAGGTAAGCCAACACCTGTTAAGGTAAAGCCTAAAATTGCAGTCCAGAAATCTGCTCCGCTATCGAAACCCAATTTCGGCGGGAAAATTAAGTTACCTGCCCCGAAGAAAATTGCAAACAGCATAAAGCCGATGACAAAGATATTTTTAACCATAATGTATTTCTCTAGTTTATTTTTGAAAGAGGATTTATTATCCACAATAATAGATAAAAATAAAGCTGAATTTTGCCTATTACAAAATTCAGCTTTTATTTATTTTTTGAAATAATTAATTCATATATAAACCGCCATTCACATGAATGGTTTCACCGTTGATATATGCTGCATCATCAGAAGCTAAAAATGCCACCGCTTTTGCAATATCTTGTGCTGAACCAAGTTTGCCTGCTGGGATTTGGCTTAAGATCGCATTTTTTTGATCTTCGGTAAGTTCGTCTGTCATATCCGTTGCGATAAAACCTGGGGCAACCACGTTTACCGTTACGCCACGAGAAGCCACCTCTTTAGCCAGTGATTTAGAGAAGCCAACAAGACCCGCTTTCGCCGCACAGTAGTTGGTTTGCCCTGGGTTACCCACTGAACCAACCACCGAACCGATAGAGATAATACGACCGCCTTTTTTCATCATCGGACGTAATACCGCTTTAGATAAACGGTAGATTGATGTTAAGTTGGTTTGAATAATGTCGAACCAGTCATCTTCTTTCATACGCATCAATAAACCGTCACGAGTGATCCCTGCGTTATTCACGAGAATATCAATGTCGCCAAACTGTTCTTTGATTTGAGCAAGCACTTGCTCAATTGAGGTAAGGTCAGCCACGTTTAACACTAAGCCTTTGCCTTTGTCACCTAAGGAAGCTGAGATTGCCTCTGCCCCTTTTTCTGAGGTTGCCGTGCCAATCACGAATGCACCTTTAGACACTAATTCTTCAGCGATTGCACGCCCAATTCCACGAGTTGCTCCCGTGACTAATGCGATTTTGTTTTGCATGTATATTTTTCCTAATTGAATTTAACCATTTCCCCCTTTGAAAAAGGGGGGGCTAGAGGGGATTTTAAATGGTACGGGAAAATATCCAGATCTTTAAATCCCCCTTAATCCCCCTTTTTTCAAAGGGGGAAATTTTTAATTAAAACACCACCGCCTCAAACGATACCACATCATTTACCGCTTTTGCCGATAATTCTTTAACAATACGACCTGCCAAGCCGGTCAGTACTTTATTTGGACCGATTTCATACAGTGTTGTTACACCATCTTGTGCCATTTTTTCGACAGTCTCCGTCCAACGCACAGGGCTATAAAGTTGGCGAACCAACGCATCACGGATTTTATCTGCATCAGTTTCAACCGCAACATCTACGTTGTTAATTACTGGAACAAGCGGTGCGTTTAACGAAATATTTTGCAATGCCGCCGCTAATTTTTCTGCTGCTGGTTTCATTAACACACAGTGTGAAGGCACGCTCACCGCTAACGGTAATGCACGTTTTGCGCCTGCTTCTTTACATAATTCGCCTGCACGCTCTGCCGCTGCTTTTGTGCCTGCAATCACCACTTGACCTGGTGAGTTAAAGTTTACCGCTGAAACCACTTCGCCGATTTCACTTGCCGCTTGTTCACACGCTTTGATGATCGCTTCATTATCTAAGCCGATAATCGCAAACATCGCCCCAGTACCAGCTGGCACAGCACTTTGCATTGCTTGACCACGCAATTCGACTAATTTGATTGCATCTTGGAAATCCAACACGTCGGCACAAACTAACGCCGAATATTCGCCCAAGCTATGTCCTGCCATTACCGCAGGTTTTTGCTCAGGGAATTTCTCTTGCCAAATGCGATATAAAGCAACAGAAGCTGCCAATAACGCAGGCTGGGTGCGTTCAGTTTTACCCAAATCTTCCGCCGTGCCGTTTTGGACTAAATCCCATAAATCATAACCAAGCACATCGCTTGCTTGTTTGAAAGTTTGTTCTACCACAGGGTAAACAGGTGCAAGATCAGCAAGCATACCAACCGCTTGTGAACCTTGTCCCGGAAATACCATTGCAAATTTAGACATTGTTTGTTCCTCTTTTAAATTTGTAAAAATTTGTTGAAAATTAACCGCTTGCAAATTTCCCCCTCTTTGAAAAAGAGGGGCAGGGGGAGATTTTTTAATCGGGTGAATAATACAATTTGCCGATTTCAATACGTTGTCGCCCTGTTTCTAAACGCCATTTATTCGTGTCACGCAATGAATAAACGCAACCGCAATACTCTTGTTGGTAAAAACGTTCACGTTTGCTGATTTCGATCATACGTTGTGAACCGCCACCTTTACGCCAGTTGTAATCCCAATAAACCACATCATCATAAGCCGCTGCCGCACGGTGTCCGCAACCGTTGATTTGGTTCATATCTTTCCAACGAGAAATCCCTAAACAGCTGGTAAAAACAGGATAGCCGTTTTCGTGGGCATATTTGGCGGTTTTCTCAAAACGCATATCAAAGCACATTGTGCAACGAATGCCACGCTCTGGCTCCCACTCCATACCTTCTGCTTTCTTGAACCACTCTTTACGGTCGTTTTCATAATCGTCATCGACATCAATAAACGGAATGCCGTGTTTTTCTGCAAAGCGAATATTCTCTTCTTTACGAAGCAAGTATTCTTTGAGTGGGTGAATGTTTGGATTGTAGAAGTAGATCGCAAATTCGATCCCTGAAGCGTGAATAGCTTCCATTACTTCACCTGAACAAGGCGCACAGCAAGAGTGTAGTAAAAGTTTGTTGTGTCCGTTTGGCAGTTCTAATTTTTCACGCACAAAAGGGGTATTCGGATCTTTGCCTTTACGGGTTAATTTGCGTTTTTGTTGTAACGCTTCTTTGTGTTCTTGAGGTTGGTGTTCTGTCATTTATATTTTCTTATCACAATATATAACCCCTTCTGAACCGCCTGAGCGTGTTTAAATTTGTAGGAACATTTTTCTCTGAGCCAACGAAGTTGGCGAATTTAAAATGTTCCGTTAAGCAAATTTAAACTAAGCGAAGATAAGCGGTGAAGTAGGGTCGCCTTTCTTTTGGTTACTTTTCTTTGGCGAAGCAAAGAAAAGTAACATTTACTTAATAACTACGATCCACCGACAAATACGCCAATGAAATCAACGCTTGTTTATATTCGCTTTCCGGCAAAATAGCAATTGCATCAACGGCTTTCTGAGCTTCCTGTTTGGCACGTTCCATTGTGTAATCTAAGGATTTATGCTCCGCCATAATCGCTAAAATCTCGTCTAGGGCTTCACGTTTTCCGCCCTGTTCAATCGCTTCACGGATTAATGCTGCTTGTTGCAGATTACCGCTTCGCATTGCGTGTAGCAATGGCAAGGTTGGTTTACCTTCGGCTAAATCATCGCCGATATTTTTGCCTAATTGTTCAGCATTCGCACTGTAATCTAAAATATCATCAACCAGTTGGAACGCCGTACCGAGATAGCGACCATAATCACGCATTGCAATCACAGTCGCTTGGTCTGCACCTGATACAATCGCAGAGCATTGACTTGCCGCTTCAAACAGGCGAGCGGTTTTACTGTAAATTACCTGCATATAATTCTCTTCGGTGGTTTCAGGATCATTGACATTCATCAACTGCTGAACTTCACCTTCGGCAATCACGTTTGTTGCATCAGACATCACTTGTAACACATCAAGAGAACGCAAACTCGCCATCATTTGGAACGCACGGGTATAAATAAAATCACCCACAAGCACACTTGCCGCATTACCAAAACGGGCATTTGCCGTTTCACGTCCACGACGCATATCCGACTCATCAACCACATCATCGTGTAGTAAGGTTGCTGTATGAATAAACTCAACAAAAGCTGCACAAGTAATATGCTCTTGACCTTTATAGCCAACCGTATTTGCAGCCAATACCGCAATCAATGGACGAATACGCTTGCCACCACCGCTAATAATGTAATGCCCTAGTTGATTAATCAGAACAACATCTGAATTGAGCTGAGCAAGAATAGCCTGATCGACTGCCTGCATATCCGCTTTAACGAGAGTTAAAATTTGCTCTAAGGAAAGTTGCGTTGTCATTATCGTTATCTTTTCGTTACAAAATAAGTCAAGATTTTACCTCAATGGCTCCGTTGTATCAAAAAAAGAATGCAAAAAAGCGGTCTGTTCCGATCAGAAAAGTGCAAGGTTTATGTGAACAAATAGACATAATTAATGCTTAGACTCAACATAAGTATAAATAATCATCTCTGACTATCTTTAGAGTAAAATCATTTAGTCGCTATAACATATGATTTTGATACCATTGCGCTAATAAAATCCCTGCATTTACAGCCACATTCAGCCCACTATTGAGAGAATTAGCAAATGAGAGCTGAACAATACTATCTTCAGGATATTCAACTTCATTTGATATAACTTCACTTAAAACAAATACAATCTTTTTAGATAATACTATTCTAGATAAATGTGGCGCTTGCCTTTGGCGAGTTAAATGCACAATTTGATAACCAGCCTTACGTAACTGCATTAAGGCAATGTGTTTATGTTTTGTCTCTAAGGGATACACAAATTCTAGACCGCCTTCAGCAACACGAGCAGCATTACTTGAATTCAGTATGTCATTATTTTCTACAATAATGCCTTTTATTCCATAAAAGGCACAAGTACGTATAATTCCCCCTATATTTTGAGCATTATTTACACCATCTAATAGTATTAAGCAATCATGTTGTCGTTCTAGTTGTAAATAGCCTTCTAACGAGAATGGTGTAGATTTTTTTACTAATAAACACATACCACCGTGATGCTCTGTTCCTGTAACTCTCAGCATTTCTTCAGTATCTACTAAATGATATGCCTTTTTATGATCTGCAAGATAGCTTAATAACGCTCCTGTTTTTTTGGCACACTCAGAGGTAATCCATAAACGAACGATAGCTTCAGGGCGTTGTTGAAAAATAGCAGAACAAGCATGTTCTCCATAAACTTTCATTTCACTGGCTCGATTATTACGGATTTTTTCTGGTGCTCTTGGAGATAGGGCACCACTTTTACTTTTTATAGCTTTGTTTCTGTCTTTTACACTGACTTTTACAAAGCCCTCTTTACTAGATTTGTTAGCTTCAGTTGTATAAATCGATAAACTTGGTTTGTCTTTGTAGTGCTCATTTTTTGATGTTTGAACATAATCTTGTTGTAGTGAAGATTTTTTCGTTTTAAATTTAAAAGGTTGGCATGCTTTTACTGACTTAAAACTAGGGGGGTTAGGATTGAATTTATTGTTCATCATTTTCTTAATAAAAATTACATTTGATAGGTGATTAATGAATATTAAACGGAAATATAAAAAGTGTCGGTAATAGAAAAACTAAAACCAACACTTTTTACTATCTATCTGGCTTTAACATTTTAATCAACTAGCAATCTTGTTTACCATACTGCTCTTGACGAAGAATTGCACGCACGCTTGCATCAAACTGTGCTAATACTTCTTCTGCATTTTTCGGATCAGTTCCACGAGCATCTAAGTAGAACTTGATTTTCGGTTCTGTACCTGATGGACGAGCGATTAAGCGGCTGCCGTTTTCAAGCACAAAGACTAAAATATCGCTTTGGCGATCTGTTTTCGTATGATCTAAGAAAGTCGCTACTTTGAAACCGCCCACTTCGCTTGGTGGATTGGTGCGTAATGCAGTCATTAACTTACCGATTGCTGATAAATCATCAACACGGATAGAGATCTGACCGCTTACATAAGCCCCAAACTCTCTAGTAAAGTCATCTGCATAATCTGCTAAGGTTTTGCCCTCTTTTTTCAAGCTACGCACAAGATCTAAGAACATAATTGCTGCAGAGATACCATCTTTATCACGCACTTTATCTGGATCAACTAAGTAGCCTAATGCTTCTTCAAAGCCGAATAATAAGCCGTTTACTTTACCGATATATTTGAAGCCCGTTAATGTTTCTTCTGACTCAAAGCCATATTTATTCGCAATTTCTGCAAGTGCTGGGGAAGAAACAAGTGAGCACGCTAGAACACCTTTTTTGCCTTGTGCGTGATATTGTTTTGCTAAATACCAACCTAAGAAACAACCGATAACGTTGCCGTGTAAAGGTTTCCAGTTACCTTGTGCATCTGGTACTGCCACTGCCAAACGGTCTGCATCTGGGTCGTTCGCAATAATAAATTCCGCATTTCTCTCTTTAGCTACTTTAATCGCTAAATCTAATGCACCTTTCTCTTCCGGGTTCGGGAAGTTCACCGTTGGGAATGTACCGTCTGGCCATACTTGTTCAGCAACGATAGATGGTTGCGGTAAACCTGCTTTGGCTAATGTTTTGCTTAATACTTCATAACCTACGCCGTGCATTGCGGTATAAACATAGTTAATATCAACTTGTGGCTCTTTAGCAAGGCTTGCTGTTTTTGCAATATAGGCATCAACAATTTCATCATCTAATACGGTGTAATTTTGACTGCGTGGTAAGTCTTTGATGCTGCCTTGTGCTACTTTATCAATACAAGCTGCAATTTCTTGGTCTGCTGGCGATACGATTTGACCACCGCCGTTTGCTTTACCTAAATAAACTTTATAGCCATTATCTTCAGGTGGGTTATGGCTTGCTGTGACCATTACACCTGCTGTGGTATCAAAGTACTTGATTGCATAGGCAAGCACTGGGGTCGGTAATTTTCTTGGAAGAAGATAAGTTTTGATGCCTGCTGCTGCCATAATTTCTGCAGTATCACGCGCAAACACATCTGAATTTTTACGTCCATCATAACCTAACACGATAGATGGCTCTTTGTCATAGCCTTTTAGAAATTCTGCTAAACCACCCGCAGCTTGAGCAACAAGTACACGGTTCATACCCATTGAACCTGCTTGTAAGCGACCGCGTAAGCCTGCAGTACCAAATTGTAAACGTCCATCAAAACGGCTAGATAATTCAGCTTGAGCTTTCGCATCATTTGCTTTTGCTTGCGAAATCAATTGCTCTAACTCTGCACGAGTTTCTAAATCAGGATCTTGATCTAACCAATTTTGAGCTACTTGAAAGAGAGTTTCCATAGTGAGTTTCCTTATAGTTAAGATAAACAAATAGACAGTAATAAACTAACTGAAAAGCAGTAAGATTGAAATGATTATTTGTAAATATTGCGTAGTTATTTGATATGGATAAAAGACAAACGGTTACATATAAAAACACCGCCTAATTAGACGGTGTATTTATCATTAAATTAGAATGTTTGAGCAATACGATCCAGTTCAACTTTAGCCGCTTCAAGAGCTTTATCTGAAATTTCTGCTCCATAGCCAAGACCTTCCGCGTAAACAAACTCGATGTCAAAAATACCAATAAAATTAAGAACTGCATGCATATACATTTTGGCTAAGTCTGTAGGTGTATCCCTATAGACTCCTCCGTGAGTAAGCACAACAATAGCTTTTTTACCTTTAATTAAACCTTCATGACCATTTTCTGTATAACGGAAAGTTACGCCAATACGGGTTAAATAGTCTAGATATGTCTTAAGCTGTGCTGGTATACCTAAATTATACATAGGAACAGCAAATACAATGAGATCGCATTGATTTACTTCATTGATCAGATTATTAGAAAGAGTCAGAGCATTATATTGAGTATCATCTTGTGATTTTCCTCGTATATCTAATACAGCATTTATATCATAATACGGGAGCGGATTTTCACCTAAGTTGTGTTCTATAATATTAGCTGAAATTTGAGACTTGAAGTGATCAACCAATTGATTAGATTTTGATTTATCCGCAAGAATACTTGACTTTATCACTAAAATATTTTTCATTGCAACTCCGAAGGTCAAACGATTATACCTAATAAACGACGATTATTTTATCTAAATAGCTAGAGAAATAAAATAAAAAACGTCTATGAAAAGAATTAAAGTGAATTTTTTTTTGACAGCTTATTATTTAACTTGTCCAACACCATTTCAGGCTGAATATCGATCAAACTTTGGTGATAACCGTCTTGCCCTTCGCCTTTGCGGATCTTAATTAAACCACCTTCAATCAAGCGGATAATCACCGCAGATTTAGAGAGCGGTGGCGTATATTGCGGGCTAGTTGGACCATAGAGCGCAACAAGCGGTCGGTTAAGAGCAGCGGCAATGTGCATTAATCCAGAGTCGTTGCTGACAACGGCTTTGCAATCAGCAATTAAATCAACAGCTTGGTTTAAATCCGTTTGTCCTGCAAGGTTGATACAGTAGCGTTGTAAGGCTTCAGGCAAACTATTGCGAATTTGTTCCCCGGCTTCTTCATCTTTTTTTGAACCAAATAAACGCACGGAATAGCCTCGCTCAATCAGTTTTTGAGCCAGTGTTGCATAGTGGTAATGGGGATAACGTTTCGCAGGTCCAAACTCTGCACCTGGGCAGAAACCAACCGCTTCGCGGTTTTCGGCATATTCAAACTGTTTAGCAAAATGTTGTTTGGTTTGTGCAATTTTCTCGCTATCGACTTGTAGGTAAGGATAAGCAATCGGTAAGTTTTCTGCTGTCGGGATTTTACCTTGCTCAAACGCAAGTGCCACATAACGTTGTACCATCATCGGATAGTCGTTTTTATTCGTGCGTAAATCGTTGAGAAAGCTATAACGCATTTCCCCTTTCCAGCCACGACGTTGGGGAATTTTAGCAAACAGCGGAATAAAAGCAGATTTCAATGAATTAGGCAGAACGATTGCCATATCGTATTGATTTCGCAAATTTTTGCCTAAATTGTACCGCTTACATAACGCAAACGAGCCGTGACCGATTGGCATTGAAATCGCTTTGCGAACTTCTGGCATACGAGAAAGTAACGGGCGACACCAGTCGGGTGCCATCACGTCAATTTGGCAATTCGGATAGTTGGTTTTGAGCTGTTGATAAAGGGCGTGGGACATCATCATATCCCCAACCCAAGAAGGTGCAATAACTAAAATATTCATTATGCTTCCTATTGCTTCACGCAGTTTTCGGCAAGGATTTTATTGCGGTTATCTCGCAATGTGCCTTTGCCATCAAAATCTTCTGACCATATCCAGCGGATATCGCTGTATTTTTTGCCTTTTTTCGTCACACTTGAATAAAGCGTATGGGTACTTTGCTGAAAAGTAATATCAACAGCTCTATTTTTCTTTGTGTTGTCATATTGTACCCTAACGATTTGTTTATTATCACATAGATATTCGTAATAAATACGTTCATTAATTTTAACAATCATTTGGGTATTTTTTGTTGGTATTAATGACTTTTCAAGTTGAGAAACAGGTGATACAGCAGGTACCGTACAAGCAGAGAGCAATGCTATCATTGCATATATTGAAGAATACTTCCTCACTATTATGGATATCATCTCGTATCTCCTTTTAAATATAGAGAGAGGCAATGATGATATTATTGCCTCAATATTTATTATTTAAAAATATAAGTACCATTTGATTGGCGAGTATAAATTCCAGCATTTATTCTCATTTCAACAACACGGCTATTTTTGTCTAATCGAACAGTTACTTTTTCTCCGACTTTGAGATTGCTGACCGCTTTGTTTGCTTTGCTCATAGCGTTTACATCTGAAATATTTAGATGATTGTCACGGAAAACCTGCATTAAAGATACACCTTTTGGAATCGTTAATGTCTTGCTTGAAATAAAGCCAGATGAAGCTGATGTAACAACAGGTTTAGCAGTTACGACTACCACTTTTGTTTTAGCAGGCTGTTCTTTTTCTATGTTGACCTCTGCTTTTTGAGTTACAGCAGAAACTGGTTTAATTTTTTCTACTTGAGTTTTCTCAGCTTGAATTTTCTCTACTTCTGATTTTTCTTCTTCCATCTGGTAGCTCACACTTGTGCTACTTGTTGGTTTTGTTACGATTTCCTCAGTAGGCTTTGTAATTTCTGTACTTGTTACAGAAATAGGCGTAATAGAAGCATTTTCAACGTTAGATGAAACTGCCGAACCTCCCGTTGTTAATGGCAGTATTATTTCTACGGTGTTTACGGGGGGAGATATCGGGGGAGCTTGCTCTACTTGAGCTTGTGGGGCAGTTAATGCTTTTGCTTCTTCTGCTCGCTTCGCTTCTGCTTCATCAACTGGGCGGAATTCAATAGGTAGAGTATTATCTTGTTCCAATTGTTCCAGTGTTTCCGGTGTATTTGGTTTTAACAAGAAAAGAATCACAAGTGATGCCAATACCAATGTCCCCACAAGAAGTAATCGGCGAGATTGAAATGGTACCTTTTCTGCGATTGATTTTTGAAAATTAGGTTGAGAACTAGGCAGAATTCTCTCTATAGTTTGAGTAGTCATTGCTGGTTGCTCGGCATTTGTTGTTTCTGTTTCCTTTTGGGATGCTTCAGATAATGGCCCCTCTGTTGTGGTGACAACAGGAGAAAACATAAATACAGATGTTTTTTGTTGCTCCAATGTACGCTCTTTTGAATCTTGTTGATTTCTTTGTTCTTCCATTGAGGCAAAAGAAAAAGTACCACCTACAGGACGCTTCATTACTGGAGTAAAAGTGTGTCCTGGCGATTTAGTTGAATGTAATGAAAAATTAACCTTCTTAGTAAGTTTATGTGCTGAGAGAGTTAATTTGCTTTCCGAATTTTCGTTCTCTGTTTTTACTGCGCTAGGCTCACCAAAAACAGGTTCTTTACGTAAATTTTGTTGGCTCATTTTGAGTATCCCAAATGATTAAGTTTAAGGAAACATTGTATTATTCTAAAGGATTTCTGATGGATTTTCAGAAAAATTTCACAATAAGCTTGCTATTTTTGCTAACTTTTTACTAAAACAAAAAAATAGCAGTATTGTCTAGAAGATTTTTCAATTTTTTCGATCTGCGTCGAAAAACACATTTTTACTCATTGCAGGCTGTTTGTTTGATTTGTAAGGTATGCGTGCAATTTAAACCAACCTTTAAGGAGTAATTTATGAAAAAACTTTCTCGTTACACATTCAGTCTTTTATTTGGGCTTTTCTCTGCAACAACATTTGCTGAAGAAAAAGTAACTACGTCAACAGAACCTACACCAGTAGTGATGCAACAAGTCGCAGCGACACAAAAAGTAAATGCGAATGTTGTAAATATCAATACTGCGACAGCCTCAGAAATCCAAGATAAGTTAGTAGGTATTGGAGCGAAAAAGGCTCAGGCAATTGTGGAATATCGTGAGAAAAACGGTAAGTTTTTAAATGTTGAGCAGCTCACCGAAGTTTCAGGTATCGGGAAAGCGACACTTGAAAAAAACCGAGATCGTATTGTGATTGAATAATCATATGAGGGGCGAATCTTTATTCGCCCTGACATACGGCCTATTTAGAGATAGTCAAATTCAAACATCTAGGGGCTGTTGATCTTTTGAGTTTAAATCTTAACCAAACAACAATTTCCCCCAGCGAATACAACAAATCATTGCTAGCGATGCCGCATAATTTCTTGCTAACTTATCGTACCGAGTCGCAATGGCTCGGTATTGTTTTAAAAAAGCAAACGCATTTTCAACTAAATGGCGATAACGATATAAACACCAGTCTATATCATCATTACCCACCTTTGAATTTCGTCTACGAGGTATAACTGGAACTGCTTTTGTTGTCGTCAAAATAAGTGCTCGTAAGGCTTCACAATCATAACCTCTGTCTGCAACAATGGTCTCACTGTCAGGTAACAATTCCACAAGCTCAGGTGCAGCTTTACTGTCGTGAACTTCACCCCCGTCAGAACAAAATCAATAGGATTTCCACAACTATCTACCGCTAAATGAATTTTTGTGCTATTACCTGCCACACTTTTGCCAATCGCTTGCGGATTTTGACCGCTTAGTTTGTATGGAATGGTTAGGTTTTGGCGAACTAAATTATACCAAATTTCTATGTCGTTTGCAGGGCAAGATCGCATCTTTCTCAAATTTATGATCTAATACACCTTAATTATCCATATCAAATCAGGTTGTAAAATGAGCGTTTTTCGTTTTTTTGAAAATTTATCCGACCCACGAGCCTATAATCAAAAACACCACTTTTTAGACATCGTTTTTCTCGTCGTCAGTGCCGTGATTTCGGGGGCAAACAGCTGGACTGAAATCAAACTTTTTGGCGAATTACATTTGGATTGGTTGCGAAAATATCGTCCTTTTGAGTGTGGTATTCCTGTCGATGATACTATCGCCCGTGTAATAAAACGCATTGAGCCACAAGCGTTTAATGAGGTTTTTCTTAATTTTATCAATGAGATACGCACACAACAAGGACGTGAAGTGATTGCGATTGATGGCAAGACACTTCGTCATAGTTTCAATCCGGAAACCCAAAGTGCTTTGCACAGTGTGACGGTGTGGAGCCAGTCTCGTGGTTTGATTTTATCGCAGAAAAAATCCTCGGGTAAGCAAAATGAGCAGCAGGCGGTGATGGAAATTATCGATAGTTTTTGCTTAAAAAATGCCGTTATAACGGTGGATGCGATGAATACACAGAAGAAAATTGCCGAGAAAATCATCGAAAAGAAAGGGGATTATGTGATGCCGTTGAAGAAAAATCACCGTCAATTTCAGTCGGAAGTGGAGGCGTATTTTCACAAAATCAGCCGAGATTGCCCCGAAATGCTTGAGACGTATGAGGAGGTAAATGCGGAACGTAGTCGAATTGATGAGCGTTACTACCGTAAGCTGAAAGTGAGTGATTGGCTGAGCAAAGCGGAGGAATGGAAGGGGATAAAATCGGTGTTGGAGGTGTGTCGCAAGCGGTCAGATAATGGCAAAGAATCGCAAGAAAAAGTCTTTTATATCAGTAGTTTGGATGTTGATATTCAAATATTGGCGAAGTGTGTGCGAGGGCATTGGGAAGTGGAAAACAAAGCCCATTGGGTGCTAGATGTGGTCTATAAAGAAGACGAATGTGCGGTGACCGATGAATGGGGTGCGGAAAATCTGGCAATTTTGCGTCGATTAGCGTTGAACTTGGCTCGATTACACCCGAAAAAGCAGAGTATGAAAGGGAAATTGACCGCTGCTGGTTGGTCAGATGAATTTCGAGATGAGCTGTTGCTCGGCGTGTAGGTTGAAAAATGGACAACATATGTGGTTGCCCTGCTTTTCGACTATTTTTAGGTAAGTGTTTTTGCTTATCAAGAAAATTTTCATTAAAATCTCGCCGCTTATTTACTTTATTTGAAAAGATTATGATTGATTTTCGTCCTTTTTATCAACAAATTGCCACCTCGCCGTTATCTGCTTGGTTGGAAACACTTCCTTTACAGCTCAAACAATGGGAAAAACAGACGCATGGAGATTATGCCAAATGGGCAAAAATGCTAGACCATTTACCTAGCTTGCCTTGTGAAATTAATTTGGCAGATAAGGTTGAAGCTCGTTTGGTTGAGCCGTTGTCTGCAGGTGAAACGCAACGCTTGGTGCATCACCTAAAACAGCTTATGCCGTGGCGAAAAGGTCCTTACCATCTGTATGGTGTACATATTGATTGTGAATGGCGTTCCGATTTTAAATGGGATAGGGTTTTGCCCCATTTATCACCGTTAAAAGACCGCTTGATTTTAGATGTGGGCTGCGGCAGTGGCTACCATATGTGGCGAATGGTGGGCGAAGGGGCAAAAATGGTGGTGGGGATCGACCCGACGGAACTCTTTTTGTGCCAATTTGAAGCGGTGCGAAAATTGTTAAATAACGACCGCAGAGCCAATTTAATTCCGTTAGGCATTGAGCAAATGCAACCCTTGCAAGCCTTTGATACGGTATTTTCGATGGGGGTGTTGTATCACCGTAAATCGCCGCTAGACCATCTTGCCCAACTGAAAAATCAGTTAGTCAAAGGGGGAGAGCTGGTGTTAGAAACTTTGGTTATCGACGGTGATATTAATGATGTGCTGGTGCCAGCAGACCGTTATGCCAAAATGAAAAATGTGTATTTTATCCCGTCTGTACCAGCGTTGATTAATTGGCTTGAAAAAGTTGGCTTTAAAAATGTTCGTTGTGTTGATGAAGCGGTCACCACATTAGAAGAACAGCGTAAAACAGATTGGTTAGAAAATGAATCGTTGGTTGATTTCCTCGACCCTCAAGATCATTCCAAAACGATAGAAGGGTATCCTGCACCGAAAAGGGCAGTGATTATTGCGACGAATTAAAATATCATAATCTCTCTAGCATCCAAAGTTTTCCCCGTTCTTCAGAACGGGGATTTCTACTAGCATCCAGTAAATCTAATGCGCATCTTTTATAACCCAGCTTTCAAACTCGCTTCAATAAACTTGTCTAAATCACCATCTAACACCGCTTGGGTATTGCGATTTTCAACACCCGTACGCAAATCTTTGATACGCGAATCATCTAGCACATAAGAACGGATTTGACTGCCCCAACCAATATCAGACTTACTCTCTTCCATTGCTTGTTTTTCTGCGTTTTTCTTCATCATTTCCATTTCGTAGAGCTTCGCTTTGAGCTGTTTCATTGCTTGATCTTTATTTTGATGTTGTGAGCGTCCGTTTTGACACTGCACCACAATACCTGATGGCATATGGGTAATACGCACTGCAGACTCTGTTTTATTAACGTGCTGACCGCCTGCACCAGAAGCACGATACACGTCAATACGCAGATCGGCAGGGTTAATTTCAATGTCAAAATCATCATCGACTTCAGGATAGACAAATGCTGCCGCAAAAGAGGTGTGGCGGCGGTTATTTGAGTCAAACGGACTTTTACGCACTAAACGGTGGATCCCTGTTTCCGTACGCAGCCAACCGAAAGCATATTCCCCCGATACGCGAATGGTCGCCGATTTTAATCCTGCCACATCGCCATCGGATACTTCGATCAACTCGGTTTTAAAACCTTTGCTTTCTGCCCAACGTAAATACATACGCAGTAGCATTTCTGTCCAGTCTTGGGCTTCCGTACCGCCTGAACCTGCCTGTAAATCCACATAGCAATCTGCTGCGTCGTGCTGACCGCTAAACATACGACGAAACTCCAACAGGGCTAATTTTTCTTCTAGCTGGTTAGCTTCTTGTTGTGCTTCGGTAAAGGTTTCTTCATCTTCTGCTTCAACGGCTAGCTCAATTAAGCCTTCAACATCTTCAATGCCTTGCTCAAGTGTTTTAATCGTATTCACAATAGTTTCAAGAGCAACACGTTCTTTGCCTAACGCCTGAGCTTTTTCAGCATTATTCCAGACATCCGGCTGTTCTAATTCAGCATTGACTTCTTCTAAGCGTTCGACCTTTAGATCGAAGTCAAAGATACCCCCGAAGTGTACGGGTTCGTTCGGCTAAATCGGCTAATTGGGTTCTAATCGGATTGAGTTCAAACATAGTTATTCCTTGTAGTTTTTAAAAGCGGAGCATTATAGCGAAATCTAGGAGGATGACAAACTAGGGGATTTATCCTTGTATAAGAATCATGTATTTACCTTTACCCTTTAAACCCTAGATATAAAACACAAATGTTGTAAGCTAGCGGCCAATGTCTATTAGCCGATCAATAACCTTTGGCTTTCAACACATTGTGCGGTATTATTGGGAGATAAATTAAGGAGTTTTATATGCAAACACTTACTCAACAACTATTAAATGATGTCCTTAATATTGCCACTCAAGCAGGAGAGCATCTCAAACGCTTTTATCATCGTTCTGTGGAAATTCAGATTAAAGCAGATAAAACCCCTGTGACTGAAGCTGATCTTTTTATTAGCCAGTTTGTGATTGAACAATTACAGAAATTGACCCCAAATGTGCCGATCTTGTCAGAAGAGAGTTGTAAAATTCCACTTTCGGAGCGTTCGCAATGGCAAGAGTATTGGATCGTTGATCCGCTTGATGGGACACAGCAATTTATTGATAGAACCGATCAATTTTCGGTTGTGATTGGGTTAGTTCAACAAAATCGTCCTGTTTTGGGGGTTATTCATTCGCCGATCTTAGACAAAACCTACTACGCAATGCGTGCAAGCGGTGCTTTTGTTAGAGAAAATGACGAGATCCGTCGTCTTAATTCGAATAGTCAAAATGACGATAAATCACACCGCTTGCAAGTGACTATTGGCACATCAAGTAGCGACAAAATTCGCCAAGTTGTGCTTCCCCCTTATCAAGTGGATTTTCTTCAATTCGGTTCAAGTAGCTTAAAAGCTGGGTTGGTTGCTGAAGGTAAGGCGGATTGCTATGTGCGTTTAGGGGATACTGGAGAATGGGATACGGCTGTTGCTGAAGTGTTACTCGCAGAAACAGGCGGTCAGGTCTTCGATCTTCACTTCCAACCGTTAAGCTATAATCAACGTGAAACCTTTGTAAACCCTTATTTTATAATGGTGGCAAATAAACAACGTGATTGGCAACAGATTTTTTCTTTTAATTGATTTTACTTATTGTTATATTTTGTTATGAAATCTAACAATTTTTTTACATTTTCTAGGATTGCAAATGAAAGCAGACAATAATTGTATTGTGATTTTTGGTGCGTCTGGGGATCTCACCTACCGCAAGTTAATTCCAGCCCTTTATAATCTTTATAAAATCGGCAGACTTTCTGAACATTTTTCTGTATTAGGGGTCGCTCGTTCCCCTTTGACCGATGAAACTTTTCGTCAAAAAATGCACGACACCTTAGTCAAGCTTGAAAATGCAAGCGGTGATGTGTTAGAAAAATTTTGCGAACACCTTTATTATCAATCGGTAAATACGTCTGATGCAGTGGATTATGCAAAATTATTGCCACGTTTAGATGAACTGCACGACAAATATGGCACAGGCGGTAATACGCTATATTATCTTTCTACGCCACCCAGTTTATACGGCGTTATCCCTGAATGCCTTTCAGCACACGGTTTAACAACAGAAGAATTTGGCTGGAAACGGATCATTGTTGAGAAGCCTTTCGGCTACGATATTGAAACGGCAAAAGCCCTTGATATTCAAATTCACAAGTATTTTGAAGAGCATCAGATCTACCGTATCGACCACTATTTAGGCAAAGAAACCGTGCAAAATTTGCTCGTTTTGCGTTTTTCTAATGGTCTATTTGAACCGCTCTGGAACCGTAATTTTATCGATTATGTTGAAATCACAGGGGCAGAATCTATTGGTGTAGAAGATCGTGGCGGTTATTATGATGGCTCAGGGGCAATGCGTGATATGTTCCAAAACCATTTATTGCAAGTGTTAGCAATGGTCGCAATGGAGCCACCTGCAATTATCAATGCCGACTCAATGCGTGATGAAGTGGCGAAAGTGCTACATTGTCTGCATCCACTTTCAAATGATGATATTAAAAATAACCTTGTTTTAGGACAATATACCGCAAGCACCATTAACGGCGAAGAAGTTAAAGGCTATCTACAAGAAAAAGGTGTGCCTGAAGACTCTAACACTGAAACCTATATGGCAGTACGTTGCCAGATTGACAACTGGCGTTGGGCTGGCGTGCCATTCTATGTACGAACAGGGAAACGCTTACCTGCTCGTGTTACAGAAGTGGTTATTCACTTTAAAATAACCCCACACCCAGTCTTTAGTCAAAATGCTCCTGATAATAAATTGATTATTCGTATCCAACCCGACGAAGGCATTTCAATGCGTTTCGGCTTGAAAAAACCTGGTGCTGGCTTTGAAGCGAAAGAAGTATCAATGGATTTCCGCTATGCCGATCTTGCTTCGCCAAGTCTATTAACGGCTTATGAACGTCTATTATTAGATGCAATGAAAGGCGATGCAACCCTATTCGCTCGTACCGATGCAGTACACGCCTGCTGGAAATTTGTTCAACCGATTTTGGACTATAAAGCGGAACGTGGGCGTATTTATGAATACGAAGCAGGTACTTGGGGGCCTTCTGAAGCCGATAAATTGATCGCCAAACACGGCAAAGTGTGGCGTAAACCAAGTGGTTTGATGAAGAAAAAAGTGTAAACACAGTTGCTACAAGGATTTTATGAACTACATCACATTCCCAACAGCACAAAGTGCGGTGGAAAAAATCGCACAAGAATTTGTGTTATATAGTCAATTAAACCGCCCCGTGCATATTTCCTTATCAGGCGGAAGTACGCCAAAACTGCTGTTTAAAACCCTTGCACAAGAGCCATATAAAAGCCAAATTCAATGGCAAAACTTACATTTTTGGTGGGGCGATGATCGTATGGTTCCGCCACAAGATCCTGAAAGCAATTATGGCGAAGTGCAAAAATCACTGTTCGATCATATCCAGATCCCCACAGAAAATATCCACCGTATTCGTGGTGAAGAGTCTGTAGAGCAAGAACTTGTAAGATTTTCACAAGAACTGACCGCTTGTGTACCTAATGGCGAGTTTGATTGGATTATTTTAGGCATGGGAACGGACGGACATACCGCGTCCCTTTTCCCACATCAAACGGATTTCAATGATCCAAATTTAGCAATTATTGCCAAACACCCTGAAACAGGGCAAATCCGCATATCCAAAACGGCTAAATTGATTGAACAAGCTAAACGCATTACTTATTTAGTCACAGGGGCAAGCAAAGCGGAAATTCTCAAAGAAATCCAAACCACCCCAGCGGAAAACTTGCCTTACCCAGCGGCAAAAATTAAAGCCAAAAATGGCGTAACGGAGTGGTATTTGGATAGCGATGCGGCGAGGTTGTTGTAAAAAATAGATTAATTTTTAAGTAGTTATCGGAGCTAGATATGGATTTAATCAACAGCAGTTATCTTTTAGAAATTAAGCAAATTCTTTCTAATGCACGCCAAAAGGCTTATACCGCTGTCAATTCAGCAATGGTTGAAGCCTATTGGAAAATTGGCGAACGCATTGTTTTGGAAGAACAAAATGGGGCTGATAGGGCGGCTTATGGGAAAGAGATTATAAAAAATCTTTCTGTTGAATTAACGAATGAGTTTGGCAAAGGTTTTAGTAAACGTAGCCTGTGGGAAATGCGACAATTCTATGTTTTATTTCCTGATTTTCCAAAAGTGCGAACGGTGTTCGCACAATTATCGTGGTCTCATTTTCAGCGTTCATTAAAGGTATCAAATGACAAAGCTCGTCTTTACTACCTAAAAGAAGCCGCTGAAAATAATTGGTCGGTAAGAACTCTTGATCGCAACATTTCTACGCTTTATTACGACCGCTTGTTAGCAAGCCAAGACCAGAGTATCGTCAAAGCGGAGATGCTGGAAAAATCCGTGCCATTACAAGCCTGCGATTTGATTAAATCGCCCACCGTATTGGAATTTTTGAATTTGCCGACTAACTTGGCATACACCGAAGCAGAGCTAGAAAAAGCGTTGATTGATAATCTGCAACAATTTATGTTGGAACTGGGCAAAGGCTTTGCTTTCGTAGCTCGCCAACAATGTATCCGCACCGAAACGTCCGATTTCTTTATTGATTTGGTCTTTTACAATTACATTTTAAAATGCTTTGTGATCGTTGAGTTGAAAACAGAAAAACTCACTCATCAAGACATTGGGCAACTGGATATGTATGTGCGAATGTACGATGATTTGCAAAAACGCCCTGATGATAACCCCACTATCGGCTTGTTACTTTGCACCGAAACCGATAGCGTAGTGGCGAAATATTCGGTATTGAACTACAGCTCGCAGCTTTTCGCCAGCAAATATATGGCATATTTACCATCAGAAGAAGAGTTGGTGCGAGAAATTGAAAATCAGAAGATGATTTTTGAACTAAATCATTCTTAGGAAAAATAATGTCAATACTAGCTTATATTTTAACTACACTTGTCGCCCTTGAACATTTCTACATTATGTATTTGGAAATGTTTGCCTTAAATAGTCCGAAGGCAAGGCAGATTTTTAATTTAGATGAACAAACAGCAAGAAATCCTAAAATTCAGTTGTTGTTTGCTAATCAAGGGTTATATAACGGATTTTTAGCCGCTGGGCTTATTTTTTCCCTTTGTATTCAACAAAGTGCGGTTACTTATTTCTTTTTAAGTTGCGTGATCGTGGCGGCGGTTTATGGAGCGATAAGTGCCAAGAATAAAGGGATTTTGATTAAACAGGGAGCGCCTGCGGTGTTGGCGTTGGTGGTGAGTTTGTTTACGTAAATATGTAGGGGCAAATTACATTTGCCTCATAAATCTCGAAATAAATATTTTATGACAAAATATAATGCAAGTATTCATCATCGAAAATCCATTCGTTTAAAACATTATGATTATCGCAAAGATGGATTTTATTTCATTACGATTTGTTGTAAAAACAAAGAATGTTTATTTGGACAAATTGTCAATCAACAAATATTGCTAAATAATTTAGGTCATTATGTGAAAAAATGTTGGGAACAAATCCCAGAATTTTTCCCACAGGCAAGAGTTGATGAATTTGTTGTTATGCCTAATCATTTACACGGCATTATTGAAATTACCGAATATAATAAGGGCAAATGTAATTTGCCCCTACAAAAAGGGACATCGCAAACAATCGGTTCAATCGTGCGTGGTTTTAAATCAGGTGTAACATCTTGGGCAAGAAAAAATACAAATATCCTTGATGTTTGGCAACGCAATTATTATGAGCATATTATTCGAGATGAAAAATCCTATTTGAAAATTTATGAATATATTCAAAATAATCCTATTTTGTGGGAATTAGATCAATTATATGTAAAATTGTAGAGGCTAATCACATTAGCCCTAAAATAAATTGGTACGGGATTTGGGGCAAATATGATTTGCCCCTACGATGTGTATTAGACATAAAAACGTAGGGGATAATGACATTAGCTCTAAAATAAATTGGTGCGGAATTCGGGGCAAATATGATTTGCCCCTACGATGTGTATTAGATATAAAAACTGTAGGGGCTAATCACATTAGCTCTAAAATAAATTGGTACGGAATTCGGGGCAAATATGATTTGCCCCTACGATGTGTATTAGATATAAAAACTGTAGGGGCTAATCACATTAGCCCTAAAATAAATTGGTGCGGAATTCGGGGCAAATATGATTTGCCCCTACGATGTGTATTAGATATAAAAACTGTAGGGGCTAATCACATTAGCTCTAAAATAAATTGGTACGGAATTCGGGGTAAATATGATTTGCCCCTACAATGTGTATTAGATATAAAAACTGTAGGGGCTAATCACATTAGCCCCAAAACAATAAAGTATTCAACAACCCAACAGGAGCAAAAAATGTCAGTAAAAGGCGATATCGGCGTTATCGGTTTAGCGGTAATGGGTCAGAACCTTATTTTAAATATGAACGACAACGGCTTTAAAGTCGTGGCGTATAACCGTACTACGTCAAAAGTGGACGAGTTTTTAGAAGGTGCGGCGAAAGGTACAAATATTATCGGGGCGTATTCCTTAGAAGATTTAGCCGCGAAATTAGAAAAACCACGCAAAGTGATGTTAATGGTGCGTGCAGGTGAAGTGGTTGATCAATTTATTGATGCATTATTACCACACTTAGAAGAAGGCGACATCATCATTGATGGTGGTAACTCGAATTACCCTGATACCAACCGCCGTGTGAAAGCGTTAACGGAAAAAGGTATTCGCTTTATCGGCTCGGGTGTGTCAGGCGGTGAAGAAGGCGCGCGTCACGGACCTTCGATTATGCCAGGTGGTAATGAAGAAGCATGGCAATATGTGAAACCGATTTTCCAAGCGATTTCAGCAAAAACCGACAAAGGCGAGCCTTGCTGTGACTGGGTGGGCAAAGAAGGTGCCGGTCATTTCGTGAAAATGGTACACAACGGTATCGAATACGGCGATATGCAGTTAATCTGTGAAGCTTACCAGTTCTTAAAAGACGGTTTAGGTTTAAGCTATGATGAAATGCAAGCAATCTTTTCTGAATGGAAAAAAACTGAACTTGACAGTTACTTAATCGACATCACGACCGATATTCTAGGTTACAAAGATACAGACGGCACACCATTAGTAGAAAAAATCCTTGATACCGCAGGTCAAAAAGGTACAGGTAAATGGACGGGGATCAATGCATTAGATTTCGGTATTCCATTAACCTTAATCACTGAGTCAGTGTTTGCTCGTTGTGTATCTTCATTCAAAGATCAACGTGTTGCTGCATCTAAATTGTTCAACAAAACCATTGGCAAAGTTGAAGGCGACAAACAAGTTTGGATCGAAGCGGTGCGTAAAGCGTTATTAGCATCAAAAATTATCTCTTACGCACAAGGCTTTATGCTTATTCGTGAAGCGTCTGAAAACTTCGGTTGGGACATCAACTACGGTGCAACAGCGTTATTATGGCGTGAAGGTTGTATCATTCGTAGCCGTTTCTTAGGCAACATTCGTGATGCTTACGAAGCGAACCCAGATTTAGTGTTCTTAGGTTCAGATGCGTACTTCAAAGGCATTTTAGAAAACGCATTAAGCGACTGGCGTAAAGTGGTAGCGAAATCTATCGAAGTGGGTATCCCGATGCCTTGTATGGCAAGTGCAATCACTTTCTTAGACGGTTATACCTCTGAGCGAGTGCCAGCAAACTTACTTCAAGCCCAACGTGACTACTTCGGTGCACATACTTATGAGCGTACCGACAAACCACGTGGCGAGTTCTTCCATACCAACTGGACGGGACGTGGTGGAAATACGGCATCGACGACTTATGATGTATAAATAAAATTTGTCTATTACACCTATATCTGTTACTACGTATAGATAGTCTAAATAAAAAGCCAACCATATATATGGTTGGCTTTCTATATGCTTCTTAAATTAGTTGGCGGAATGGACGGGACTCGAACCCGCGACCCCCTGCGTGACAGGCAGGTATTCTAACCAGCTGAACTACCACTCCGCAGCGAACGAGGCGTATATTAATGATTTCGTTCTCTACCGTCAAACACTTTTTTGAAAAAATTTATTGATTGTCTTTTTACTATACAAAACGCTCTCTTTTTAATTCAATGTCGTGTTTTCTGTCGCCAATTCTCTCGTCCAAAGACAATTTCCTTTTGATTTTTTATTTATCAACTCAAGATATTTAAGATGTTCTGCCAATTCCTTTTCATCAGGGGCTAATACAATCAAGTTAGAGGTATCGATAGTTAATGGCTGGTAAACTTGCTCTGCTGAAGATGTTTTTACTTGCTCGTGTTCGTCTTCACCAATAAGGGCAATTTGACCGCCTGTCATCATCAGGAACACATCAGCCAAGATCTCCGCATCCAGTAACGCACCGTGCAGGACACGTTTACTGTTATCAATCCCCAAGCGGTCACATAACGCATCTAAATTGTTACGTTTCCCTGGATACATCTTACGAGCAAGCTGTAAGCTGTCCGTGACGGTACACATCTGTGCTACTTTTTCAGGGGGATTCGGCAAAAAGGAAAACTCGTGGTCGATAAATCCTACGTCGAAGGGCGCATTATGAATAATTAGTTCCGCCCCTTTGATAAATTCAATAAATTCATCGGCAATTTCAGCAAATGCAGGTTTATCTGCCAGCATTTCGTTGGTAATACCGTGAACTTGCATTGCTTCTGCATCGACTTCCCTTGGCGGTTTGATATAGACGTGAAAAGTCCGCCCAGTTAAACGGCGGTTAATCACTTCGACTGCACCAATTTCAATGATGTTATGTCCAATGTGCGGAGCACCATTGAAATTCATCCCCGTAGTTTCAGTATCGAGTACAACTTGGCGTAATATTTGCTGTTCGCTCATTGTATTTTCCTAAGTTACAAGCGGTAGGATTTGCAAAATGTTTTACTAATCTTACCGCTTGTCGTTCAAATTAACTATCCGCTTTTAATTCATCAATCGCTTTTTGGTCGAAGAAATATTGCGTACCGCAACACTCGCACTGCATATCAATTACCCCTTGTTTTTCGGCTAACATCTCTGCAATTTCTTCTTTAGGCAGTAACAAAATCGCCGCCCCTGAACGCTCTCTTGAGCAACCACACTTAAACTCTGTGGACTGTGGTTGATAAACTTCTACTGTTTCTTCGTGGAACAAACGATAGAGTAGTTCTTCTGCCGTTAAACCAAATAGCTCTTCATCTTTGATCGTCGAAGTTAATGTCGCCAAATGCTCAAAGTCGTCTGGTGAACCAGTGCCATCTGGAACGATCTGTAATAATGTTCCACCTGCAACGGCTTTACCTTGATATTCACCAACACGGATCACAAGCTGTGTAGCGAGCTGCTCTGAGCGAGCAAAATAGTCTTCTAAACACTCACTAACAGTAGGTTTATCTAAGGCTATAACCCCTTGATAACGTTCACCTTTTTCTGGAATAATCGAAATAACGAGAACACCATTTCCAACCATTTCAGCAAGTGTTGCGTTATCCGCAATATCACCTTCAACACGAGCTAAAGCACGAAATTGTTGTTGATGATTGCCGTTTACCACCGCTAATTTTAACGCTCCGTCACCTTGAATTTGAACGGTAATTGTCCCTTCAAATTTGAGTGTTGCCGTTAATAAACTGGTTGCCACTAACATTTCACCCAGCAAATTTTGTACTGCTGTTGGGTAGTGGTGGGTATTTAAAGTTTCCGTAAAGGTGTCGTTTAAGCGAACCCATTCGCCACGCACCGCACGGTTTTCAAATAAAAAGCGATAAAGTTTATCGTTATCTTGTGTGTAAGTTGTCATTAAAAATCCTTCATAAAATACAAGCGGTGAGAAAAATCACCGCCATTACAAAAGCTATATGGGGACGATTTAAGTAATTACAAATCGTTCTCTTGATATTTAAATTTAATCAAATCCCGTCGCTCTTTTTTATTTGGGCGACGATCTGGGTGTGGCATCGACAACGCATTTGCTTTACGGGCAAAGGCGATTTTTTCTCGTTCTTGGATACTTTTTTCCGTTTCTTGATAAAGTAGTTGTGCTTCAGGTGCACCACGTCGTTGATCGCTCAACGCAGTGACAACAACTTCTTTTTCATCGTTGCCTTGGCGTAATTTAATTGTTGCCCCGACTTCGACAATTTTACTGGTTTTAGCTCGTTGCCCATTGTAATGGACTTTACCACCTTCAATCATCGCCTTTGCAATTGAACGAGTTTTGTAAAAGCGTGCCGCCCATAGCCACTTATCCAAGCGAACTTCGTTGATATTATCAGCCATTTTTTCCCTTTTTTTCAACTATTTTACCCTTTTTCACACAAACAAGCGGTAATAAGGCAGAAAAAATTTGCAAAATTTTCCTTTTCGCTGTATTCTCCGCCACCACAATTCATACAAACAAATCTGAATTAACCTGTTTTAATCCAATCTTTAAATAACACAATTATTATTTCTATGCATCTTACAGAGTTAAAAAATACACCCGTATCGGAACTTGTCCGTATCGGTGAAGAACAAATGGGGCTAGAAAACTTAGCTCGCTTACGCAAACAAGATATTATCTTTGCCATTTTGAAACAACACGCAAAAAGTGGTGAAGACATTTTCGGTCAAGGCGTGTTAGAAATCTTACCTGATGGTTTTGGTTTCCTCCGTTCTGCCGATAGTTCTTACCTTGCAGGCCCTGATGATATCTATGTTTCCCCAAGTCAAATCCGCCGTTTCAATCTTCAAACTGGTGACAAAATCGAAGGTAAAATCCGCCCACCGAAAGAAGGCGAACGTTACTTTGCATTGCTCAAAGTAGATTTAGTTAATGATGACAAACCTGAAGTTTCTCGTAGCAAAATTCTCTTTGAAAACTTAACGCCACTTCACGCTAACTCACGTTTGCGTATGGAGCGTGGTAATGGTTCAAAAGAAGATTTAACTGCGCGTATCTTAGATTTGGCTTCACCAATCGGTAAAGGTCAGCGTGGTTTGATCGTTGCACCACCAAAAGCAGGTAAAACCGTTTTACTTCAAAACATTGCTCAAAGCATTACCCATAACTATCCTGAGTGCGAATTAATTGTTTTATTAATTGATGAACGCCCGGAAGAAGTAACTGAAATGCAACGTTCTGTGAAAGGCGAAGTAATTGCTTCAACCTTTGATGAACCTGCAACTCGCCACGTTCAAGTTGCCGAAATGGTAATTGAAAAAGCGAAACGTTTAGTCGAACATAAAAAAGATGTGGTTATTTTATTAGACTCTATCACACGTTTAGCACGAGCTTACAACACAGTAACCCCTGCGTCTGGTAAAATTCTTTCTGGTGGTGTGGACGCTAACGCTTTACACCGCCCAAAACGTTTCTTTGGTGCTGCTCGTAACGTAGAAGAAGGCGGTAGCTTAACCATTATTGCAACGGCACTTGTGGATACAGGTTCAAAAATGGACGAAGTTATCTTTGAAGAGTTCAAAGGAACAGGTAATATGGAATTACACCTTTCTCGCAAAATTGCAGAACGCCGTGTATTCCCAGCGATTGACTTTAACCGTTCAGGCACGCGTAAAGAAGATCTACTCACAAGCCCAGATGAATTACAAAAAATGTGGATTTTACGCAAAATCCTTAACCCAATGGGTGAAGTGGAAGCAATGGAGTTCCTTATTGATAAATTGATGGTCGCAAAAACCAACGATGAGTTTTTTGAGATTATGAAAAGATCTTAACCATAGAAATAGAAACGGCACTTAAAATGCCGTTTTTATTATAGCTAGTTTGCCACAGTAGCGATATCCGCAAACATGGTATAAGAAATAATATTCAACGTTATTTTTGTAATGAATGTCATAAAACTTTTTCTTTGTGAAAGAAAAAGTTTTATGGCGGGACGAACAAAAGTATCTCTGAATATTATTTTTCTTTCCATACTTTTGGATATTGTTCTTAAGGCAAAAAGGACAGGTTTTTTATTCATATTTCAAAAAGAAGGCTTAAAGTCTTGTACTATAAGGCTTTAAGCTACTTTTTAGCAACAAATTTATCTATTACGCCTGTAATAGGCATAGTGACCATTTTGTCTACTATGCCTTAAAAAGTTGCTTACATAAAATAGTCACTAATATTTACAAAAATAGACGCAAAACAACAATCTTTCAGTATATTGTTAAATTTTAAACCGATTATTTAATACCATACTTCTCGCGATATTCTCTCATTTTTGGCAAATAGTCAGTATATTGCGCTGATCTTTCTAAGAAGCTAACAAGATCATCAAAATCAATAATAGAGAAAACCTGACAGCCGTAATCACGTTCTACTTCTTGGATTGCTGAGAGTTCGCTTTTGCCTTTTTCTTTACGGTTTAACGCGATCATCACACCCGCTAAGGTTGCATTGTTGGCTTGAATGATTTCCATTGATTCACGAATTGCCGTGCCTGCGGTAATTACATCGTCCACCAATAAAACTCTGCCTTTTAACGGGCTACCGATAAGATTTCCACCTTCGCCGTGATCTTTAACTTCTTTACGGTTAAAGCAACAAGGCTTATCTACATCAAATTGATTTGCTAATGCCACCGCGACAGTAGTTGCAATCGGAATGCCTTTGTAAGCAGGTCCGAATAGTACATCATAATCAATTTGGCTAGCTTGGATCGCTTTGGCGTAATATTCGCCCAATTTGGCAAGATCTCTGCCAGTATTAAATAATCCTGCATTAAAGAAGTAAGGGCTTTGTCTGCCTGATTTCAGGGTAAATTCGCCGAATTTAAGTACATTTCGGCTTAAGGCAAATTCGATAAAGTCGTGTTTGTATTGTTGCATAGGGCATCCTTCTTATCTAGCTGTAGGGGCGGACCGATGTGTCCGCCCACAATATTATCTACATTTTAATAAGGGCGAACACATCGGTTCGCCCCTTGTATTAGAATATGGGCAAAAGAAAACCCCATTACGAGTACCTTCATAATGGGGTTATAGAGAAAGTAGAGTTGCTTCGCCCCTTGTGCCATTAAGCACGTAGTGTAGATATAAGCCTACTTTCTCATCCACTATCACCCCGAATGGTATCTCAGGCACGTTTTCCGTAGCCCGCATTCACAAGGTTTGGAGGTCAAATGGATAACCCATTATATTACGTTGGCATTGATATTGCCAAAGCTAAATTTGATGTTGCCATTAAATTACAAAATGGCAAACATAAGCATAAAGTGTTTAAAAATAATCCAGAAGGATTTCAATCACTTATGCAATGGCTCAATACATTTGGTGAAACTTTTCACTGCGTGATGGAAGCCACCAATATTTATCACGAAGCTTTGGCAGATTTTCTGTTCCAACAGCAAATCACCGTTAGCGTGATTAACCCTAAATGCAGTGCAAATTTCACGAAAACCGATAATTTACGCTCTAAAACCGACAAAATCGACGCAAAAATGCTTGCTGATTATGCCGATGAAAAGCGTCATAAATTACCGATTTATCAGCCAATTTCACCTGCTCAACGGGAATTGTTGCGTAAAAATCGCCAACTTGACCACCTGAAAAAACAGTTGGCACAAGAAAAAACACGGCTAACAATGTTGCTTGACAGCGATTGCATTGCTTCAACACAGCAGATGATTGCCTTCATCAAAGCGCAAATTAAGGCTTTGGAAAAAACAATTAAACAGTGCATTAATGCAGATAATACATTGAAAAACAATGTAAAATTACTTTGCACTATTCCTGCTATTGGCTTTGCAACCGCCGTTCAACTGATTGCCCATTTAGGTGATGGAAATCGTTTTAAAAACGCGAAAGCAGCCGCCACTTTTGCAGGTTTAACCCCGATGATTAAAAGTTCGGGGAAAAGTTTAAATACCGTTATTGGTATTTCAAAAATCGGGCAATCCGACATTCGTAAGGCACTCTTTTGCCCTGCAATGAACTTTGCCTTTGGCAGCTACAAAAACAGCGTATATCGCTCGTTTGTGCTGCGATTGCTTGAATGCGGCAAACCTAAAATGGTGATTATCACGGCTTTAATGCGTAAATTAGTCACTATTGCACAGGCTGTTTTGCAAAAACAGACAGCATTTAATTTAGACACATTTATGAAATAAAATTTGTTGTGTCTTATGGTATCTAAAAACAATTGTATAGTTATAAAAATAGTGGGGCTGTATTAGATTAGTCCTAAATTTCACACCATTTTCTCAACATTTTAAGTCACTCTTTTGGTGCCCCAAAGTTAAACCGAAATTCACATTCTTTCAAGAATAAAGGGAAACTTTTTCGGTCAATTCCATTATATTTTCGGAGTATCCGCTTAGCTTGACTCCAAAAATTTTCAATGCCGTTGATGTGATTTTGTTTCACTGTAAACAGCTCCGAATGGCTAATTCGTTCGTGGTGAAATTCACTTACATCAAGGGCATCATAACTATGGTAAGTATCTGTATAAACCCAGCTATCAGGCTTGATTTTCCTTGCTATAACAGGCATTGGCGTTGTTGTCTGCGTATCATTGACCACCACAGTAAATACTTTTTCCTTGCCGTTTCAATATCCCCAAAACAGCCACTTTTCCACCGCCCACGACCTCGTTTTCCTTTACGATGTCCACCAAAATAGCTTTCATCCAGCTCAATTTGTCCGTCAGATACTTCATCTGCTTCAAGTGCTAAATTATAGCTGATAACCTCGCGGATTTTGCGGTAAAACAGTGCAGCAGAGTTATCATTTATCTCTAACAAATTTGCCGCAGAACGGACAGTGACTTCTAATACAAAAAATTCAAGGAGATTTTTTTGTATAGATTTCTTTAATTTACAATGAGTTATTTTCATTTTTATAGACTAACATACTTGCTAATCTAATACGCCCCCTTACATTATTGGTATTTAAAACATCAAGCGTTTTAGAAGAACGGTCAGATAAATCGAACAAAAAGAGTTATTATCCTTATAAACATCGGAATGTAAGAAGTGCTTATCATAGTTTTAAACATTATATGGATTATTTACCTATGAAAAGTATAGTGATTTAAATATCGAAAAAACGACAAATAGACTTGAAAATTTATTCGGACAACTTAAAGAGAAATTATCGCATCATGCAGGATTAACGAAAAGACATAATGTTATGTTTATAAAGGATTTTTTTAAATAAAAAGAGTTGCTAAGAATAATTTAAAATATTCATTAGCAACCATACACTACTCACAGTTGCGTTATGCTTGGGATTCAAAACGTCTGGCTGCTTCGTCCCAATTCACCACATTCCAAAATGCTTTAATATAATCAGGACGACGGTTCTGGTAACTTAAGTAATATGCATGTTCCCATACATCTAAACCTAAAATTGGATAACCAGACACACCAGCTACATCTTTACCCATTAATGGAGAATCTTGGTTAGCTGTCGATACTACAGATAACTTTCCATCTTCTAGTACTAGCCACGCCCATCCAGAACCAAAACGAGTGGTAGCAGCCAGCTCAAATTGTTCTTGGAATGTTTCAACAGAACCAAAATCCCGTATTATGGTCTCTTTGAGTTTTCCTTGTAAGGTCGTACCAGTTTTTAACCCTTTCCAAAACAACGTGTGATTAACATGTCCTCCTACATTATTACGCACAGCTACTCGTTTTTCTACAGGAACTTGCTCAAGATTTGAGATCAGCTTTCCTGGACATTGTCCTAGTAAATCAGGATATGCCTCTAATGCGATATTTGCATTATTAATATAGGTTTGATGGTGTTTGGAGTGATGAATCTCCATTGTTCTTGCATCAAAATACGGATCTAATGCATCATAGGTATAATCTAACTCAGGTAATGTGTATGCCATATTATGTTCCTCAAAAATAATCAGTAACAATTGAGTGTAAACTCTCAACTATAGTAACAAATAATAAGAAGATAATATATATTTTTTTGATCTATCGCAAATTACAGCGACCTCGTAATAGCTATTTTTAAATGTAGCCTTGTTGCTTATCAAACTCCTTTATAGCTTGGTAAATAAAAAATACCATTCAAATATATAGAAAAATTAAGAATCTAATCTAAATCACCACACTCTTAACCTGCAAATACGCCATCTGCCCTATTTGCAAGCACAGATCATCAAACGCCCACAAACTGATACTCGCCCAAATTTCTTGAGCTTCCACCTCAACGGCAATATCATAGCGGTCAGATTGAGGCTCGATTTTACAAATTCGCCCTTGCAGAATATTCCGAATAGAACTTTGCTCAGGTTTAGACAGGGTAATAGAAACATTTTGGCTACCAATGCTAATTCGCATTAAATCCCCTAATTGATAGCGAGGCTGTTCCGTAACCCAAATTAACTGTTGTCCCAATGCCAGCCCTTGCATACGGTAAGGATTTTGAGCGACAACAGGCAGCTCAAGTAAACTCAATCGCTGAGCTTCAGGCTGCCACGCAGAAAAGGCTGGGCTATGCCAAACATTCAACGTTTTATCAAAAGCAACCACCTTCCCCTCTTCCAACAACAACAAATTATCCGCCAAACGAATAACCTCATCAAGGCTATGGCTTACATACAAAATCGGAATATCCACCGTTTTTGCCAACCGCCCCAAATAGTCCATCAACTCATTCTTACGCGGTAAATCTAAAGCTGAAAGAGGCTCGTCCATCAACAAAATATCTGGCTCGCTCAACAACGCACGCCCAATCGCCACACGTTGTTTTTCACCACCAGACAAGCTGATCGGGAAACGATCTAACAGATGTTCAATCCCCAACAATTTAACTAATTGTGAAAAATTCGCCTGATCAAACCGCTTACAGCCATATTTTAAATTCGCCTCAACTCGATAATGCGGAAATAAGCGATGTTCTTGGAAAACATAGCCCACCTTACGTTTTTCAGGCGGCAAATTTATCTTCTGGCGATCATCAAACAACACTCGCCCATTTAACACAATTCGCCCTTCCGTTGGTGTAACTAGCCCTGCGATAAGATTAATTAAACTCGACTTCCCTGCCCCAGAGCGACCAAAAATTGCCGTCACCCCTTTAGCATTTAACGCCACATCAACAGCTAAATCCAAGTTTCCTAAACGATGTTTAACTTTAAGTTGCAAAGATTGTGCCATTACTGTCCCTTAATTTGTTGGAAACGTTGCTGACGTTGTGACAATAACTCAGAAAAAAATAACGCCACTAACGAAATCACAATCGCAATCACACAAAGCCGAGCAGCCGCCATTTCACCGTCAGGGGTTTCAATAAACGTATAAAGTGCCGCAGGAATAGTTTGGGTTTGATTAGGGATATTGGACACAAAAGTAATGGTCGCCCCAAATTCCCCTAACGAACGAGCAAAACCTAACACCGCCCCTGCAATAATCCCCGAAAAAGAGAGCGGAAGATGAAGTGTAAAAAACACTCTTAATGGACTTGCCCCTAAGGTTCTCGCCGCCTGCTCCAATTTTGGATCAATAGCATCAAAGGCTAACCTAATAGAGCGAACCATCAACGGAAAAGCCATTACCATTGAAGCAAGCACCGCCCCTTTCCAAGAAAAACTTAACGAAAACTCAAACCACTGCCACAAATATTGCCCAATCGCCCCTTTCTTTGCCATTAAAATCAGCAAAAGATAACCGATCACCACAGGGGGCAAGACTAACGGCAAATGGATAATGCCATTAAATAAATGCTTACCCCAAAACTCTTTTCGAGCCAACAACCACGCAGCCCCAATGGCAAAAGGCAACGCAAATAAGACCGCTATACTGGCAATTTTTAGGCTTAAATAAATGGCATTAAGTTCTTGTTGGGAAAAAGAAAATATTAACATTTCATTCACTATCATAGTCCGTATTCTACAATATTTATTCTTTTTATCTATCTATTTAGAAAAATAATAAGAGTTATGGCATTATCGCTTTCTTCTTTCATCTACTTTATAATAGAATATAGAGAATACCTTATTCGACCTGTAACGTATGAAACTCAACATTCCGACCTATCTGACTTTATTTCGTGTGGCGTTAATTCCGCTGTTTATTGTTTCGTTTTACTTGCCTATTCAATATTCTGCTGAAATTACCACGTTGATTTTTTTTATTGCTTCAATTACTGACTGGTTTGACGGCTATTTGGCTCGCAAGTGGAACCAAACTACTCGCTTAGGGGCATTTTTAGATCCTGTGGCAGATAAAGTTTTAATCGCGATTGCATTGGTGTCTGTGGTCGAATACTACCATACTTGGTGGATCACTATTCCAGCTGGCATTATGATTGCCCGTGAGATTATTATTTCGGCGTTGCGTGAGTGGATGGCGGAATTAGGCGAACGTGCGAGTGTAGCGGTGTCGATTTGGGGTAAAGTGAAAACGACTGCACAAATGTTGGCATTGGGTGGTTTATTATGGCGACAAACAGCGTGGATGGAATATGCCGCCTTTGCTTTGCTCTATATCGCTGCGATTTTAACCATTTGGTCGATGTTGCAATACTTGAAAGCATCTAAAGGCAGTTTATTAAAATCTTAAATCCCCCTTTTTCAAAGGGGGAAATGTTGATTATGTCAAAATTCAATTCCAAACAATTTCTTGCCGATACGCCACATAACCCTGGTGTTTATCGTATGTATGATGATAAAGGCACGATCATCTATGTCGGTAAGGCAAAAGATTTAAAAAAGCGTCTATCGAGCTATTTTCGTAGCAATCTTGCCAGCCGAAAAACCGAAGCGTTGGTCTCGCAAATTGCTCATATTGATACCACCATTACCCATTCGGAAACCGAAGCCTTACTGTTGGAACACAATTACATTAAGGAAAATCAACCGAAATACAATGTGTTGCTCCGTGACGATAAATCTTACCCTTATATTTTGCTCACCAAACACCAACACCCACGTTTAGCCAGTTTTCGGGGGAGCAAAAAAATTGCTGGGGAATATTTTGGACCTTACCCAAATGCAGGGGCGGTGCGAGAAACCTTAAATCTGCTCCAAAAACTGTTTCCGATCCGCCAGTGTGAAGACAGCTACTACAAAAACCGTTCTCGTCCTTGTTTGCAGTATCAAATCGGGCGTTGCCTTGCCCCTTGCGTTGAAGGCGTTTATTCCCAACGAGAATACGATCAACAGGTGGAGTATGTTCGCTTATTCTTACAAGGTAAAGATCAGCAAGTGATCGAACATTTGATCGGTAAAATGGAAAAAGCTGCGGAAGATCTGGATTTTGAAGCTGCTGCCCGTTTTCGAGATCAAATTCAGCAGATGCGAGTGGTCACTGAAAAGCAATTTGTATCGAATGAACGTCTAGACGATCTCGATATTATTTCGATTGCCTACCAACACGGTATCGCTTGCGTACATATTCTGTTTGTACGACAAGGGAAAATGTTGGGTAGCCGAAGTTATTTCCCAAAAGTGCCGAACCATACCGAACTTGCCGAATTGAGTGACACTTTTATCGGGCAATTCTATTTGCAGATGAACCAACATCGCACCATTCCGCATCAAATTATTATCGATCACTCCGTGAGCGAAGTGGACGCCTTAGAAAAGGTATTATCGGAACAAGCAGGGCATAAAGTGAGCATTACCGATAAAGTGCGTGGTGAAAAAAGCCGTTATCTTGCGCTTGCCAAAACGAACGCAATGGCAGCATTGACCTTACAGCTCAAGCAAGATGCTCGAATCCAAACCCGTTATGAAGCTTTACAAGCGGTGCTTTCTTTGCCAAAAATTGCAAGAATGGAATGTTTCGACATCAGTCATACGATGGGCGAACAAACGGTCGCTTCTTGTGTGGTGTTTGATGAAAATGGACCGTTAAAATCCGACTATCGCCGTTTCAACATTGAAGGTATTACAGGGGGCGATGATTATGCCGCAATGGAACAAGCCCTGCTCAAACGTTATGATAAACCGCTACCGCCTGAAAAAATCCCTGATATTATTTTTATTGACGGCGGAAAAGGGCAGTTAAATCGAGCCTTAGACACCTTTGCCAATCTCAAAGTGGAATGGGATAAATCCAAACCATTACTCATCGGTGTGGCAAAAGGCGTAGAACGAAAAGCTGGGCTAGAAACCTTGCTGATCAGCAAATGGGACAAGGAAATCCACCTACCACCCGACAGCCCTGCGTTACATTTAATTCAGCATATCCGTGATGAATCCCATAACCACGCCATTAGCGGACACCGTAAAAAACGGCAAAAAGCCTTTACCGAAAGTGGTTTAGAGGCAATCGCTGGCGTTGGGGCTAAACGCCGCCATTTGTTGCTAAAATATCTCGGTGGTATGCAAGGCGTCAAATCAGCAACACTTGATGAAATTAAATCGGTTCCTGGAATTTCAGTATCTTTGGCTGAGATTATTTTCGATACCCTAAATTATAGTGAATAATATTATCTCACTATAAATTTCTCAACGCTTCAATACGTTTTTCTAACGGTGGGTGGCTCATAAAGAACTCTTTTGCTTTACCGTTAATCATCATCGCATTTAATGAACCAGGTAATTCTTCTGGATCGTGAACACGTTGTAAACGTTGCAACGCCGCAATCATTTTCTCTTTACCCACTAATTGAGCCGAGCCTGCATCTGCACGGAACTCACGGTAACGAGAGAACCACATTGCAATGATGGTTGCTAATACGCCGAAAAGTATTTCCAGAACCATTGATACTAAGAAGTAAGTGCCACTACTTTGGGTTTCTTCGCCATCATCATTACGGCTACTGGATACTGCCGTTGCAATCATACGAGAGAGGAAGATAACAAAGGTATTTAATACCCCTTGCAATAAAGTCATTGTGACCATATCGCCATTAGCAATATGTGCTACTTCGTGTGCCACAACTGCTTCTGCTTCGTCTTCTGTCATTGTGTTTAACAAACCTGTACTCACTGCAACTAGCGAGTTACTTTTGGTTGCCCCTGTTGCAAATGCGTTTACATCAGCTGAGTGGTAAATTGCAACATCTGGCATTGGAATACCCGCTTGTTGCGATTGGCGTTTCACTGTTTCAACCAACCAACGCTCTGCATTGTTGCGTGGTTCAGTGATAATTTCTGCTCCCACTGATTTTAATGCCATTGTTTTTGACATAAATAATGAGATTAAAGAACCAGCAAAACCAAAAAGCACAGACATAATTAAAATTCCACCCGTACTGTTTCCAGCAATGCCAGTAACACTTAAAATAATCCCTAGCACAATCATTACTGCAAAGTTTGTCGCAAGGAAAAGTGCGATACGCATCATATAGATAATTCTCCAAAGTTAATAAATTGTTGTTATTCGGTAATAAGCGATTACCGAATGCTTAACATAATGATTATTTAACAAAAATCAAGGATTAGACAAAAATTATTCCCATAAATTTAATTGCTTCGTAATTTTTTCTTCAGGAAAATGCACATTCAATCCGATCAAACGAATTTTTCGCCCCTTTCGTCGTTGCCAAATCTGTTGTAATAGCTGTAAAAAATGGTGTTCTGCGATACCGTCTGTGGTTCGCTCTAGTGTAGTTTGGGTGAAATCATCAAATTTCAGTTTAATTCCGATCTTTTTTAAATCGCTCAGTGGCTTATCGCCCCAGTTGCGTTGAAGCCGAAAGAGTAAGGTTTGATAGTGCGATTTCACCACATCTTCCGCCTCAGTGAGTGTATCAAGATCAGAAAGTAAGGTATTTTCCACTGCAAGCGATTTTCGAGGGCGGTGAGGCTCGACTTCTCTTGGATCGATGCCGTGACAGAAATCCCATAAGCGTTGCCCAAACTTACCAAACTGTTGATAAATCAAAGCCTGATCTGCTTGTTGAATATCGCCACAGGTGATAAATCCAAGTTGTGCCAGCTTTTCTTGGGCCACTTTGCCCACCCCTGAAATTTTCTTTAACGGCAAGGTTTTCACAAAATCCGCAACCTCTTCGGGGCAAATAACAAATTGTCCGTTGGGCTTATTTTGATCGGAAGCGATTTTTGCTAGAAATTTCAGCGGTGCAATACCTGCTGATGAAGTAAGTTGTAGCTCTTGCCAAATATCCTGACGAATGGCTTGGGCTATCCAAGTTGCAGAGCCTGAATGTTGCTTACAAGCGGTCACATCGAGGTAGGCTTCATCTAAAGAGATCGGCTCAATGATGTCGGTATAACGGCGAAAAATGCAATGAATTTGCTCTGATACCGCCTTATAAAGCGACATATTGACAGGCAATAAAATTAAATTCGGGCAACGTTTTAACGCTTGAGAAGTGGACATCGCACTATGCAAGCCGAATTTACGCGCTTCATAATTACAGGTTGTCAGCACCCCACGTTGATTAGCTTTTCCCCCTACTGCAACAGGCTTTCCTTTTAAACTTGGATTATTGCGAATTTCAATAGAAGCATAAAAGCAATCCATATCAATATGAATAATTTTTTTGTTGTAATTCATTGCTCGCCTATATTTGTAAACTGTGAGAGAAATCTGACCGCTTGTGTATTCTTAATTATACAATAAAATACTGTAAATAAAAACAGTTTATCTTCGTTAAATTATCCATTACATTCCTTACTTTATTGGCAAAAGGAGAAATTATGCTATACGGACTAATGATCGCCTTTGTCCCACTTTTTTTAGGGTATCTTTTCCAAACGACAAATCAACAGATACTCAATTGGGTCAATCGCATTACGCTTTACTGCTTATACCTGATTTTATTGATTATGGGAATTTCGCTTGGGCAATTAGATGAATTAACGACCAAACTGCCACAAATTGGAGCAACGGCATTTGGTTTAAGTGCAATTCTACACCTTTGCAACATTGTCTGTTTGCTCATTTTTGATAAGTGTTACCCGATCAAACGTGAGGCACATAGCCTTGAAGAATTGCCATCTCGTTGGAAGGTTTTGCTTGAGTCGGCACAACTCTGTGCAACGGTTTTTGTCGGAGTAATTTTAGGCTTTACAACTAAAAATGTGGTTGATTTCCCTTTACATTCAAGCACCTATGTCCTAGTGGTAATGATTTTCTGTGTCGGGGTTCAACTTAGAAACAGTGGCATTCCACTGCGTGATGTATTTTTAAATACTCGTGGCATTTTGACTTCCGTCGTCTTTATCGCAAGCGGTCTGATTGGCGGTATTCTTTGTGCTTATCTGCTTGATTTGCCGATGATTAAAGCCCTTGTCTTTGCTTCTGGTTTTGGTTGGTATTCCCTTTCAAGCGTATTAGTCAATGATGCTTGGGGGGCAATGGACGGTAGCATTGCCTTTTTCAACGATCTCTCAAGAGAAATCTTCTGCTTATTTGCGATACCGTTTTTTATGCGTCACTTTCCCTCAACAGCCGTAGGACTTGGCGGAGCTACCGCACTTGATGCCACATTGCCAATTATTCAAAAATCAGGAGGTATTCAGATTGTGCCTCTTGCAATCAGTTTCGGCTTTATTATCAATTTGGTTGTGCCGATTTTATTGGCGTTTTTTATTGGGTTTACTTAAGAATATACCTAAGTAGTAAGTCGTAATATCCCCACTCAAAATACTGCCCAGGGTCGATTTTTCGTTCTGGGGCAATTTGATTGTGACCTGCGATACGCTCAGGCGTAATTTGCGGATAGGCTTGCATAATCACTCGCGTAAGGCTAGCTAAGGTTTGATATTGCGCTTCGGTAAAAGGCTGGTTATTACTGCCTTCTAGCTCAATCCCGATAGAAAACTCATTGCATTTTTCACGCCCTTCAAAGCAAGAAACGCCAGCGTGCCAAGCCATATCGTTAAAATTGACATATTGAGTAATTTGCCCTTCTCGATTAATTAAACAGTGAGCGGAAACCCGTAAATCTTTAATCTCTTCAAAATAGGGGTGAAGGGTTGGGTCTAACTTGCCTTCAAAAAAACGGTCAATAAAATCACCGCCAAATTCATCAGGGGGCAAGCTAATATAATGAATGACCAAAAGAGAAATATCGTCTTGATAGGGTCTTGGATTAAAGTGCGGTGAAGGTACTTGTTTGGTATTTAACAGCCAACCATTTTCAATCTTTAACGTTTTCTGCATAGTTTAAAACGACTAAATAAGCTAAAATAGAGCCATTTTACAAGAAAGAGAATAAAAATGCTGAGTTATCATCACAGTTTTCACGCAGGCAACCACGCCGATGTCCTTAAACATATCGTTTTAACCCTCATTTTGCACGCCTTAAAACAGAAAGAAAAAGGCTTTTTCTACCTTGATACCCATTCGGGTGTGGGGCGTTATAGCTTGCAAAGTAGCGAAGCGGAAAAAACAGGGGAATATATTGAAGGTATAGCTCGCCTTTGGGAGAGAACCGATCTCCCCGAAGAAGTTGTCTTGTACCTAAATGAAATCAAAAAAATTAACAAAGATAAGCTACGTTTTTACGCAGGCTCGCCGTTACTTGCCGTGCAACAATTACGTCCACAGGACAGAGCGTTACTCACAGAGTTACACCCTAACGACTTCCCACTACTTCGCAATGAATTTGCCAAAACACCTAATGTGGTGACAAAACGTGAAAACGGTTTTCAGCAGTTAAAATCTGCCTTACCGCCAAAAGAAAAGCGTGGTTTGGTGCTGATCGATCCGCCTTATGAATTAAAAGAAGATTATGAACTGGTGGTAAAAGCCATTGAAGAAGGCTACAAACGCTTTGCCACAGGCGTTTATGCGATTTGGTATCCTGTGGTGCTTCGCCAACATACCAAACGTATCGTAAGAGGCCTAGTTGAAACGGGGATCCGCAAAATTTTACAGATTGAATTAGCCGTTCGCCCTGACTCAGACCAACGAGGTATGACTGCAAGCGGTATGATTGTAATTAATCCACCGTGGCAGTTAGAAAGTCAAATGAAAAAGATTTTACCCTATTTAACTGATGTGCTTGTGCCAGAAGGAACAGGCAGTTGGACGGTAGAGTGGATTAAGCCGGAATAAATATTTTGGGGCCGTATTAGATTAGCAAGTATGTTAGTCTATAAAAATGAAAATAACTCATTGTAAATTAAAGAAATCCATACAAAAAAATCTCCTTGAATTTTTTGTATTAGAAGTCACTGTCCGTTCTGCGGCAAATTTGTTAGAGATAAATGATAACTCTGCTGCACTGTTTTACCGCAAAATCCGCGAGGTTATCAGCTATAATTTAGCACTTGAAGCAGATGAAGTATCTGACGGACAAATTGAGCTGGATGAAAGCTATTTTGGTGGACATCGTAAAGGAAAACGAGGTTGTGGGCGGTGGAAAAGTGGCTGTTTTGGGGATATTGAAACGGCAAGGAAAAGTATTTACTGTGGTAGTCAATGATACGCAGACAACAACGCCAATGCCTGTTATAGCAAGGAAAATCAAGCCTGATAGCTGGGTTTATACAGATACTTACCATAGTTATGATGCCCTTGATGTAAGCGAATTTCACCACGAACGAATTAGCCATTCGGAGCTGTTTACAGTGAAACAAAATCACATCAACGGCATTGAGAATTTTTGGAGTCAATCCAAGCGGATACTCCGAAAATATAATGGAATTGACCGAAAAAGTTTCCTTTTATTCTTGAAAGAATGTGAATTTCGGTTTAACTTTGGGATACCAAAAGAGCAACTTAAAATGTTGAGAAAATGGTGTGGCTAATCTAATACAGCCCCTTAAATTATTATTGAATTGATATGTTAGGTATTCATTCATCTAAACCCTCACCCCAAACCGCTTCGGCACGATAAAAATCGCAGGCAGAGCAAACAGCACCATTAGCCAGAAGCTACCTATTGGCGAAACTTGATAGACCAAGCCTGCGATAAAGGTAAACAACGCCATAAAAATACAGCTTGCAAAGCTAAAATAGAATGCTTGTAGTTTTGCCATTTGTTCCGTGGGTTGGGTTGAAAGGTAGCGGATCATTGCATAATGTCCTGCTCCATAAGAGATAGAATGGAACATCTGCATTGCCATTAAGATCGCCATATTGGTGGTGGAAGCCAGTAAAATCCAACGCACCATTGAGCTAATGGCAGATAAGATCATTAAATGGCTGATTTTCCACGTTTTAAATAAACGGTTGGCAAAGAAGAAAAACAGAATTTCTGAAACAACTGCTAATCCCCATAATAAACTTGCACTTTGGGTCGAAATCCCTGCTGATGCCCAGTAAATCGTACTATAAGCATAATAAGCGGCGTGAGAAGATTGAATTAAGGAAATGGCAATCAACATTTTGAATGTGGTTGGCACTTTCATTAATTGCAGATAGCTTAAATCTGATTGGGCTTTTTCTTCCGTTTGTACAAAGGTTTGGGTCGGATTGACCGTTAAGCCAGTGCCTAAAAAGACTAGCCAGCCGATCAAAATGCCGATAATTGCACTTTCCCCTAGCCAGCCGACTAAATAGCCTGTGCTAACTGAGCCGACCACAAAGGCAATCGAGCCAAACAAACGTGTTCTGCCATAATCAATCCCGACTTGCTGTTGCCAAGTGGAAGCTATGGTATCAGCTATCGGCATTGCTCCGCCGTTGAAGATATGGAACAGTGCGATTGCAGGGAATAAAATCCAAATTGTTTGTACCCCAAAGGCAACTAAAAACAGAGTGGCAATGGCGAGCCACGTTAGCCAACGAGCAAGAGAAAGTAGCTGGTTGGGGTGGGTAATGCGTTTAGAAAAGGTCATTGCCCCTAAAAAGCGGAATAGATAACCTGAAGCGATTAACAAGCCAATCATTCCCGAATCGTAGCCGTGATGGTTCAACCAAACAGGTAGAAACGGCAACAGCACGCCATAGGCACAGTAAAAGCCGAAGAAGTTAAACGACGACCATTGAAAAGGGGTAAATTGTATCATAGAGATTTTTCCATCTCTTCTGCACGTTTAATTGCCGCATTCATCGCTTGTTCAACGGTTGCATTTAGCTCACGTTGTTCAAATACCGCCAATGCTTGAGCCGTTGTACCGCCTTTTGAAGTGACATTTTCGCGTAAGGTTGCTAAGGCGACTTCTGGATTTTCTACCACCATTTTTGCCGCCCCTAATGCCACTGATTGCACTAAATAACGAGCATTTTGTTCGCTAAAGCCCATTTTAATTGCCGCTTCTTGCATTGCTTCCATAAACTTAAAGAAGTAAGCAGGGCTAGAACCTGTGATGGCAATAATTTGGTTGATCTCCGCTTCTGTATCCACCCAATAACATTTACCTACCGCAGACATTAGCTGTTCTGCAAATTGACAAGCGGTCTGATCTACCGATTTTTTTGCAAATAATCCTGCAATGCCTTCACCGATGAGCGATGGCGTATTCGGCATTGTCCGAACAATGTTGCTTGCTGTTGGTAACAGTTGCTCAAGACGAGCAACAGAAATTCCAGCCGCAACGGAAATCACCCATTTTGCACTAAAATCCACTTGAGAAAACTCACTGCACACTTCCGCCATCATCTGCGGTTTAACTGCCAAAATCACTACGTCAGCTTGGGTCACAGTATCAAGGTTAGACAAATCCACCTGAACGCCCATTGCTCTTAACTGCGAGCGGCGAGTTTCATTGCTTTTATTACGAGCGATAATTTGCTCGGCAGGATAACCGCTTTTGATTAATCCTGAAATGATAGCAAACGCCATATTACCAGCACCTATAAAGGCGATTTTTTTGTGTTGCATTTGTTCCTCCAATCATCAAAATCTTCCAGATTTATTGACATGAAATATCCACATACCATATAAATAGATAGCAATATTATTGCTTTATAACATTTTCCATACTCTGTTCATAGAAGGTAATTTCTTGCGAAGAAAATCAAGCATTACTTGTTTAATTTATATATAAAAATATAATTTATTAATGGAGAAGAAAGAGAGAGTATCTTAGAACTTAATTCAACTATAAAAGGTTATTATCATTTAAAAATCACATGGCATTGACTACCAGAAGATACAAATAGCATTCAGTAACACCTTAACTTTAATTCCGTGAAATATCTGCCTCTAGGAGCTATTTTCTTTAATTACCAAGAAGCAGATAACCTTAACCTTCATTAAGGATTTCTCTACTATTACCTTTTTACAGATTATTTAAACGCACATCAATTAGCATTTGATTTGCATCACCCGCTTTTTCTTTGGCTTGCTCATAAGCACTTTTCGCAGCCGCCTTGTCGCCTTTTGCGGCTAACAGATCACCTGTTAATAACTGCTTACGGAAATCCCAAGCGGTGTCTTTGATTTGAGAAAGTGTTGCTAATGCTGCATCAAACTCTTTTAGCTGATAATCCACTGTAGCAAGACGAAAACGGATCACGTTTTGTAATGTTGCATCGGTTGTCGAACCTAAAGACTGTGTTAATAACGTTTTTGTTGTCGCAAAATCGCCTTTATCTGCCGCTTGTTTTGCTTCTTCGAGTTGAGCAAATACCGCGTAACTTGAGTCTTTATTCTCCGCAATAAATTTTTGTACAAGCGGTGCGTTTTTTTCAGGATTTTGCAAATAGCTTTCCATCACTTGTTGGTAGCTGGCTGATGTGGTTTGAGCTACTTCAATTTGGTGTTTTTGCCAGTAGTTCCAGCCAAATGTTGCTGCTGCAACTAGAAAAATTGCCACAACAATCGGTGTGCCATTTTCTTTAAACCAGCTTTTTGCTTCTTCAAACTGCTGTTCTTCGGTTTTATTAAGATAATCGCTCATTTCTGCTCCCTATGCAAAATGCGTTGTTAATTCGTTGATTAAATCAGCTTGGGCAATGGTCATTTGCTCCGCTTCACCAAATAGGTCTTTTACTACCACTTTCTGCTCGGCGACTTCACTTTCACCTAACACCAAAGCAATTTTCGCCCCTGATTTATCGGCACGTTTGAATTGTTTTTTGAAATTCCCACCACTTGTATGTAGCATTGTGCGAAGTTGTGGGAACGCATTACGCAAGGTTTCAGTCAAACGGAATGCAACTGCCGTTGTGCCTTCACCTGAATGAACTACATAAATATCAACAGCTCTTGGTAATTGCACATTCGGGTTCACTTCTTGCACTAACAAGACTAAACGCTCTAAGCCCATAGCAAAGCCAACACCTTCCGTTGCGTGTCCGCCGAGTTGTGCGACTAAGCCATCATAGCGACCACCGCCACAAACTGTACCTTGCGCACCTAATGCTGTGGTGATCCACTCAAATACGGTTTTATTGTAGTAATCCAAACCACGCACTAATTTTTGATTGACTTCGTAGGCAATACCCATTTCATCAAGGATTGCACAAAGTTTAGCAAAATGTGCTTTCGATTCATCATCTAAGAAATCGTGAAGTTTTGGTGCATCGTTTAATACTGCTTGTAACGCTTGATTTTTGGTATCCAAAATGCGTAATGGGTTGGTTGTTAAACGGCGTTCGCTGTCAGGATCTTGCTTTAATACGTCTAAATGATTTTGCAAGAAAGCAACTAGAGCTTCACGGTATCGAGTACGCACTTCCAATCCGCCGATTGAGTTAAGCTGTAAAGTGACGTGTTCACGGATACCTAATTTTTCCCATAAGCGAGCGGTTAACACAATTAATTCCGCATCCGCTTCAGCATTTGGGATCCCGAAAATTTCAACGCCAGCTTGGTGGAATTGACGATAACGACCTTTTTGCGGACGCTCATAGCGGAACATCGGACCAATATACCATAGACGTTGTTCTTGGTTGTAAATCCAACCGTGTTCAATCGCCGCACGCACGCAACCTGCCGTACCTTCAGGGCGAAGAGTAAAACTTTCGCCTGCTTCTTCGCTACGGCTAAAGGTAAACATCTCTTTCTCGACAATATCTGTCGCTTCACCGACGCCACGTTTAAATAAGTCGGTGGATTCCATAATCGGACTACGCATTTCTGTGTAGCCATAACTTGCGAAAGTATCACGGATATTGCTTTCGACCCACTGCCATAATGGTGTTTCAGTTGGGGAAAGGTCATTCATTCCGCGTAAAGCTTGAATTGTTTTTGACACGTTGTTGTTCCTAAATTCTCAAATAAATAGATTTTACATCAATAATTTTATGTGGATTTTAACACTATCATTTTAGAACAGTATATTTTCAGGCGCAATCATTATCTCCCTAAACATACCGTAAGCTCCAAAGGTTGGCTTCCTTTATTTGATAGCACCACTCAATGATACAAAACGACGATATTTAGAAAAAATAAAGAGATCCTACATAGGATCTCTTTTGTATGAAAATTAAGCTTTTGATTTAGTGTACTTGTGAATAGTATTAATCTTTCTTACGCAGAACTAACTGACTTAATACCACTAACGCAAGTGAGAATACAATCATAATAGTCGCTAACGCATTGACTTCTGGGGTTACTCCTGTTTTAACCAGTGAGAAAATCTTCAATGGTAACACTTCATAGCTTGCACTTGTCACGAAAGAAGAAACCACAACATCATCTAACGAGATGGTAAAACTTAATAACCAGCCTGAAACAATCGCAGGGAGCAACAATGGGAATAAGATTTTACGCAAAATGGTAAATTCATTCGCCCCTAAGTCTTTTGCCGCTTCTAACATTTTCGCATCGAAGTCGTTTAAACGTGAGGATACCGTCACAACCACATAAGGTAAGCAGAACGTAATATGTGCAAATAATAAAGACCAGAAGCCCAATGCCACACCAACTAACATAAATAAGGCAAGTAAAGATACTGCCATTACAATATCAGGTGACATCATTACCACAAACAACATACCACCAACAAATTGTTTTCCACGGAAACGATAGCGATAGAGTGCAATCGCTGTTAATGCACCGATTAAAGTTGCAAAAGTCGCCGAGAAAAAGGCTATGGTAATTGAGTTTGTCGCCGCTTGAATTAGCGTATCATTGTTAAATAAACGCTCATACCAGTTCCAGCTAAAACCTTTCCAGCTTAAACCATAACGGTCAGCATTAAAGGAATTGATGATTAAAATGATGATTGGAATGTACAAGAATGCGTACACGACAAACATAAAAAAGCTTTTCAATACGCGATTCATTATTCTAACTCCATTTTCTTATTCATCAGTTTATTTGCACGGTAGTACACATAAATCATTAATGCCATCAAGACAGTTAATGCAATACTGATTGCAGAGCCAAATGGCCAGTTACGCGTAACAAGGAACTCACTTTTAATGATATTACCTACAAGCAACACTTTCGCACCGCCTAATAAGTCTGCCACATAGAACATACCCATTGCAGGAAGCAAAACTAATAAGCAACCCGCCACAATTCCCGGCATTGTTAATGGAATAATTACTTTAACAAAGCGTTGGAACACATTTGCACCCAAATCTTTTGCTGCTTCTAATAAACGTCCATCAATTTTTTCAATCGAAGAATAGAGTGGCAAAATCATAAAAGGCAATAATATGTAAACCAAACCGATAATCACCGCAATTTCGGTATTTAATATACGGATTGGCTCGCTAATAATACCCAAAGATAGCAAGGTTTCGTTTAGAACGCCTTTAACGCCAAGGAAAATCTTCATTCCGTAAATACGGATAAGCGAGTTCGTCCAGAATGGCAACACCACCAAAAAGAGCAAAAATGGACGATATTTCGCAGGCAATTTTGCAATCATAAAGGCAAACGGATAGCCCACCACCAAACAAATAATGGTTGCAATCCCAGCCATACAGAGCGAGTTCCACAATACTTGTGAGTAAAGTGGATCAATCAAACGACCATAGCTTTCAAGGGAAAACGTAAATTCAATCAGATTACTACTGTCTTTGGTCATAAAACTGGTGAATAACACCAGTAAGTTCGGGATTAATACAAAGAAAATTAACCAACCGAAGATAACCGCTACAGTAATATTTTGAAATTTCTTACTAGCAGTCTTCATCGTCGAGTACAACCTCCCAGCCTTCGTGCCACGTTAATGCCACTTTTTGTCCTACAGAGTGATCCATATGCGGATCGTCTTCATTGAAGAACTCGCTCACTAACACTTTCATTTGGTTATGATCTAACACCACATTAGACTCAAGGGTCATACCTTTATAAGTACGGTCGCTAACGTGTCCAATCACCGCTTTTGCACTTTCGTTTTCATCAAGCTCTTCAATCACAATATCTTCTGGACGAAGCAATACTTTCAGTTTTTGATTTGGATGAACAGGTAATTCCGTATGAATTTCGCAAATGCGACCTTCCACATTGGCTTTTACCGTTTTTTCTGTCACACGCTCAATCACCGTTGCATCAAACACATTGATTTCGCCGATAAAACGCGCTACGAACAAGTTACTTGGTTCTTCATAGATCTCACGAGGCGAGCCATCTTGTTGGATCTTACCTTTGTTCATTACGATAATACGATCCGACATTGTTAATGCCTCTTCTTGATCGTGGGTAACGAAAATAAAGGTAATACCTAATTGACGTTGCAACTGTTTTAATTCGTGTTGCATTTCTTTACGCAATTTATAGTCAAGAGCAGAAAGCGATTCATCTAATAACAACACTTTCGGCTGATTAACCACCGCACGAGCAATCGCAATACGTTGTTGCTGACCTCCTGAAAGCTGTGACGGCTTACGCGGTGCCATTTCTTCCAAACGCACCATACGCAACGCTTCCATTACACGAGGCTTGATTTCCGCTTCTGGCACTTTTTGCATACGCAAACCGAAAGCGACATTATCAAAAATGGTCATATGAGGGAAAAGTGCATAACTTTGGAAAACCGTATTTACTGGACGTTGCTCTGCATCAACATTCGATACATCTTGTCCGTCAAGAATAATTGAACCATCAGTTAAATCTTCAAAACCTGCAATTAAACGCAATACCGTTGTTTTACCACAGCCAGACGGACCAAGAATGGTTAAAAACTCACCGTCATTAATTGTAAGATCTAAGCCATCAATAATTGTTTTTTCACCATAACGTTTCGTTATAGAACGAAGCTCAATAATTGGTTTTTGCTCTAACTTTTCCATTGATTTTTGTTTTCCCCCTAGGGCATAAATTGAGAAAATGCAAAAAAAGCTGACTAAAAATTCAGCACCTAGCAACATAATAAATATGTTCTTGAAATAGCTTGCAATGATATAGCGAATGGGGGGGGGAATGAAAGCAAAAATTTGCAATTTTAAGGAAATTATTGAAGTATCTTCTCATAATTTCAGACCAACTTTGTCTAAAGTTTTCCATAGTAAGTTTAATATTAGGCTTAGATGCATTACAAAATCGCTAGATTGTTGCATAATATTGTTACAAGATGGAAGTATAGAAACTTAATACAAATAATTATTGAGTTGAATTGCATAATTATGCATAATAATCACCAAGACAAGCGGTGAGAAACCGCCTTTTATTTGCAATTTAATTTATAAAGGATACTGGATATGGCACTTTGGGGTGGACGTTTCACACAACAAGCAGATCAACAATTCAAATATTTCAACGATTCATTACGTTTTGACTACCGCTTGGCGTTACAAGATATTGACGGCTCAATTGGTTGGGCAAAAGCCATTCATTCCGTAGGGATCATCAATCAAGCGGAATTAGTCGAATTAATTGCGGCGTTAAAGCAGTTGCGTGCAGAAGTTGCCCCTAATTTAGCCATTGTGCTACAAGAAGATGCGGAAGATATTCATAGCTGGGTTGAGCTACAACTGATTAAAAAAGTCGGCGATCTCGGTAAAAAACTGCACACAGGACGTAGCCGTAACGACCAAGTTGCCGTAGATATGAAATTATGGTGTAAAGCCCAAGTGCTTTCACTACAAGAGTCTATCCGTGCGTTACAAGAAAAATTGGTGGAAACCGCAGAAGCTAACCAACTTTCTGTAATGCCAGGTTATACCCATTTACAACGGGCTCAGCCGATCACCTTTGCCCATTGGTGTATGGCATATTACGAGATGTTAGAACGAGATTGCAGCCGTTTAACCGATGCTTATAAACGAATGAATACTTGCCCACTAGGTTCAGGGGCGTTAGCGGGTACGGCTTATGCAATCGACCGTGATTTACTCGCACAAGATCTTGGATTTGAAACCGCTACTCGCAACAGCTTAGACAGTGTATCTGACCGTGATCACGTTTTAGAACTTTTAGCGGCGGCCTCTATTAGTATGATGCACCTTTCTCGTTTTGCCGAAGATCTCATCATCTTTAACAGTGGTGAATCTCACTTTGTCGAACTCTCAGATCGTGTGACTTCAGGTTCATCATTAATGCCACAGAAGAAAAACCCTGATGCCTGTGAGCTTGTGCGTGGTAAAACTGGGCGTGTGTTTGGTGCGTTAAGCGGTTTATTAGCAACTTTAAAAGGCTTGCCGTTGGCTTACAACAAAGATATGCAGGAAGATAAAGAAGGGATTTTCGATGCGATTGAAACATGGCAAGCGTGTGTCAATATTTCAGCATTAGTGTTAGAAGATATTAAAGTCGATACTGAGCGTACCAAAGAAGCTGCACAGCAAGGTTACGCAAATGCAACAGAACTTGCAGATTACTTGGTTGCAAAAGGTATTCCGTTCCGTGAGGCACACCACATTGTTGGTGAAGCAGTAGTTTATGCAATTAGCCAGAAGAAAGCATTAGAAGAGCTAAATTTAGATAAGTTTAAACAATTCCATTCTGTGATTAATGATGATGTTTATCCGATTTTATCGTTAGACTCTTGTTTGACAAAACGCTGTGCCAAAGGCGGCGTGAACTTAGAGCGTGTAGCTGAAGCGATTGCCGCAGCAAAACAAAATCTAAATCAATAATAAGAATAGGGATGTATCGTTACATCCCTTTTGTCTATATAAAAGGAGCAAATATGACAAAACAACTTACCCCAGAGCTTGTATTGGTCGATTACAACCAAATTCCAGTGCTTGAAATTACTCACCCGAAAGTGAAAGCGAAGGTGGCTTTACAAGGTGCGCATTTATTGAGCTGGCAACCTGTTCACGCTGAGCAAGATGTTTTTTGGCTCAGTGAAGTTGAGCCGTTTGAGCAAGGCAATGCTATTCGTGGTGGCGTGCCGATTTGTTATCCGTGGTTTGGTGGTGTAAAACAACCCCCACACGGTACCGCTCGTAATCGCTTGTGGGAGCTATCTCACTATCAAGTTCAAGCGGATCAGGTCAAACTTGAATTTAGTCTGTTTGATGAAAATCAGCAATTAGAAGCAAAAATGGAGATGGAATTAGGGATAACTTGTCAGTTGCGTTTTACCCATTTAGCTCAAGGCGAAGCACAAGTGGCATTACATAGTTATTTTAATGTCAAAAACATTGAGCAGGTGGAATTGTTTGGCTTACCAGAACAGACCTTTAATTCCCTTATTCAGCAACAGCAAGCGGTTAGTTCGCCACGCAAAATTGCAGAATTAGTTGATGAGATTTATCGTGCTAACCAACAACCAACGCTGATCCAAGATCTTGGCTATTCCCGTCAAATGATGGTTGAACATCAAAATGCCAGCGAAGTGGTGGTTTGGAACCCGTGGCATAAGGCAATGAGCGGAATGAGTGAAACGGGATACCGCACGATGGTGTGCGTTGAAACTGCTCGTATTCATCAATTAGTGCAATCAGGTGAACAAGTTAGCGTGAAGATTAGCGTCAAATCCCTGTAATTTATGATATGATTTACCCTATCAAGCCCGATAGGGCATTTTTATTTTGAGAGAATAGTATGACAATGTTAAAAAATGATCGTTATTTAAAAGCATTATTGCGTGAACCTGTTGATATGACACCTGTTTGGATGATGCGTCAAGCAGGGCGTTATTTGCCTGAATATAAGGCGACTCGTGCAGAAGCAGGGGATTTTATGTCGTTATGTCGCAATGCGGATTTAGCGTGCGAAGTGACTATTCAGCCTTTACGTCGTTATGCGTTAGATGCGGCAATTTTATTCTCTGATATTTTAACTATTCCAGATGCAATGGGATTAGGCTTAAGTTTTGGAGCAGGGGAAGGCCCTAAATTTGCTCGTCCGATTGAGCGTAAAGCCGATGTCGATCATCTGCCTATTCCTGATCCTGAACAAGAACTGCAATATGTGATGAATGCGGTGCGTACCATTCGCCGTGAGTTGAAAGGCGAAGTGCCATTGATTGGTTTTTCGGGTAGCCCTTGGACATTAGCGACTTATATGGTTGAAGGTGGAAGTAGCAAAGCCTTTACCAAAATCAAAAAAATGATGTATGCCGAGCCTGCGTTGCTACACGCTCTGTTAGACAAACTGGCTGACAGCGTTATTCTTTACCTGAATGCACAAATTAAAGCTGGTTCTCAGTCGGTAATGGTCTTTGACACTTGGGGTGGCGTATTGGCACACCGTGATTACAACGAATTTTCCTTACGCTATATGCACAAAATCGTCGATGGCTTAATCCGTGAAAACGACGGAAGAAAAGTGCCTGTGACCTTATTTACAAAAGGTGGTGGTCTATGGTTGGAAGCTATCTCTGACACAGGTTGTGACGCAGTAGGATTAGACTGGACGGTAGATATTGCTGATGCTCGTCGTCGTGTCGGACACAAAGTTGCATTGCAAGGCAATATGGATCCAAGCGTACTTTATGCAAGCCCTGAACGTATCGAACAAGAAGTCAAAGCGATTTTAGCTGGCTTTGGGCAAGGCTCAGGACACGTCTTCAATCTGGGACACGGTATCCATCAAGATGTTCCGATAGAAAGTCCGAAAGTGTTTGTGGATAGCATTCACGCCTTTTCACAGCAGTATCACAAATAAGGATAACGAATGAGAAACCCTATTCATAAACGTATCGAGCGTTTTGAAACTTGGCAACATCTTACCTTTATGGCGTGTTTATGCGAACGTATGTTGCCTAACTTTCAACTCTTTTGCGAGGTCAGTAAGCGGTCAGATGATGCTAAAACTTTTCAAAATATTCTCAATTTAGTCTGGGAACATTTAACTGTCAAAGGGGCGAAAATCAATTTTGAGAACCAACTCGAAAAATTGGAAAGCATTATTCCTGATGTCAATGAATTTGATTTTTACGGCGTATTCCCTGCCGAAGATGCTTGCCAAGCATTAGCAGAAGTTTTACATAGTATTATCGCCGGAGAAACATTAGAGCAGGCAATTAAAATTAGCCAAATTTCACTTTCGACTGTGGCAACCTATTTAGAAACACAAGCTGATCGCAGTTTAAATGAACAAGAACTGAAAAATGCACCAGAAATTCAAGACGAATTAGATGTGCAATGGCAGGTTTATCGTTTGCTTAATGAATGCGAAGAAAGGGACATCGAACTTATCTTAGGGTTAAAAAATGAGATTAGAACGAGTGGAATTAGCAATGTTGGGTTAAATTTTAGTCAAAAAATGTGATTTAGCTAACAATTTTTGCATTATTTGCTTTGAGAATCGGGCAGTTTGAATTAAGCTACACGTCGCATTTTGCAATTTTATTTGGCAATTAATGCCATCTTAACTGATACACATCTTTAGAGGATAAAACTATGAACAAAACTGAGTTAGTCGATGCAATCGCAGCAGGTGCAGATTTAAGCAAGAAAGATGCTAAAGCAGCATTAGAAGCAACTTTAAACGCAATTTCTGAAAGCCTTAAAAAAGGTGATTCTGTTCAACTTATCGGTTTCGGTACTTTCAAGGTAAATCACCGTAAAGCTCGTACAGGTCGCAATCCAAAAACTAACGAAGCAATCGAAATCCCAGCAGCTAACGTTCCAGCATTCGTTGCAGGTAAAGCATTAAAAGACTTAGTAAAATAATTCCTTTACAAAGTGTTTTGCTAGAAGCCTAGAGAATATCTAGGCTTTTTTGCGTTTATCAGATTGTGATTTTCCGTTACAATAGCGATATTTGAAATACAGATAAACAAAACAATGAAAGCATCTATTATTAATAAACTAGACAGCCTAAGCGAACGCCACGAAGAGCTACAAGCCTTATTGGGCGACGCAACAATCATCAGCGATCAAGAAAAATTCTGTGCTTATTCCAAAGAATACTCTCAGTTGGAAGAAGTGGTTAGCACCTTTAATCGTTGGAAGAAATTACATAGCGACATCGAAGAAGCACAAATCTTACTTGATGATCCTGATATGAAAGAGATAGCAGCTGAAGAGATTGAAGCAAACAAAGCTGAAATCGAACAGCTTGAGCAAAACTTACAAATCTTATTACTACCGAAAGATCCGAATGATGAATATAACTGTTTCCTTGAAATCCGTGCTGGCACAGGCGGTGATGAAGCAGGTATTTTCGCAGGAGATTTATACCGTATGTACAGCCGTTATGCAGAAAGCAAACGCTGGAGAATTGAAGAATTAAGCGCTAACGAAAGTGAACAAGGCGGATATAAAGAGATTATCGTCAAAATCAGTGGTGAAGGCGTTTATGGACAGCTCAAATTCGAGTCGGGTGGTCACCGTGTACAACGTGTACCGAAAACCGAATCACAAGGGCGTATTCACACTTCCGCTTGTACGGTTGCAGTAATGCCTGAGTTACCAGAAAGCGAAATGCCAGAAATTAACCCTGCGGATCTGCGTATTGATACCTACCGTTCATCAGGGGCGGGTGGTCAGCACGTGAATACCACTGACTCTGCGGTGCGTATTACCCACATTCCAACAGGTATTGTGGTGGAGTGTCAAGACGAACGTTCACAACACAAAAACAAAGCTAAAGCACTTGCTGTACTTGCTTCACGCATTGTCCAAGTTGAGAAAGAAAAACAAGCACAAGAGCAAGCAGATACTCGCCGTAACCTACTCGGCTCGGGCGACCGCTCAGACAAAATCCGTACTTACAATTACCCACAAGGTCGTGTAACGGATCACCGCATTAACTTAACCGTTTACCGTTTAGACGAAGTGATGAACGGCAAAATCGACGAGTTAATTCAGCCGATTATTACCGAATATCAAGCGGATCAGTTGGCGGCGTTGTCGGATCAGAATTAATTAAGGAATTGTATGAGTTATCTTACATTTATGGATTTTTGCTCTGGTATTGGAGGAGGGCGATTAGGATTAGAGCTTAATGGTATGCAGTGTGTTGGGCATAGTGAGATCGATCCTGAACCAGATACTACTTATCAGATTTTCTTTAATGATCGGAACAATCTTGGGGACTTGACACAAATTGATATCCAAAAACTTCCTGACTTTGATGTAATGCTGGCAGGATTTCCTTGCCAGACATTTTCGATAGCTGGAAAAAGAGAAGGTTTTGAAGATGATAGAGGGCAGATTATTTATCATCTCGCGGATATTTTAACGTGGAAAAAAGTTCCTTATTTTATTCTAGAAAATGTAAAGGGATTAGTTAATCATAATAAAGGTCAGACACTAAAATCTATTATTCAGTTATTAGAACAATGTGGTTATGATGTTTATTATCAAGTATTAGATAGCCAATTTTATGGGGTTCCACAAATGCGAGAGCGTATTTATTTTGTTGGGATCCGTAAAGACATAAAGCATAAACCTTTTGAATTCCCAACCCCTGAACCAATTAAAGATATTGCTGAATGTTTAATTGAAGAACGAGATTATATATTTGATGAAAATAATCCGACTTTTCAAAAATACCTTCATAATAAATATAATAACAATAAAGTAGAACTGAATAATATCTTGCAAAAAGATTATCAAGTTATTGATTGGCGTCAATCTGATTTTAGATGCTATGAAAAGAAATCCCCAACCTTACGAACAGGGCGGCACGGGATCTTATATACAAAAGATGGTAAGTTACGTAAATTAAGTGGCTATGAAGCCCTGTTACTGCAAGGATTTCCTAAACACATTGCAAGTAAAGTCGTAGAATATAATATCCCTGAAAATAAAATTTTATCTCAAGCAGGAAATGCAATGACAGTTACGGTTATTCAGAAAATTGCTGAACAATTATTAAAGGTAATTGAAAAATGAATTTAGTTGAATTAGGTTCAAGAACGGCTCACAATGGTTTTAAAAATGAACAAGATATTGCGGAACGTTTTAATCAATGGCAATCTTCATTAGAAGCACAGCAATGGCTAACTATAATGGGCTATGATTTAACAAAAATTATGTCGGTTAAAGCTATTGTATTGCATGGCTATAAAGCAGATATAAATGTAAAAATTTTTGTATTTATGCAAGAGGCTGTTGATATACGTAATATCCAAGTAAAACTAGTGAGTAATAAGAAAGGATTTAATCAAATTGATAAAAGATGGGTTAGAAATTATCAAGAAATGTGGAATTTTGATGATCGGCTCTTAATTTTATTAAAATATTTTACAGGAGAATTACCACCTTATTTAAGTGGAACTAAGAGTAAAAAACGAATGTTTATTACAGAATTTTCTCTTGAAGAACAACATTTGATTTTGAATTGGTTTCAACAAAATAAAATTCTTGTGCTAACTGATATTATTCGGGGAAGAGGAGATTTTTCTGCTGAATGGGTATTAGTAGCCCAAAAAATACAGAATAATGCACGCTGGGTATTAAAAAATATTAATGATGTTCTACAGCATTATGGACAAGGCGATATTAGTATTTCACCAAGAGGCTCAATAAAATTTGGGAGAATTACTATTCAACGTAAAGGAGGAGATAATGGTAGAGATACAGCTAATATGTTGCAGTTTAAAATAGATCCAACCGAATTATTTGATATTTAATAAAGAATATGACCTACCAACAATGGCTCACCTTTGCCGAACAAACCTTGCTTGAAAACGGATCACAAGATCCGTTTTTAAACGCCAAAGCCGATGCCAACATTCTGCTACAAGCGGTAACAAAACGTTCAAAATCTGCAATTTTTGCTTTTGCTGAAACAGAACTGAACGAAAGCGAGCTACGCCAACTTGCCGAGCTACTCGCTCGCCGAGCCAAAGGCGAACCGATGGCATACATCTTGGGCGAAAAAGAGTTTTGGTCGTTGCCTTTGGCGGTATCCACGGCAACCTTAATTCCCCGCCCTGATACGGAACGTTTGGTAGAAGTTGCGTTGGAATGGGCATACAAGCGGTTAGATTCAAGTAAAAATTTGCAAATTCTTGATCTTGGTACAGGAACGGGGGCGATTGCTTTAGCATTAGCGAGTGAATTGGGAACCAAAGCAGAGATTATTGGGATAGATAAACAGCCTGATGCGGTGCAACTGGCAGAGAAAAATCGCCAGAAATTAGGATTTGAAAATGTCCGCTTTTTACAAAGCGATTGGTTTGAAGCCTTGAAAAATCAACGCTTTGATCTTATTGTGAGTAATCCGCCTTACATTGATAAAGACGATGAAAATTTAACACAAGGTGATGTTCGTTTTGAACCATTAACCGCACTGGTTGCCGAACAAAACGGGCTGAGCGATTTGCAAAAAATTATCCAAAACGCACCGCTTTATTTAACCCCAAACGGGGCATTAATGTTAGAACACGGCTGGCAACAAGCTGCGAGTGTTCAAGATATTTTCCAACAAAATCAATGGAATGCAGTCACTACGTTCCAAGATTATGGCGGTAATGATAGAGTAACAGTAGCAATATGGACAACATAATTAACGATATTTTCCAAGAGATTAAAAAGCCTAAAAGCGTGGTAAATAAAGTTCAGCTTCAGAAATTTCTTTACCGTGAGTTAGTTCGCTTAACCTTGATGATTGACGATAACCTGTCTGAACCGCAGGTGTTAGGCTTGATGTCGGCACTTGTAAAAAGAGCTCGCTATGATGTGAATGGGGAAAGCGATGAAGAACGTTTACACCAACTATTGAGATTGGTTTATCAAGAATGGGGCTTTCATTGTCATCACGCTGAGTATTTCTATACAGATAACCTATTGATTAATAAGGTTATTCGTAAATTTCGTGGAATGCCGGTCTCTTTAGGGGCAGTGGTGCTTTATTTGGCGGCTTCGCTGAATTTACCCTTGTACCCCGTCAATTTCCCGACGCAATTAATTTTGCGTGCTGAATTGAAAAATGAGCAAGGCAGAACAGAGGTGAAATTTATCAATCCGTGGGATGGCTCTGAGCTAAGCCGTGAAAAATTGGAAAAATGGCTCGAAGGGGAAATGGGCTACGGCGTAGAATTAAACCAAGAGTATTTGCGTATTGCGGAAGAAGATGAGCTATTAGAGCGGTTAGAAACGGTATTTAAAATGGCTTTAACTCGTGAAGGTAAATATGAAGAAGCACTGCGTTTAATCGAATATCGATTGGCTATTAGTCCTGAAGATCCTTATGAAATCCGTGATCGTGGAATGATTTTAGCGAGTATGGATTGCTATCAAGCAGCTTTTGATGATTTAAGCTATTTTATCGATCAATGCCCTGACGATCCTTCTGCAATGATGTTAAAACTTGAAATTGCAGGGCTTGAGAAACAGAGTAAGGCGAGTGTTTTACATTAAATACAAACATTCTCTCCCGCTTGCGGGAGAGAGACAGCTAAAAATAGCGTGAGGCTATTTTGAGCAGAGAGAGGGCGCAAGCGGTTAGATTTGGTGAAATATTTGCAAAGCCCTCTCCCTCCGCAAATTCTGCGAATTTGCTCCACCCTCTCCCGTAAACGGGAGAGGGAAATCATATTTAGTTTGCGAAATTATTAAGGATTTCTTATGCAACAAAAAACAATCTCTCTCGGCAATATCGACATTGCAAATAACAAACCTTTCGTATTATTCGGGGGAATGAACGTACTTGAAAGCCGTGATATGGCAATGCAAGTCTGTGAAAAATATGTCGAAGTTACGCAAAGATTAGGCGTGCCTTATGTCTTTAAAGCTTCATTCGACAAAGCAAACCGCTCATCTATTCACTCTTATCGTGGGCCTGGTATGGAAGAAGGTTTAAAAATTTTCCAAGAGTTGAAAGACACATTCGGTGTCAAAATCATCACCGACGTACACGAAATCTATCAATGCCAGCCTGTTGCAGAGGTGGTTGATATTATCCAGCTACCTGCATTCCTTGCTCGTCAAACAGATTTAGTCGAAGCAATGGCACGTACAGGTGCAGTTATCAACGTGAAAAAACCACAATTTTTAAGCCCAGGACAAATGGGAAATATCGTAGAAAAAATCGAAGAGTGCGGTAACGATAAAGTGATTTTATGTGACCGTGGCACAAACTTTGGCTACGATAATTTAGTCGTGGATATGCTTGGTTTTAACGTAATGAAAAAAGTGTCAAAAGGTTGCCCAGTGATCTTTGATGTCACCCACTCATTGCAATGCCGTGACCCATTTGGCGCAGCGTCAGGCGGTCGCCGTGATCAAGTCACCAAACTTGCCCGTGCAGGTATGGCGATTGGTTTGGCAGGTTTATTCCTAGAAGCTCATCCAGATCCAAACAAAGCAAAATGCGACGGTCCATCAGCCCTTCCGTTGTCTAAGTTAGAAGCCTTTGTTTCTCAAATGAAAGCGATTGATGATCTCGTGAAATCTTTTGAAGAGATTGATACGTCTAATTAAGTTTATCTGTAGGGGCACACTACATAAGCGGTCACTTTTAGGAAAAATTTTGCAAATGTGAATTGGGAGAATAAAAATGAAACAGTCCATTCGCCACAATAAAATTATCGAATTGGTTAATCAATTAGGCTATGTCAGCACGGAAGAGCTTGTTGCTCAATTGAATGTGAGCTCTCAAACAATCCGACGAGATCTGAATGAACTTGCCGAAAATAACTTAATTCGCCGACATCACGGCGGTGCAGGTGCGCCTTCTACCAGTGAAAATAGCGATTACATTGAACGTAAACGGTTCTTCTCTCTGCAAAAAGAGTGTATCGGAATGAAAGTCGCTGAGATGATCCCTGATGGTGCTTCACTTTTTATTGACATTGGCACTACCCCTGAAGCAGTTGCCTTTGCACTACTTTCCCATAAAAACCTTCGAATCGTCACCAATAATTTAAACGCCGCTCATATCCTTAAAGAAAAAGAAGATTTTCAAATTACAATTGCAGGCGGCGGTTTACGCACCGATGGCGGTATTATTGGCGAAGCAACCGTCAATTTCATCAATCAATTTCGTTTAGATTACTGCATTTTAGGCATTAGTGCGGTAGAATCTGATGGCTCAATGATGGATTATGATTACCACGAAGTACAAGTTAAACGTGCGTTAATGCGAAATGCTCGCAATGTGGTTCTTGTTACCGATCATTCCAAATTTGCTCGCAATGCGATTGTGCGTTTAGGTGATGTCAGAGAAGTGAATTATCTCTTTACTGATCGCCCATTGCCAATAGAATTGCAAAACCATCTTATTCACAGTGATGTCGCTGTGCATATTTGTAACGAAAAATAAGAATGAAATCACATTTTAGTCAAGACAAATGGTTGGCTTATATGCAATTAATGCGTTTAGATAAGCCAATCGGTACTTTTTTATTACTTTGGCCGACCTTATGGGCGTTATTTGCAGTGGCAGATGACGTTCCGCCTTTACCTATTTTAATCATCTTTGTGCTTGGCGTAATTGTGACGCGTGCGGCAGGCTGTGTCATCAACGATTATGCCGATCGCCACATTGACGGTAACGTAAAACGAACATCACAACGTCCACTTGCCACAGGCAGAGCCACAGCAAAAGAAGCCAAAATACTCTTTGCCACACTGATTTTTATTGCCTTTCTGTTGGTATTACAATTAAACCTTTATACTCTTGGCTTATCTGTGATTGCCGTTGCTTTAGCCACTGTTTATCCTTTTATGAAACGTTACACACATTTACCCCAATTTGTACTGGGAATGGCGTTTGGTTGGTCAATTCCAATGGCATACGGAGCGGTAAGTGAAACCTTACCCCTAGAGTGTTGGCTACTCTTTTTTGCTAATCTTGCTTGGACGGTTGCTTACGACACCCAATATGCAATGGTGGATAGAGATGATGATTTACGAATCGGTGTAAAATCAACTGCAATTTTATTTGCTCAATACGACAATAAAATTATTGCCTTATTGCAAGCAACTGCATTAGTCCTACTCACGATTTTTGGAAAAATAAGCCACTATTCAACCGCTTACTTTATTGCATTAGGGATAACTGCTACCTTATTTATCTACCAATGCAAACTCACCAAACAACGTGAACGAGAAGCCTGTTTCAAAGCCTTTTTAAATAATCACTATGTAGGAATGGGGATCTTTATTTCGATTTTAATCGGCATTTACACCGCCTAGTATTGAAATAGTGTTGAAAATAAAAACAACCGATTGAAACCACACGATTTTTACTTGCAACCTTAACCGAAGCCCCCTATAATGCACCCATTCAGCTTGCCAGTGTGGCGAAATCGGTAGACGCAGCGGATTCAAAATCCGCCGCCCATAAAGCGTGTCGGTTCGAGTCCGACCACTGGCACCAACACACAATTAAACCGCTCTTTAGCGGTTTTTTTATTTCTTATTTTTTCGTTCATTTTAATACACTATCACCATATACCACAAGGCTTCAAGCTACTTTCTACTTTTCCTATTCTTTCGTATTCGTTCGCATTTATACATTTACAACCGCAAATTTTAGGGGTATATTTAGGGGTATGAAATCCACTTTATACCCTTAAATCTTTTTTAGGGGGAACGTACCCCTAAAAACACGTTAAAGCTAGGTAGAACGTATGGCAAGACCTGCTAAAGAGCTTCATAAAACCACAATACAAAATGCAAAACCTGCCGAAACTGATTATAAGATGATGGACGGAAAGGGACTTTTTCTATTGGTGAAAAAGAACGGTTCTAAAATATGGCGGTTTAGGTATGTTCGTCCAAATACAGGCAAGCAGACTGATTTAAGTTTAGGCGAGCTAAAAAAACTATCACTAGCACAAGCAAGAGTTTTACGTGATGAATACCGCTTGCTTATTTCCAAAGGGATTGACCCGCAAATTCACCGTAAAGAACAAGAGCAAGCGAAACAGCTACAGCAAGAAAACAGTTTTTTAAATGTGTGTGAGCGTTGGTTTAGGGATATTTATCCTTTGAAAGCTCACAATGAAGAAACGAGGCGGAAGAATTGGGAGCGGTTGGAAAGGCACGTTTTCCCTATCATTGGCAATTTACCGCTGGAAGAAATCAAACCTCGATTGTTGGTGGGGCTGTATTCTCAAATTGGGGCAAGTAATACGCTAGATAAATTACACCGCTTGATTAAAGCCACAATGGATCACGGCATTAAATTAGGCATTATCGAAAGCCACAATTGCAACATTGCAAAAGATGATTTTATTGCACCGCTGGCAAAAAATCACCCTGCGATTATGCCCGATGAATTACCCGAGCTATTAACGGCTATGAATAACGCCTATTTAAGCAAGAGAATTAAGCCTAATACATTACTAGCTTTTAACCTGACTATGCTTACAGGCTTGAGACAAACCGAGCTTACAAGGCTTGAATGGCGGTTTATTGATGAAAGTGAGCAGTATTTTATTATTCCAGCCAAGCGAATGAAGCAATCTAGGAAGATGAAAGAGCAACCGATAGATCACATTATCCCGATTTCGTCACAAATGGCACGGTTACTAGCCACAATCCGCCAAAGATACGGTTACAGCCGTTATATTTTCCCGAGTACAGAAAGCAACAGCGGAACCATTGGCAAGGACACCGTAGCAAAAGCATTAAGAGAAAACGGCTACGAGGGCAAGCAAGACGCACACGGTATCAGATCGATATTTAGAACCTATTTAACCAGTATAGGCGTTCCCGTGGTGGTTGCTGAGCTTGCTCTAGCTCACCATTCAATAGGTAAAGAGAAAACGCAAGCAGTCTATGACCGCTGGCAATTTATGGAAGAACGTAAGCAAGCATTACAAGCTGTAGGCGATTATTGCGAGCAATGCGGAATGATGTTTGAAATTGAGTAAATAACAGATTTTTGGCGGAAATTGACCGCTTGTAACGAACAAAGAACAACTAGGCTAGGAGTAATTAACCGAGCTGAAAGAAAGCATTAACGCCCTATTTGCTTTTTGTTGTTCTTTCCTTTCACTAATAGGGCGAGGGGCGATTATGGAAGACCAAGAATATATTAGCCTTTATGATTTTATCGAATGGGCAAAAGAAAACTACAGCAGTTACACCGACACAGCAAGTGATTTAATCCGCTTGCTTGATGGGAAATCATTACAACTTTACCGCAGATATGGCGGAATAAAGCCTAGTATTGAAAAAGAGCGTACGAGCTTAAAACAAGCCCTAGAGTTTGTAGCAAGATGTGACGGCTACAAAGATTATGATGATGATATTCCATTTTAGGCGGTAACTATGAATTTAAATGACTTTCAAAACTTACTTTTAAATCGTGAAGAATTAGAAAAGGCGTTAGGCGTAACAATTAACAAAGCAAACGGGAATAATGACTTTTCAGAAGATTATAAAATGTTTGCAGAATTAAGATTGCACGATGTTGTTTGTTTATACCTTGATTTATATCCTTTAGATTGGAAGGCACGCCAACACCCACGCTATGAAATTATTTATAATGCTATTCAACAATCAGCAGAAAATAACTATATTCCAGCAAGAATAGAACACGATATAAACGGCAATATCACTGATGTTTATTTAGCACACGACACCGCCAAGCAATGGGCGAAAACGCACGGCTTAAAATGGAATGTTCCACCATACCGCCCACTAACCGCAGAAACTAACACCATAACAAACAATAACAACACTGACGAAGTAGCACACTTAAACGCTATCATTGAGCAACAGGCAAAAGAAATTACAGAACTCAAAGCTGAAATAGAGAACCTGAAAAAACCTGAAACGGCTCAAAGTGCGGTCAATTACGATGAATATTCAATTTATGGGCATACCAGTGAAAATTTAGCATTGCTTTTTACATTAGCAAATAAAATAGCTAGCAAATGCGATCCTGATAATCCGCATTCTTACCCTAACAAAGATGATTTTTTAAATTATGTTAAAAAATATCATAGTGACAGTAGCAAGCTAAGCGAGGCATTTTATCAAATATTAACGCCTGAAAAAGTGAAAAATAAAGGTAGAACACCGAAAGGAGTAGAGACCTTTAAAGGCTTTATTTAACAAGGTTTAACGCTATTTTATGGGCTTATCTCAAATAAGGGATATAGCCCTTTTTTATTGCCAAAAGTCTACATACCTTACAAGACTATTCAGTCTATAACCATCAAGAAAACACGCCCACAATACGCCCCGAATACAAAAACAACAACGCAAAGGAGCGTAAAAGATGGAAACATTAAACCCAACCCAAACCACCCACCAAAAACAATTACTTGATGTTCAAGAAGTGAAAGCTATCACAGGGCATTCAGTCACCACTATTTACAAATACGTTAAGGAGGGCATTTTTCCACAACCTAAAAAATGTGGCCGTTCCACTCGTTGGAGATTGGCGGACATTATGGAATATGTAAACAGCTAAGGCACATTCACGAGGTAACATCTTATGAAACAACTTATCTACCCAACCCGAAAAGCAAAATCTATCACCGCACTACTAGAACACCCACAAGGGATTAGCGGGCGAGAGATTGACTTTAAATACTTCATCAATAGCGGGCGTAATGAGGTGACGGAATTACCAAGACTACACAATATCGCCATTCACAAAACCGAAAGACCAAACCAATACGGAACAGGTACTTACACGATTTACCGCTTACCCAATACAAAAGAAGCCTTGAAAGCTATCACCTTGCTAAATGGTGAGCGTACTAAATGTGGTTTACCAATGCTGACCGAGTACGAAACACAACGCTATTTATCACAGTTTAGGGGGAAGAATGCGAGTAAATAAAAACCTGCTCACTGAGCAACAGGAGCAAATCAACGAAGCGATTAAATTATTAGAGGCTTGTATCTACGGGGCAGTATTAGGTAGCGATGGCGAGCCACTTACACAAACTGAAATCATTGAAGCAGTGATTGAAATGCTGAAAGGAGAAGATCGGCACTACGCTGAAGAGGTAGCAAATGACCGCAGTAATTAAATGCGTAATCGCCAAAATGAACCCTCTTGTAATGGATATGGCAATTAAGTACTACATTGAAAACGGCTCTAAAACGCCTCTATTCACGTTTAAGAGCTTGTATTCAGATGATGAACCTTACCCATTAGATGAATTGCTAATCGTGTTATCTGAGCGAATAGAAACGCTAGCGAGGGAATTTCAAGCAATGCCAAGCGATAGCCTATTACTTCAGTTATCGCCACTACGGAAGAAGTTTAATTCTTTGTACAAGATTTCAGTTAAGGAGCAAAACAATGACAAATAACGAACAAGAAAAAACACTTAAATATGACCTATCACCCAAAGGGATTGGCGAGCTAATGAAAGCACCGATTAAAGCAACGTTAAGCAGTTTAGATTTTCCCTATATTCGCATTGAGCAACAACAAGACGACAACGGCAAACCGTTTTATATCGGTATTTTGTGGTTAGAAATGGGCGATCAAATCATAATTGAAATGGCGGGAGCTACCGCATTTAAAGAAGCTCTAGCAATTATTGCTTATCAACAACAAGCCACCCAAACACCGTTACTGATTGATGATGAAGTGGCGGACAGTATCAGATATTTCTACGAGCATTCTCAATACGGTGACGGCGTAAATCCATTGATTGAACACTATACAGGTAATGAAATCACGTTGGAAATGATGGCTAAGGCTAATCGCAAACAAGTAGATTTGCTCTTTATGGAAAAATGCATTAAGGGGGAGCAATGCCAACCTTAGACAGACCAAAGCAAGAAAATTTTGCTCAGTATTTTGTAGAAACGGGCAACGCAAGCGAAGCCTATCGCAAGGCTTATAAAGCGGACGGAATGAAACCCGAAACGGTTCACCGCAAAGCAAAAGAGCTAATGGATAACGGCAAGATTACGGCAAGGATTGAGGAACTACAAGCTGAACACATAGAGCGACACAAACTGACAGTAGATGATTTACTAGATGAGCTAGAGGTAGCCAGAGAAAAGGCTTTAGAACGTGGGCAGTTAAGCGTTGCAGTATCAGCCACAATGGGAAAAGCAAAGTTACTAGGCTTTGACAAACAGGTTATCGATCATACAAGCTCTGACGGCTCACTTCGCCCTACGGTTATTGAGTTGGTAGCACCAAATGAAAATACAGCCTAGGGGTTTTACTCAAAAATGAGAAAAACACTAGAACCTGAGAAAACCTGAGATTTAATGAACTTTCGCCACCTTAATTTTAAGGAGGCTAAATATATCGACGAACAAGGCAAAGCTAGAACAATCTGCCTTGTATTTCTTACGCAATCATTTGCCAATGGTGGCATAAAACAAAGCCCCTTAGCCTAAACACTAAGGGGCAATGGGGTAACATACTTATGAAAAACCATATTGTAAACATCAATAGAGATATTACTCTATTTCATTTAAAAATCAATCTTAATGAAAACATTTCACTTTACAAAATGCTAAGTGAGATTTATTCTGCTCACGTTGTAGCAAAATCTACAACCGAGCGTGGAAACTCGAATGATTTATACCTGGCGAACAATAGCACGCCTTTTAACCGTGCTTTTTTTGTTCGTAGCATACGCACACCTAAAGAAAATGCCTCGAGCGTTATTCTCTCAATGGTAGGGCGTATCGGGCAACGTTTAACCGTTGGCTACTTTCCAGGTATGGTAGTTTTCCACCCCGATACGTTCTACCGCCAAGCGTGGAAACTTGCGGTAGTTCCTGAAATCATTAACCTGGAGCTATCAAAAATGATCTACAAATTCCTATGCTTAAACCGTACTAAGCACACCTACAACCAAGAAACGTTATACATTCAAGCCGACAGCGAAGAGCAAGCACGCTTACAGCTATCTGCGGATTATCGCCTATTGCTTGATCGTCCTATTGCAAAATTCCGAGCAAATCATACCGCTTGTCACCAAGTAAAAGGAGGTATTTATGCGTAATCAAAACAAAATCACAACCCACTACGCCGCATTAAATGGCGTATTGGCATTAATGAGCAAAGGCTTAGATGATTTAGCGGAGGTTTAAGATGAATAGCATTCAGAACATTAAAATCCCTTTATCGTTGTTAGACCGAATGAACGTAGACCACGCACGCATAAATGCCCAAATTAACGCAATGGCGGATAATCCGACCGCTTACACAGGCGAAGTATTAAAACACGCTCTAAACGTTATTCAGTGGCATTTAAGCGAACAATCGGAGCAGTTAGAGGTATTACAAAACCATGTTTATAGAATTAATCGCCTGATTGATAAAACGGACGAGATTTTAAGCAGGGGGAATGTATGAAATTAAAAAACGCCCCAAATATGAAACTGCAAAAACCAAATGCGGAAAATGCCTTTATCATTATCGGCTCTCAAGCGTGGGATTTTGCCAAAGCTCCACCAGCTGAACGTTCACAGGACGAGATAGCACTTGATGATGTGTTACCACAGGGCGAGAAATCGCCCCCTATTGTGCTGACAGGTGAGGTTTTGGAAAACGTTCATCAATACCGCATAGCACCTAAAAAGGCTTATATCATCACGATACAGCGAGCTAATCACGGTGAAGATGTAAGCGGTAAGATTATGGCTAAACTTTACTTAAACCTTGCTAAGAATACACAGGCTAAAATCATTCACTACATTGACGAAGCCGAGCAACACCTTGAAGATTTAAGCGGATATATCGAATGCATTCGACAAGGTGGAGCAATAGCGGAAAACGTGGCGGAAATGACCGCTAGTGATGATGTGAATGCTGACATAGATAAACATAAACCCTATATCGAAAAACGCACAGAGAACGGCATAGAAGGGCTTTATCGCATTACCCCGAAATATGACAAGGACACAGGCGGACTGCTATCAGAGCGTACAGAATGGCTTTCTGATGTGATTTCTGTAGTAGGTATAGGGCAAAGTGAAGCTGAACATTATCTCGTGCTAGAGTGGACGCCTGAGGGCAAATCGCAACCAATCAAAGAGGCGTTATCCTTGGGGGATTTAGGCGAACGGGAGGGATGGCGACAGCTCAAAGCAAAAGGGCTACGCTTAACTACTCGCACCTACCTACGCAACGAGCTAGCGGACTATTTACAAAGTAGCGGTAAGCGTACCCTATGGCACATCACCAACGCTACAGGGTGGCATAATGGGGCTTATATTTTGCCAAATGGGGAAGTATTAGGCGAACCTGAAACACCCGTGCTATTTAATCGTCAATCCGCCACCGCCAGTGGATACGACACCAAAGGCACAATAGAGAGCTGGAGGCAAGAAATCGCCGATAACGTGCGAGGTAATCCGTCAATGATGTTAGGCGTGGCTTGTGCTTTATCTGCCCCGATAATGAACATCATAGAGGCTGAGAGCTTTGGAGTTCACTTATTCGGTGGCTCAACCGCAGGCAAAACCACCACCGCTAACATTGCCAGCAGTCTATACGGACACCCTGACAAAATCCGCCTATCGTGGAATGCGACAGGGTTAGGTTTAATTAATGAAGCCTCAGCAAGAAATGATAACTTTATGCCCCTTGATGAAATCGGGCAAGGCTCAAACCGCAAGTACATAGAGCAAACCGCCTACGCTTTATTTAATGGCGTGGGGAAAATACAGGGAGCGAAAGACGGCGGTAATAGAGAGCTTCAACGGTGGCGGATTATGGCGTTTTCGACGGGTGAGATTGACCTAGAGGGCTATTTGTCGATGGGAGGCATTAAGACAAACGCAGGGCAATTAGTCCGCTTGTTGAATGTGCCTATCACAAGGGCGAAAGTCTATCATTCATTCTCTGACGGCAAGGCACACGCCGACCATTTAAACTATGCGAGCAAGCAACACTACGGAGCTGTTGGTAGGGCGTGGATTGAATGGCTAACAGTGGCGGACAACCAGAAAACACTGATTAGCGTTCATAGCCAAATAAAAGCCAAGTGGCTAGACCGCTTACCAAGCGACGCAAGTCCACAGGTTCAACGAGTGGCCAGCCGTTTCGCTATCCTTGAAACCGCCTTACAATTAGCGAGCTTTCTCACAGGGTGGGACACTTCCGCCAACGGTGAAGCCTTACTACATTGCTTCAATGAATGGATTAATATATTCGGGCTACATAGCCAAGAAGAAAAGCAAATCATTGAGCAAGTGAATGGTTGGTTATTAGCGAATGCGGAGGGGCGGTTTATCGAATACCCAAACAACCCCGAACAGCGAGCCATCTCGAATATCGCAGGCTATAAAATCATTCCTCAACGAGATAATGAGATAGAGAGCTTTTATCTGTATCCATTAGCTTTTGAGGAAGCGATAAAGGGACACCCAAAGGAGCAGGCTTGTAAAATCCTATCAGATAAAGGAATGCTATCTAAGGGCGAAAATGGCTATAGATACTTAGTAAGAATACCAAGCAGGATAGATCCGAAACGTACAAGATGTTATCTCGTTTTCCCACTTGTTGAAAGTGATGAAGCATAAAAATCATAACAAACCATATCATTAAGTGCTTTTTGTGGTCTGTATGCTACATTGGTGATTTAAGAGCTTTCCAGAGATGGTTAGCTCTCTTTTTTTATCTTTGCAAAAAAATTTTTTTCATGCGCGTAGTTTTTTAGTAGTCCAATTAGTCCAAAATACCTATTAAAAAAATAATATCTTTATTTATCAATATATTACATAAAATTCATTGGACTAATTTGGGGTCGTTTTGGACTAATTTTAGGGCATTTTGGACTAATTTTGGGGCATTTTGGACTACTCAAAAAATGAACAATAAGAGTATTTTGTTAGTTTTGGACTAATTTTGGACTACATTGGACTACTCAATTAGTCCAAAAAATGCCACTTAAGTGTTTGATTTTAAAGGATTGGACTAATTGGACTACTGTTTTTTACTAAATATAAAAAAAATTTTTTTTGAAAGCGTAAAAGTGGCGGAGGGGTGGCGTTTTGGTTTCTGCGGATAATATCCCTTTTTATGCTACACATTTTTGGGGGCTTTTCGGAGCAGTACGTGCGTGCGAGGAGTAACGCAAGTAAGGCTGTTTTGACTGAGTGAATGGAAAGCTACTATTAACTACTACTAACTACTCAATACTAACAACGCTGATAAAGTCTACAAATGACTACAAAAGATTGAAATTATATTATAATGTAGTTACAATAAAATAACTTTAACCCCATAAATAGCCGTTATGCTGATTAATTATGACCCTAACAAAAGCAATAAGAACATCACTGAAAGAGGATTATCTTTTGATGAAGTGGCTTTTTTTGAATGGAAAACGGCAATCATCAAACAAGACGAACGTTTTGATTATCCAGAGCCTAGATTTGTGGCTGTTGGCTTTTTAAAAGGGCGGTTACACGTTCTTTGTTTTACGCCAATTCAGAACGGCGTAAGGGTTATTAGTTTTCGCAAAGCAAACAAAAGAGAGGTAAAACACTATGAAGCAATACAATCATCTAACTGATTTTGACGGGGAAGTAAGAGAGTTACAGGCTGACGACCTCCATCAATTCAAACCAATCAAAGATGTATTACCCTTAGATTTTGTGAATTTAGTCACCACACATCAAAACGAAATGGAACGGCAAGGAAAAATTAAAACAGGCAGAGGGAAGCAAAAGAAACCGACAAAACAAGCTATCACATTGAGGCTATCACCTGAAGTTATAGAAGCGTTTAAATCAACGGGGCAAGGTTGGCAAACAAGGATTAATGAAGTCTTATTGAAGCATATTCAAACAGTGTAGATGGCAATTTAAAATATATCAGAGATAACAGAGGTAAACCTTACATTTTTTGAATGTAGGGCTTTTTGTGGGCTTTAAGAATTAGGGGGTTTATACAAAATTATACATAGGAAATATAATTATATATTTGCTCCAAATAAAAAGGTACTCCCGACGGGGTGGGGCTTTCCACGGGGTTGCGGGCTCGTGGTTTTCGGCAATTTTTCGGGGTTCTAGCCATCATCATCTTTTGATTAAAAGTGAATAATTATGCCTAGAATGATGGCGGTAGATGTTGAATTTGCTGATACTGGTTTTCTTCAGTCTCTTAAAATTGCAAGGCGTGTTATTTTAAGTAAATGGATTATCCTAAAATTAAATCATTTCCTCAATTTTGAGGAGATGACACCGAAGCATAGTTATATCACCATAGTAAAAAGTGAACTTTCTTCACCTGAACCGCCAATTTTAAAAACAACCCTATACAAGTGATAAACTTCAAAATGCTGTAGTGTTTAGCCGCTAAAAAATGATTAAATAATAATCTATTTATAGGCGTTTTTTTATTATAGGGGTACGTTTAGGGGTACGATTTAGGGTTTAAATATAAAATAACCTTTTATTTCAATATGTTACATTGCTTGAATGTATCCGACCACTGTCATCTTAGACTGCACAAAAAAAACAAATTTCTTTACTAATTAAAATGGAGAGATTTGTATGCCACAGTCTATCAAACCGTTTATTGTTACAGTAATGTTCAAAGGTGGAGTAACAAAATCAACGAATGTTGCAAATATAGGTGCTTTCTGTGCTGATCACGGTATTAAAACCTTAATGATCGACACTGATGTTCAACCTACCCTATCGTCTTATTATCATATTGAAGATTCTGCACCTTTTGGATTGTATGAATTTTTCACTCGTCCTGATCTTCCATTAAAGGAGATTATTTCTCGGACCGAATTCTCTAACTTGGATTTAATCCAATCTAACGATCCACTAGATAAGCTCTCTACCGATCTTACAAGTACACCTGGAGGTATCCTGAAATACAATCAATTTGTTAAAAAAATTGATGGCTATGATTTAATCATCATTGACACTAGAGGTACACGGGACATTATGGTTGATATGGCAGTCCTTGCTAGCGATCTTATCCTTTCTCCACTAAGACCAGAGTTGGTATCTGCTCGTGAATTTATGTGTGGTACCTTAGGTATATATAAAAATCTAAACATTTTTACAGACTACTGTACTCTTATATAAATTCGTGCGGTTAACATTTATGTACCTTCATTTAGATCTATAAATTATGCCTGTACCATTTAACTCTATTTAATTGCTATATGGTGGTAGTATTTAAGTTATGGGGCTGTCCTAGATAACTAACTTAAACTGCCCTTAACCAATTGTTTTAAAATGGAAATTTGAGATTTTAAGTTACTGTGATTAAAACGCCATTCGCATTCCTTCAAAGGCTAAAGGGCTAAAAGGCTTGATAAAACATCTAAAGTGTCACACAATATTATCAAGCGAATATTTGAACTATAAAAAAGAATGACAAAAAAAATTTCATATAGAAGCCATACAGAAGTGGGAATCACAAGAGTTCGAGAATACCTCTTTTGATATGAGCCATCTTAATGCACACGAACTAATCATTCATAGTAAAAAAATGGATTATAAACTCGTTGTTACTTACGGATTGCACTGTTTTACTAAGAATGATTCACCATTTTCACTACCTATATTAGTAAAGGATTCTTCTGGAGATACTCGTCAATTTGACGTTGAAAGATACTTAGCATCTAAAGAGTTGAAGAATATATTATTTTCCGAAGATATTTTAGGACAGTTGAGATTTTATAAAAGTGATCAAAAACGGTATTTCACGATTCATAAAATGAATAATTTTACTAGAGCGTGTTGATCTTTTAAGTACAAAAAACAAACGACATAGAAATTTGGTATAATTTAGTTCGCCAAAACCTAACCATCCCATACAAACTATGTCGCTTAGAACTATTTTAACAGATAATCTTTGGAAACGCCTAGCTTATTTACTCGACCGTACAGGACGTGTTTATAATAAACCTGAACATCGTAATACAGTGGAAGGGATTTTATATCGCATTCGTACGGGATGCCCTTGGAGTGAATAGCACAAAAATTCATTTAGCGGTAGATAGTTGTGGAAATCCTATTGATTTTGTTCTGACGGGAGGTGAAGTTCACGACAGTAAAGCTGCGTCTGAGCTTGTGGAATTGTTACCTGACAGTGAGACCATTGTTGCAGACAGAGGTTATGATTGTGAAGCCTTACGAGCACTTATTTTGACGACAACAAAAGCAGTTCCGGTTATACCTCGCAGACGAAATTCAAAGATGGGTAATGAGGATATAGACTGGTGTTTATATCGTTATCGCCATTTAGTTGAAAATGCGTTTGTTTTTTAAAACAATACCGAGCCATTGCGACTCGGTACGATAAGTTAGCAAGAAATTATGCGGCATCGCCAGCAATGATTTGTTGTATTCGCTGGGGGAGATTGTTGTTTGGTTAAGATTTAAACTCAAAAGATCAACAGCACCTAATAAATTATAGAAACACAACATCAAAATTTGGAGAGATTATTTATGCCTAAATTACGTTCGGCGACTAGCACACAAGGTCGCAATATGGCAGGGGCACGTGCATTATGGCGTGCGACGGGAATGAAAGAAAACGATTTTGGTAAGCCGATTATTGCGGTGGTGAACTCCTTTACCCAATTCGTACCAGGACACGTTCATTTAAAAGATATGGGGCAGCTTGTTGCCGAGCAAATCGAGAAAGCAGGTGGCGTGGCAAAAGAGTTTAATACTATTGCGGTTGATGATGGGATTGCGATGGGGCACGGCGGTATGCTTTATTCTCTGCCGAGCCGTGATTTAATTGCTGATAGCGTGGAATATATGGTAAATGCACACTGTGCCGATGCGATGGTCTGTATTTCAAACTGCGATAAAATTACCCCAGGAATGTTAATGGCAGCGTTACGTTTGAACATTCCGACAATTTTCGTTTCTGGTGGCCCGATGGAAGCAGGGAAAACTAGGCTGTCCGACCAAATCATCAAATTAGACTTGGTTGATGCGATGATCCAAGGGGCGAACCCGAATGTGTCTGATGAGGTAAGCGATCAAATCGAACGCTCCGCTTGTCCTACTTGTGGATCTTGCTCAGGTATGTTTACCGCAAACTCAATGAACTGTTTAACCGAAGCACTGGGTTTAAGTTTACCGGGCAACGGCTCTTGCCTTGCAACCCACGCTGATCGCAAACAGTTATTCTTAGATGCCGGTACGCAAATTGTTGAGCTGTGCAAAAAATATTACGAGCAAGATGATTTGTCTGTATTGCCTCGTTCTATTGCAACCAAAGCAGCGTTCGATAATGCAATGAGTTTAGATATTGCAATGGGCGGTTCAACCAATACGGTTTTACATTTACTTGCCGCAGCACAAGAAGCGGAAGTGGATTTCACGATGGCGGATATCGATCGCCTTTCTCGCCAAGTGCCTTGCTTAAGTAAAGTTGCACCGAACACGCAAAAATACCATATGGAAGATGTACACCGTGCAGGTGGGATTATGGCGATTTTAGGCGAGCTAGATCGTGCAGGCTTATTGAACAATCAAACTCGCACCGTGTTAGGCTTAAGCCTTGCGGAACAAATTGCCAAGTACGACATTATGCTGACCAAAGATGAAGCGGTACATAAATTCTTCCGTGCAGGTCCTGCAGGTATTCGCACCACCAAAGCCTTCTCGCAAGATACCCGTTGGGATACGGTTGATGATGACCGTCAAAACGGTTGTATTCGCAGCAAAGAGTTTGCGTACAGCCAAGATGGTGGTTTAGCGATGTTGTCGGGCAATATCGCCTTAGACGGCTGTATCGTGAAAACCGCAGGGGTAGATGAGGCGATCTTAAAATTCAAAGGCGAAGCCATTGTGTTTGAAAGCCAAGAAGATGCTGTTGCAGGGATTTTAGGCGGAAAAGTGCGAGCAGGACACGTTGTGGTTATCCGCTACGAAGGCCCGAAAGGCGGGCCGGGTATGCAAGAGATGCTTTATCCAACCAGCTATTTAAAATCCATGGGCTTAGGCAAGGCTTGTGCCTTATTAACAGACGGTCGTTTCTCTGGCGGTACATCAGGCTTATCTATCGGACACTGCTCACCAGAAGCAGCCGCAGGCGGTTTAATCGGTTTAGTGAAAGACGGCGATACCATTGACATTGATATTCCAAACCGTAAAATCGAACTGGTTGTGCCTGAAGCTGAGCTTGCCCAACGCCGAGCAGAACAAGATGCGAAAGGCTGGAAACCTGCAAACCGTGAGCGTGAAGTCTCTTTTGCACTAAAAGTGTATGGACATTTTGCGACATCGGCGGATAAAGGTGCGGTTCGAGATAAAAGCAAAATTTAATTAAACACAAGCGGGGGGATATTTTTTATAAAATCCCACCGCCTCTCTCTACAATCTCTCCCCTACTGATACGAAGAAGTAAAAGTCGTCACCGCTTGCTTCCAACACTTCAACATGCAACTCACCACTATATCCTGTCGGGTTTAAATCTGAAATTTCAAAAGCACCAGCAGGGACATTTAATTGACGGATAATATGCCCATTCTGGCTAATAGTTACTCTTGCATTACTATGGGCAATCCCTCTGACAGTTGGAGCGTATCCTCTCAAGGAAGTTGGCAACATGCGATCATCACTTGCCAGACGCACACCACGTAGCCCTATCGCCTCAACGACAGCCCCATCTGTGGTAAAATCTCCTACCGTAAGCTCGCTTCGCAAAGGCACAATGGAACGTTTTACATAGGTCGCAATACGATGATAGGAACTCTCTCCTGAACTATCCCAACTTTTCGCACTAACATGCCGAAAAGCCCAGTCCCCTAAATTTATTCCCCCATTCAAAGCAAGATAGTGCTGTTTATAAGAGGTATTGCCATAATGTTGATAGCTATTCAAATCATAATTAAGAAAAGCAACAGGTACTCCCGTTTGCCATAAATGTGGAGAAATATAGCCTCTAGGACGTTGTACAACATAAATTTGCGGAATTTCAAGATGAAGCCTAGACACCGTATAATCAAATCTGAATTTTCCCCATTGTTAAAAAGCTACTATAAAACTCAGCTTCAACCCCTTTATTCAAAACAGAGTTAACATCATTTGCAACAACAGTAGGGCTTAAGCCTAACAGCACAGTGAGCATTGCCAGCCGAAAAGGAACAGGTTTTATTATTATTTTCTTCATTTTGACACCATCTCTTTATTTCATCATGAGGAACTAACGCAACACTGCTTCCCCTTTTTCTGTTCCGCCAAAATCATTAATTGCTTCCCAATTCACTCGACTACCACTAACTTTCCCTTTTAATATCAAAGTTTTACTAGAAAATGGTGCAACCATTTCGCTATTAGGCAAATAAGCATTTCCCAACTTAACAGATTGATAGGTAATAAAATAAGGTGTCTGATTATCGACAACGACCCCCTTCGCTGTCTTAAGCCATTGCACTGACTGATAAGCATCATAAGGGCTAAGAGAGAGCAGGGCGATAGAAAAACTTAATACGAGAACGAATAGCAAATTGCAGATAATTAGTCCCTAAATCCTCCGCTTTAGGTTTAGGCGGAACATCTAATACATTCAAATAAAATAACGTTTCACGATCTTGAGGCAAATTTTCTTTCCCTGTAAAAACCATTCGCAACGTTTGTCCTGCGTTGGGCTCGATGCGCACAACGGGAGGTGTTACTAAAAATGGAACCTGAATACTATTTGGACGGCTGTTAATATCCCCACGATCTAACCAAGATTGGACTAACGCAGGATCTGAGCTACTGTTTTGCAACTGAACATTGACACTCTTTTGCTCCGCAGGAAAAATTACTCTAGTACCAATAATCACCACATTTGCCGTCGCAAATGTCATATATCTGCTCTATAACACTTAAAAACATATAAACAAACCGCGTTTGATACATCACATTTAAAAGTTAAAAATGAAATGTATCCAAGCGAGTTTTTTTTTTTTTATTTTTTTTTTTTTTTTTTTTTTTTTTTCCCCCCCCCCCCCCCCCCCCCCGCCAAACGTAAAGAAAAAATGTCAAAAATGTGAAGTATGCCACATTAAAAATTCAAAATATGTAAAATTTAGATTAAAAAATAGAGCTTTTAAGATAAATAAATTGACAAATCATAAGATTAAGTAAAAAGATAAAATAAAATGTAATACAACACATCAAGTCGCCTACAAAACATAAATCAAACTGACATTATATTAAAAACGAATTCCGATTATTGATAGAGCAATAATGTTGGCTTAAGACAATAAAATATAGACATCTTCCTTGTGAAAATCCCCCTTTTTACCTACAATATCGCCCTTTATTTATTGAACAAAAACTATGTCGCAAATTAAATTGATTGTCGGGCTTGCTAACCCTGGTGCAAAATATGAAGAAACTCGTCACAATGCAGGCGAATGGCTAGTGAACGAGCTTGCTCGTGTGTTTAATGTCACCTTAAAAGAGGAAGCGAAATACTTCGGCAAGGTCGCTAAAATTAATACGCCACAAGGCGAAGTTCGTTTGCTTGTGCCAACCACGTTTATGAATTTAAGTGGTAAAGCGGTCGGTTCGTTAGCGAATTTTTACCGCATTAAGCCTGAAGAGATTTTAGTCGCTCACGATGAATTGGATCTCCTCCCAGGTGTTGCCAAAATCAAGCAAGGTGGCGGACACGGTGGACACAACGGTTTAAAAGACATTATTGCAGCCCTTGGTAATAGCAATAATTTCTACCGTGTACGTATCGGAATTGGTCACCCAGGGCATAAAGACTTAGTGGCAAGTTATGTGTTAGGCAAACCTTCGCCGTCGGATCAGCCTTTAATTAACGCTGCAGTTGATGAAGCCAGCCGTTGTGTGGAACTGCTGTTCAAAGAAGGGATTGTTAAAGCGACTAATCGTTTGAATGGTTTTAAAGCGTAAAATTGATTGAATAATGATAGTAGGGGCACACTGCGTGTGTCCGTATCTGTTTTTTTTCGGACACACGCAGTGTGTCCCTTGTATATTAAAATTATAGTAAACTAGCAACATAAACCATAACGTTATCCACAGCTTGGGTGTCCCTAGAGCTAAAACTCGTTCTGTAGCGTAGGCGTGGATAACTTCATCAGCAAAACCGAACAGTTGAAATATAAACCCGAATACAAGGCAGGTTACCGATGAACGCTCCGATTTATTGTGGTATTGATGTTGCTAAACGCAATTTCGTGATTGGTTTTTCCCATCAGAAAAAGACCAAAACCGAAACCAATAACGCCAAAGGTATTCAACATACCTTGGACTATTTAAGCCAGTTTAATGTGGCTCTGATAACGCTTGAAGCAACGGGTGGATTAGAAATCCCCGTGGCAAAAGCCCTTGCTCGAGCAGGTTATCGTGTATTTATTGCTAATCCACTGAAAGCCAGTGAGTTTGCAAAATCTCAAACGAGAGCCAAAACCGATGCAAAAGATGCGGTTAATCTCGCTTTCTATGGGCTCACTTGTGAGCTTAAAGGCGAAGTAGAGCATCAGTTGTATGTTCCGCTTTCTGAGCAAGAAGAACAGCTGGAAGCCCTTGTGGTTCGCCGTCGTCAGCTTGTCGATATGCGAGTAGCAGAGCTAAATCGTTTGCAACAAAGCCACGAAACCCAGTTGGACAATATCCAACAACACATTGAAATGCTTGATAAATTAATCGCCGAACTTGATAAAGATATCGACGACCAAAGTAAGCATTTTAGTGATAAAGCTGACCTTATCTCAGACATCAAAGGCGTTGGCAAAAATTGCGTCGCCGTGATGATGTCAAGCCTGCCGGAATTAGGCAAGCTAAGCAGCAAAAGAATTGCCTCACTCGTTGGCGTTATTCCGCATCCACAGGAAAGCGGTCAATGGAAAGGAAAATCCTTTTGCTATGGTGGTCGAGCGATTGTTCGTAATGCCTTATATATGGCAGCACTATCGGCAATTCGCTTTGAACCTGTTTTTAAAGCCTTTTACACCCGATTGGTTGCAAAAGGCAAAGCGAAGAAAGTCGCTATTATGGCGTGTATGCGTAAACTGCTAACCATTATGAATGCGTTGGTTAGACGCAATGAAAAATGGGATGCTACACGCTACTTATCCACAGAATCTGTGGGTCAAAATTGAATAACTTTTTTGTGTGTAAACACAGTTGCTACGGGAATAACATAAACCAACAAGTAACCTTTCGTATGGGTTACCACTGTATAAGGATTAACAATGCCAATTATTACTTTACCTGATGGCTCACAACGCCAATTCGACAATCCCGTTTCTGTAATGGAAGTGGCTCAAAGTATCGGTGCAGGTCTTGCGAAAGCAACGATCGCAGGACGTGTAAACGGTGAACGCCGTGATGCCTCTGACATTATCAGCGAAGATGCCACCCTTGAAATTATTACCGCAAAAGATGAAGACGGTTTAGAGATTATCCGTCACTCTACGGCACACTTACTGGGTCACGCAATCAAACAACTTTTCCCGAACGTAAAAATGGCGATTGGTCCAACAATCGACAACGGTTTCTATTATGACATTGATTTAGACCGCTCTTTAACGCAGGAAGATCTTGATGCACTTGAAGCGCGTATGTTGGAACTGGCGAAAACCAATTACGATGTAGTGAAAAAACGTGTGAGCTGGCAGGAAGCGAGAGATACCTTTGAAAGCCGTGGCGAGTCGTACAAAATGGCGATTTTGGACGAAAATATCAGTAAAGATTACCGCCCAGCACTTTATCATCACGAAGAATATATTGATATGTGTCGTGGTCCGCACGTGCCGAATATGCGTTTCTGCCATCACTTCAAATTACAAAAAGTGGCTGGCGCATACTGGCGTGGCGACAGCAAAAATAAAATGTTGCAACGTATTTATGGTACGGCGTGGGCAGATAAAAAACAACTTGCCGACTATTTACACCGTTTAGAAGAAGCGGCAAAACGTGACCATCGTAAAATCGGTAAAGCGTTAGATTTATATCATATGCAAGAAGAAGCACCGGGTATGGTGTTCTGGCACAATGACGGCTGGACGATTTTCCGTGAGCTTGAAACCTTCGTGCGTACCAAATTAAAACAGTACGATTACCAAGAAGTGAAAGGTCCATTTATGATGGATCGTGTGTTATGGGAAAAAACAGGCCACTGGCAAAACTATGGTGATTTAATGTTTACCACTCAATCGGAAAATCGTGAATATGCGATCAAACCGATGAACTGCCCAGGTCACATTCAGATCTTCAATCAAGGTTTAAAATCATACCGTGATTTACCGTTGCGTATGGCGGAATTTGGTTCTTGCCACCGTAACGAACCGTCTGGTTCATTACACGGTTTAATGCGTGTGCGTGGCTTTACCCAAGATGATGCCCATATTTTCTGTATGCCAGAGCAAGTAGAAAGCGAAGTCACATCGTGCATTAAAATGGTGTATGACATTTACAGCACTTTCGGTTTTGAAAATATTCAAGTGAAACTCTCAACTCGCCCTGCAAACAGTATCGGTACAGATGAGATGTGGAACAAAGCCGAAGCAGACTTAGCAGCCGCATTAACCGCTAACGGTTTAGCTTTTGAAATTCAAGAAGGCGAAGGTGCATTCTACGGCCCGAAAATTGAGTTTGCCTTGCGTGACTGTTTAGATCGTGAATGGCAATGCGGTACGATCCAGTTAGACTTCTTTTTACCAGAGCGTTTAAGTGCATCTTATGTGGCAGAAGATAACAACCGTAAAACACCCGTAATGATCCATCGTGCGATTTTAGGCTCAATCGAGCGTTTCATCGGCATTATCACCGAAGAATACGCAGGTTTCTTCCCTGCGTGGTTAGCACCAGTTCAAGCAGTCGTTATGAACATTACCGACAGCCAAGCAGAATACGTTCAACAAGTGGTAAAACAACTTTCTGATGCTGGCTTGCGTGTGAAAGCAGATTTACGCAACGAAAAAGTGGGCTTTAAAGTGCGTGAACACACCTTACGCCGTGTGCCTTATATGCTTGTTTGCGGTGATAAAGAAATCGCCGAAGGCAAAGTGTCTGTGCGTACTCGCAAAGGTGCGGATTTAGGTACTTACAAAGTAGAAGAGTTTGTCGAAATGCTCAAAAAACAAGTGCGTGGACGTGAGTTGAAGTTACTTGGGGAAGAGTAGTCAGTTTAGATACACTAGGAGGCCAATGTAGAGGAGAGTAATTCTCCTCTCATTACTAATAGGCATAGTAGACAAAAGTATTGGTTTTAATTATTTTCCCTAATTATTACCAACTCTTTTTATTTAAAAATCCTTTATAAACATAATCTTACGCTTTTTCGTTAATCCGCTATGAACCGATAATTTCTGTTTCAGTTCTTTAAATAACCCTTCCAACCTATTTGTTGTTTTTTCTATATTTAAATGAGTATATTCTTCAAAAGTGAGTTTAAAGCCTTGTACTATAAGGCTTTAGCCCACTTTTTACCAACACTTTTGTCTACTATGCAAAATATCCTATCTAAATCACCGCTTTCATTAGATTTCCGCCTATTATTTCTAACTTTTATTGATAAACGTTGAAAAATTCTTGTTATTTTATCTTTAGTTTTGTGTGACCCATTGTTTTTTTTTTTACAATGGAGTGGGGGCAGGTGTTTTTGAGATTCCCCCACTTGTGGGGGAAGTAGCTTGTAGGGTGGGTCTTGACCCACCATGTAGCCGTAACATATTGATTTTATTGGTGGGTTAAAACCCACCCTACAATATTCAATCCATCTAATATATGGTTTGTCAAGGAGTTAACTTCCCCCGCTTGCGGGGGAAGTGCCCGAGCGAAAGCGAGGGCGATGGGGGCATTTGTACATCCTGAAAATGTAAATAAAGGTTTATGATTTTTTATTAGGAAAAACAGTAGAGAAGGTTATTATGAATAAAATATTTAGAGTTATTTGGAGTCATACTCAACAGGCTTGGGTAGTTGTATCTGAGTTAGTAAAGTCTCATACCAAAACATCCGCTTACACGGATAAAAGAGCTCAAGTATGCACCTCAGATTATTTTTTAGATAAACAGCAAGATAAATTTAAATTAAGTCTTTTAAGTCTAGTATTACTAGGTATATTTTTTAGTCCACCGGCAGGTTCAGCTGCATATTTTCAAGGTGGTGCTAGTGCATCGGTTAATGGATCTGACGATGGTACTATTGGTATTGGTCAAGGGAGTAAGGCTTCGCATGGTGCTATTGCTATCGGTCAGTATTCAAAAGCTGAAGGTAGGCATAATATTGCGATAGGTTATGATGCAAATACAGGAACACACAACAACTCTATTACGATAGGCAACAATACTGTAGGAAATGGGGAGAATGTAGTTGTCATCGGGACTAGCTCAAAAGCGGGAGGGAGATCTGTTGTCTTAGGCGGACAAGCCGAAGGGACAACTACTCAAACAGTTGTAATAGGTAACCTTGCTAAAGCAAGTGCGTCACAATCTATTGCTATTGGGGCAGATGCCAAAGCGGAGGGGTATGGCTCCATATCAATCGGTGGAGATGATTTAGATCAAACGGATTATCACGCTAATAATGCTAATAATGGAAGCTCCCGCCGCACAACAACTGCGAAAGGTAAAGCCTCTGTTGCTATTGGGGGTCTGTCTTTGGCTACGGGCGACGGTTCTACTGTTTTAGGTCCTTTAGCATCTGCAAGTGATGTTGAAGGCATTGCTATCGGTGCGAGAAGTAAGTCTACCAATGAGTACGGTATTGCGGTTGGTGGTGGTGCAACTGCTGGAAAAAACGCCGTTGCTGTTGGTAGGGAGTCGAACGGTGGTGGGACAGATTCCATTGCGATAGGTAATTCTGCGAAAACAACAGGGGCAGACTCTGTTGTTGTGGGTGCCAGTATCAATGTGACAGGTGAAAAATTAGTGGCAATTGGACGCGAAGCAAAAGCTGGAAGCCATTCTACTGCCTTGGGTTATAAAGCCTCTGCCGGTGGTATGCACTCTGTTGCTGTGGGTGAAGAAGCCATGATAAATGTAGGTGCTGCTAGAGCAACCGCGCTTGGTAATAATACCGTTATCACCGTGGGTGGCGGTGTGGCATTGGGTTATGGCTCTAATGCAAGTACAGCTGGCGGTGTAGTGGGGTTAAAACAAGCTCATTCTGTCACAACGGGAGAAAGCACTGTCGCTAACGGCTTTAAATCCACAGAAAATGTTGATGGTAATCATATTGGTGCAGTTTCTGTCGGTGGAGGCTCAGGTAATAAACTCATCAATCGCCAAATCACCAACGTTGCGGCTGGTAAAGAATTAACCGATGCAGTAAACGTGGCACAGCTTCAATCTTTAACCCTGAAAATTGAGGGAAATGAGAATAAGCATAACGGTGTAAATGCTAATTTAAGCAGTGCTGACAGACCTAAAGTCGGCTTGTGGAGTGGTACGCTCAAGGTAAAAGGAGAAAATGGTCTTACTTCCCATGCTAGTGGCGATACGATTACGGTTAAATTAACCGATGATACTAAAAGCAAAATTGATAAGATTGACAATTTAGGTTGGAACCTGAAGATTGCGAAAGGGGCTGGTGAAGCAAATCCACCTAATGCAACACATCTTATCAAAATGAGCGATACGGCAACCGTAACCTTTACCGCTGGAAAGAATATTAAATTAGAACAAGCGGGCGGAAATATTACGATTTCTACGATTGGTAAGTTAATTCAAAAGACTGAAATGCTACCAAATGGTGATTTGAAAATTACTTATACGGATGGCAGCGATAATACTATTACTAGGGGGAAAGACGGTAAAGATGGTGCGAAAGGTGAAGCTGGTCCTAAAGGTGAAGCTGGTCCTAAAGGTGAAGCTGGTCCAGTGGGTCCAGCAGGACCACGAGGCCCTGCGGGTCCTAAAGGTGAAGCTGGTCCAGTGGGTCCAGCAGGACCACGAGGCCCTGCGGGTCCTAAAGGTGAAGCTGGTCCAGTGGGTCCAGCAGGACCACGAGGACCGCAGGGAACAACGGGTGCTCAGGGACCTAAGGGGGATAAAGGCGAACCAGGAGAAGCGGGTCCAGCAGGACCACGAGGCCCTGCGGGTCCTAAAGGAGATGCAGGTCCAAAAGGTGATACAGGTCAGAAAGGTGAAACTGGCCCTGCGGGTCCAGCGGGTCCAAAAGGTGATACAGGTCAGAAAGGTGAAACTGGCCCTGCGGGTCCAGCGGGACCACAAGGCCCTGCGGGTCCAACGGGATCACAAGACCCTGCGGGTCCAACTGGAAATTCGGAATTAAAAGGCATTACGTCGATTGCCAATGGTAACGACGCCACCAAGGCGAATGGGGCTAAGATTACCTTGTCTGCAGGTTCTACAGATAAAACAGTTAATGTTAATGATGCGAAAATTACCAATGTGGCGGCTGGTACAGCAGATACTGATGCGGTAAATGTGAGCCAGTTAAATACTAAGGCAGCAGCTTCAAAAACAGAGGTTAAATCAACGGACAAATCGGTTGGCGTTACAGCAAGTAAAGGTGACAAAGATCAAACGATTTATGATTTATCGGTGGTGAAATCTAAATTGAAGGCTGCTGAGGATAAACGTACAGTTACGGCTGAAACCAAGGGCAATGCTTTTGTAACAGGAGATGAAGTCGCAGCAGCAATTAATACCACAACCGCAGCGGCAAGAACTGAGGTTGAAGCGGGTAAAAATGTGAAAGTGACTTCAAAAACGGGAGCAAATGGTCAGAATATTCACAATGTGAGCGTGTCTGGAGATTTAAGCGACATTACTTCAATTAGTAATGGCGATACCAAAGTATCTTTAGGTAAAGATAAGCAAGGAAATCCAGTTGTAAATATGAATGGCGCCAGAATTACCAACGTTGGAGATGGTAGTGCTGAGGGCGATATTGTGAATGTTCGTCAGCTCAACAAAGTGGTTTCTTCTGTGAATACAGGATTTAATCAATTATCAAGAGATATTGGTCGTGTTGATGTTAATGCAAGAGCGGGTATTGCTTCTGCTGTGGCGATGGCTAATTTGCCACAAATTTCTTTACCAGGTAAAAGTGCTATTTCTGTTTCTAATGCACAATATCGCGGGCAATCTGCCTATGCTATAGGTTATTCCAGAATTTCTGATAATGGCAAATGGCTTATTCGAGCGTCTGTTAGCAGTAATACTCAGCGGGATACTATGATTGGAGGAGGGGTAGGTTTTGTGTGGTAATCTAGCGCCTATAAATTAGAATTTCATGCTCAATGCCATTGTTATTTTAACAATGGCATTGTTTGTAATGCCTTATATATGGCAGCACTATCGGCAATTCGCTTTGAACCTGTTTTTAAAGCCTTTTACACCCGATTGGTTGCAAAAGGCAAAGCGAAGAAAGTCGCTATTATGGCGTGTATGCGTAAACTGCTAACCATTATGAATTGACTTTTATGCAACTGCTGCATTATACCGATTAAATCTCCGTCTTCTCTTTATACTCACACAAATCTTCAATAATACAAGAGCCACAGCGAGGCTTGCGAGCAATGCAGGTGTAGCGACCGTGTAAAATCAGCCAATGATGAACATCAACCTTAAATTCATCAGGCACCACCTTCAGTAACTTTTCTTCCACCTTAACCACATCTTTCCCTGGGGCGAAATTAGTACGGTTAGAAACACGGAATATATGCGTATCAACGGCAATAGTCGGCTGACCGAATGCGGTATTTAGCACCACATTTGCCGTTTTACGTCCTACACCTGCAAGGGCTTCTAATTCTTCACGCGTTTGAGGTACTTCGCCATTATGTTTTTCAATTAAATCACGGCAAGTTTTAATAATGTTTTCTGCCTTGCTGTTATAAAGCCCAATGGTTTTAATATACTCTTTTAGCCCATCAAGCCCTAAATCTAAAATCGCTTGGGGCGTATTTGCCACAGGATAAAGTTTTGCCGTGGCTTTATTGACCCCCACATCCGTTGCTTGAGCAGATAAAATGACCGCAATCAATAATTCAAAAGGGTTGGAATAATTGAGTTCTGTGGTTGGGTGAGGGTTCTCATTGCGTAAACGGGTTAAAATTTCAATACGTTTTTCTTTGTTCATTCATTATCCTATAAAAGCAAAATAGCTCTGATCCCACAACATTTTTACCACCATAATAAACGATATCATAACAATCAACGGGCGAATAATCTGTTTTCCTTTGGTGACAACCATTCTCGCCCCCAATGAAGCCCCGATAAATTGTCCAATCATCATTAGAAAACCGATTTTCCATAAAATCGCACCGCCAATGATGAAGAAAATCAGCGAAGCAAGGTTAGAGGTAAAATTTAACACTTTGGAGTGAGCAACGCTTTGGGTCAGGTTAAAACCAAGTAATAACACAAAAGCGAGCGTAAAGAAAGAGCCTGTGGCAGGCCCGAATAGCCCATCATAAAAGCCTATTCCCATTGCCGCCGTGCAAGCGAACATCGGAAAGCTCATTCTTTGGCGACGTTGTTCATCGCCTAGGCTTGGACTAAAGAGAAAATAACAGCCAATAATTAAGATCAGAAAGGGGAGGGCAACTTTTAATGCATTGACATCTATCATCTGCACTAAAATAGTCCCGATTGAACCGCCGATAAAGGTCAGCAAAATAAGCAACCAAATCTGCTTCAAATCGACCGCTTTTTTACGCACAAAATAGAGCGAAGCGGAAAACGAGCCGCCACAAGCCTGTAATTTATTCGTGCCTAACGCAACCGCAGGGGGAATACCGACTGCTAATAACGCTGGAATAGTAATCAAACCACCACCGCCAGCAATGGCATCAATAAAACCAGCCACGAAAGCCGCAACAAATAAGATAATCGCAACATCAAGTCCAAGTTCCATATTTCCCCCTACGATCTATTAATTAATAATGCACCACCATTTCATCTCGGTGGAATACTACTGAACCAAATTCATAGCCCAAAATGGTTTCAATCTCGCTAGATTTTTTGCCTTTGATTAATGCTAGAGCATCACTGTTATAACGACTAATGCCAAGGGCAAGCACTTTGCCGTTAAGGTTACAAATTTTTGCCACTTCACCACGCGCAAATTGCCCTTCGATTTTGGCAATACCAGTAGGTAAGAGCGATTTATGCTGTTCTACTAATGCGTTTTCTGCCCCTTGATCGATATAAATTGTACCAGCAGGAGGCGCACCAAAGAGCCACTGTTTGCGTCCTTCGATTTTGTCGTGTTGAGCTAAGAAGCGTGTGCCAATTTCTGCCCCCTGTGCCACTTCAAAAATTACATTAGGACGTTCGCCAGAAGCAATCGCTGTTTCAACGCCAGAACGGGTGGCGATATCGGCAGCGGTGATTTTGGTACTCATACCGCCTGTGCCTAAGGTTGTACCACTTCCCCCTGCCATTTGGCGAATTTCAGGGGTGATTTTTTCAACAACAGGAATGCGTTTAGTATTTGGATTTGAACGTGGGTCGCTGTCGTATAACCCTTCTTGATCGGTGAGCAAAATCAATAACTCTGCTTGAGCTAAAATCGCTACGAGTGCCGATAAATTATCGTTATCGCCGATACGAAACTCTGCCGTTGCCACTGCATCATTTTCATTGATAATCGGGATAATTTGTTGATCGAGCAAGGCGGTGAGCGTATCTCTTGCATTTAAAAAGTGATCTTTATTTTCAATATCTGCACGGGTTAAAAGCATTTGCCCGATTTTGATGTTATAAATGGAAAAGAGGCTTTCCCACACTTGAATAAGCTGGCTTTGTCCGACTGCGGCTAGAAGCTGTTTGGTTGCCAACGTTTTTGGCAATTCACGATGCCCTAAGTAATCACGCCCAGCGGCAACCGCCCCAGAGGTTACAATAATAATGCGATGTCCTTGTTCGTGTAGTTGAGCAACTTGTTTTACGATTTCTAGCATATGTGGACGGCTTAGACTTTTAGTGCCGTGGGTTAGGGTGCTAGTGCCTAGTTTTACTACGATTGTTTTTGCCATAATGATGTGTAAAAAAAGAAAAGAAAGTGACCGCTATTATCTGCTATAATGGGGCTTATTTCAAAATGTAATCGGGAATAGAATGAAAATTAGCGTAATCGTAGCTCGAACTTTAAATAAAGTAATCGGAAAAGACAATGCAATGCTGTGGCATTTGCCTGTGGATTTGGCGTGGTTTAGGGAAAATACTTTGGGTAAACCTGTGATTATGGGGCGAAAAACCTATGAATCTATCGGTAGGCTGTTGCCGAAACGCCCGAATATTATTCTTTCTCGCTCTGGTTTTGCTATTGATGGAGCTTATTCTGCAATAAGCCTTGAACAAGCGGTGGAATTAGCCAAAAATTTTGCTAATAGCGATGAAATAATGATTATCGGCGGTGGTGAGTTATTCAAACAAGCAATGCCTTTTGCCGATAAACTTTATCTTACTGAAATTCAAGCCAATATAGAGGGCGATACTTTTTTTGAGTTTGATGAAACTCAGTGGCAACAGGTTGCAGAGAAGTGGTCTGAAATAGATGAGCAAAATAGTTACCGTTGTCGGTTTATGATTTTGGATAAGTTAAAAAATGACTGATAAGTGATTAAAAAACAATCTCTCTTAATTGTTTGTAAAATAATTGTGATTTTATTTTGAGCAAACGATGAGGATTTATGTGATTAATTTCACAATTTAATAACATTTTGCTTTTTTGTTTACAAATTTTCACTAGAATACGAGCCTCAATATGGACCTTTATGGTGTTTTCTTTTTTGAGGTATTTTATGGCTCTGTTTCTCAGTATTTTTCCTATCGTTTTACTGATTTATTTAATGGTAAAACGCAACGCATTACCTTCCTATGTCGCTTTACCATGGATTGCGGTAGTGGTGTTAATTATCCAGCTAATCTATTTCGGCACCGATATTCAAACGGTCAGTGCGAATATTGCTTCTGCCTTGATTGCGGTACAAACACCGATTACCGTCATTTTCGGTGCAGTGCTTTTCAACCGTTTTTCAGAAGTATCCGGTGCAACCGATGTGTTGCGTAAATGGTTATCGAATATCAACCCAAATCCTGTGGCTCAGTTAATGATCATCGGTTGGGCATTTGCCTTTATGATTGAAGGAGCGAGTGGTTTCGGTACACCTGCGGCGATTGCAGCACCGATTTTAGTCGGTATCGGTTTCCACCCGCTTAAAGTGGCAATGTTGGCATTAGTGATGAACTCCGTACCGGTTTCATTTGGTGCGGTGGGTACGCCGACTTGGTTTGGTATGGGAGCGTTACAATTAGGTGAAGAGCAAATTTTAGAAATCGGTTCTATCACTGCATTTATTCACTCTATTGCCGCATTTATCATTCCAGTAATGGCATTGCGTTTAATCGTGAGCTGGTCTGAAATTCGTAAAAATATCGTGTTTATCTACATCAGTATTTTTGCTTGTGTGATCCCTTATTTCCTAATTGCTCAATTAAACTACGAGTTCCCGTCATTAGTGGGCGGTGCAATCGGTATGGTGATCTCTGTTTTAGTGGCAAACAAAGGTATCGGTTTAGCGAAAGTGGATAATACCGTTGATAGCAATGCCGTAACCACTGCACAAGTAGTGAAAGCTTTATTTCCGACAGGTTTATTAATTGCGATCTTAATTGTAACTCGTATTAAACAGTTACCATTAAAAGCAATGATGAACGATGCAACTTCTTGGTTCAGCGTAAAATTAGGTTCGCTTGGTGTATTCGATATTAGCCACGGGTTAATTTTCAGCTTAAAAGAAATTTTCGGCACAACAATTAGCTCAAACTACAAATTGCTTTATGTGCCAGCATTAATCCCGTTTGTGATTACCGTATTAATTGCAATCCCTGTATTTGCCGTATCAGCGAAAAATACCAAAGAGATCTTCGCAACAAGCTTAAAACAAACGAAAAACCCATTCTTTGCGCTTGTGGGTGCGTTAATAATGGTAAACTTAATGCTTGTAGGCGGTGATGGTTCAATGGTGAAAATCATCGGTCAAAGTTTCGCACAAGCAACAGGGGAATACTGGACTATCTTCGCCTCTTATTTAGGTGCTGTGGGGGCGTTCTTCTCAGGTTCAAATACCGTATCGAACTTAACCTTTGGTAGCGTACAGCTTTCAACAGCAATGGAAACAGGATTATCTGTGAGCCTAATTCTTGCTGCACAATCTGTGGGCGGTGCGATGGGTAATATGGTGTGTATCAACAACATCGTAGCAGTATGTTCGGTATTGAACATCAATAATAAAGAAGGTGAAATTATCAAGCGTACGGTTATGCCAATGTTTGTTTACGGTGTAATTACCGCACTTTCAGCACTCTTTATTGTGCCGTTGTTCTACAATGTGTAATCTTAGGTGGGGTATTACCCCACCTTTCGTTTTTAAATGTTGAAGAACAAGCGGAGTATTGTGATAAAAATTTGGCTATATATTTGAGAGTAGGGATGCCAAGCGTGGCGTCCCTACAATATAAAAAGATTTACAACATAAATGCCAAAAAATTTGTAAAATCCAACCGCTTGTTTTAGCTTTTTTACTATTTTTATTTATTGGAGTTTTTATGAACGTGAATTTTTACGTCACCTGTATTGCCGATATCGTCAAAGCAGGTGTTGCCAAAAATAGCGTGCTATTGTTAGAAAAACTGGGTTGTAAAATCACTTTCCTTGAAAAACAAGGATGCTGTGGACAGCCTGCAATTAACAGTGGTTATACAAAACAAGCCCTTGAGGGAATGAAAAAGTTAGTGGAAACTTTTGAAGTCAATGATTATCCAATTGTTGCCCCTGCAGGTTCTTGTGTTTATGCAATTAAAACCTATCCTGACCATTTTGAACGCTTTGGCGAACCAGAGTGGGCGGCTCGTGCGAAAAAAGTCGCTGACCGTTTTCACGATTTAACAGATTTTATCGTCAATAAACTGGGCGTTACCAATGTCGGTGCAACCTTAACAGGCAAAGCTGTTTATCACCCGTCTTGCAGTTTGTCGCGTAAATTAGGTATTGTGAATGAACCAATCACCTTATTACAAAACGTCAAAGGCTTAGAGTTGTTACCAATTCAAAATCAACAAACCTGTTGCGGTTTCGGCGGGACTTTCTCGGTCAAAATGGCGGAAATTTCAGGCGAAATGGTCAAAGAAAAAGTCGAGCATATTGCTGATGTTGAACCAGAATACTTGATCGGTGCAGATGTGAGCTGTTTGATGAACATCGGCGGACGTTTAAGTCGTGAAGGGAAAAATATTAAGGTAATGCATATTGCCGAAGTATTAATGCAGGAGGGCAAATAAGATGTCACTGAAAACCAGCAATCTTGCCTTTAAAAAACGCGTGGACGATCAAATCCACAACGCAATGATGCGTAAAGCGGTGGTAAAAGCCCAAGAAACCATCGGGGCAAACCGTCAAAGAATGGTGGACGAACTTGGCCACTGGGAAGAGTGGCGTGACGCGGCAAAACAGATCCGTAATCACGTTCTTGCCAATTTAGACGCCTATCTCTACCAATTAAGTGAAAAAGTGCAACAAAACGGCGGTAAAGTCTTTTTTGCAGAAACTGCCGAAGAAGCGACCGCTTATATTCGTCAAATTGCCTTAGAAAAAATGCTAAGAAGATCGTTAAATCCAAATCAATGGTGACAGAAGAGATCGGCTTAAACCACGTTCTTGAAAACGAAGGCATTAAAGTGGTTGAAACGGACTTAGGCGAATATTTACTGCAAATCGTTGGCGATAAGCCATCTCACATCGTTGTACCTGCAATTCACAAAGATCGCTATAAAATCCGTCAAGAATTACACGAACAACTGGGCTATAACGGCTCAGAAACGCCAGAAGAAATGACCGCCTTTGTGCGTCAAGTGATCCGCAAAGATTTCTTAGAGGCAGACATCGGTATTAGTGGCTGTAACTTTGCCGTAGCAGAAACAGGTTCTGTCTGTTTAGTGACCAACGAAGGTAACTTACGTTTAGCGACAACGGTGCCAAAAACTCATATCGCTGTAATGGGTATGGAGCGTCTAGCCCCAACTTTCCAAGAAGTTGATGTGTTAATCACAATGCTAGCAAGAAGTGCGGTTGGTGCAAAACTTACTGCCTATAACACTTGGCTAACAGGACCACGTCTTGAAGGAGAAACGGACGGGCCAGAAGAGTTCCACTTAGTTATCGTGGATAACGGACGTTCAAAAATCCTTGAAAGCGAATTTAAAGAAGTTTTACGTTGTATCCGTTGCGGTGCGTGTTTGAACACTTGCCCTGCGTATCGTCAAATCGGCGGACACGGCTACGGCTCGATCTATCCAGGTCCAATTGGATCGGTGATCTCGCCATTACTCGGTGGCTATGAAGAATTTAAAGAACTGCCTTATGCTTGTTCACTTTGTACCGCTTGTAACTCTGTTTGCCCTGTAAAAATTCCTCTGGCACAACTGATCTTAAAACACCGTGAACATATCGCTCAAAATGGTATGACCCCAGCAGCAGAGCGTTTGTCGATTTTCGGTTTCAACTTTGCTAACTCGCACCCAACTTTATGGAAAGTCGGGGTGAATATCGGGGCAAAAGTGGCAGGTAAATTCATCAAAAACGGCAAAGCACCAATTCAAGTGGGAGCGCTTGCAGAATGGACAAAAGCCCGTGATTTACCGTCAGCCGAAGGCGAAAGTTTCCGTGAATGGTTCAACAACAGAGGATAAGAGAATGGATTTACAAAACCGTGAAAATTTTCTAAATAAACTGGCGGAAAGAATGGGCAGACCGCGTCAGCTCGTGCCTGAACCAATGCCGAAATTAGTCAATGATTATCCAACGACACGCTTAACGGATCGCACTCAAGCTCAATTAGTCGAGGAATTTGTTAGCTTTGCTAAAGTGATGATGACCGATGTGGCGGTGGTGAAAGAAGAAAATCTGATCGCAGAAGTGACCGCTCTTTGTGACAAATATGGCGGCGGCTCGGTGATTATTAATAACGACAGCCGTCTAGTCGATTTAGGCATTACACCAGCATTGCAAGCTAAATACGACAGCTATGTTTGGGATCACAATTCAGATGGTAGTGTTAATATCGACAAAGCAGAAAAAGCCAATATCGGCGTGGTTTACGGCGAATACGGCTTAACAGAATCTGGCGGTATTGTACTGTTTTCAGATAAAGAGTTTGGACGTTCAGTCAGCCTGTTACCTGAAAAATCCATTGTCGTCTTGCGTGCCAGCACCGTGTTACCCCGTGTGGCACAGTTAGCTAAAATCCTACACGACAAAGCCCAACAAGGCGAAAGAATGCCATCTTGCGTAAACATTATTTCAGGGCCAAGTGCTACGGCAGATATTGAGTTAATCAAAGTTGTCGGCGTACACGGACCTGTGAATAAGGTTTATGTGGTGATTGATGATCTATAAATAAATTGTTACTGCGAATGGAATGGTTCAATCAAATGTGATTGAGCCATTTTTTATTCTAGATAAAGCGTGATAAAATCCGCATCATTTCTATCTTGAATTATCTATAAAATGGCTAAACAAAATCTCTTAACGGCACAAGGTGAGCGAGTGGCGATTGTTGCTGGATTACGCACACCTTTTGTTCATCGTGATACAGGATTTAAATCTTCCTATGCAACAGATTTAGGCACAATGGTAACAAACGAGCTACTTAGTCGTACTGCCGTTGATCATCAACATATTGAACAGCTCGTCTTTGGGCAAGTTATTCAACAGCCTGATATTCCTAACCCTTCTCGTGAGATTGCCTTGGCGTTAAATATGCCTTATGTGCAGGCTTATACTTTAAGTAGCTCTTGTTTATCTGGGTTGCAAGCGTTGGTGAATGTCGCCGGCAGTATTATTAGCGGTTCGATTTCTGCAGGAATTGCAGGGGGAACGGACTCGATTTCTAATGCCCCTTTTAGTATCAGCCCTCGTGTTATTCACAAGCTCAAGGCGATTTTTAATGCGCCAACCTTAGATGATAAGTATCGCTTGTTCCGTGAGTTTTCGTGGAAAGAGCTTAAACCTCACGGGGTTAATCTCAAAGATTATATGACCCAAATGTCCGTGGCGGAAATTTCTGAGCAGATGGCTCAGCAGTTTCACATTAGCCGTGAAGCTCAGGACGAATATGCGTTAAATTCACATATCAAAGCTCAGAATGCGTGGAAATTGGGGCTGTTAAAAGATGAAGTAATGCCTTCGTTTCCTCGTCCTTATACCGATTTTGTGGTATCTGACAGTTTGATTTCCTCTGCCACAAAAGCGGCTTATTATGAAAAATTTTCGCCGTTAATGAATAAGAGCTATGCAACAGTCACAGAAGCAAATATGCCACGACCTGTAGATGGAGCGGCGGCGGTGTTACTGATCAGAGAGCAAAAAGCGAAAGAATTAGGTTTAGACCCGTTAGGCTATATTCGTAGCTACGCCATTACAGGCAATGATATTTGGCAAAATATGTTTATGGGGGCGACGGTGGCAAGCTATCTTGCCCTTGAGCGTGCAAATGTGACCTTGTCTGATTTGGATTTTATTGATATTCACGAAACCTCTGCCAGCCAGATGCTGGTGAATATGAAGCTGTTTACTTCAGATGATTTTGCTAAAAAACAGCTTAATCGTTCCGCTTGTATTGGGGAAATTGATCCTGAGAAGTTGAACCATTTGGGCGGTTCTATTGCTTTTGGTAATCCTCGTGCGGCGACCAGTTTACGCATTTTAATTCAATCATTGAAAGCGTTGAAACGTAAGGGAGGTGGATTGTCGTTGATTGCCTCAAGTGGATTAGGTGGATTAGGTTCTGCAATGATTTTGGAAAGCGAGTAACAGTATGACAACACAAGCACAATATATCTCACCTTTTCACGTTGAGATTGATGATAATCGAATTGCCATTGTTCGTATTGATGTAAAAGGTAAATCGCAAAACTGGTTGCCTGAGCCGTTTATCGAAGATTTACGCGATGTGATGGGTTCTGTGATTTATCAACAGGCTCGAGGCGTGATTTTTGTTTCGGGTAAAACGAAAGGTTTTATTCAGGGGTATGATCCTGATTATTTGCGTGGTAAAAATGATGAGCAGTTGAAAACCTTATCTCATAATGCTCAGTTAGTAATGCGTGAAATTAATACGCTCAAAATGCCTGTGGTTGCAGTGATTGATGGTGGCTGTTATGGCGTGGGGCTAGAGCTGGCGTTGGCGTGTGATTATCGTATTGCCAGCGAGGAAAGTTATACCAAATTTGCAATGCCACAAATTCGTTCGGGGATTTTGCCTTTTGCTGGGGGGACACAGCGTTTGCCTCGTTTAGTCGGCTTGCAAAATGCAGTCACAATGCTTTTATCTGGGCAGAAAATTGGGGTGGAAAAAGCGTTAAAAATTGGTTTGGTGGATAAACTTATTCCTGCTAGCAATCTATTTGAAACGGCATATCAGTTGTTGCTTAATCATAAAGTGCAAAAAATTGACCATAAAAATCCGCTTGATAATGTTAAAAAATGGCGTAAACAGCTTGAGGGCAATAAGTTTATCCGTGAAAAATATTTGGCTCATATTGAAAATCGAGTGTGGGATAAGGCTTTTGGCAACTATCCTGCAGTTGAGGAAATGTTGGCATTGTTAAAAGAACCACATTTTAAAGCTGGGTTAGCTTTAGAGCAAAATGCGTTGGTGAAGTTAATGCACACGGAGCAAGCTCAGGTATTAATGAATTTGAAGCAGACTGAACGAGCAATGAAAGAGCAATATCAGCACTTGGCTCAGGTGCGAGATGTGCAACAAGTAACGGTGTTGGGCAGTGGCTATATGGGAGCAGGTATTGCTTACTTGACGGCAAATAATGCTCAAATTCCTGTCAGAATTAAGGATATTCACCCGTCAGAAATTCAAAAAGCGTTGCAGACTTGTTATGGCTTAATGCAAAAAGCAGTGAGTAAGAAACAGCTTAGTCACGGTGAAATGATCCAACGAATGAATTTAATTACGGGCGGTGAACGCTTAGTTGCGGCGAAATCGACAGATTTTATCGTTGAAGCGGTTTATGAGAAATTAGAACTCAAACAGCAAATGGTGCAAGAGAGCGAAAATTATTATGATGAAAATGCGATTTTTGCCACAAATACCTCAACCTTTGCAATCCGTGACATTGCTTCTGTCGCCAAACGCCCTGAAAATGTAATCGGTTTGCACTATTTTAGCCCTGTGACTAAACGTCCGATGGTGGAGATTATTCCGCACGAAAAAACTTGTCAGCGAGCGGTTTCAACGGCAATTCATTTTGCGATCCAGCAAGGAAAAATTCCGATGCTTGTCGCAGATAAAGAAGGGTTCTTTATTAACCGTATTCTTACGCCATTCTTGCTTGAAGCCATTGAGTGTTTATCCGAAGGGGAAGGGATCGAATTTATCGATCGTGCCTTACAGGAATTTGGCTTTAAGATCGGACCGCTTGCAATGATCGATGAAATTGGCTTGGATATTATTGTTAAATCTAATCCTGCAATGGTGAGCGAATTGGGTAAACGTTTCGCTTTACCGACGGTTATTGAGCGTTTGACGGGAGATGATCGTAAAGGGCGAAAAAATAAACGGGGCTTCTATCTCTACGACACAAGAGGGGCACGCACTCAAGAGGATAAAAGCATTTATCACACGATGGAAACCATTATGCGAAACGATATGGAAGCTGAAGACATTGCCCGTCGTTGTGTATTGAGAATGTTAAATGAAGCCTGTTGGTGTTTACAAGATCAAGTTATTCGTTCAACTGATGAAGGTAACGTTGCTTCTGTATTTGGGGTGGATTTCCCTGATTTCCGAGGCGGTGTGTATGCCTATATTAACAAGATTGGGGCAAAAGAGCTTGTTCGCCAGTTACGCAAGCATACGCAACAATATGGCGAGCGTTTTACGCCTTGTGAGTGGTTAGTAGAAAGAGCGGAAAAGGCATAACCAAAGGCTTTCTATCACTTTACTTGAGAGATAATAAAGAGGAACAACGATGAAATTAACTAAAATTACCCTTGCTCTGGCTGGCATTCTTGGCGTTGCTGTCGTTGGGGGCAGTTGGTACACTGGACTACAAGCAGAACAACACTATCAGCAATTGGTGCAACAAGGTAATCAAAGCCTTAAATCATTGAAGATCTATGGCATAGATGCAGAAATTAAAGATGTTAAATTTGAACGTCATTTTTTCAGTTCTGATGTGAAATATACCTTAGAGGTAGGAACGGTTGATGAACGTTATCAGCTACAAGGCGATGATAAACTCTTTCACGGTCCATTACCGTTAAATCGCCTTAGCCAAGTGAACTTAATGCCTGCAATGATGAGCGTTGAGAGCAAACTTTATTTACCTGAAAAATTCAAGCTACAGACCCCATTTACCGAAGGGCAAACGGATATTAGCCATGCAGGTAATTTAAGCGGTGAGTTTAGCCTCAATGCTTTCAAAGGTGAAACTTGGGATCTTGCAAAGACCCAGATTGAGTTCGAGTACGATTCAGCACAAAAATCGGGGAAATTCAGTAGCCAAATTCCGTCCTATCAATATCAAGATCAAACAAATACTAGGATAGAAATCCAAGATACCCTTTACAAAGCGGATTTTACCTCAAATGAGAAATATCCAGAGCTTAGTTTGGGTAATTATGAGTTCAGTTCTAAAATGGTTCGTTACTCGTCTGACGGAAAAGCACCTTTTGCTTTCACAAATCTTTCCAGTCAGGGTAAAAATACGTTAGAAAAGGATCGCTGGACTTCAACGGGTAGCCTTACTGGTGAGTTGCTCGCTCAAGATAAACTTAACTTAGGTAAGCTCAACATTGATAGCTCGGCAGAGCTTGATGCAGAGAGTGCTAATGAATTAATGCATTATGCCTCTTCCTTGGAAAAATTAGAATCTGTGGAAGCTGGCGATGTGGTGTTATCACTTCTTAACAAATCACCTAAATTACAAATTAAAGAACTTAGCTTAGAGAATGCGAAAGGGAAAAATAGCCTATCTTTAAATCTAAATTTAGATAAATTTGATCCAAGCCAATTCAATGGAATGGAAGATGTTCTAAAAATCTTTAAAGCGTCTGTGTTAGAAACTCAATTCAAGTTACCTTCATTAGAATTATTCATGGCACAGCTAAATCAACTAGATGGTTTCCCGAAAGAAGACGCTGAACAGAAGGCAAAACAAACGATCAGTGAGTTTGCCTATCAAGCTCAAGCCAGCTCATTAGCTACTTCGGATAAAGATAGCCTGAAAATGAAATTGTCCATTGATCAGGGAAAAGTCAATTTGAATGGCAGAGATGTTCCTGAAGCTGCAGTGCAAGGGGCATTGTTTATGATAATGCTTGGGTTAAATCATTGATAAGTAAATAGGCATAAGTACTACTCTTATGCCTGTAAACAGGGGTTAATTTTCACGTTTCACAATAAATTCAGCCAAAGCAACAAGAGCCGTAGTATCAAAAGGCAAGGTTTCTAGTGCTTTTAGGGCTGTCTGGTAGAGGCTCTCCGCTTTTTGTTTCGCTCCCTCTAAACCCAGCAGTTTTGGATAAGTGCTTTTATCCAACGCTTGATCTGAACCTGCGGTTTTACCAATGACCTCACTATTACCAATCACATCAAGAATATCGTCTTGTACTTGGAAAGCCAGCCCGATTGCTTTAGCATATTGCACAAGTTGTTGTTTAATCTGATGATCTTGGGCGTAAGCGGATAGATTAAATCCCATCATTACAGAGGCAAGGATCAACGCCCCGGTTTTATTACGATGAATACGTTCAAGTTCATCAAGGGCAATGGCTTTATGCTCAGATTGTAAATCTAAACTTTGCCCCAAACACATACCTTTTGCCCCAGCGGATTTTGCAAGCCACTGCATTTGTGCCACCTTCTGCTCTGCGGTTAGACTTGGGTCAAACGCTAGTAATTCAAAGGCAAAACTTTGTAGTGCATCGCCAGCCAAAATAGCTGTTGCTTCATCAAAAGCAATATGGCAAGTTGGCTTGCCTCGACGAAGGGTATCATTATCCATTGCAGGTAAATCATCGTGAACCAATGAATAGGCGTGAATGGCTTCCATTGCCCCTGCTGAATGGTCAAGTTGAGCAAGTGGTACGCCTAGCATTTTCCCTGTAGCATAAATTAAGAAAGGGCGAACTCGTTTGCCACCAAGCAAAACAGCATAAGACATCGCGTCAATAAGCGGTGTGTTGTAGGCCGGATATTGCGAAAGTTGCTCGCTTAGAAAATGGTTGATACGTTGTTGATATTGACTTAATTCAGCGAAAAGGTCGTAATTCATTATGGGTAATCCGTAAGATCTGCGTGTTCATTTTTTTGTAGCAAAATTTGGATACGTTGTTCCGCTTTTTGTAAGCGTTCTTGCCCTTGTTGCACCAATTTTACTGCGGTTTCAAACTCATTTAAGGCTTCTTCTAAAGGAAGATCGCCCGTTTCAAGACGATTGACGATTTCCTCAAGCTCTTTGAGTGTGGTTTCAAAATCTAGGGTAGGTTTCTTTGCCATAGTCTATTCCTTTTCAAATAATCCCGATATTTTACTTGAGAAAGATATAAAAGTAGATGATTTTCTGCTATTGTTTATCGCCTAAATTTAGAGGGGAGCTTATGCAAGTCACACAAATTTGTCTTTATCCAATTAAATCCACTAAGGCGTATCGGGTAGAGCAGGCTTTTGTTTTACCACAAGGGCTGAATTTTGACCGTGAATTTATGATTACCGAAGTAGATGGAACTTTTATCACGGCTCGTAAAGAGCAGATGTTATATCGTTTAGCGGCATTTCCTATTTCAACGGGGATTGTTATTCAATCTGATTGTGGCGAGCGGTGTGTGGCACGGTATAATGATTTTACGCAACAGCAATCTAGCGAAGTGTGGGGAAGTCATTTTCCATCTTGGGTGGCGAATAGTGCAGTAAATCAATGGTTAAGCCAAAAATTTGGGCGTGAAGTTCAGTTACGTTGGTTAGGCGAACAGCCACAACGAATGGTAAAACATTGTGAACCTCAACCGTTAAGTTTTGCAGACAGTAATCCGCTTTTATTGGTATCTGAGCAATCCTTAAAACAACTACAACAATGGTCGCCTGTGCCTGTTTCAATGGAACAGTTTCGAGCAAATGTTGTCATAGATGGTATTCAAGCCTTTGAAGAAGAAAGGTGGAAGCAGGTGAAAATTGGCACAGTAGAATTTGAGGTAGCTCAACCTTGCACACGCTGTATTTTAATCACCCGAGATCCACAGACCCTTGAATTGGATCCGAATGCAGAACCTTTTCGGACCTTAAAACAACACCACACCAATGAGAAAGGCAAGCCTATTTTTGGAGTACATTTAGTACCACAAACAAGCGGTGTTATTCGAGTTGGGGATTACGTTACAATTTTAGAGTAATTTTTATGCAAAAAAATACCCGATTTATTTTGTTTCCGATTTTTTTCTTTATCGGATTAAATCTCATTATTTTCAGTCTATCACGCCTTGGTTTATCCCTCTGGCAAGCAGATCGTGTTTCTGCGGTTGATGGCTGGCTTCCTCTTTTCCTACAAGGCTTGCGAATGGATATTGTCTCCATTTGTTATCTCTTTGGCGTACCAGCATTATTTACGGTGTTATTGGTGCATAACAATGGGTTAGGCACACTTTGGAAAGGTATTTTACGCGTTTGGCTTACGATAAGCAGTGTGTTTATTCTATTTATGGAAGTCGCCACCCCTGCGTTTATTGAAACCTATGATTTCCGCCCAAATCGCCTATTTATTGAGTATCTACTTTATCCAAAAGAAGTATTTACAATGTTAGCCAATGGGCATTTGACTGCAGTGATTAGCAGTTTGGTTGCAACTACAGTCGCAGGCATTATTTATTGGAAGCTGTCTGGCTGGGCTGTTCAACATCTGCGTTTACCTAGCTGGAAACTGCGTCCTGTAATGGCATTGTTGATTATTACTGTGGCGTTTGCTGGGGCAAGATCATCATTGGGACATCGTGGCATTAACCCTGCAATGGTGGCATTTTCAAGCGATCCGCTGGTTAATTCATTGGTTCTCAATTCAGGCTATTCTGTATTATATGCCGTACAACAGCTGAAAGATGAAGAAAAATCTTCAGAGCAATATGGCAAAATGTCTGAACAAGAGATGTTTGAGATTGTAAAAAATAGCCGTAATCGCCCCGCTTCTGATTATATTTCAACGGTTATTCCGACATTAACCAAGAATGTGGCAAGCTATCAAGGTAAGCCTAAAAATATCGTTATTGTGCTAGAAGAAAGTCTTGGCGCTCAGTTTGTCGGCACATTGGGCGGTAAGCCACTTACTCCTGAATTTGATCAACTCGCTAAAGAAGGTTGGTTGTTTGAAAATATCTACGCAACAGGCACACGTTCTGTGCGTGGTATTGAAGCTGTTACTGCAGGTTTTACACCAACGCCAGCGCGTGCAACAGTGAAATTAACCAAAAGCCAAAACGGTTTCTTTACCATTGCAGAATTATTGCGTCGTCAAGGTTACCGCACCTCTTTCATTTATGGCGGTGAAAAACATTTCGACAATATGGCGAGCTATTTTTATGGAAATGGCTTTGAAACCATCATTGATGAGAAAGATTATAAAAATCCAAAGTTCGTTTCCACTTGGGGGATGAGTGACGAAGATTTATTTGATAAAGCACACGAAACCTTTACCGAATTAGCAAAAGGCGATAAACCGTTTTTTAGCTTAGTCTTTACTTCAAGTAACCACGATCCATTTGAGTTCCCAGACGGTAAAATTGAGTTGTTTGATAAAGAGAAACAGACCCGCAATAATGCGGCAAAATATGCGGATTATGCGTTAGGGCATTTCTTCAAATTAGCAAAACAATCAAATTATTGGAAAGATACGGTATTCCTTGTCATTGCTGACCACGACTCGCGAGTAGCGGGTGATAGTCTTGTGCCGATCAAACATTTCCATATCCCAGCCTTAATTTTAGGGGAACATATTGAGCCTCGCCGTGATAATCGTTTGGTCAGCCAAATTGATATGCCAACGACATTGTTATCTGTCGCAGGCATTAGTGGCGATTATCCGATGATTGGCTTTGACTTAACTCAAAATGTCGATCCAAATCGTGCGTTTATGCAGTACGACCAAACGCAAGCAATGATGAAAGGCAAAGATGTGATTATTCTTAAGCCAAATCAATCTCCTCAAGGTTATGAATATGATAAAGCGAATGAACGCCTTAACCCAAAAGAGCAGTCTGAAGCAATGAAAAAAGAGGCACTGGCCCACGCATTGTTAGGCAGTTATTTATATAAACATCAGTTATATAAATTGCCGAAAGATGTTGAATAGCAAGTAATATTTAATTTTTAGTAAATATAGGTATAAAAAATTATGAGTATTCGTATTTTACCCCAAGAAGAAATTCAACAAGCTGCAAGCTCTTTTCACAATCCGCCGTTGTTGTATGCCAATCCTAAAAATTTATATGCTCGCCGAGCTAAACGTTTAAGACAATTGGCTGAACATAATCCTTTTGGGGATTATTTGGAATTTGTGGCAAATATTGTCGAGGTTCAGCTTGATTTATTAGAAAATCAGCCTATTGCAAATAGAGTGGGCGAACTTACCGCTTATTTGGAAGCTCATCAGGGAGTGAAGCCTTTGGATGTGAAAACCTTTAAGCGGTCAGATGAGTGGCAGAAATTGCTGTTGGCGTTTATTGATAAGTTTAAGCCTTATGCGTCGGATACTGTGTTGGCGACATTGGAATGGTTAGAGAAAGCCTCAAATTCTGAGCTTGAAATGCTGGCGGATCATTTGTTGAATGAGCGTTATGAAGAGGTGGGCGCAGACAAGGCGGTTTTCTTATGGGCGGTCTTGTCGCTTTATTGGGTGCAATTAACTCAGCAACTTCCTCGCAATACCAAAGCGGAGTACGGTGAAGAACGCCATACTTGCCCTGTGTGTAACTCTGCCCCGATTGCCAGTGTGGTTCATTTTGGGGAAACGCAAGGTTTACGTTATTTGCACTGTTCTCTATGTGAAAGCGAGTGGAATATGGTGCGTGCGAAGTGTAGTAATTGTGAGCAGACAGGCAAGCTCGATTACTGGAGCTTAGACAGTATGGACGCAGAGGTGAAAGCGGAAAGTTGTGGTGATTGTGAGAGTTATCTGAAAGTGATGTATCAAGATAAAGATCCGCATGTTGAGCCAATCGCCGATGATTTAGGTACGATTTTCCTTGATGCTGAAATGGAGCAAAAAGGGCTGGCACGCAGTGCGATTAATCCTTTTTTGTTTCAAGTAGAATAATTTTTATACATATTTATTGACTACATAGCAACTGTGTAAGAATACAGTTGCTATAAGTAGAATCTAGGAAGCGTGGTGGGTAGCGTAAATTTCTAAGCGTTTTCGTTTTTAGGGAACATCCCCCAACGCATTTTCATTTTTCGTGATAAACATTGCGTCACCGTAGCTAAAGAAACGGTATTGACTTTCAACGGCGTGTTGATAAGCGTTCATACAGTTTTTGAAGCCGGCAAAGGCGGAAACCAACATAATTAGGGTGGATTCCGGCAAGTGGAAGTTGGTGACTAGGGCATCAACGATACGGAATGTTTTTCCCGGGTATAGAAAAATTGCCGTGTCTGAATAGAATGGGGCGATTAATTTGCCTTCTTTTTCTGCCGCTTGTGCTGCACTTTCGATAGAGCGAACAGAGGTTGTGCCAACGCAGATCACTCGTTTGCCTTGTGCTTTGGTGGCAAGAATTTTATCGACCACTTCCTGCGATACTTCGGCATATTCTGCGTGCATTTTATGTTCTTCAATGGTTTCTACTCGCACTGGTTGGAATGTGCCAGCCCCGACGTGTAAGGTAACAAAGGCGGTTTGTACTCCTTTTTCTTGCAGTTTTTGTAGCATTTGATGATCAAAATGCAAGCCAGCCGTTGGGGCTGCAACTGCACCTAACACTTTGCTATATACCGTTTGATAACGCTCTTGATCGGCATCTTCATCGGGGCGATCGATATAAGGCGGTAGTGGCATATGTCCTGCCTGTTGTAGCAGATCGAATAAAGGCTGTGACGCTTCAAATTTCAGCTCAAATAACGCATCGTGACGAGCCACCATTATCGCTTTAAAGCCATTTCCTTCACCTAATTTATCTTCCCCTAGAAAGATTTCAGCATTCTCTTTCGGGGCTTTTGATGAACGGATATGAGCTAAACAGCGATGTTCGTCTAATACACGTTCCACCAACACTTCTAACTTACCGCCACTGGCTTTGCGTCCATAAAGGCGAGCTGGGATAACACGGGTGTTATTAAAAATCAGTAAGTCACCACTATGGATATGTTCAAGTAAATCATTGAATTGTTGATCTTGATATTCGCCTGTATTACCGTTGAGATAAAGTAAACGGCTTGCACTTCGTTCAGCCGTTGGATAGCGAGCGATAAGTTCATCAGGTAGGTCAAAATGGAAATCGGTTACACGCACAACAGTTCCTTAATTAATCAAATAAAGCGGGACACTTATGAAGTGTCCCTAGTTAAATTTATAATTTGCAAATTTATAGTGAAATTCAACCGCTTGCAAGCCTAAGATTGCGATTCTTCTACATTAGGCAAGGCATTAATCACCGCTTTGACTAAAGTTGCTAATGGAATGGCAAAAAATACCCCCCAGAAGCCCCAAAGACCGCCGAAAATAATTACGGCAACGATGATCGTTAATGGGTGTAAATTTACCGCTTCTGAGAATAAAAATGGCACAACAAGGTTACCATCTAAAAGTTGGCTAATCACAAAAGCAAGTAGCAAGTAGTAGAAATCAGGGGATAAGCCAAATTGAAAGAGTGCAACTAACGCAACAGGAATTGTCACTAATACCGCACCAATATAAGGCACTAATACCGATAAACCGACCGCTACTGAGAGTAACAATGGATAGCGTAAATCAAAGAAAAGGAAAATAATATAAGTTACAACGCCAACAATGAGAATTTCTAAAAATTTCCCACGAATATAGTTGGCGATTTGTAATTGCATTTCCCCCCAAACACGAGTAGCAAGGTGGCGGTTTTTAGGCATAAAACGTAGTGCAGAACGCATAAACAACGTTTTATCTTTGAGTAAGAAAAAGACCATTAATGGTACTAAAAACGCATAAATACCTAATCCGACAAGGCTAACAAGGGAGTTGAATGAAAACGACAATAAGGAGTCGCCAAAGGTAAGAATTTTAGTTTTTGCCGTTGCCATTAGGGAGTCGAGCATTGCATAGTCAATCAATTCTGGATAGTGTTCTGGCAGAGCCTCAAGCCACGCATTGAGCAAGTTAAACATACTCGGCAGGTCTTTTAGGAAGGTCACTGCTTGGTTCCATAGACTTGGAAGCATTACCACAAACAAAAAGACAGAGAGAGAAATAAATCCGCCTAAGACAATCACTAAGCTGAGCATTCTTGGTAATTTGAGTTTGGTGGTTAGAAAGCGGATAGGCCATTCTAAAAGGTAAGCAAAAACAATGGCAATCAAAAGGGGCATTAAGAGATCACTGAAAAAGTAGATCGTTCCAAAGCCGATAATTAAGATGGCAAGAAGTGCGACAATTTGTGGATCAGTAAATTTCTGTTTATACCAATCCTTGAACATTTCAAACATAATCTATCCTGTCGTGTTTTGCGTTTATTTATTGTTATGATGATAAAAAAAAGGGGCGTTTAATGTACCTACTATGGATCACTGACAAATATCAATTAACAAGATAATGTTGTTTTGTTGTGGTAGGGACACACTGCGTGTGTCCGTTTTTAAGGTAAAGATAAAATATCTCGTACCCTTACCACAATGGACACGCTCAGCGTCTCCCTACATTTACCTCTTTTTCGTTATTTACATTATTTTTGACTACAAACCGCAATAAAGCCTAGTTGATTTTCAGGGTCATTAAAGGTCTGGAACATTTTCTTGAAAGTATCACGGTTTTCCGGTTTTAACGCATTACCCACCACTTTCATTGCCCCTAAAACCCCTTCATCTTGAATTAACCCTTTTGGAGATAACAAGCTCATCTCACCACTAAAGGTTTCAACATTGCGGAAGCCACAATGAAGGAATGTATCTTTCCAATCCTGCTTATTTAAGGGTGCTACGGTGATATTAATCGCATCACGCAACTTAGCGATCACCTCTTCGCTGTTATCGCCATTGAGCAGTAAATCGTGGGTAAGTAATAAACCGTTTGGCTTTAATACTCGCAGATATTCACGAATTGCCTTTTCTTTGGCTTCTTGCGGTAGCATTGTCAGCATTGCTTCGTTGATAATAATGTCGAAACTATTATCTTCAAATGGCAGTTTGGTTGCATTGGCACGTTGAATTTGCACTAATTCTTCAACTTTATGCTCTTTAATGTTGTGTTGTGCTTTTTCTAGGGCTTCTTCATCAAGATCGATACCGATCACTTGGCAACCAAATTGTTGAGCAATTTCGATTGCGGTCCTTCCCATATTACAAGCAACTTCAAGCACTTTTTTATCTTTCCGAAAATCGCCATTTGCAATGAGCCAGTCCGTTGCCATTTTGCCACCTGGGCGTAAACGTGTTTTACCCAAACGAGCTAAGAAATGGTGTCCAACTTCTTCTTTTTTCATATTCACCTCTTTGGATTTTGTAAAATTCTGCTTAATTCAGACCGCTTGCATTGAAAAGAAGTTCAATTTAGGCTGAATAACGCCGTAGATTATACCGTTTTTTTATCTGTGCATATATACAATTAAACAGAAATTTGGCAAAATTTCGCACATATCTTCCAACAACACTGAAGATATACCATTCTTGTTTTAACAAAAAGGAAAAATAATGAAAAAATCAACAAAATCAGAATGCTACGCCCATCAGCGTGGTGAAATTCAAGAAAGTGCAATTAAAGCACTAGTGACGGATAAACTGTTTAGAAGTCGAGTAGAGCAAAACCGCAAAGGTAAAGGAAGTTATCAGCGTAACGCGAAACATCGCAAAGGGGAAAACCCATTTAAAAGTGTTCAGCAGAATGTTTTTAAATGGGTTTTTCTTATCCAGAATTAGGGTTGTTTAATTTGGTATTATGTAGCAGTTGTATAAATATCTTAATTTTCTGCTACAATTCCGTTATCTTTATTTAGGTTAAATAAGAACAAAGAGGCAACCATGCAAAACGAACCCATTCGCTTAATGCAATATAGTCACGGTGCTGGCTGCGGCTGTAAAATTTCCCCGAAAGTGCTTGAACAAATTCTGCACACAGAACAGGCGAAGTTTATCGACCCGAATTTGTTAGTCGGTAATGAAACCAAAGACGATGCAGCTGTCTATGACATCGGCAACGGTGTTGGTATTGTCAGCACAACGGATTTCTTTATGCCGATTGTGGATGATCCTTTTGATTTCGGGCGAATTGCTGCGACTAATGCAATCAGTGATATTTTTGCCATGGGCGGTAAGCCAATTATGGCGATTGCAATTTTAGGCTTTCCAATCAATAAGCTACCTGCCGAAGTTGCACAAAAAATTGTTGATGGCGGTCGTTTTACGTGCCAACAAGCAGGCATTGCGTTAGCTGGGGGACACTCAATTGACTCCCCTGAACCTATTTTTGGTTTAGCGGTTACAGGCATTATTTCCACCGAACAAGTGAAAAAGAACGCATCAGCACAAGCCGATTGCGATTTATATTTAACAAAACCACTTGGGATCGGTGTACTTACCACAGCAGAAAAACAAGGTAAATTAAAACCTGAACATCAAAATTTAGCACGAGATGTGATGTGTCAGATGAATTTGGTCGGTGCTGAATTTGCCAAAGTCGATGAAATCACTGCAATGACCGATGTCACAGGTTTTGGCTTGCTCGGACACTTAACGGAAATCTGCCAAGGTTCAAACTTGCGTGCCGAAGTTTATTTCGATCAAATCCAAACCTTAGACGGTGTCAGAGAGTACATCGCACAAGGTGCTGTGCCAGGCGGAACTACCCGTAATTTCGACAGCTACGGACATCTGATTTCGCCATTAAGTGATGAACAAAAAGCGATTTTGTGCGACCCACAAACATCAGGCGGTTTATTAATTGCCGTTAAGCCACAAGCGGTTGAAAGCGTGAAACAAATTGCAAAAAATGCCAATGTCGCCCTTTACCCTGTCGGCAGATTATTGAAAGCGGAAAGTGGTAAGGTATTGATTGAAGTAAAATAACAATAATTCCCCCCTTTGAAAAAGGGGGGCTAGGGGGGATTTTATTAGGCAAGGTGAAATATCCAGATTGTTAAATCCCCCTCAATCCCCCTTTTTCAAAGGGGGAAGTAAATTTTGGAGAATCCCCAAATGAAACAAAACATTGATGTGGTGATTGTCGGCGGTGCGGTGACTGGTTCTGTACTTGCCTTAGCGTTAAGTTCAGTAAGCGGACACCAACTGCAAATTGCAATCGTAGAAAAAAATACGCCAAACTATGCAGAACAAGGCGGTTTTGACGCACGTTCAATCGCCCTTGCTTACGGCAGTTTGCAAAAATTAGCTCAAATTCGACCGCTTGCCACGGAGCAAAATTTAGCTCAACTGGTTTACCGTATTGCAACCCCTATCAAACAAATTCACGTTTCAGATCAAGGACATTTCGGCAAAACGACCTTAAAAGCCGACGAATTACGCTTATCCGAATTAGGTGTGGTGGTGGAACTCGCCAAACTGGGCGAGCAACTGACCGCATTAATCGCCAAGCAACCAAACATTCAGCTATTCTGCCCTGATACCGTCGCCCATATCGAACGCACAGAACAGCACTGCCACATTACCCTAAACAGCGGAACACAATTAACGTCCAAATTGTTAGTTGCCTGTGACGGCATTCAATCTCAAGTTGCCCAACAATGTGGCGTAACAATCCAATTTATCAAGGATTATCAACAATCCGCCATTATTGCCAATGTTATCCTGTCTGAACCACACCAAAACCACGCCTTTGAACGTTTCACAAAACAGGGGCCTTTTGCATTATTACCACTTAATGAAAAAATGATGTCGCTGGTTTGGTGTATGGAAGATCCGACAGAAGCAATGGCAATGTCAGACAGCGACTTTTTACACGCCTTGCAACAACAATTCGGCTGGAAGCTCGGCAAATTTTTACAAGTCAGCAAGCGGTTTGTTTATCCCCTTTCTTCGCAAAAAAGCGAAAGCCATATTCACCACCGATTAGCCATTGTCGGCAATGCCTCTCAGTTACTACACCCTGTCGCAGGACAAGGGTTCAATCTTGGAATGCGAGATCTATTTGAATTGGCAACCCTTGTCGGTCAAGCCTTTGCACAAGGCGAAGATTTCGGCGAAGCAAAATGGCTACAACAGTTTGAACAACACCGCCAAGCCGACCAAACCCGAATTATGCAAAGCACAAGCGGTCTGATTTCGATTTTTGGTTGCGAATTTTTGCCTATTCAAGTCGCTCGTAACCTTGCCCTATTTGGTTTATCTCATTTTTCACTGGCTCGCAATGCCGTTGCTCATAAAGCATTAGGCTGGTAATTTTCGGTATATGTTTAATCAACTTCAACATCAGTTACACAAATTCGTACAACGTGGTTTAGATAATCATCTACGCCTTGCCGTGACAGGCTTAAGTCGCAGTGGTAAAACTGCATTCATCACCAGTTTAGTCGATCAACTGCTACACATCGGCACCAGCGACAACGTCCACTTAAACCTATTTGCCCCTGCTCGAAACGAACAAATTCTTTCCGTAAAACGAGTAGAACAACACGATCTCACCATTCCCCGTTTTGAATACGACAAAAACCGCTACTGCTTTGAAAACGAGCCAGCGACTTGGTGTCCATCAACCACGGGGATCAGCGAAATCCGCCTTGCGATCCGCTACCAACGCCGAGATAGCCTGCTTCGCCATCTCAAAGAAACAAGCACTCTCTATCTTGATATTTTTGATTATCCTGGGGAATGGTTATTAGATTTACCGCTACTCTCACAAAGTTTCAAAGAGTGGTCGCAACATCAACAACTGGTACATAAAGGCGAGCGTGCAGAGTTAGCACAGGCTTGGCTTGCACAAGTAAAACAACTCGATCTCACCGCCAAAACGGACGAAAACCAACTTGCAAAATTAAGTGAAGATTACACCGCTTACCTACTCAAATGCAAAGAAGTTGGAATGCAATATATCCAACCAGGGCGATTTGTCCTGCCAAATACTGAACGGGGTGCGCCTGTCTATCAGTTCTTCCCTCTGCTTGATTTAAGCGAAAATGAATGGGAACAGCTAGAAAAAAGCCCTGAACATAGCATTTTTCACACCCTGAAAAAACGCTATCGCCACTATCAACAAAAAATCGTCAAACTATTTTATGAAGATTACTTCTCACAGTTTGATCGCCAAGTGATCTTAGCGGATTGCCTTACCCCGTTAAATCACAGCCATCAAGCCTTTATTGAAATGAAAACAGGCTTACAACAGCTATTTAAACATTTCCATTATGGCAACCGCTCACTCTTTAGTCGCCTATTTTCATCAAATATCGACAAGTTACTGTTTGTCGCCACCAAAGCCGATCATATCACCAGCGACCAACTACCGAATTTAGAAAGCCTAATGCGACAATTAGTGCAAGAAGGGGGGCGACACGCTGAATTTGAAGGCATTGATACAGGCTACCAAGCGATTTCCGCTATCCGAGCGACCGATCCTGTAATCGCCACACAAAACGGACAAAGTTTCAAAGCGATCCGTGGGATTCGCTCTAGTGATAAAAAACTGGTTACACTCTACCCTGGTAGCGTCCCAAACCGCTTACCCGACATCAACTACTGGCAAAATCACCGCTTTGAGTTTGACCAGTTTGAACCGAAAAAAATCGACTTTGATCAGCCAATCCCCCATTTAAGAATGGACGCTGTATTGCAGTTTTTGTTAGCGGATAGATTTGATTGATAGATTCCTAAAAGAACAGTGAAGGTATGGAAATTTGTAACATAAAAAATTTGGGCATTTGCTACATAATAGGTTGGATTTAAGGTACAATCTCACCAATTTTTTTAATAAAAAATAGCACTATGAGTAAAAAACCAAAAGTAGCTTCAAACACGATTGCCTTAAATAAACGTGCCAGACACGAATATTTTATCGAAGAAGAAATCGAAGCTGGTCTAGAATTACAAGGCTGGGAAGTCAAATCCCTGCGAGCAGGCAAAGCCAATATCGGCGATAGCTATGTCACTTTCCGTAATGGCGAAGCCTTTTTATTCGGTGGCACTATTACCCCGTTAAATGTCGCTTCTACCCATATTGTGTGCGACCCAACCCGTACCCGTAAATTATTGTTAAATAAGCGTGAGTTAGACACGCTTTATGGTAAAGTCAGCCGTGATGGGTTTACCGTTGTCGCCCTGTCGCTCTACTGGAAAAATGCGTGGGCGAAGGTCAAAATCGGCTTGGCGAAAGGGAAAAAATTGCACGATAAACGTGAAGATATTAAAGACCGTGAGTGGCAAGTTGCTAAACAGCGGATTATGAAGAATGCGAATAGGTAGGAAATCCCCCCTAGCCCCCCTTTTTCAAAGGGGGGGATGTTAACGCTTTGACGGAAGTGGGGAAAAAATTTAGCCCCTTTGCCCTTCTTTTTCAAAGGGGGGATGTTAACGCTTTGACGGAAGTGGGGAAAAAATTTAGCCCCTTTGCCCTTCTTTTTCAAAGGGGGGGATGTTAACGCTTTGACGGAAGTGGGGAAAAAATTTAGCCCCTTTGCCCTTCTTTTTCAAAGGGGGGAATGTTAATAGCTTGGCGGTGTTAAGGAATTTTATGGAACCTTATCTATTCCAACTTAAACCAAATGCAAGAACATTACGCAATACGATGACAAAGGCAGAACATATCTTATGGTCTAGATTGCGTAGAAAACAACTTTTAGATCTGCAATTTTATCGTCAGAAGCCAATTTTAACTTATATTGTTGATTTTTATTACCCAAAAGCAAAACTCGTAATTGAACTCGATGGTAGTCAACATTATGAAGTAGAGCATATAGAAGCAGATAAAATAAGAGATCAAGCATTAAACTCACTGGGATTGTATGTGTTGCGTTTCAATAATAGGGAAGTTATTTCTAGTATTGAAAATGTGATTGCACATATTACTCAAATTATCGAAAAACGAATATAAAACCAATTAACCTTTTTCTTAGTCCCCCCCCTTTGAAAAAGGGGGGCTAGGGGGGATTTTATAAGGACACTAAAATGATCGACCAAAACCTTCTGCGTACGAACCTTGAGGAAGTCGCACAAATTTTAAAACTCAAACGTAACTTCAACCTTGATGTTGCTCGTGTTACCAGCCTTGAAGAACAACGCAAAGCATTACAAGTTAAGGCAGAAAATTTACAGGCGGAGCGTAATGCTCGTTCAAAAAATATCGGTGCGGCGAAAGCACGTGGCGAAGATATTTCTGCGTTACTGACAGAAGTAGATACGATGGGTAGCGAATTAGATGCAGCAAAAGTGGAATTAGATAAAGTCCAAGCGGAAATTCGTGAGTTGTTATTAAACATTCCTAACTTACCAGCCGATGAAGTGCCTGTGGGTAAAGACGACAGCGAAAATCTCGAAGTATCTCGCTGGGGTACGCCACGTCAATTTGACTTTGAAATCAAAGATCACGTTACCCTTGGTGAAGGTTTAGGCGGTTTGGATTTCCCTGCTGGTGTGAAATTAACTGGAAGCCGTTTCGTTGTAATGAAAAGCGGTATCGCACGTTTACACCGTGCTTTATCTCAATTTATGTTGGATTTACACACAGAACAACACGGCTATGTGGAAACCTATGTGCCTTATCTTGTAAACCACGATACTCTTTACGGCACAGGGCAATTACCAAAATTCGGCGAAGATCTGTTCCATACTCAACCGTTAGATGGACAAGATCCAAATGCGGTACAAAAACCTTACGCTTTAATCCCAACCGCAGAAGTGCCAGTTACTAATCTTGTGCGTGATGAGATCTTAGACGAAGAAAGTTTACCACTGAAACTGACCGCTCACACCCCGTGCTTCCGTTCAGAAGCAGGTTCTTACGGTCGTGATACCCGTGGCTTAATTCGTATGCACCAGTTCGACAAAGTGGAAATGGTACAAATCGTTGCCCCTGAAAAATCAATGGAAGCCCTTGAAGAATTAACAGGACACGCAGAAAAAGTGTTGCAGTTGCTCAATCTTCCATACCGCAAAATGTTACTCTGTTCTGGCGATATGAGCTTTGGTTCAAGCAAAACCTACGATTTAGAAGTGTGGCTACCGGCACAAAATACCTACCGTGAAATTTCATCTTGCTCAAATATGTGGGATTTCCAAGCTCGCCGTATGCAAGCACGTTGCAAAGCGAAAGGGGATAAGAAAACTCGTTTAGTTCATACCCTAAATGGCTCAGGTTTAGCTGTTGGACGTACGCTTGTTGCCGTACTTGAAAACTACCAAAATGCAGATGGCTCAATTACTGTGCCTGAAGTGTTGAAACCGTATATGGGTGGTGTAGAGGTTATTAAATAATCCCTACAAGCGATCTCTTTTTATCAATTTATTATCAGGGCGGACCGATGTGTCCGCCCTTGTTTCGTATTGTTTAGGAGGAGATATCACTCTGCTCCTATGAAGTAACTTAGAGCTATTATTTCACTATAGTAGATAATTAATTTTCAAATTAAGCATTTATCTAATTTTATTTTTTGAGGTAATCAATGGCGGCAGAAGGTGCAAGTCAATTAGTTAGTGTAGTGACCCTTTTAGGGGCGGCAATTATTGCGGTACCTATTTTTAAACGTTTGGGCTTAGGCTCTGTTTTGGGATATTTAGCTGCAGGGCTTGCGATAGGTCCTTTTGGTTTAAAACTTTTCTCAGATCCCCAAGCGATCATTCACGTTGCCGAATTAGGTGTCGTGATGTTTCTGTTTATCATTGGGTTAGAGATGAAGCCATCTTACTTATGGGGGCTGCGTCGTCAAATTTTCGGCTTAGGCAGTATGCAAGTGGTCGTTTGTGCGGTCTTGCTTACGTTTGTCGGTATGGCGTTTGGCTATTCTTGGCAAATCTCTTTTGTTGGTGGAGCAGGCTTTGTTTTAACATCTACTGCAATTGTAATGCAAGTATTAAGCGAACGAGGCGATATTGCCAGTCCTCGTGGTCAGCGAATGGTGTCAATCTTGCTTTTTGAAGATCTGATTATTGTGCCTCTACTAGCCATTGTCACCTTTCTTGCACCGACAGATCCAAATCATATTGCCGATCCCCAACCTATTTGGCAGAAAATCGGTATCGCAGGGTTATCTGTGACCGCATTGGTGGTGGTCGGTATTTGGGTACTCAACCCGATTTTCCGTATTCTAGCGAAAACCAAAATCCGTGAATTAATGACGGCAGCCGCACTATTTGTGGTTTTAGGCTCTGCGTTATTAATGGAAGAAGGTGGATTATCAACGGCAATGGGCGCTTTTGTCGCAGGGGTTTTACTCTCCGAATCAAGTTTCCGTCACCAATTAGAAGCCGATATTGAGCCATTTAGAGGGTTATTACTTGGCTTATTCTTCTTAGGTGTGGGAATGGCATTAGATCTAAACATTGTGTTTGATAACTGGGTTCTAATCCTTTCGGCAGTGATTGCAATGATGGCAGTGAAATCATTGTGTATTTTATTGATAGCCAAACTTGCCAAAAGTAGCACCAGCGATGCAATGGATAGAGCGGTCGTGATGGCTCAAGGCGGTGAATTTGCCTTTGTACTATATGCAGCCGCTGCAACACAAGGGGTGATTTCTGCAGAAATTCAAGCAAATCTAACCGCTATTGTCGTGCTTTCAATGATTTTTGCCCCAATCACCATCATTTTACATAACAAATTCGTAGCACCTCGTTTTGCAAACAAAGCTGGGGAACGTGAAGCCGATCATATTGAAGAACAGCACCCGATTATCTTAGTTGGGATTGGGCGTTATGGACAAATCGTCAATCATATCCTCACGATGTCTGGCTATCACCCTACTATTATTGATCTTAACGAAGCACAAATCGAAGGGGCGAAAAAGTACGGAATTAAAAGCTATTATGGCAATGCTACTCGTCCAGAATTACTTCACAATGCTGGGATTGAAACGGCGGAATTATTGATCGTTGCAGTAGATGATAAGCATCAAGCGATACATATTGTGGAGCTGGCTCGTTCTATGAACCCGAATATCAAAATTATCGCAAGGGCATATGACCGAGTTCACGTCTTTGAACTTTACAAAGCAGGAGCAGATAAACAAGTGCGTGAGACCTTTGATTCAGCCTTACGCAGTGGGCGTGCGGCCTTAAAAATGCTAGGCGTTGAGGAAGAAGTTGCTGATGAAATTTGTGACTACTATTTTGAACGAGATCGCCACAATGTGAAATTAATGGCGGAAGTCTATGATCCTAATTTAGAACTCTTTAAGAATGAAGAAATGCGAAAAATTGCACTAGCCGAAGATCAGGAAACAATGCTTGAAATTCAGAATATTTTGGAGAGAGCAAGGGAGAAAAAAGAAGCTGGGTTCTTTAATTCCTCCCTCTAAATATAAGAAAAGGTTCTGAAGATAGTTTTTCTGTGTAAGACAGTAAATAATTGCTCTAAAGAGCAAGTTTCATCGTAGAAGATTAAACCTAATCTGCCAGTTCTATAATTACAGCTCCTGTCAGATTAGGCATGTTTCTACGGTTCTGATCAACAAGCGGTTATTTATTTAACACCGCTTGCAATGCTGCCCCAATGTCAGCCAAACTACGTACGGTTTTTACGCCAGCGGCTTCAAGTGCTGCAAATTTTTCATCTGCAGTCCCTTTTCCGCCAGAGATAATCGCCCCAGCGTGTCCCATACGTTTTCCTTTTGGTGCGGTAACGCCAGCAATATAGCTCACCACAGGTTTAGTCACGTTCGCTTTGATAAAGGCTGCCGCTTCTTCTTCTGCAGAGCCGCCAATTTCACCGATCATTACAATCGCTTCAGTTTCAGGGTCTGCTTGGAATAGCATTAGAATATCAATGAAGTTTGAACCTGGAATAGGATCGCCACCGATCCCAACACAGGTAGATTGACCAAAGCCGTAGTCTGTTGTTTGTTTAACCGCTTCATAAGTCAATGTTCCTGAACGAGAAACAATCCCAATTTTGCCTTTTTTGTGGATACAGCCGGGCATAATCCCGATTTTACATTCATCAGGTGTAATTACCCCAGGGCAGTTAGGGCCGATCATTCTCACGCCTGTTTGGTTTAAACGCTGTTTCACTTGAAGCATATCTAAGGTTGGGATACCTTCTGTGATACAAACGACAAGCTGAATGCCTGCATCAATGGCTTCTAAAATAGCATCTTTACAACCAGGTGCTGGTACATAAATAACCGTTGCGGTCGCCCCTGTGGCTTCCACTGCTTCACGCACGGTATTAAATACCGGTAAACCTAAGTGAGTTGTGCCACCTTTACCTGGTGAAACACCGCCGACAAGTTGTGTGCCATAATCAAGGGCTTGTTGTGAATGGAATGTGCCTTGTCCGCCAGTAAAACCTTGGCAGATCACTTTGGTATCTTTGTTGATTAAAATAGACATTATTTACCCCCTGCCGCTTTTACTGCTTCTACAGCCGCATCTGTTAAGGTTGCTGCTGCAATGATATTTAAGCCACTTTTCGCTAAAATTTCACGTCCAAGTTCTGCGTTGTTTCCTTCTAGACGAACGACAACAGGTACGTTTACGCCTACTTCATTGACGGCAGCGATGATCCCGTCAGCGATTAAGTCACAACGGACGATACCGCCGAAAATATTGACGAGGACGGCTTTTACTGCCTTATCGGATAAGATGATTTTAAAGGCTTCCGCAACTCGTTCTTTGGTTGCACCGCCACCTACATCTAAGAAGTTTGCAGGGAAACCGCCGTGTAATTTGACAATATCCATTGTCCCCATTGCAAGTCCAGCACCGTTTACCATACAACCTATGTTACCATCTAAGGCAACATAGTTAAGTTGGTGCGACTCGGCAAGGGCTTCACGTGGATCATCTTGGCTGGGATCGTGCATTGCGGCGAGTTCTGGTTGGCGATATAACGCATTACCATCTACCACCATTTTGGCATCTAAGCAAAGTAAATTACCTTCGGTAGTCACGACAAGCGGATTGATTTCGAGTAGGGAAAGATCTTTTTCTACAAAGAGTTTAGCCAGCTGTGTGAAAATAAAGCTAAATTGTTTGATTTGATCGCCTGTTAAACCAAGTTTAAAGGCTAGTTCACGTCCTTGATATGCCATTCCCCCTACAAGCGGATCGATAGCGACTTTATGTAGTAATTCAGGGGTTTTAGCGGCGACTTCTTCGATGTTCATTCCCCCAGCACTTGAAGCCATAAAGACAACTTTTTGTGAGGAGCGGTCAATTACTGCCCCTAAATAAAGTTCACGGGCAATCCCTACTGTTTCCTCAACATATAGGGTATTAACAGGCTGACCATTTGCGTCTGTTTGGAAAGTCACTAAGCGTTTGCCGAGCCATTTGTCTGCAAATTCACGCACTTCCGCTTCATTTCGTACCAGTTTGACACCGCCAGCTTTACCACGTCCGCCTGCGTGGACTTGGCACTTAATTGCCCAAGCGTCGCCTTTGAGTTGTTTGATTGCTTCAACCGCTTCATCTGCCGTTTTACAAGCAATGCCTTGGCTGACAGGAAGTTTATATTTGGCAAAGATCTGTTTGCCTTGGTATTCGTGTAGGTTCATAGAGTTGGGGTTCCTATGTGATTAAAACTGTTTTCCCCCTTTTTCAAAGGGGGAAATGTTCATTCTAAATTTCTAACAACAAACGTGTTGGATCTTCGAGTAAATCTTTGATGGCTACTAAGAAACCAACAGACTCTCGCCCATCAATCAAACGGTGATCATAGCTTAGTGCAAGATACATCATCGGACGAATAACCACCTGACCATCTACAGCCACAGGGCGATCTTTAATGGCGTGCATACCTAAAATAGCACTTTGCGGTGGATTGATAATCGGCGTGGACATTAATGAACCAAAGACACCGCCATTAGTGATAGTGAAGTTTCCACCTGTTAAGTCTTCTACAGTCAATTTACCATCGCGTCCTTTTTCTGCCAGTGCTTTAATAGCTTTTTCAATGTCTGCCATTGAAAGTTTGTCGCAATCGCGTAACACAGGGGTAACTAAACCACGAGGGGTAGAAACAGCGATACTGACATCAAAATAGTTGTGATACACCACATCATCGCCATCAATAGAAGCATTCACCTCTGGATAACGTTTTAATGCTTCAACCACCGCTTTGATATAGAACGACATAAAGCCTAAACGCACACCGTGTTGTTTTTCAAATTTTTCACCATATTGCTTACGCAGATCCATAATTGGCTTCATATCTACTTCATTGAATGTGGTGAGCATCGCCGTAGTATTTTTCGCTTCTAATAAACGCTCTGCAATGCGTTTACGCAAGCGGGTCATCGGCACACGTTTTTCACTACGAGCAGAGTAAGCCACTGTGCTGATAGTATTTTCAACTTTCTCAGCCACTTTCGCATTACGTTTAGCCACAACCGCTTCAATATCTTCACGAGTAATTCTGCCACCTACACCTGAACCTTTCACTTCACTGGCTTCTAGCCCGTGTTCTGCAAGTAAACGGCGAACACTTGGGCCTAATGCGTCAGCCGAGCTATTATCTGGCTCTAAAGAGGCGGTTTGACGATCTGAAGGGGTTGCTTCATTTACTGGTTTAATTGTCGCTAAAGACACATCACCTGCTTGCTGAGTAACTAAAATACCTAAAACTTGTTTACTTACAACAGTTGCCCCTTCGCCTTGTTGAATTTCGGTAATCACACCATCGCTAGTCGCAGGCACTTCGAGAACCACTTTATCGGTTTCAATTTCTACAATAACTTCATCACGTTTTACGCTATCGCCAACTTTTTTATGCCAAGTCGCAACGGTCGCATCTGCAACGGATTCGGGTAAATCTGGAACGAGGATTTCGATTGTCATTTGTTGTTTCCTTCTATTTAAATTCTCATTCCCCCCTTTGAAAAAGGGGGGCTAGGGGGGATTTTTATAAGCTAATGCTGATATTGAGATCGTTAAATCCCCCTTAATCCCCCTTTTTCAAAGGGGGAAATTACATCAATTAAACGCTTAATGCCTCATCAACCAACTGCGTCTGCTGTTTGGTATGAAGTGACATATATCCCACTGCTGGTGAAGCGGAAGCTGGGCGACCTGCATATTTCAATGTCGCATTCTCTGGAATAGAGGCTTCGAAGTTGTGTTTGCTACAATACCAAACCCCTTGATTTAATGGCTCTTCTTGACACCAAACATAATCAGTAACATGAGCATAAGGCATAAGTGCTTTTTTCACATCTTCATGTGGATAAGGGTAAAGTTGTTCAATACGAATAATCGCTACATCGGTTTTCACACGCTGGCGACGTTCTTCTAGTAAATCGTAATAGACTTTACCTGAACAAAGTACCACACGCTTAACCTGTGCAGGATCGAGATTATCTAATTCCCCGATCACCGTTTTAAACTCACCGTTGATCAACTCATCTAAAGTTGAAACAGCAAGCGGGTGGCGTAGCAGTGATTTTGGCGAAATCGCAATCAGTGGACGACGCATTTTACGGATCGCTTGACGACGTAACATATGGTAAACCTGTGCTGGTGTTGATGGAATACAGACTTGCATATTTTGTTCTGCACAAAGTTGTAAGTAACGTTCCAAACGAGCTGATGAGTGTTCAGGACCTTGACCTTCATAGCCGTGTGGCAGTAGCATCACTAAACCGCACATACGTCCCCATTTTTGTTCACCAGAACTAATAAACTGGTCGATAACAATCTGAGCACCGTTCGCAAAGTCACCAAACTGAGCTTCCCAAATCGTCAATGTTTTTGGATCGGTCGTTGCATAACCATATTCAAATGCCAGTACCGCTTCTTCGGAAAGTACCGAGTCCCACACCTCAAAACGCCCTTGGTTTGCGTGCAAATGCGTTAAAGGCACATAGCCTGTACCATCATTTTGATTATGCACAACAGCGTGACGGTGGAAGAAGGTACCACGACCAGCATCTTCACCCGATAGACGAACGTGAGTACCATCATCAAGCAGGGTTGCATAAGCCATCGTTTCAGCCATACCCCAGTCAAGCAGTTTATTGCCTTGATACATCTCACGGCGGTCGTTATAAATTTTTTCAACACGAGGGTGTGGGCGTAACGCTTCTGGATATTCGCACACACGTTTCGCGATTTCTAAGAAACGAGCTTCAGGGAATTTGCTTTCATACGGCGACGTCCATTCATAATTAAGATATTGCAACCAATCCATTGACGCAGTATCCATTTCTCGCCATTCAGGCACAACACGATCACCATTATCTAACGCATCACGATAGAGGTTCATCATCTCAATTTCATCATCACCTGTAATCACCCCTTCAGCAATCAAACGATCCGCATAAACTTTACGAGGTGTCGGGTGTTTCTTAATAAGACCGTACATCATCGGCTGAGTAGCCAAAGGTTCATCAGCCTCATTATGACCGTGACGACGATAAGAAATTAAATCAATAAAAATATCACGTTTAAATAAACAACGATATTCCACCGCCATTCTCGCTGCAAATGCCACCGCTTCAGGATCATCACCATTAACGTGAATAATCGGGGCTTGGATCATCTTGGCAATATCGGTACAGTATTCCGTAGAACGGGTATCGTTTGGATTAGAAGTCGTAAAACCGATCTGGTTATTGATCACGATACGGATTGTTCCGCCTACTTTGTAACCTCTCGCATTTGACATATTCAAGGTTTCTTGAACAACCCCTTGACCTGCCACCGCCGAGTCGCCGTGAACCGTGATCGCCAATACTTTCTTATGTTCAGTATCGTGAATACGAGTTTGTCTTGCACGCACAGAACCAATCACCACAGGGCTAACAATTTCCAAGTGCGAAGGGTTAAACGCAAGAGCAAGGTGAACGTGTTTACCGTCCACATCAAAATCAGACGAGAAGCCCTGATGGTATTTCACATCACCTGTACGATTATCATCAGCGTGTTTACCAGCAAACTCATCAAAAAGTTCAGCAGGTTTCTTACCTAACACATTGACTAACATATTCAAACGACCACGGTGAGCCATTCCCATCACTACATTTTCCATACCTTGACGACCAGCGTGACGGATAATCTCTTTCATCATCGGAATAAAAGCATCAGACCCCTCAAGCGAGAAACGTTTTGCACCAGGGAATTTCGCCCCTAAATAACGCTCCAAACCATCAGCAGCGGTCAGTTCCGTTAATAAATTTACTTTTTGTTCTTTCGTGAATAACGGCTTATTCAGCACACTCTCCATTTTCGCCTGAAGCCAATTTTTCTGCTCCATATCCTGAATGTGCATAAATTCCAAACCGATACTACCGCAATAGGTTTCCTTTAACGCCTCAGCAAGTTCGCCTAGCTTCATCGTATCTTTGTTATAAACATAACGCCCGATAGTAAAAGTTTCTTCTAAATCTTTATCACTGAAACCGTGGTAACGGTAATCGAGTTCAGGAACCTGTGAGGTTTTCCAACGATAATAATTAAGCGGATCTAATTTAGCTTCCAAATGTCCACGGAAGCGGTAGGCATTAATGAACTGTAACACTTTAACGAGTTTTGCACTGGCTTCAGGATCAATAACTGTCACCGCCTCACTACGATTTTCACGTGCTAAACGACGGAAATAATCACGAACGCTGGAATGAGGTTGCTCTACTTGGGTAGCTTTTGGCAGTTGAGCAAATACCGCTTGCCAACTTGCATCAACGCTATCAGGATCTTCTAGATACTGCTCGTAGATTTCCTCAACATAAGACTGATTTGCCCCACCTAATGCAGTAGTCGCAATCCAATCGTCAAAGTTTTTATGTTGCATAAAGACCTAACCTTATTTTTATCTGTTTACAAAGTTGTTAAATTTGCTGTCATTATATACATTTCAGTACAAATAAAGGCAAAAAAGTCAAAGAGAAATGCTTACTTATAAATCAGTCACACAAATCCCCCCAATTATGACGGATTTTTTAAAGAAAAACTGTGATATAAGTCGAATTTTTACAAAAAATTAACATTGTAAAGAAGGGAATTTGATGGTAGAAGATAGAAAGAAAGGAAATGCCTCTTATTCAATAAGTTTGACAGCATACACGATTAAACTAAATGCAATGCCATACATAATTAACCCTGTGACAAAATCTAAAATCTGCCAAGTTCGACGTTTTTCAAAGTAAGGGGAAAGCAAGCCGGCTCCATAACCTACCCCAAAAAACCACAAAAATGAACAAATTAATGCTCCGATCAAGAAATGTATTTTTTCTGCGAAACTTAAAGTGCCACCGATACCGCCGACAATCACCACAGTGTCAATATAAACGTGTGGATTAAGTAATGTAATCGCAAGGGTAATGGCGATCACTTTCTTTAAAGACGACTTAGCTTGCCCTTGTTGTGCCAATAGCTGACTTGAGCCTTGATAAGCAGTGATAAAAGAGCGACTACCATAAGTGAATAAAAAAATCGCACCAAACAGAGCAAGCAATAAACTAGCGGTAGGTGACTGCGAAATAAGCGAACCAAGCCCCAATACACCGATACTCATCAACGCAACATCACAAAGAAAGCAGAGTAGAGCTACCCAAAAAACGTGCTGTTTTAAAATCCCCTGCTTCAATAAAAATGCATTTTGTGCACCAATAGACACAATCAGCCCAAAACAGACCACAAAACCGTGTAAAAAACTTTCCATCACTTAATTTCTCCCTCATACAGGCGGACGATTATACCCAAATATTTCATATATTTGTCGAGGTTATTCGTTAAATTTTGTGTGGGGCTATGTCAGACACTAATTTATTGGAGGAAGGTATAAATGAGCACAGATAGAAATTCTCCATTTTTATTCAATAGTAGAATGGAGAATTTCCAAATGTCTAGAGAGTGTATCTTAGTCTATTAGTTATAAAGTCATTTTATAACTAACAACTTACTCGCATTACTCATCATATCCGCTACTTTCGGCTGAGAAGATAATTGCGTTTCGTTCATTGGTTCAATTTTCCAAATATCTTTCGCATAATCTAACACAGAGCGGTCTGATGAGAAGTAGCCCATATTCGCAATGTTGATGATCGCAGAACGTGTCCACGCTTTCTTATTACGGAAGTAGGTTGCTACTTTCTCTTGAGCATCTACATAGCTACGGAAATCCGCACAGGCTTGATAGAAGTCACCTGATGAGAGAATTAACTCTTGATAACGATATGGATCTTCTGGTGAGAATTTACCATTTAAGATTTGTGAAATTGCTTCGTTTAATTCTGCATCTTTTTCGTAGTAGTGATATGGTGAGTAGCCGTTGCGACGTAACTCTTCCACTTGTTCTACGGTGTTACCGAAGATAAAGATGTTGTCGTTACCTACACGATCTAAAATTTCCACGTTTGCACCGTCAAGGGTACCGATTGTCAATGCACCGTTTAGGGCAAATTTCATATTTGATGTACCTGATGCTTCTGTACCAGCAAGGGAAATTTGCTCAGACACATCTGCTGCTGGAATAATTAATTGTGCAAGGCTTACGCTGTAGTTCGGAATAAAGACAACTTTGATTAAATCACGAATATGGCTGTCGTTGTTGATCACATTTGCAACATCGTTGATTAAACGAATCACTTTTTTCGCTGCATAGTAAGCACTTGCTGCTTTACCTGCAAAGATAAAGACGCGTGGCTGCCAATCTGCTGTTGGGTTTCTTAAAATACGGTTATAGTGAGCAATGATGTGTAACACATTTAATTGCTGACGTTTGTATTTGTGAATACGTTTAATTTGAACGTCAAAAATCGCTTCAGGGTTGAGTTTAATGCCTTGAGTTTGTTCTACATAAGCGGCGAGTTTACGTTTATTTTCTACTTTAACCGCAGCCACTTCTACTTGAACATCAGTATCATCAACAAAGGCATTGAACTTGTCTAACTGAGTTAAATCGGTACGCCATTCTTTGCCAATGCGTTTATCTAAAATTGCAGCAAGTCCAGGATTAGCGATATGAATCCAGCGACGTGGGGTTACACCATTTGTTACGTTGGTGAAGCGATCTGGGTAGATCTTCGCAAAATCGGCAAAAATAGACTCCACCATTAAGTCTGAGTGAATTTTGGCTACGCCATTGACTTTGCCTGATGCAATCACGGCTAACCACGCCATACGAATACGACGGTCGCCTTGTTCGTCAATAATAGATACACGACGGATTAATTCTTCATCATTTGGGAATTGCTGACGAACCTCTTGTAAGAACCAATCGTTGATTTCAAAAATAATTTGTAAATGACGTGGTAAGATACGAGCCACCATCTCCACAGGCCAAGTTTCTAACGCTTCGCTCATTAAAGTGTGGTTGGTGTAGAAGAATACTTTGCGAGTCGTATTCCATGCCTGTTCCCAACTATAACCTTTTTCGTCAATTAAAATGCGCATTAACTCAGGAATCGCAAGGGTAGGGTGGGTGTCGTTAAGGTGGATTGCCACTTTTTCCGCAAGATTTAAGCAAGATCCCGATTCCACTTCATGACGACGAACGATGTCTTGTACTGATGCAGAGCAAAGGAAATATTCTTGGCGTAAACGTAATTCACGACCGTTGTAAGTTGAATCGTCTGGGTAAAGTACACGAGAAACGTTTTCTGAGCTATTTTGTTGGCTCATTGCTGCAAAATAGTCACCACGGTTAAAGTCTGCTAAACCAAATAGTTTTTCCCCTGCGTGTGCAGACCATAGACGTAAGCTGTTGGTTGCAGTGGTTTTAAATCCTGGGACAAGCTGGTCGTGGGCTTGAGCAATGATTTCTTCATCAGGTTGCCATACGGTTTTTTTGCCTTCTTGCCAAGTTCTGCCACCAAAACGTATAGGGAATTTTTTACTTGAACGTAAGTAAGGCCACGCAAATTCATTTTCTAACCAATAATCTGGATTTTCAACTTGTTCGCCATTTTTTATCTCTTGGCGGAACATACCGTATTCATAACGAATACCGTAGCCAATCGCAGGGATCTTCATTGCTGCAAGACTGTCCATATAACACGCAGCCAAGCGACCTAAGCCGCCGTTACCTAAGCCTGGATCGCCTTCTTCATTAATAATGTCTTCAAGATTTTGACCTAGCTCGTCAAACGCAGCTCGAATTAGATCATAAACACCTTCTGCAATCATAGCATTACTGAAGGTTCTTCCCATTAAAAATTCCATAGAAAGATAATAAACACGACGGCTTGTATTTGCCGCTTGGCTACGACGAGTTTGTAACCAAGATTCCGTAGAAAGATCACGCACAACACGCAATGCCGCATTTAACCAGTTACGTTTGCTTGCTTCACGCGGTTCTACACCAAGAGCAAAAACAAGTTTATGCAAAATGGCATTTTTGACATTTTGAATGTTCTCAGGGCTAAGATGCGTGTTTGACTGAGCGATAGTCATTCATTACTCCTATTAAATAAAACGATAGAAAGAATAAAAAAACGACGCATTTTACAATACTTTTGTGAAGTTTCTTACCAAATTACGAAAAATTACGCTTACTTACTGAACTATACTGTTGAAAAAGTAGAAGCAGCGAAGTAATGTTTGATTTTTCTTAAATTTTCATTAGAATACGCACTCGGTTTTTTAACCGTCAAATTTAGGGAAATAGCTGGGTCGCCTGCTATTTTTGTATCAATGGAACCTTAGGTTCCCTTTTTATTTATGAGAATTTAATTATGTCATTCAAATTTGAAGCTGAAGTTCGTTCGGCGCAAGGTAAGGGTGCGAGCCGCCGCCTGCGTCACAATGGTCAAGTTCCTGCAATCATCTACGGTGGTAAAGCAGAAGCAGTATCAATCATTTTAGACCACGATAAAGTAAACAACGCACAAGTACACGATGCGTTCTACAACGAAGTGTTAACTATCGTTGTTGCGGGTAAAGAAGAGCAAGTAAAAGTACAAGCGATTCAACGTCACCCAACTAAACCAAAACTTGTTCACTTAGACTTTAAACGTATTTAACCCCATGTAGTTAAACACTATTTCTCAGACTTTGTATCTGTTAGTTTTTTTAATTTAAAGTCAGATTACTACGAGATAGTTTAGGAATAAATTTCAAGTAGTTCCAAGCCCCTTTTATCAGCGGATAAAGGGGCTTTTAACTATAATAAATAGGGGCTAGATAACTAACTTAAACCGCCTTTAACTAATTATGTTTAAATGGAAATTTGAGCTTTAAGTTACTGTGATTAAAACGCTATTTGCATTCCTTCAAATACAATTCCAAATGTACTTTGGAAATACTGTTAAACTTGAGTAAATGACGTTTATCTTGGCTCTAAAAATGCTCAATTCTGTTTATATGTTTTTTTTCTATGGAGTGGTATAACTCAGTGCCACAGTCAATGAATGCTTTGCCGTTGAAGATTCTGTATTAGGTATGATTTCAGGCAAAGCAGCGAATATGAAAACTGTCGTTATTCCTGCTAAGGCAGAGTGGGATGATCCACGTTGGTCGTTGGCAGATTATAAGTTAGAGCAGATTTCTGACTTGCTAGGATTAATAAAATCATCATAAATTTGATATAGATTGTATTTTCATTTGAAAAACCGCAGAAAAGCGGTTTTTCCTATTTATTCTGATTATTTAGTGATAAAATTGCCTGGATTTTAATCTTTGTTATGTGTTTGAGTGGTGAGTGAAGGAAATGTTATGAAGAAAGTGCGTAGATATTCGGAAGCGGCTTTCGTATCACTATTGGTAACAGCTTGTGGTGGGGGAGATAATTCCTCAAATATGACACTTATTATTAGACAATAACTATTTGCTAGCACAGCTTGGAATGGCAAATGCGAAAAACAAGATTAAGCGTTCAATTTTAATGCGAAATGAAACACGCCGTGTCGAAACAGAGGTTAAATCAAAGCTTTATCATTTCTATACGGAATTAGGACATCGTATTAAATTTGAACAAGGTGAAATAAGTCCGTTTATCGGATACCAATTTGATTCTGTTTATCAAAAAGCCTTTGACGAAGGAAAAAACTTTGGTATTCAAGCGAATCGTACTCAATATAACTTAAATAGTTATTTGCTAGGGTTACGTGCCACCATGAAATGGGGAGATTTGAGCTTAAATACGACCTTATCTCACCGTATGACCCAAAAAGCAGAAAATGCGTTTGGCTTTAATGCTCGCTATATCGGTGCGGAAAGTGAAATTGAATTACAAGGTATTTCACCTGCAAAATATGTCACTATGGCGAAGTTGGGACTGAATTATCAAATTAGCGAAGCTCTTCATCTTTTCGGGGAATATGCGATTGCTCGTCAAAAAGGTGGGGAAAAATGGCAAAACGTGAGTGTAGGAATGAAGTATCAGTTTTAGTCACTTTTTGCAAAAAATCAGGCTAAAGTGACCGCTTGTATATCATTTGCTTGTGAAATAAGCCTTTTTGGACTATTATCACAGGCGATTACATTGCTGTTAAAAGCAATGAGACAGACAATTTAGGGGCGTATCTTACGCCCCATTATTTATTTAAGAGAAAAAACAATGGCAAGAGAGTTTTCAAGAGCAGATCGTGTAGCACAAGAGCTACAAAAAGAGATTGCAATTATTTTACAACGTGAGGTGAAAGATCCGCGTATTGGTATGGTGACGGTGTCTGATGTGGAAATCAGTCGTGATTTAGCCTATGCCAAAGTGTTTGTGACTTTCTTGTTTGATAGTGATGAAAGTGCGGTAGAACGTGGCTTAGAAGGCTTAAATAAAGCATCTGGCTATATTCGTACCTTAGTGGGTAAAGCGATGCGTTTACGCATCGTGCCTGAACTTCGTTTCGTTTACGATCAATCCTTAGTGGAAGGGATGCGTATGTCAAACCTTGTGACAAATGTGATCCGTAAAGATCAAGAACGCTACGTTGAAGAAGAGTAACAATGGGCAGACCAAAGAAAAAAGGACGTGATGTTCACGGTGTTTTCTTATTGGATAAGTCGCAAGGCGTGAGTTCTAACGACATTATGCAGAAGGTAAAACGCCTGTTTAATGCGAATAAAGCTGGGCATACGGGGGCGTTAGATCCGCTTGCTACGGGTATGTTGCCGATCTGTTTAGGTGAGGCGACTAAGTTTTCTCAGTTTTTGTTAGAGGCGGATAAGCGTTATCGGGTGATCGCAAAATTGGGGGAGCGGACGGATACTTCTGATGCTGATGGGCAAGTGGTGCAAAGGCGTGAAGTTAAGGTAGACACTTCGGATATTTTGGTAGCTCTTGAGGCATTTCGTGGTGAAATTTTGCAAGTGCCGACGATGTTTTCTGCCTTAAAGCATAATGGTAAACCCCTTTATGAATATGCGAGAGCAGGCATTACTGTGGAGCGTGAGGCTCGCCCGATTACGATTTTTGAGCTGTTATTTGTTGAGTATCAAGCTCCTTATTTGACGTTGGAAGTACATTGTTCTAAGGGAACTTATATTCGGACGTTGGTTGATGATTTGGGGGAGGCGTTGGGTTGTGGCGCTCACGTTACAATGTTGCGTCGTTTGGCAGTTGCTGATTATCCTGTTGAGAAGATGATGAGCTTAGAAGCCTTGCAAAATTTAGCGGAAAATCAGCCGCTTGTTGAGTTAGATCAGTTGTTGTTGCCGATGGATAGTGCGGTGGCTCGTTTGCCTCATTTGGATTTAACTGATGAACAGACAAAAGCAGTGGGTTTTGGGCAACGTGTGAAATTTGATAATCCGCAGGGAATTTATGGACAAGTACGGTTGTTTTCAGCAGAAAAGCTGTTTTTAGGCGTTGCTGAAATTACTGCGGATAATGTGATTAGACCAAGTAGAATGGTCAATAGATAAAGTAAGATGATAAAGAGATCCTATTTAACCATATCAATGGCGTGCTTGGTGTTGGCAGGGTGTGCTAATTCTGAGCAAGAGTATCCTAAGGTGGCGTTGGAGGCTAAGTATCCTAATGCCCGTTCTTTAGCTCATTTTGATGATTATGTGAGTTTTTTAAAGAAAAAAGCGGCGAATGAGGGGGTTTCCGCTGAGGTGCTAAATACGGCGTTGAATATTCAATATGTGCCTCGTGCCGTTGAGTTAGATCAGCGACAAGCTAGTCGTCGACGTGATCCTAATTTACCTCCGCCACCGCCAAATCCAAATGGGGTGACGAATTATTTGAATAAGACCTTAACCCAAGCAAAAGTGGACGTGGCGGCACAACGTTGGTGGCAATATCAGCCTCAATTAACCAAAGCAAGCCAGAAATATGGGGTGCAAAAAGAGTATTTGATGGCGTTATGGGGTATGGAAAGTAGCTTCGGGCGTTATCAGGGCAATTTTGATGTGTTGTCTGTGTTGGCGACACTGGCATTTGATGGTCGCCGAGAGAAGTTGTTTACTCAAGAATTTGTCAATGCAATGAAGATGTTGCAACAGGGAACCTTAGTGCGTGCCGAGATGAAAGGCTCGTGGGCTGGGGCAATGGGGCAGACGCAGTTTATGCCAACCTCTTATTTGAACTATGCGGCAGATGGCGATAACGATGGGCGTAAGGATATTTGGAAAAATCAGTATGATGCCTTTGCTTCTATTGCGAATTATCTGGCAACTGTTGGCTGGGATAAGGACTTGCCGTGGGGGGTAGAGGTTAAGTTGGCTCAACCTATCGATCTCTCTTTTTCTGGGATTGAGTTGAATAAAGCAAAAAGCCTTGCTGAGTGGCAGGCGTGGGGTGTTTATTTAGCCTATCCAACGGCTCAAGAAACAACAAAACTGAATGCGTTGAGTTCAGAGAAGTTGTGGTTGGTTCGTCCTGATAAAGAGGTAGGGCGAGCGTTCTTGGTGTCGAATAATTTCCGTACGATTTTAGATTGGAATAAGTCGAATAATTTTGCGGTGAGTATCGGGAAATTTGCAGATCGTATTTTGCAGAGCGTAGAGTAGGGAAGAACGATGGCGACCTATATCGTGGGAGATTTGCACGGCTGTTTTGATGAATTTCAGTTGTTGCTTGAGCAAGCTAATTTTGATCCGCAGTATGATGAACTTTGGCTAACGGGTGATTTGGTTGCTCGTGGCGAGAACTCTTTGGCTTGTTTGCGTTATGTGAAGGCTTTGGGGGAGAGGGCAACTGTGGTGTTGGGTAATCACGATGTGCATTTACTTTCGACACTGCAGGGAATTAAAGCGGTGAAGCCTAAAGATAAGGTTGATGCGATTTTTGAGGCGGAAGATCGTTTGGAATTGCAAAATTGGTTACGCTCTCGACCGCTTGTGGCACAACACCCTGTTCATCAATTTTTGTTAGTCCACGCAGGAGTAAGCCCAGAATGGGATTTAGCGACCACTTTAGCTTGTGCAAGGGAAGTGGAAGCGGTGTTACAAGGTGAGCAATTTGCAGATTTTCTTGCTCAGATGTATGGCAATTCACCAGACCAGTGGCGTGCGGATTTGCAAGGCATTGAGCGTTGGCGTTATGCATTAAATGTGTTTACGCGTATGCGTTTTTGTTATGCGGATAAGCGGTTGGATTTTGATTGTAAATTACCAGTCGAAGAAGCCCCAGAGGGCTTAAAACCTTGGTTTGAACTAGATAATCCGTTTTATCGCCAGCAACCGATTATTTTTGGGCATTGGGCGAGTTTAATTGGTTATCAAACTCCAGATACGATTTATGCGTTGGATACAGGCTGTGTTTGGGGTAATCATTTGACGATGTTACGTTGGGAAGATAAACATATTTTTACACAAAAACGCTTAAATTTGGATTAAAAACAAGCGGTTGGTTTCCTACACTATTGCGTTGTTTTCGCTTTTTCTTTAGAATACACCTCGTTTTTATGCGACTATAGCTCAGTTGGTTAGAGCACCACCTTGACATGGTGGGGGTCACTGGTTCGAGTCCAGCTAGTCGCACCATATTTCTAAATCATTTCGTATCAATCCATATCAAATGATATATAAAAGCCTTGTAAAACAAGGCTTTTTACATTTCTGCTGTATCAATCCATATCAAACTATATCATCCTGTATCACAATTTTGGTATTATATCTGGTATTATGTTTTAGTATTTTTTCATTATGTAATACCAAAATTAAGAAAAATGACGCATTTTTCTTAATACCAAAATGATTTTGGTAATACCAAATGAGATATATATGGCAGTTACAGTTAAGCCTTTAAGCGTTTCCAATATTATAAACCTTTTACCAAGAAACGAACATTAATTAGTTTAGGGGCTTTTCCGTCAGTTTCACTCAAAGAAGCTCGTGAAATTCGTGATCTTTATCGCTCTTTATTGGCAAAAAATGTCGATCCGTTAGATTATCGCCTACAGCAAGAAAAAGCGGCTTTAGAAAGCCAAGTTCTCACCCTATCCTCGATGGCTACTGAGAGTGGTTGGTATTGAAAAAAAATGAGGTAGATACGGGCAGGTTAAAGGTTGTGACCTACAACGATATTGAAAAGCGACTAAATCGGCATTTGTTGAAACTGCTTGGTCACTATCCTATTGCGGACATCTCAGCACCAATTGCGATTGAAAAACTAAAACCATTAGAACGAGAAAGGAAGCTAGATACTTTGCATCGTATGATCGGGTATTTAAACCAGATTATGATTTATGCAGTAAATCGAGGGGTTATTAAATATAACCCAACAGCAGACATTGGAAAGGTTTTTTTGAAACCCGTCGTAGAAAATAATCCTACTATTCGTCCTGAATTATTAGGCAAACTGTTTGAAGATTTACAAAATAGTACGCTAGAAATTGAAACTCGTTGTGCATTAGAATTGTTGCTCTTAACAGCAGGGAGAGCAGGAGCTATTACACAACTTGAATGGTCTGAAGTGAATTTTGAGGAAAAGATTTTGGATATTCCAAAAGAGAAAATGAAGGGGCGACAAGGGAAAGTTCAGGATTTTGTGCTTCCGCTATCTACTCAAGCGATTAAAATTTTACAGCTTTTACAAAAATTAAATCGCTATCACAGTCGTTTTGTTTTCCCTAGTCGTAAAAATCCGCACCAGCCAATTAGTAAAGAAACGCCTAATAAGGCACTGCAAAGAATGGGTTATCGCAATGTATTGACTGCTCACGGACTAAGATCGGTATTTAGCACAGCAATGAATGAGGCTGAGTTTAATTCCGAAATTATTGAGGTGTGCTTGGCTCATTTTGAATACTCCAGTGTACGAGGTACATACAATAAAGCAAAATACTTAACTCAACGAGCTGAATATATGCAATGGTGGGGGAATTTTGTTGAGCAAGCAGCTGAGGGTAGAGGGTTATGCAGTTGAGGTGCATTCACTCTGAATTGTATCAATATAGTGGTTTATTTGTTCATTAGACCAAAAATTTTTACCTCCGATCAGAAGTGGTTTTGGGAAACGTTTGTCATTTTTCATTCTTCTGTTAATTGTTGGTACACTGACATCAAACAGTGTAGCGACAGATTTTTTGTCAAATAACATTTTTGTTGTATTTTCCATCTTTTCCTCCAATAAAAAACCTAGCTTTCGCTAGGCTTGTTCGTTGATCCATAAAATAAAACCGCCCATAAAGAGCGGTTGGTTGTGGTTAAAAGTTTGCTAATCGTTGTTGATTAATCTGTGGCAAGACTTGCTCAATGAATGGGTCAAGCCACACGTTAAACTCGTGTGCGATGTCGTAGGCTTTTCCTGCAATATCGTTTTTAACATAGCGAGAAATGCCCAAATCTTCGTACAGTTTACGGTGGAATACTTCCACTTCTTTTGCAAAAGCTCTGGCTCTTACTAGGTATTTGGCAATTTGTTCTGCTTTTTCGTGTGGAAGAACGACATCAGGCTTAGGTTCAAGCGGTGCGATTTGTTGTTCATTTTCCGAAATTTCACGATCAAGAATATCTAGCACCCATTTACGAAAATCTTTGGCGACTTTGGTGCGGGCGAACATTGCGATAAGGTGAGCTCCACGCAAAGAGAAGACGCGAACTTGTTGTTTTCCGCCTGCGGTTTGCAGTTCGATAAGTGCGGTCATTTCTGCGGTAAATTCGTCTGCGTTGCGGTTGTAAAGGTTTGGAATATCCGCTGATGGATTTTTTATAGCCTAATGCCTTTCCAAGATCAAATGATGTAAAGAAAGTTTTATTTTTTTGGCTGATCACCGTCATTGCGGTGTTTTGAAATGTTAAAGTTGTCATACGCTTATTCTCTAATTGAAATTTAATTCAATCATCACGAGCAACTGCGATTACTGGTGATGAACTAGGCAAGGTTCGCAGTACTGGTGAATAAGCGGTTAAACTTCCAGCGGGCTTTCGCCCCCTTACCTAGTCCATCATTGACAACTTTTCAAAGGGAGTGTCAATTTGGAACACCCTTTTGAAGTTTTAAGGGTCTTGCAATTTGCAAGTACCTTTAATCTGACTAGATTTTGGCTATAAAAAAAGTCGCTTTTGGCGACTATCATTATTACCGCCACTTATTCTTTCAGGACTGCGATCCCGACTTTCTGTTGAAAGTGGGGGTATCTTAAATTAAAGGGCGGTGGGTGTCAAATAAAAAAGCCCACAAAAATAATTTGTAGGCTTTCTTTAAATTTCTGTTGATTTGTATGTAAACATACTATATAATAATCTCGCTTTCAACAAAAGAACTTTGGCGAGTCAGGGTTGAAAGCGAGTGTAGGGCTTAATCCCTACGCTTGAAGAGGATAAGAAAATGTTTAAATACATTATCCTAGTTATCGTTTTATTACTTTGGTCTTTACCAGCTTACTAATCCGATAACTTACTAGGGAGTTACCGCTCCCTAGTTCTTCAAACAACTACATTATGGGGTAATTCAAATGGCATTGTCAAGAACAGAAATTAACGCTCGCAGTGAAGCTAAACGAGGGATTGTGACTAAAGCGTTCAAAATTCCTCAAAGCGTATCGCAGGATATTGATGAATTAGCAATAGCACTTGGTGTTTCAAAAGGTAAAGTACTTCAGCAAGCGGTGGAGTTACTCAAACAATCTCAAAAAGGGGCGTAATGCCCTTTTTTGATTTGGGGTGGTGTCAATCCCACAGACTGAAATCCCCTTGAGTTGTGCTAGAATGTAAGTGCTTAATTTATATTCATCAACAAAAGGAGATTTCAGTCTGTGGGAAGCGTTGATTGCATCTCTTTTTTCTCTCTTAAAAGAATATTTCGACCATATTATTATGCGTATTACGACTTGGTGCTTATCGTTCATTCTTTGTTGGTTGTACTTGCCTTTAAGCTTTAAATACGGCTTAGAAGCACGTCCATTGCCAGCACTACCTTCTTATGCTCTTGTTTATTTATTCTATTTGACTGCAGCAACTGCATTCTGGCAAGGCTTTTTTATCTTCTTGGAGATAATGGGGTTGAACATTGAAAAAATTGTTAAATGCAAAGCTATTCAACCACAAGCCCATAGGGTTAAGGTTGATAATCAACAGGATGAGTAAACATTTTTTTAAGGTCATTTTTTATTCCTCACTTTATATAAAAATACTAGTTTATTTAGCGGGTGATTTTTCGTTAAGCCCAAAGCAATTCAGCCAATCGCACTTTTTGTTTAAATTCATTGACGGCTTTTTTAGCGTACGTCAATGAATAAGAATGTTCTCGTTTTTCAGGGTATTTCTTTAGGTCCGAATGCTTGGCTTCTGCCTCTTTTAGCTTATGTTTGAAATACTCAAGGCTTTCAGGCATAGATAAATCAATTTTTTCAGCCATTGATTCCCAGTATGCAATTTTATCGGCATAACTTTCGGCTTTTTTCATTTCTTCAACAGCCTTATCCATTCTTTTAGCATTACGTTCAATCAAAGCTCTGTGTCGTTTTTCGCTGTGATGTCCGATTTTTATTGGCTCAGCAAGACTTAAAAAGTCACGCCCCTCATTAGCCGCCTCACAATATTGATTACTGCGTTTTGCGGCGTTGTTAGCATATTCTTGATAACGTTGTGCTTTCGCTGTGGCTCGAGCTTGACTATCCAACCCATCACAACGGACAAAAGAGTAAAAATAAAATCCATCTTGTTGTTTAACGAGGTTGTGTATTTCAACCTCCGTTTCATTGCCGTATTTACTTGTCACGGTAATAATTTCGTTCTTTTCGTGCTGCTCTTGGCATTTTGCTAAAAATACGTTTGGGCAGAACTTTGCATATGTATTCATTTTTTTACCTCAAAAAAACACCCACCTGTTACAGTGGGCGAACGTAGCGGATCATCATTATGATTACGGGTGTTTTAAGTGCTTACCGTGTACACTTTTGTTTGTTACCATTCAGAACCGCTCTCCAAGACAATCAAGGAGAAAATTGTCTAGTGTTAGCAAGAGAACGGTTTTGAATGGCGACCGCAGTGGGATTCGAACCCACAACATACTACTTAGAAGGCAGTTGCTCTATCCGATTGAACTATGCGGTCGGTGGTGCGTTGTTTGCTACACTGGCTCAACGCTAAGCCTCGATAGCCATCTCGTGGGTATGCACGAAATGGTTAAATTTATTACTTGCGTTTGTGCTACCTGATTCACTGCCAGTGCTTAACCTTTCCACAAGTAATCACACCGCTTGAGCTATGGCTTTCACATAGCTTGTTGATACCATCTCACCTTTGGCAAGCGGTGCGTTTTTGTCTAAATTGTGTCGAGATGAAATAATGGAATTAGCCGCCTTTTTGGAGTAATCTACGCATTAACCTTGCTATTTTTGAAAGCGGGTTTTCAGGGATATATACTGAAAGATGTATCTCGCCATCAACGGTCGCTTGGGACATTGCTTTGACTTTTTCTTGCGCCTCTTCAAATGAGTTGGCATAAACTTCTGTTGCCCACTTCTTTCCGCCGAAGCTATAAGAAACAGCATAGCATTTCATTTTTTCGTGCATAAGAAGTTACCTCTATGTATTTTCAAATTTTCCAAGGTGTTAATGGTCAGTGGTATTGGCGATTAAAATCCGCCAATCACGAAACCATTGCTTCTAGCGAAGGATATACAACTAAACAAAACTGCTTGCACTGCATAGGTTTAGTGATGGATACCACGCAAAAAACACCTGTGTATGAAGTTTAGTGTTCAAGCCCTGTTTTCTACAGGGCTTTTATTTCATCTCGATTTTTAAAGAGCATTGAGCCGTAGCTCGTTTTGATGGGTGTATAATAAAGTTTTCTTTATTTTATGTAAAGTAAAATTTAAAAAATATTTTAATGAAAATAAAGATATCTTTATAAGCGATTGATTTATAAAGAGAAGGGATTTTGTAATGTGTGTTTGATTGATTGTTTTTTGAGCAATGAAAGGGTTGAGATATGAGAAAGGGGGAAAAATTAGTGAGAATAAAGGAATATTTCGGAAAAATTTGACGCAATGAATTGTTAGATTTATAATTTAAACAAATCGAAGGCGTTGGAAATCTAAGTTACCCAAGGTCGATTTTATTAAGTGGGGGCGTTGGAAATCTGAGTTACCCAAGACCACTTAATATAAACCCCGAGCTGATGAGTTCGGGGTTTTTGTTTATTGGTCATCATTGGGTTTTATGCTGTCGCCTTTAGGAATGACAGAAAACAACTCAGCACGGGGTTTCTTTGATGTTAACTCTAAAATAGCACGATCATTCACTAAATTACCGTAGCCATCGTGACGTTGGTGTGGGTTTTCTAGGGCGGTAGCTCGGTTTGATGGTACAAGGCAAGAATGAACGGATAATGCGCTTTCTGCTTGCTTTACCATATCGTTAATATTGTAACCGTCTTTGCTTCGGCTTTGATAATGATGGCGACCAATATAGACAATTTCATTACATTCAAGTGGTGGCAATTCTGCCTTTTTTCTATGTTGATTTATATCAAGAAATTGTTTATCTGTGAATGAGCCTATTACTTGTAATTTCGCTTTCTTTCCTTGGCTTATTTCGGTTAGATTTTGTCTAATAAGTGCTTTTGCATTTTCGTATAATGGCATAGATTGTATTTTCACTAAGTTATTTGGAATATATTCTAGCAAAGAATTAGGAGTTTAATATGGTAGAACTACAAGATTTTGATATGGCGGAACATTTAAGAAGTGAAGAGGAAATTCAGCTTTACTTAAATGAGGTGCTAAAAGAAGATGATGTAGATTTGATTTTATCCGCTTTAGGCGATATTGCGAAGGCTCGTAATATGAGTCAGATCGCAAGAGAAGCTGGTGTAAGCCGTGAGGGGTTATATAAGGCTTTTTCGGGTAAAGGTAATCCGACATTTTCTACGGTGCTTAAAGTCATGCGTGCTTTAAATCTTACCTTTGAAGTAAAACAAGCGGTTCATACTTAGATAAAAGAAAACCGCCACGGTGGGCGGTTTAGATAATAAGATTATTGCTATAAATAACGATTTCTGTGGCTTTCATTTTTTTGTTGGCTGAATAGTTTAACATATATTCTTGCTGGCGATATTTATTGTATATCTCCTTGATATTTGGGTTATTATCATAAGAAACAATCCAAGGTGTTTTTATATTGGCCAACTGATTCTTAACTTCCACATGATCTTTATGTTGATAAAAATTGCGATACAAGCCTTGCCCTTTCTCATAATAAGGAGGATCAAGATAAATCAATGAATTAGAAGGCACCAATTTATTAATTATTGGCAGCCAATTTTCTGTATCAAAATTTGTTACATGAATTTTCTTGGCCACATTACCTATTTTCTCTATGCGTTTAATCAAATCTGTTTTATTGAATCGGCAATCCAACTTATAATCCCCAGACTGTTTTAAACCACCAATTACCCCAGCTTTTAAAATACCCGAGCGATTAGTTCGATTAAGAAAGAAAGCTGCAAAACCGTGTTCTAGTGGAGAAATATCTTCTCTTCTTAGTAAAATTTTTTGTTTATGCCATTCTTCAATCGTGATAGGAGTATCATTGACTAAACGAATAAAATCATCTGTTCGTTCTGTAATAGATTTCCAAAAATTAAAGATGGCCAAGTCTAAATCATTGATATGAATATCACTGCAATACCCACTGAAAAGTAAGTCCAGAGCAACACCAGCCCCACCAGCGTAGGGTTCTACATAGTGTCCTTTGAGGTTATTCTGTTCAATAATCTGTTTAATTATAGGAGCAAATTTGGCTTTGCCACCAGGATAACGTAGGGGAGTATGTAACATTTTTCCTCTCTAATGATTTCGTATCGAGCCATTCTATACTAAAATTAGAGACGTGGCCAGTACGCTGTATGAATACCATAATAATCAGCCAAATTATGAAAGAGTATATTTAAATCTTTAATAAAACCTTTCATTTCTCTATCTTCCCAATGGCGAAGAAGCCAATCCTTCATCACAATTGTAAAAAAATGATGATAACTCTGTTCATTAAATAATGACTTAGCTTTGTCCCTATCGTAGGCAGAGACTAAACCTGATGCTCTAGGGAAAACATTACTTTTGACCCACTCAAAAGAGTAGCCTTCTTGTTGAAGATATTCATTGAACCAGAAATCATTATAAATTTCTTTAGAAATCAACTCACTCAAATGTTGGAATGTGAGTTTTTCAGGGCTAGCTTGTCCAGGTAAACTAATGATATTATGTGTTAATTCGTGAGTCCTATTATCGCCATCTAAAATACACATGGCTTTTAGTGTATTTGCCGTGAGGACTTTGTCTTTAAATAAGGTTTTTAGATTGTCACAACCAGACTTCATTTGAACTAAATGGAAATAATGACGAATAGACGCAAATTTCTGATCTTTTTCACTCAATATATCAAATATAAAATTGATCATAATTCTTGCTTCATTATCTTCTGAAAATATAGGAAGTTTTTTGTCCCTATATAAATCCTGTCTTGTTTCACTATTTAAATGCATTTCGATTTTGAAAATATCAGGATTTTGCATTATAGCAACTGAATTATTAGCTAATTTCATTAAGTAAATAATGTTATCTTCAGCCTTCAATGCCTTATCAATCAGGTATAAGCTATGTGTTGTGAATATAATTTGTATATTAAAATCTCTAGAAAACTCTCTTAATAGACTTAGTAATTTAAATTGTAATGATGGATGCAGAGTTGCATCAAATTCATCAATCAATAAGTAACTTTTTTTATATTCTTCGTTACTGCAAGATTCAAAATGATATTTCAAACTTACTAATGCCGTCAGTATAATCATTATGTTATCTTCGCCAGCAGAAATAGTATCTGAATCAATACCATCAACTTCTGATTTAAAACTAATTCTATGCTTTATTTCATTACTATTTTCAATACAAGGCTCAGTAATTGAAATATCTGTCATTTTTTGATAAAGCGAAATCAATTCATCTTGGTATTTTGCAGGCAAATTTTTCTTAATTTCCTCTGTATAATCCTCAAGCTCACCGACAGGAACTATACGTGATAACCCTAGATAAATCACCATTCCAAATGGCAAGCTTTGTTTTTCCCCTCTAGGGTATTTTAAAATAAGTCTAAATCTATTTTTAAATTCACCATCTTCTAATTCGTCTTGTGAATTGTGGCGACGAAAAGCATAAGTTTCATTATCAAGTTGAATGTTAAATAATTCGCCCTCTGTTCCTTTTGCAGGATCGTTATAAGTCTTATCTCCTTTCGTCAAATTTTCCACTTTGGGATTTGTATATTTATTGATGGCATTAATAACGCTTAAAGAGGAAGAATCAACACCATCACTAGTCCGTTTGAAGCGTTGAAATGCATTGCCAATAATATGTAGTATTGAACTTTTGCAGGTACCATTCGTACCTGAAATTAGGTTAATTCCAGGTTTAAACGCTAATGATAAATTTTTTAATTTTCGATAGTGTATAATATTAAGATTTGTAATCATACTTTCATTCCCTATTAAATCAATCAATATCACTCTATCTGGCTGATACACAGATATTCTTATCTCTTCTATGATAAATGCGATGTTTTACCAAATTAATTCAACTTAGCCTACAAATAACTCCTATGCTCAACTATTCTCTATCTTCAATCAACAACGGCTTATCTTTTAATGGTTCAAGTGATTTTGATTTTAATAAGGATTGCATTTGTTGAATGGCCAGGCGGTTTAAAATGGTAAGTCGCTCTTTTTGTGAGACACCTTGCTCTATGAGTAGTGCATTTTGGCTTTCTAGAGCGGCTAATACCGTAAGTTGCTCAACGCTGGCATAATCTCGAATGTTGCCTTTTAATGTCGGATTTTGCTCACGCCATTGTTTGGCGGTTAAACCGAACATAGCTTGGTTTAGAATATCGGCTTCCGCAGAATACACAAATATTGGTTGTGTGCTGTTCAGTAATCTGGGAATAAGATGTGCTTGAATAGCATCGGTATGAATGCGGTAATTAGCTTTGCTTAGAATACGTTTAACATTCCATTCCGTTTTGTTTTCTTGGGCTTCTTTTTGTTTGAGACGTTGGAACTCTTTGATGAGGTAGAGTTTAAACTCTGGACTGAGCCAAGAGCCAAATTCAAGGGCAATATCCTTATGAGCATAAGTACCGCTGCCATAACGCCCCGTTTTAGCGATTAAGCCGATAGCATTCGTCGCTGACCACTTTTTGACAGACATTACAAAGCGGTTTAAGCCGATATTATTTTTAATTTGGTGTAATTCCACCAAATTAAAATTTGGGTTGTTAATCTCTTCCCAAACTTGCAAAAATTCAATGGTGTTTTTGTTTTGTAGCCAGTTTTTTATCAGTTGATCACCATCACCAAAGGCTTTGCACATATCTGTTAGGCTGATATAGTCTTCGCCATTTCGTTCTGTAACCCGAATTTCTGTCTCTTGTACGATTATTACATCATTAGGAACCATACCATTCTCCCATTTTAATTATGGCGAACTCGCCTATTTACTCAATAAAATTCAACAGTTGCTACAAATAACTCCTATGCTCAACCGCCACGCCAAACTTTTCTGCCAATAATTTGTAAGTTGTTTAGATCATCATCCATTACGTCAATAGGATAGTACTCAGGATTAAAACTTACAAGCTGAATGCCTTTGCCTGTTCTAATAATTTGTTTAATGTAGAAATGCTTATTGTAAACAACCGCATAAACCTCACCATCCGCAATTTCTGTATCAGAAATATCAACAATAACAGTATCCCAATCTTCTAATACAGGAGCCATACTATGTCCACGAACATACATTGCCTTGCAGTTTTTAGGAGATAAGCGTTTTACTTTGAACCAAGCTTCACGAAATAAAAGTGGTTCATCTGATTTTCTAGGAACCCATTCAATTACAGGTTTTCCATTACCTGCTGATAACTTAATGTCGTACATATCAATGTTAATGTGTGTGTTGCTATAGTCTTTATCTTTGTCAATGACATCTACATCATTAACGTGGCTACGCATTTCTCCTTCACCGGTTTGTAGCCATTTCACATCGACGTTAAGTGCTTCTGCAATTTCAACAAGATAGCGAGGTTTTTTGGTTTTGTTGTTTATTAAATCACCAACAGCCATTGTGGAAATATTTAGCATTTCTGCGAGTTCTTTTCGCTTTAATCCCTTCAAGTTCATTGCCTGTTCAATTCGTTCGCCTAATGTACTCATTTTAAATCTCCAGATTATCAATTATACAATTATTAAAGTTATCTTTAAATATATCAACAAAAGAAAACTTTACATAAAATAAAGATTGCTTTATCATTGCTTTATGTTTTAACTAGGAGAAACTTTATGAATAAAGTTATTGATAAAGCAATTTCCGAGTGTGGCAGTAGAGATAAATTAGCAACAGCTTGTGGCGTTAGCGTAATGACTGTTAGCAATTGGGTTCGTGGGTTTGGTATTAAAGCTAAACACATCAAATTAATCTCAGATGCAACAAACGGGAAAATTTCAGTAGATGAAATCCTTCAGTCTGTTACTGAAGGTTAATTTACCCAAAGGAGTGTGCAATGGCACGCAATGAATTAAGCAAGTCTGCAATGAAGATTGCGGACTTAATCAGACAGAAGGCATCATAGACGAAAGATGCTCAAGCGGCAGAATATGTTGGTGTAGATGCATCAACGATTTGTCGTTTTAAGGCAGAACATTTAGACAAATTCTGTGCTTACCTTGATTTTTTAGAATTGGAAGTATCAGAGAAAGGTTTAAATCGTTTGACAGACAGTGAACTAGACGCACTTAAGCTATTAGCAGAGAAGGGCGTTCATGTTATTGAAAATAAAAACCCACGCGGCAACGTGGGTAATGGGGAAATAATGTTTATGAAAACAGAGTTATTATCTACTAATCAGAAAGAAAATGCAACCCTAACGATGAGTAGTCGGGAGATTGCACGAATCACAGAAAGCAGACACCGTGATGTGTGCTTATCTATTAGAAACCTGATGAATAAAGGGGTAATTGGGGGGTATGCGGAAAGTCCGTACACCCATGAGCAAAATGGGCAAGTCTATTACGAGTATCATATTAATAAACGTGATACTTATGTGATTGTGGCTCAATTCTCTCCTGAATTTACTGCTCGTTTAGTTGATCGTTGGCAAGAGTTAGAGCAAAAGCAAGTGCAACAACTCCCTAGCTATTCAGAAGCATTACGCCAACTCGCCGATAAAATCGAAGAGAGTGAGCAAAAATCCCTTCAAATTGCCTCAATGGAAAGTTATTTCCGTAATGGGATTTCACCGTTTGAGTTTGTGAAAGGCTTGAATGGAGTGAACGCTTTGAAAATTGGGGCGTTTTTAGTGGATAAAAACTGGCTCTATCAAGATGGTAATCATAAACGTGTGAAGTCGTACGCTCGTGATCAGTATTTGACGGAAGAAACGACGGAGATTTCGCAACACGGCAAAGATCCGTTTGTGGCATATAAACCTGTTTTACTCAAGAAAGGAGCTGCAAAGCTCTATGAGTGGTACACAAAGCGAGAATTACCGATGAAAGCAAATTGGAATGGCGTATTTACACAAGATAAGGTGGTGGGGTTATGAGTTTTAGCCAAAAATTACGCCAACTGGGACAACCTATTGCGTACTATCCACAATTAGCAAAACCGTTAGGCGGTGTGACAGCGGCAATTTTATTTGGGCAATTATTCTTTTGGCAGGATAAGACCTCAAACCCATTAGGCGTATATAAAACACAAGCTGAGCTTGAGCAGGAAACGGGATTAAGTCGCCGTGAGCAAGAAACGGCTCGCAAAAAATTAGTTGAGCTAGGCATCTTGGTTGAAACTCACAAACGCTTAGAGCACCGCATTTATTTCAAACTGGATTTAGTTAAATTTGATGCATTAATGGATGACATTCGGGAAGAAGCAAAACCGCCATTACCCAATGCCACTAATGAACATTCCCCAATGGCGGAAAGCGACATTCGGGAAGAAGCAAAACCGCCATTACCCAATGCCACTAATGAACATTCCCCAATGGCGGAAAGCGACATTCGGGAAGAAGCAAAACCGCCATTCGTTAATACAGAGAATACTTCAGAGAATACTAACAATAATACTTCCCTGACGGGAAGTATAAACGCGCGCGAGAAAAAATCCGCAGATTTGATTTTGTTGGAAAGTTTTGGGATTACCGAACAACTGGCAAAAGATTTCATCGTCCATCGGAAATCTTTCAAAGCTCCGATCACCGAAACTGCGTTGAAAGGTTTTCAGCGTGAGGCGGATAAAGCCAAAATTCCTATTCAACAAGCCATTGCAATTTCGATTGAGCGTGGTTGGCGTGGGTTTAATGCTGGTTGGGATTGGCAAAATGACGGAGTTTCTGCAAAAAATCCACAAAATCCGTCCGCTCGTAATACTTCCAAGCCGTTTATCCCTGATGACGAAGGCAACTGGGCGGAAGGTATGTCTATCACGCTAAGGGGAAGTTAATGCAAAACGTGGCATCAATGAACTTGAAAAGCCTTGTCGGGCAAGAGCCAAATTACCAAGTGCCAGCCAAGACAACGGCAATTCCAGACGGTGCGATTAGAGCCGTTAATCAATTATTCATTCAGCTTCGGGCGATTTTTCCTGCGTGGAAAAATTCATTTCCTGATGCAGACAGTTACCGTGAAGCAAAACGGATTTGGCTTGAAACGTTGGTGAATGAAAAAATTACGACGATTGAGCAACTGCAAAACGGGATTGAGCGAGCGAAAAAATCTAAAAATCCATTCTGGCCAAGCGTAGGCCAGTTTGTGGAGTGGTGCAAAGCGGTGGACTATGAAGCGTTAGGTTTGCCTGATGAAGATAGACTTTACAAGCGGTTACAAGCGTTTATGAGGTTTGGTATGGAAGAAGTCCAGAAGTTTAAGTTTGCTTCTACTGCGGAGTATTACTTGATTACCGGTTTGTATGTGCGTAATCGGGCTGGTGAATGGAGCGATAAGCAACTCAAAGATGAGATTAAAAAATCGCTTGTCAAAATGAGCAAGCGGTTAAAAACAGGGGAGGTTTTACCAAAACCCAAACTGGCATTACCTCAAGAAGTGAAAGCAGTCAATAGTGAAAAGGTGAGGGCTTTCTGGGGTGGCTTACTGAAACAGGTTAGGGGGAGAAGATGAGTTTGGATTTTATTAAGAAGGTAGGTGGGTATTTTAGAAAAGAGCAGGTTGGTAGGTATGGAGCAAAGGTTGGTAGGTATGGAGCATAAGCAAAAATACTTTCTACGCACTGAGCAAATCAAAAACAATGCCCTTGAATTTGTGAAAGCGTTGCCAGTGGACGAGAAAAAGCCGTTAGTGGTTGATGTGAAGCCAGCCACTCGCAACCTTGAACAAAATGCCAAATTTCACGCAATGTGCGGCGATATTGCCCGACAGGTGCAATTTAACGGCGAATGGCTACCGCTTGAAGCGTGGAAGGTTCTTTTAATTTCTGCTCACGCAGAAGCAACGAAAGAAGGCTCTCGTTTGGTAATAGGTTTAGAGGGTGAATTAGTGAATATTCGTGAAAGCACTGCTGAAATGAGCGTAAAACGAAAGGCAAGTTTAATTGAATATACAACCGCTTGGGGTGTTTCTCACGGGGTGCATTTTAATGACAGATGGAATTTTTGGGGGGTGAAATGAGTTACTTCTGCCCAAACTGCCAATCAATTCTTAAATACTGGCGTAGGTTTTCTGAAAAGTCAGAGATTAATAAGGAGAAACCGTTTGAATGTACTGGGTTGAAGTGCGGTAAGCGTTGGAGTGAGAAAGAATTGGAGGCATTTAATGATAAAGCCGAAAGTGAAAAAGCGTAAATGCAAATGCTGTGGTGGTGAGTTTAAGTCTGCGGATAGCTTTAGAAAATGGTGTAGTGCTGAATGTGGTGTAAAACTTGCCAAAATAGCCCAAGAAAAATCACGTCAGAAAGCCATAGAAAAGCGAAATCGAGAAGAAAGGGCAAAGATTAAAGCAACGAGAGAACGCTTAAAATCTCGTGCTGAGTGGCTTAGAGATGCTCAAGCTGTTTTTAATGAATACATTCGGTTAAGAGATAAAGATGAGCCTTGTATTTCGTGTCGGCGTTTTCATCAAGGGCGATATCACGCAGGGCATTATCGCACGGTAAAAGCAATGCCAGAGCTGAGATTTAATGAGGACAATGTTCATAAACAATGCAGTGCTTGTAACAATCATTTGAGCGGAAATATCACAGAATATCGCATCAACCTTGTGCGTAAAATCGGGGCAGAGCGAGTAGAAGCATTGGAAAGCTATCACCCTCCTGTGAAGTGGTCGATTGAAGATTGCAAGGAAATTATTAAGACGTATAGGGCGAAGATTAAGGAGTTGAAATGATTAGATTGCATATCAGCATTGACGATATTTTGAATGTTTGGGTTCGTCGTTGGGCATCTCATCGTGGGTGCCGTGGTTATCCATCATTACAATCCTTTATGCCTGAGGCGACTGTTAAAATTACCAAGTATAGTATTGATGAACTGTCAGAGGAACATTATCTTAAGCTAGATGAAGCCGTGATGACGTTACACGATTTGAACTTAGAAGCCTATCAGGTGTTAATGGCGGTGTTTTTACAGGGGCAAGACAAGAAGAATATTTGTCTTGAGATGCATATTTCACCGAGAACGTTTGACAGACGACTACGCACCGCACGAGATTTTATGGAAGGGGCGGTGTTTGGTTCGGGGTTGATTAGATTGAAGTTTTAGGCGTATTGCTACGCCTATCCATTAAACCTGTTGAGCGGTTAATTCACGTTGAGAAGCAACTGCTAAAAAATGGCTTCTATCTCGATAAAAATTACTATGTGAGACACGATTGTCAATTCTGTCTAATAGATATTGTGGTAACACAATGTTTACCCGTTGCTTTTTACCTAAGAATGCAGAAATATCTATATCAACAAGCAACCAACTATCACAGTGGGAAAAATCTTCTTGTTGTTTGTAGTGGACAAATCCCTTATCTTGAAGCGTACTAATATCAAACTCATCTTCTACCATCATTTCTAACATTGTATGAATGGCATCTTTTACGTTAGGGATAATTTCATCAATTGCATCGGCCGCACTAAAGCAACTATATTCATCAGTAAATAGTGCAGGTACACAAAGTCCAAATGCTTCGTTCTCATTATGTGGAGTTTCTACCCCAACGGTAAATAACATAATTCTCTCCTTTGCTAAGCTCGGCAGAGCTATAAAAGCCCTGCCGATTTTTTGATGGAACGTGAAGTGCCAATAGGTAAATCTTGTTTAGGGTGTGGTATAGGAAATCGCTTTCCTGTAATCGGCGATTGCCATATTTGGTGATCGCCTTTTCCGTGCCTAACAAAGAAACAACCCGCCTCTTTTAGTTCCTTGATTAAGTCGCTTGAGTGCATGCTTCCTCCTTTGTCTTAATCAATAATAATTATATACACATAAATACACACAATCAAGCATTTAATATTTAAGAAACTATATGGGGTTTAATTGCTCAAAAAGTGATTGACTGGTGGCGAAGAAAGTTGTATATTTCAGCTATGCTTGCAACTCGTACAAGCGAGATAAAGCAAAATGATTTTGTAGCCCTGAGCAGAAATGCTTGGGGCTTTTTGTTGGGGGTTAGGATGGAACAACAAGATATTCTGTTAAAAAACGGTGAAGTAGTTCAAGAAAAATCTCAATGTCACTATGCCGCTGGCTGGCCATCTCGACGTATATCAGACTGCGTTCCTCACTTCCAAAATAGGAAAATTTATCCATTTGCCAGTAGTAATTCTGAACAACTAAGTTAAATGCTTCTGGGGGAACGGAATATATTTGAGAAAGTTCATTTTTATGAGTTGAAAGATATTTTTCGAACTCTTCATCAATTTGTTGTAAAAAAGTAAGATTATTGGCTACGTTAATGTTTTTGAAGGTAAATTCTAGGTAGGATCTTGATAGCTCTCGATTATCTTTGAATAACCAGTAAGCACAACCTAGAGTTATAAATGGCGTATTTGGTTTGTTTAAATCGGTGAGTAATGACCCTATCCCAAATTCTGTGTAAACACCCATTTCAACTTAACGGTGATCGTCTAAGCGATCACCAAAATCAATCATAAATCGATTCATCGCCAGTTTCCAGTTCTGAATCGGCATTGTCCATTTTTTTGATGCATCTTTAATCGCAAGCCAAATCACTTTGAAAACTGAATCATCCGTCGGGAATACATTTCGTTTTTTAATCACGCGACGAATCACGCTATTAAGCGATTCCACGGCATTCGTGGTATAAATCGCTTTACGAATATCAGCCGGATAATCAAAAAATGTGGCAATATTTGCCCAGTTATCTTCCCAGCCTTTCGCCACAAGCGGGTATTTTGCCTGCCACTTTTGCGAAAGTGCGGTCAGATTTTCGCGAGCTTGTGCTTCCGTCGGGGCCTGATAAACCTGCTTTAAATCTGCGGTGACGGCTTTGTAATCTTTCCACGAAACGAATTTCAAGCTGTTACGCACTAAATGCACAATGCAAAGCTGAATCTTCGTTTTAGATAACCAAGATGGTCGGTCAGTTCATCATTTAACGCAGCCTCGACGGTGATTTTCTTGAGCATCCGTGAAAATTGATTGAGGTCTTCCGGTGTTTTTAGGTTTTTGGCAAATTCCGCTGCCAAGGCGTGAAGTTGTTTTTCGTTCATAATAAAATACCTGTGTCTGAATGTATTATCTCAGAAACAGGTATTTACACAAATTGTGGGAGAGGCTCGAAGTTGGACTGTTGCACCATTTTCCCTAAAGCAGAAATTTCCCATTTCTGCTTTTATTTTATAAAATCCCCATAAAAACAAATGCTTACATAGTATTTGATAACTAATTACACACTAAAAACCACGTTTTCTACCCCCTGTTTTTTATAAAAAACAGTCATTTCCTGATCGATTTTGATCTGTTCTAAAATTAATTGCACACATTTGCACACATCAACTGCACACATCAACTGCACACATTCACAATATCGGTGCGTGCTTGATACACAAGGGATAGATCGTGATGCACAATAAAAATCCGTCAGTTAAAAATGGGGATATTGTGCGAAAGGTAAGAACAAAGGGCGAATGGTTGTGGGTGTGGATTTGGGGGTAACAAAAAGCCCCGATGGGTCGGGGCGTTAAATGAGTTGTTGATATTTTTCAGGAAAACGTTCTGGAAAGGTTTCTTGAAATTCTTCAGCAATTAACACTAAATCGGCAATTACACTTTTAATACGTTGATGTGCATCAGGGGATATAAAATCAAGGATTAAGTAAACGTCATCTTCAAAGTCGTGTTTGGCATAAACAAGATAGTTGTCACTTTTTCGTGATTGCCCTGCTTTTCCTTGCCATTTAGTAAAATCCGCTTCTGATACGGCAACATGTAGTTTGTGAATACCTGCTAAAAGTGAACGTGGATTTTCTTCAAAACGTCCATAATTGCCGATAGTTGATGGGTAAATTTGACGATAACTCGCTTCAAATGTCAGCAATCCTTCTGCCAATGGGCGAAGTGGTTCAAGCAATGTAAGTCTAGGGTGAACAAAGACTTTAGCCATTGATGCCGTACCGTCTGTTACTGTCTACGATAAGCTCGTCTAAATCGGCTTGGGTGAAATTGCTTGTACTAGGTACAACCATATAGTGCCCTAATTCTTGACGTAAGGTGATTGTAAAAAGGTTAAAAGAAGCGACTTCGTTCATATAGTCTTTAAAGGTCGCTCTGTCATTTAACTGTTCTTGGAAATGATGATAATAATTTTGGCGAATATCTTTCACTAATTTATTGAGCATTAAATCAATGAAAATCAGATCGTCTATGACTTTCTCAGGCGTTTTCATTGAACGAACGACAGCGTTTAATAATGAAACACCTTGCGTCAATTCTTTTAATCCCGCAAAAAATAATTCTGTTTGGCTTTCTGATTGTTGTGTAAGTAAGGTTGAAGCCTTTTTTACTTGATTAATGACCTGCAAAACATCGCTCTGTTTTGGATATGCTTCAATTTCTTGACTAAAAAAAGACGTAAAAATGCCCATTGCAAGACTTACGTCCTTCAATGATTTTGCCTTTTCTGTAAATGATTTTTTCATAGCCACCTCGTTATTTCAGGCGGATCATAGTTTAACTTGCTGTATTCTGCAAGTAAAAACCCCGATTGTTCGGGGCTTTTCAACTGGGTCACAAACTGGGTACTGGGTCACAAACTGGGTACTGGGTCACTTATCCCAATATCGACTGCGTGCTTTCGCTTGGGCGTTGCGTTGTTGCTTTTCAAGCTCTCGTGCGACAAGGCGAGCAATCTCTTCAGCACTCTGCCCTGCGGTTGCATTGACGGTGATATTGACCGACTGATTAACAGGCGGTGGGGCTTGCCGTTGGATTTGCGTTGGGGCAATCAGCGGACGGTTATCCACTTTTACCACAGGCATAGGTTGTGCCAGTGCTACCGTAGAAGCTAAAGCAGCCATACCTGCAACACCGCCGTAATTTAAGCGGTTGAGATTCGCCACACCAATTCGGCTTGTGGCTTCTTTGGTCATAATGTACTTGCCGCCGTGATAAATCCCTTTTGGTTCAAACTTACCACCGTTACCAGCATAACCACCTGACCATTTTGGTTTATTTGGCACATTGTTAGTGCTTGGATCATAATTCGGGTCGTACATCATATTTGCCATATTGGCAGTATTTTCAATTTGTTTGGCGTGTTCAGGCGGAACAATTTTACTTGCCACTTTACCCACACCATCGCTGACACTATTAATGCGAGTTTCAAGCCCTAAAAATTCCATTGCCTTATTAAAAGCATTGGTGATAGATGATGTAATGCCATTCCATAATCCCATCACGGTATTTTTCAGGCTTTCAAATTTATTGCCAATGGATTTAGTCACTGTATCGACAACGACACTCCAGTTGTTTACGGCAAAAATAATCCCGTTAATGGCGTTTACAAACCAGCTATCCGCAAATTTCGTTTTGAGCCAATCCCACGCTGTGCCAATGACGTTTTTGACTTTTTCCCAATTGAAATAGAGTAAGGCAAGAATACCAATAATTGCAGTAATGGCTAGCCCGATTGGGTTAGATGCAAAGGCAATAGCAACAGCACGAATGCCAGTGATTAAGCCAGAAAATAACAATTTTCCGTAGAGTAACACCGAACCAAAAACAGCGGGCATTGCATTCCATACTTTCGCCAACGCACCACCTGCACGCACAAGCAAACCTGCTTTCGTTGAGCCATCATCTAAAGTTTTACCAAATAATAAGGCTTTACCTATGCCCCATACTCCATTGAGTTTGTCTAACAGCAAAATAAATCGCCCGAATGGGTAATAAATCAAACTTAATGTAGCAGTAAGTAATCCAAATGTGCCCATTGCAGCAATAATACCAACAGTCCATTTAGCAATAGTGACTGTTAATTCGGGATTTGCTTTAATCCAACTATTAATCACATCAAGAACACCTCCAATGTATGACATCGCCTCCACCAGAGTCTCTTTTAGTTTATTACCAATTTCACTGTTAGTATTAAAAAGTTGATTTTTGAAAATCTGCCATTTAGCCGAAAGCGTAGTCAAACGTGTTTCAAATTCACGAGTCATACTGCCTTTTGCTTCAACGCTATTGGCAAGGGCAATTTGTCGCTTCCATTCTTCTGTGTTGGATACGAGCAAAGCAAGCGTTTTAGAATGTTCGGTCCCGACAAGATCAGCAATGACACCAAGTCGTTTATGTTCGGGTATCTTTTGGATAGCACCAACAATGTTAAGTATCGTTTTCTGTGCATCTTTTGCCATTCCAAGCTCAACAGAACTTGCACTCATACCAATACTAGATAACGCATTTGTTACTGGTTTTTTTTTGCTTGCAGATGACAATCTCGTAAAAATAGCATTAACTGCAGTTGCCGATTGCTCTTCAGTTGCTCCAGCAGTTTGTAATGTAGATCCGAGTGCAGCCATATTTTTTTCGCTAATTTTAGCAATACCTGCGATCCCCGAAACTCTGTTCATAAAACCAATAATATTCGTGCCTTTTGATATAGCGTTATCATCTAAATAGTTAATAACATCTGCTAAATCTCTTCCTGCATTTGCTGATAATCGGAAGTTTTTGGCTACTTTTCCGAATTGTTCAACTAATTCATCAGGATTTGTGGCATCAAAGGCAGTTGCCATTTGCGTATTTAAACGGACAAAATCTTCCAACAACTCTTTTGGCGTGTCCATTCTTGCTGCAGCAGTAATCATTTCTGCAATTTGAGTGGTCGTCAAAGGCAATTCTTTTGATAATGCTTGGATTTTCTCTTTCCAAATATCATATTCTGGGGTGAATTTACCGTTTGCATCTTTTAGCCCTTGTACTTGGCGTGCAACACCTGCCATTGCATCTTCAAATTCCATGAAAAATGCGACAGGTTTTGTTAACTGCGTGCCGATAATATAGCTTTGTAACATCGCACGCTGACCAATTTCCCCCATTTGAACACTTTGTTCTTTAAGAGCTTGTACATTTTGACGATAAGTAGAATGTTCTTTAGCTCGTTTATTTAAGGCTACAAGTTTGCTTTCTTGGGTTGTAATTTGCTGATTAGCCAGCTTCATTTTATGGCTAAGCTCTTGCTGTGCTTGTGATAAACGTCGGGTATTAATACCACTACGTTCTAAATCTGCACGGGTTTCACGCAATTTTTGATTCTGTTTAGTTTGTTCAATTTCGAGTTTTTTTACCGCATTACGAGCTTTTTCAAAGGCTTTTTGCATTTTTTGTGTTGGTTGTGCGGTGGCATTAAGTTGCTGTGCTAATGCTTTAGCCTTATTTTTCGCTTCTTGAATTGCCTTATTACTTTCGAAAACAGCCATTTTTGTCTGTCTAAATTGATCAATCAGCTTTTGCTGTTGTTCCAAAGATTTTAAATTTGCCTTGGTTTTCAATAATGCTTCAGACATTTTGTTTGCCTGAGTTGCAACAGATTTTAACGGAGTCGAAATTTTATCGACTGCTGAAAGTAATACTTGAAGTTTTAATGAATTGCTCATATAGTTATCTCATAGAAAAATTTTAAGAGGAGTAGAATATGCTTGCCTTATTAATTGAAATTTTTGGTTGGTTTTTTATTATTGCTTGTATCTTTACTCTCATTGCAGATTCTATTGATTTCTTCAGAAACCTTTTTTAAAGGCGGTCTAACCGCCTTTTTACTGTCCTGCCAACGCCTTAATCACAAAATTTTCAATCATTTCAATATCTTCATCGGTAAAGCCTAACAACTCACGCTGATCGTATTTCACCTTCCAATTTGCACTTCTCACCACTCGACCTTTTAACCCGTATTGGTGAATTTGTGCAATATGTGCGTCACTGCCACTGTAACCCAACTCGATATTATCCCCAGCTGTTCTTAACTTCATAAATCGGGCCGACTTCAATTTTAAGAACATTGCATTTTGTTTAATCTTTCCCTTGCGTTTCTTACGTTGTACTTTGCGTGGCGTGTACGACGAGCCGTCAGGATTTTGCTGTGCGGTAATACGTCTGCGTTGGCTACGAGCCAATTCACGCCCGATTTGTTGATATAGCAACCGTCGCCGTGGTTTGCTGATATTTTTGAGCAACGCATTAAACGCTGATTTAACCTTGATAATGTCGTCTGTCGCCATTATTCTATCGCTCCCATTCGCTCATACACCTGTTCCCCTTTCACAAAATAGTCAGCCGTTCCAGAGGTTGCCATTCGGTCGGCTGTGGCTCTTCGGCGTGGTGAACTTGGTAATGATCGCCTTCTTGTTTGACAATAACACGCTCGGTCAGTGGGATTTTGATGTAAATGTCGTGGGTGGCGTTGTTGTTTGGGTCAATTTCAAAGGTGATACTGTCCTGTTTGTTGGGATTGGTCATCAGCTCCGATTGTTGCAAGCGGACAAATTCCATCACAGGCACAAACAGTAAATCAGGGTGTTCAGGGAAATCTTCCACCACAATTTCTAAGTCGTAGTGATACTGGTAGCTAAGTGATGTTGCCCCTGTCGTCCAGATTTTGCCGTTGGCATAGTAAATCTGTAACTGCTCAGGATTTTTGGCAAAATAAGGAATGGTTTTGGTGAGCAGCTCACGCAATTTGTCTGGTTTAATCATTTGCGATAGCCTTTTTGTTTGTATTCATAAATTTGTTGGCAGTCAATGCAACGGGTGCAACCTTGCACGTTTTGGCGACGGGCTTCGGGAATTGGTTCGTCGCAATCTTCGCAATGGATCAGGCTGTAAGCGGTCGGTTTGTTGCGAAGTTTTGCAAGGGCAAATTCTCTTTCTTTTTCGGCAAGCTCATTGGCTCGGTCAATTTGGTCTTTCATCGCTTTTTCTCGTTGGGTTAAATAGCGATATTGTGAGTAAGTAGCAAAGGCGGGGCGAATGGTTGTGGGTGTGGATTTGGGGGTAACAAAAAGCCCCGATGGGTCGGGGCTGTGGAGTTAGTTTTTTGTAACAGGTTTAAGAGTTCCTTCCGCTTTTGCTTTTTGATAGGCTTGACGGAACTCTTTTAATTTTTGGCGTTTAAGTTCAACGGCGGTCATTTTTTTCATTATTCCCTCCTGTATAGGTCGGTGTTTTAATAATAAAGCAATCTTGTTGATCGCCTAAATTTGATACTGTTTCAAAGTCTGACATAAAGGAACTCGGATTGCAACACATTTTACTGTACATTCTTGCTAGTGATGGGCGATCTGCAACGAAAACATAGCAATCAGGCTTGAATAAAAGGTAGTGTTCATACACTAATTTTTCAAGGTGTGATTTCAGAGCTTTAATTTCCGTTTTACCAAATTGATGATTCAACGGTGACGCATATAAATCTTCATTGCCTGTTTCAATATATTCCTTAACAGCAAATTTAATTGAATGTGTTTTTTTATGCTGAATGATTTCTGCAATAGTCGGATCTTGTTCTAAAAATAATAGAGTATCTTTATCATCAGAAAAAATCGCCATATAAGTGACATTGACAATTTGAAATTCGGTAGAGATATAAATAATCCCACTATCGTTGTCTTGTGTTTTGGTAAAATGATAAGAGAGCATTTATCTGTAATATTCTGCTGTTTAAAAACTCAGGCAATCCTAAGACAAAGCTCTCTGTCTGTCAATGAAGTGATTATTCCGCAATACGCTTATTGTAACCTTCCACACACGCTTCCCAGCCTTGAATTTCCACCTGGCAAAGCTCAATCGTCGTCAAACTTTGGTCCAGCGATTTTGCAAGATCAGCGTTGGTCTTTATCTCGAACCTGGGGCTGTGGCACTGTTTTATTTGGGGACAAAGGAGCGGAATTGGCTTTACTGTTCGATACTGTATCGCTTCTTTGGTTGAGCAACCGACTAACGCCAGTAGGCACAGGCTGATAACTCCAAGATTGATTGTTTTCCAATTCAAGTAAAATTTCATTGGTGCGTTTCTCCGCTTGGGTGAGCTTAGTTAAAATTTGTTGATGTAATTTATCCACCTGCTTTTGATACTGCAGAATATGTTGGTTTGCCTGTTCTAGCTGGTTGGCTAGGCTTTGGTTATCCGCTCGCACTAAAGCAATTTCTTCTTGTTTGGATTGGTTGTCCGCCTGCAGTGTTTTGCGTTCATAACAGAGAAAGGCATTAATGCAGACACCAATCAGCAAGGCGATAATCATCGCTTTGCCAAAACTTTTCTCAATCATACCGCTTATAATGCTAAACATAATGCTTTTTCCTTTTCACGTCGGATTTCTAAACCACGCAGTTTTTTGCCATTGGCATAGACCCAACGGCCAAACTGTTCACACATTGCAGGGCTGTAACCTTGATTGGCGAGTTTGAACAAGGTCGAATGTCGCATTGTTCCACAACCTGCATTGAAGGTAATTGATGTCAATGCGTCAAACGCCCCTTGTGGCATTTTTTTGCCGTTGGCGTAGCGGTTTACGCACCGTTCCGCCTCGGCTAAATCTTTCGCCCAGCGGTCAGCAATTTCTTTGTCGCTGTAAATTTTGCGTTCAATCTTACCGCTTGTGGCTTCGGTTGAACCAATGCCGACGGTGAGTACATTCGCAGGGCAAACATAAGGATCTCGTCTGCACCCTTCAGTGTTGCCGATAATGTCTAAGCCTTTTGGACTGGTGCGGATTTCAAGGTGATTAAGCTGTACTAAGCCGATAATTGCACCGATACCGCAGACCATCGCTCCGCCGAATTTAAGATTTTTGTTCATCGTCTAAAATGTCCTTTAAGTTGATTTTATAACGCTCAAGGGCTTTTTCTTTCAGTTTGATTTCTCGGTCTTTGTAGTACCAATTCATCAATAGGGTAAACAAGCCGAATAAAATCCCCATTATTACGCCCCGTCGGCTGCGTGGTTTGCTCTGTTTATTCGGTGTCGGCTTGGTTTAACTGCTTCCGAAGTTTTTTAACACTGCCTTGCACACCGATGTTTAAATTCAGTTCTAATGCCCGTTCTAAGTAGCTGAGTGCCGTTTCAGGCTGTGTCGTTTCAAGTAGCAAGCCGATTTCACGGTAGAGCCTTGCTCGACTTTCGTCTGGCATATCTTTCTCTTTGGTGAGTTCGTCCACTCGTAACAAGTAGCTCACTTCAAACGGCTTTTGCACCTTCTGGGCTTTTTTCGCAGCGTCAGCAAACTCTTCAGCCAGCATTGAGCAAAGCGAACGACTAAAGCCGTCAGGCAATGTTAGGTCTTGATGAATGGCGTAATCGGCAATTTGTAAAGCAAGGTGATACTCGCCACAATCCACCGACCATACTTGCCACGTCATCAGTACATTGTCCTGTTTGCCGTTGCCAGCACTCAATGCCCCTTCAATCCACGGCAAATAGTGGTGAAGAATGCTTTTCTTATAACTGGCTCGCTGTTCCATTGAGGCAATGGCTTTCAGGTCTTTTTTATGACGAGCCAGCAAATAAAGCATTTTTTCGTATTCGTCGAGGTTTTCTAGTTGAGCTTGCTCAGAAGATTGAGCAAGCTCCGCAGTTACTCGCAAATAGTGGGCTTGAGTTGGTCGCATTAACCGCCTACTCCAGTAGTATCAGGTGAAGCGAGCATACTAATGTTTTTCAACAATGCGACTTGTGCATAATTTTCGACAACGAAATCATCGTTAGAAGAAACGAAATTTTTACCCGTAAAAATGTGGTTGTAATCCACACCGTTGTCTTGTGCTACACCTGCAAGGTAAGTGTTAAATTTGGTCGCTGTTTCTTTTCTCATATTCTGTCCTTTTTAGAAAAAACGTTCATTATTTAATTCACCACCCGTAATTTCAGGGCGTGGCGTGTAGCCGTGTTCTGGCTCACTGCCGATAACATCAACACGGCTTTGTAAAGCGGTGAGATCGGCGGATAATTTTTCAAAATCTGCACACAATGCCATTTTTTCCGCTTCGGTTTGTTTTAGCTTATCTTCTAGCTCTGTAAATTTTTCTGCTAAAAGCAACTGTGCCTGTTCGTGTTCAGCAAAACGAGCTTCAACGTCGGCTTTATGTTGGGCTGTGTCAGCTTTTTCTTTACTAAACATCGCTTTCATTTTTTCAAAGAATGACACTGGCTCTTCTGCAAAGGTAAGCGAACATTCCACCGCTTCAGTGGTAAAGATTTCGCCTTGCTTTGCACCGTCTTTCGTTGTGAAAGAAAGATATTGTGTGCCTAAGCTGGCTGGCGTGTCAGTCACGGCTAAACCTGTCAAATAGGCTTTGCCTGTTTTGGCAAAATTGGTGCGAACTTCAATAGAGGTATAAACCTTCTGCTTGCTTTTCACTAACTCGACTAATTCATCTGTCGGCTCAATTTGTGCATAAAGCTGTAATTTGCCTTCATCATTCTCTTCTGCCTTAACGGCTAACACATCACCGTAGCATTTTGAATGGGCAAATTCAGGGTCGAACCAAGACATATGAAAATGTTCAAGGTTGATACGAGCCCCGTAGGTTTTCGGGTCGTACGTTTCGGCAATATCAGAAAGCCACTGGCGTTCGATCTGACGACCGTCCACCGTTGCCCCTTCTGTGGCTACCACAAACCAGTTAGATTTTTTCGACATAAATGCTTCCTCAAAGTGAGAATGTTCAAAATTGCCGATATGGTGATTGGATTTTCAAACAGGTGCAAAGCGTTGCGGTTGTTAAGCGAAATTTAACAAATGGGACTGTTCTACAAACGCTGTCCGTTTCATAACAATAGCCATATTTCCAACGATGATGAAAAACAATGACGGATATTGCAACGAACCAAGCGGAACAGACCGCTTTAATTAATATGAATACCCACCGTGAAGCCCAATTAAAGTATTGGGCAGGCTATTCACTCACGGAAATTGCCAAAATGCTTAACATTCCCGTGTCCACTATCGCCAGCTGGAAGAAACGGGAAAAATGGGACGAAGCACCTTTGTTTGAACGTGTGAGCGGTAATATTGAGAACCGTTATATGTTGCTGTTGCAAAAGGACGTTAAAACAGGGTACGATTTTAAAGAGTTGGATTTTTTAATGCACCGCCGAGAGTAGAAGGCGGTGATTATCGTGTGTTGCATACGGATACCTTTCCTGCTGGGCGGTAATGTACCTCTTGCATTTTGCATTGTGCGAGCTTGCACAAACATCAAGCTCAAATGTTCTGTAGAAGATCAGACTTGATCTGACAAATCATTATAAAAATGAGAGTTTCCCGTTTAGAATATGAGTGTCTAAAATTCAATCTAAACAAAAAAGGAAACTCTCATGTTTTATTACTTACAATCCGCTCATTAAACACAAGACTGGTTTACTCAATTTAGCAGAAGAGCTCGGAAACATTTCTCAAGCTTGTAAAGCGATGGGAATGAGCCGAGATACATTCTATCGCTATCAACAAGCCGTAGAGCAAGGCGGTGTTGAAGCATTACTTAATCAAACTCGTCGGGTACCGAATATCAAAAATCGAGTAGACGAGCACATTGAGCAAGCTGTTGTAAAATTTGCCTTAGATTTTCCAGCTTACTTATCAGCAAACATTTGTTGATACTTATAGCAAGGTTGCTTTTGCAAAGCTCTACACAATAAAAACCGCAATTGCCGCTGCAGATATGCTCAATGATAAAGTCCTACCGTTCTTTGAAGCCCAAGGATTACCGATGTTGCGTATTCTCACCGACCGTGGCAGTGAATATTGTGGCAAAGTGGAAAATCACGATTATGAGCTTTATTTAGCGATAAATGACATAGAGCATACTAAAACGAAAGTGAAGCATCCACAGACGAATGGTATCTGTGAACGTTTCCATAAGACTATCTTACAAGAATTTTACCAAGTCGCATTTAGGAAGAAAATATATACGGATTTAGCGACATTACAAGCTGATTTAGATGAGTGGTTAATGTATTATAATCACCATCGAACACATCAAGGAAAAATGTGCTGTGGCAGAACTCCGATGGCAACATTACTTGATGGAAAAGGGATTTGGGCAGAAAAGAATTTAAGCTCAAATTAATCTGACAGACACGGTAATTTTAAGCGGGGACTGTCAGATTAGGTTTGATCTTCTACAGCTAAAGAAGCAATAACGGCCATCATTGCATAACCAAATGTACCCATTTTGAACTCCTGTTTTTAGATTGAAAGAAATTCTAACATAAAAATAACAAGCTGTTTTTGTTTTTCTACTTTATTACACAAAACATCAATCAGCATTATTTTGATCGTCTGCAAATTTCTTCATTAATTGGCTCATTTGCTGGCAATGTTTTTCAAATTTACGACAATGTGGGCAATACAATAAATGGATTCTTACCCCTATTTTTTCTTTAAGCAATAACGGTCTTTCTTGAGCTTCAGAGACCAATTTCGTCACTTCTTGACATTTCATTTTTTGCCCCCAAAAATAGATTTACTGGATAAACATTGTTGCAATTGTAAGCGTGAACGATACAACAAAGTATGTAGATTGGCTTGACTAATTTCTGCTGTATGGCAAATTTCATTAGCAGAGAGTTCTAAATACTCTCGCATCATAAACACGTGCGCTTGTTTTGCTGGAAGTTTAGTGAGACACAGTTCAAAAATAATCCAAAATTCATCGGAATAAACGGCATTTTCGGGCTGTTGCCATTCTTGTGGATAACACTCCTCTCGCCAATACCCATCTTGATCAAAAAATACATTGCTATCGTTTTCATCATCTCGCAAATCACTTTCAAGAACTAAACGATCTTTTTGACGCAGATAGTCAATAATTTTATTTTTCAAAATAGCAAATACCCAAGTTTTAAATGCGGCATCACGTTTAAAACTATCTAAATTTTTAAGTGCGTTGAGCAATGCTTCTTGCACCATATCTTCTGCTAACTGACTGTCTCGTAGCTGAAGATGAGCAAATTTTAGCATTTGTTCTCTAATTGCTGCCATTTGAGATGAATTAATTTCTTTTAAAATCATAGTGTTATATATTTTTCTAAAAAAATGAAAAATTTTTGTAAGGATTTCCCTCTTACACCGACTAATAAGGTGAAAGGGAAACTTTTCGTAAAAACTAACCTATCTTAACCTTAACAAATCTTTTTACAAGAGGAAAAATTTATGAAAACTTTACTTAAAGTATTAATGACAACTTCTTTAGTTTCTATTGCTACAATCAATACAGCAAATGCAGAAATGATGGATGATTGCAAAAATAAAATGAGTGCAGATTGCCAAACTATGGAAAATATGAAACATTCTGAAATGAAAAAAAATCATATGATGAAGTCTGATGATATGAAAAAGGATGGAATGATGAAATCTGATGATATGAAAAAAGATCATATGATGAAATCTGATGATATGAAAAAAGATCATATGATGAAATCTGATGATATGAAAAAAGATCATATGATGAAATCTGATGATATGAAAAAGGATGGAATGATGAAATCTGATGATATGAAAAAAGATCATATGATGAAATCTGACAAAATGAAAAAAGAAAAGATGTAATTTACCATCTAAAAATAATTCTAATAAATCGAGCAGTAGTATATTTACACACTAATACCTCTACTGCTTATTTCAGAATTAGAGAAAATTCGAAGGAGAATATATGAAATCTCATAAAACCGTATTATTTACCCTTATTATGTCTGCTATATCTAATAATTCTCTAGCAATAAATCATACTAATAATTCAAGTAAGGAAATGAGTAAAATGACACAAACTCAAAATGAGAATATTCGTGAAATTTATTTAGCTGGTGGCTGTTTCTGGGGAATTGAAGCCTATATGGAACGTATTTATGGCGTAAAAAATGCTACGTCAGGCTATGCCAATGGTAAAACCGATAAAACGCATTATCATATTATCGGAAAAACCGATCATGCAGAAACCGTGCATATAACTTACGATGCTAATAAAATTTCATTAGAAAAATTACTTAAATATTATTTTCAGGTCATAGACCCGACTAGCCTGAATAAACAGGGAAATGATCGTGGTAGACAATACCGCACGGGAATTTATTATCAAAATGAGCAAGATAAAGCTATTATTCTAAAAGAAATTGAAGCGCTACAAACGAAATATAAAGACAAAATTCAAGTGGAAGTTGAACCACTTAAACATTACATCTTAGCAGAAGAGTATCACCAAGATTACTTAAAGAAAAATCCAAACGGTTATTGTCACATTGATTTAGAACAAGCAAATAATATTATTATTGATCCTAAAGATTATCCAAAGCCAAGTGATGAAGAATTAAAAGCTAAATTAACACCTTTACAATACAGTGTGACACAGAAAAAGAATACCGAACGTTCATTCAGTAATGAATATTGGGATAACAAAAAAGATGGACTTTATGTGGATATTACCACAGGGGAGCCGCTATTTTCTTCTAGAGATAAATATGATTCGGGCTGCGGTTGGCCAAGTTTCACAAAACCAATTGACAAAAATGTGGTGACTTATCAAAAAGATACCAGTTTTAATATGATTAGAACGGAAGTCTTAAGTCGCAGCGGTAAAGCTCATTTAGGTCACGTATTTGATGACGGTCCTAAAGATAAAGGTGGATTGCGTTATTGCATCAACAGCGCTGCTATTAAATTTATTCCTCTTGAGCAAATGGAAAAAGAAAATTATGGATATTTAATTAACTTAATCAAAGGAAAATAAAATGTTCGACCAGAATTTACTCATCAGCAGTGTATTTTTAGCTGGATTAGCCTCTTTTTTATCTCCTTGCATTTTCCCAATTGTGCCCATCTATTTTGGCATATTAAGTAAAGGTGGTAAAAAGGTATTAAATACACTCCTATTTATTATGGGATTATCACTCACATTTGTTAGCCTTGGTTTTAGTTTTGGCTTTTTAGGTGATTTATTATTAAATGATACTACGCGTGTTATTGCTGGAATTATTGTTATTATTCTTGGTATTCATCAACTTGGTATCATAAAAATCAATTTCTTAGAACAAACTAAATTAGTTGAAATTAAAACAAATGGTAAAAGTGCTTCTGTAGAAGCTTTTGTATTGGGTTTAACTTTTAGTCTTGGCTGGACGCCTTGTATCGGACCAATTTTAGCTTCAGTGCTAGCATTATCAGGCGATGAAGGTTCTGCTCTATACGGTGGTGCAATGATGTTTGTTTATGTATTAGGTTTAGCCCTACCTTTTATTATCTTTTCATTCTTTTCTGATGAATTATTAAAAAGAGCTAAATCACTTAACAAGCACTTAGATAAATTTAAAATCATTGGTGGAATACTAATTATTTTAATGGGATTATTGTTAATCACTAATAACTTACATAGTTTTATGTAATATAGGAGAAATATAAGATGAAAAAAATAATGGGCTTACTTCTCATGCTATTTAGCTTTAATGCTTTTGCTGAAGAAAATAAAAATTTGGCAGACATTCAATTTAAAGATCTCGATAACAATATCGTTTCTTTAGAAAAATATAAAGGAAAAAATGTCTATGTAAAAATGTGGGCATCTTGGTGTCCGATTTGTTTGGCTGGCTTGGCTGAAATTGATGATTTAAGCGCTGATCAAAATAAAAATTTTGAAGTTATTACTATTGTTTCTCCAGATAAAAAAGGGGAAAAATCAACTGAAAAATTTATTGAATGGTATAAAGGACTGGACTATAAAAATGTCGTTGTACTATTAGATGAACAAGGTGAAGTGCTGAAAAGAGCCAAAGTCAGAGGTTACCCTTCCAATGTTTTTTTAGATTCTGAATTAAACGTTAAAAAAGTTGTACCAGGGCATTTATCAACGACACAAATTACTGAAAGTATTAACTCAAAATAAAAAATAAAACCTAATCTAACGATCAAATATAAAATGAACCGTTAGGTTAGGTTTATTTTTTTATAAGCTAAGTTGTAGAAGATCAGACTTGATCTGACAAATCATTATAAAAATGAGAGTTTCCCGTTTAGACCCTATCCCAAATTCTGTGTAAACACCCATTTCAACTTAACGGTGATCGTCTAAGCGATCACCAAAATCAATCATAAATCGATTCATCGCCAGTTTCCAGTTCTGAATCGGCATTGTCCATTTTTTTTGATGCATCTTTAATCGCAAGCCAAATCACTTTGAAAACTGAATCATCCGTCGGGAATACATTTCGTTTTTTAATCACGCGACGAATCACGCTATTAAGCGATTCCACAGCATTCGTGGTATAAATCGCTTTACGAATATCAGCCGGATAATCAAAAAATGTGGCAATATTTGCCCAGTTATCTTCCCAGCCTTTCGCCACAAGCGGGTATTTTGCCTGCCATTATAGAGCTTTTAGTCGTTATCTAGGACAGCCCTAAGATATTTTACACACATTATGCTATCTCTTTACTAAGAGTATAAATAATGCTAAGCGATAATTTAGTAAATTGATTTTTTCTAATAAAAAGTACCTATAATTTGAGATATTACTTTTTCTCTTTTGATGAAGAGTCAGTAGTACTGTTTTGAGATAGCATGTTTTTTGTAAAAGAAAGTTTACTATTTAGAAATATTTTTCTATTCCGTGTGATTTTTCTAGCTAAATTCTGTATTTTAATTAAAATATGCGTGTTCATTTTTATTGACAGGTAATTGTATGAAAAACAAAACATTAGGAAGTACCTTAATTGTTGCAGGTACGACAATCGGGGCTGGAATGCTTGCTATGCCTTTGACATCGGCAGGTATCGGCTTTGGTTTTACATTTTTACTTTTGGTTGCACTTTGGTTGTTACTTTGCTTTAGTGCCTTATTATTCGTTGAAGTGTATCAAACTGTGGACAGTGACGCAGGGCTTGGTACTTTGGCAGAAAAATATTATGGCCCTTTCGGGCGTATAGTTTCAACAACCGTTTTAATTGTATTTCTTTACGCTATTTTATCCGCTTATGTATCAGGCGGAAGCTCGATTCTTGCCGCCTTTTTACCGACAATTATTGATGCCGAAACTACTACACGTATTTCAGGTGTAATTTTTACCGTGGTATTTGGGATATTTATTATTTTAGGTACGACCAGTGTTGATGCGGTAAATCGTTTATTATTTACCACGAAAATCCTCGCTTTTATCTTGGTGTTATTCTTACTGTTGCCAAAAGTGTCTATTGATAACTTAATGGCAATGCCTATTGATAATGCACTGTTAATTTCAGCAAGTCCAATTTTCTTTACCGCATTTGGTTTCCACGGTTCAATTCCAAGTTTGAACAAATATTTAGAAGGCAATGTGAAAGCGTTGCGTATTTCTATTGTTGTGGGTACATCCATTCCGTTAGTTGCCTACATTTTATGGCAATTGGCAACGCACGGCGTATTAACTCAAACAGAATTTTTACAAATTTTAGAAAAAGATCCGACATTAAACGGTTTGGCTGAAGCGGCTAGACAAATTACAGGTAGTTCAATTATTGGTGCAATGGTGCGAATTTTCTCGGTATTAGCTTTGATCACTTCATTCTTAGGTGTGGCACTTGGTCTATTTGAAGCATTAGAAGATCTTTTAAAACGTGTAAATATAAATGCAGGAAGAGTGAGTTTAGGTGCATTAACCTTTATTCCGCCAATGTTATTTGCCTTCTTCTATCCACAAGGCTTTATTGCAGCTCTAGGCTATGCTGGGCAAATGTTTGCTTTCTATGCGATTGTGTTACCAATTGCAATGGTTTGGAAATTACGTCGTCAAAATCTAAATTTACCATATCAAGTAAAAGGTGGTTCTATTTCCCTATTACTCGCTTTAGTTATTGGGGTATTTATCGTGATGGTACCATTTTTGATTGAAAGTGGATGGCTACCAAAAGTGGTTGGATAATTTGTTGAATAGCAAGTACAAAAATTAAGTCATTTTGCATTATGAAAAAATACACTGAGTGTAATTATTTTTTTACATTGAGAATTTTTCGTTACGTTTTGATTTTGTTTTGCTAGAATGCCTAGGATTTTTATTTCAGGAGTTTTTATGAAAAATAAAATTTTAGGCAGTGCCTTAATGATTGCAGGCACAACCATTGGGGCAGGAATGTTAGCAATGCCATTAACTTCCGCAGGAATGGGCTTTGGAATGACGTTGGTATTGTTAGTGGGATTATGGTTGCTTCTCACCTACACTGGATTACTGTTTATGGAAGTCTATCAGACCGCTGCACAGCAAGACGTTGGGGTAGCAACCCTTGCTGAACAGTATTTTGGAATGCCTGGTCGCGTATTAGCGACAGTGAGCCTACTTGTGCTACTTTATGCACTTTTAGCTGCCTACATTACAGGCGGTGGCTCTCTTGTTTCAGGATTATTACCTGAAATGGGAGAAGGTGATACCACCTTAAAAGTCGGCATTTTGCTTTTCACCTTTATTTTAGGTGCGTTTGTTGTCGTAGGCATTAAAGGGGTAGACGGTTTAACTCGTGTCCTTTTTATCGGTAAAATCGTTGCATTTGTATTTGTGCTGTTAATGATGTTTCCAAAAGCAAAATTAGAAAACTTAACAGCAGTGCCACTAGATAACTTATTAGTTATTTCAGCGATCCCGATTTTCTTCACCTCTTACGGCTTCCACGTTATTATGGGTAGTATCAATAGCTACCTTGATGCGGATATTCGTAAAATTAGAATTGCGGTGATTATCGGTACAGTGATCCCTCTCGGTGCTTATTTACTATGGCAATTAGCAACACACGGCGTATTAAGCCAAGGCGAATTTGTCACCTTATTAAACCAAGATCCAACCCTAAATGGCTTAGTTAAAGCAACAAGTCAAATTACAGGCAGTACCATTTTAGGCGAGATGGTGCGTATTTTCTCAGCGTTGGCTTTAATCACCTCCTTCTTAGGGGGAGCAATGGGTATTTTTGAAGGGGTTGGCGATTTACTAAAACGTGTAAACTTGCCAGCAAATCGAGCGATTTTAACACCTTTAACCTTTATCCCACCGCTTGCATTTGCCTTATTCTATCCAAATGGCTTTATTGCAGCCTTAGGTTATGCAGGTTTACTCTTTGCTTTCTACGGATTAATTTTACCTATCGGTTTAGTGTGGAAAGCTCGCCAAGCACACCCTAACTTACCTTACCGTGTAGCAGGCGGTTCGATCGGTTTAATTTTGGCTTTCATTATGGGTATTGTGATTATTGTTATCCCATTCCTAATGCAAAACGGTATTTTACCTACTGTTGCTGGTTAGAGGTATATTGCTTAGGTTTCTATTCTGCACCTTAGTTAATTGGTAAAGCCAAACCTCTTTGGGGTGCAGATCCATATCAGGTTCCTTTAATTTTGTCTCTATGCCTTTATTGGAATATTCTTAGGGTAAAAAGACAGCTTCTTATCGTTTTTTATCTAATTTTTCTGGTTGCTCAATTAAAATTAGAATGGCGGAGTTACCGCCCCATTCTCTTGGCGCTTGATGTAACGCAATCACTTTCGGGTGTTGAACAAGCCAACGGGGGATTTGGTATTTCAACGCCCTTGTGCCATAGCCTGTCATAATGCTGGCACAATAAATCCCTTCTCGCTCACAAGCTAAAATTAAACTCGCCAGCTCTTTTTTGGCATTTTCTTTGGTTAAACCGTGTAAATCTAAAAAGAGTTCAGGGTGAAAGTCACCACGACGAAGCTGTTTTAAAATATAAGGATCAACATCTTCCCGACGGTATTTCACTTTATCATTTTCTTCAGTTAATAACGGCTCATATTCATCGGAAAAATAGAACAATGTATCCGCTTTTTCTTTTAATTCTCGGATCTCATTGATTTTTTTACGCGGCTCAACTTTAGGAACAAAAGTATCTTGTTTGATTTTCTTTGTTCCCTTAATCGCTTCTCGAAACAAAGCCAATTCATCATTTTCTAACATAATCTTTCCTTTTAAATTAATCAGCCCATTCTAACACAAAGGGAAATATGGTATAAAACGGCAATTTTTCAAAATAGGTATTAAATATGTACGAACATAACCTTGAACTTCTTGATGAAATCGCTTCATCGCCTGTCGCTGACGATCTCGCTACTATTTTAGATATGATGCGTTGGGCATACAGCTATTTTAACGCCTCTGATCTCTATTACGGACACGGACACGACAATGCGTGGGACGAAGCCAATCAACTGGTTTTAACCGCCCTTGCATTGCCAATGGACGTGCCAGAAACACTCTATGCTTCACGCTTAACCCGTGTAGAAAAAGAACGTATTGTTGAAATGGTCGAGCAACGTTTAGGCTTACGCAAACCCGTTGCTTACTTAACAAATTCTGCGTGGTTCTCTGGCTTAGAGTTTTACGTTGATGAACGAGTGATAGTGCCACGTTCCCCTATTGGTGAATTAATTCAACAGGGTTTTACGGGGATCTTACGAGCTGAACCAAAACGTATTTTAGATATGTGTACAGGAAGTGGCTGTATTGCGATTGCTTGTGCCGACAAATTTCCGAATGCGGAAATTGATGCAGTTGATCTCTCTGTTGATGCGTTAAATGTAGCTGAAATCAATATTGAACGACACAATATGGCTCATCGGGTATTCCCATTCCAATCAGATCTGTTCGACGATCTACCACAAGATCGCTATGATTTAATCGTGACCAATCCGCCTTATGTTGATCAAGAAGACTTAGACGATATGCCAGAAGAATTTCACCACGAACCCGAAATGGCATTAGGTTCGGGGGCGGATGGCTTGGATATTACCAAACGCATTTTAGCTCAAGCGGCAGATTTCTTATCCGATAACGGTGTATTAGTCTGCGAAGTGGGTAACAGTATGGTACATTTAATTGAACAATTCCCAAGCGTGCCATTCCACTGGCTTGAATTTAAAAATGGCGGATTAGGGGTGTTTAGTTTGACCCGTGAGCAGTTAGTGGCGAATAGACATTTATTCTTTTAACTCATCGGGTTGTTATATTTCCTGTATTTTAGTACGTATATAAAGATTAAATTCAGTAATTTTTAGAAAATTTTCGTTATAATAGAACCCAATTTTTATTAGGAGGAATATCCATGGCTACCATCAAAGATGTTGCTAAATTGGTTGGGGTTTCAACTACTACTGTTTCTCACGTTATTAATAAAACTCGCTTTGTTGCAGAAGATACAACAAAAGCTGTGTGGGAAGCGATTGCCAGCCTAAATTACTCGCCTAGTGCCGTTGCTCGAAGCTTAAAAGTGAATACAACAAAATCAATCGGTATGATTATTACAACGAGCGAAGCCCCGTACTTTGCGGAAATTGTGCTTGCCGTTGAGGAATACTGCTATCGTCAAGGTTATTCACTCTTTTTATGTAATACTCAAAATGATGCGGAAAAAGTGCAAAACCATTTAGATATGTTAATTAAAAAACGGGTTGATGGCATTTTGGTAATGTGTTCCGAATATACGGAAAATTCCTTGGCGTTATTTAATGGTACGAATGTGCCGATGGTGGTTATGGATTGGGGCCCGAATGATGGTAAGAGTGACCGTATTATAGACCACTGCCTTGATGGTGGTTATATGGCAACCAAACATTTAATTGACAACGGACATCGTGATATTGCGATTATTGCGGGTTATCTTTATAAAACAACCGCCAAAGCCCGTTATGATGGTTTTGTCAAAGCAATGACGGAAGCAGGTCTATTGATCCGCAAAGAGTGGATTTTTGAAAATGACTTTCAGCCTGAAGGCGGTTACGAAAGTATGAATAATTTGCTCAATCAGGATAAGTTACCCACCGCTGTGATCTGTGGTTGTGACGCAATGGCGTTAGGTGTGATTTCAGCCATTACAGAAAAAGGGCTTTCTGTTCCGCAGGATATTTCCGTGATTGGCTATGACAATATCCATAGTTCACGTTTCTATGCACCGCCTTTGACAACCATTCATCAATCTAAAACACGCTTAGGGCAAATGGCAATTGATACCTTATTAGAGCGTATTCAACAGCATAATGAGCAACCGTCTGAGCCTGTTACTCCTAAAGTATTGGAATTTTATCCAGAATTAGTGGTGCGTAGTTCGGTTCGCAACCTAAATCAATAAGGACGTTAAAATGGAACTATTAATTGAGTTTTTCAGTAGCTATGGTTATTGGGCAGTATTTCTAGTCTTACTCGCCTGTGGCTTTGGTTTGCCTATTCCTGAAGATATCACATTAGTGTCTGGTGGGGTGATTTCTGGTTTAGGATACACCAATGTTCATTGGATGTTGTTTGTCAGTATGCTGGGCGTATTAGTGGGCGACAGTACCATGTACTGGTTGGGTCGTATTTACGGCGAGAAGATTTTGCAATTTCCTCTTATTCGCCGTATTGCAACCCCAGAACGCTTCGCAACAGTACAGGAACGCTTTGAAAAACAGGGCTGGAAATTGCTTTTTGTAGCACGTTTTTTACCTGGTCTTCGTGCTGTGGTGTATCTGGTTTCGGGTATCACACGCCGAGTAACCTTTACTCGCTTTGTGTTAGTGGATTTCTTTGCTGCCATTATTTCTGTACCAATTTGGGTCTATTTAGGGGACTTCGGTGCAAAGAACCTAGACTGGCTACATCAACAAATTCAAAAAGGACAGATGGCAATTTGGCTTATGTTATTGATTGGCGTAGCCATTGTATTTTGGAAATGGAAAAAGTCTCATAAAGTAAATTGAAAAACATAAAAAAAGCCCCTATAACAGGGGCTACTCGGAAAGCAAATTTGTGATTTGGGTTATTGGACATAACACTTATTTTTGTTGCTGTAAGATTACATCAATTTTTTGAGTTTTTCAAATTTTAGGCATAGTAGACAAAAGTGTTGGTAAAAAGTGGGCTAAAGCCTTATAGCACAAGGCTTTAAGCTCACTTTTTGAAATATGAACAAAAAACTGTCCTTTTTGCCTTAAGAACAATATCCAAAAATATCACTGTTCCATTAGAACTATTCAACGTTATATTGAAAAATCCCCCAAAGCTAAATTAATTCCTTTACAACAAACCTATCTCAATATTATTGCAGACGTGACCTTCTTTGGTCGTGAATTTGGTGTATTAGTTTTAATAGATACCTTATCTAAATCACCGCTTTCATTAGATTTCCGCCTATTATTTCTAACTTTTATTGATAAACGTTGAAAAATTCTTGTTATTTTATTCTTAGTTTTGTGTAACTCTTGTTTTTTTTTTTTTTTTTTTACAATAGCGTGCGGGGACATTTGTGCATCCTGAAAATGTAAATAAAGGTTTACGATGTTTTATTAGGAAAAACAGTAGAGAAGATTATTATGAATAAAATATTTAGAGTTATTTGGAGTCATGCTCAACAGGCTTGGGTGGTTGTATCTGAGTTAGTAAAGTCTCATACCAAAACATCCGCTTGCACGGATAAAAGAGCTCAAGTATGCACCTCAGATTATTTTTTAGATAAACAGCAAGATAAATTTAAATTAAGTCTTTTAAGTCTAGTATTACTAGGTATATTTTTTAGTCCACCGGCAGGTTCAGCTGCATATTTTCAAGGTGGTGCTAGTGCATCGGTTAATGGATCTGACGATGGTACTATTGGTATTGGTCAAGGGAGTAAGGCTTCGCATGGTGCTATTGCTATCGGTCAGTATTCAAAAGCTGAAGGTAGGCATAATATTGCGATAGGTTATGATGCAAATACAGGAACACACAACAACTCTATTACGATAGGCAACAATACTGTAGGAAATGGGGAGAATGTAGTTGTCATCGGGACTAGCTCAAAAGCGGGAGGGAGATCTGTTGTCTTAGGCGGACAAGCCGAAGGGACAACTACTCAAACAGTTGTAATAGGTAACCTTGCTAAAGCAAGTGCGTCACAATCTATTGCTATTGGGGCAGATGCCAAAGCGGAGGGGTATGGCTCCATATCAATCGGTGGAGATGATTTAGATCAAACGGATTATCACGCTAATAATGCTAATAATGGAAGCTCCCGCCGCACAACAACTGCGAAAGGTAAAGCCTCTGTTGCTATTGGGGGTCTGTCTTTGGCTACGGGCGACGGTTCTACTGTTTTAGGTCCTTTAGCATCTGCAAGTGATGTTGAAGGCATTGCTATCGGTGCGAGAAGTAAGTCTACCAATGAGTACGGTATTGCGGTTGGTGGTGGTGCAACTGCTGGAAAAAACGCCGTTGCTGTTGGTAGGGAGTCGAACGGTGGTGGGACAGATTCCATTGCGATAGGTAATTCTGCGAAAACAACAGGGGCAGACTCTGTTGTTGTGGGTGCCAATATCAATGTGACAGATGGACAATTAGTGGCAATTGGATACCAAGCAAGTGCTAAAAGTCATTCTACTGCCTTGGGTTATAAAGCCTCTGCCGGTGGTACGCACTCTGTTGCTGTGGGTGAAAGTGCCATGATAAATGATGCTGCTGCTAGAGCAACCGCACTTGGTAATAATACCGTTGTCACCGTGGGTGGCGGTGTGGCATTGGGTTATGGATCAAGAGCAGAAACGCAAGGGGGTATTGAAGGAGCAAAACAAACTTATTCTGTGACAAAGGGAGAAAACACTGCTAATAACGGCTTTAAATCTACAGAAAGTGTTGATAACAATCCTAATCCTATTCCTATTGGTGCGGTTTCTGTGGGTAATGACAACATCAAACGCCAAATCGTCAATGTGGCGGCTGGTAAAGAATTAACCGATGCGGTAAACGTGGCACAGCTTAAATCGCTCACCATGCAAATAGGAAGCGATAACGGCGGTAGTGGCAAGGTAGGCATTTGGGGTGGTACGCTGAAAGTAGTGGGTACAAGCGGTGAGATTAAGACTTCCGCAAGCGGTGATACCATCACATTGAAATTAGATGATATGTTGAAGAAAAAAATTGATAAGATTGACGATTTAGGTTGGAAACTTAAAATTGCTCAGGGAATGGGGGGTGAAGCAATAAATCCACCTGCGGAACATCTTATCAAAATGGACAAGACCGTAACCTTTACCGCTGGAAATAATATTAAATTAGAACAAAAGGACGGAAATATTACGATTTCTACGATTATTGGTAAGTTAATTACAAAGACTGAAAGCCTAGCAGATGGTGGTTTGAAAATTACTTATACAGATAATTCGCATGACATTATCAAGAAAGGTGAAAAAGGAGATCGTGGCGAAAAAGGTCCAAAAGGCGATAGAGGAGAAACTGGCTCTGCGGGTCCAGCGGGTCCAGCAGGTGCTCAAGGTCCAGTAGGTCCTGCGGGTCCAGTAGGTCCAACTGGACCACGAGGTACACCTGGTCCTGCAGGACCAAAAGGAGAGGCAGGAGCAGCTGGACCTAAGGGTGAGAAAGGTGATCCAGGACCAAAAGGCGAAGCTGGTTCAACAGGTCCAACGGGGCCTGCTGGTCCAAAAGGCGATCCAGGACAAGCGGGTCCAAAAGGAGATACAGGTCAGAAAGGTGAAACTGGCCCTGCGGGTCCAGCGGGTCCAGCAGGTGCTCAAGGTCCAGTAGGTCCTGCGGGTCCAGTAGGTCCAACTGGACCACGAGGTACACCTGGTCCTGCAGGACCAAAAGGAGAGGCAGGAGCAGCTGGACCTAAGGGTGAGAAAGGTGATCCAGGACCAAAAGGCGAAGCTGGTTCAACAGGTCCAACGGGGCCTGCTGGTCCAAAAGGCGATCCAGGACAAGCGGGTCCAAAAGGAGATACAGGTCAGAAAGGTGAAACTGGCCCTGCGGGTCCAGCGGGACCTAAGGGTGAACCGGGTCCTAAAGGTGAACAAGGTATTCCAGGACCTGCGGGTCCAACGGGACCTAAGGGTGACAAAGGTGATACGGGTCCAGCAGGACCACAAGGCCCTGCGGGTCCAACGGGACCACAAGGACCTACGGGTCCAACGGGATCACAAGACCCTGCGGGTCCAACTGGAAATTCGGAATTAAAAGGCATTACGTCGATTGCCAATGGTAACGACGCCACCCAGGCGAATGGGGCTAAGATTACCTTGTCTGCAGGTTCTACAGATAAAACAGTTAATGTTAATGATGCGAAAATTACCAATGTGGCGGCTGGTACAGCAGATACTGATGCGGTAAATGTGAGCCAGTTAAATACTAAGGCAGCAGCCGCAAGAACTGAGGTTGAAGCGGGTAAAAATGTGAAAGTGACTTCAAAAACGGGGGCAAATGGTCAGAATATTTACAATGTGAGCGTGTCTGGAGATTTAAGCGACATTACTTCAATTAGTAATGGCGATACCAAAGTATCTTTAGGTAAAGATAAGCAAGGAAATCCAGTTGTAAATATGAATGGTGCCAGAATTACCAACGTTGGAGATGGTAGTGCTGAGGGCGATATTGTGAATGTGCGTCAGCTCAACAAAGTGGTTTCTTCTGTGAATACAGGATTTAATCAATTATCAAGAGATATTGGTCGTGTTGATGTTAATGCAAGAGCGGGTATTGCTTCTGCTGGGGCGATGGCTAATTTGCCACAAATTTCTTTACCAGGTAAAAGTGCTATTTCTGTTTCTAATGCACAATATCGCGGGCAATCTGCCTATGCTATAGGTTATTCCAGAATTTCTGATAATGGCAAATGGCTTATTCGAGCGTCTGTTAGCAGTAATACTCAGCGGGATACTATGATTGGAGGAGGGGTAGGTTTTGTGTGGTAATCTAGCACCTATAAATTAGAATTTCATGCTCAATGCCATTGTTATTTTAACAATGGCATTGTTTGGCATAGTAGACAAAAGTGTTGGTTTTAATTATTTTCCCTAATTATCACCAACTCTTTTTATTTAAAAAATCCTTTATAAACATAATCTTATGCTTTTTCGTTAATCCGCTATGAACCGATAATTTCTGCTTCAGTTCTTTAAATAACCCTTCCAACCGATTTGTTGTTTTTTCTATATTTAAGTGAGAATATTCTTCAAAGGTGAATAAATATTTCATATAGTATTTTAAACTAGCATAAGCCCCTCTTACATTACGGTGTTTATAAGGAAAATAGCCTTTCTCATTGGGATATTCAGACCGTTCATTTAAAAACGCTTTATGTTTTAAATACCATTGATGTAATCTCAAATAAAATTCATTTTTGTGGCTTTCTTTTAGCGTTTTTACAATAATCTTTAATTCTTTACCCGCTTGTGATTGATGTTTTTTTCTTAATTTTCTCATCACAATGGCGACCATATGGAAGTGGCACATTTGAATTGGGGGATTGAATAAATCCTTTAACAGCCCTCTACGCCCATCATTTGTAATGGATTGAATCCTATAGCCTTTTTCTCGAAGTATGTTCAATGCGAGCTTATAATAGAGGTCTTTTTCTGTTTTTACGACACGATGATAAACGACTTTTTATAGGTTTGTTTTCCTATTGTGTAATCAGTCCAAATATCTATTGGATTTAATTTCTTTGTGAAAGAAAAAGTTTTATGACAGGACGAACAAAAGTATCTCTATTATTTTTCTTTCCATACTTTTGGATATTGTTCTTAAGGCAAAAAGGACAGTTTTTTGTTCATATTTCAAAAAGTGAGTTAAAGCCTTGTACTATAAGGCTTTAGCCCACTTTTTACCAACACTTTTGTCTACTATGCCAAATTTTATTTGCATAAAAACATAATTTTTTTATTTTTATGATAAAAATCAAATTTTATGTTCCTAATTTAGTAGCCAAGCTCTGCCATAATGTTTCATATGACCTGCTTTTTGTCCTGCTTGATGTCCAATTCCTTGATAAAGGTCGAAATGTTGTCCCTTCACTGCGCCCCCAACATCTAATGCTACCATTAGGCGGAATTCATGGCGACCATTCCAGTTACCATTGTGATCAAGGATAGGCATCTCAATTAATAATACACTTCCTGTTGGAATGAGGCGCTTATCTGATGCAACTGATGCTAAAGGAACTAATGGGACTCTTGCTGATCCTTTTACTTCTAGTGTTGGATCTCGGCGGAAGTACACAAAAGAATTATTTCTTTCCAGTAGTGACTGCAATCTGTGAGGATTTTCTTTACTCCATTTACGAATTGCTTGAATAGAGATATTCTCTTTCGCTATTTCTCCATCTTCTACTAACAAACGACCGATACTGGTGTAAGCATAGCCATTTTTATCACCGTAGGCTAAATGATGTAGCCTACCACCACCGATATCAACAAAGCCACTACCTTGTACTTCCATCAAAAAGTTTTCCAGCATTGAATTAGTATAAGCCAATTCTAAACCTTTGCCAGCCAGCGCACCGCGGTAAATTTGAGCCCTTGAGTATTTCTTATTCCCTTTAGGAATTGCATAAAGAGGATGATGAAATTCACCTTCTGGACGTATTCTTGCTGGGATTACAGGGATATAATAGCCTGTCATCAGTACATTTTGGTACCCATCCTGCCCTCGCATTTGTTGAATTTGGACTCCGTAATGTTTTAAATCTTTAATTTTTCCTCCATGGGATAACCAAGTAAAGAGCTTATTATATGTTTTTACATGATGCTTCATTAGGTTAGTTGAATGGTTTTGAATATGAGCAAGTTGTTGTAAAAAATCCTTTTGATTAACAATGTTATTATTTATCTGAATATCCGATATATTCACTAATGGTACATTAGATGGAATAAATTTACGTTGGTGAAATTTAGCTCCTAATTTTGTTATTTCTGTATTAGGCTGCTCGGATATTTTTGTAGAACAAGCAGTAAATAATGTTAGGGTGCTAAGTAAAATTATTTTTAAATAAGTTTTATAAAACATATTTGTTCCCTTAAAAATATATATCAGGTAAAACTTTTTCTTACCTGATGTTCATAAAAGTGTCATAAAAGACAGAGGAGAGTAATCATGGAAATAGTTTTGAATCTTATTTAGATTAAAACGTCACCCACAACCGATCTTGTTTCTACACGAACTTCTTTAAGTTTCACTTTCACCGCTTGCCCGATTTGGTAAGCCTTCTCGCCTTTGATGTAGAGTGCAATCTCTTCTGGGCTAAATAACATTTCTTCTTTGTTATTATGCAGAGTTGAGAATGGAACAAAAACCGAAGCTCCATTCTCAATGACTTTAACACGCAAGCCACCACGAGAAACATCTTGAATTTCGCCGTCAAATTCTACGTTTTGTTCTACCATTGGCGCAAGATAACGGGCATAGAGCCAGTCGGCAATATCACGTTCAACCATACGATTTTGCTTACGAGCTTCTTGTAAGCGAGTTAAAACGGTTTCTTCGACAGGTTTTGCTGTTTGATTTGCAAGAACTTGTTTAATTAAACGATGATTGACCATATCGCCGTATTTACGAATTGGCGATGTCCAAGTTGCATAATGGCTGATACCTAAACCTAAATGCGGAGCTGATGTTGCTTTAAATTCAGCAAAAGTTAAATAGCGACGTAACCGCATTTCTAAGAAATTTTCAGGGAATTGCTCAATATCACGACGCATTTCGCAATAGCCTTCAAGGGTACTTAAACGCTCAGGGGAGTAGCGTTCAGATAAACTCTCTCTATTTTCATCATTGGAAAGCGTATCCAGTAAGAATTTGCGAGCAGGCTCTAGGTTTTTGCTATCAAAACCTGAGTGGGTATTAAATACGCCTGTGTGTGCATATTTATCTAAAAACTGTGCGGCACAGATGTTGGCAATAATCATTGCCTCTTCGATCATTTGGTTAGCGATACGGCGATATTCAATGTGAATTGCTTTGACTGCGCCGTCTTCAGCTAACTCAAAGCTGTAATCGCCTTGCTCTTTAAATAGCAATGCATTTTTGCTACGCCAGTCGATACGAGCAAGGGTAAATTGATACAACCAGTCGATTTGCTGTGCGGTTTCTGCATAGTCTGGTGTCCAGTGATTTTCGACTTTTTCGAGATAATCAGACACTTCGTCATAGACCAAACGAGCTTTAGATTGAACCCAAGCTGACACAAAGCGAGCTTCACCTACCACATTACCGCTTAAATCTGTTTCAATATAGCCGACTAACGCAGGGCGTTTTTCATTCGGCACGAGAGAGCAAAGATCATCGGACAGCTCCCGTGGCAACATCGGAATGTTAAAACCAGGGAGGTAGTTGGTGAAACAGCGTTGGCGAGCCGCTTTTTCAATCGCGGATTGCTCAGGAATGTAAGCGGTCGGATCGGCAATTGCAACGACTAAACGCCAGCCTGTTTGCGTACCGTTTTCGCTAATCGGCTCAACATATAACGCATCGTCCATATCTTTAGTGCTGGCACTGTCAATGGTTGTAAAATAGAGATGAGTGAGATCTTCTCGCTCAATCTGATCGTGTAGCGCATAGCTTTTTTCATTCGCAACAGGTTCACGAGGCTGTTCGTGGCGAGCTAAAGTTACCCACCACGGCGCGAAATTATCGTCCGCTTTACAGATAAATTGCGTGACTTGAGCAAAGAAAAAGCGATCATCACGAAGAGGGTGTGTTTTCAACTGTGCCACCACCCAGTCGCCATTTTCAAGGGTTTCTGTGACTTTTTTCTGCGTATTGGCTGGAATAAAGTTATTGATACTTGGGTGATCAACGGCTAATTGCAATTTCCCGTCTTTGTTAAAACGCACTTGAGCGATAAAACGTTCTAACATTGGCTCTAATAACGAGTCAATTTCAACTTGCTCTTTATCTCTGTCACGCTTTACAACGGCTTTGACTTTGTCGCCGTGCATCACTTTTTTCATTTCTGCAGGAGGAATGAAATAGCTATTTTTCTCACATTCTAAAAAGCCATAACTTTTATCTGACGTTTTTACAACGCCTTCAACATATTCTTTGCTTGCTTCAATCTGTTGTTTTAATTGAGCTAATAGGGGGTTATTTTGGAACATAGTTTCTCGTGTTGATAAAAATAAAAAGCGGTGCGTAATGCACCGATATAATTGGAAAATTATAGCGGATTTCAGGCAGGCTGTCTGAGAAATTTATGATTTTTTCGATCGCTATCCAGGGCAAGATCGCATCTTTCTCAAATTTATGATCTAATACACCTTAATTATCCATATCAAATCAGGTTGTAAAATGAGCGTTTTTCGTTTTTTTGAAAATTTATCCGACCCACGAGCCTATAATCAAAAACACCACTTTTTAGACATCGTTTTTCTCGTCGTCAGTGCCGTGATTTCGGGGGCAAACAGCTGGACTGAAATCAAACTTTTTGGCGAATTACATTTGGATTGGTTGCGAAAATATCGTCCTTTTGAGTGTGGCATTCCTGTCGATGATACTATCGCTCGTGTAATAAAACGCATTGAGCCACAAGCGTTTAATGAGGTTTTTCTTAATTTTATCAATGAGATACGCACACAACAAGGACGTGAGGTGATTGCGATTGATGGCAAGACACTTCGTCATAGTTTCAATCCGGAAACCCAAAGTGCTTTGCACAGTGTGACGGTGTGGAGCCAGTCTCGTGGTTTGATTTTATCGCAGAAAAAATCCTCGGGTAAGCAAAATGAGCAGCAGGCAGTGATGGAAATTATCGATAGTTTTTGCTTAAAAAATGCCGTTATAACGGTGGATGCGATGAATACACAGAAGAAAATTGCCGAGAAAATCATCGAAAAGAAAGGGGATTATGTGATGCCGTTGAAGAAAAATCACCGTCAATTTCAGTCGGAAGTGGAGGTGTATTTTCACAAAATCAGCCGAGATTGCCCTGAAATGCTTGAGACGTATGAGGAGGTAAATGCGGAACGTAGTCGAATTGATGAGCGTTACTACCGTAAGCTGAAAGTGAGTGATTGGCTGAGCAAAGCGGAGGAATGGAAGGGGATAAAATCGGTGTTGGAGGTGTGTCGCAAGCGGTCAGATAATGGCAAAGAATCACAAGAAAAAGTCTTTTATATCAGTAGTTTGGATGTTGATATTCAAATATTGGCGAAGTGCGTGCGAGGGCATTGGGAAGTGGAAAACAAAGCCCATTGGGTGCTAGATGTGGTCTATAAAGAAGACGAATGTGCTGTGACCGATGAATGGGGTGCGGAAAATCTGGCAATTTTGCGTCGATTAGCGTTGAACTTGGCTCGATTACACCCGAAAAAGCAGAGTATGAAAGGGAAATTGACCGCTGCCGGTTGGTCAGATGAATTTCGAGATGAGCTGTTGCTCGGCGTGTAGGTTGAAAAATGGACAACATATGCGGTTGCCCTGGATCGCTATCGAAAAAATAACAAAGCAAGCTAGCCAAAATATTTTTATGCCTTAGTCTATAAAAGAGCTGAAAAGTTGTACTGTGTACGTTATACTAAGGTTGTTTGAATGGAAACAGAAGAATGTCTTACTTTTATTGAAACCAAAATCTTTGAAGAAGACCGAAAAGCATTGATGTCTGATGATGAATATCAGAAATTTCAGGCTTATTTATTGGAATCTCACGAATTAGGCGATTTTATTCAGAATACGGGTGGTTGCAAAAAAATTCGCTGGAAACTAGAAAGCAATAATAAGGGCAAGAGTGGCGGTGTTCGTGTTATTTATTATGTATGGAGTACTAAGGGTAGAATTTACCTTATTACGATGTATAGCAAAAGTGAAAAAGATAATTTGAATGAAAAAGAAAAAGCGATAATGCGTACCGTTGTAGCTAAATTAACAGGAGAAAATAATGGAAAAGAAATTATTTGATCGCCTTATTCAAGGTTTAGAAGAAATGGTCGCCATTGAAAAAGGCGAGATAGAAGTACCACCACATCGTATTCATATCCATAAAATCCCGAATGTTAAAGCGATTAGAACCCTGCATCAGATGAAACAAGCAGAATTTGCTTCCCTTTTAGGGGTAAGCCAAAACCTTGTGCAGTCGTGGGAAATCGGCAGACGAACGCCAAATGGTGCGGCACGGAAATTGCTTGCGATTATTGAGCAACAGCCTAATCTTGTCCCTGTACTTCAGAATTTATAATACTTTGTAAGCGGTGAGATTTGATGATTTTTTTGCAAGTGGTTTGCTAACGACATCTTATTCATATCGTCCGCTCGCTGCCAGTTTGCGTAAGAAGTTCATCATAGGTTCCATTTTATTGGTATCGTAAAATCTAGTCATTTTACGATCATAGCTGCGCTTTAAACGAGCTGGGATACTTACAACAGCTAAGCCGTTTGTGAGTAAGAAACCGTTCATCATCAATTGCGCAGTACGCTTATTTCCGTCATAGAAAAATTGATGTCTGGCACATTGCAAGAAAAGCCAAAAGGCTTTGTCGTGAGTGTTTAAATCAAGCTGATGAAAATCATTGAACATTTGAGTAAAAATATCATCTAAATATTCCGCTTTCGGTGGCGTATATTTTTCAACCCCTGCGATATAAACTTGCCCTGTTCGGAAACTACCGACCATTAAGGCTTCATTTTCTGCCACAATTTGATTGAAATGAATGAAATTTTCTTTGGTCAGTGTAAAGGTATTTTGAGCGATTTGTGAACGCAACTCTTCCCAAGCATGAGAAACTCGTAGAACTTGTTCTTGATCGGAGAGTTTACGACCGCCTACGGTGATACCGTCTAGCAATGTTTTCACTTCGCTATAAGTATAAGGATTACCCTCCAATTTAGTCATATTATAAACCAGTTCAGAGTGCATTCTTGTTGAACTGAATAAGGCTTTTTTTTGTTCGTTTGTCATTCCAAATCGTCTCTTAAAGGTAAAAAGGCAGGAAAACCCCGCCCTTATTCGTAGATGAAAATAGTCTTTTGATGAATTATTACTCTTCGCCCAACTCACCCATTGCAGTAATGCTAAAGCCTGCATCAACGTGTAACACTTCACCGGTTACGCCTGAAGCAAGATCAGAACATAAGAATGCGGCTGAGTTGCCTACATCTTCAATTGTTACAGTACGACGTAATGCTGCGGTTTGTTCGAATGCTGCAAGCATTTTCTTGAAGTTTTTGATGCCTGATGCAGCAAGCGTACGAATTGGACCTGCAGAGATCGCATTAACACGGATACCTTCTTTACCTAAATCCGCTGCCATTACGCGAGTTGCGGCTTCAAGTGATGCTTTGGCTAAACACATAACGTTGTAGTTAGGGATCGCACGTTCTGCACCTAAGTAAGAAAGGGTTAATAATGCAGCATCTTTGTTTAAGAATGGACGTGCGGCTTGTGCCATCGCTACAAAGCTATATGCACTGATGTCGTGAGCAATGCGGTAACCTTCACGGGTTGCCGCATTTACATAGTCGCCATCTAATTGATCACCTGGTGCAAAGGCGATTGCGTGAACAAAACCGTCAAATTTTTCCCATTTTTTGCTTAATTCTGCAAAGCAGTTTGTGATACTTTCATCGGTTGCTACATCTAACGGTAATACGATGTCTGAACCAAACTCTTTGGCAAACTCTTCAACGCGTGGTTGAAGTTTGTCGTTTAAATAGGTAAAGGCTAATTCTGCACCTTGTGCTTTCATTGCTTTTGCAATACCGTAAGCAATCGAACGGTTGCTTGCTAAACCTGTTACTAAAATACGTTTTCCAGCTAAAAAGCCCATAAATCTGTCCTCTGTTTAAATAAAAATATGATGCCAAAACGGCAAAAATTGTGGTGATTATAACGAAAAATTAGGGGGGCGAGCAAATATAAGCGGTCAGATCCGAGCTGTTTTTTGCAAATTCCATCATTTCGCCACAAAATTTTAACTTTTCCCTTGAAATCAGCCATTTCACCCTTATTATAGAGGGAAATTTTTTATAGATTTACATTTTGTTGTTTAATTGAATATTAGAGTAGAGAATGGGTAGAAAACGCAGTGCAAGTTCATCTCGTTGGCTTGCAGAACATTTCAAAGATCAATTCGTTCAAAAGGCACACAAGCAAAAACTTCGTTCCCGTGCCTATTTTAAATTAGATGAAATTCAACAAACTGACCGCTTGTTTAAACACGGTATGACAGTAGTGGATTTAGGGGCTGCGCCAGGTGGATGGTCTCAATACGTTGTCACGAAAATTGGTGATAAAGGGCGTGTGATAGCTTGTGATATTTTGGATATGAACCCGATTGTCGGGGTCGATTTTTTGCAGGGCGATTTCCGTGAGGAAAGCGTTCTAAATGCGTTGTTAGAGCGAGTAGGGGAAGGAAAAGTTGATGTGGTGATGTCAGATATGGCTCCAAACTTTAGCGGTATGCCTTCTGTGGATATTCCTCGTGCGATGTATTTGGTTGAATTAGCGTTAGATATGTGCCGTCAAGTGTTAGCACCAAAAGGCAGTTTTGTTGTCAAAGTGTTTCAAGGGGAAGGGTTTGATGATTATTTGCGTGAAATTCGTTCATTATTTAACGTAGTAAAAGTGCGTAAACCTGAGGCTTCTCGTGATCGTTCTCGTGAAGTTTATATTGTGGCGACTGGTTATAAAGGATAATGTAGCTTATCCTGTAAAATTATAGTAATCTTAACAAGTTTTTGATTAAAAAGGGGTACAAACCTTGAACGATATGTTTAAAAATATTTTGCTTTGGGCGGTAATTGGTATTACGTTGATGACGGCTTTCCAAGGCTTTGAAAGCAATTTTAATAGTGCGAATACGGTGGAATATTCGACTTTTATTGACGATCTGAAACAAAATCGCCTCAGAGAAGTGAATTTTAAGAGTAACAATGAAACGATTACTGTGGCAAAGGTTGATGGTTCAGAATATCAAACGGTAATGCCGATGTATGACCGTGATTTGTTAAATGATCTCTTAAATAAAAACGTCAAGGTAATTGGTGAACCTGCAGAACGTCGTGGATTGTTATCGCAAATTTTGATTTCTTGGTTTCCGATGATTATGCTCATTGGCTTCTGGGTGTTCTATATGCGTCAGATGCAAGGCGGTGGCGGTCGTGGTGCGATGGGCTTTGGTAAGAGCAAGGCAAAAATGATTGCCCCTGATCAAATCAAAACACGTCTTACTGATGTGGCAGGTTGTGATGAAGCAAAAGAGGAAGTCGCTGAGGTTGTGGACTTCTTGCGTGATCCAACAAAATTCCAAAAATTAGGCGGACGTATTCCAAAAGGGATTTTGATGGTAGGTCCTCCTGGTACGGGTAAAACCTTGTTAGCTAAAGCGATTGCAGGGGAAGCAAATGTGCCGTTCTTTACAATGGCTGGTTCAGATTTCGTTGAAATGTTTGTTGGTGTAGGTGCTTCTCGTGTGCGTGATCTCTTCGATCAAGCGAAGAAAAATGCCCCTTGTATTATCTTTATTGATGAGATTGATGCGGTCGGTCGTAAGCGTGGCGGTGCTGGTTTTAGTGGTGGTCACGATGAGCGTGAACAGACCCTAAACCAAATGCTTGTAGAAATGGACGGTTTTGAGGGTAGTGAAGGTATTATTATTATCGCTGCGACTAACCGTGCAGATGTGCTTGATAACGCCTTAACTCGTCCAGGTCGTTTTGACCGCCAAGTGACGGTAGATCTACCGAATGTGAAAGGGCGTGAGCAGATTTTGAAAGTACATATGAAAAAAGTACCGCTTGCAGCAGATGTAGATCCGATGGTTGTTGCTCGTGGTACCCCTGGTTATTCAGGTGCTCAGCTTGCTAACCTTGTGAATGAAGCTGCGTTATTTGCAGCTCGTCAAAATAAACGTGTTGTAACAATGGACGATTTTGAGAAAGCTCGAGATAAAATCAATATGGGGCCAGAACGTCGTTCAAATACAATGACGGAAAAAGAGATTATCAATACGGCTTATCACGAAGCGGGACACGTGATTGTAGGTTATTTAATGCCAGAACACGATCCACTGAATAAAGTGACCATTGTACCTCGTGGGCAAGCATTAGGTTTTGCACAGTTTTTACCTGAGGGAGATCGTGTTAGTGAAACCTTTACTAAATTAGAAAGCCAACTTTCTACCTTATTTGCAGGGCGTATCGCTGAGGGCATTATTTTTGGTGAAGATAAAATTACCACAGGAGCTTCATCAGATATTCACCGTGCGACACAAATTGCAAGAGCAATGGTAACGCAATGGGGCTTTTCAAAAGAGCTAGGGCCATTGTTCTATCAAAATGAAGATGGAATGGGGGCAATTAAGGGCGTTTCCGAAGCGTCGCAAAAATTGATTGACCAAGAGATGCGTAAAATCATTGATCGTAATTATGAGCGAGCGAAACAAACATTGTTGGATAATATCGACATCTTACACGCAATGAAAGATGCGTTATTAAAATATGAAACGCTTGATCGCAAGCAAATTGATGATTTAATGAACCGCAGACCTGTTGGTGAACCATCAGGCTGGAGCAATTCGGGGAACGATGATGAAGATAAAGCATCAACGGTTCAAGATGATAAACCTGAAGAAAAATCTGTGGATAATCAGGATTTAGGCGATGCAGTTGCAAGCCGAGAAGCAGAAGGCAAACTGTAGTTTTCTAATAAAGGCAGAGGGTATCTTCTGCCTTTATTATTCTCAAATTGTATTATCTTTCGGCATAGTAGACAAAATCGTTGCTGGTTCAGTAAAAACTATGCCCTTTAAAAAAGCCCTTGTGGTTCGCCGTCGTCAGCTTGTCGATATGCGAGTAGCAGAGCTAAATCGTTTGCAACAAAGCCACGAAACCCAGTTGGATGTTGAATAACTTTTTTGTGTGTGAACACAGTTGCTACGAAAACATTTGGCATAATAGACCAAAATGTTGGTGATAATTAAAGGAAATAATTAAAACCAGCACTTTTGTCTACTATGCTAATATTTTAAATTATCCGTTCATCAATACTTCCAACTGCTCTTGAACTACCAGCCATTCCATTTCAACTTCTTCCAACTGTTTTTTGGTTGCCACTTGCTTTGCCAAAGTGTCTGTCAATTTGGCTTTATTTTCCACGTCGTAAATTTCGGGGGAAGCCAAGGTTTCTTCCAGGGTTGTTAAACTAGCGGTAAGTTTCTCTAACTCTTTTTCCAACTGCGTTAGCTTTTTACGAAGTGGGGCGGCTTGTTGGCGTAATTCGGCTTCTTGGCGTTTTTGCTCTTTGCGGTTTACCGCACTGTTTTCATTGTTACAAGCGGTCGGATTGTCTGCTTTTTTTGCAAATTCCAACTGAGCATTTAGCTCATTTAGCCATTTTTGATAGTCTTCTAAATCGCCGTTAAATTCTTCCACTTTGCCGTCGTGAACTAAATAAAATTCATTGACGGTACTGCGTAATAAATGACGGTCGTGGGATACGATCACCAACGATCCTTCATATTGTGTCAGCGCCTCTGTTAATGCTTGACGCATATCGAGATCTAGGTGGTTGGTCGGTTCGTCGAGTAGCAGTAAGTTCGGGCGTTGCCATACGATAAGCGCAAGCACAAGGCGAGCTTTTTCACCGCCAGAGAAAGAATTGACCGCTTGTTTGACTTTATCGCCGTGAAACGCAAAACCGCCCAAATAGTTGCGTAGTTCCTGTTCGGTTTTTTCAGGGGCAAGGCGAGCTAAATGCCACAAGGCACTTTCATCTGCTCTTAAGGTGTCTAATTGATGTTGAGCGAAGTAGCCAAGTTGAACGCCTTTTGCCAGTTGCGTATGCCCTGATTGTGCTTGAATTTCCCCTGCCAGTAGCTTAATCAAGGTGGATTTCCCTGCACCGTTTCGCCCTAATAAACCAATGCGAGAACCAGGTACTAGGTTGAGTTTGACTGATTGCAACACGGTTCTTTCCCCATAGCCTGCACTGACTTTTTCCATCATTAATAAAGGGTTAGGCAGTGAAAGTGGCTCTCTAAATTCAAAGGAAAATGGACTATCCGCATAAGCTGGGGCAATCAGTTCCATTTTTTCAAGGGCTTTGACACGGCTTTGAGCCTGTTTTGCTTTGGTGGCTTTGGCTTTAAAGCGGTCGATAAATTTCTGCAAATGGGCGATTTTTTGCTGCTGTTGTTGGTAAGCCGCATTTTGTTGAGCGAGTTTCGTTGCTCGCTGGATTTCAAACGAACTGTAATTGCCCGTGTAATCAAACAGTTTTTGCTGTTCAATATGCAAGACACGGTCGATAATCGGATCGAGAAAATCTCGGTCGTGGGAAATGAGCAATAAGGTGCCACGATAGTTGCTTAACCAGCGTTCAAGCCAGATCACAGCATCTAAATCTAAGTGGTTGGTTGGCTCGTCAAGTAGCAACAAATCGGAACGACAAATTAAAGCTTGAGCCAAATTTAACCGCATTCGCCAACCACCTGAAAAGGATTTTACTGGCAGTTGAAGCTGTTCGGTACTAAAACCTAAGCCATTAAGTAGAGTTGAAGCTCTAGATTGAATTGTCCAAGCGTCAATGGTATCCAGTTGGGCGTGTAAGGTGGCAATCAAATTGCCGTTATTCTCAAGGTTGGCTTGCTCAAGTTGGGCAGTGAGTTGGGTATATTCCCGATCACCTTGGATTACATAATCCAACGCAGAGATATCTAATGCGGGTGTTTCTTGGTTTACCCACGCAATCGACCAGTTTTTCGGATAGCTGGCATCACCGCCTTCTGCTTGTAGTTCATTTTTTAATAAGGCAAACAGTGACGATTTACCACAGCCATTTTTGCCGATTAAGCCGACTTTCTGCCCTGTATGAATAGTTGCATTTGCTTGTTCAAGTAAGATGGTTTGACCACGTTTTAAGGTTAAATCTGTAAAAAAAATCATTGAAAATTAAATAAGTTGTTTGGTTTTAGGGTAAATTTATTGCACAATAACGAAGATTTTGTTTTATGAGGAAAAGTAAATGTTTGATTCGTTAGTTGTCCAATTCGTTGTTCTTTGGGCGGTCATCGACCCTATTGGCTCCATTCCAGTTTATTTGGCAAAAACCGTTGGTTTATCACCAGAAGATCGCCGTAAGATTGCCCGTAATGCGATTTTAATTGCAGCAGGGATTTTACTCTTTTTCTTGGTGTTGGGACAATGGCTACTTGATGCAATGCAAATTCCATTATCGGCATTCCAAATTGCTGGAGGCTTGGTATTATTGCTTTTTGCATTAACAATGATTTTTGGTGAAAGTAAGCCAGATCAAGAGATCAAAATGAAAAGTAATCTACACGAATTAGCGGTATATCCGTTGGCAGTGCCGTCAATTGCATCACCAGGGGCAATGATGGCGGTGGTGTTATTGACCGATAACCATCGCTACAGTTTTGGTGATCAGGTGATTACCACGGGGATTATGTTATCTGTACTGTTAATTACCTATATTCTCTTTTTAGTGGCAAACCGTATTCAACATTTTATCGGACACGCAGGGGCGGCGATTATTAGTCGTGTAATGGGTTTAATTCTTTCTGCGGTTGCTATTAATAATATTTTGCTCGGGTTGAAAGATTTTATTACACAGGCGCAGATGGGGTGATGTATTACTTACAACAAAATTATGTCATAAATAGATGTAGGGACACACTGCGTGTGTCCATTTAAAAAAGACTGCCCCTCACAATTTGGCGGACACACGCAGTGTGCCCCTACTACTTATATTAAGGAACACCCAATGTCTTTACTTCCACTTTCTCAAGCACTCGACACGATGCTAAACCAACTACCACGTCCAACATCACAAGAGATTATTCCGCTTGATCAAGCGGTAAACCGAATTTGTGCTGATGACATTTTCTCACCGATTAACGTGCCGAATTTTGATAACTCTGCAATGGACGGCTATGCGGTACGAATGGCAGATCTAGAACATTCCACTACGCTACAAATCGCAGGTAAAGCCTTTGCAGGTAATCCGTTTCTGGCTGAAATGCCACAAGGAAGCTGTGTACGAATTATGACGGGGGCAAAAGTGCCAGTGGAAGCTGATGCCGTAGTGATGCAGGAAGATACGACGCTGAATGCCGATGGTACTGTCACCATTAATCGCTTACCGAAGAAATTGGGGGATAATATCCGTCGTATTGGTGAAGATATGAAGCAAGGGGAATTGGTTCTCGCTAAAGGTAGCCTATTAAATGTAGCAAGCCTACCACTATTGGCTTCGCTAGGGATTGATAAAGTTGCTGTTTATCCACGTTTGAAAGTCGCTATTCTTTCAACAGGTGATGAATTAGTGTCTGTTGGAAATCCGTTACAAGAAGGACAGATTTACGACACCAACCGTTTTACCGTCCGCCTTTTACTGGAAAAAATGCATTGTGAAATTGTCGATTACGGCATTTTGCCTGATGATCCTAGTCTGTTTGAAAAGACCTTTACCGAAGCACAACAAAACGCCGATGTATTAATCACAAGTGGTGGTGTGTCCGTTGGTGAAGCGGATTTCACCAAAGATGTCTTGGAAAAACTCGGGGAAATCGGTTTTTGGAAAATTGCGATGAAACCGGGTAAACCTTTTGCATTTGGTAAATTGGAAAAAGCGTGGTTCTTTGGTTTACCGGGTAATCCTGTGTCTGCTTTAGTCACTTTCTATCAACTTGTTCAGCCTGCATTATTGAAACTAGCGGGTAGATCCGATGAACATATTGCAAACTTTTCACCAAATCTGACCGCTTGTACCGCTGTTACACTTAAGAAAGCTGTTGGTCGCCAAGATTTCCAACGGGGCTTTTTCTATGCGAATGAAAATGGGCAACTTGAAGTAAAAACCGTTGGAACACAAGGCTCGCATATTTTTAGTGCGTTTAATGAAAGCAACTGTTTTATTGTGCTTGAGCAAGAACGTGGCAATGTTGCCGTAGGTGAGCAAGTGACTATTCAACCGTTTAACCATTTATTGAGATAAACACAATCAATGCCCTTTTTTTCATCAATTAATTTTGTTTTATAAAATAAATATTTGACACTTATTTAGAAATAGGTAGAATGCACACCGTTTCCAAGAACAATTCAAATGCGGGAATAGCTCAGTTGGTAGAGCACGACCTTGCCAAGGTCGGGGTCGCGAGTTCGAGCCTCGTTTCCCGCTCCAATATATTTTCTTAGGGCGTGTTAGCAAAGCGGTTATGCACTGGATTGCAAATCCATGTAGATCGGTTCGATTCCGGTACACGCCTCCATATCTAAATTTATAATTACTTATAACGTATTGACTTTTAAGCAATAAATTATTTCGCTAAATGTATGGCGTATGCATCTATATCCTAGATAAAAGATCACCCTAGAGGAGTGACAATGCTCATTAATCTACAACTTGAACAAATTCTTGATGAAAAACTCAACAGTAAAGCCATTGCAGATTATGCTCCAAATGGCTTACAGGTCGAAGGTCGTCGTGAAATTCGCAAAATTATCACAGGTGTCACCGCTAGTTTACCCTTAATTGAACAGGCTATTGCGAAAAGAGCCGATGCAATCCTTGTTCATCACGGCTATTTTTGGAAAAGCGAAAACCCTTGTATTCGTGGTATGAAAGGAAAGCGGATCAAACAACTGCTAGTCAACGACATCAATCTGTTTGGCTATCATCTTCCCCTTGATATGCACGCGGAATTAGGCAACAACGCTCAACTTGCAAAACATATTGGGGTAAAAAACTTACAAGGTTTGGAAGATAAAGCTCTCTCTATTCCCGTCTATGGTGAATTAGATGAAGCGATTTCAGCACAAGAGTTAGCGAACAGACTAGAAAAAGCTCTTAAGCGTAAACCGATTTTATGTGACGAATTTATTGCAGATTTTCCACAAAAATTAATTAAGACTGTTGCTATCTGTACCGGCGGTGGACAAGGTTATATTGATTTAGCCGCAAATAAACAGATCGATGCCTTTATTAGCGGTGAGATTTCAGAGCAAACGACCCATTCGGCACGAGAACAAGGCATTTACTATTTTGCTTGCGGACACCACGCAACCGAAAGAGATGGCGTGAAAGCCTTAGGTGAATGGCTGGCAAAAGAGTATGGATTAGAGGTCGAATTTATTGATATTGATAATCCCGCCTGATAAGCCCCATAAAGTTACTTTCTCTTGAAACCCAAAAGCACTTTTGATAGGGGCCTGAACAAATAAAGTTGTTTTCATTGGGGGCATAGCAACTATTTTGTCTATTATGCCTATATATTTGGCCCTTTATGTTATCTGTCTTCCCCTCAACAAATTCCGTATCCACGTTCGATTTGTACTTAACCCTTGCAAAATATCTTGGCTAAGGGGAAGCGGTTCACCGCAAATTTGGCTGGCTAACAACTCGCCCAATAAAAAGGCGGTGGTTAAACCTCGTGAGCCAAGCCCTGCCACTAAATAGAGATTTGGATAGCAGTTGGCAGTTTCAATCGGTTCTCGACGGCGAAGTTGATTATACAAGTTGGCATATTGTGTTTTTTGTGCTTCAAAATCTGGCACAGCCCCCACCATCGGCACACGATCTCGAAATGCCGCTCGAATGCCGACTTTGGCAAGATTTCCTGAAAAATCAATCTGTTGCGTCCATTCACAAGCGGTCAAATTCTGCTGAAGTTTTGCAATATTTTGCTCGTGTTCAACTAAACTGAACTGCTCATCGGCATTGTCTCTTAAATGGCTTGCCCCGATACAATGGGTCTGTTGAGCTGAGCTCGGCGTTAAATAGCCATCATAACAAACCACACATTTTAACTTCGACAAGGCTTCTGTCGTTGGGATTTGGCTGACCTGCCCGCGCACAGGATAAAGGGGAATGCCTTGACTTTGAGTAAAGTCAGTTAATAAATGCCCGTTTGCCAACACTAAGGTTTGATGGGCGAAGGTTCGCCCTTGATGTTGCCATTGCCATTTTCCTGCAAACCACTCAGGGTTTTCCACCTGATGGTTTAACACCACTTTCAAACCTCGTTGTTGCAATAAGGTAAAAGCATTTTGTACAAACTGCACAGGTGAAAGCCAACCGCCCTGAGCAATAAAAGCACCACCATTTTGTACCGTTAAGCCTATTTTTTCACTCAAATCTTGAGCTGAACAGAGTTGATAAAGTTCGCTATCCCAACCTTGCTCCGCCATTTTTTGCAGTTTGTGTGCGGTTTTATCGTTATAAGCATACAATGCCACCCCTGAAAAATCGTGTTCAAATGTGACCGCTTGAGCCAACTGCTTAAAACGTTGCAACGCATAATCGAAGCTATGCACATAAAAACGCACATTTCGCTCATCATCGTCGCTGAGTTGTGGGTAAATCGCCCCCTGTAAATTGCCAGACGCATTTTTTGCTAACTGTTCATCTTTACAATAAAGTGTGACCTGTTTGCCACGTTCTAGCAAAGACAAGGCAACGGCAAGGCTTGCAATACCACCACCGACAATCGCCACATCATCGCTCTCTGTTTGGTTAGATTGATAAAAATAAGGAAAGCGAATGCGGTTTTCTGTTTGATTGTCAGGCTTCTCGCCCCACAGCATTTCTCGTTTTTTGCCGAAGCCTTTGTGTTTTTTCACTTCAAAACCGACCGCTTGCAATCCACGGCGGACATTGCTTGATGCGGTAAAAGTCGCAAAAGATCCGCCCGCTTGTGTTAGGCGGAACATTTGCTGATAAAGGCTTTCGTTCCACATTTCAGGGTTTTTGTCGGGCGAAAAGCCATCTAAAAACCAGCAATCGATCAGGTTGTTATAATAATCGCCCAGTTGTGGCAAATTCTCTAATAGGTTGCCAAACCAAATATCAAGGTAAATTTGTTCAAAATGGTAACGCTGACACCCAACCTGTCTAGGTTGCCAACAAGCGATAAGTTTCGTGGAAAAATCTGCAAATTGCGGATAATGTTGGTGAATTTGCTGTAATTGTTCGGCTTTTATCGGAAATTTTTCAAAAGAGATAAAATAGAGCCGTTTAAGTGGTGAAGTCGGATATTCCGCTAAAAATGCCTTAAACTTTTCTGCCACTGCAAAAAAATTCAGTCCTGTTCCAAAGCCTGTTTCGGCAATCACAAAGAAAGATCGGGTGTGTCGTTGCCATTTTTCCCACAGTTGATTACCCTCTTGAAAGACATAATGGCTCTCCGCCAGCCCATCTTGCGTAGAAAAATAAATATCATCAAACTGTGCTGAAACAGGGGTATTTGATTGATTAAAATTTAAAGAAGCAAAGGTAATTTTTGACATAGCTTATCCCATAAATAAAAATGGTGAGCCAGTTACCCAACTCACCATTTCATAAAATGCAACATTAGAAAATGTTGATTGCAAACATCACGATTATGCCCAATGCACCAACGACTGTTAATAATGCATAGCCTAGTGTACCCATTTTTATACTCCTGTAGAAATAAATAACTCAGACATTCTAAGGTGATTTTTGAAAAAAGCAATAAATATACTATTGTTCCTATGTTTCTTAAGAGATTTTCATAAATGATCCTCCTCCTTTTTTCTTCTAAGAGCTAGAGAATTATTTCTATGTTTAGAAAGCATAAATATTCAAAAAATATTTGTCATTATTACTTAAACAACGTATTATAGCCATCTAGACGGAAAAACTTCTAAAACAAATTTCTTACAAGCGGTAAGTATTGACGTATTTTTTTGCAATATCTTACCGCTTGTTGAATTTCTTAGGGTGCGTTAATGCACCAAATAACAATCATGGTGCGTTAGTTGCGTACCCTACAAGGAATAATTATGGCTATCAATCTATTTACATCAGAATCGGTATCTGAAGGTCACCCAGATAAAATCGCAGACCAAATTTCAGATGCCGTATTAGACGAAATTCTCAAACAAGATCCAAAAGCACGTGTAGCGTGTGAAACCTATGTAAAAACAGGTATGGCGCTTGTGGGCGGTGAAATCACCACTTCTGCTTGGGTGGATATTGAAAACTTAACTCGCCAAGTGATTTGCGACATCGGTTATACCCATTCAGATATGGGCTTTGATGCACACTCTTGTGCGGTATTAAATGCTATCGGTAAACAATCGCCAGACATCAATCAAGGTGTGGATCGTGCTAACCCGTTAGAGCAAGGTGCAGGCGACCAAGGGATTATGTTCGGTTATGCGACAAATGAAACGGAAGTGTTAATGCCAGCTCCAGTCACTTACGCTCACCGCTTAATGGAACAACAAGCGAAAGTGCGTAAGTCAGGCAAATTAGATTGGTTACGCCCAGATGCGAAAAGCCAATTAACCTTTATTTACGAAGATAACAAAATTAAAGGCATTGATGCTGTGGTGCTTTCAACCCAACACGCAGAACACGTTGATCAGAAAACCGTGTTTGAAGGTGTGATGGAAGAGATCATCAAGCCAGTATTGCCAAGCGAATGGTTAAGCCAAAACACCAAATACTTTATCAACCCGACAGGTCGTTTCGTGATCGGCGGTCCAATGGGCGACTGTGGTTTAACGGGTCGTAAAATTATCGTTGATACCTACGGCGGTGCAGCTCGTCACGGTGGCGGGGCTTTCTCGGGTAAAGATCCGTCAAAAGTGGATAGATCAGCTGCCTACGCTGCACGTTATGTTGCGAAAAATATTGTCGCAGCAGGTTTAGCAGATCGTTGTGAAATTCAGCTTTCTTATGCTATTGGTATTGCAGAGCCGACATCAATTATGGTGGAAACCTTCGGTACTGGTAAAGTGAGTAATGAAGTGTTAGTGCGTTTAGTGCGTGAACATTTCGATTTACGTCCATACGGCTTAATCAAAATGTTAGATTTAATCCGTCCGATTTATCGTGAAACTGCCGCTTACGGACACTTCGGTCGTGAGCATTTCCCTTGGGAAAAAACGGATAAAGCAGAAGCATTGAAGAGTGCACTAAGATAATGAAAATATTGAAGTAGATTATACTGGGATTAGTCTACTTCAATCACTTTTTAAGCATTTGGTATGCGACATAGTAGACAAAAGTGTTGGTAAAAAGTGGGCTAAAGCCTTATAACACAAGGCTTTAAGCCCACTTTTTGAAATATGAACAAAAAACTGTCCTTTTTGCCTTAAGAACAATATCCAAAAATATCACTGTTCCATTAGAACTATTCAACGTTATATTGAAAAATCCCCCAAAGCTAAATTAATTCCTTTACAACAAACCTATCTCAATATTATTGCAGACGTGACCTTCTTTGGTCGTGAATTTGGTGTATCAGTTTTAATAGATACCTTATCTAAATCACCGCTTTCATTAGATTTCCGCCTATTATTTCTAACTTTTTTAATAATTGACAATAAAAGTTGAAAAATGCTTGTTATTTTATTCTTTATTTTATGTAAATGTTGTTTTTTTTTTTTTTTTTTACAATGGAGTGGGGACATCTGTACACCCTGAAAATGTAAATAAAAGTTTATGATGCTTTATTAGAAAAAGCGTTAGAGAAAGTTATTATGGAAAGTTATTATGAATAAAATATTTAGAGTTATTTGGAGTCATGTTCAACAGGCTTGGGTGGTTGTATCTGAGTTAGTAAAGTCTCACACCAAAACATCCACTTACACGGATAAAAGAGCTCAAGTATGCACCTCAGATTATTTTTTAGATAAACAGCAAGATAAATTTAAATTAAGTTTTTTAAGTCTAGTATTACTAAGTATATTTTTTAGTCCAGTAGGTTTAGCTGCATGGTATCAAGATGGTTCTGGACCCGGAAGGAATGAATCAGCTGACGGTGGTACTATTGGTATTGGTCAAGATAGTAGGGTTGGGCCTGGTTCTATTGTCATCGGTCAGGGCGCAAAAGCTGAAGGTAGGACTTCTATTGCGATAGGTTATCAAGCTGAAGCAGTCCTTTACCAAACCAAAGCCGTAGCCGTTGGGGCAACTGCAAAAGCATTCGAGTATTCTGCGGCTTATGGTTATGGAGCACAAGCACGAGGAATAGGCTCTGTTGCAGTCGGTGAAAATGCTATTGCAAATCAAAATAGAGGCACTGCATTGGGTAACAATTCATCTGTTAACGTTTTAGGTGGTGTTGCATTGGGTTATTACTCTAAAGCAGACACGGAAGGGGGTATTGAAGGAGCAAAACAAACTTTTTCTGTGACAGAGGGAGAAAGCACTGTTGAGAATGGATTTAAATCCACAGAAAGTGCTAATAATAATCGGATTGGTGCGGTTTCTGTTGGTAGCAATACTTTTAGAAAGGATGGTAGTAGCATAATCAAACGCCAAATCGTCAACGTTGCGGCAGGTAAAGAATTAACCGATGCAGTAAACGTGGCACAGCTTCAATCGCTCACCATGCAAATAGGAGGCGATAACGGCAGCAGTGGCAAGGTAGGCATTTGGAGTGGTATGCTCACTGTAAAAGGAGAAAATGGTATTACTTCCGATGTTAAAGACAGTACGATTACGGTTAAATTAGATCAAGATCTCAAAGATAAAATTGATAGGATTGCCGCTATGGGTAAGTTAATTGAAAGTACGGAAAATGAACCAGATGGCAATCTAAAAATTAACTATACAGATGGTTCGAGTGACACTATCAAGAAAGGTGAAAAAGGAGATCGTGGCGAAACTGGCCCTGCGGGTCCTAGGGGTGAGCGAGGAGAAGCTGGCCCTGCGGGTCCAGTAGGTCCAGCGGGACCACGAGGTGCACCTGGTCCTGCAGGTCCAAAAGGAGAGGCAGGAGCAAAAGGCGATAGGGGCGAAACTGGCCCTGCGGGTCCAGCGGGGCCAATTGGACCACAAGGTGCACCTGGTCCTGCGGGTCCTAAAGGAGAGGCAGGAGCAAAAGGCGAAAAGGGTGACACTGGTGAAGCAGGACCAGTAGGCCCTCAAGGTCCTGTGGGTGCAGCTGGTCCAGCGGGACCACGAGGCCCTGCGGGTGAGCCAGGCAAGCAGGGTCCTAGGGGAGATAAAGGAGAAACTGGTCCTGTGGGTCCAAAAGGAGAGGCAGGAGCAAAAGGCGATAGGGGTGACCGTGGTGAAGCAGGACCAGAGGGCCCTCAAGGCCCTGTGGGTCCAGCAGGGCCTAGGGGTGAACAGGGTCCTAAAGGTGAACAAGGTATTCAAGGACCTACGGGTCCAGCAGGCCCAGCGGGTGCTCAGGGCATACAAGGTCCAAAAGGAAATGATGGAGCTCCAGGTGCTAGGGGAGAGAAAGGTGAAACTGGTCCTGCGGGTCCAGCAGGACCACGAGGCCCTGCGGGTGAGCGAGGAGAAACTGGCCCTGCGGGTCCAGTGGGACCTGCTGGTCCAAAAGGAGAAATAGGCCCTGCGGGTCCAACAGGGGCTAAGGGTGAACCGGGTCCTAGAGGTGAACAAGGTATTCAAGGACCTGCGGGTCCAGTAGGTCCAGCTGGACCACAGGGTGCAACAGGACCAACAGGTCCAGCGGGAGAGCCAGGCAAGCAGGGTCCTAGGGGGGAACAAGGTGCACCTGGTCCTGCAGGTCCAAAAGGAGAGGCAGGAGCAAAAGGCGATAAGGGTGACACTGGTGAAGCAGGACCAATGGGCCCTCAAGGTCCTGCGGGTGCAGCTGGTCCAGCAGGCCCAGCGGGAGAGCGAGGCGAGCAGGGTCCTAGGGGAGATAAAGGTGAAACTGGTCCTGCGGGTCCAGCAGGGGCTAAGGGTGAACCAGGTCCTAGAGGTGAACAAGGTATTCAAGGACCTGCGGGTCCAACGGGACCACAAGGACCGCAGGGAACAGCGGGTATTCAGGGACCTAAGGGTGACCGAGGAGAAACTGGCCCTGCGGGTGCAGCTGGCCCTGTGGGTCCAGCAGGGCCTAGGGGTGAACAGGGTCCTAAAGGTGAACAAGGTATTCAAGGACCTACGGGTCCAACGGGACCACAAGGACCGCAGGGAACAGCGGGTGCTCAGGGACCTAAGGGTGAGCGAGGAAATGTGAGTGTCAGCGGTTTACCGATGGAGTATACAACGGAAGACGGCAAATCAATTATCAATATGGGCGGTAATTTCTATTTGGAAGAACCTGCTAAAGATGGTTCGATTAAGTTAATTCCAGTGGTGAATGTTAAAGGTAAATTCTCAACCAAAACGCAAAATCCAGATGGCAGTATTACGCTTAAGTCATTAGCAGTAAAAGTGAATTTGGCAAATGAAACTCCGATGGTATTAGGTAATGTCGCTGAAGGGGTAGCAGATACGGACGCTGTTAATGTGAAACAGTTGAAATCTGCGAAAACTGAAGTGGAATCTACCGATCACAGTGTGGTGATAAAAGAGCGTCAGGGCGATAATCAGCAAATCGTGTATGATTTGGCGGTTGCTAAAACGAAACTCACTGCCTCTAAGGATAAACGCACCATTAGTGCAGCAGATAAAAGCAACCATTTTGCGACAGGAGATGAAGTCGCAGTAGCAATTAATACCGCAACCGCAGCCGCAAGAACTGAAGTTGAAGCGGGTAAAAATGTGAAAGTGACTTCAAAAACGGGTGCAAATGGTCAGAATATTTACAATGTGAGCGTGTCTGGAGATTTAAGCAGCATTACTTCAATTAGTAATGGCGATACCAAAGTATCTTTAGGTAAAGATATGCAAGGAAATCCAGTTGTAAATATGAATGGCGCCAGAATTACCAACGTTGGAGATGGTAGTGCTGAGGGCGATATTGTGAATGTTCGTCAGCTCAACAAAGTGGTTTCTTCTGTGAATACAGGATTTAATCAATTATCAAGAGATATTGGTCGTGTTGATGTTAATGCAAGAGCGGGTATTGCTTCTGCTGTAGCGATGGCTAATTTGCCACAAATTTATTTACCAGGTAAAAGTGCTATTTCTGTTTCTAATGCACAATATCGCGGGCAATCTGCCTATGCTATAGGTTATTCCAGAATTTCTGATAATGGCAAATGGCTTATTCGAGCGTCTGTTGGCAGTAATACTCAGCGGGATACTGCGATTGGAGGAGGGGTAAGTTTTGTGTGGTAATCTAGCACCTATAAATTAGAATTTCATGCTCAATGCCATTGTTATTTTAACAATGGCATTAATATCTATTGGATTTAATTTATTTGTGGAAGAAAAGGTTTTATGACAGGACGAACAAAAGTATCTCTGAATATTATTTTTCTTTCCATGCTTTTGGATATTGTGCTTAAGGCAAAAAGGACAGTTTTTTGTTCATATTTCAAAAAGTGGGCTTAAAGCCTTGTACTATAAGGCTTTAGCCCACTTTTTACCAACACTTTTGTCTACTATGCCTTTTATGCTATTGACTTAATACTTTATCATTTCTCTTTTTGCCATTACTGTAGCTAGTTTTAGCTATTTTGTAGTACGGCAATATAATTACAATTTATATCCTTATTGATCCAAAAATTCTTTGTTAAAGGATTAAAATGGTATCCGACGATTTCTTTACATTCAAAATCTTCTTGAGAGCACCATCTTAGCAACTCCGAGGGTTTAATAAATTTTTCGAAATTGTGAGTGCCTTTAGGAAGCATTTTGAGAACATATTCTGCGCCTATAATAATCAACATGTATGCTTTCGCTGTTCTATTAATGGTTGAAATAAAGAGTAAACCATCTTCCTTTAATAAATTCTTACAACTCTGAATAATAGAATGAGGATTGGGTACATGTTCAAGCACCTCCATACAGGTAATAATATCAAATTTTTCAGTATCCGTTATACAATGTTGTTTTAGAAAGTCTTCTACAGTAATTTGCTGATAGCAAATATTTAAGTGATTAGATTCTGCATGTTGTCTAGCAACTAGTAGAGCATCTGCTGCCATATCAATGCCAGTGACAATAGCTCCTAAACCAGCCATTGATTCGCTTAGAATTCCTCCCCCACATCCGATATCAAGTACTTTTTTTCCAAATAGCCCATTTGTTTTGTCATTGATATAGGCAAGCCTTAGTGGATTAAGTAGATGAATAGGCTTAAAGTCTCCTTGAGGATCCCACCAAGTTTTTGCCATTTTTTCAAATTTCTCCACTTCTTGTTGATCAATATTATTCATAAATTACTCACGATTATTTTAAAGTAGAAAATAATTAGATTGAGAGAGGAATAGAGGACATTGTGATTTATTCAATACTTACAGAAGTAATGACTATATCATGTTTAGGGACATCAGTATGCCATCCATAATTATGTGTAGAGATAACTTTTATTTTATCTACAATATCCATACCATCTACAACTTCTCCAAAAACAGCATACCCCCATTCTTGAACTACAGTTTTGCCAAATAGTTCTTTTGTTCGGTAGTCTAAGAAAGCATTATCTACAACATTAATGAAAAATTGTGAGGTGGCTGAATGAGGATCTGCTGTACGAGCCATCGCAATACTACCCCGTTTATTACTTAAACCGTTACTTGCTTCATTTTTAATTGGTTCTCTGGTTGGTTTTTCTATCATTCCTACTTCCATGCCTCCACCTTGAATCATGAAATTATCAATAACACGGTGGAAAATAGTATTATTGTAAAAACCTTCTTTACAATAAGACTCAAAATTTGCAGAAGTAATAGGTGCTTTCTCAAAATTTAGCATAATTTTGATATCACCAAGATTAGTATGTAATATAACCATTTTTATTCCTTAAATATGAAATGTAAGTAGAAGTACAGTATATTATTATAAGTTTTGGCGAAATTACAAAAACTTTCTTAATGGCTAACGAAATTACGTATGTTCGATGATATTTTTTACCCAATCCAACCCCGAATAAAAATCCTCAGAGAGATAAGGTTTGAGTTTTTGCAAGTTTTCAATGATAACGGTTTTATCAGGGTGGCAAAGGTTAATATGCCCCAATTTTCTGCCTGCTCGAACTTCTTTTCCATACCAATGCAGTTGGCTAAATGGAATATCTAACCATTCATTATGATGTTCGATCCCAATAAGGTTCACCATTACACTTGGTGCAATAGGTTTAAGCTCTGGGGTTGGTAAATCAAGTAATGCACGCAAATGCAATTCAAATTGACTGATTGAACAGCCTAACTGCGTCCAATGTCCACTATTGTGTACGCGTGGAGCGAGTTCATTTATCAGCAGTTTTTCGCCTACTACAAAACATTCCATTGCCATTACACCAACATAATTGAGTTCGTGCATAATCGCAGACAGCATTTGTTCTGCTTGTTGTTGGAATATTTGTTGATGGGGTAGCGTGATATCCGCAACGCTGTAACGTAAAATGCCGTTTTGTTGTAAGTTATGGGTTACAGGGTAGAAGTGAGTTTCGCCATTACGGAACCTTGCACCCACTAAGGAAACTTCGCCATCAAAGGGAATAAATTTTTCTGCAATTACGTCACCAAATAAATCAGAGGTAATTTGTTCGACATTATCTTTAGTGACAATCCACTGCCCACGACCGTCATAGCCCCCTGTACGACGTTTCACTACCACTTTTTCACCAATGTTTTCAAAGACTTGTTGCCATTGCTCAGGAGAACTTAATAACTGCCAAGGCGATGTAGAGAGATTAAGCTGATCGAGCAATGATTTTTGGGTAAAACGGTCGGCAAGTTGTCTGAAAACGGAAAGATTGACAAAGTTTTTATGGTTGCTCAATAAATTTGTTAAAGGCGTTTCTGCCCAGCGTTCAATTTCAGCGCTAATCAAACTGTTTTCTGCGAGATCGAATACGGGATCATCAAAGGCTAATGGCTGAACTTCAATGTCTAATGGCATACCTGCATAACGTAACATTCTGCCAAGTTGCCCGTTACCAAGAACATAAATAGGGGGGTAGAGTGTGCTTTTTTGCATAGTTATCCCGTGTAGGTCGGGCATTTATGCCCGACAATAATTACCAAATATACGAAGTCGGGCATTGATACCCAACGATTATGATCATATATAAGTCGGGCATAAATGCCCGACCTACATTAAAAATACTCTGCCAATGGTTTATCTAGTTTTTGATTGAGTAAAACCATCAACTTAATGCGAGCTTTCTGTCCGCTTAATCCTTGGGTGAAAATGACCCCTTGTTGTTTCAGTTGCTTACCGCCACCAAGATAATCATACACATCTTGCGTAATACCGTTAAAGGCACGGGACACCAATACCACTGGGATATTTGCATTTAATAGGGCGGAAATCCCCGCTAGACAAGATGGCGGTAGGTTTCCTGCCCCTAAAGCTTCAACCACTACGCCGTCACAACGGCTTTGAGCCAGTTGTTCTAGTAAGAAGCTATCCATACCGACATAGGCTTTGACCAGTTGAATGTTTGATTTTTCCAAACGATCAATCGGAAAGCGTTCGTAAGCGGTCAGATGTTGGAAATAAATTGCACGGTTTTTGGTAACCAAACCACAAGGCCCAAATGTGGGCGTTTGGAAGGTTGCTACGTTAGTGGTATGGGTTTTGGTCACAAATTTGGCATTATGAATTTCATCATTCATCACCACCAAAACACCTTTGTTTTGGCTTTCATTACTTAATGCCACCAAAATAGCACTTTGTAGGTTAATTAAACCGTCAGAGCCTAATTCATTGCTAGAACGCATTGCCCCTGTAATGGCAACGGGAACATTCACTTTCAAGGCTAAATCAAGGAAATAGGCTGTTTCTTCTAAGGTGTCTGTGCCGTGTGTAATCACGATGCCATCATAACCTTCGGCTAACACTGCCTGTTCGATCCGATCTTTTAGCAACTGCCAATGTGCCAAGGTAATATGGGGCGAAGGAACGTGTAAAATCGCTTCTTGATAAAGTTGAGCAGGGTGATTGAGTTTAGCTAACGCCATTAAAAGTGGGTTTTGAGCTGAAGGCGATACTTTGCCGTCTTCGCCTTCGCTCATTGAAATAGTTCCACCTGTGTGGAGAATTAATAATTTTTTACTCATTTAAATTCGTGGGTCTGGATTGTCTAACACAGATTGTGTTTGTTCATTGCGGAAAGAACGTAATTTTAGTGCAATTTCAGGGTTAAATGCACCTAAAATTTGTGCCGCTAATAATCCTGCATTTGCCGCTCCAGCTGGACCGATAGCAAGAGTGCCGACAGGAATGCCTTTTGGCATTTGAACGATAGAGTAAAGACTATCCACGCCACTGAGCATTGAGCTTTTTACAGGTACACCCAAGACAGGAACAATGGTTTTCGCTGCAATCATACCAGGTAGATGAGCCGCCCCGCCAGCTCCTGCAATAATCACTTTGTAACCTTTTTGTTCTGCGGTTTCGGCAAATTCAAACAGTTTGTCGGGCGTACGATGAGCTGAAACGACTTCAACGTGATAAGGAATGTTAAATTGGTTGAGAATTTGGGTTGCTTCGGACATAGTTGCCCAATCGCTTTTTGAACCCATTACAATGGCGATTTCGATGTTGGTTGTCATTTTGTCCCTTTGGATTGAGTGTAATACAAGCGGTGAGAAGTGTATCACAAAAAGCAAACGTTTGCCTAAAGAAATAATCTGTGATGAAGCTAACATTTTAGGCTTTGAAAAATAGACAAAATAAGTGGTTTTTGCTATCTTGAGGTCAAATTTGTCTATAAATTTTCAACAATTTTTGATAAATCAAAAAAAAGTCGTTGAAAATCAAGGCGATAGACGCTTTCCTAAAAGTAGCTCTACGAATGTCAGTAGGGCTATTTGCCGTGTTTTATTGATCTAAAACAAAAATAAATAACGGACTTTTGGTTAAAGTTTCAACGGTTGGCAAAATTGTAACAATTTTGCAATGTTTTATTCATCAGATAAAAAAAGGAAAAGACTATGTCAGAAATGTTAGCACATGACGTAGATCCATTCGAAACGCAAGAATGGTTAGACTCAGTAAACTCTTTAGTTAAAGAAGAGGGCACTGAGCGTGCTCAATTTATTATTCAACAAGTAATGCAACATGCTCGCACTCAGGGTGTAGGGCTTCCATCAGGCGTAACAACTGATTATGTAAACACCATTCCAGTGTCTGAACAGCCTGTTTATCCAGGAAATCAAGAAATTGAGCGTCGTATTCGTTCAGCAGTTCGCTGGAATGCGATTGCAATGGTGTTACGTAGCCAGAAGAAAGATTTGGATCTTGGTGGTCACATTTCAACTTTCCAATCTGCTGCAACCATGTATGAAGTTTGTTTTAACCATTTCTTCAAAGCAGCCACAGATAAAGACGGAGGTGACTTAGTTTATTCTCAAGGTCATGCCGCACCAGGTATCTATGCACGTTCTTTCTTAGAAGGCCGTTTAACCGCAGAGCAATTAGATAATTTCCGTCAAGAAGCTTTTGCTGATGGTTTATCTTCTTATCCTCACCCGAAATTAATGCCTGAATACTGGCAATTCTCTACCGTATCTATGGGTTTAGGTCCAGTTAATGCGATTTATCAAGCACGTTTCTTAAAATATTTAAATAACCGTGGTATTAAAGATACATCAGGTCAAACCGTTTATGCCTTCTTAGGTGACGGTGAGATGGATGAAATCGAGTCTAAAGGTGCATTAACCGTTGCAGGTCGTGAAAAATTAGATAACTTGATTTTCGTTATTAGCTGTAACCTTCAACGTTTAGACGGTCCAGTAAATGGTAACGGTAAAATCGTTCAAGAATTAGAAGGTTTATTTACAGGTACCGGCTGGGAAGTCATCAAAGTCTTATGGGGCAGCAACTGGGATAAATTATTCGCTAAAGATACGTCAGGTAAGTTAGCACAATTAATGATGGAAGTAGTTGATGGTGACTACTTAACCTTCAAATCAAAAGATGGTGCTTATGTACGTGAACACTTCTTCGGTCGTTATCCAGAAACTGCTGCATTAGTTGCTGATATGACTGATGATGAAATTTGGCACTTACGTCGTGGTGCGCACGATTCAGAGAAAATGTATGCCGCATTTGAGCGTGCGAAACGTTCAAATAAACCAGTGGTTATCTTAGCTCACCAAGTAAAAGGCTATAAAATCCCTGAAGCAGAAAGTAAAAACACTGCTCACCAATCGAAAAAAATGTCATTAGATAGCTTAAAAGGCTTCCGTGACTACTTCCATTTACCATTAACGGACGAACAAGTAGAAAACTTAGAATATGTAACTTTCCCAGAAGGTTCAGAAGAGTACAACTACTTACACGGTCGTCGTAAAGAATTAAATGGTTATTTACCAGCACGTAAACCGAAATTCGATATTGAGTACCAAGTACCTGCATTATCAGAATTCCAAGCATTATTAGATGCACAACCACGTGACATTTCAACCACAATGGCATTCTCTCGTGTATTAAATATCTTATTAAAAGATAAAAATATCGGTCAAACTATCGTACCAATCATTGCGGACGAAGCTCGTACCTTTGGTATGGAAGGTTTATTCCGTCAAATCGGTATTTATAACCCACATGGTCAAAACTATGTGCCGTCAGACCGTGATTTAGTGGCTTACTACCGTGAAGCAACAGACGGCCAAGTGTTACAAGAAGGTATCAACGAGTTAGGTGCAACGGCATCTTGGGTTGCAGCAGCAACTTCATACTCTGTAAACAACCAACCGATGATCCCATTCTTCATCTACTACTCAATGTTCGGCTTCCAACGTGTTGGCGATATGATGTGGTTAGCGGGTGACCAATTAGCACGTGGCTTTATGATCGGTGGTACATCAGGCCGTACAACTTTAAACGGTGAAGGTTTACAACACGAAGATGGTCATAGCCATATCCAAGCAGGCGTTATCCCGAACTGTATCACTTACGATCCAGCATTTGCCTTTGAAGTGGCTGTTATCGTTCAAGACGGTATCAACCGTATGTACGGTGAAAAACAAGAAGATGTGTTCTATTACCTCACGACATTAAATGAAATTACCGAACAACCAGCAATGCCTGCAGGTGCGGAAGAAGGTATCCGTAAAGGTTTATATAAGTTTGAAACAGTAGAAGGTAAAGGCAAAGGCCACGTTCAATTGTTAGGTTCAGGTGCAATCATGCGCCATGTACGTGAAGCGGCACAAATCCTTGCTAATGAATATGGTGTCACTGCAGATGTCTTCTCAGCACCTTCATTCAACGAATTAGGTCGTGACGGTGCGGATGCTGCTCGTTGGAACTTATTACACCCAACAGAAACCCCACGCGTACCTTATGTTTCACAAGTGTTAGCGGATTTACCAACAGTTGCGTCAACTGACTATATGAAACTTTACGCAGAGCAAATCCGTGCGTATGTGCCAAGCAAACACTACCACGTTTTAGGTACAGACGGTTTCGGTCGTTCAGACAGCCGTGCAAACTTACGTGAACACTTTGAAGTAGATGCACGTTATGTTGTTGTTGCTGCGTTAAGTCAATTAGCGAAAGAAGGCACAGTAGAAACCAAAGTTGTTGCTGATGCTATTGCGAAATTTGGCTTAAATGTAGATCGTATTAATCCGTTATACGCATAAAATCCCCCCTTGCCCCCCTTTTTCAAAGGGGGGGAATGATTAAGGAAAAATAAAAATGTCAAAACAAATTCAAATTCCAGATATCGGTGGTGATGAAGTTACCGTAACCGAAGTGATGGTCAAAGTGGGCGATACTATTGCTGCTGACCAATCTATTATCAATGTAGAAGGTGACAAAGCCTCTATGGAAGTACCAGCACCAGAAGCAGGTGTGGTAAAAGAAGTTTTAGTGAAAGTGGGCGATAAAGTGACCACAGGTTCACCAATGTTAGTTTTAGAAGCAGCAGGTTCAGCACCAGCACCACAAGCGGTCGCAGAAGTTGCACCAGCTCCAGCGGCAGCACCGACAGCGAGTGCAGTTGTTGATGTCAATGTACCAGATATCGGTGGCGATGAAGTCAACGTGACTGAAATTATGGTCAAAGTAGGTGATACCGTTGCCGTTGATCAATCTATCATCAACGTAGAAGGTGACAAAGCATCTATGGAAGTGCCAGCACCGGTCGCAGGCGTAGTTAAAGAGATTTTAATCAATGTTGGCGATAAAGTTTCAACTGGCTCATTAATTATGAAATTTGAAGTCGCAGGTGCAGCACCGGCAGCTGCTCCAGCACCTGTTGCAGCTGAGCCAGCTCCACAATCGGTGGCAACACCTGCACTGGTTGCAGCAGAGCCAGCACAATCAGGTAATGTATCTGGTTTAAGCCAAGAACAAGTGGTTGCAAGTGCAGTTTATGCTCACGCAACCCCAGTGATTCGTCGCTTAGCGCGTGAGTTTGGTGTAAACTTAGATCGTATCAAAGGTACAGGTCGCAAAGGTCGTATCGTTAAAGAAGATATTCAAGCTTATGTGAAAACTGCGGTTCAAGTATTTGAAGATGTGAAATCAGGTAAAGCTCCAGCAGCAGGCAATGGCGTAGCGAACGGTGCAGGTTTAGGCTTATTACCGTGGCCGAAAGTGGACTTCAGCAAATTTGGTGAAATTGAAGAAGTTGAATTAAGCCGTATCAATAAGATCTCAGGTGCGAACTTACATCGTAACTGGGTGATGATTCCACATGTTACACACTTTGATCGTACGGACATCACAGATTTAGAGAATTTCCGTAAAGAACAAAACAAACTGGCTGAAAAACAAAAATTAGATGTGAAAATCACGCCAGTGGTGTTCATTATGAAAGCGGTAGCGAAAGCGTTAGAAGCGTACCCACGTTTCAACAGCTCAATTTCTGAAGACGGTCAAAAACTTACCCTTAAGAAATATATTAATATCGGCGTTGCAGTAGATACACCAAACGGCTTAGTTGTTCCAGTATTTAAAAATGTGAACGAGAAAGGCATTGTTGAGCTTTCTCGTGAATTAATGGAAGTGTCTAAGAAAGCGCGTGAAGGTAAATTAACTGCAGCAGATATGCAAGGCGGTTGTTTCACCATTTCAAGCTTAGGCGGTATCGGTACAACCCACTTCACACCAATCGTGAATGCCCCTGAAGTTGCAATTTTAGGCGTATCGAAATCAGAAATGATGCCACAATGGAACGGTAAAGAGTTTGAGCCACGCTTAATGCTTCCGTTATCATTATCTTTCGACCACCGTGTAATTGACGGTGCGGATGGTGCTCGTTTCTTAAGCTACATTAACGGTGTACTTGCGGACATTCGTCGTTTAGTAATGTAATTGATATAAGCGGTCAGATTTGCAAAATTTTCTGCAAAAAAGACCGCTTATTGTAGGGACGCAATGCTTGCGTCCGCGGACACACGCAGTGTGTCCCTACATAAGAGGAAAAATTTTATGAGCCAAGAAATTAAAACACAAGTAGTGGTACTCGGTGCAGGTCCAGCAGGTTATTCTGCGGCTTTCCGTTGTGCCGATTTAGGTTTAGAAACAGTCTTAGTTGAACGTTATTCAACCCTTGGTGGTGTGTGCTTAAACGTAGGTTGTATTCCGTCTAAAGCATTATTACACGTTGCAAAAATCATTGAAGAAGCAAAACGCGCAGAGCATAATGGTATTACATTTGGCGAACCAACCATTGATTTAGACACAGTGCGTGCAGGTAAAGAAGCGGTAGTTGCAAAACTGACTGGCGGTTTAGCAGGTATGGCAAAAGCGCGTAAAGTGACTGTTGTTGAAGGTCAGGCAACCTTTGCTGATCCACATACGCTAGTTGCTCGTGACCGCGATGGACACCCAACAACCATTAAATTCGACAATGCGATTATTGCAGCAGGTTCTCGCCCAATTCAATTACCATTTATCCCACACCACGATCCGCGTATTTGGGACTCAACAGACGCACTTAAATTAAAAGAAATTCCGAAAAAATTACTCATTATGGGTGGTGGTATCATCGGTTTAGAAATGGGTACGGTATATCAAGCCTTAGGTTCAGAAGTGGAAGTGGTTGAAATGTTCGACCAAGTTATTCCAGCAGCGGATAAAGACGTTGTAGCAATTTTCACCAAACGCATTGAGAAGAAATTCAAATTAATGCTTGAAACTAAAGTGACTGCAGTTGAAGCAAAAGACGACGGTATCTATGTTTCAATGGAAGGCAAAGCGTGCAACGATACTAAACGCTATGATGCAGTATTAGTAGCTATCGGTCGTGTACCGAACGGCAAACTATTAGATGCAGGTAAAGCAGGTGTGAATGTTGATGATCGTGGCTTTATCGCGGTAGATAAACAAATGCGAACTAACATGCCACACATCTTCGCTATCGGTGACATCGTGGGTCAGCCAATGTTAGCACACAAAGGTGTTCACGAAGGTCACGTTGCTGCAGAAGTAATTGCAGGACAAAAACATTACTTCGATCCAAAAGTGATCCCATCTATTGCTTATACTGAGCCAGAAGTAGCTTGGGTAGGTAAAACTGAGAAAGAGTGTAAACAAGAAGGCTTAAACTACGAAGTGGCGAAGTTCCCTTGGGCTGCTTCAGGTCGTGCGATTGCGTCTGAATGTGCAGACGGTATGACAAAATTAATCTTCGATAAAGATACACATCGTTTACTTGGTGGTGCAATTGTGGGTACTAACGGCGGTGAATTGTTAGGTGAAATCGGTTTAGCGATTGAAATGGGCTGTGATGCAGAAGATATTGCATTAACTATCCACGCGCACCCAACTCTACACGAGTCTGTAGGTCTTGCAGCAGAAGTATTTGAAGGCTCTATCACAGACCTTCCAAATCCAAAAGCGAAGAAAAGATAATTAGAGTGCAATAAAACCTCTCGGAATGAGAGGTTTTATACTAATATGTAACCTCTTTTTTCTCAGAAATTTTCCCATTTCCCTGCTAAAATATGCCTTGTAAATTTAGTGTGTTTTTACAGGATACCCAATGACAGAACTCAACCACCAAATCAGCCAAATTATTGCCGCAGAGTTAGCGGTGCGATCTGAACAAATTTTTGCAGCGATGACTTTACTTGATGAAGGAAATACCATTCCGTTTATCGCTCGTTATCGTAAAGAAGTCACAGGCGGATTGGACGATACTCAACTTCGCCATTTTGAAACTCGTTTACTCTATTTGCGTGAGCTAAACGACCGCCGTCAAACTATTTTGAAATCCATCGAAGAGCAAGGCAAGCTCACCGATGAACTGCGTGAGAAAATTGAACAAACGCAGAGTAAAACGGAACTTGAAGATCTCTATTTGCCGTATAAACCAAAACGCCGTACTCGTGGGCAAATTGCGATTGAAGCAGGGCTTGAGTCGTTGGCGGACAGTCTTTGGAACGATCCTAGCCAAGTGCCTGAAACAGTCGCCGAAGCCTATGTGGACGCAGAAAAAGGTGTGGCAGATGTGAAATCTGCACTTGATGGGGCAAGATATATTTTGATGGAACGTTTTTCCGAAGATGCAGATCTGCTTGCAAAATTACGTCAATATCTGACCACTAATGCCACCCTTGAAGCCAAGGTGATTGACGGTAAGGAAGAAGAAGGCGAGAAATTCCGTGACTATTTTGCTCACAGTGAGCCGTTGAAAAATGTTCCGTCACATCGTGCCTTAGCGATGTTCCGTGGGCGGAATGAAGGCATTTTGTCGCTTAATTTGAATGCCGATCCTGATGCGGAAGAAGGTAGCCGTTCAAGTTATTGTGAAGAGATTATTCGTGAACATTTAGGCGTACAACTTCGTCAGCAACCGGCAGACAGCTGGCGTTCACAGGTGATTGCGTGGACGTGGAAAATCAAAGCGTTGTTACACCTTGAAACGGAATTAATGGGGGCATTGCGAGAAAAAGCGGAAGAAGAAGCGATTGATGTGTTTGCACGTAATTTATCAGCATTATTAATGGCTGCACCAGCAGGGGCAAGAAATACAATGGGATTAGACCCAGGTTTGCGTACTGGGGTGAAAGTGGCTGTGGTCGATAATACGGGTAAATTATTGGATAGCACCACGATTTATCCTCATACGGGACAGATGGACGTTGCAATGGTGACCATTTATAAGCTGATTAAACAGCATAATGTGGATTTAATTGCGATTGGTAACGGCACGGCTTCCCGTGAAACGGAACGCTTTGCCAAAGAAGTGATTAAAGAGATCAAAGAGAATAAACTGCAAACTGTGGTGGTGAGTGAAGCTGGAGCATCGGTTTATTCGGCTTCAGAATTAGCGGCGGCGGAGTTCCCTGGACTTGATGTATCCTTGCGTGGTGCAGTGTCGATTGCTCGCCGTTTACAAGATCCGTTGGCGGAATTGGTGAAAATTGAACCTAAAGCGATTGGTGTAGGGCAATATCAGCACGATGTCAATCAGTCGCAACTGGCGCGTAAACTTGATGCGGTAGTCGAAGATTGTGTAAATGCGGTAGGTGTGGACTTAAATACCGCTTCTGCACCATTGCTTGCGCGTGTGGCAGGTATGACGAAAACCTTAGCTCAAAATATTGTGGCTTACCGTGATGAAAACGGGCGTTTTAATTCCCGTTCTGATCTGAAAAAAGTCGCTCGCTTAGGTCCAAAAGCCTTTGAGCAGTGTGTTGGTTTTATGCGAATTTTAGGCGGAAAGAACCCGCTTGATGCTTCAAGTGTTCACCCAGAAGCCTATCCTGTAGTGGAAAAAATCTTGCAAGCAACCGCTTCTACGTTAGGTGAGTTGATGGGTAATTCAACGAAAATTCATAGTTTGAATGCCAAAGATTTTGTTGATGAACAGTTTGGTTTACCAACGGTAAACGATATTTTCAAAGAGCTTGAAAAGCCAGGGCGTGACCCTCGTGGTGAGTTCAAAACGGCAATTTTTATGGACGGCGTAGAAGAAATCAGCGATTTGAAAGTCGGTATGATTTTAGAAGGCACTGTCACTAACGTAACTAACTTCGGGGCGTTTGTGGATATTGGCGTTCATCAAGACGGTTTAGTGCATATTTCAATGTTGTCGAACAGTTTTGTTGAAGATCCGCACCAAGTGGTGAAAACAGGTGATGTGGTTAAAGTGAAGGTGTTAGAAGTGGATGTGGCTCGTAAACGTATTGCCTTAACGATGCGTTTGGACGATAAGCCAACGGATAAACGTGATACAAGCGGTGAGAAACGCAAAGAGTTTGGCAAATCCGACCGCTCGCAAAAGTCTGAACGTCAAAGTTTTGGCAACAATGCTTTTGCAGATGCGTTGAAGGGGTGGAAGAAGTAATCTACTTTTTTGGTCGGGACGATGACAAAGTAATTTGGAGCGTTCTTACCACCATCTCACTTTGCCTTTGCTTCTGTCAAATTTTTCTTGTTTAATTCAAGTATCTTTGACATGTTATCAGGTTATGCTATTCCACCTTCCCTCGTAAGAGGGAAGGGAAGTGAAAGAAATGCTATATAAGTTAGCCCCCTAACGCTTTCAATCCTACCGTCATATGTAATCCGTAAAACAAGGTTCTACCGAGTAATTCGCCGATCAGGATTAACGCAAATCCGCTGAAGCTGATGAGTGTAGTGCGTTTTTTCAGTGCTACTAGCAATAAGACAATATCGACAATAATCAATCCAAAGTGGATAAAGGTGATAGTGAGATAATCAGGTACGAGATCTAATGCAGTGAATATCGCCGTTTTTACCCCTAAGAGATATTGATAGTTCAAGTAGGTGCTAATTGCAGTGGCAATCGCCCCAACGATTGCAATACCAACCAAGGTTTTTTGTAAATACTCACCGCAACGTACCGCTTGTAATAAGCCGACTGCCAAAGCAGAACCAGCTAATATAACCGTTAAGAAAAACGATACTGGCGTATAGACGCTATTCCACGTTGGCACAGTTGGGATTAGGTAGAGTTTTGCCATTGCCCCGATAAAAATTAAACCTGAAATAGCAACCACTACACGCCCTAACGGTTGCCACGCTGTTGGTAGTTTGTGTTCAATAGATGAAACAAAGCTAACAAGCGGTAAGCACGCACTTGGTGGAAATCGCCGTAATTGTCTAAACCAAGATTATCAGTTTCTACATATTTAATCACTCCATCTTGAACGTGCATACGCAACGGGCAACGGCTGTGGCAGTTTACGGTACAAGCACTCCAAACAAGTTTTTCATTCGCTGTAGAAGCGGTTGGTTTTGGATTAGCTTTTGCAATTGGAATTTGAACAGCACTTGCTGCAAGTGCCGCCCCACTTAACGCAGCACCACCTTTGAGAAACGAACGTCGTTCTGCCGAAAAATGGCTGCTGTCTGATTGATGTTTCATATAATTTCCTCACAAAATAGAAAATTGACCCGATTAAGTCGTTCGTAGGGAATATAGAGATTTCCGTTGATGAAGTTTTGACGATTATCAAATTGCTCAGGAAGTTAGACGATAACGCTTTAGGTTGAGATTATTACGTTATTTACTATGTTATATATCGATTGGTAATGTGTAACCTGAAAATCAAACTTGCAATTTATTATAGCTCGGCTATGCTAGTGGCTTATTTTGTTTTCATTTTTAAGTAGTTATGTCACATCACCACCCCGTCAAAGGCGCTATTGCAATTATTACCGCAGGCTTTTTATTTGCTTGTGTCAATACGCTTATTCCTAAATTAACTTCCGTTTCAACAATTGATGCCAGTGTTATTGCTCTGGTGCAATACCTTGTTGCTTTTGTCTTTTTAATGCCAAGTATGGCAAATATGGGCTTTTTTCAGTCGTTGAGGACGAAGCATTTTGGTATGCACTGTTTTCGGGTGTTTTTGTCGGCAATCGGTATTCAGTGTTGGACAATGGCTTTAGCTTATCCTATTCCCATTTGGCAGGGGATTGCGTTGTTGATGACATCACCACTGTTTGTGACTATTGGCTCTGGGCTGTTTTTGAAAGAGAAAGTGGATACAAAACGCTGGATTGTGACTTTCTTGGGATTTGTGGGGGCAATGATTATTTTAGAGCCTTGGTCAGAAAATTTTGAGTGGGTGGTGTTATTGCCTGTTGCTGCCGCATTTTTCTGGGCGTGCTATTCGTTGATGGTGAAAAAACTGTCTAATGAAGATTCGCCAACCACAATGGTCGCCTATCTATTTATTTTAATTACGCCATTTAACTTGTTGATTGCATTGACTAATTTAAGCCCTGAAGGATTTAGTTTGCCATCATTTAGTGATTTTGGTTTCTTAATTTTACTGGGATTTTTTACGGCGTTAGCACAGCTTGCTGTGGCTAAAGCCTATAGTTTAGCCGATGCGTCTTATATTCAACCTTTTGATTTTATTAAGTTGCCATTGAACGTTTTGGCAGGTTGGCTTGTCTTTAACTGGGTGCCGCCAGGTAAGCTATGGTTAGGGGCAGCAATTATTATTGGGGCGACGATGTATATTACACACGCCGAAGCGAAACAATCTCAGCAGAAGTAGATGATGGCGGAACAATCTCAAACAGAGCAATCGACAGCAAAAACAACGGGGAGACGTTGGGTAGCTCGCGTAAGCATTTGGCTGATGAAAGGCATATTGGGATTGTGCTTTCCTCTTTTTTTGCTGATGTTTGCCATTGATTTTGCAACAGGGTATTGGGTGCGAGATCAAATTTATACTGATGTACGTCAATTACCCCAACGGGAATATGCGTTGGTTTTGGGAACAGCAAAGTATTATCCGTCGGGTTCGCCTAATCTTTACTACAAATATCGTTTAGATGCAGCTAAAGCGGTATTTGAGCATAACAAGGTCAATTATTTATTAGTGAGCGGTGATAATAAGACCGCTTACTATAATGAGCCAAAAATGATGACCCGTGATTTACGCCAAATGGGGATTCCGTGGCAGAGAATTAGACAAGATTATGCTGGTTACAATACATTAGACTCGATTATTCGGGCGGATAAAGTGTTTCAATTACAACCCTTTATCATCATTTCTCAGCAGTTTCATTGTGAACGAGCCTTATTTATTGCAAAATTTCACCAAATTGAAGCGGTCTGTTTTGCGGCAAAATATCCAGATGCTCACTATAAAGTTCGGATTCGTGAATTTTTTGCACGAAGTGCGATGGCAGTGAGTTTATTGTTGGGGAAAGAGGCGACAACCTTGGAACCTTCACAGATGAAGATGATAAAAAATAATTAAATTCCTGAGTATAGGCATGGATTGATTTATATCACCCTTTTCTATTTTTTCCAGTTAGTGATACAATCTCAGTTTATTTTTATTCACTAATTACATTATGAGTCGTCAAAAGAAAAGTCGTCGTCTTACCGACATTATGCCTGCAAGAAAGGCAGATAAACCCTTACAACCTAAAGCAAAACCTTCTAAAAGTCGTAAACCAACGCGTTATGAACTAGATTTAGCTGCGCGTGAGGAAAAGAAAAAACGTAAGCATAAAGGTTTACCGTCAGGCTCTCGAACGAATGAAGGGAATGAGCAAAAACAAAAAGTTGAGAAAGAGGTAAAAGATCCGCGTATTGGTAGCCGTAAAAAAGTGCCTTTGATGGTGGAATTTGTTAATCAACCAGAAAAAGGTCGTGTTATTAAACCTGTGCCAATTGAAGTTGAAAAACCTCGTTTAAGCCCTGAACAAGAGTTAGAACAGTTAGAAAATAATGAATGTTTAAATCAGCTATTAGATGATTTGGAAGCAGGTAAAACATTATCTGCCCAGGATCAGAAATTTGTTGATGAATGTTTAGACCGTGTTCACGAATTGATGACTGAATTGGGGATTCAAGATGAAGAAGACGAAGCAGAAGATTTGCTACGTCAATTTGAAACGATGGACATTAATAAATTCCGTTAAAAATGATAATGCGATTTTTTCTAATTATTTTGGCTATTTTGATTGTGCTGTCGATGGCAGGTTACGCAATTTCCTTATGGCTTAAATTAAAAAAACAGAAAAAACAGTTAAAAGAGGCACAACTTAATCGCTATCGTTCGATTATAGAGAGCATTGATGTTATTGGGCGAGCAATGCTGGCAGAGCAATGCGGTTTTTCTGAAGGGGTATTACGATTGAAACCATTACTTGATGTATTGGGCAAAAAATTAAGTCAATATCCAGCGATGTGGGCACTGTATCAAGTGGTTGAATCAATGCCAATTTTAGAGGCTCGTAAGGAATTAAAACGTAATGAACGAATGAGACTTGACCTAGAGCGTGAATCGAAAGAGGCCGAGTTATCTGAGCAGATTAAGCAGGAACTTCATCAATTATTAAGCGACATAGAGCAATTTAAACAAGAGTTAAAATAACAATGACAGACATCATTTGGGATATTAATCTTATCCAAAAATATAATCAATCAGGACCTCGCTATACCTCTTACCCAACAGCGTTAGAGTTTAACGAGTCTTACAATGATGATGATTTTAAAGCTGCTGCTGCACGTTATCCTAATAAGCCACTTTCACTTTATGTGCATATTCCATTTTGCCATAAGCTCTGTTATTTCTGTGCTTGTAATAAAATCATTACACGCCACCAGCATAAAGTCGATATTTATCTGGATTATTTAGAAAAAGAGATTAAATACCGTGCGGATTTATTTAAGGATAGAACAGTAACTCAAATTCACTGGGGCGGTGGTACGCCAACCTATCTTGATGAAGATCAATCGTTACGTTTGATGGCGATGTTACGCAAACATTTTAACGTGAGCGATAATGCAGAGATCAGTATTGAAATGGATCCGCGAGAGATTGAGTTAGAAATGCTCGAGCATTTGCGTGAAATTGGGTTTAACCGTATTAGTATGGGGATCCAAGATTTCAATAAAGAGGTTCAGAAGCTGGTTAATCGTGAGCAAGACGAGGAATTTATTTTTGCATTAATGAAACGTGCAAGAGAGCTAGGTTTTACCTCAACGAATATTGATTTGATCTACGGTTTACCGAAACAAACGGTAGAAAGTTTTATGTTTACCTTAGAACGTGTGATTCAGTTAAATCCTGATCGAATGAGCGTGTTTAACTATGCTCATTTACCAAGTCGTTTTGCAGCACAAATCAAAATTAAAGATGAAATGTTGCCAGCCCCTGAAACGAAGCTCGAAATTTTACAGAAAACGATTGAAACTTTAGGTAACGCAGGTTATAAATTTATCGGTATGGATCACTTTGCAAAGCCTAATGATGAACTGGCGAGTGCTCAGGCAAAAGGGGAATTACACCGTAATTTCCAAGGCTATACTACCCAAGAAGATGCGGATTTGTTAGGCTTAGGGGTATCGGCAATTAGTTTACTGGGGGATAGCTACGCTCAAAACCATAAAGAGCTGAAACAGTATTATACCGAGGTGGAAATGCGTGGTATTGCATTACACAAAGGTTTGAGTATGACTAAAGATGACTGTTTACGCCGTGATGTGATCAAAGCCCTAATTTGTAATTTTAAGCTAGAATATGACCGCTTTGAGCAAGATTATCAGATTGATTTTAATCAGTACTTTGCAGAGGATTTATCACTATTAGCACCGTTAGCAAAAGATGGTTTGCTAGAGATTGGTGAAAAGGGGATTGTTGTTTCGCCTCGAGGGCGTTTATTGATCAGAAATATCTGTATGTGCTTTGATATTTATTCAAGACAGCAAGCTAAAAGACAACAATTTTCAAGAATCATTTAATGATAATGTTTGCAAATAAGGCGGTTACATAGGCTTATTTGTTTACAAATGTGAGTAGAATCAAATTATGAAACCATATCGTTATAGTTTACTTTCTATTGCTATTGTTGCAGCTTGCTGTAGTCAATATGTAATAGCAGATTTGAGAATGCAATGTTTACAAGGAATTCCTACTTTTCAGGGGGATATTATACAAGGTGATCAGACTCTTCTACCTGTGTATATTGAGTCAGATCGTATGGAAATGAATTATCCTTCTGAGGCAACATATTTTGGTGAAGTTAGTGTTAAGCAAGGTAATCGTTCTCTTATTGCAGAAAAAGCTAAGGTAGAACAGAATAACGAACAGATGCGTTTTGCTTATTTAATCGGTAAATTCGATTATCGGGATAATTTCATTAATGCGATAGGTAATAATGCAAAGATTAATTTGAACAACTATGATGCTCAGTTAGGCGGGGTCGATTACCATTTAGTTGGTCGACAAGGAAGAGGTATTGCTGATGAAGTCATGATAGCTGAACAAGCCCGTCGAATGAAAAATGCAACTTTTACAGCTTGTTTACCTCATGATAACTCCTGGGCTATTGAAGCTAATGAAATGGTTCAGCATGTTGAAGAGGAATATGCTGAATTATGGCATGCGCGTTTTAAAGTATTGGGTATACCTATTTTCTATTCTCCTTATTTGCAATTTCCAATAGGGGATCGTCGTCGTTCTGGTTTATTGGCTCCGAGTGTTGGTCATTCAAGACGAGATGGTTATATATATGCACAGCCAATATATTGGAATATTGCTTCTAACATGGATATGACATTTGTACCAACATACTATTCAAAACGTGGTTGGCAGATTGCACCTGAACTGCGTTATTTAACTTATTTAGGAGAAGGTAAAATAGCCGGTGAATATTTAGGTAAGGATCGACTTGAAAATTGGGCAAATCATAGTAAATCTCGTTATATGCTATTTTGGCAACATGATATGAGTTTTTTTAATAATTGGAGATTAGCTGTTGATTATACAAGAGTTAGTGATAGTCGGTACTTTTCTGATTTTAATTCTATGTACGGGAATAGTACTGATGGTTATGCGGTACAGCAGTTTAAATTAGGGTACTATCATTCAGATTATAATTTTTCTATTTCAGGAAAAAAATTTCAGTCATTTTACGTAAAAAATGATAGCACTACCTATCATGTGTTACCAAAGATTGAGCTTAATTACTATAAAAATAATTTAGTTTCTGATGTTGATTTCAAGATGTTTGGGCAGATGGCGCATTTTGTTAATCAAAATAAACTCATGCCATCAGCGTGGCGTTTTCATTTAGAACCTAGTTTAAATGTTCCTTTTGTTAACCAGTTAGGAAGTTTAGCTTTAGAAACTAAGCTATATACCACCTATTATTTACAGAAACTGGGGCAAGCACAAGCAATACCGATAGAGTCACATATACTCCGGGTATTACCTCAATTTAAGTTGGATTTTAAAACTGTCTTGGAAAAGGAAAGACCTTTGTTTAATGGGTTTTCACAAGTTTTTGAGCCAACAATACAATATTTATATCGTCCATATAAAAATCAAGGAAATATTGGAGTTAGAAATCCTAAATATTTAGGTTTAGGTTATGACTCCGTTTTATTGCAGCAGGATTATTACTCTTTATTTAATGAGCGCAGTTATAGTGGGTTGGACCGCATTGCCTCTGCGAATCAGGTTACGTTAGGCGGTACTACACGATTTTTTAGCGACAAAACAGGAAAAGAAGTATTTAACTTTAGTGCAGGACAGATTCAATATTTATCTCCTTCAAGAGTTGATAGTGAGTCGTTAAATAGCGATACAAAACACTCATCTTCTTGGTCATTAGAATCTAACTGGAAATTTCATTCAAACTGGAATTGGCATGGAAGTTATCAATATGATACACGTCTAAACGAAACATCGTTAGCAAATGTTTCATTACAATTTAAGCCTAAAAATAATAACGTGATTCAGCTTAATTATCGTTATGCAAGCAAAAACTATATAGATCAAAATTTAAGTGATAATCGCTATGGGCAGGATATTAAGCAAGTTGGAGGTATTATAGCTTGGTCATTGAGCAATAATGTATCAATAGTAATGAGCCACTATCAAGATATTGCTTTAAAAAAACTGGTTGAGAGTCAATTGGGTTTAAATTATAGCACTTGTTGTTGGAGTGCAAATTTTTATACTTCTAGACATTTGATTTCAACTCCGATGGGGAAAAGCGATACAATAAATGATTTCTACTATGATAATCGTTTTGGTATTAATTTTGAAGTTAGATTTAATGGAAATTATGAACATACCGTGCCTAAGATGCTTAAAAAAGGAATTCTTCCTTATATTGAAGCGTTTAATATCAATTAAATTTTTTAGCCTCTTTGATGAATTAAAAGAATCAATCAACTAAGATTGGTTCTTATGAGTAGTGGCGAATATTGATGAGGTAATAATGAAAAATCCAAAGCAATATGCCCAGCGTTATGTCAATTGGGTATTACGTTTAGGTAAAGGGAAATCCGCATTATTGGGTTTGATTATTTTAGCGGTGTTTGCAATTTTTACACAAAGCCTATTGAGCTGGATATTTACTGGGAGCATAAATACTAGCGATATTTTTCGTTCTATTATTTTTGGTCTAACATCGGCTCCTTTCGTGATTTATTTTTTTAATCTAATTTTAGAAAAACTTGAACGTTCTCGTATTCGTTTGGAGCAATCGTTGAATGATCTTTCCTTGTTACGTGAACAAGATGCTCGTTTAAATGTAGAGTTAGAACAACAGGCTGAATTTTTACGTTCTTTCTTCGATGCTTCTCCAGATCTTGTTTTTTATCGTAATCAACATGGGGAATTTCTCGGATGTAATAGGGCAATGGAAGTTTTAACGGGACGTTCAGAAAAAGAGTTACTTCATCTTACTCCAAAAGATATTTATCCTAAAGAAACCGCTAAATTAATTCTAGATACAGATAGAGATACTCTAATTAGTAATACTGGAGTTACTTACGAACAGTGGATTCGCCATTCTAACAATAAACTTTCCTGCTTTGAAATTCGTAAGGTGCCTTACTATGATAGAGTAAATGAATGTCACTGTATTATGGGGTTTGGAAGAGATATTACTGAGCGTAAAAGATATCAAGAAATGATTGAAAAAAATAGCCGAGATAAGTCAACGTTGATGGCCACAATCAGTCATGAGTTACGAACACCTCTAAATGGTATCATTGGCTTAAGCCGTATTTTATTAGAAGGTGAATTATCTGCACAACAAAGAGAGTATTTAAAAACAATTAATATTAGTGCTGTATCGTTAGGGCATATTTTCAGTGATATTATTGATTTGGAAAAAATTGATAGTCGCCGCATTGAGTTATTTCGTAGTGAAGTAGAATTCTCACAATTAATCAGTAACATCAGCCATTTTGCTAATTTAATGGCAGAGCAGAAAAAAATTAAATTTACAATTCAGTACGATGATAATTTACCTGATTTTGTCTGTGTAGATAATGCTAGACTTAGTCAAATTTTATGGAATCTAGTGAATAATGCCGTCAAATTTACCCCTTCTGGGGGAGAGATTTCACTAAAAGTGGAACGTCGAGATCATGATCATTATGCTTTTATTTTGAAAGATTCAGGGATTGGCATAAAGAAAAGTGAGCAGCGTAAAATTTTTGCAATGTTTTATCAATCAGAAAATTCCCAGGGTAAGAAAGCTCAGGGAAGTGGTATTGGTTTAGCAATATCGAAACGTATAGCTCGCTTAATGGGCGGAGATTTAACTGTTGAGAGTGAATTAAATCAAGGTTCTGTTTTTACTCTTATCATTCAAGCTGATGAAGCAAATCATTATAAAGAAGTAGCAATAAATACACATGCACTAAAAGTATTACTGGTAGAGGATATTGAAGTCAATATTGTCGTCGCAAAAGCTATGTTGGATAAGTTTGGGTGTAATGTTGATGTTGCAATGACAGGAGCAGAAGCATTTGAGTTATTTGATAAAAATAGTTATGACTTAATTTTATTAGATATTCAGTTGCCTGATACTACGGGAGTAGAAATAGCACAAAAATTACGTCAGAGGTATGAGGACGGAGATGTTGATTATCTGCCTTTATTAATTGCTTTGACAGCAAATATTATGCAAACCAAAGCTGAATATCAGCAACAAGGAATGGATGATGTTTTACGTAAACCACTATCATTAGAGGCTTTATCTGAATGCTTAAATAGATATTTTGATGAAGGGTTTTTAGAGGAATCCTCGGACGATGTAGTCTTGTCAGAACCGATAAGTAAAATGTCTTTTGATCCTAAAATGCTTCAAGAGTTGGTTGAGGTAATGGGTAAAAAGAATGTGTTATCAACATTAGATCTCTTTGCCAACTTAATGCCTAATTATTTAGAGAATTTAAATGATTATTTACAGGATTGGCAAGAGACTGGTGATATACAGAAACGTAAATGTGTTGCGGATGAAGCGCATAAAATCAAGGGGGCATTGGCATCTGTGGGCTTAGTTCATTTACAACAAATTGCGCAATTAGCTCAAAGTGATAATGGAAATGAGTGGGAAAATAATCTCGTTTCTTGGGTTGAATTATTGAAAGATTGGAGGGAAGATTGGAATGAAGCGGTTAGGTGGGTTAGCAAAATAGATAATGTGGAAAAATTATAGGAATTTCTGCTTTTAATACAATTAATATGTAATATCAAGCACTGGTTAGATTTCCATTGCAAAAATAAATACATATTCACTATTAAATGAATTGTTTCCATAAACAGGTAATTGCGTTAGAATAAGACTAATTAGTCGTATTCTATTTATAAAGTTAATGAAACCTGAAAACAAAGCAAATTTTCAACGCATTGTCCGTGCTACAGGCTATTCAATGAAAGGTCTGAAAAGTGCATATATTCACGAAGCCGCATTTCGTCAAGAAGTGTGGCTTTCTTTTTTTCTCATTCCTGTCGGTTTATATTTAGGCGATGGGGCAATCGAAAAAATTCTATTAGTCGGTTCGGTGTTGCTTGTGTTAGTGGCTGAGCTACTCAATAGTGCTGTAGAGTCTGTGGTGGATCGTATCGGGTCTGAATATCATGAATTATCAGGTCGTGCGAAAGATATTGGCTCTGCCGCTGTTTTTGTTGCAATGCTTATCACAGGGCTTACTTGGTTACTGATTTTATGTTTGTAATCCAGTGAGTTTTTCACTTATTTCTGTCAAAACTAAAGGAGCTTATATGAAATTTAATAAAACTCCACTTGCTTTGGCTCTTATGGGAGCTACTACTGCGATGGCGTATGAAGCGGATAAAACCTATAGGTTTACCGTATTACACGTTAATGATACCCACGGTCATTTCTGGAAAAATGATAAGGGTGAATATGGATTTGCTGCTCAAAAAACCTTGATCGACAAAATCCGTAAGGAAGTGGCTGAAAAAGGCGGTGAGGTTGTTTTACTTCACGCAGGTGACTTCAATACGGGCGTACCTGAGTCTGATATGCAAAATGCAAGACCAGATATTGAAGGCTTGAATATGCTTGGTTTTGATGTGGCAGTGTTGGGTAATCACGAGTTTGACTTCCCTCTGCAAGTGCTTGATATGCAAGAAAAATGGGCTAAATTCCCGTTCATTTCTGCAAACGTTATCAACAAAAAAACAAACAAACACCTTGTAAAACCTTATGTTACGCTTAATAAAGGTGGCTTGAAATTTGCGGTAATCGGTTTAACTACAGAAGATACGGCAAAACTTGGTAACCCTGATGTGACTGAAAATGTGGTGTTTAATGATCCAATTAAAACCGCAAAAGAAACCCTTGCCCAAGTGAAGAAAACCGAAAAACCAGATGTAAGTATCGCGCTTACTCATATGGGCTACTACTTTGATGAACAACACGGTATGAATGCTCCAGGCGATGTATCTCTTGCTCGTGGCTTGGATAAAGGGGCTTTTGACTTGATTATCGGCGGACATACTCACGATACCGTTTGTGTTGATGAGAAAGGCGTATTTAAACTCAAATATACACCGGGTGAAGAGTGTAAACCTGATTTCCAAAACGGCACTTGGATCGTTCAAGCAGGTGAATGGGGTAAATTCTTGGGTCGTGCTGATTTTGAATTTAAAAATGGTGAAACGAAACTAGTCAAATATGAGCTTATCCCTGTCAATCTTAAACAAAAAATTAAGTTAGCTGACGGTAAGAGCGAGTACAAACTGTATCAAGAAGAGATCCCTGAAGATAAAGCTGTATTTGAGCACTTGAAAAAATATCAAGATGAAGGCGATAAATTATTGGGTGTGAAAGTCGGTGAAGTGAAAGGTGGTATCCTTGAGGGTGATCGTAAAGTTATCCGTTTCCACCAAACGAATTTAGGTCGCTTAATTGCTCAAGCACAAATGGAACGTGTGAAAGCCGATATTGGTATTATGAACTCTGGCGGTATCCGTGCTTCAATCAATGAAGGTGAGGTCACTTACAAAAATCTGCTTACTGTTCAGCCGTTCGGTAATATGATTGCAACCGTTGATTTAACAGGTAAAGAGTTAATTGATTACCTCAATGTTGTTGCCCTAAAAGAAGTCGATATGGGTGCGTATCCACAATTTGCAGGCGTGTCTATGGTTGTTGATCGTACTGCAAAACAGGTGTCTGATGTGAAAGTCGGTGGTAAACCGCTTGATCTCAATAAAACTTACAAAGTGTCTGTGCCTGATTACTGTGCAGCAGGTGGTGATGGTTATCCAATCCTGAAAAAACACCCAAGCTATGTGAATACAGGCTTTATTGATGCTGAAATGTTGAAAAAATACTTTGAAGAAAATTCACCAATTGATGCGTCAAAATATGATCCAAAAGATGATGTGATCTTTAAATAAAAATTTACAAAACAATACTATGTAATAATCTGCGACAAAGTTATTTTTAACTTTGTCGCTTTTTTAATGTAATAATTACTGTAAAGCAATGCAATTACCGTAGTGAATTATGATGAAAAAGCCTTTGCTGACAAAGAGCCGAGAAATATCGTAGATGTGCTTGCAAAAACAGATGCTTCAGTAATGAATTTCGGTGGTGAATCCGCTACCTTACAGGGGGTTTATGTTCGTGGCTTACAGCTTGGTGCACGCCAATTTAGTGTAAATGGTTTAGCAGGGCTTTATTCTGCATACAATACACCGACAACAGCGGTTGGATCTGCTCAATTAATTAAAGGTGCTTCGACAGCAACGGTTGGTATGGACCCCCTGAAGGTTCTGTTGGTGCATCAATCAACATCGAAACGAAGCGTGCAACGGACGAAGATATTAACAAAGTCGGTTTTGCTTGGTTTAGTAACAATCGCTTACAAGAGTCGTTCGATTTAGGTCGTCGTTTTGGTGCGAATAAAGAGTGGGGCATTCGTGTAAGTGGCAAATACCGTGATGGTGATACGGCTCGTCACGATTACGATGAGCGAGCGAAAGAAATTGCGATTGGAGCAGATTATCGTGGTGAGAAATTACGAGTTGGCGTAGATTATATGCAAAGTAAGCGTAAAACAGACGGCGGCAGAGCTCGTATCCAAGATATGCAAAACTTAAAATTTGCAATGCCAGTTGCGCCAAATGGAAAAATTAATCTTAACCCAGATTGGCTTGGACAGACGACCGAAGATAAAACCGCAATGGCAACCTTTGAGTATGATCTGCCTTACAATATGATGGTTTCAGGTGGCTTTGGACATATGAAATCTCGTTACTCAGGTGCATTTGGACAAATTAACTCAATTAAGCAAAATGGTGATTTTAGAGTATCGGGTATTCGTGGAATGGACTTTGTTTCTCGTACAACAAGCGGGAACTTAAAATTACAAGGTGAAACTGAAACAGGACCGATTCTTCACAATTGGAGTCTAGCGTTTGATTCAGTAGAACGTCAGCGTGACCACGATCAAAGCAGTAAAACTAACGGTGCAATTTCCGCAGGATCTATTTATTCACCAAAGCGACAGAGTTTATCGGCGGTACGTTAGACGTAGTGCATGGGGTGATTAATGCGGTCGTTTCCACCATTGAATTTACCATTATCCTGTGGGGGCTATCGGGGATCTTGGCGATCTTCGGTGTAGAAATCCCGAAAGGTGTGGTGTTCTTTATCTATATTTTTATTATTGTTGCTACCTTACTTTCTGTGATTATCGGTCGCCCACTGATTGCATTGAATTTCAATAAAGAGAAGCTACAAGGGGATTACCGTTACTCTCTGATCCGTGTGCGAGATAACGCCGAAAGTATCGCCTTTTATTCGGGCGAAGCCAAAGAACACCGAAATTTACAGGCAAAATTTTCTGCGGTATTGCGAGAAGCCATTTGTTATCCACATATTGAAGCAACGGACGAGCAAATTAAACAGGCAATGGAAAAATGCTGTTTGGATAAATATCTCCACGCACTTGATGATGATAACGACTGGCAACTTACCCTTTCCCCAGGTGAATTGCAACGGGTTGCCTTTGTGCGAATTTTACTCAGTAAGCCAGAGTTGATTTTCCTTGATGAAACAACTTCCGCCCTTGATGAACCGACGGAGTCTATTCTTTACCGTACCATTCGGGAAGCGCTGCCAAACAGCACCATTATCAGTGTCGGACACCGTTGCACCTTGTACCCTTATCATAACAAGCGGATTAATATTACTGCGGGTTGTTGTGGGGTGGAAGAGTGTTGTATGAATAGGTAGAAAACAGAGGGGAGAGCCTTGTTTCAGTACGATGATAAAGTTATTTAGGCTGTTCTTACCTCTCACTCTGACTTTGTTTCTGCCAAATCTCCCCCAGCCCCTCTTTGCTAAAGAGGGGGATTTGTTCATCTGTAAATTTAAAGATTGAAGATCTCCCAAAATGATGTTTAATTCTGTAGATACACTAGAATTTTCATCTAAACCAGTTCCCCTCTTTAGCAAAGAGGGGGTAGGGGAGATTTGGCAGAATAGACAACGAAGTGAGGAAATAATGATATAGAAGGTAAATAAAAGCAGATTTAGGTTTATCATCAACTTGACCATTATAAATTTCTCACAAATTCCGAAATAACAGGCGATTTTTCAGAAAATCTCTGTATAATAGCCAAGTTTTATTTCTTCGCATTCTAAGAGGCGGCTATCAAAAGTAATTTGATGTGTGAGATTACTTTTGCTAGTCGCAATTTTTAGGAAATAAAACAACAACAAATCCAAAAATTCATAAGGAACATTCAAATGACTCCAATCGTTAAACAATTTAAATACGGTCAGCATACCGTAACTTTAGAAACAGGGGCTATTGCTCGTCAAGCAACAGCAGCAGTAATGGCAAGTATGGACGACACTACCGTTTTTGTTACCGTTGTGGCAAAAAAAGAGGTGAATGAAGGCCAAGACTTCTTCCCATTAACTGTAGATTATCAAGAGCGTACTTACGCAGCAGGCCGCATTCCAGGTGGTTTCTTCAAACGTGAAGGTCGTCCATCTGAGGGTGAAACTTTAATTGCTCGTTTAATCGACCGCCCGGTTCGCCCACTTTTCCCTGAAGGTTTCTTCAACGAAATTCAAGTGATTGCAACGGTGGTTTCTGTCAATCCACAAATCAGCCCGGATTTAGTGGCGATGATCGGTGCTTCAGCAGCATTATCTCTATCCGGCGTGCCTTTCAACGGCCCAATCGGTGCAGCACGTGTTGGTTTTATTGATAACCAATTCGTTTTAAACCCAACTACATCAGAACAGCGTTTAAGCCGTTTAGATTTAGTGGTAGCTGGTACAGACAAAGCGGTATTAATGGTTGAATCTGAAGCAGATATCTTAACTGAAGAACAGATGTTAGCCGCAGTGGTGTTTGGTCACGAACAGCAACAAGTGGTGATTGAAAACATCAAAGAATTTGTGAAAGAAGCGGGCAAACCACGTTGGGATTGGGTTGCTCCAGAGCCAAATACAGATTTAATCAATAAAGTTAAAGCATTAGCAGAAGCTCGTCTGGGCGATGCTTACCGTATTACTGAAAAACAAGCACGTTATGAACAAATTGACGCAATCAAAGCTGATGTTATCGCTCAATTAACCGCAGAAGATGAAACCATTTCAAGCGGCAAGATTGTAGATATTATTACCGCATTAGAAAGCCAAATCGTGCGTAGCCGTATTATCGCAGGCGAACCGCGTATTGACGGTCGTACAGTGGATACCGTGCGTGCATTAGATATTTGCACTGGCGTTTTACCACGTACTCACGGTTCAGCATTGTTTACCCGTGGTGAAACACAGGCGTTAGCAGTTGCGACATTAGGTACAGAGCGTGATGCACAAATCATTGACGAATTAACAGGCGAAAAATCAGATCGCTTCTTATTCCACTACAACTTCCCTCCATATTCAGTAGGTGAAACAGGTCGTATCGGTTCGCCGAAACGTCGTGAAATCGGTCACGGTCGTTTAGCGAAACGTGGTGTGTTAGCAGTAATGCCAACGGCAGAAGAGTTCCCGTATGTTGTGCGTGTAGTATCTGAAATTACTGAGTCAAACGGTTCTTCATCAATGGCTTCTGTATGTGGTGCTTCTCTTGCGTTAATGGACGCTGGTGTGCCAATCAAAGCGGCTGTTGCTGGTATCGCAATGGGCTTAGTGAAAGAAGAAGAGAAATTTGTGGTACTTTCAGACATTTTAGGTGATGAAGACCACTTAGGCGATATGGACTTTAAAGTAGCGGGTACCCGTGAAGGTGTAACTGCATTACAAATGGACATCAAAATTGAAGGGATCACCCCTGAAATTATGCGTATCGCATTAAATCAAGCAAAAGGTGCGCGTATGCACATTTTAGGCGTAATGGAACAAGCGATCCCTGCACCACGTTCAGAAATTTCTGACTTCGCACCTCGTATTCATACAATGAAGATCGATCCGAAGAAAATCAAAGATGTGATCGGTAAAGGTGGTGCGACAATTCGTGCATTAACCGAAGAAACTGGCACATCAATCGACATTGATGATGACGGAACAGTGAAAATTGCGGCAACAGACAACAACGCCGCGAAACGTGTGATGGAACGTATCGAAGAGATCGTTGCAGAAGTTGAAGTCAATGCGATCTACAAAGGTAAAGTAACCCGTGTAGTAGATTTCGGTGCATTCGTGTCTATCCTTGGTGGTAAAGAAGGTTTAGTGCATATTTCTCAAATCACTGACGCTCGTGTAGAACGTGTTGCGGATTACCTATCTGTTGGTCAAGACGTTCAGGTGAAAGTGGTAGAAATCGAGCGTCAAGGCCGTATCCGCTTAACAATGAAAGATCTGAATGGTGATGCAACTGCTAGGGAAGTTGTTGAAGAAATTCAAGAATTAGCAGAATAATCACTTCTGTCCCTTCCTCACATTGAGGAAGGGATCTTCATTTTAAGAATGATAAATACCTAAGGTTTTATTAATGCCACAACGTTTTAAGTTGTTTAATCTTCGTTTTTGCTGGTTAGTTTTGGTAATGATTTTTTTGACAGGCTGTGTGAACAGAGTGTCAGATATGATTGCCCCGACAAAATTACCTCTCTCGGAACTCAATCCTCAGTTGCGTTTTGAACAGGAAGTAATGCTTGTTCGTTTAACGCAAGTGTTACAAGAAGCGAAATTAAGCCAAGCTGAACGTGCCGAATTACATTTTGAAAGAGGCGTTATTTACGACAGTTTAGGACTTTGGTCGTTGGCTCGTTATGATTTTACGCAAGCGGTTGAATATGCCCCTAAAATGGCGGCTGCCTATAATTATTTAGGTTTATATTTGTTGCTTGAAGATGATTATGACAGCTCTATAGATGCTTTTAATGCCGTGTTAGAACTCGATCCAAATTATGACTATACCCGTTTAAATCGTGGTTTAGCATTTTATTATAGCGGTCGTTATTCTGAGGCAGAACGTGATTTATTGCGTTTCTATAAAGCAGATAGGTCCGATCCTTACCGTGTATTATGGTTATATTTCAATGAGTTAGAATTAAATCCAAGTGATGCAAAAGCAAATTTGTTAAAACGTGCAAAACGTTTATCAAAAGACTTTTGGGGGACACATTTAGTGTCTTACTTGCTAGGGGATTTTACTCTTGAACAACTTCGTTTAAAAATGATTGCTCAAGCTGAACCGAATACGGTAGCTTATGCAGAGATTTTAACCGAAACATATTTTTATCTTGCAAAACAAACACTCAAAATGAATCAGCTTGAAGAGGCTAAAAGCCTTTTCCGTCTAGCTAGTGCAAATCAAGTATATAACTTTGTTGAGTATCGTTTTGCGTTGTTTGAATTAGCTCAATTACATCAAAGAGCGAAACAAACAGATCCCGTTGTTGTTGGGAAAAATTAGGACGATTTAAGCGGTAGGTTTCGCAAAATTTTTTGCAAATCAAACCGCTTACACTGTATGACAAGTTATATAAAGCATTGGTTTACTTTCTATTTATTTTTCTTACCTAAAGGCTCAACAATGTAGTTTTTATCTCCTGTGTAATACTTCCCCCTTTGAAAAAGGGGGATTGAGGGGGATTTTTAGATTTAATTTTTCATTTGCGTGAATTAAATCCCCCCTAACCCCCCTTTTTCAAAGAGGGGAACAGGTTCTTTATTTTTGGAATTTTATGACTGAAACAACTTTAACTTTCGCCGATTTAGGCTTACCACAATCTATCCTTAATTCTGTAAATGAAATGGGTTTTGTAACGCCATCACCGATCCAGCAAGCCTGTATCCCACACCTTTTAAATGGTCGTGATGTGTTAGGTATGGCACAAACAGGAAGTGGTAAAACAGCGGCATTCTCTTTGCCTATTTTGGCTCAAATTGATCCAGAACAGCGTCACCCACAAATGTTGGTGATGGCGCCAACCCGTGAATTAGCAATCCAAGTGGCAGATGCTTGTGAGCAGTTCAGCAAAAATATGAAAGGTATTCGCACGGTCACGATTTATGGTGGTCAGCGTTATGATATTCAAATCCGTGCTTTAAAAAATGGTGCGCAAGTTGTGGTAGGAACGCCTGGGCGTATTCTTGACCATATTCGCCGTGGTACCTTAGATCTTTCTATGCTAAAAGCGATTGTATTAGATGAAGCAGACGAAATGTTGCGTATGGGCTTTATCGAAGACGTTGAAACGGTTATGGCGGAATTACCTGAAGATCACCAAACGGCACTTTTCTCTGCCACAATGCCAGAGCCAATTCGCCGTATTACCAAGCGTTTTATGAAAGATCCGCAAGAGGTTAAAATTCAGGCAACCCAACGTTCTGCACCAGATATTGCACAAAGTTACTGGTTAGTGAACGGCTTCCGTAAAAATGATGCGTTATTGCGTTTCTTAGAAGTAGAAGAGTTTGATGCGGCGATTATTTTTACTCGTACCAAAACGGGCACCATTGATATTGCTGAACTCTGTGAGCGTAATGGCTATCGTGCAGCCGCATTAAACGGTGATATGACCCAACAAGCGCGTGAACAAGCATTGGAAAAACTAAAATCAGGTCGTTTAGATGTGATTGTGGCAACGGATGTGGCGGCTCGTGGTATCGACATTGAGCGTATCAGTTTGGTAGTAAACTACGACATTCCACTTGACGCAGAATCTTATGTTCACCGTATCGGTCGTACAGGTCGTGCTGGTCGTTCAGGTCGTGCATTATTATTTGTAGAGCCGCGTGAACGTCGTTTATTGAAAAACATTGAACACTTAATCAAAAAGCCGATTGATGAAGTGCCAGTACCAAATCACGAAATTTTAATGGAAAAACGTCGTGAGAAATTTAAAGCACGCATTTCATTACAATTAGAACATCACGATTTAGAGCTTTATCGTGAATTATTAGAAGATCTATTCACGGCAGACCAAGATCACGAAGAATTAGCTGCAGCAATGATGATGTTGTTGCAAGAAAAACAAAAACTTATTCTTCCGCCAGATCCTGAAATTCGCCCTTCTCGTGCTGAGCGTGGAAAAGGACGTGAAAATCCACGTTCTGCAGAACGCCGTGGTGGCGGTCGTGAGCATCGTGATAACAACGGCGTGGCAATGGATCTTTATCGTATCGAACTTGGTCGTGAAGATGGTGTTGAAGTGCGTCACATTGTTGGAGCGATTGCCAACGAAGGCGATATTAACAGCCGTTATATCGGACATATCAAGTTACACGATAAATACTCAACCATTGAATTACCACAGGGTATGCCGAAACATTTAGTGCAACATTTCGCACAGAAAGCACGAGTGTTAAGCAAACCAATGCAAATGTCTTTCTTAGGTCCTGTGGGCAGTGCAACTAATGCTAACCCTTATGAAGATAAGAGCGGACGTGGTAAAGGTCGTGGCAGAGATGGTCGCCGTGAAGAACGTGGCTTTAAAGATCGCAAAGAAGGCGGATTTAAAGAAAAACGTTTTAACGAGCGTGGTCGTCGATAATCTGATGCGTAGGGACACACTGCGTGTGTCCGCTACTTGTACCTAAATTGTGATTTATGGACACACGCAGTGTGTCCCTACCATTTTAATTAAATTATGTTTATCCAACCAACCCAATCTCATTGCGATTTAACCTTAACCGAACAGGATTTTTACTTTATGCAATACGCCTTATCCCTTGCTGATAAAGCCGAAGCAGAAGGGGAAATTCCCGTTGGGGCAGTGTTGGTCGATAAAACAGGCAATATTATCGGAGAGGGGTGGAACCGTGCAATTATTCTCTCTGATCCAACCGCTCACGCAGAAATTCAAGCAATCCGAATGGGGGGGCAACAGATACAAAACTATCGCCTATTAGATACAACCCTTTATGTGACTTTAGAGCCTTGTACAATGTGTGCTGGAGCGATTTTACATAGCCGTATTGGGCGGTTGGTATTTGGAGCCTCGGATTACAAAACAGGGGCGCTAGGCTCTCGCTTTCATCTTTTTGAAGACTATAAAATGAACCATTTTCTGCAAATTCGAGGTGGCGTGATGGCTGATGAGTGTAGCCAAAAAATCAGTGCTTTTTTTAGAAAGAGAAGGGAAGAGCAGAAAAATCAGCATGTTAACTACAACTCATCAAAATAGCTCTGTCCCCACGTCTTTTCAGCTAATTGCAACAAATTCGCAAAATCTTGATAAGAAGGAAACGCTTGGTCAGCGATATTATGTTGCTCACTGATCAACTTTTGACGAAGTTCTTCATACCATTGCAACAACCCCAAGGGTAGCGGCGATTTCGCCCGTCGCCCAAGCCAAAATAACCCTTGAAATGGAATACTCAATGCAAACAACGCCGTTAAGGTTGCATTGGCTAGAATGGATTGTTCAGGATCGTGGAAAAAGTATTGCCAAACTAACGCAAAACAAGCAAAAGCAGGCATAAAATGTGACGAAAATTTAACTAAGCGGATTAAACGATAATCGGGCATAAACAGTCCGAGTTTCTTCTGATTTGGGAAGGTATTGAGGTAACGCTGTCCTGCTTGCAAGGTGTGATACATAATTTGCCTTTATCGTTAAATAATTCAAGTTACATTCTACTCATCTCTACAAAATCTACAATAGCGAATTATCACAACAGTTGCTATACTTTCCATATAGTTACGCAGAATGATGTAGCAAATGCTATACCATACTGTATTATGTTGAATTTTCACCACATTAATTTAAGGAAGTCAAATGCCGATTAAATTTCCAAGTTTGTTACAAGATAGTTGGAATTTTATCCGTAATCAAGGGAGCTTTACGCTTACGGGTACCGCATTATTAATTTTATTACAATTATCCACCATTTTTCTCTTTCCTAGAGTAGAAATACAGGCAGGAAATACATCAAATCAAGAGATGTTAACTTTACTTACATCACAACTTGCCCCAACCATTATTTCTGCTTTGATTAGTGTATTTATCAATATCTTATTGATTTTAAACATTAAATCTATCAATAGTGGCACTTATCAACATTTCAGCCAAAATATCGGGGCAACTCTCAAAGCCTTTTTCCCGGTGATTTTACTGACGATTTTTATGGTAATGCCACTTTCAATCGGGATCTCATTTGGTGGCACCGTCGGGCAACAAGGCAGTCTTGCCATAATGATCTTACCGCTGATGGCAACGGGTATCTATCTGTTTGTCAAACTTAGCCTCGTCGTCTATGCCTATTTACTTGAAGCTCCACAAAGCATTATGCAAACCCTACGTTTTACTTGGGGATTAAGTCGAGGTAGAATGTTTCCGCTTTTCCTATTTTGTATCTTAAGTTATTTCTTCCCTAGCTTGCTAGGTTCATTAATCGGTAGAATTGGCGGAGATGTCGGGATTATTCTTTCACAAGTGGTCGGAGCCTTTATCAGCTTATTTGTTGTTGTATTTGGTTTCCGTTTCTATCAAGTGTATCGCCAATAGGATTGACAATGAAACAGTTACTTGAATTTATTCCACTGATCCTCTTTTTTGTCGTCTATAAAACCTATGGCGTACAAGAAGCAGCATTAGTGCTAGTTGCCGCTACCGTGGTTCAATTTATCGCTTTACAGTTGCTTTATAAAAAAATCGAAAAAAATCAATGGATTATGGGAATAGCGGTCGTTTTCTTCGGCTTACTTACCGCTTACTTTAACGACCTGGCATTCCTTAAATGGAAAGTCACCATTGTCAATGCCATTTTTGCGGTAGCGTTACTCGTTAGCCAATACGTATTCAAAAAGCCTCTTATCCAAATGTTACTTGGCAAAGAACTCAAACTGCCACAAAACGTATGGGAAAAGCTCAATTTAGGTTGGGCAGGCTTTTTCATCTTCTGTATGATCATCAACATCATCATCAGTGAGTTCTTCTCTGACGATGCTTGGGCAAATTTCAAGGTGTTCGGTTTAACAGGATTAAGCCTCATTGCCGTTATCGGCACAGGCTTATATCTCTACCCCCACCTAAAACAACTAGAACAAAAAGAGGAAAATAATGGAAACACAAACTAAACGCCAGCCTGAAGGCACATTAATTTTACGCACCCTCGCAATGCCATCAGACACCAACGCCAACGGCGATATTTTTGGTGGTTGGATAATGTCACAAATGGATATGGGCGGTGCGATTTTAGCAAAAGAGCTAGTTAAAGGCAGAGTAGTGACTGTTTCAGTAGATAAAATGTCGTTCTTACTGCCTGTGTCAGTCGGTGATGTGGTTTGCTGTTACGGCAAATGCACCAAAGTTGGACGCACCTCACTTCAAATCAAAGTCGAAGTATGGATCAAAAAAGTGTATGAAGGAATGAGAGAACGCCACTGTGTCACCGAAGCACTCTTTACCTTTGTTGCTGTAGATAGCAACGGCAAACCTCGTGTTATCCCACGAGAAAACAACCCAGATCTTGACCAAGCCTTAGCTTTAATTGAACCTTAATGGAGGACATTATGTACTATGTAATTTTTGCTCAAGACATACCAAACACCCTTGAAAAACGTTTAGCCGTGCGTGGAAAACACCTCGAACGTCTAAAACAACTTCAAGCCGAAGATCGCCTTTTAACCGCAGGTCCAAACCCAGCGATTGATGATGAAAACCCAGGTGAAGCAGGTTTTACAGGTTCAACTGTTATTGCAAAATTCAATTCACTTGAAGAAGCAAAACAGTGGGCAAGCCAAGATCCTTATGTGGAAGCAGGGGTGTATGGCGAAGTGATTGTGAAGCCGTTTAAAAAGGTGTTTTAGTTTAATTAATATAGATTCAATGCAGATAAGAAACCAAGTAATGTTATTATTTGGGTGCTTATCTAATTGAGATATAGTCGATAAACAGTTGCTATGGCATATCAAAATATATGGTGGAACGGATTTTAGAAGATACCGTTAAGGCTAATCCACAATTCTCTGCAGCGGTATTACGTTATTTCAATCCAGTTGGAGTTCACCCAAGTGATTTGAAAAGCGTGGGAAAAGTTAGGCTGGAAAACTGAATGTGATTTGCCACAGATGATGAAAGATATGTGGCATTGGCAAAAGAACAATCCGAATGGGTATCGTTGATGTAAAATTATCTTATCCGCAGGCTACAAAACTCAATTTATTCATTTGCCCCTATCCCCTGATACCAAGGACTAAAGCGGTTTCTTGCGGTGGAAATGTTGTAATTATCTGAATAAAAATCGACTTGGATCATTCCCACTTGAGCAGTATTAAGCCACTTCACTTGATACTGCTCAAGCCGTTGAATAACTTGACTATTTGGCATTTTCCACGGGTTCCAACGCCCAGCCGAAATAATCGCCCAAGTGGGTTGGATGTGAGCTAACAAAGTTTGGCTGGTACTGGTTTTACTGCCGTGGTGTCCTACTTGAAGAAAATCGATCTTACCGATCTGGCTTGCATATTGTCGTTCTTCCGCAATCCCACTATCCCCAGTAAGAAGCAATCTATATTGCCCTATCGACACTCGTAATACACAAGAGTGTTCATTTTTAGCTCGCTCGCTCAGTTGTAAAGGATAAATCGCTTCAAGGTGCATTGTGCTGAACTGCCACTGATTGCCTGCTATACAAGGCTCGGCGACTTGGTTACTATAATGATTTTTACCCGAAAGGATCAACCGTGCATTTGGGTAGGCTTGTAGTAATGGCAAAACGCCCCCAGCGTGATCGTTATCATCGTGGCTAACAAAAATAGCTTCGACCACTATCCCTTCACGGCGTAAATAGGGCAGTATTTCCAATTCCGCCATTGTGCCACCTTGCCACGCAACGCCTGTATCATAGAGAATGGCTTTCTGTTTACCTTGGTGTTGATAAATCAATCCCATTGCCAACCCTTGCCCCACATCGAAATTCACCCATTTTACAAGCGGTGGTTTAAGTGTATCTTTTACAAAATGAAATCCGATCCACAATGCTAAAGGCAATGCCACTGTTGCTAACCCATAATAGAGAGAAAAACGTTGCTGAAAAACACCATATAATCCTATTATAATCAATAGATTAAGGCATATTAATCCCCATTGTTGATCGACACTTAAATAGAGCCAATGATGGGAAAATGGCTCAATCCAATCAATCCCCCACTCTGCAAGTTGATGGCAAAGCCACCAAGTTTGAAATAGGTTATCTGTTAATAAACTAAATAAAATCAATGGGATAAGAATAAAACTATAAAGTGGAACAATGATCAAATTGGCTAATAAAGCGAAAGGTGATGTGCCATCAAAAAAACTGAGTTGAATAGGCGAGAACACTAGCCAAATGCCTAACTGCAGATGAAACAACTCTAACAGCAACTTCATCACTCGATTTTGCATATTTTTGACAAAATCAAACCGCTTGAGTGGAAAAGCCTGATACCAAATAATTAGGCTAGCAACAGCCAAAACAGAGAGCCAAAAGCTATCAGACAGTAACGTCAGCGGATCAAAGACGACTAATAGTACCACACCACGAAGCCATAACTGCCAAGGCGTATAATGACGACGAGCATATTGCACCAGCAAAACCAATGAAATCGCCACCATTGCCCGTACCGTTGGAATTTGGAAGCCTGCCAAAAAACTATATCCCAGTGCCACACACCACCCTACTCCCCTTGCAAAATACAAGGACAACCCCACCGCTTTTAGACAACGAAATCGCAATAATAACCACTGCCCGGCTTTCACCGCCCAAAAGGCTAACAGATAAACCAGAACAATATGCGAGCCTGAAATGGCAATCAAATGAGCAGTGGTTGTTTGCTGAAAGATCTCCCAATGGCTTTGACTTAACCAAGCCCGTTCACCAAAAGCAAGGGCAAGCAGTAACCCTTGCGTTGCAAAAGGGGCGGTCTGTTCTCGCATACGATCAAGCCAAATTGCACGCAAGCCTTGTTGTTCGTTCACTTTTACTGCTTTTTTGACCGTAGCTGTTGCTGAGATATGTTGAGCCACATACCATTTTTGTCGATCAAAATTGCCATCATTTAAGCGAGCGGACAAAGGCTTCAATACCAGTTCCGCGTTATAACTTGCTTCCAGTATCAATGGCTCATCTGCTTGCCAATTGACATAAACATAGTCCCCATTAGCACGCTCTACAACGGCAGTTTGATATTCTTGCTGTTTTAAAATTTGCTTCACTAACACCCGCTCTTGCACCTTAACAGCGGTCTGTTCCTGATGTTTTTTTGCAAGTTGTATAATCTGGGCGTAACTCACCGCTAACACACCACCCAACAGCAAGATCCCCAATTTCCCACGCCATACTCCCCATAATGCAAGGGCAAGAGAAAATACCATCACATAGCCAAGCCACGAAGCAGGCAGAACAATCAACGGCAATAAACCGAAAAAGAGCATTAAACAGACACGATCAATAGACATCATCAACATACCTAATCAAAGAGATTACAGTATGCCAATGATGAAAAGAGAGAAAAGTAGAAAAATAATGTTTTTCGACAGGGATCACAAAAATAAATATTGGTATATCAAATTGTTTGTAGTTATGATTTTTAACACGATATCTTTTTAATTTAGATTAAAAAGTTAGATAAGAAATGCAAATAACTTGACAAATTTTTTAAAGAATTTTCAAAATTGAGAACTAGTTCAAATTTTCACTACAAGGAGTGTGGTAGTATTAGCTCGAAAGCTGAGATGGCTCAGTTATTACTAAAAACAACAAGGAGTATATTATGTATAAACATATTTTAGTTGCCGTAGATCTCTCTGAAGAAAGCCTTATATTATTGCGTAAAGGTGCGAGTCTTGCTGAAAAATGTAATGCAAAATTATCCGTTATCCACGTTGATGTGAACTTTTCGGATCTCTACACGGGGTTGATTGATATTAATATGTCGTCTGTTCAAGATTCTGTGTCAGAAGAAACGATCAAAGCATTAGAGGAACTCTCTGGTAAAATTACTTACCCTGTTACTGAACGTTTAAATGGTAGTGGTGATTTTAGTCAAGTGCTGGAAGAAGCGGTAGAGAAGTACCAAGTGGACTTATTGGTCACTGGCCATCACCAGGATTTTTGGAGCAAATTTATGTCTTCTACTCGTCAAGTGATGAACAGTATAACGGTAGATATGCTCGTTGTTCCTTTAGCAAGTGAATAACTCAAGCTATTGATTGGTAAATAAAACGTGAAAAAAGACCGCTTGTGTAGCTGAGTTGTCGCATTCAGTTACTCTGGCGGTTTATTTTTTGACTTAATGTCAATAATTTATGCAGTAAAAAATACAAGTATTGAAAAAAATGTGTAAAATAGGTGGGTCAATTACTAATATACTTTAGTAAAAACATAGATATACAGTTTTTTATATCCATTTGAGTGACTTTAATGAAAACAACTTCAGAGATTAGACAAGCCTTTTTGGAATTTTTCCAAAGCAAAGGGCATACGATTGTGCCAAGTAGCTCGCTTGTACCTGAAAATGATCCAACCTTGCTTTTCACGAATGCAGGAATGAACCAGTTTAAAGATGTGTTCTTAGGATTAGACAAGCGTAGTTATAACAGAGCAACCAGCTCTCAACGCTGTGTGCGTGCTGGCGGTAAGCATAATGACCTTGAGAATGTAGGTTATACCGCTCGTCACCATACCTTTTTTGAGATGTTAGGTAACTTTAGTTTTGGTGATTATTTTAAACCCGATGCGATTGCATTTGCGTGGGAATTTTTAACATCACCGCAGTGGTTAGCGTTACCAAAAGAGAAATTGTGGGTGACAGTCTATGAAACAGACGATGAAGCCTATGATATTTGGAATAGAGAGATTGGTGTGCCTGCTGAGCGTATTGTGCGTATTGGTGATAATAAAGGTGCGCCTTATGCGTCAGATAACTTCTGGCAAATGGGCGATACGGGTCCTTGTGGTCCTTGTACTGAGATCTTCTACGATCACGGTGACCATATTTGGGGAGGCCCACCAGGCTCAGCAGAAGAAGATGGCGACCGTTTCATTGAAATATGGAACGTGGTCTTTATGCAGTTTAATCGTCAAGCAGATGGTACTTTAAAGAAATTACCTAAGCCGTCGGTAGATACGGGTATGGGTTTAGAGCGTATCAGTGCGGTGTTGCAACACGTTAATTCAAACTACGAAATCGACATTTTCCAAGCGTTAATCAAAGAGATTGCTTCTTTGTTAAATGTGACAGATTTAGACAATAAATCGTTACGCGTAATTGCAGATCATATTCGTTCTTGTGCGTATTTGATCGCTGATGGTGTGATGCCGTCAAATGAAGGTCGTGGTTATGTGTTGCGTCGTATTATTCGTCGTGCGGTGCGTCACGGAAACATTCTTGGTGCGAAATCAGCGTTCTTCTATCAATTAGTGCCAACCCTTGCAAAAGCAATGGGGCAGGCTGGCGAGATTTTGACGCAGAAACAAGCGCATATTCAGAAAGCGTTAAAAGCAGAAGAAGATCAGTTTGCGCGTACCCTTGAGCGTGGTTTGGCGTTATTAGAAGGTGCGTTAGCCAAAGTGGAGAATAAGGTTTTATCAGGTGAAGTGGCATTTAAACTTTACGATACTTATGGTTTCCCACTGGATTTAACGGCAGATGTTTGCCGTGAACGTAGTATTACCATTGATGAAGCTGGCTTTGAGCGTGAAATGCAAGCTCAACGTGCAAGAGCGCAGGCAAGCAGTAATTTTGGTACAGATTACAATTATGTGATTAAAGTTGATGGCTCAACGGAGTTCAAAGGCTATGAGGTCACAGAATGTGAAGCGACTGTCGTTGCGTTATTTAGCAATGGTAAGGCGGTTGAAGCTATTCAATCGGGGGAAAATGCAGTCGTTGTCTTGGATCGTACCGCTTTCTATGGAGAGTCGGGCGGTCAGGTTGGTGATAGCGGTGTGATTGCTTCAGAAATTTGCAATTTTGAAGTCAATGATACGCAAAAATATGGTCAAGTCTTTGGGCATATTGGTCAATTAGCTTCAGGCACTTTATCAGTCGGCGATAAGGTGAAAGCAGAAGTGAATACGACACGTCGTCACGCTATTACCTTAAACCATAGTGCAACTCACTTGTTACATTCGGCACTTCGTCAAGTGTTAGGTGATCACGTTGTACAAAAAGGTTCTCTTGTGTCAGAAAATTCACTTCGTTTTGACTTTTCTCAAGGTGAAGCGATTTCAAAAGCTGACTTAGAAGAGATTGAGCGTATTATTAATACGAAAATTCGTGAAAACATTGTAGTTACAACTGAAGTAATGGATCTTGAATCAGCGAAGCAAAAAGGTGCGATGGCACTTTTCGGTGAGAAATATGGAGATAGAGTTCGCGTTGTAGATATGACAGCAGCGTTTTCTGTAGAACTTTGTGGTGGTACTCACGTTAAACAAACAGGTGAGATTGGCTTATTCAAAGTGGTATCTGAAGGTGCGGTTGCCGCAGGTGTTCGCCGTATTGAAGCGGTGACAGGCGAAAATGCAATCGGCTTATTACATCAGCAACAACAAATTCTTAACCAAAGTGCTGAGTTATTAAAAGCAGATACGGCAAGCCTTGTTGAGAAAATCCAGCAGCTACAAGAGAAAAGCAAGAAAGTAGAAAAAGAGCTACAACAGCTCAAAGATAAACTTGCTGCTCAAGCTGGCGGAGAATTAGCAAAACAAGCTCAACAAATCAACGGAGTTAATGTGGTTGTTCAACGTTTAGAAAACGTTGATGCAAAAGCATTAAGAACGATGGTCGATGACTTGAAAAATCAACTAGGTTCAGCGGTGATTGCCTTTGCAACACAAACTGATGAAAAAGTTAATTTGATCGTAGGTGTAACAAAAGATCTTACAGACAAAGTAAATGCAGGCGAACTTGTTGGGTTAATGGCTCAAGAAGTTGGCGGTAAAGGCGGTGGTAGAGCTGATATGGCAATGGCAGGCGGTAGCCAACCAGAAAATATAACCCAAGCCCTCAATGTTGCGACGAATTGGATTCAAGCAAAACTCTAATTATAAGGGGCAAGTTAGAATGACTTTGGCTTGCCCTGATTAAATCTAAAAGGAGAGATAGTTATGCTTATTCTAACCCGTAAGATTGGCGAAAGTTTATTGATCGGTGATGATGTAGAAATTACTGTCCTAAGTATTCGTGGTAGTCAAGTTAAATTAGGGGTGAAAGCACCTAAGGAAATTTCGGTTCACCGTGAAGAAATTTATCAAAGAATCAAAGTGTTAGCAGATGAAAATCCCTCGGAATAAGGTAGATTGATATTTACTGAGGTTTTTATCTAACGCAATGTGAATTTGAGTCTGGAACCAAATGTCACAAACAGATAAATTGAAACGCAGTGTTCAATTTTTTGAAAAAATTTGTGCAAAACAGACCGCTTACTTAAGGTAGGCGGTTTACTTTATCTAAATATATTAAGGATTTTTCTATGAAAGTGATTATTCCTGTCGCAGGTCTTGGTACTCGTATGCTTCCTGCAACCAAAGCAATCCCAAAAGAAATGCTAACCATTGCAGACAAACCGTTGATTCAATATATTGTAAATGAGTGTGTGGCTGCAGGAGTAAGAGAAATTGTGCTTGTCACTCATTCATCTAAAAATGCTATCGAAAACCACTTTGATACATCGTTTGAACTCGAAACAATGTTAGAAAAACGAGTGAAACGTCAGCTATTAGATGAAGTGCGTTCGATTGTACCTAAAGATGTGACCTTGATGCACGTTCGTCAGGGGCAAGCGAAAGGATTAGGTCACGCGGTATTATGTGGTCGAGCTGTGGTAGGAAATGAGCCTTTTGCAGTGGTATTGCCTGATGTGTTATTGGCAGATTTTACTGCAGATCAAAAAACAGAAAACTTAGCAGCAATGATTCAACGTTTCAAAGAAACAGGCAAAAGCCAAATTATGGTTGCACCTGTGGCGAAAGAAAATGTGAGTAACTATGGTATTGTAGATTGCCAAGGTGCAGAATTACAACCTGCAGGTACAGCGAAGATTGCTAACATTATTGAAAAACCAAGTATTGAAGAAGCTCCGTCTAATTTTGCCGTTGTGGGACGTTATGTCTTCTCTGCAGAAATTTGGGATTTACTTGCCAAAACACCGGTCGGTGTGGGTGATGAAATTCAATTAACCGATGCGATTGATATGTTGATTGAACAACAAGAGGTGGAAGCCTTTCATATGACAGGTAAAACCTTCGACTGTGGTGACAAATTAGGCTATATGGAAGCCTTTGTAGAATACAGTTTGAACCACGATAAATTTGGTGATGAATTTAAAGATTATTTGAAAAAATTATCGAAGTCGCTGTAATTAAATTTATATAAAATGTAGGGACACACTGCGTGTGTCCGTTCAAAATTTTTATTAATAATGGTTGGTGGACACACGCAGTGTGTCCCTACGCTAACAAGGAGCAAATGTGATCGTCAAAAAAATAGCACAAGCGGTAGGTTTTGGGCTTTTTTGTGCTGGCTTGATTCTTTATGTTGCCCCTTGGTTAAACAAAAGCACTCAAACAGAGATTATCAGCTTTCACGATGCGGTAAGAATTGCGTCACCTGCGGTAGTCAATGTTTATAATCAGGCCTTTGATTCTACCCATTCTGATACAGGGGAGTTACAAGTAAACAATTTGGGATCGGGCGTGATTATGACCTCAACGGGTTATATTTTAACGAATAAACACGTTATCCAAAATGCAGATCAAATTTTAGTGGCACTGCAATCGGGGACGATTTCGAGTGCTACATTGGTAGGATCTGACACCTTAACTGATCTTGCTGTTCTCAAAATTCAAGCAGAAAACTTGCCTACAATTCCTCAAAATTCAAAACGCGTGGCTAAAATCGGTGATGTGGTTTTAGCAATTGGCAATCCGTTAAATTTAGGGCAGAGTATTACGCAAGGCATTATTAGTGCAACGGGGCGCAATGCATTATCTGAAATGGGTCGGCAAAACTTTATTCAAACTGACGTTTCTATTAATAAGGGTAATTCAGGCGGAGCTTTGGTAAATACGGCTGGTGAGTTGATTGGCATTAACACTTTAAGTTTAGGAAAAAACAGTGATGAATTGGCAGAAGGATTGAATTTTGCGATTCCGATTTCCTTAGCAAATAAGGTGATGGAAAAAATTATTCGTGACGGGCGTGTTATTCGAGGCTATTTTGGTGTTAATAGCTCGTTGTACTATACGGCTAAACAGCTAGGAGTCGGTGAAAAAGGGATCTTAATTACTACAGTAGCTGAAGGTGGACCTGCGGATAAAGCAGGGATTTTAGCTGGTGATTTGATTTTACGTTTAAATGATACAGAAGCCCAAACTCCAGCTCAAATGATGGAATTGATTGCAGAAATGAAACCAAATAGTAAGGTAAAGGTATTAATTTCTCGTCAAGGCATACAGAAAGAAGTTGAAGTGGTTATTGGTGAATTTCCAGAGCTATAAAGGATAAATATGGGTATTGTAATTACAGTTGATGGGCCAAGTGGTGCAGGAAAAGGAACCTTGTGTCACGCCCTTGCAGAGAAATTAGGCTTTGATTTTTTAGATTCAGGAGCAATTTACCGTATTTTAGCATTGGCTGCAGTAAAACAGGGGATTGCCTTTGAGAATGAAACGGCTCTTGCGCAGCTTGGGCGAAATCTTAATGTGAAATTTGTGCCTGAGAATAATGAAATTCAGGTCATTTTGGACGGTGAAAACGTTGGCGATCAAATTCGTACGGCACAAGCGGGTCAAAATGCGTCAAAAATTGCGGTTTATCCTCAAGTGCGTGAGGCTTTGTTACAACGTCAGAGAGATTTTAGAAGTCCTAAAGGATTAATTGCCGATGGGCGAGATATGGGGACTGTCGTCTTTCCAGAAGCTGAAATTAAGTTCTTTTTAGATGCAAGTGCAGAAGAACGCACAAAAAGACGTGTAAAACAGTTGCAAGAAAAGGGATTTAATGCTAACTTTGACGAGATTTTAGCCGAGATAAAAGAGCGTGATTTTCGGGACAGAAATCGCCCTGTTGCACCTCTTGTTCCAGCTAAAGATGCGATGATTTTAGATTCAACGCATTTATCCATTGAGGAAGTTATTCAACAAGCATTGGATTATATTGCTCAAAAATTGTAATTTTGTTTGCTTAACAAAGGATTGTTAAGTCGTTATCCCTAACCCCATTTAGATGGATGCTAAATGGACGTTTTATTTTATTTAAGAAGATTAATTATGACTGAATCTTTTGCTCAACTATTTGAAGAATCACTAAAAGGTCAAGAAACCCGTTTAGGTTCTATTGTTAAAGGTACTGTAGTTGCAATTCAAAAAGGCTATGTACTTGTAGATGCTGGTTTAAAATCAGAATCGGCGATCCCTGCTGAAGAGTTTTTCAACGCACAAGGTGAATTAGAAGTTCAAGTTGGTGATGTTGTTGATGTTGCTCTTGATGCAGTAGAAGACGGTTTCGGTGAGACCAAACTTTCTCGTGAAAAAGCGAAACGTAACGAGTCTTGGGCTGCGTTAGAGAAAGCCTTCGAAGAACAAGCAACCGTTGTTGGTTTTGTAAACGGTAAAGTAAAAGGTGGCTTCACTGTTGAGTTAAATGGTGTTCGTGCATTCTTACCAGGTTCATTAGTTGATACCCGTCCAGTTCGTGATTCTTTAAATCTTGAAGGTCAAACTTTAGAACTTAAAGTAATCAAATTAGACCAAAAACGTAACAATGTTGTGGTATCTCGTCGTGCAGTAATCGAAACAACAAGCTCTGCTGATCGTGAAGAAGTATTAGCGAACTTAGTTGAAGGTTCTGAAGTGAAAGGTACTGTGAAGAACTTAACTGACTACGGTGCATTCGTAGATTTAGGCGGTGTTGATGGCTTATTACACATCACAGATATGGCGTGGAAACGTGTTAAACACCCAAGTGAAGTTGTTGCAGTAGGTCAAGAAGTTACTGTTAAAGTACTTAAATTCGACAAAGAGAAAACGCGTGTATCATTAGGCTTAAAACAATTAGGTCAAGATCCGTGGGAAGCTATTGCACAAAACCACCCAGTAAACAGCAAATTATCTGGCAAAGTAACTAACTTAACAGACTACGGCTGTTTCGTTGAGATTTTAGATGGCGTTGAAGGTTTAGTTCACGTATCAGAAATGGACTGGACAAACAAAAACATTCACCCATCTAAAGTGGTAAACGTAGGTGATGTGGTTGAAGTAATGGTACTTGAAGTTGATGAAGAACGTCGTCGTATCTCATTAGGTTTAAAACAATGCAAACCTAATCCGTGGGAACACTTCGCTGAAACTCACAACAAAAACGATAAAGTAAAAGGTAAAATCAAATCAATCACTGATTTCGGTATCTTTATCGGTTTAGAAGGTGGCATTGACGGTTTAGTTCATTTATCTGACATTTCTTGGAATATGGCTGGCGAAGAAGCTGTTCGTAACTACAAAAAAGGTGACGAAGTAGAAGCTGTTGTATTACAAGTTGATGCAGTGAAAGAGCGTATCTCTTTAGGTATCAAACAATTAGAATCTGATCCATTCACAAACTTCGTTGAAGGCACTAAAAAAGGTGCAATCGTGAAAGGTAAAGCGGTTGAAATTGATACTAAAGGCGTTAAAGTTGAATTAGCAGACGGTGTAGAAGGTTATGTTCGTGCAGCTGAAGCAACCCGTGATCGTGTAGAAGACATCACAACAGTTATCTCTGTAGGTGACGAAATCGATGCGAAATACACAGGTGTTGATCGTAAAGCTCGCATTGTAAACCTTTCTATTCGTGCGAAAGACGAAGCTGAAGAATCAGCAGCACTTGCACAAGTGAATAAGCAAGAAGAGGCTATTTCAAGTGCAATGGCTGAAGCATTCAAAGCAGCAAAAGGCGAGTAATTTACTCTCTTCGTAAGCGGATATGTGAAAGCATATCCGCTTCACCTATCGCATAAGGAGAAAATATGACTAAATCGGAATTAATAGCAAATCTCGTAGCTCAATATCCCTCTCTATCAGTTAAATCTGTTGATGAAAGTGTAAAAGAAATTTTAGAACAGATTATGGGGTCGTTAGAACAAGGTGAACGCATTGAAGTAAGAGGCTTTGGCAGTTTTTCTCTACATTATCGTCAGCCTCGTGTTGGACGTAATCCAAAAACAGGCGAAAGCGTTAAGTTAGATGCTAAGTATGTTCCGCACTTCAAAGCAGGTAAAGAACTGAAAGAACGTGTTGATTTAGCTTAATTCTCTGAAAGCGACACTATGTGGGGTGTCGTTTTTTTATAAACTAATGTAATAATGGAGATACGCAGATGAAATATATTTTGGGCATCATTATTGTGCTTGCTATCATTCTTGTTGCCGTGACTATTGGGGCAAATAACGATCAGCTTATTACATTCAACTACATCATCGCAAAAAGCGAATTACGTTTATCTAGCCTTGTTGCCATTTTGTTTGGATTTGGTTTAATTTTAGGTTGGTTAATCACGGGATTTTTCTATTTAAAAGTGAAATTACAAAATATTGCCTTAAATCGCCGTGTAAAACGCCAATCTCAACAAATTAGCGAACTTACTTTACCAAAGGCTGAATAATGCTTGAATTGTTGTTCCTTTTGTTGCCTATTGCAGCCTTGTATGGCTGGTATATGGGGCAACGTAGTGCAAAAAAGGATCAAGATGCAATTAATAACAAATTTTCCCGTGACTATGTCACGGGTTTGAACTTTCTTTTATCTAATCAGCAGGAAAAGGCGGTTGATCTTTTCCTTTCTATGCTACAAAAGCAGGAGTCTGAGAACCAGATTTCAACAGAATCACAATTTGAAGCCGAAATTACTCTAGGCAATTTATTCCGATCAAGAGGGGAGGTTGATAGAGCTTTGCGGATTCATCAAGGGATTGAAAACAGTCTTCACTATTCCTTTGAACAAAAATTACTAGCAAAACAACAACTTGCCAAAGATTTTATGGCTGCAGGTTTTTATGATCGGGCAGAAAATTACTATATTACCTTGCTTGATGAACCTGAGTTTGCAGTCAATTCATTAAGTCAGCTTGCTGTGATTTATCACAAAACACGAGAATGGAAAAAAGCGATTAATGTCGCTGAAAAAAGGCTTAGAATAGAGCCTGAAATGGATAAAATCCCTTTATCTCACTATTATTGTGAATATGCACAAGCGGTCAGATCGGACGATGAAAAAGCATTTTTAACAGCATTACAAAAAGCCCTTTCTTACGTTCCTCACTGTGCAAGAGCCTCAATACTCTTGGGGGATTTTTTCTTTGAAAAACAAGAAATGCGAACGGCATTACGCTATTTTGAAGCGGTATTAGAACAAGAACCGAACTACATCAGCGAAGTTTTACATAAAATTAAGCAATGTTATATTGCGTTAAATGAACAAAATAATTTTGAGCTGTTCTTAATCAAAGCCAACCAAATTAAACACAACAGCAGTGTTGATTTGGCGTTAGCTGAATTTATTGAACAAAAAGATGGTGTAGAAGCCGCACAATCACGGCTTTATCAACAAGTTAGACAATTCCCAAGTTTAATGACTTTCCATCGTTTTATTTACTATCAAGTAAATGAAGCGGAGGAGGGCAGAGGCAAAGAGAGTTTAGTTCTATTACATAAAATGGTCGGTGATCGAATTAAACAGGGATTTCAATATCGCTGTATTCATTGTGGTTATCAAAGTTACCGCTTGTCTTGGCACTGCCCATCTTGTCGAACTTGGGAAAGCATTAAACCGATGCAAAGTATTACAGAAGTGATTTAACATAGGAGAATTTAAATGGACAACAAAATTATCGTCGCCCTTGACTATGAAACAGAAGCCGAAGCCCTCAATTTCGTTGATCAAGTCGATCCGTCCCTTTGTCGCTTAAAAGTGGGCAAAGAGATGTTTACCACATTGGGTACACACTTTGTGAAACAGTTACAAGACCGCAAATTTGATGTCTTTTTAGATTTAAAATATCACGATATTCCTAACACCGTCGCAAGAGCGGTGCGTTCAGCGGCAGATTTGGGGGTGTGGATGGTGGATTTACACGCCTGCGGCGGTTTACGAATGATGGAAACCGCAAAACAAATTTTAGAGCCTTATGGCAAAGATGCACCATTATTGATTGGTGTGACTGTGCTAACCAGTATGGAAGATTTAGATTTATTGCAAATCGGGATTAATGCGTCACCGATGGAACAAGTTATTCGTCTTGCCCATTTGTGCCAACGTGCAGGGTTAGATGGTGTTGTTTGCTCTCCACAAGAAGTTGAGGTATTAAGAACTCACTGTGGCATAGATTTTAAACTTGTCACGCCAGGTATTCGTCCTGAAGGGAGTGATTTTGGCGATCAGCGTCGTGTGATGACTCCAAAACAAGCGATTGAAACAGGATCAGACTATTTGGTGATCGGTCGTCCTATTACCCAAGCCACTGATCCTCTTGCAGTATTAAAATCAATTAATCAATCTATCGCCTAATAAGCGGTTCGTGTAGAAGGAAATTTTACAAATGACTTTAGTGTATTCCACAGAAATTGGTCGAATTACACCAGAAAAACCGAAGGCTGAACGTCCGAAAGGTGATGGCATTGTGCGTATTCAACGCCAGACAAGTGGTCGTAAAGGGAAGGGCGTTTGCGTAATTACAGGTGTTGATTTAGATGATCGTGATTTGGTGGCACTAGCTTCTGAACTTAAACGCAAAACAGGCTGTGGTGGCTCAGTTAAAGATGGTGTGATTGAAATCCAAGGAGATAATCGAGATCAGCTTAAGCTAATGTTGGAGCAGAAGGGATATAAAGTTAAATGACAATGCTGAATTCAGAAATATTACGATATAATCGTCAGATTATATTGAAAAGCATTGATTTTGATGGGCAAGAAAAGTTAAAAGCAAGCCGAGCCTTAATTGTTGGATTGGGTGGATTAGGTTGTGCAGCGAGCCAGTATTTAGCAAGCAGTGGTATTGGATATTTAACCTTAGTTGATTTTGATACGGTTTCACTTTCTAATTTACAACGACAGGTACTACATTCTGATGCAACTATCGGCATGCCAAAAGTAGAATCGGCTAAAAAGCGTTTACATGAACTGAATCCCCATATTCAAATCGAAACCATTAATGCGTATTTAGAAGAAGATGAATGGGCTAAATTGATTCCCCAATTTGATGTAGTTTTGGATTGTACAGACAATGTGACAATCCGTAATACACTCAATAAAATTTGTTTTAATGTAAAGAAACCGCTTGTATCAGGCTCAGCTATTCGTTTTGAAGGGCAAGTGAGTGTTTTTCTTTACCAAAAACAAGATCCCTGTTATCACTGCTTAAGTCAGTTGTTTGGAGAAAACACTCTTAGTTGCGTTGAAGCTGGGGTTATTGCTCCTATTGTCGGTATTATTGGCAGCTTGCAAGCATTAGAAACAATTAAAGTTTTACTTAATATTGGTCAAATATTGTCTGGACGGCTTTTAGTAATTGATGGTTTAAATTTTTCTATACGAGAAATGAAGTTGCTTAAACAGTCAAATTGTTATATATGTAGTAAAGAATAAGGTTAAAATTCGCTCATTGTTCAAGAATTGAAAAGTTTGGTTTAGACATTTGACGATGTCAGAGATTTTCCCTACTATGCAAGCGTTATGTTCTTCCTTAGTTCAGTCGGTAGAGCGGCGGACTGTTAATCCGTATGTCGCTGGTTCAAGTCCAGCAGGAGGAGCCAAACGATTTCCTCCTTTAGTTTTTTGCTTTTGGTCTTGTTTTATTTGTCTCCTTTTATAAAACAGTAATTCATACCTCCTAGAATTAGATCAAAAGAGTTGCCCCGTACAGGGGCTTTTTTTACCTAGCAAAAATGGTGAATTAATTTTGCTAATAATTCTCTTGTGGGTTCAATAAATTTTGCATCTAAATATTCGTTAGGTTGGTGAGCCTGTTCAATGTTCCCAGGGCCTAAAATTAGTGTTGGGCAGAGTTGTTGAATAAAAGGTGCTTCAGTGCAGTAATTAACTGCTTTACATTCTTCTCCTAATAATTTTTCAACCACCTTTACGATCTGGGCGGAATGTTCGCATTCATAGCCAGGAATACCCGCATGTAAGGCTTTAACTTGAATGCGATCCCCCCAAGTCTCAATAAGAGGCGCAAGATATTGTTGCACTAAATCCTCTGCATCTTGGATGGCTAAATTAGGTAATGGTCGAACTTCTAGTTGTAGCTCACAGCAAGCACAAATACGATTTAGGGCATCACCACCATGAATATTTCCGAAGTTGAGGGTAGGATAAGAAACACAGAATAACTCATTATGGTATTTTTGTTTTAAGCTATTTTTGAGTTGAAGTAAGTTACCCACCACCTCATACATAATTTCAATAGCATTAATTCCATTGGCAGGATTACTGGAATGGCCAGATTTACCAATAACCTGAACTGTTTGAGCAAGATGGCCTTTATGTGCTCGGATAGGTTTAAGAGAAGTAGGTTCTCCAATGATCGCACAATCTGGGCGAATATGTGCATGTTGTGAAAAGGTTCTTGCACCAAGCATCGTTGTTTCTTCATCCGCAGTAGCTAAAATCCGTAATGGCTTTTTAAGTTTTGCTAAATCAATTTGATTGAGCACATCAACCACGAAAGCAAAAAAGCCCTTCATATCTGCAGTACCTAATCCGTAGAATTTCCCTTCTTTTTCTGTAAGCTGAAAAGGATTGAAATTCCAGAGCCCCTCATCATAAGGCACAGTATCTGTGTGCCCAGCCAGTAATAAGCCACCATCTCCTTCGCCATAAGTTGCAAGTAAGTTATATTTTTGATGAGAGCCGTTAATGGCAATGATTTCTGTTTTAAATCCTAAATCGCTAAACCAATAAGCCAATAACTCAATCAATGCTTTATTGGATATGTCATATTTTTCATTCAGGCTACTTATGGTAGGAATTTGAATTAATTGGCGATAACGCTCAATAAAAGAGAGATGTGTTGTCATTTATTGATCCTTTCTTGAGAAGAGTATAGAAACACAGCTTGTTAGTATTTTAAGGAAAGTAAGTATAATCATATCAATATTTAACTCATCTTTTTCAAAAAAAAAACGAAAAATTCCTGTTATTTTATCTTTAGTTTTGTGTTACGCATTGTTTTTTTTTTTTTTTTTTACAATAGCGTGCGGGGACATTTGTGCATCCTGAAAACGTAAATAAAGGTTTATGATGCTTATTAGCTTGTAGGGTGGGTCTTGACCCACCATGTAGCCGTAACATATTGATTTTATTGGTGGGTTAAAACCCACCCTACAATATTCAATCCATCTAATATATGGTTTGTCAAGGAGTTAACTTCCCCCGCTTGCGGGGGAAGTGCCCGAGCGAAAGCGAGGGCGATGGGGGCATTTGTACATCCTGAAAATGTAAATAAAGGTTTACGATGTTTTATTAGGAAAAACAGTAGAGAAGGTTATTATGAATAAAATATTTAGAGTTATTTGGAGTCATGCTCAACAGGCTTGGGTGGTTGTGTCTGAGTTAGTAAAGTCTCATACCAAAACATCCACTTACACGGATAAAAGAGCTCAAGTATGCACCTCAGATTATTTTTTAGATAAACAGCAAGATAAATTTAAATTAAGTCTTTTAAGTCTAGTATTACTAGGTATATTTTTTAGTCCATCAGCTGCTGCTAACACAACAAATACCGCACAAGCATATCTTCAAGATGGTGCTACTACATCGAATAATGGATATGACGCCGGTACTATTGGTATTGGTAAAGAGAGTAAGGCTTCGTATGGTGCTATTGCTATCGGTCAGAAGTCAAAAGCTGAAGCTAGGCATAATATTGCGATAGGTTATGACACACAAGCAGGAGACCACAAAGACCACGTAAACTCTGTTGCGGTAGGCAACAATATTAAAATAGATGGGAAGGAAGCAGTTGCCATCGGGAGTGCTTCAAAAGCGGGAAAGGGATCTGTTGTCTTAGGCAGACAAGCCAGTGCGGCAAATATTGAACAAGCAGTTGTAATAGGTCACTCTGCTACTGCAAGTAAGGCAAAATCTATTGTTATCGGGGCAAATGCCAAAGCGGATGGGTATGGCTCCATATCAATCGGTGGAGATGATTTAAAAACAACGAAATATCAACCTGATGATACAGCCCAAGTCCAACCCCAACCCCAAAAAACAAAAATAACAACTGCGAGTGGTGGAGCCTCTATTGCTATTGGGGGTGGTTCTTTGGCTAAGGGCGAAGGATCTATTGTTTTAGGTCCTTTAGCATCTGCAAATAAAGATGAAGGCATTGCTATCGGTGCGAATAGTAAGTCTACCGATGAGTACGGTATTGCGGTTGGTGGTAGTGCAACTGCTACTGGAAAATACGCCGTTGCTCTTGGTTGGGGCTCGAAAGGTGTTGGGATAGATTCCATTGCGATAGGTAAGTCTGCGACAACAGCAGGGGCATCTTCTGTTGTTGTGGGTGCCCATATCGCTGTGACAGGTCAAAACTTAGTGGCAGTTGGAAGCCAAGCAACTGCTGAAAATCATGCTACTGCCTTGGGTTATATGGCCTCTGCTGGTGGTAGGAGCTCTGTTGCTGTGGGTGAAAGAGCCAAAACAAATGGTAGTGCTGCTAGAGCAACCGCACTTGGTAATAATACCGTTGTCACCGTGGGTGGCGGTGTGGCATTAGGTTATGGTTCTAATGCAAGTACAGCTGGCGGTGTAGAGGGGTTAAAACAAAATCATTCTGTCACAACGGAAGCAAGCACTGAAGCTAACGGCTTTAAATCCACACAAAAGGTTGATGGTAATAATATTGGTGCGGTTTCTGTCGGTGTAGGCTCAGGTAGTAAACTCATCAAACGCCAAATCACCAACGTTGCTGCAGGTAAAGAATTAACCGATGCGGTAAACGTGGCACAGCTTAAATCTTTGACGATGAAAATTGGTGGTGATACCAATGATAATACACCAAAAGTGGGGTTGTGGGATGGTACGCTCAAGGTAAAAGGCGGCAACGGTCTTACTTCCCATGCTAATAACGATACGATTACGGTTAAATTAACCAATGAGACTAAAAGCAAAATTGATAAGATTGATGAATTAGAGACTAAAATAAATAAAGGTATTACTTTTAAAGGAGATCACGCTCTTCAAACTGATTCAATTAAGCTAGGGGAAACACTAAACGTTGAAGGGAGAGACAATGAAACAGTTGTTACTGCAAAAAATAAAAAACTTGTTATAGGTTTAGATATTGGTGTTATAAAGCAACTGGCTCAGATTGACGCTAAAATGTCATCCTTTAAGATTAAAACGAATAACACTGAAGCTACAATTAAGGATGGAAATACGATCCAGTTTACTGCAGGAAATAATATTAAATTAGAACAAAAGAACGGAAATATTACGATTTCTACGATTGGTAAGTTAATTAAAGAGACTAAAATCCTAAATAATGGTGATTTGAAAATTACTTATACGGATAACACCCATGATACTATTACTAAGGGGAAAGACGGTAAAAATGGTGAGAAAGGTGAGAAAGGTGATAGAGGGGAACAAGGGTCTCCAGGGGTAGCAGGGCCTAGAGGTGAAGCTGGTCCTAAAGGTGAAGCTGGTCCAGCAGGGCCAGTAGGTCCAGCTGGACCACAAGGTAAAACTGGTCCTGCAGGTCCAGCTGGAGCAACAGGACCACAAGGTCCAAAAGGACCTAAGGGCGATAATGGTGATCCAGGACCAAAAGGCGATAAGGGTGACCCTGGTGAAGCAGGACCAATGGGCCCTCGAGGTCCTGCGGGTGCAACTGGTCCAGCAGGACCACGAGGCCCTGCGGGTCCTAAAGGAGATACGGGTCCAAAAGGAGATGCAGGTCAGAAAGGTGAAACTGGCCCTGCGGGTCCTACGGGACCTAAGGGTGACAAAGGTGATACGGGTCCAGCAGGACCACAAGGACCTACGGGTCCAACGGGACCACAAGGACCTACGGGGCCAACGGGACCACAAGGACCTGCGAGTCCAACGGGATCACAAGGCCCTGCGAGTCCAACAGGGTCACAAGGCCCTGCGGGTCCAACGGGTCCAGCAGGACCACAAGGACCTACGGGTCCAACGGGGCCTGCGGGTCCAACGGGACCACAAGGACCTGCGGGTCCAGCAGGACCACAAGGCCCTGCGGGTCCAGCAGGACCACAAGGCCCTGCGGGTCCAGCAGGACCACAAGGCCCTACGGGTCCAATGGGGCCTGCTGGTCCAAAAGGAGAAAATGTGGGAAGTGGTTTAGGTTTGAAAGATGATGCTGAATCAAATAAAACGGCACTTACCCCTTGTATATTAAAATTATAGTAAACTAGCAACATAAACCATAACGTTATCCACAGCTTGGGTGTCCCTAGAGCTAAAACTCGTTCTGTAGCGTAGGCGTGGATAACTTCATCAGCAAAACCGAACAGTTGAAATATAAACCCGAATACAAGGCAGGTTACCGATGAACGCTCCGATTTATTGTGGTATTGATGTTGCTAAACGCAATTTCGTGATTGGTTTTTCCCATCAGAAAAAGACCAAAACCGAAACCAATAACGCCAAAGGTATTCAACATACCTTGGACTATTTAAGCCAGTTTAATGTGGCTCTGATAACGCTTGAAGCAACGGGTGGATTAGAAATCCCCGTGGCAAAAGCCCTTGCTCGAGCAGGTTATCGTGTATTTATTGCTAATCCACTGAAAGCCAGTGAGTTTGCAAAATCTCAAACGAGAGCCAAAACCGATGCAAAAGATGCGGTTAATCTCGCTTTCTATGGGCTCACTTGTGAGCTTAAAGGCGAAGTAGAGCATCAGTTGTATGTTCCGCTTTCTGAGCAAGAAGAACAGCTGGAAGCCCTTGTGGTTCGCCGTCGTCAGCTTGTCGATATGCGAGTAGCAGAGCTAAATCGTTTGCAACAAAGCCACGAAACCCAGTTGGACAATATCCAACAACACATTGAAATGCTTGATAAATTAATCGCCGAACTTGATAAAGATATCGACGACCAAAGTAAGCATTTTAGTGATAAAGCTGACCTTATCTCAGACATCAAAGGCGTTGGCAAAAATTGCGTCGCCGTGATGATGTCAAGCCTGCCGGAATTAGGCAAGCTAAGCAGCAAAAGAATTGCCTCACTCGTTGGCGTTATTCCGCATCCACAGGAAAGCGGTCAATGGAAAGGAAAATCCTTTTGCTATGGTGGTCGAGCGATTGTTCGTAATGCCTTATATATGGCAGCACTATCGGCAATTCGCTTTGAACCTGTTTTTAAAGCCTTTTACACCCGATTGGTTGCAAAAGGCAAAGCGAAGAAAGTCGCTATTATGGCGTGTATGCGTAAACTGCTAACCATTATGAATGCGTTGGTTAGACGCAATGAAAAATGGGACGCTACACGCTACTTATCCACAGAATCTGTGGGTCAAAATTGAATAACTTTTTTGTGTGTAAACACAGTTGCTACAGATGCACAAAAAGCTATTGCTGGTGATAACAAAGACGGTAAAGGCGGCTTATTGGCTCAAACGGGTGATGCGTTAAATAATGTAGCGACAGTGAAAGATTTACAAGCCATTGCACAAGCGGGCTTAGACTTGACGGGTAACAACGCCGATACCACTGTACATCGTCCATTGGGTACGAAGTTAACCGTTGAGGGTGAAGGCAAATGGAATGGTAAGGACTCAGCGGCTAATAACCTTTATGTGGAAGCGCAAGTGGCAGATAACAAACTTGTTGTGAAAATGAACAGGGATTTAACGAACTTAAATTCTGTGACTTTAGGCACTGCGACAATGACTGGTGATAAGAATACAATCAACCTTACTGGTGCAGGAGAGAAAGTCGAGGAAGAGTTTGTTAAATGGGACCCAGTGACTAAACAACCTATTCTTGATGAGAATGGCAATCTCCAGAAATATAAAGAGAAAGTTGATCCCCGTGTGAAACTGAGTGGTATTGCTGATGGTGATATTTCACCAAATAGTACTGATGCAGTGAATGGTCGCCAAGTTTATGTTTTAACCAATCGTATCAGGTTCTTCCACACCAATGATGGTCATAATGCAGAGGAGCAAATTAACCATAAGTCGAATACAGTGGACTCTCGTGCAACAGGTTCATACTCTACTGCAGTTGGTTACAAGGCTCACGCGAAAGGGGAGAGTTCTGTTGCTTTAGGTAACGGGGCTACAGCTGGAGAGCAAGGCGTGGCTATTGGTCACGGTGCTGTGGCGTCAGGTAAACAATCTATTTCGATTGGTACCGGCAATGTGGTGAGTGGTAATAACTCAGGTGCTATTGGTGACCCTAATACAATTAAAGCAGATCGCTCTTATGCATTAGGTAATAATAACCAAGTGAATGCAGGTCAATCTGATGTGTTTGTTGTCGGTAACAACGTGAAAAACACAACCAGCAACTCGGTATTCTTGGGAACAAACTCAGGCTATGTAGCAGCAGGTGCAACCACTGCGGGGGCAGGTGCTTTAGAAAGCCAAGTAACAGGTGGTATGTATAACGCTTACGCAGGTGGCAAAGCTACTGAAGTGAAAGGCGTGGTGAGCGTGGGTAATGTAGACAGTAATGGCAAAATGGAAACTCGTCGTATTCAAAACGTTGCACCTGGTTTAATCTCTGAGCAAAGTACCGATGCGATTAATGGTAGCCAGTTGTATAGCTTAATATCTCAGCACAAGGTGCAGATGGGCGATATTCACAATAAGATCAACCGTAATAATAAAGCTCTGCGTGCGGGTATTGCAGGTTCTAACGCCGCAGCAGGTTTACCACAGGTTTATATCCCTGGTAAATCAATGGTTGCGGTATCAGCGGGGACTTTCAAAGGTCAATCTGCATTAGCAGTGGGTTACTCAAGAGCATCAGATAACGGCAAGCTGATCCTTAAATTACAAGGTAATGCAAATACTAGTGGTGAAATGGGCGGCTCTGTGGGGGTAGGTTATCAGTGGTAGATATGATAGGAGCTTATAACAAATTTTGTTATAAGCTCCTATTTTGATATCACGATTACTTCACTTCACGAATCATAATTTCTGATGGGATTACACTACCTTGCCAATACAGCTCAGTCGAAACTTTTAAGGCTAAATCAAGGTAGGCTTGGCTGATTTCGTGGTTAGGATCTGCTACCACCGTTGGCGTACCTTTATCTAAATCTTCACGTAAACGAATATGTAATGGCATTTGTCCTAACACTTGCGTTTGGTATTTTTCTGCCACTTTATTTGCACCACCTGTGCCGAAAATGGTTTCGTGGTGTCCGCAATTTGCACAAATATGAACGCTCATATTTTCAATAATACCTAACACTGGCACCGATACTCTTTGGAACATTGCGATCCCTTTGATCGCATCAAGCAACGCAATATCTTGTGGCGTAGTCACCACCACTGCCCCTGTTACTGGAATTTGTTGTGAAAGGGTAAGTTGGATATCGCCTGTACCTGGGGGCATATCAATGACCAAATAGTCTAAATCAGGCCACCACGTTTCTTGGAGTAACTGACTTAATGCACTGCTTGCCATTGGTCCACGCCAAATAGTTGCGTTATCAGGATCCATTAAATAGCCGATAGAATTAGAGTATAAACCGTGGGCTTCAATCGGGGTAATATGTTTATTGTCTGGCGATACAGGGCGTTGGTTTGCTGCGCCTAACATATGTGGAATTGAAGGGCCATAAATATCCGCATCTAAAATACCCACCCTTGCACCTTGTGCTTTAAGAGCTAACGCAAGATTGACCGATGTGGTAGATTTACCTACGCCACCTTTACCCGATGTGACCGCAATAATGTTTTTCACACCATTTACCGCAGGGTGACTATTGGCACGCTTTAAGGTCGCAATTTGGTAATTTAACACCCATTTCACACCGCTTGCACCACTGATTTCTTTCAGTTTTGCTTCCGTTGTTGCCTTTAATTGTTCAAATCCGCTGTTCCACGCAAAAGGTAGCGTAAATTCAAGACGTAAAATCCCAGCGCCTAATTCGGCTTTTTTTAACGCATTTAATGCGATTAAATCTTTTTGTAAGGTTGAATGTTGAAAACCTTGTAAAACACTTTTAATGCCAGCTAATTGCTGTTCGGTAAGTTGGTTCATTTACTTATCCTTATGATATTGTCGAGTTAAATCTTTGCTATAAATAGTTTCACTTGCATTTTGTTCATCAAAGCCTTGAATTGTTGGAGCAATGCTCATTCGGCGTTGATATTGAAAAAGCGGTAAGATTGCGACATCTTCTTCCAATTGATGTGCTATTGTAGCAATTATTCTTTGCCTTTTAACTGTATCTAAAGGCTGTTCTTGTAATTGTAACAACAGTTCATCTACTTTAGCGTTGCTATAACTACTTTTATTATCAGGGCTTTGGCTATGAAATTGCGTTAAAAAGAGTACAGGATCAGGATAATCCGCACACCAGCCTGAACGAATTAGTTGGAAATCTTTGTGCTCTCGTTTTGCAAGTAATTCTTCCCAGCTAACCGCTTGTAATTGTACTCTAAATAGTTCAGATTGCCCTAATGCTCTTACTATTCTTTCAGCAATTTGTGAATGTTGCCCTTGTCTATCATAACTCAAGGTTAATTTTAGCGGATTGCCGGAATGGATCCCTTGTTCATTTAATAACTGCTCTACATTGGTATGAGAAAGCGAATGTCCCATTTCACTAAATAGTTGTTTCGGTATCATTAAATGTGAAGGTATGCCATTGCCTTTGCTGATTTCTATCGGGGAAATCATTGCTCGCACTGCTTGACGTATTGGCTTCTGAGCAAATAACGGATCATTGAAGTTAAATTCATAAAAGTAATTACACAAGCGAGCAAAACGTTTTTCGTGTTGATGATAGTTTTCCAACGGATTTTCAATAATATCGAAACGGCTTGGATTTTGTACTGAGGTAATTAAATGATATTGCACTACTTGGAAAGGCGTATTTTTATCCCTTGCTTTCAGTTGCAACAGATTTTTTTCAAGATGCTCAACTCGATAACTAGCGTTACTAACGAGATCCGTTGAATTTGGTTTCTCACCTAGATAGGTTGGCAATAATGCTGAATGAGCCAGCATTTTAGGCAGTTGATAATTCGCTTTTTCCAGCTGAACTTGTAAAGTGTAAGGGTTTAACGCCTTAACTCCCAAAGCATCAGGGGGTAATTCACCAGCCAAGACAGCTCGGCTATTAACAATCCCCATATAGACTAAATAATGTGCTAGTGGTGAGGCATTTTTAGGGTCACTCAACCGTTGCCAGCTTACAACAAAATCTGCGGAAGTCACCGCTTGATCATTCGACCATTTCGCATTTTCATCTAAAATAAACAGCCAGTTTTTACCATCTTCACTAAACCACTCTTTTGCCACAGCATTCTGAATTTGCCCTTTAGGATCAAACGCCATCAAGCCTAAAAATAGATCTCGAACAACCCCAGCCTCAGCAGATATTCTGACAAAATGAGGGTCTAATTGTAGCTCGGTTGCGTAAATTGCACGGCTTAAAACATTGGTTGGTTCTGCATTAGGCAAAGGTCTAACGGAACCGTTATTCTCTTCTGGATCGCAGGCAACAAACCCCACGATACAAGCGGTCACAAAAAGCCCTTTTTTGATAAATTGCATAATGCGTTGAATAAATGCCATTTTAATGAATTGCCGTTAATCCAGGAAATAGGTTGCTTAATCCAGCAACAATAATTTCAATACCTAATGCCATTAGAATTAAGCCCATAATACGAGTAACGACATTCGAGCCAGTTTTACCAAGGCGTTTCACCAAAGGGGCTGAGAAGCGGAATAAAATATAACAGATACCTGCAAATAAGATGATTGCCACGCTAAATCCAACCAGATCTACCCAAGTATGATAACGTGTTCCCCAAACGATGGTCGAACCTATCGCTCCAGGTCCAGCCATAATCGGCATTGCTAAAGGCACAACCCCGATATTTTCATATTCAGACAGGTCAGCATTTTTTTCTTCCTTATTCTGCTTATGTTCGCCCAATTTACCGCTAATCATCGTCATCGCAATGCTCACAATCAAAATCCCCCCAGCGACGCGGAAAGAATTCAGGGAAATACTGAAAGCATCTAAAATCACTTTTCCAAAAAATAGGCTGACAAGCAAAATAACCCCAACAGAAACAGAGGTGATCAAATTAGTACGATTGCGATCAGCTTCATACTGATGAGCAGTCATACTAAAAAAGATCGGTAAAGTTCCGAATGGGTTTACGATAGCGAATAAACCGATAAAAAACTGAAGGTAAATCGCAAAATTAATAATAATATCCACGGGCTTCTAAATAAGGACTAAAAAATTCGGACTATTATAATCAGGAATGTTGGAAAAGGCTTGTAAAAATTTAATTTTCTTATCGAGGATAATCAATAGACGAAGTTGTAGAGATTTGATGTGAATCTATTTCAGTAGTTCCATAAGGCATTCAGGAAAGCTATCTATCATAATATTCCATTTTTGAATAAAAAATTTCATTTTTGAATTGACATAGCAATCTAGACGTCTAAAATAGCCTAGATTTTAATTTTTGATAAAGTGTGGATTGATAACTATGATTCAGCTGAAAAATATCAGCAAGCAGTTTGAGGTGAAAGGGAAGAAAATTACTGCCCTTGATAATGTTAGCCTTGAAGTGCCCAAAGGTGCAATTTATGGTGTTATCGGTGCTTCGGGGGCGGGTAAAAGTACGCTCATTCGTTGCGTAAATTTATTAGAACGTCCAACTATCGGGCAAGTGATTGTTGATGGTAAAGATTTAACGACGCTTTCTGAGAAAGAGTTAAACCTTGCTCGTCGTAAGATCAGTATGATCTTCCAACATTTTAATTTGCTCTCTTCTCGTACTGTGTTTGAGAATGTGGCGTTATCGTTAGAGTTAAACCATACGCCGAAAGAGCAAATTCAGCAAAAAGTCAGTGAGTTGCTAGAGTTAGTTGGTTTGGCGGATAAACACGATGCTTATCCGAGCAATCTTTCAGGTGGTCAAAAACAGCGTGTAGCAATTGCTCGTGCATTGGCAAATGATCCGCAGGTATTGCTGTGTGATGAAGCAACCAGTGCGTTAGATCCTGCAACAACGCAGTCGATCTTACAATTGCTGAAAGATATTAATAAACGTTTAGGCTTGACGATCTTGTTGATTACGCACGAGATGGAAGTGGTTAAACGTATTTGTGATCGTGTAGCAGTGATTGAGAAAGGGCATTTGGTGGAAAGCGGTTCGGTTAGTGAGATTTTTTCCAATCCAAAAACAGAATTGGCACAACGTTTTATTCAATCTACTTTCCATATTGAATTACCGCAGGAATATATGGAACAGCTTTCTCAAACACAAACGCCAACCAGTAAGCCGATCATTAAATTTGAATTTACAGGGCGTTCTGTTGATGCACCATTACTTTCTCACGCATCGAAGAAATTTGGAATCGACTTTAGTATTTTGATGTCGCAGATTGATTATGCGGGTGGTGTGAAGTTTGGTTTTGTGATTGCTGAAGTAGAAGGTAATCACGATGCGATTGCAGAGGCAAGATTTTATTTGATTGATAATAATGTCAAAGTTGAGGTATTAGGTTATGTGGAATGATTTTATCAATGAACTCACACCAAAAATGTGGGAATTGGTGGCGTTGTCCACATTAGAAACGCTCTATATGGGGTTTGCTGCAACAGCTTTGGCGGTTGTTGTTGGTATGCCGATTGGCTTCATTGCTTTTTTAACAGGCAAAGGAGAAATTTTAGAGCATAAAGGTTTACATCAAGTGCTTGATGTGATTATCAATATTGGGCGTTCAGTTCCCTTTATTATTCTACTTGTGGTGTTATTGCCTTTTACGCGTTTACTGGTTGGTACAACACTAGGAACGACGGCGGCGATTGTGCCATTAAGTGTTTCTGCTATTCCGTTTTTTGCACGTTTAACCTCAAATGCACTCTTAGAAATTCCAAGTGGTTTGACGGAAGCGGCAAAATCAATGGGGGCAACAAATTGGCAAGTGGTTTCTAAATTCTATTTGCCTGAATCTTTGCCGATTTTAATCAATGGCATTACGCTAACGTTGGTCGCTTTAATTGGCTATTCAGCAATGGCTGGTGCTGTTGGTGGTGGTGGCTTGGGGAACTTAGCTATCAGTTACGGCGAACATCGTAATATGGTCTATGTAAAATGGATCGCAACTGTTATTATCGTAGCGATTGTGATGATTAGCCAAAAAATAGGCGATGATCTCGCAAAACGTTACGATCATCGTTAATTTGCAAACATAACTTTTAAGAGGACTTTCCTATGAACTTTAAAAAATTATTAGGTTTAGCCGTGGTTTCTGCTTTAGCATTAACTGGCTGTAAAGAAGAGAAAAAAGCAGAAGCACCAGCGGCAGCACCTGCTCCAGCAGCACAAGCACAAAAAATTAAAGTGGGTGTAATGTCTGGTCCTGAGCATACTGTTGCTGAAAAAGCAGCTCAAATTGCAAAAGAAAAATATGGTTTAGAAGTTGAATTTGTGTTGTTCAATGACTATGCGTTACCAAATACAGCGGTAAGCAAAGGTGATTTAGATGCAAATGCTTTCCAACATAAACCTTATTTAGATAAAGATTCTGCATCAAAAGGTTTAGATAACTTAGTGATCGTGGGTAATACTTTCGTGTATCCATTAGCAGGTTACTCTAAAAAAATCAAAAATGTCGCTGAGTTACAAGATGGTGCAGCGGTTGCTGTACCAAATGACCCAAGTAACCTTGCTCGTGCATTAATTTTATTAGAAAAACAAGACTTAATTAAGTTAAAAGATAACACCAACTTATTCTCTACTTCATTAGACATCGTTGAAAATCCAAAAAACTTAAAAATTCAGGAAGTTGATACTTCTGTTGCGGCGAAAGCATTAGATGATGTAGATTTAGCGGTTGTAAATAACACTTATGCAGGTCAAGTTGGTTTAAATGCGACAGAACACGGTGTTTTCGTTGAAAATAAAGAATCACCTTATGTGAACTTAATCGTAGCTCGTAAAGATAACCAAGCAAGTGAAGCAGTACAAAACTTCGTGAAAGCATACCAAACTGAAGAAGTGTTCCAAGAAGCTCAAAAACATTTCAAAGATGGCGTGGTAAAAGGCTGGTAATTTAACTAAATAAAAGAGAGTGATTTAGTCTAGGTACTAGTCACTCTTTTTTATTATTGAGAGGATATAATATGAATTTCAAACACTTGCTAGGATTAACCTTTGTTTCTATCTTGGTTTTAACAGGGTGTAATGAGAAAAAAGAAGTATTAAAAGTTGGTGTAATTTCAGGACCTGAGCATGAAGTCATGGAAGTGGTAGCTAAAGTTGCCAAAGAGAAGTATAACCGTGATTTAGAGTTAGTGATTTTCACCGATTACGCAACACCAAACGAAGCCTTAAATAAAGGCGATTTAGATGTCAATGCGTTCCAACACAAGCCGTATTTAGACAAACAAATCGCAGATAAAGGCTACAAATTAATACCAGTAGGTAATACATTTGTTTATCCGATTGCAGCCTATTCTAAAAAAATTAAGTCAATTAATGAACTTAAAGAAGGCGATAAAATTGCGGTACCAAACGATCCAACAAATTTAGGTCGAGCACTAATTCTACTTGAGAAACAAGGGTTAATTAAGTTAAAAGACAATACTAACTTACTTTCAACTCGTGTCGATATTGTGGAAAACCCGAAAAATTTAGAGATTCAAGAAGTTGAAGCGCCATTGCTTCCTCGTACCCTTGATGATGTAGCATTTTCTATCATTAATACAACTTATGCGGGTCAAGTTGGTTTGACGCCAACCAAAGATGGCATCTTTGTAGAAGATAAAAATTCACCTTATGTGAATTTAATAGTTTCTCGTGAAGATAACAAAGATAAGGAAATTGTCAAAGATTTTATTAAAGCCTATCAATCTGAAGAAGTGTTCAATAAAGCGAACGAAGTGTTCAAAGGTGCGATGGTAAAAGGCTGGTAATATTTGCTATAAAAATATAGATATTATTTAGCAGCGAATTGTTGTGAAATGTGTTTGGCATATAGACAAAAGAGTTGGTTTTAATTATTTTTCTAATTATTACCAACTCTTTTTATTCATTTTTAAAAAAGAGCTTAAAGCCTTGTATTATAAAAGATTTTAAGCCCTATCTATGTATGACTATTTTTTCTTCGCATATTTGAGCGAGTCAATTGCAACTGCAAAGATGATGATACTACCTTTGATGATGTACTGCCAGTATGGGTTTACACCAATATAGGTTAAGCCGTAGTTGATAACGGTGAAGATTAGTACTCCTGTTACCACGCCGATTACTGTACCTACACCTCCAGCGAAAGATACACCACCTACTACGCAAGCGGCAATCGCATCTAACTCGTACATAAAGCCTAAGTTGTTAGTTGCACTACCGATACGGCCAGCTTCTAACATACCACCGAATGCATAGAAAATACCTGCGATCATATAGATAACCACTAAGTTACGAGCAACGTTTACACCAGATACTTTTGCAGCTTCTGGGTTACCACCGATAGCGAAGATATTTTTACCAAAGCGAGTTTTGTTCCACATAATCCAAACAAGGATTGAGGCAATCGCCGCATAGATGGTAATGTAAGACAATCTAAAGCTACCGATTTGGAAGAAGCCTTGTGCAAAGGTTGAGAAACTTTCGTCAAAGCCTGCGATTGGTGATGAACCTACAGCATCATAGTAGAGTGAGTTGATACCATAGACGATGATCATTGTTCCCATTGTCGCGATAAACGGCGTTACGTTGAGATAGGCGATAACTAAACCATTGACTAAACCGATGACAGCACCGATAGCACATACAGTTAAAATAACCACTGGAATTGGAATTTCGCCTAGATTTGGGAACACTCGGTTCATATTATCCATTGCTTGTAGCATTGTTGCAGCAACCACAGCGGCTAAACCAACTTGGCGACCTGCGGATAAGTCAGTACCTTGTGATACAAGCAAACCAGCAACCCCAAGTGCAATGATTAAACGCACTGAAGATTGGGTTAAGATGTTACTAAAGTTGCGTAAACTTAAGAAACTTGGATCTTGTGCGATAATGATCACTAATAACACAAGCAATACAAAATAAATCGCATTTTGTTTAAGAAAATCTAAAGATTTAGTTTGAGTAAGTGTGGACATAATTCACTTCCTTCTTTTATAAATATTTCGCAGAAAGCTGTAAAATCTCTTCTTGAGATGTTTTAGCTGTTTCTACGATCCCTGCAACTCTACCATTGCTCATCACTAAAATTCGGTCTGTCACCCCTAATAATTCAGGCATTTCTGATGAGATCATAATAATGCCTTTATCTTTTTGAGCCAGTTGCATAATGAGCTGATAAATCTCATATTTTGCGCCGATGTCGATACCACGAGTAGGTTCATCAAGCATAAGAATTTCAGGTTGCGTTAATAGCCAACGTCCAATAACTACTTTTTGTTGGTTACCACCTGACAACGATCCGATATTTGTTTTATGAGATGGTGTTTTCACATTCATGGAATCGATCACCCATTGGGTATCGCTCTTCATTTTAGCACTGCTGAGTAATCCAAACGAACCTAAGTAGGATTTCATATTAGAAATCAATGAGTTAAATTCAATGCTTAAGTTCGCATAGATCCCTGTTGAACGGCGTTCTTCCGTCACCAGTGCAAAGCCGTTGTTGATGGCTTCTAAAGCGGTGTGATTTGCCATTTCTTTTCCGTGTAATTTCACTGAGCCTTCTTTTCGCTCACGCACGCCGAAAATGGTTTCGACAATATCCGTACGTTTTGCCCCAACTAAGCCTGCAATCCCTAAGATTTCCCCTTTGCGTAATTCAAAGCTGACATCTTGGATAGACGGTTGATTTTTGGCAGTCAGGTGTTGTACTTCTAAAATCACTTCTTTTGGTGTATTGGTTTTTGGTGGGAAGCGTTGAGTTAATTCACGTCCTACCATCATAGATACAATGCCGTCCATTGTCGTTTCTTTTACTGGGACAGTATTGATCCATTTACCATCACGCAAGATCGTAATTTCATCACAAATTTTGAAAATTTCGTCCATTTTGTGAGAAATATAGATAATGCCACAGCCACGATTTTTTAGTTTTTCAATAATTTTGAACAGATGTTCCACTTCTTTTTCTGAAAGTGAAGACGTTGGTTCGTCCATAATCACAATTTTAGCGTTATAAGAGAACGCCTTGGCAATTTCGATCATCTGCATTTGTGATACAGAGAGATTTGCCACTTTTTCTTTTGGATCAATATCAATATCAAGTTCATCAAAAATCGCTTTGGTGTCTCGATACATTTTTGCGTGATCCACAAACATACCTTTCAATGGGTAGCGACCAAGCCAAAGATTGTCCATTACGTTACGCTGACGGACAAGATTTAATTCTTGGTGAACCATTGAAATTCCATTCTCTAAGGCTTCTTTAGAGGTTTTAAAATTAACAGGTTTGTCTAGAAATAGAATATCGCCTTCATCTTTGGCATAGATACCAAATAAACATTTCAGCAACGTTGATTTACCCGCCCCATTTTCACCCATTAAAGCGTGAACCGAATGAGAACGAACAGTCAAGTTTGCGTTATCTAATGCTTTTACACCAGGAAAGGATTTACTGACATTGGTCATTTGGAGAAGCACTTGGCTCTCTGGATGTTCTGTGTTTTCTGTCATATCCAACCTCACAAAATAAGGGGAGGTTTCCCTCCCCCAAACTACAAATCATTATTTTAAGAATTCAGAAAGGTTATCTTTATCTACGCCAACATAAGGAATACGTAATACTTTCTCTTTTAATTCCCATTTAGTACCTTCAGTTGGTGCTTTCTCTGCGGCTAAGTTTTTAGCGAGATGCACAACTGCTTTACCTTGGTTTACACCGTCATTTAATACAGTACCTGCAATTTCACCTTTTTGGATTAATTGAAGTACTTCTGGTAACGCATCAACACCGAAGATAGGTAATTTTTTACCGTGTGCTTTAGCTGCTTCTAATGCACCCATCGCCATACCATCGTTGTTTGCAATCACAACTTCAATGTTGCTTGCTTTTGAGCTAGATAACCAAGCATCTACTTTATCTTTTGCAAGCGCTGCGTCCCACATACCAGTATCTACGAAGAGTTCTTCTGTTTGGATACCTAATTTATTTAATTGCTCAACAGAATATTTAGTACGAGCTTCAGCATCTGGGTGACCTGGTTCACCTTTTAACATAACGTATTGGATTTTACCGTCTTTGTTTAAGTCATACGCTGGGTTTGCTTTCCAGTGTTTCGCAATTAATTCACCTTGAATTACGCCTGACTCTTGTGGGTTAGTTCCAACGTAGAATGCTTTGTCGTAGCTACCGATAGCTGTATCACCTGGATCTTTGTTAAAGAATACCACAGGGATACCTTCTGGTTTTGCTTTACCGATAATGGTTGGAGCTGCTGATGGGTCAACTAAGTTGATCGCAAGAGCTTTAACGCCTTTTGAAATTAATACATCAACTTGGTCGTTTTGAATTGATTGAGCATTCTGTGAGTCGTTCATTAATAAATCAACACCACCCACTACTTTCGCTTCTTTTTCAATTTCTTGACGCATTAACGACATAAAGTTGTCGTCATATTTATAGATTGTCACCCCAATGCGATCCGCTGCTTGTGCTGTTGATGCGATTGCACCTAAACCTACTGCTAATGCGATTGTACTAAGTACCGCTTTTTTCATAATTAGCTCCTATATGGATTTTTGAATGAGATAAAATTGTCACTATCACAGTAACTCTTGGAATTTTACTCCAAAAAAGGAAAAAAGAATGTGATCACACTCACAAAATTGCAAACGTTTTCATTACATTTCACCAATTGCTGAAATTGTTTTTAACTTACACTTAATTTTTCTAACCCATTGTTTTTGCGATATTTTTTTATCTTCAGATTGTTTTTCAAACACTGCTTGTAAAAATGTAATCGAGGGTTGGTTAATATACAGACGTTTTAAGCTTGCATAACAAGCAGAAAGAGTTCTTTGATGAAAAACAAAACCTTGCACATTTTTTTTATCAATAAAATTAAAAAGATACTGCTCTTTTGCTGGCAAAATTGAAATCGTATTTTGCAATGTATCCGCAAAAGGCAACAGCGGAAAATCTCGTTCAAACTGTTGCTTTGCTTGTTGAGCAAATATTTTCCCTTGTACAGAGAGCGGATAAATCATCATTGCACTGTGATAGCCACTGCTTGCTTCAGGGGTTGGCGTAATCTGAACTAAATTAAAGCCACAAGATTGCCAAAAATACAATAATTCAGGAGTAAGCCCAAAACTGACCGAAACAAAATCTACAAGCGGTGGCATTTGCGAAATAATCTGCGAAACCAACCGCTTGCCATAGCCTTGCTTTTGATATTCAGGCTGTACCGCAATACGGGAAATTCGCACAGACTTCAAACGGCAAGCATCAGGTAAATTGCCTTGAAAACAGAGATATTGAGCAACCAAATTCCCTTGCGGACGGCGTTCGCCACGCCAAATAGCTTGAGTGAGTTTATCATCTAATCCCCCTTCATTCACCGCCCAGCAACCCGCGATCAACTTTTCCTGCTCTTCAAGATAAAAATAGCGTTGATCAGGTGCGTCAAACAGACGACGCAAATCCGTTGGCGTTGTTTTGTAATGTGCTTGGGCGAGTAGGTGATAAAAGTTAATTAATTTATCCAAATAACTTCCCCCCTTTGAAAAAGGGGGGCTAGGGGGGATTTGATATTCTAATAATAACAATTGATTAACAAAAGCCTCCAACGGATCATTCTCCCCCCACCTCAACGGTTGGCTCAATGTCCACTGTTTCGTAGAACGGCTTAATGTCGGCAAAAACTTCAAACAAAAACCACGCCCAGTACCTTCATAATTTTGAGTTGTTGTGGTTAGCACCACTTTATCAAAATAGGCACAAAACTGTTGCAACATCGGCAAAGGTAAACTCGCTGCTTCATCAATAAATAGCCATTGCTTCGGTGAGATATTTTGCTGTTCGATCATCTGAATTAAACGATCAGGGGCAAAGAATTGCACTTTATCACTTTCAATCCCCTTCCAAAAATTTGGTAAGGCTGAATGGCTACGGGCGGTAATGGATACCGTATATTGCTGAGAGAGCTTTTCTGCGAGCTTGCCCGATAATGTCGATTTTCCACGACCACGAGAGGCGAGAATAAGATGAACATCGGCAGGATCAAGCGGTAAGTTATCGAAGATATTTTGCTGATCTTGGGTAAAAACAATTTCCCCCCTTCCCCCTGCTTCGCAGGGTACTTCCCCCGTAAACGGGGGCAGAATTTCATTGACCAGCGTTTTAAAATAACGAAAGAAATTCGGTGTAGCAATCGGCTGTTGAGCGTTCCAACGTAACGCATCAAAATCGACTTGTTGCTCTAAATTATCCCATTCTGGACAGACCAAATAGAGCGTGCCACCTTCTTGAATAGTGCCTGCCACAATCGCCAATGCGTCAAGATTAAGACAAACACCGCCTTCGGTTCGCATATCGTAAATAGCATAGGGAAACTCTTGACCGAGTAATGTTTTGGCGTTGGAGAAGGGGAGAGATGTCGGCGAATCAGGTAAGAAAATACCGCCGACATCGGCAGTCTCAAAAGAAGATGGGAGATGATCGATAACCGTTAGATGACGCATTATTCTTCAATCGTTTTTTCCGCAATATAGGGATCATCAAACCCTAGCGACTGCATAATTTCCGTTTCCAGACTTTCCATTTCTTCGGCTTCTTCATCGGTTAAATGGTCGTAGCCAAGCAGATGTAATGTACCGTGAATTGCCAGATGCGCCCAGTGAGCTTCGAGCGGTTTTTCTTGTTCAACCGCTTCTTTTTCGACGACCTGACGACAGATAATTAAATCCCCCAACAGCGGTAACTCAATCCCTTCTGGCATTTCAAACGGGAAAGAGAGTACGTTAGTCGGTTTGTCTTTGCCACGGTAGGTTAAATTTAACTCGTGGCTTTCGGCTTCATCAACAATCCGAATAGTGATTTCCGTTTCAGGATAATCCGCCGTTTTCGCTTCCATTGCTAACGCTTTATCCACCCAGTGTTGAAATTGAGCTTCCGTCGGTAAGCCTGCTGTATTTTCAGAGGCAAGTTGGAGATCGATATATAAATTCATTTGCAAAATTTTCCTAAAATCTAACCGCTTATTACCACTTATCCGCCGCTTCCTGATCGCTCTCACGCCCTTCAATCCAACGGTCGCCGTGATCGGTGGTTTCACGTTTCCAGAATGGAGCTTTGGTTTTTAGATAGTCCATAATAAATTCATTGGCGTGATAGGCGTTGCCACGATGAGCAGAACTGACACCGACTAAAACAATTTCATCACCCGTATAAAGCTGTCCGATACGATGAATAACCGCAACACGTTGCAGTTCCCAACGGCTTCTTGCTTCATCAACAATTTCTCGCAAGGCTTTTTCGGTCATTGCAGGGTAGTGTTCCAAGTATAAACCTGACACGCTATCGCCCAAATTCATTTCACGCACTTTGCCGACAAAAAGGGTAGTTGCACCAACGGAATGTTGTTCACTCAACCATTTATAGATCGCATTTTGATCGAAGGGATCTTGTTGAACTTGAATAAGTGTTTGTTCCATTTAGCCCCCAGTTACTGGTGGAAAGAAAGCCACTTCATCGCCGTCTTTAATTTCAGCAGACAAAGGGGAAATGGTTTGATTAATGGCGACTAACAATTTCCCTGCTTGTAGTGCTAACGCCCATTTGTCGCTACGTTCGGCTAAATGTTGACGAAGCTGCTCAGCAGTAGTGAAGGTTGCTTCAACCTCTAAGCTATCTACGCCCACTAATTCACGGGTTTGGGCGAAAAAGAGTACTTTAATCATTGTGTATTTATCTCGTAGTAGGGTGGGTCTTGACCCACCATTTTCTTATCCCATTTTGATGTTGTCGGTGGGTTAAAACCCACCCTACGATTTAGCGACAAAATCGCCTGATTTCCCACCGCTTTTACTGAGCAATCGAACTTGCTCGATTACCATATCTTTTTGCACCGCTTTGCACATATCATAAATCGTCAAAGCAGCGGCACTGGCTGCGGTTAAGGCTTCCATTTCTACGCCGGTTTTGCCCGACAGTTTGCACAGGGATTCAATCCGTACTTGATTTTTTTCAGGCAGGGCTTCGAGTTGTACTTCCACTTTAGAAAGCAGAAGAGGGTGACAAAGGGGAATGAGTTCCCACGTTCTTTTTGCCGCTTGAATGCCGGCAATGCGAGCAGTGGCAAAAACATCGCCTTTGTGGTGGTTGCCTGAAATGATCATCTGTAACGTTTCAGGGTTCATTGTTACAAAGGCTTCCGCACGAGCTTCTCGCACGGTGTCTTGCTTGGCAGAAACATCAACCATATTGGCTTCGCCGTTTTGGTTTATATGGGTAAAGGTGTTCATTATTTTCTCTTTGTAAAATATTAATGATGTAGGGACACACTGCGTGTGTCCGCATTAATTAAATATATTTTTGAAAAATCAGAAAATGGACGCCAAGCGTCCCTACAATGTTTCATAATAGATTTTTGGACACACGCAGTGTGTCCTTACAGATTACCCCCCAATCGATGCCAAATTATTTCTCACGCCACTATCGCCAATATGCAAATAATGGTGTTCGCGCTTGCCTTGCAGAGCGGATTTTAATCTGGCTTCGAGTTGAAATTGTTGCTCGTCCGATTGTAATAAATCCCGAATATCAATACCTTCTTCGCCGAACAAACAAAGGTGCAATTTGCCTAATGCCGACACTCTCAAACGGTTACAGCTGGCACAAAAATTCTTTTCATAAGGCATAATCAAACCGATTTCCCCTTGATAATCAGGGTGGGCGAGAACTTTAGCAGGGCCGTCAGACATCGCTTGGGGTTGTAATTGCCAACCTTCTTGGGTCAATTGTTCTAAAATGGATTGCCCTGAAAGGTGCTGTTGCTGGAAAAAGTGATCCATTTCGCCGGTTTCCATTAACTCAATAAACCGCATTTGAATAGGGCGATCTTTAATCCAACGCAGGAAATCGTCCAAACCTTTAGCGGTATATTGCTTCATCAACACGGCATTCACTTTGACTTTTTTATAGCCAATTTCAAAGGCACGCTCAATACCGTTTAACACCGTTGCGAGTTTATTTTCCCCTGTAATCAAATGAAATTGACGTGGCTCAAGGCTATCAACACTCACGTTTAAATGGGTAATTCCAGCTTGTTGCCATAACTCAACATCACGTTCCATTCGATAACCGTTGGTAGTTAATGCAATTTGGCGAATACCTGCCGTTTGTGAAAGGCGATGAGCGATTTCTAAAAAATCCTTGCGTAAAGTCGGCTCGCCACCAGTAATACGGATTTTCTCTGTACCTAAATTGGCAAAGGCTTGAGCAACACGTTGAATTTCATCGACAGACAGAAAGGTTTGTTTATGCGACGGCGGACGATACCCCTCGGGCAAACAATAGTTGCAACGAAAGTTACAGACATCGGTAATCGACAACCGTAAATAAGTGTATTGACGTTGGAAACGGTCGATCAAACCTTGCTCAAACTCGTTCCCGACATTTTTAATTGGGATTTGCAATGTGACACCTTTCTAAATATGAGAGGAGAGCCGATTTCTCAACTTTCCCTGTGTAATCAACAAATTACAGGCACAGTTTCCATATCGCTAGACTTAGGAAAACAGGCTCGGGGTCGGATAATTTGAGGAATTGTAGTAACTGAATGACAATTAAGCAAGGGGTTGTTATGTAATTGTTTAATTAAGCAACGTTATTTTATCGGGGCAAACCCCTTTTGATACATATCAAGGTTTTTATGATGGTTTCTGTTAGGCTAATCCTATTTTTATTTAATGGAAAAAGAGTAATGGATAAACGCACACACTGGTCGTGCTTGGTCGATACACAAGCGGTGGTTTTAGAGTGGAAAGATACATCAGGGGGTTTAAAAGAATTGCAAAAAATCCCAAACTGGGATAAAGTGTAAGTTATTCAGAGGGATCGTTATGCGAATTATTTCAACATCAAAATTGGTGGATTATTACACTAAGCACCCTGAAACAGAGCAACCATTAAAGGCTTGGATTTCAGAAGTAAAAAAAGCGAATTGGCAAACCGCAAATGAAATTAAACAACAATATAGAAATGCGAGTATTCTAAAAGATAGACGAGTTGTTTTTAATATTAAAGGAAACCACCATAGATTAGTTGTTGCAATTGCCTATAAATTAGGAGCGGTTTATATTAAATTTATTGGTACTCACGAAGAATATGACAAGATAGACGCAAATAGCCACGAACAAGCATAGGAGAAATAAATGAATATTAAACCACTTAGAACTGAACAAGATTACCAAGAAGCCCTTTCTCTTATTGAACCTTTTTTTGATAAAGAAGATGAGCTAACCCAAGATGAATTAGACTATTTTGATGTAATGGTGACATTGATTGAAAATTATGAAGCAAAACATTATCCGATTGATCCACCTACCCCGATTGAAGCGATAAAATTTAGAATGGAGCAGGAGGGGCTTAATATCAAAGATTTAGATGGTATTATCGGAAAACCTAATCGTGTATCAGAAGTTTTTAATAAGAAAAGACCATTGACACTAAATATGATCCGCAATATTCATCATAAGATGGGAATTAGTGCGGATATCCTTATTCAGACAGTATAGTATTGTTTTATGTGGGATTTTTTCCCCATTAACATTTGATATGCTGTCATTCAAGCGGTTATTTGCAACAAAGCAACATATTACAGATACTCAACTGCTTGAAGCCATTCAACGTGCAAAGAATGGTCTAATAGATGCCCATTTGGGTGGTAATATCATTAAACAACGTATTACCAACAAAGGCTAAGTACGAAAGTGCTTAGCCTTTTGTTTTTGCTTAAAAAGGAATGTGATATATTGCACGAAAATTTTAAGGAGATACGATGAAAAACAAATTTCTTCCTTTTTCAGCCCTAAGTGGTTTTTTCTGTATCGCTTTTGGGGCTTTTGCGGCTCACGGTTTGGAGAAGGTTTTAGATCAGAAAGCGTTGGCGTGGATTGAAACAGGCTTGCAATATCAGATGTTTCATACGTTAGCATTGATGGCGTTGGGGCTGTTTCAAATTGCAAATTTTTCGCAAAATCCGCCCGCTTGTAGAGCCAAAGCCTTTAACATTATTGGCGGTAGTTGGGTGTTAGGGATTTTGCTGTTTAGTGGCAGTTTATATGCGTTAGCCCTAGGGGCAAGCCGAGTTTTTGTTTGGACAACGCCTATTGGCGGTACGCTATTTTTAGTGGGCTGGGCGGCGTTGGTTTATATTAGTGTGAGAAGTCAGAAGTAATGAATAAATTAGCTTTATACTGCCGTGCAGGTTTTGAAAAGGAAGTGGCAGGTGAAATCAATGATAAAGCGGCTCAATTGGGAATTTATGGGTTTGCTAATCTCAAAGAGAACAGTGGTTATGTGATTTTTGAGTGCTATCAGGCAGGAGAAGCGGATAGATTAGCCAGAGAATTAGCCTTTAATCAGTTGATTTTTGTTCGTCAAATGATTGTGGTAGGCGAGTTGTTGCAGGAGATACGATTGCTTCGTTATTAGAGAAACAAGGGCTGAAATTTGCTATTCAGACAAAACATTTGTATCACGATAGGGAAGAGATTACCATACATATTAAATTAGTATAGGTCTGGAGAAGAAAATGAAATTGATTAAAACCGCCTTTGTTTCAGGTTTAGCACTCTTATCCGCCACCGCTTTTGCAACCCAATGGGAAAAAATCCGCACGCCTGTGGTGGGTAAGGCTCAATCCATTGGGAGATATAGCAACGGCTGTATTATTGGCGCTCAACCGCTTGCATTAAAAGGCGAAGGCTACCAAGTTATTCGTTCTGTCAAAAATCGTTACTACGGACACCCTCAATTATTAAGCTACTTAAAAACCTTAGCAAAAAATGCTAAAGCATCAGGCATTCCACCGATTTTAATTGGGGATATGGGAATGCCTGCTGGGGGGCGTTTTTCTTCTGGACACGCTAGCCATCAAACGGGGCTAGATGCCGATATTTGGCTTCGTTTTGGCCCAATGGACGATGAAACAGCTCGAAATCCAGCTGGTTTAGCGACCATTATGGTTGATCGTAAGACTAACGTAGTAGATGAACGTCTATGGACGGCAAACCATACAAAACTACTCAAACTTGCCGCTTCAGATCCAAGAGTTGATCGCATTTTTGTCAATCCAGCGATTAAAGTGAAACTCTGTAATACCGCAGGAACGGATCGCAACTGGCTACGCAAAATTCGTCCGTGGTACGCCCACGACTCGCATTTTCACGTTCGTTTAACTTGCCCTGCAGATGCGGCGAACTGTGAAAATCAAGCTCCAGTGCCTGCTGGCGATGGCTGTGGTGAAGAACTTTATTCTTGGTTTGAGCCTGCACCGCCATCAACAACACCAAAAGCAAAAACTATTCCACAACCGCCACAACTTTGTCAAATGCTCTTATCATCACAAGGTCTATAAGCAACTTATGCGTTTATTCATTGCAGAAAAGCCAAGTTTAGGGCGTGCGATTGCTGATGTATTGCCGAAACCCCATACCCGTGGGGACGGCTTTATTCAGTGTGGCGAAGACAATGTGGTCACTTGGTGTATCGGTCACTTGTTAGAACAAGCCGAACCCGATGTTTATGATGAACGTTTTAAAATGTGGCGAATGGAACATTTGCCGATTATTCCTGAGCAGTGGAAACTGATCCCCAAAAAAGAAACGCTTAAGCAGTTTAAAGTGGTAGAGCGTTTAATTAAACAAGCGGATATTTTAGTCAATGCAGGCGACCCTGATCGTGAAGGGCAACTGTTGGTGGACGAAGTTTTTGGCTACTTAAATTTATCCCCTGAGCGTAAATCCCAAATTCAACGGTGTTTGATTAGTGATCTCAACCCTAATGCCGTCAAAAAAGCGATTGAAAAATTGCAATTTAACCGAGATTTCGTACCGCTTGCTACATCGGCTTTAGCGCGTGCAAGGGCAGATTGGCTATATGGGATCAATATGACCAGAGCCTATACGCTACAAGGGCGTTGGGCAGGTTATAAAGGCGTGCTTTCCGTTGGGCGTGTACAAACGCCCGTGTTGGGCTTGATTGTTCGACGGGATCTTGAGATCGAAAATTTTATCCCAAAAGATTATTTTGAAGTGTTGGCAAATGTGGTTGTCCCTGAAACCCAAGAGCGTTTTCAAGCACAATGGCAACCCAGTAAAGCCTGCGAAGATTATCAAGATGAAGATGGACGAGTGCTTTCTCGCCCACTTGCTGAGAATGTGGTAAAACGTATCACGGATCAAGCCGCTTGCGTTACCGAATATCAAGATAAAATGGAAAGTGAAGCAGCACCACTCCCTTATTCACTCTCAGCCTTGCAAATTGATGCGGCTCGCCGTTTTGGCTTATCTGCCCAAGATGTGCTTGATGTTTGCCAACGGCTGTATGAAACCCATAAATTGATTACTTACCCTCGTTCCGACAACCGTTATTTGCCGAATGAACATTTTGCCGATCGCCTAAAAGTGATGGCGGCAATTGTTCATCATTTGCCTGAGTATGCACAAAAGCCCAATGCGGTTGATCCGAATAAGAAAAACCGTTGCTGGAATGACAGTAAGGTAGAAGCTCACCACGCCATTATCCCGACGGCACGTCAAGGGCGGCAAGTTCACTTAACTCAGAATGAACAGTGGATTTATCAGCTTATTGCTCGACAATATTTAATGCAATTTTGCCCTGACGCAGAATATCGTAAAGGAAAAATTGTGTTAAATATCGCAGGGGGGACTTTTATTGCTCAAGCTAGAAACTTGGTTGTCGCAGGTTGGAAGTCTTTGTTAGGCAAAGAAGATAATGATGAAATCGTTGAACCTTTGCTACCTGTGGTTAAAAAAGATCAGCAGTTATGGTGTGAAAGCGGCGAGATCGTCAGCAAAAAAACACAGCCCCCACGCCATTTTACTGATGCGACCTTGTTGTCAGCAATGACGGGTATTGCTCGCTTTGTACAAGATAAACAGCTCAAAAAAGTGTTGAGAGAAACCGATGGCTTGGGTACAGAAGCCACCCGAGCTGGCATTATTGAATTATTATTCAAACGTGGTTTTTTAATCAAAAAAGGCAGAAATATTCATAGTACAGAAGCAGGGCGAACCTTAATTAGTGCCTTGCCAGATGTTGCAACACAGCCTGATATGACAGCTCACTGGGAAATGCAACTAACAGACATCAGCAAAAAACAAGCCAGTTATCAACAATTTATGGCAGATTTAAACCAGCGTTTGCCAAGTTTATTAAGCTCTCCAAACAAGCAGATTTTGCAAAGTTTGGCGAAAATAACACCGCTTACAACAAGTTCTAAATCACGTTATACCCGTAAATCTACGCAAAATGTTGAAAAATAAACCGAATACACAGAAATTAATAAAATCCGCTTGCAAGGAAAAGTAAAGATAGCTATTATTTACGCCATCGAAAGTTAATTCCGCAACCTGCGGAATTTTATTTTGAACAGATTAAAGAGAACACAATGTTAATTAATATACTGACTATTGTTTATCTCGTTGTTGCAATCTTCCTCGTTGGCTTTATTTTAATGCAACAGGGTAAAGGTGCAGACGCTGGTGCTTCGTTTGGCGCTGGTGCAGCTGGAACGGTATTTGGTTCAGCTGGTTCTGCAAACTTTTTATCAAGAACAACAGCGATTTTAGCGATTATCTTTTTTAGCGTAAGCCTCGTTATCGGCAACTTAAATTCACAAACTGCAGCACCAAAAAGCCAATTTGAAGATTTAAGTAACGTAGAGCAAAAACAAGAAGTTGCTCCGGCTAAAACAGAAAATAGCGATATTCCTCAATAAAAATAGAATTTACGCTCTGGTGGTGGAATTGGTAGACACGCTATCTTGAGGGGGTAGTGTCCAGAGGATGTGCGAGTTCGAGTCTCGCCCAGAGCACCATTTGACTTTACGTAGCTGTTCGTAGCTTATCGTAAAAACTAAATAAAGCCTTGAATATCAATGATTCAAGGCTTTTTTCTTATCTTTTTATATCGTAATTTATCGCTACCTATCTCACATTTTAGTAACACAGTTAGTAACACAGAACAATCTCGTGTTACTATCCAAAAACCGTTTAATTGTTGGGAAAATACTCATGGCAAGAAAATTCACACGATTATCAGCAATGGAAATTAAAGAAGCTAAACCCAAAAATAAAGAATATAGTCTGCATGATGGGGATGGTTTACTATTAAGAATTAGACCTACTGGAAGTAAAACTTGGCTCTTTAATTATTCAATCCCATTTACAAAAAAGCGAACTAATCTAAGAATTGGCTCTTTTCCTGAAATTTCACTGATTCAAGCTCGTGCGAAACGTGAAGAATTTAGGGCTTTACTTGCTCAAAACATAGATCTACAAGCAGAGAAACTTAGACAACAAGAAGAAGCTCAAAGCCAAATTAGAGATACTTTCTATTCAGTCTCAACAAGCTATTTCAACGGTATTTACAAACAGAAAGCCAAAAATGCAGAAACACGTGAAAATAATTGGACTAGATTAGAAAATCATATTTTTCCTTATATTGGAGAAAAGCACGTATCAGAAATTACGGTAAGAACTTTAGTACAAGTTTATGAAAAAGCTGCTAATCGTAGTAATACTTTGAAAAAAGTCCATCAACTTGTCAGCGTTATCATGGATCATGCTGTTACAAAAGGAATCATAGAAAGCCATAACTGCAGATTGGCTATTAAAAGAGCCTCTCCCACAATTTGTGTAAATACCTGTTTCTGAGATAATACATTCAGACACAGGTATTTTATTATGAACGAAAAACAACTTCACGCCTTGGCAGCGGAATTTGCCAAAAATCTAAAAACACCGGAAGACCTCAATCAATTTTCACGGATGCTCAAGAAAATCACCGTCGAGGCTGCGTTAAATGGTGAACTGACCGACCATCTTGGTTATGAAAAACATCAGCCTAGAAAAGGTAAAAATGCACGTAACGGTTACACATCTAAGACCGTCATTTGTGATGAAGGTGAGATAGAAATTGAGACGCCTCGTGACCGTGATTGGATTGCTGAAAATGAAGGTGCGAAGTTCTGGGCGAATGTGCTGACAGAGCTTCAAAATCGAGGTTTAAAAGGCTTCCCGGAAGCCATCAATGCAGTTCCTAAAACGAAGATTCAGCTTTGCATTGTGCATTTAGTGCGTAACAGCTTGAAATTCGTTTCGTGGAAAGATTACAAAGCCGTCACCGCAGATTTAAAGCAGGTTTATCAGGCCCCGACGGAAGCACAGGCTCGCGAAAATCTGACCGCACTTTCGCAAAAATGGCAGGCAAAATACCCGCTTGTGGCGAAAGGCTGGGAAGATAACTGGGCAAATATTACCACATTTTTTGATTATCCGGCTGATATTCGTAAAGCGATTTATACCACGAATGCCGTGGAATCGCTTAATAGCGTGATTCGTCGCGTGATTAAAAAACGAAATGTATTCCCGACGGATGATTCAGTTTTCAAAGTGATTTGGCTTGCGATTAAAGATGCATCAAAAAAAATGGACAATGCCGATTCAGAACTGGAAACTGGCGATGAATCGATTTATGATTGATTTTGGTGATCGCCTAGACGATCACCGTTAAGTTGAAATGGGTGTTTACACAGAATTTGGGATAGGGTCTAATATGGATCTAAGTCGTCTAGCAAAAGTCACTGAAAAAGATATTGTAAGACAGCAGAAATATCAGCAAGCTAAACTATTTCTACTAACCTAGCCTAAGCGCTAGGTTTTTTTATACCTAAATTTCAACTAAACCGCTTATACAGCAATGTGTAAGCGGTTTTTTTATACCTGTAAGATAGGAAAGTACACCCGAAAGCGGTTTGTTTCTCTCGCTTACCGTTTCTTACAGGCTCTTTTAGCGAGAGTAAGAGAGAATATATATGAAGAAGGAAATCAATTTACTAAAAGTTCCATTTTTTTGGTACAGAATTGTTGTTAGTAGAACACGATGAGCAACCATATGTTGTAATGAAAACTATCACAGAAAGTATTGGTCTTTCGTGGCAAGGTCAGCACGAAAAATTAGTTGAGCATTTTGGGAAAGGTATCAAGGAAATCTTGATACCTACAAATGGCGGTTTGCAACTAATGATTTGTATGAATTTACGCAAGTTTCCAGCTTGGTTATATTCTTTGCAACCTAAAAAAGTTTCTGATCCTATCAAGAGAGCTAAAATCATCTCATTCAAAGAGGAATGTGATTACATTTCGGGATATGTTGAATCAGAGTGGTAGACCGTTGACTTTGGCAAATTTAAATGCAAAATTTAATACTCAAGATGGAGTAATAAAACAAATGCGTTCAAATTGGTCAGACGATTTCCCCGATACAGTTATAGATAGAAAATTAGGTGATGCAACATCTCACCCTCTTTATGAATTAGCTAAGAAGGGGGATATTGATGCGGCTTATCATTTAGCAAAAGATCTTGTTTCAGATGAAGCAATTGAGAAATTGCGTAAAATCATCGCTGGTCGGAATGTTATTATTGTTCCAGTTCACGCTGAAGAAGCTGTTGGTAGAAATATGATTCCTGTAGCAACTGCTACAGTGCTAGCGAAGAAATTGAATGTAAAAGTCGATCTTTCCATTGTTCAAGCAACTAAGGTTTCTAGAACAGCAGGTGATGGTTGGCATAGATTGATTTATTCCCCTGCATTTGATGGAGAATATCCTAAAGGTCAACTGGCTATTATTCTCGATGATACTCAAACGCAAGGCGGTACATTAGCCAGCCTTAAAGGGTATATTGAGCAACAAAATGGCAAAGTTGTTGGTGCTTATGCTTTGACAGGAAAACAATATTCTGTACAATTACGATTATCTAAAGAAACACTGAATCAATTGAGGGAAAAATATGGCAGTATTGAACACTGGTGGACAGAAGAATTTGGCTATGATTTCTCAAAACTCACAGAATGGGAAGCGAGATTTATCCTCAATTCACGTAAGACAGCTGACGAAGTCAGAAATACAATCATTGCGAGAAAGCAAGCGTGAAGCCTATGAAAGAATGATGAAATTAAATTAAGTAGAGCTATTTCCGTTGTAGCTCCCTTTCTCATTTTGTGGAGCTACAATTATTAACCTAGCCTAAGTGCTAGGTTTTTTATACCTAATTTCAACTAAACCGCTTATACAGCAATGTGTAAGCGGTTTTTTATTGCCTGTAAGATAGAAAAGTACACTCGACAAGTAGCGTTTGTGTCTCCCACTCGCTATTTCTTACAGGTTTCTTTTTAGTGGGAAGAAACTAGGAGGCATTTATGCAAGCATTAAAAGCAAAATTCTTTGGTTCAGAAATTTTAGTCATCAATCATAACAGCAAGCCTTATGTGCCGATGAAACAGATTGTAGAAAATATCGGTTTAGTCTGGCACGCACAATTCGAGCGATTACAGCGCAATGAGGTTCTTTCGCAAGGTATTCGTGTTATACGAATACCTTCAAATGGTGGTGAACAAGAAGCGGTTTGTTTACCATTGCACTATCTCAATGGGTGGCTATTTGGGGTCAAAGTTTCCAAAGTTAAGCCAGAATTAAAAGAGAAACTTATTCGTTATCAAAAAGAATGTTATGAAGTGCTTTGGGATTACTGGACTACGGGCGTAGCGAAGTGGGATGAAATTCGACAACGGCGAGAAGTTCTAGAAGAAAATGAAAACGCATCAAAAAAACGCGCAAGCGAAGCAGGACGAGCATTACAAAAACGAAAATTAGAAAAGCATACTTATGAAATTGGTATAGCACGGCTAGATAGAATGGAACAGTTATTACTTGATATTTAAGGTGTGATTATAACGATCGCACCTTTTTTATTACATGAAAATTAACCGCACTTTCGCAAGATCGTGCGGTTTTTATTATCCACGTTTCGGAAGAAACACAAACTTACTTAGGAAGGAAATCCAAATGAAATTAAAACTTGATGAAAAAGGCAATGTTGTGGTTGTAGATGGTAAACCTGTGTATACCCACGATGACGGGAAGGAAATCCCTTTTGATGCACCGCAAGCAATGCAAAAAATTTCTTCGCTCAATGCTGAAAACAAACAACACCGTGAGGCTAAAGAGAAAGCGGAAGCAGAACTCAAAAAGTTTGACGGGATTGATGATGTGGCAAAAGCAAAAGAAGCCTTAAAAACGGTGGAAAACCTTGACGCTAAAAAACTGATTGATGCAGGTGAAGCGGAAAAGGTTAAACAAGAAGTGATTAAGGGTTATGAGCAAAAGCTGGCAGATGCCAAAGCGTTAGCAGAGAAAGTGCAAGGTCAATTGCATACTGAGTTGATCGGCGGCTCATTCGCTCGCTCTAAGTTTGTCACAGAGAAATTGGCAATGCCTGTTGATGTGGCTCAAGCGTTCTTTGGTAAGCATTTTAGCATTGATGAAAACGGTGCAATTTTGGCAAAAGATGCGCTTGGCAACGAAATTTTCAGTCGAGTGAAACCAGGGCAACGTGCGGATTTTGAAGAGGCGTTAGAGGCTTTAGTGGATGCTTACCCTAACAAAGATTCTATTCTAAAAGGCTCTGGCTCAAGCGGTGGTGGCGGTGGTGCAGGCTCTCCCGCTGGCAAACAATTTAAACGTAGCCAAATGACCCCTGAAGAGATGAACAAGTTTATTCAGGAGCACGGTCGTGAGGCATATCTTAATCTACCTATCGAGTTAGCATTAAATCGTATGGTTGGTTGGGAAAATGTGGAATTTGGCGACAAAAAAGAACTGCCATTCACGGAAGAAAACGCCCGAATGTTATTAACGGAATGTGATTGGATTATTGAACAAGTCCTTGAACATTCTAACGATTTGGGAAAGTTCTTGAAGAGCTAATTGATGATTTGTTGGCATACGCTAAAAAAGAATTTGAATTAGACAAAAAGCCAAAAGATTCTAATTGCACCTTGCGAGAACATCTTTTGGCTATTCAAGAGCAGACGGGCAGTGTTCCTGAAGAGCTTGAGAATATCGAAATTAGCCCAGCGATAAGTTATCTGCTGGGCTTTTTTTATGAATTATCTCTTTCTCGACAGTCAGGTATGGGGCTTTGTCCTATTACTTATACTGAGATTGAAGCGTGGAATAGACTGTTTCAGAGAGATTTAGCAGTATGGGAAATCAAAGTAATTAAACAGCTTGATGTGATTTTTCTGAATGTACAAAATGCGGAGATTTAGTGTGGAAACCTTTAATTTTGCTCCCGATTGGGGAATGCAACTTGCTAAGAAACCTGATGTAATCAGGCTTAAATTTGGTAATGGATACGAGCAAGTATCGCCCAAAGGATTAAATCACAATCTCCGTGTTTATGATGTTTCTTTTAGTGGCACAGAAGAGCGCATTAAGCAAATAGATGTATTTTTAGATAGACACGGTGGGTATAAATCGTTTTTATGGACTCCGCACGGCTCAACACAAGGAAAATTTCGTTGTGATGAATGGAAAACAAACCAACAACAAGGCTTTTGGACGCTTTCGGCACAATTTAGAGAGGTGATTTTGTAAATTTGTGATCTGCTTCATAGAAATGTTAAGGTTACTCAGTAAACATAACTAACCTTTATAAAGTAGGAACTGTAATATGAGAAAATTATTAATAGCTTGTTTTAGCTTTGTAATGGTTGGATGCTATTCAATTAGCGAAATTGAAAAGACGACACCATCTAATAGCTTTATTGCAAATAAAACCCTAGAAGAATTTAGTAATTGCATTCGTATGGAATGGGGTATGCAAGTTTCAGGTATTCAAGAAATGAACATCCCTAACGGTAAACGTTTTTTTAAAGCAGATATGGGGTATGTAGGATTTCTGATCAATATTAAACAAAAAGATGAACGCCATATTCAAGTTGAATCATTCATTCCAAGTAGTGATTGGGCTGTTATACCTAAAAGATTAAAAGAAGCAACAGAAAGATGTAGAATATAAAAACATCAGGTAAAGGCAGGTGTCAAATGAGTGAATATTGTGAGTAAAATCATAGAAATGCTTTTAGAAAGAATATATGATTTGGAAACTGTTTAATTAACTGAGGTTTAATCAATTATGGGACTTGCAGAAATTTTATTCCTTTTGGTAGGGATAATAATCGGCTTTTTTACTTCATATTTTATTTTTAAAAGCAAATTACAAAATTTAAAAGCTATTGTTAAGAATGAAATCAAAGATGAGGTTATCAATTCGTTAAAAGATGAAATTAATACATTAGAGCAGAAAAAAGCAGAAGAAAACCAATCATTAGATGAAATGATTAAATCTATTTCGGAAATTCAAGAAAAATATATCGCTGAGACAAATAGATTAAAGGTGTTACAAGATAAGATTGTTACTTATGATGCTCAAATGGCACAGTATGGTGAAAGCCTAACTATTCAGGAAAAAATCAAAGAACAGAAAGATAAACTAAAACGGTTGATCTCCGAAGTGATGAAATATGAAGACGTACTTGCTATGCAAGAATTCGGGTTATATCGACCAAGCTTTGATTTTGACACGTCTGAGAAATTTAAGCAGGAAATTATCTCCATTCGTGAGGAACAAAAACAACAAGTAACTTTAGAAATAGCTTGTATATGTAGTACACCTTGGACTGTTGATGGTTCAAGAGCAAAAGGTCTGGCAATGGAGAAAAATGCTATTAAATTAGCAATTCGCTCGTTTAATAATGAGTGTGATGCAGTCATTGCAAAAGTAACCTTTAAGAATGTAAATCAATCTATTGAGCGAATAAGAAAATCATTTGATCAAATTAACAAATTGAATGCTAGAAACGATATTACGTTAGAAAATAGCTATCTCGAGTTAAAGATTAAAGAACTGAAAGCTACTTATGAATATGCATTAAAAAAAGAGGAAGAAAGAGCTGAACAGCAACGAATTAAAGATGAAATGCGAGAAGAATTGCGTGTTCAGAAAGAGTTGGAAAAAGCAAGGTTAGATGCTGAAAAGAAACAACGTGAATACGAAAAAGAGCTGGAATATACTAAAAAACTGTTAGAAAAAGACGCCCAAAATTCTAAATTAAGAGAAAAACTTGCAAAATTAGAAAAAGATTTGCAGAAAGCTATTGAGAATGGACAAAGAGCGATTTCACAAGCTCAATTAACGAAGTCTGGACACGTTTATGTTATTTCCAACATTGGTTCGTTTGGTGAAGATGTTTATAAAATAGGAATGACTAGACGGTTAGAGCCCTTGGATCGTATTCGTGAATTGGGCGATGCAAGTGTACCATTCTCTTTTGATGTACATGCAATGATATATAGTAATAATGCTCCAGAATTAGAGCGTGAACTACATAAACTCTTTGCAGATAAACAAATAAATAGAGTAAATCCTAGAAAAGAGTTCTTCAAAGTGCCATTACTTGAGATAAAAGAGCAAGCTGAAAAATTAGGGTATGAAGTAGAATTTACTATGTTGGCTGAGGCTAAAGAATATTTAGAATCTTTATCTTTAGAAAAAGAAGGTAAATTTACATCACTATCTGAGTCGCAATATGAAGATATTGATGAAATGATTGAGTCAATTTAATCTAAATTAAGAGAGGACCCTATCCCAAATTCTGTGTAAACACCCATTTCAACTTAACGGTGATCGTCTAGGCGATCACCAAAATCAATCATAAATCGATTCATCGCCAGTTTCCAGTTCTGAATCGGCATTGTCCATTTTTTTGATGCATCTTTAATCGCAAGCCAAATCACTTTGAAAACTGAATCATCCGTCGGGAATACATTTCGTTTTTTAATCACGCGACGAATCACGCTATTAAGCGATTCCACGGCATTCGTGGTATAAATCGCTTTACGAATATCAGCCGGATAATCAAAAAATGTGGCAATATTTGCCCAGTTATCTTCCCAGCCTTTCGCCACAAGCGGGTATTTTGCCTGCCATTTTTGCGAAAGCGCGGTCAGATTTTCGCGAGCCTGTGCTTCCGTCGGGGCTTGATAAACCTGCTTTAAATCTGCGGTGACGGCTTTGTAATCTTTCCACGAAACGAATTTCAAGCTGTTACGCACTAAATGCACAATGCAAAGCTGAATCTTCGTTTTAGATAACCAAGATGGTCGGTCAGTTCATCATTTAACGCGGCCTCGACGGTAATTTTCTTGAGCATCCGTGAAAATTGATTGAGGTCTTCTGGTGTTTTTAGGTTTTTGGCAAATTCCGCTGCCAAGGCGTGAAGTTGTTTTTCGTTCATAATAAAATACCTGTGTCTGAATGTATTATCTCAGAAACAGATATTTACACAAATTGTGGGAGAGGCTCGCCAATGCGGCTGCTCAGCCATTCCCTGCAAATATTGCAGCGATGGCAACAGTAGCATCTGAAACTGCAAGCATTATTTCTACTATTCAATCTGTTTCATTAAGCGGTATGGCTCACTCTGGTATTGATAGCATACCAAAAGAAGGAACGTGGTTGCTTGATCGTGGTGAGCGCGTTGTTGATAGTCGTACTAACCAAGATTTAAAAGCCTTTTTAGCAAATCAAGGAAACCGAAATCAAGCATCGGGTAAATCATCTGTAAATGTCAAAATCATCAACAATGGTAATGCAGTAGATGCCAAAGTTTCACAAGAAGAAACGCCAGATGGAACTCACATCACAGTGGAATTATTAAAAACAATGAGAGGTATCGCAAGGGACGAAAGTCAGAAAGCGATTACCAATAATTTTGCTCGTGCGGGCGGTCAATTTAGAAGATAGGAGTATGTAATGCCCAAAGCCCTACCCCAAAAAATGGCAAACGAACTGCCAAAACTTGAACAAAATGCCTTGATTGAACTGTGGGAAATTGATTTAAGGCATATCAGCAGTAATAGCGACCAAACACGAAAAGGGGAGTTGTTACGCTTTCACAATGGCTTAAATCAAGGTCAGCAGAATGTTTGGTGGCAAGGTAATGAGTACCAAGCCTATCCAATTCAAGCGGACGGTTTTGAGATTAGCGGTCAAGGTCCGAGTAATCGACCAACTTTAACAATCTCAAACCTGTACGGCATTGTCACCGCATTAGCCGCAGATTTCGGGCAAGGGATTGGGGCGAAAGTGACCCGTCGTTTAGTTTACGCTCAATTCCTTGATGCACGAAATTTCCCTAACGGACGAAACTCACAAGCCGATCCGACACAGGAAAGTGTGAGTTTGTTCATCATTGAACAGCTAAAAAGCCTAAATGATGAAGTGGCGACATTTGAGCTGGCTTTACCCGCAGAAACAGATAATGCACGCATACCGTTGCTGATGATTACATCTGATACTTGCATTTGGCCATATCGTTCTGCGGAGTGTGGCTATACAGGCGGACCAGTTGCCGATGAAAAAGATAATCCGACAACCGATCCGAAAAAAGACGCTTGCTCTCACTGTTTGCGTGGGTGCAAGCTGAGATTTGGGGCTAACGCCATTTTGCCGTTTGGTGGCTTTCCAAGTACGACGCAGTATGGGGCTTAAGCAAATAGCGGTTCTATGTGAAATGTAGCACGCTGTTCTAATTGCCACAAATCAAAATCTGCTTGCATACCTAACCATAATTTTGGTGTGGTATTAGGCAATAGCTGACTTAAACGGAGTGCCATTTCAGGGGTAATCGCTGATTTTTCATTGATAATACGAGATAGACAGACACGAGTGACACCAAGTTGTTTAGCAATTTGAGTAATGCTAGTGTCGGCATTATCTAGGTATTCTTTTAGCAACAAGCCTGGATGTGGTGGGTTAAACATTCTCATTCTTCAGCTCCTTAATGATAATCTTGATAATCCACAATTTCTGCGTGACCGTTTTCAAATTTAAAGGTTAAACGCCAGTTTTTATTGACTTTGACACTCCAATGCCCAACAAGATTACCTTGTAATGGGTGTAAATCCCAACTAGGGAAGTTCATTGCAGAAACAGTTTCAGCGTTCTCTAGTGTCGCAAGTTGAAGACGCAATTTAGAAGCGTGATTAGCTTGAATACCTGCTGTTGAACCTGTTTCAAAAAATAGCTTTAAGCCTTTATGTTTAAACGAGAGAATCATTGTGGGTATCCTTTTTGTATACAGTAAGTATACACTTAAATCTTAAGTTGTAAATAGGTTGTGTACAATAATGCAAAATATCTCTTTTACAGAACAAATTTTATATCACGCCACACGCTCAAAACTGCATGAAAGTTGCGGTTTTGTCGTTTCTAAGGGCGGTGAGTTACGTTATTTCCCTTGTGAAAATGTTGCTGTCGATCCGATTAATCATTTTGAAATCTCGCCCGATGATTGGATTCGGGCGGAAAGTGTGGGGGAAATTGTGGCGGTTGTTCATTCGCACCCTGATTCGGACACGGAAAAGGGCTTGCCGTATTTATCGACGGCTGACCGTGAATGCCAAGTGCGGTTAAATCTGCCGTTTGGGTTGGTGTGTAGTGGCAAGTTGCAAAAATTCCGCCCAATCTAGAGATATTAGATTTAAATAGTTTACACCAGGCATTACAAATTGATATAAACCGTTATATTTCATTTTTGGATCAAAAGCCTAACATATTAGAAAAAATAGATGCTGATAATTCAGAGGAAGAAATAATTGAGCGACCAATTTATCTAAGTTTTGTAAGTCCACAAAGTCAATCTATAACAACAGGGTATTTTGCAGAGGCTTTTTCCTACACCCAGGGTATAACGCCTAGCAAGGCTGTTGAATTACTTCACAGTACCATTATTGATGAATTTAGAAAAAATGAACAACTAAAACATCATAAAACTCTCGAAAAATTATCGATTTCTTTAGATCGATTTTATGAAACCTATAAAAATAAAGTGATCAAACTTGAGGATATAAAAGCTGTTATTATTCAGGCTATTCCTACTCAGTTACACCATCAAGCAACCCGTATTGCGAATAAAATTATCAACAAATTAAATGGAGAAAGTCATTTGATTTGTCCCAATGATTGCCTTGGCTACGCTAATAGCATATCTCATTTTAACAGATCCTCATAATCTGACGGCTTGCCAATAAAAAACTATGATATAGGGAATAAGGCTCTGTTGTGTACAATTATTCTTTTAAATCAAGTAAATTGTGATTTACCTCTCATTTTTTAGGTTTATACCTTGTCATTTGGTCGAGAAAGTTTTACTCTATGGAGTATATTTTCTTTTATGCTATTTTTTATGGAGTAATCTTTTCATTTAATGTGCGGTGAAACATTAGGAGGCTATATGTTATTAGGTGATCTTTCTCGTGATGATTATATTCTTTCACTTCCGCCTGTCTTTGCAAGACTATGTACTAAACTTAAAACCCTTGATTTAGTTAATCTGCCACTAGGTTGGCAAGATTTAGAAGAGGGAGTAAGAATGAATGTGATGGAATTTGAAACCTCTTCCCCAGAAGGAAAAAAAGCGGAGCTCCATCGTAAATTTATTGATATTCAATTGTTGATCTCAGGTGAAGAGGCGATTGAATACAGTTTAGCCTATCCTAACTTAGCACTTTATGATGAATATCGTGATGAGGACGATTATCAGCTTACACCAACCTTAGAACATAAAAATGTTGTAATTTTAAAACCTAATATGTTTGCTATTTTCTTACCTTATGAGCCACACACACCAGGCAATTTTGTGACCGAAAGTAAGCCATTGAAAAAATTAGTGGTGAAAGTGCCAGTGGAGATGATAGGAGGCTAGAATGTCAGCCCGAGGTAAAATTCTAGATACGATTGGTGCGTTACAAAATAGTTTAACTAAAACAGAGAAAAAAATTGCGACGGCGATTTTATCTCAGCCCGATCTATTGAACCAATGTTCTTTATCTAAAGTGGCAAATCAATTAGATGTCGGCGAAGCAACCTTTATTCGTTTTTGTCGAACATTGGGATTTAAAGGTTATACAGACTTTAAACTCGATCTTGCCATTGAATTGGCTACTCAGCAAAAAGAGAGTAGTACGTTGTTAGATACGTACGTTGCGGAAACTGATACACCTAAAGAAATTGCAATTAAGTTGCAGAATACGCTGAATAATGTGATTGCAGAAACCGTCAATCTACTCGATTATGCAGAGCTAGAAAAAGTGGTGGAAGAATTGCGTAAAGCAGATCGTATTTTCTTATTTGGTGTAGGTTCATCAGGTCTAACAGCAGAAGACGCTCAGCACAAATTAATGCGAATTGGGCTACACGCGGCTGCTGTGACAAATAACCATTTTATGTATATGCAAGCAGCCTTGCTGAAAAAAGGAGACATTGTTATTGGCATTAGCCATTCTGGTTATTCAGAAGAAACGACAAAAGCCCTAAAAATATCAAGAGACAATGGGGCAAAAACGGTTGCTATTACCCATAATTTACGTTCGCCTATTACGAAAGAAGCGGATTATGTGTTAATCAATGGTAACCGTCAGGGGCATATGCAGGGGGATTCAATTGGTACAAAAATGACCCAACTTTTTGTACTGGATTTAATTTATGCCTTGTTAGTGAAAGCTGAACCAGAAAAAGCGATTCAACAAAAACAGAAAACGTTGAGTGTTATTTTAGATCAACGGCTTAAATAAACTACAAGCGGTAGGTTTTAGAAAATTTTTTGTGAAACTGACCGCTTACCATTTTTATCCATATTAAATAAGGAAACCCATATGAAAAATTTAAAAGGTATTTTCAGTGCATTATTAGTTTCTTTTAATGCAGATGGCACAATCAACGAAAAAGGTTTACGCCAAATTATCCGTTACAATATCGACAAAATGAAAGTCGATGGCTTGTATGTAGGTGGTTCAACAGGTGAAAACTTTATGCTATCAACGGAAGAGAAAAAAGAGATCTTTCGTATCGCAAAAGATGAAGCGAAAGATGACATTGCATTAATCGCTCAAGTCGGTAGCGTAAACTTAAAAGAAGCGGTAGAACTTGGTAAATATGCAACAGAATTAGGCTATGACAGCTTATCTGCAGTAACACCATTCTACTACAAATTCAGCTTCCCAGAAATCAAAAACCTCTACGAAACCATTATTCGTGAAACAGGTAACAAAATGATTGTTTACTCTATCCCATTCTTAACAGGGGTAAACATCGGCGTTTCACAATTTGCAGAACTGTTCCAAAATGAAAAAATCATTGGTGTAAAATTCACCGCAGGCGATTTCTACCTGTTAGAACGTTTACGCAAAGCGTTCCCGAACCACTTAATCTATGCAGGTTTTGATGAAATGATGTTACCTGCAACCGTATTAGGTGTAGATGGTGCAATCGGTAGTACCTTCAACGTCAACGGTATCCGTGCTCGTCAAATTTTTGAATTAGCCCAACAAGGCAAAATCAAAGAAGCGCTTGAAATTCAAAATGTGACTAACGATTTAATCGAAGGCATTTTGGGTAATGGTTTATATCAAACCATCAAAGGCTTATTGAAAGAAGAAGGCGTACAAGCAGGTTACTGCCGTGAGCCAATGACGAAAGAATTGAATGCACAACAAAAAGCGGTTGTGAAAGAATTAAAAGCAAAATATCTTTCATAAGTAACCCTCCTATAAATATTGATAGTTTTTGTAGAAGATCAGAATTGATCTTCTACAAATGTTTCATTTACTTTTTACCCCTTCCGCACAAGCAAATGCCGACGACCACGCCCATTGGAAATTATAGCCGCCGAGCCAGCCTGTCACATCAAGCACTTCACCGATAAAATATAAACCCTGAACGTTTTTCGCTTCCATTGTTTTGGACGAAATATAATCGGTATCAACGCCACCCATTGTGACTTCAGCGGTGCGGTAGCCTTCAGTACCATTAGGTAAAAACTGCCAGTGATGAATAAAGTGATCTAAAAAGGCAAGATCAGCTTTGTTCAGTTCAGCGATAATCTGATCTTTGATCATCTGTTGCTCAATCCACAGTTCGACTAGTTTTTTCGGTAAATAGCGGGATAATACGGTTTTTAACTGCAATTTCGGCGAAGATTGACGCAGTTCGTTCAAAATATCAAGGATAGAATTGGACGGTAATAAATCAATTTCTACCGTTTCACCCAAATCCCAGTAGTTTGAAATTTGTAGAATAGCAGGCCCAGATAAACCACGATGGGTAAACAACATCTGATTGCTAAAGGTTTTGTTACGGTTGCTTACGCTAACGGGTAAAGCGATACCGGATAAGGTGGCAAAAATCTTATCGTTTTCTTTCCAAGTAAACGGCACAAGGCTTGCACGAACAGGGATAACGGGAATACCAAACTGCTCGGCAATTTTATAACCTAATGGGCTTGCCCCTAAGCCAGCCATTGACAAACCGCCTGTAGCAATAATCAGATTTTCCGTCTGATAGCTTTCGCAAGCGGTCTGAATGTGGAAAAAATTTGCAGATTTTTCGATGGAACTGACCGCTTGTCGAAGCCGAATATCTACGTTGCCTTTCTCACATTCGGCTTGTAGCAGATCGACAATCTGTTGCGAGCTTTCATCACAGAACAGTTGCCCCAACTCTTTTTCGTGATAACAGATGCCATAGCTTGCCACCAGCGAAATAAAATCCCAGTTGGTATAGCGAGCCAGTGCTGACTTGACGAAATGGCGATTTTGGCAAATATAATGGTTGGGAGTGACATCTAGATTGGTAAAATTACAAAAGCCACCGCCCGACATTAAAATCTTCCGCCCGATTTTTTTGCCGTTATCTAGCACCAGTACCGATTTTCCCCCTTGCCCGATCTGTGCCGCACAAAATAAACCTGCCGCTCCAGCACCGATGATGATTGCATCAAATTGTTTCATATCGCCCTTTTTGTTTGAAATTATTGTGGTTACCGCTAAAATAGCGTATCTCTCGCTATTTTATACCGATTATGCTAAAAAATCCCCTGATCCTTAATCTTCTTTATATACTTGCGATTGGATTAAATATTGTCTTTCTTCGCTATTTTAGCCTACATATTGATGCGTTAAACAATAATGGGGTGCGATTTACGGTTGGCGGAGTGGTGCTACTTGGATTAGTTTGGTTAAAGCACCGCTATGATTTGCGTAAATTAATCGAAACACCTAAATTAGCATTGATAGGTATGCTGATGGGCGTGATGATGTGTGGCAATATGTACTTTTGGCTGAGAGGTGTGGCATTAACTAATGCAGTGACTGCGTCTGTTTCAGGGGTGTTAGCAATGCCTTTTGGGATTGCAGTCGCTGGGATTTTCTTTCAAGATGAACGACAAAAACTCAAAAGCAAAACCTTTTGGTTCGGAAGTTTATTGACGATTTTAGGGGCTTTGGGCTTTGTTTGGTATGGAAAGCAGATCGAAGTAGGGGAGTATTTTATACTGGGTTCTTTTTTCTTGTTGCTTTCTATTTTAATCCGTAACGTACAAAATTTATTGGTGAAACTCGTTAATCACCATATAAGTGTAGTGACATTAAGTTTTCTCACCTCATTTACTGCCGGTATATTGAGCCTCTTATTTAGCCAACAAAGCGGCAAATTGTCCGAACTCAACCAAATTTCAACTTTTCTTCTAGTTAGCCTGATTTTAGTCGGTATTTATGCCATAGGCGCAGGTATGGTACTGGCTTTTCACGTTATTCAGAAACAAGGTATCATTACTTATCAAATACTTGAATTATTAATGCCGATCTCAACCGCATTTATTGCTTATCTGCTCCTAGGTGAAACCATTTCATCAATGCAACTTGTGTTTGCAGGGATTGTGATTGTTGGGGCGAGTATGGCATTGGGGTTATTACATTAAAGGAAAAGAGAGAGTAAATTATATTATTCTCTCCTGAAAAACTACGAGCATAGCAGACAAAAATAATTAAAGTATAAAGGCTTGTCTACTATGCATTTAAAATTAAAGTACTTTTACAATCGCTTCACACAATGCGTCGATATTATCTTCGGTAATACCTGCCACATTGATACGGCCTGAACGCACTGCATAAATCGCAAATTCATCGCGTAAACGATCCACTTGTTCAGGGGTTAAGCCACTAAACGAGAACATACCGTTTTGTGCAATGATAAAATCGAAGTTTTGAGTTGCACCTTTCTCTTTCAACAATGCCACAAATTTTGCACGCATCTCTTTGATACGGTTACGCATTTCAGCCAGTTCTTCAATCCAGTTAGCTTTTAATTGTGGATCAGCTAACACTGTCGCAACGGCACTTGCCCCGTGTGAAGATGGGTTAGAGTAGAGTACACGAATAATCGATTTTACTTGGCTGAACGCATTATTTGCCACTTCTGCACTATCTGCAACTAAGGTAAATGCCCCAACACGCTCGTTGTATAAACCAAAGTTTTTAGAGTAAGAGCTTGCCACTAACACTTCACGGTGATTTTTCACGAAGGTGCGTAAGCCAAAGGCATCTTCCTCTAAGCCGTTTGCAAAGCCTTGATAAGCAAAGTCAAATAATGGCAACCAACCTTTTTCCGCAGACATATTGGCTAAGATTTGCCACTGTTCTGGGGTTGGGTCAATCCCTGTTGGGTTGTGGCAGCAACCGTGGAAAAGCACGACATCGCCTTTACCTGCTTGGCTTAAATCTGCAATAAGATTATCCCAATCTAATGCTTTAGTTTCTTTATTGTAGTAACGATATTCTTTAATATTGATACCCACTGCGTTGAAAATTGCATTGTGGTTTGGCCAAGTTGGGGTTGAAATCCATACGTTTTGTGTATTGGTTTGGCGTTTAACAAATTCTGCCGCAATGCGTAACGCACCAGTACCGCCAAGGCTTTGTGCCGTTTTAGCACGTCCAGAGGTAATTACTTCCGCACCTGCCCCGAATAATAACTCTTGGGTTTGTGCATTGAAATCAGCAATACCGTCAATCGTTAGGTAATTTTTGGTATTCTCTTTAGCCAGTAAACGCGTTTCTGCTTCTTTTACCGCTTTAACGATAGGCGTTTGCCCCTTCGCATCTTTATAAACCCCAATCCCTAAGTTGATTTTCTCAGGGCGAGTTTCTGCTTTAAATGCTTCGCCTAAACCTAAAATTGGATCGGCTGGTGCTGCTTGAATGTGGTTAAACATTGACATAGTTTTCCTCTTAATATGTGTTTGCAAATAGGTGGATTTATACGAGGATTTATACCTTTTGGCAAGGGGCAAGCGGTGATTTTTAGTAAATTATTTGCGAATAGAATAAAAATGTAAATATTCCAAGCTACGATATTCTTTTTACAGTTTGAACAAGCAGAAATAAATTAGCACACAATCATCACTTGAATGTGAGATAAATTGCTCTATAATGTTGCACAAAGTAACACTGAGAGAGGTAGTTATGCAAGCGACATTAAGACAACAAGGTGGGGCCGCTGTCTTGACTGTACCAATGGCAATATTGCAACAAATGGGGTGGCAAATTGGTCATAAAGTCAATTTGGAGACAAGGGGAGAAAGTGTCATACTCACCCCTATTAAGCGTCAAGCACGAGGTCGTAAGACAGTTGCAGAATTGTTAGCAGGTATTGATAGTCAAGAAGTTGCGGAGTTGAATACAACAGTGGCAGAATTTTCCCAATCTCAACCCACTGGGAAAGAAGTATGGTAATGCGTGTTCCGAAAAAAGGAGAGATTTGGTATGTTGATCCGAATCCAACGAAAGGTCACGAGCTTCGCTCTCCTCATTATTTTATTGTGGTATCGGACGAATTATTGAATCAAGCATTAGGCACAGCAATTTGTTGCCCAATATCTGCGGGTGGCAATGCGGCTCGTTCGCAGAATATAACTGTTGTACTTGATGGTAGTAGTACAGAATCAGGTAAGGTAACAGGTGTTATTTTATGTCACCAAGTAAGAGCCTTAGATTTAAAAGAACGCCAAGCTAAGTATGCGACTAAAGCAGAGGATTATTTAATTGACGAAGTCATTATGAAATTAGTTGACTTAATTGATCCACAATAAAACATCTAGGGCTATTTTACATATGTATTTTTATATAATTTTATGTTTTAATACGCTCAATTTTCTCAACACAATTAAGGTGTAACAATGAGCTGGATTGAAAAAATTTTAGGAAAAACGTCCTCATCATCAAGTGGTAAATCAAAAATTCCAGAGGGCGTTTGGACAAAATGTACAAGTTGTGAGCAGGTTCTTTATAGCGAGGAACTTAAACGCAATATGCAAGTTTGCCCAAAATGCGATCATCATATGCGTATTGATGCGCGTACACGTTTATTATCCCTTTTAGACCAAGATACTGCTGAAGAATTAGCGGCAGAGCTTGAACCACAAGATGTGTTGAAGTTTAAAGATCTGAAAAAATATAAAGATCGTTTAAGTGCGGCTCAAAAGCAAACGGGTGAAAAAGACTCTTTCATCGTAATGTATGGCAAGTTGTATGATATGCCTGTGGTTGTTGCTTCCTTTAACTTTGAGTTTATGGGCGGTTCAATGGGATCTGTCGCTGGAGCAAAATTTGTTCGTGCGGCAGAAAAAGCATTAAGCGAGAATATTCCGTTTATCTGTTTCTCTGCGTCAGGCGGGGCTCGTATGCAGGAAGCATTATTTTCATTAACGCAAATGGCAAAAACCAGTGCGGTGTTGGCAAAAATGAAAGAAAAAGGCGTGCCGTTTATCTCTGTTTTAACAGACCCAACTTTAGGCGGTGTGTCGGCAAGTTTGGCAATGTTAGGCGATATTAATATCGCAGAGCCTAAAGCCTTGATCGGTTTTGCTGGTCCACGAGTGATTGAACAAACTGTGCGTGAGAAATTGCCAGAAGGCTTCCAACGAAGTGAGTTCTTAATGGAAAAAGGGGCGATTGATATGATCGTACACCGCAAAGAAATGCGTGATACCCTTGCTCGTTTACTTGCGAAAATTACTCATCAGCCGACGCCATTTAAAACGGGCGAACTTGTTGCAGAAGAAGTGTAATGAACGCATTAATTTCACCAAAAGCCACGGATTCATTGGAAACGTGGCTTTCCTATTTAGAAAAAAGCCATTTCAAACCGATTGATATGGGCTTGGAACGTATCCGAAAAGTCGCGGAAGAATTGGATTTACTCAAGCCAGCCCCTTATGTGATTACCGTTGCAGGTACAAACGGCAAAGGTTCAACCTGCAAATTGCTAGAAATGGCGTTATTAAAAGCAGGTTTAAAGGTAGGGGTCTATTCATCACCACACTTAATCCACTATAACGAACGTGTGCGTATTCAAGGACAAGCGGTCGGAAATGCTGATTTAATTACAACTTTTGACTATATTGAACAGCACAAATCAGCCTCTTTAACCTATTTTGAGTTCGGTACTTTAGCAGCGTTAGATCTGTTCCGTAAGGCAAAGATTGATGTAGCGATTTTGGAAGTAGGATTAGGTGGGCGTTTAGATGCCACAAACATTGTCGATCCTGATTTTGCGGTAATCACTTCGATTGATATTGACCACGTTGAGTTTTTAGGCGATAACCGTGAAGCGATAGGTCGTGAAAAAGCAGGGATTTTCCGTCCAAATATTCCTGTGGTTATTGGCGAGCCTGATTGCCCCCAAAGTATCTTAGACTATGCAAAAGAGTTGCAATGTCACGTTTTTAGACGAGATATAGATTGGACATTTTCAGCAGAATCTGACTGCTTGCAATGGCAATCGAAAACCAAATCTTTAACTGTTCCACTGCCTAAAATTCCACAGCCAAACTGTGCCACAGCTTTAGCGGTTTTAACTCAGTTACCTTTTGAACTCAGTGATGAAATTCTTGTTCAAGCGGTCGAAGAGGCGAAGATGACAGCGCGTTTTCAATTATTAGGCGAACAAGATTTTGCAACTTTTTCACAAAATAGACCGCTTGCACAGGTGATTATTGACGTTGGACATAACCCCCACGCAGCACGTTATTTATCGGATCGTCTTGCAGAATGGGTTCAACCTAACCGCAAAATATATGCAGTGTTTAGTGCATTGGTTGATAAAGATTTATCGGGTATCGTTGAGCCTTTGGAAGAGTTGATTGACGAATGGTATTGTGCTGGGCTACAAGGTTATCGTGGGCAACGTGGCACAGAGGTAAAAAGTAAATTACTTACTGCCTTACCAAACGCCAAAGCCGTTGCCTATGAAAATGTTATTGAAGCAAGCCAAGTTCTTTTTGAAACAGCGAACGAACAAGACATTATTCTTGTGTTTGGTTCATTTCATACTGTTGCAGATTTTGTGATGTGGATTGAACAGTAGGATATGAAAAACGGTAAGTTTGGCGACTTACCGTTCTGTTCATTTACTTTTTACTAGAATGTTCAGCCATTTTACGTCTAATTTCTCGACGTTCTTTAGAAAGTTCAGCATTACGGATAGCATAATCATCAACTCGGTTTTCATAGTCATCTCTCATGTTACCTATGATTACACGTATGTCTTGGATAGACATATTGTCAGTAATGTACTGATTTAGATTATCAAGTAATAAAATACGCTTTTGATTATCACGGATTTTGCGATCATTATCTGCTGTTTCACGTAATAATTTATTTTTTAAACGATAAAGATGCACATAATCTAGCATATCTTGAAATGATTGTTTTTTGCTATTTTCCATCTATAGTTCCTCTATTTTGATAAAAGATTCCTGTTATGCTAGACGTTTTATACTCTATCGTCAAAAGGTTTATATAAAAATTTTCAAGAAGTTGCTCTAAATCAATCCTAAGTAAAGGATATAGGATAAGAAAAATAGCACTGTTATTTAACAGATAATCTATGCTAAAATCGGAAGATCGAATATTGAGAAAATTTAAATATTGGGAGAAATAAATGATGAGTGCAAATAAACGTTCTGTTCCGACGCTTTTTTCTACTAAAACAGATATTTATAGTCATCAAGTACGTATCGTTTTAGCTGAAAAAGGCGTTGCTTATGAAATTGAAAATATTTTACCAGGCACAATTTCGGAAGATTTAATTGAAGTCAATCCTAGAGGTACTGTGCCAGTGTTGGTTGATCGTGATCTCATATTATCAAATGCACGAATCATTATGGAATATCTTGATGAACGATTTCCTCACCCGCCATTAATGCCTGTTTATCCTATACTGAGAGCTCAATGTCGTTTAAATATACATCGTATTCAAAATGATTGGTTCTCTTTAATTGATTTTATTGAACGTGATCCAACTACAGCTGAAGCTCAAAGAGCATTAAATCAGCTACGCGAAGAAGTATTAGCATTAGGTCCAGTATTTTCAGATTCTGATTATTTTTTGAGTGAAGATTTTAGTCTAGTTGATTGCTATGTAGCCCCTTTATTGTGGAGAATGAATACTCTAGGTGTAGAATTTAATGGGGCAGGCTCAAAAGCGGTTAAAGCATATATGAATAGAGTTTTTAAACGAGATAGCTTTGTGCAATCTATTGGAGGTAGTACACCCAAAAATTTAATGGATGATAAAGACTGATATGAAACCTTTAAGACCTTATTTATACCAAGCCTATTATAATTGGATTTTAGATAATGAAAATACCCCATATTTATTAATAAATTCGGAGTACGTAGATACAGATGTTCCCCAAGAATTTGTGCGTGATGGTAAAATTATCTTAAATATTTCTCCCCGCTCTATAGGACAATATGTTGTTACTGATGAAGCAATTAGTTTCAATGCAAGATTTCAGGGAATTACTCGTGGAGTTTATATTCCATTCGGTGCTGTCGAGGCTATTTATGCACAGGAAAATGGTGACGGTGTAATGTTTCAAGAAGAAGCTTTCTATCAAGAAGACACATATTTAGATAGAGTAAATAGAGCGCAGTCACTCAAAAAAGTTACTAAGAAAAAATCATCTCATTTAAAGTTGGTTAAATGAGTTATCTGAGGGGGAAATAGTGCATTCCCCCTTCTGTCTAGTTTAAAAAACAAACGTTTATTATATTATTTCCTTATTTCGATTAGAATTTTCTTGCAATAGTATATTAATTTTTATATCCTTATTTGTACTATTTTAATAGTACATTAATACATCAAGTTAAATTAAGGAAATTCATATGAAATTGAGAAAAACAATTCTTTTTTCTGCACTTGCTGCTTTCGCATTTAATGCATCTGCGCAGGATAAAATCCATAATGTTGCAATTACTGCAATTGTAGAGCATCCTGCATTAGATACTATTCGACAGGGTGTTATTGAAGAACTCGCTAGAGAAGGCTTTGTTGATGGAAAAAATATTAGTATTAATTTCCAATCTGCTCAAGGTAGTACATCAACTGCAGCTCAAATTGCACGTAAATTTGTAGGTGATAAAACAGATATTATTATTCCTATTACGACACCAAGTGCTCAACCTGTTGTTGCAGCAACACGTTCAATTCCTATTGTATTTTCAGGTGTAACAGATCCTGTAGCTGCCAAGCTGATTAAATCTTGGGAACCAAGTAAAACAAATGTAACGGGTATTTCAGATCATAAACCAATTGAACCACAATTGGCACTAATCCAAAAACTAGTACCAAATATTAAAGCTCTCGGATATGTTTACAGTGCAGGAGAGGTAAATTCAGCTGTTGTGTTAGAAGAATTAAGGAATGCAATAAGAGGTTCTAATATTGAGATTATGCCTGTAGCTGTGCAGCGTAGTGCAGATATTGGCACAGCTGCTCGTAGTTTAAGTGGAAAGGTGCAAGCTATTTATATTACAGAAGATAATGCTGTAGTATCTGCCTATGAAGCATTACACAAAGCAGCACTTGAAGCAAAAATTCCTGTTATTGCTGCGGATAAAGACACTGTAAAAAGAGGAGCTCTAGCTGCTTACGCAGTGAATCAATATGATATTGGTGCAGAAACAGGTAAAGTTGCAGCAAAAATCCTCAGAGGCGAAAAAGCAGGTAATATCGCAACCCAGTCTGTAAGTAAAATGGAATTATCCATTAATCAAAAAACAGCAAGACAACTGGGACTTTCAATACCAGAATCATTGCTTCAAGAGGCAAAAGAATTATTCTAACAGAGGCTGTATATCCTAAAGAATAATATATTGGGCTGTATAACTGACGTATTTAAACGGACTGAGTCCAGTAGTAACTGGATTCAGTCCTTGAACTAGCAGTTTATTTTTTACTGAGTCGCCTGAATTGCCGTTAATGCAATGGTATAAACAATATCATCAACCAAAGCACCACGAGATAAGTCATTCACAGGTTTACGCATACCTTGTAGCATTGGACCGATAGAGACGAGATCCGCAGAGCGTTGAACCGCTTTATAAGTTGTGTTACCTGTGTTCAAGTCTGGGAAGACGAATACGGTCGCTTTACCTGCAACAGGGGAGTTAGGCGCTTTAGAGCGAGCCACATCTTCCATAATTGCCGCATCGTATTGTAATGGACCGTCAATAATAAGGTCTGGGCGTTTTTCTTTCGCAATACGAGTTGCTTCAGCTACTTTTTCTACGTCTGCACCAGCACCAGAAGTTCCTGTTGAGTAAGAAATCATTGCAACACGAGGATCGATACCGAATGATTTTGCCGATTCAGCCGATTGGATAGCTATTTCGGCTAATTGTTCAGGTGTTGGATCTGGGTTTACCGCACAGTCACCGTAAACAAGTACTTGATCTGGTAATAACATAAAGAACACAGATGAAATAATAGAGTTACCTGGTGCTGTTTTGATAATTTGCATTGGTGGACGGATTGTATTTGCAGTCGTGTGAACTGCACCTGAAACTAAGCCATCTACTTCGTTTGCTTCTAACATCATTGTACCGAGTACAACAGTATCTAACAGCTGTTCACGAGCAACAACCTCAGTCATACCTTTGTTTTTACGCAATTCGACTAAACGAGCTACATAGTTTTCACGCACTTCAGCTGGGTCAATAATGGTAATGCCTTTGCCTAAAGTAACCCCTTGAGCTTCAGCAACACGTTGAACATCCGCAGGTGGCGCTAAAAGTACACATTCTGCAATGCCACGTTCCGCACAGAGTGCAGCCGCTTTAACGGTACGAGGCTCATCACCTTCTGGTAACACAATGCGTTTTTTCGCTTCACGCGCAAGTTCGGTTAATTGATAACGGAATGCAGCAGGGGAGAGGCGACGAGCGCGAACTGCACCTTTTGAAATACCATCAATAAAGCCTGCATCGAATTGTTCTGAGACATATTGTTTAATCGCATCAATACGTTCTTTATCATCTACTGGTACTTCAAGGCTGAAGCTTTGTAGGCTTAATGCAGTTTGCCAAGTGTTGCCTTCAATACGGAAAATTGGTAAGCCGGTCTCAAAGGCTTGTTGGCAAAGTTTGGTAATTTGAGTATCAATTTTGTAGCCACCCGTTAAGAGTAATGCACCGATTTCCACGCCGTTCATTGCTGCTAAAGAAGCTGCAACGATGACATCAGGACGATCTGCAGAAGCGACTAATAAACTGCCCGCTTTAAAGTGATCAACCATATGTGGTAGGCTTCTTGCACAGAATGTTACACTACGAATACGGCGTTTATGTACTTCGCCTTCATTAATAATTGCCGCACCTAGGTGTTTTACAAGATCGATTGCACGGGTTGCAATTAAATCTGATTTCCACGCAATACAAGCTAGTAATTTGATTGGACCAGCTTTGAACAGATTTTCCATTTCAAGAATGTTATTGCTGCTGTGTTGGAACGAGTCGAAGATTTCGGTTAAATCTGGGCGTGTACGACCTGACTCATCAACAGGGGCATTAAATTTGTTGATAACCACACCGAGTAGGTTAGGGTTGTGGCGACCACCAAATAAAGAAACTGCAGCATCAATACGCTCTTTAAGCTGTGCCGGTTTGTCTGCTGCCGGTGCTGCAACTAACACGATTTCAGCGTCTAATGCTTGTGCAATTTCATAGTTAATGCTATTTGCGTAAGAGTTTTTACGCGTTGGAATTAAGCCTTCCACAATAACAATATCACTGTTTTTGGTGAGTTTTTGATGACGCTCAACCACTTTTTCAAGTAATACATCGGTTTGGTTTTTTGCAATCAATGTTTCCGCTTCACTTAGCATAAATGGTGTGCCTGTTTCGGTACTTTGTGAAAGGCGGATAATAGTGGTTGAACGGTCAAGGGTATCTTCACCACTAATAGGTTGTGCGATAGGTTTTAAGAAACCAACTTTTGCCCCTTTTTGTTCAAGAGAATGGACTAAACCAAGACTTACACTGGTTAAACCAACGCCGGTACTGATTGGAATTAAAATAATTGTTCTGGACATTGTTTTTTTCCTTGTTACAAGCGGGTAGAGTAGTCAAATATTTTGCAAAATCTCACCGCTTTTGTGATGTAAAAAGTAAAAAACCTGCCATCTGGCAGGTTTTAGATATTATAACGCTAAGCGCGCTGTATCTTGTGCAATAACAAGTTCTTCGTTTGTTGGGATAACGAATGCACGGAATGCAGAATCAGCAGCAGTAATTTCGCCTGATTTACCAAAACGTGCTGCCGTATTTTTCTCGCTATCAACTTTAATACCGAACAGTTTTAAGTAATTTAAGGTTAATTCACGCACTAGGCCTGCGTTTTCACCGATACCACCAGTAAATACGATTGCATCTAAGTGATCGTCACCTAAAACAGCCATATAAGCACCGATGTATTTCGCTAAACGGTAGCAGAAACCGTCCATTGCACGTTTTGCATCTGCGTGAGTTGCGTAGTTATCTTCTGCATAACGGCAGTCGCTTGTCACTTCCGTTAAACCTAATAAGCCAGATTTTTTCACTAATGTTTCTTCAATTTCTTTTACAGACATACCTAACGTATTGTGCATAAAGAAAATGATTGCAGGGTCTAAGTCACCTGAACGAGTACCCATTACTAAACCTTCTAATGGAGTGAAACCCATTGAAGTATCAATACATTCACCATTACGGATTGCAGCAACTGAAGCACCGTTACCTAAGTGACAAGTAATCACGTTCACTTTTGACGGTTCAACACCCACAACTTTAGCGACTTCACGGCTCACATAATAGTGGCTTGTACCGTGGAAACCATAACGACGTACGCCGTGTTCTTTATATAAAGAGTATGGAAGAGCATAGAGATAAGCGTGTTCAGGCATTGTTTGGTGGAATGCTGTATCAAATACCGCAACGTTTTTCTCTTTTAATTCAGGGAATGCTTTGAATGCTTCTTCAATACCGATTAAGTGAGCAGGGTTGTGAAGTGGTGCAAATGCTGCAGCTTCTTTGATACCTGCAACCACTTCATCTGTAATAACGATAGATGAAGTATATTTTTCACCACCGTGAACGATACGGTGACCGATAGCACCAATGCTGTCTTTTAATTCTGCACTTAAAATGTTTTTCACGATATAGTTAAGTGCTTCACTGTGAGCCGCACCTGCACCTAAATCTGCTGCACCTTTCTCACCGTTTAATTTCCATTTAATACGAGCATCAACTAAATTAAAGTTTTCAGCTAGACCTGATAATTTTTCATCGCCAGAAGCAGGATCAAGGATAGCGAATTTTAAAGATGAGCTACCACAGTTAAGAATAAGAATATTTTTTGACATTGTCGAAACACCTATGTGATAAGAAAAAATTAACACGTTTTGGGTAAACGTGACTGCGTGCCTATGATACGCCTTTTACACTTGAAAATAAATTGATCTCAGTAAAAAAGGGAAGAGAAAAAAGAAAGAAAAGTCTTAAATTTATCCGCTTAAATTTGTCATTTAACATAATATACGTTATGCGAACAGAATAGGATATAACCAATTGATTTATAAGGATATTTTCATTTTAACACTTGTAGCAATTTGATTTTAAAGGAAAATATCCTTATCTAAGATTACTTATCGTCAGCAGGAACTAAAATTACATCGCCAACTTGCAAATCAAAGTATCCGCTTGTTTTAAATGATTTTGGATGTACACTTACCTAAGATACTACGACTCATGGTACTCCTTCATTTAGTAAAAATATAGCAACTTTACATCACAAAACATTTCTCTATGTTTTTATTTACTTAGATCAATTTCTGGCAATAATTTGTTACCGAATTGCTCTCTCCACCCACACAATAACTCAGGTAACTTTTGCCTATCTTGCCCATTTCTATACCATTTAAACAACTGATTTAATTGACGCTTACTCGCCAACAACTCAATCGCCAAATTTTCAGGACAAACTTCTGTAAGACGCTTTTGCAAGCGTTTGAAAGTAGTTTTGTAGCCAGCCTCATCAACCAAACGACGAATAACAGGCGGATAGTTCTCTGGCAAAATTTGCTTACCCTGCTCGACTAACCACAAAATTTTCTTACCGTGAATACGCACTTCATTTGGGTGCATAAATTCCAACAATATTGAAGTATGTTTCGGTTGTAATTTAGCAATTTGTAACAAACTCTGCTCTTTAATAATAAAATTTAATGCCAAATCACGTTTTTCTGCTTCTTCTATCCGCCACTTAGCTAATATCTGCAAAATTGCCAGCTCTTGTTGGTTAAGTTGCCACGCATTACTGATCTCCTTATAGGCTTTATTCGGATCTTCTACGATCTGCCGTTTAGCTAACAAGGTTGCACACTCCTCTACGACAGCAGTTTGCCACGGTGTTTTTGCCAAATCTTCCGCCAATTTGTGATAAATCGGCAACAAATACCACACATCTGCACAGGCATATTGAAGTTGTATCTCACTCAAAGGATGGCTCAACCAGTCTGTACGGGAAGCCCCTTTATCCAATTCAACCTCAAGATAATGCAACGCAAGTTTGGCAAAGCCAATTGAAATACCTAAACCTACAAACCCAGCCATTACCTGTGTATCTAACATTGGTTGTGGTAACTGTTTGAAATAGTGTTGAAAAACCTCCAAATCTTCACCACAAGCGTGAAGCACCTTAAGCACATTTTCATTTGCTAACAACGCCGTAAAAGGGGAAAAATCCGTAATACTTAACGGATCAATCAAATACACCTGCTTACCATCAAAAAGCTGAATTAACCCCAACTTCGGATAATAAGTTCGAGTACGAACAAACTCAGTATCTAATGCAATCACCGATTGTTCTGCAACCTGCAGACACATCTGAGCCAAACTAGGATTATCATCAACCCACTGATATTCTATATACTTATTCATTTTTTCTAATACTTTCCACGAGTTAGCGTAATTTTCCACCATTTATTTTAAAAAATAAAATAATTTTGTGACATCACTCTCATAATTGAAGGAAACAATTTGCCAGACACATTATAAAAATAGCACAATAAAGTAACGACTTAGGGAGTAAAAAGATTGTAAGGATTATAGCTATGAAAATCACCTCTTCGGATTATAAATATCAACATCTCGGCACGGTTTACCGTTTAGTTGAACAATTTGAGCTGATTTCTCGTACTGACTTAGCGAAATTATCAGGATTTGCCCCTGCATCAATGACAGTGCTGACGAAAATACTCATTGACCATAAACTGATTTTAGAAAGAACCTCACAAAATTTACCCTCAAGGGGCAGACCTGCCGTAGGGCTGTCGGTTTCCCCGTTCCACTGGCGTTATCTCTGCTTAACCCTTGCACCACAAAAACTCTCTATCGCACTTTGCGATTTGAGTGGCAAGCTCATTTACCAACAACATTATAGCCTGACTTCCGACGAATATCTTAGCTTAGATCAGCATATCCTGAACTGCATACAAACTTTTTCCCTCAACACACCGCTTACCAACGAAGCTTTGCTTGCCATTTCTATCAGCGTAGTGGGGAAAATTGACCGCACAAAAACGATTATCACGCAATTAGGGCAACAGCCCCTCACCTGCCCTCTCGTTGAAACATTGCATCGTCACTTTAATCAACCGATTTTACTCAACGAGCATTTTCAACTCTGGCTTCTAGCGGAAGCAACCTTAGGAAGTTTAATTGCCAATGACAACGTTATTTTCTTACAGCTTGATGATCAAGTGAATTTAAGTGTATTACTCAAAGGGGCATTACTCCATCAAGACGAACATAAACGAATGAATGTTGATAAAATGATAATGCCAAAATTCAGTCCACTTAGTGATGAAATTGCTGAACAACAGACAGAAATCGAACGTTATCAACTCACCAATCAAGTGACTTTCCCTGCACTAGCCAACTTGATCGACCGCTATTTTGACCACCAACACACTTGCCTTGAAGATAAAATCAACTACTTCTGCGAACAAGTAGAAGCCGAAAACCCTCAAGCAATGCAGATTTTATCGCATCTTACCGACAACCTTGCTTATATGCTGATGAACCTAATCAACATATTTTCTACGGAAAAAATTATGTTGAACTCACCGCTATTACGCATTAAAAAACCACTTTTTGAACAACTGCAAACCAAACTACAGCAAAACTTGCTTCTTAATGAACTACGAATTGATATTGTCACCAGCCAATACGATTGGGACAGCCCTCTCATTCCTTCTATTGCAATTAAATTAGGCATTTATGAGGGCTGTTTATTAAAGGGGATTGTAGAGGTGTAAAACGTAGGGTGGGTTTTAACCAACCAATTCACCAAAAATAAAAGGATGAATAGGATTTGTGCGGCGCTGTTTTAATTCCCAAACATCATAAGCGGCTTGTAAACTTAGCCATAATCTAGCCGAACTGATCCCCGCTTCTTCCAAAGCAATAGCTAAATTTGCCGTCATCGGAGTTTTACCGTGTAATACTCGAGAAAGTGTTTCACGAGAAAAGCCCAAATGTTCCGCTAACGCTTTGATTTTAATATTGTTAGGTTCAATAAATCCTGTTAATAAAATTTCCCCTGGGTGAGAGGGTTTTCTTTCGCTCATATTATCTCCTAGTGATAATCTTCATAATTCAAAACATAAGCATCGCCGTCAATAAATTCAAAAGTAATCCGCCAGTTGCCCGACACAGTCATTGACCAAATGCCTTCCCTATCGCCTCTTAATTTATGGCATTGATAAAAAGGAAGAAATTCATCAACAACTTTTGCCCGATCTATCACATCTAAAATACCATTGATTTTCTTAATGTGATCTATCCGTAGCCCTCGCGTTATACCTTGTCGGAAATATTGCTCTAGCCCCTTATGTTTAAAACTCTTAATCATTACAGCTCCCTTCAAAGAGTGTGATATAATCATATCACACAAAAGATAAAACACTGTAATAATTATTCCCTATTCATAATAAAGCAAAAGGATAAATTTTTATTTTTTCGACGTAGATCGAAAAAATGATTTTAAATGATTGATAATTGGATAAAGGACAAATAAGAGTATATGAGAACGCCAAATGTGGCGTTCTTGATTTAACAATTAACGACACTGTGCCTTAAATCGCAATAGATGATCTAACACCACAATTGCCATCATTGCTTCTGCAATCGGCACAGCACGGATACCAACGCAAGGGTCGTGTCGCCCTTTGGTGACTACTTCGACGGGTTCATTATGTACATTCACACTTTTTCCAGGTACGGTAATACTTGAAGTAGGTTTTAGGGCAATATGAGCGATGATTGGCTGACCTGAGCTAATTCCACCTAAAATGCCACCTGAGTGGTTTGAGCAGAAACCTTCTGGGGTCATTTCGTCACGATGTTCACTACCCTTCTGTTCAACGGCTGCAAAACCATCGCCAATTTCAACACCTTTGACTGCATTGATCGACATTAAGGCGTGAGCTAGATCTGCGTCCAAGCGGTCAAATACGGGTTCACCTAAACCAACTGGGACATTTTCTGCAATCACGGTTAATTTTGCCCCAATAGAGTTACCCTCTTTTTTCAGCTCTCGGATTAATTCGTCAAATTGTTCCACTGCCACAGGATCTGGGCAGAAAAACGGGTTACTATTAACTTGTTGCCAATCAATCTGTTCGATATTTGCAACAGTTTGTGGGTCGATTTTGACTGAGCCTATTTGTGATAAGTAGCCTCGAATTTCTACGCCAAACTGCTCTTTTAAATATTTTTTCGCTATTGCCCCTGCCGCTACACGCATTGCAGTTTCTCTGGCAGAAGATCGTCCGCCACCACGGTAATCACGAATACCGTATTTTTGTTGGTAGGTATAATCGGCGTGTCCTGGGCGGAATTTGTCCATTATATCGCCGTAATCTTTGGAACGTTGATCGCCATTTTTGATGATTAAGCCGATACTTGTACCTGTGGTTTTGCCTTCAAATACGCCCGATAAGATTTGGACTTCATCATCTTCTCGACGGGGTGTGGTATAGCGAGAAGTACCAGGTTTACGGCGATCTAAATCGGGTTGTAAATCGGCTTCACTGAGTTCCATATTAGGGGGAACGCCATCTACAATACAACCTAATGCAATGCCGTGTGATTCTCCGAATGTGGTGACTTTAAAAAGTTGTCCAATGCTGTTGCCTGCCATTTGTTTTCCTTATTTTTATTGTTGGGTATAAAATCAATAGGTTTTAAAATGGTGGGCTAAAACCCCACCCTACAAATCTGATATTCCAAAAATTGTTTGGGGCAAATATGATTTGCCCCTACAAATCATTTGATGTCGCTATTTATACCATTTTTTAAATGCACTTCCATTTGATTGAAGGTCATTTTAATTTGGTGTTGGTTAAAGAGTTCTGTGATCCGCTGATAGAGGAAATTGCGTGTTGCGGCACGATCGTCTAATTCCGGTACAAATACGGTAAATTCGTGTTCGATCCAACCATCACCAAAACTTTGCAAATTAATGCTTGGGCTTGGTTCGTCCATTACTTTTGGCGCTTCGCTTGCAGCTTGGTTTAGCAAACGACGAACCAGTGATAAATCTGCTTCGGTGCTGATTTTCAAAATAAACTGCAAGCGTGTGATGGTGTTATTAAAGGTCCAGTTAATAAATCTATCTGTCACAAAGGCTTGGTTTGGTAGTACCACTTCTTTGTTATCATCATCAATCAAAGTTGTTGAACGTAGGCGAATACGGCTGATCACCCCTGTAAAATTGCCAACCGTTACTTTATCACCAACGCGAATTGGGCGTTCAAATAATAAAATGGTACCTGATACAAAACTACCAAAAATTTCACGCACCCCGAAACCAAGACCCACAGATAATGCGGTGAAAATCCACTGGATTTTGCTCCACGAAATACCAAGTGAGGTAAAGGCAGAAATACTACCGAACGTGACCATCAGATAGGTCATTACCGCAGTGATCGTATGTGGTGTTCCTTTGGATAGTTTAATCCGTGAGAAGAAGGTCACTTCTAAAATCCCTTTCAGGTTTTTCACCAGCACATAGGTGACGGTAATATAAAGTATCGAACGTAAAATATTCAATAAGGTGATGGACTCTACCACTGTACCTTTAGAGGTAGTTTCGATGTTTTCCCATAAAATCACATTATTGAGATAATAAGCAATACTGATTAAATCTGACCAAATCGCATAAAGCGATACGAATAAAATCACCCAGCCGATTAAATCAGCTAACCGGAAAATCTGCTCATTAACCGTTGAAATCTTGATGATTTCCTCTGGTTTCTCTCTGGCTTCCTCTTTAGCCCCCTGCTCTAAACGTTCTAAATTTTGTTCTCTGATTTTTTCCCGTTTTTTCTGTAAGCGACGGTATGCCATTCGACGTGAAGAAATAGTTAAAGAACGATAAGCAAAGTAGCGTCCAAATACCCAAACTAATGCGACTAAATAGGTCGTAATAATGTGGTCGATTAAATAAACTGCCGTGTAGTAGTAACCTAATACAATCAGCACAATCAAGGTAAGCGGTACGATAAACAGCACAAAACGCAAGAGTTTAAACAGGCTGACACTGCGTTTTTTACCATCTTCCGTTTTAGCATTTTCATACTCTTGAATACCCCGATCTAATAGAGGGCGTACAACAAAAGTACACAAAGCTAAAGCAACTATCGTCACGACTTGACCGATCACATCATTAGTAAACCCGACCACCTCAATTTGAGAGAAAATCGAGGAAACTAAGAGCAACACCACAATCCACACAGACTGCTTAATAATGCGTTGGAAAATTTCGTTACTTGCTTGTGGCATACCGAAATGGCGATAAGCTAACCCATTTGGTCGCAATAGTGATAAAACGGTAGCAAAAAATAACCAATATTCAAAGGCTTCGGTTACCCAAGTTGAAGCTAATAATGGATCAGGCACAAATAGGTAAAGTGCCACAGTTGCAAGGGTCAAAAACATCAAACCGCTTGGTAAGGCTAATACTATCGTCCAAAACATCGCTTCTGGCGTATGCCAATGGCTATCATTTTTTAGGGTATTAACATGGCCACCAATGGTTGCCAAGCGGTGTTTTATGTCTGTTTTTTTCCAAATAATTAAGCCATAAAGGGATAACAAAATCGCAATAAAAGTTAGGGTTGAAGGCAAGTTCTGCCCCAAATTTTCAAAGCCAAGATAGTCCGTTAATGTTGAAATCTCAGCAATTGCTTGTTTTGGAAAGGTTTCTAACCAAGTTAAATCAATCGGGTTATTACTTTGAACCCAAAAACTTTGTTGTTGTAGCTGATTTTGCAAGGTATCACTGATGGTGATAATCTGCTTTTGTGTTTGCTCAATCTCATTAGACAAATTAAGCTGTATATTAAGCGTTTTAATTAAGTCCGCTAAAATTTTTTCACGCTCTTTTAAGATGTTTGTTAAGGTTTTGCGTTCCGCATCATCAAATAAGGTTTTGTGGGTCGTTTCTAATTTTTCGATAACGCTATTAAGGTTATAGAGTTCATCACGTTTTTGCGATAAATCAAAAATTTCTACCCGTAAATTTGCAATATCTTTGGAAAGCCCTTTAATTAAGCTATCTGTTGGCAAAGATTGTTTTTGCTGATTAATAATACGAGATAGCACCAAAGTACCTTGTAATGCACTGATCTGCTCTTCAATGTTTCGCTGGGTTTGTATCAAACTGTCTAGTACATTTTTAGCACGCAGGCTATCCCGTGACAACGTATTGGTTTTTTGTGTCTGTTCAACCAAAAATTGACTTAAATCGGTGTTTAATGAAAGCTCATCGTGAATAATCGGATTTTCAACTTTATTGTTAGCTTTTAGTTCTTCAGCCTGTTTTGCTTGAGCCTCAAACTCTTTTAAACGCTTGGCATTTAAGACTTCCTGTAACGTTGCCTGCTGTTTCTGTAACAATTGCTGTTTTAACGTTAATTCATTACGTTTCGCCTCTTTCAACGAAATCAGCAGATCAATGTTTTGTGCTAAATATTGATTATATTTATTACTTGCCTCTAGGTATTTTAATTCCGCATTGTATTTATCAATCAGCGATTTACTTGCTTGGTTATTGTGTTTTAAACGTGTTAATTTATCCGCTTGTTGATTATTTTCGGTAATCTGTTTTCGTGTTTGTTCTGAGGCTGTACGATAAGTTACCGCACTAGAGTTTGTTTCATTCAAGGTCAATTGAACATTGTTTAACTCTTGACGGGTATTGTCTAAACGTTTTTCTAACTCTTCATTACTGAGTTTACTGGAAATTTCAACTTCACTGTTTAACTCCTTAGTTAATTTGTCGATATTTTTCTTATAAGTATCTAAAGTTGCAGTTGCATTAGTAAGTTTTTTTTCTAAAGCCTCTAATTCACTATTTTGATTTTTAGTTTTCTCAATGAATAGCAAGGCTTCTTCAATGTTTTTGACCGGTTCAGTTGTTTGCTCAGAAGGATTGGTTTTTATTGCTTCTAACTGCGTTTTCAAATCTTCCGCAGACACAAAATCTTCCACCGCAGACTGAACCGTTGCCGTGAAAAAAGATAAACATAACGCAAGCCAAAATGATTTTTTACACATTTTTTTCTCTCAACTTGTTGGCGATATACGCTTTTAAATGGGTTCTAGACATCTTAATGCCATTTGATTGCCCTATCTCATCTTCCAAAGGGAAATAAGCAATCGGCTGTTTGAATTTTTCTAATCGTTGCATTGCAAAAGATTTCAACAGATTGACCGCTTGTATTGAAAAAGGTTCGCTAAAAGCCACTAACGCCACAGGACGTTCGCCAAATTCTTGATCGGCAACTGGCACAACAAACACTTGTTTTACAAGCGGATATTTTTGTAGCGCCTTTTCCACTTCTTCGGGCTGAATATTTTCCCCGCCCGAAATAAACATATTATCTAATCGCCCTAGCACTTCCAATTTGCCATTATTCCAACGCCCTTTATCTTTTGTCGCAAACCAGCCTTGAGCATTGTGTAAGGCAACAATTTTACCTTGTTGCCAATAGCCTAACGCAAGGCTCTGCCCTTTTACCCAAATTTCCCCCTCTACGAGGGTAGCTTCTCGATTTGCTAACGGTTTGCCAACATTATCACTCTCATTTTTAACAGCACAAATGGTCGATGCCATTTCTGTCATTCCATAGCCTGCATAAGTTGTGATCTGATGCTGTTGAGCTTGTTCAATTAAATCTGCCGGAATTGCCGAGCCACCTAATAAAATATGCTGTGATACTAACTTTTCACCAAGCCAAGCTAAATAACGCTGTAATTGTGTTGGTACTAAAGAAGCGTGGCTGACTTGCGATAACATTTGCCAAAATTCCGCTTTATCTTCCGTCAGATAAAGGATTGCCCCTTGCGATAACCAACGCCAAACAATCCCCTGCCCCGAAACGTGAAAAAGAGGCAAACTTAACAACCAAGAACAATGGCGATCAAATTGAACAAAATCACAGACACTGATTGCATTGGCAAGATGTTGAGCAATAGAATGCACTACCGCTTTGGGATTGCCTGATGAACCTGACGTAAGGGTAAAAGTGGCTGGTTTATCGAAAGAAAATAAGCCATTGTCTTGATTTCTAGATAACTGAAAACCCCTATCTAGAGAATAAAAATCCTGATCGGTCAGCAAAATAGATACTTGGTTTTGTTGCAATATCTGTTGGCGTTGGATCTCGCTCATTGCAGGATTAAGCGTTAAGATCTTTCTGCCACTTGCCAACACAGCACAATAACAGAGCAAACCGATTAAACGGTGAGAACCTGAATAAGCCACCAAGCTATTCGGCAATGCTAACTGCTCAAGCAATCTCACCGCTTGTTCAATCAACAGTTGCAACTGTTGCCACGAAATTTGACGGGGTAAGTAAGAAAACAAGGTAGCATTTCCTCTATCCCAAACAATAGCAATATCTTGAGCCTGTTTTTCTGCCCAATATATTGTGGGGAATGTCGGAAATACTACCCTTGACATAAATTAATTGAATTGAGCTTTAATACGAGCAACTAACTCTTCAGGTAATTCCATTGCATTCATTAATGCACACAAAATAATCCCTTTTCGTTCCGTATTATTATTCGTAATCACCCAAAATGGCGACTCTGGAATTTGCTTCGCTTTAACACTCGAACCCGTCGCAAGAATAGTTTGTTCATCACGAGCAAAATAAATTCGCTCACTGCCCTGCACATTTTCCGTCGCATGAGAAAAGCCCTCAGGATCTGCTTTATACAAGGCAGACAACAAGTGTAAAAAGCGATTTACGCCTTTTTTTTCATTGTTAAAAAGGCTCGAAGCCAACACAAATTCAACTTGCTTAATCACCTTATCTTGTTGATGGAGTTGTTTCTTTTTTTGCTTAGGCAGCTTTGCAAGATCTTTCAATTCATTGATCATATTCTCTTGCACAAGTACAAAAGGTTGGGGAGATGCTGGTAAACGGAGTAAACGACGTAAAATATCTGACGCACTTTCCCCAATAGCCTGAGTTCTGCTTGCAATATAGTGGTATAATTCATCATCAACTTCGATTGTTTTCATCTTGTCCCCTAAATAACTTGATTACTGGAAAATTCTAGGCATTATACGCATTTCCGATCTTTTTAACAGGATCTAAACACGATAATTGAATAAATTTTAATTAAATTATGGCGGAAAAAATGTTTCTTCATCACCAATTTCAAACAGCAACCAACCCAGCGACTTCATCACCACAAACAATGGTCTTTATTCACGGTTTATTTGGTGATATGAATAACTTAGGCGTAATTGCCAGAGCCTTTGCGGAACAGTTTAATCTACTCCGCATCGACTTACGCAATCACGGGCAATCTTTCCACAGTGATGAAATGAACTATACCTTAATGGCAGAAGATCTGCGAGATCTACTCAACCACTTACAACTTAACAATGTTATTCTCGTTGGGCATTCAATGGGAGGAAAAACAGCAATGATGTTAGCCAACATCGCCCCTGAGCTTGTGGCAAAACTAATCATCATTGACATTGCCCCCGTTGCTTATCACCTCAACCGCCACGACGACATTTTTGCAGGACTTTTTGCGGTTAAAGCTACCAAACCAGCTAACCGCCAAGAGGCCAAAACAGCAATTGCAAAAGGTATTCAAGATGAAGGCATACAACAATTTATGCTGAAATCATTCGATCCACAAAGCCCAGAATTCTTTAAATTTAATCTATCGGGTTTAAAACAAAACTACCCCAATCTAATGGATTGGCAAAATGTTTTTGTGGATAAACCTACTCTCTTTATCAAAGGAGCGTTATCGGATTACTTACAAGAAAAAGACACCCAAACCATCTTAGCTCAATTCCCACAAGCAAAATCCTTTATTGTTAGCGGTGCAGACCATTGGGTTCACGCAGAAAAACCAGAAGCTGTGGTCAGGGCGATGGTTAAGTTTATATAAAAATGCCCCTAATTTACTAAAAATCAAAGGGGGTGACTGCTTTCTAATCCAGTCTCCCCCTTACTTCTCATCAAATAATACCAAAGTGTTTTTCGGACAATTCTAAATGAGTAGTCAACTGAGCAAAAATGATGTCATTACCTCCAGTGACCCTATCCCAAATTCTGAGAAGCTTTTTCTTTTCCACCTTGACTTATTGCTGCTACAACCGCTCCAACACCTAAAATCCCTCCACCGAGATAAGCTAAATTAGAAATAACACTACTACTCTGAGCAGCAACATCTGACACCAAAGTTGTATTTTCAACTACTTCCTTAGAGGATACAGAAGATTCATTCTTTTTTACTTCATCAATATCTGTAGATTCTGAAGTGGTGACATTTTCTTCTACTTTTTCTGTATTTGAATCAATATAATCTTCTATTGATTTTTGTTTTATATTTTTCTTTAATTGTGTTCGACGAGCTTTGGTTGAGAATATCTCTTCTTTATCAAAAATAGCTTGAACATCTCGCATGTGCAACACTTTACTAATTAAGTAGACAGTTCTCTACAAATAAGAGAGAATTGTCAAGATAAGCTCTTTTATTTTTCAATAGTATTTATATTCCAATGACCACTGAAATCAATTACGAAGGCGTTGAACAAATGCCGATTAAGCGTTTTACGGAAGACGCTTATCTCAATTACTCAATGTATGTCATTATGGATCGTGCTTTGCCTTTTATTGGCGACGGTCTAAAACCTGTGCAACGTCGTATTATTTATGCGATGTCTGAGCTTGGCTTAAATGCTGCAGCAAAATATAAAAAATCTGCACGTACTGTCGGTGATGTGCTAGGTAAATTTCACCCGCACGGTGATAGTGCCTGTTATAAAGCAATGGTTTTGATGGCACAGCCGTTCTCTTATCGCTATCCATTAATTGATGGACAAGGAAACTGGGGAGCGCCAGACGATCCTAAATCCTTTGCTGCAATGCGTTATACCGAATCAAAACTCTCCAAAATGGCTGAAATTCTATTGGGAGAGTTAGGACAGGGTACGGTTGATTATCAGCCAAACTTTGATGGTTCATTAGAAGAGCCTAAATATCTGCCAGCTCGTTTACCTCATATTTTGTTAAATGGCACAACAGGTATTGCTGTTGGTATGGCGACAGATATTCCACCACACAATATTAATGAACTTGCTGCGGCGTCAGTAAAACTTTTAGATAATCCAACCGCTAGTCTTAGCGATATTTTGGAAGTGGTTCAAGGGCCTGATTACCCAACAGAAGCTGAAATTATTACGCCTCGCTCAGAAATTGCAAAGATTTATGAGCAGGGTAGAGGCTCTATTAAAATGCGAGCGGTATGGAAACGAGAAGAGAATAATATTGTTATCAATGCCTTACCTCACCAAGCCTCGCCATCTAAAGTGATTGAACAGATCGCCACGCAAATGCGAAATAAAAAATTGCCGATGGTTGATGATATTCGAGATGAGTCTGATCACGAAAACCCTATCCGCATTGTGTTAGAACCACGTTCTAACCGTATTGATTATGATGGCTTAATGGATCATCTGTTTGCTACCACTGATCTTGAAAAAAGCTACCGTATCAATATGAATATGATTGGGCTTGATGGTAAACCTGCGGTGAAGAATTTGCTGACCATTCTTACTGAGTGGTTAGCATTCCGTAGAACAACGGTCACGCGTCGTTTAAATTTCCGTTTGGATAAAATCATCAGCCGTTTACATATTTTAGAGGGCTTGATGATTGCGTTCCTTAATATTGATGAAGTGATTGAGATTATTCGCAATGAAGATAATCCCAAAGCTGAATTAATTGCACGTTTTCAATTAAGCGATGAGCAAGCCGAAGCCATTCTAAACTTACGATTACGTCATTTGGCAAAACTGGAAGAACACGAGTTAAAAGCAGAACAGCAGAAACTTGAAGAAGAACGGGAACATTTGCAAGGGATCTTAGGTTCAGAGCGTCGTTTAAATAACTTGATTAAGAAAGAGATTGAAGCCGATGCCAAAGCCTTTGCCAGCCCTCGCCGCTCACCACTTGTGGAGCGTGCTGAAGCGAAAGCGATTTCAGAAAGCGATTTAACGCCAACAGAGCCTGTGACGGTAATTCTTTCCGAAAAAGGCTGGGTACGTTGTGCTAAAGGACACGATATTGATGTGCAGAACCTAAGTTACAAAGCTGGCGATAGCTACCTTGCCCACGCTTATGGTAAGAGCAATCAGCCAGTTGTCTTTATTGACAGCACAGGGCGTAGCTATGCTCTTGATCCTCTTAGCCTGCCTTCCGCTCGTTCGCAAGGTGAACCTATTACGGGCAAAATCAGTTTACCTGATGGGGCAACGGTGCAATATGTGCTAATGGCTGAGGAAAGTCGTAAGGTACTAATGGCTTCGGATTCGGGCTATGGCTTTATTTGCCAATTTGAAGATCTGGTTTCTCGCAACAAGGCAGGGAAAGCGGTTATTTCCTTAACGGAAAATGCAAAAGTGCTACCACCGCAGTTGTTAAAAGAGGGTGAAGAAAATCTGTTAGTGGCAATGAGCAATACAGGGCGAGTGTTAGTCTTCCCAGTTTCTGAATTGCCTGAGTTATCTAAAGGCAAGGGAAATAAGATCATCAACATTTCTGCACAAGCTGCGAAAGAACGAGCAGAGCTACTTTCTCGATTACTTATAATCAACCCAACAAGTTCGCTGGTTTTCGTTTCAGGTAAACGTAAAATTACGCTAAAACCAACAGATATTGAGCATTATCGTGGCGAACGAGCAAGAAAAGGCACGCAACTTCGAGGGCTAAGTGGTAATGTTGAAGTTGAAATTGTAGATTAGGGATTGGGGGGAATGGTATTCCCCTTAATACATTCTAGAGAATACCCACCACCTGACTTACCACCTTCCCCTGTGCTAAACGAGTGACTATCGTTTCACCGATTGAAATATCCTGAGTGGATAGCAGTGCTTTGCCTTGTTGGTTTTGTGTTACGGAGTAGCCTCTTGCTAAAATAGCAAGCGGGCTTAAGCCGTCTAACTGCGTGCAAAGGGTTTGAAATTGCTGGCGACGTTGGCTGATATTCTTCTCAATGGCATAGCTTAAACGTTGCTCTAGCTTGTGCAAATGTTGTGTTTGAGCTGAAATACGGTAAGGAAGCGGATTTCGTTCCATTCGTTGTAGTGTATTTTTCCAACACTGTTGTTTACGCAACAATAGCTGTTCCATCTGCTGTTTCAGCTGTTTTTCTAAGTGCGAAAGCTGTTGGACACGTTGCTGTAATTGACGCTGTGGGTGTTGCGCCTGTAAACGAAGTTGCAAGCGGTCAAATCGGGCTAATTTTTCACTCCATAAGCGATCAAAAGCTAAATTCACTTTATCAGCGTGATGTTGTAACTGTCGTAACAACTCTTGTTGATCACGGCTGACCAACTCTGCCGCAGCCGACGGCGTTGGCGCACGCAAATCTGCCACAAAATCTGCAATAGTCACATCGGTTTCGTGTCCAACGGCACTGATAATCGAGATCTGAGAGTGATAAATCGCCCAAGCGACCGCTTCTTCATTAAAGCACCATAAATCTTCCAATGAGCCACCGCCACGCCCAACAATCAGCACATCACATTCTTGACGGCGGTTCGCCAGCTCGATCATCTGCACAATATCAGCTGTCGCTTCTTTGCCTTGCACTAAGGTCGGATAAATCACCACTTCAAGACTTGGGTCTCGACGTTGTAAAATATGCAAAATATCTTGCAACGCCGCACCACTTGATGAAGTTACAATGCCAACACGTTTAACGAACGTAGGAATAGGCTTTTTATGTTCTTGAGCAAATAACCCTAACCCAGCCAATTTCATTTTAAGCTGTTCAAATTGCTGTTGTAACAAGCCATCGCCAGCAGGTTGCATCGTTTCAATGATCACTTGATAATCACCTCGTGGCTCATACAAGCTAACATTCGCTCTCACTAATACTTGCATTCCATTTTGCGGACGGAAATTCACTCGCATATTTTTCATACGAAACATTGCACAACGCACCTGCGCTTGTTCGTCTTTCAGGGTTAAATACCAATGCCCAGAAACAGGTTGCGAAAAGTTTGAAATCTCGCCGATAAGCCAAACACTGCCAAATTCGACTTCAAGCATCTGTTTAACGGAGTAATTGAGCTGACTGATGGTTAGGATATGGTTTTTCATAATAAAATTTAAAGGATTCAATATGTTATCCTCAAATAAATTATCCCCTTGTCAATATTGTAACTAAAACAAATAATGACAAGAGGATAACACAACAAATCTCTTTGTTAATTTTATGGATAAACAGGTAGACGTTTACAAATATCCAAAACTTTCACTTTAGTCACTTCAATTACCGCAGCTTCGTTATCCTTACCGATGTTATCTAATATATCGCACATCCAACCTGCAAGTTCCCGTACTTCAGCCTCTTTAAAACCACGACGAGTTACAGATGGAGTACCAACACGAATACCAGAAGTAATGAATGGTTTTTGTGGATCGTTCGGTACTGCATTTTTATTAACAGTAATATTTGCTTTACCTAAAGCTATATCTGCCGCTTTACCCGTTAAACCGTGGCTCACTAAATCAACAAGGAATAAGTGGTTTTCTGTACCATTTGAAACAACGTTATAGCCACGTTGTTTAAATACTTCCACCATGGCTTTTGCATTTTTCACCACTTGTTGCTGATAAACCTTATACTCAGGCTCTAATGCTTCTTTAAAGCAAACTGCTTTTGCAGCAATAATGTGAACTAATGGGCCACCTTGTTCACGAGGGAATACCGCATTTTGTAGTTTTTTATAGATTTCTTCATCTTTCGCATTGGAAAGAATTAAACCACCACGAGGACCTGCAAGAGTTTTATGTGTTGTCGTTGTTACAACGTGTGCGTGAGGGAGTGGGCTTGGATAAACACCTGCTGCAATTAAACCTGCAACGTGAGCCATATCGACGAATAAATAAGCGCCAACTTCATCTGCAATTTCACGCATTTTCGCCCAATCAACAATTTGAGAATAAGCAGAGAAGCCACCTACAATCATTTTTGGTTTAACTTCGTGAGCCTGTTTACGTAGTGCATCATAGTCAATAACCCCTTCAGCAGTGATACCGTATTGTTCTGCGTGATACACTTTTCCTGAGAAACTAACTGAAGCACCGTGAGTTAAGTGTCCGCCATGTGCAAGGCTCATACCTAAAATAGTATCACCTGGCATCAATAATGCACCATAAACTGCCGCATTTGCCTGAGAGCCTGAATGCGGTTGTACGTTGGCATAATCTGCACCGAATAACTCTTTCGCACGTTCAATCGCTAACTGCTCTACAATATCTGCATATTCACAGCCGCCATAATAACGTTTACCAGGATAACCTTCTGCGTATTTGTTGGTAAATTGTGAACCCTGAGCTTCCATCACACGAGGACTTGCATAGTTTTCAGAAGCAATAAGTTCAATATGCTCTTCTTGACGACGATTTTCGCCTTGAATAGCTTGCCATAATTCTGGATCATAATCTGCGATATTCATATCACGTCTTAACATTGGTTCCTCCTATAAGTAATCGTTTGCGTAATTGATCTATCCATATTCTACGCAGTTTTTTTGACTTTAGATAGCAGTTTTTTCTGATGATTGTAATAAAAATATCAAGAAGCAAACTAAAACTAAGACTGAATGCCTTGAAATTTTCTGACAAGCTCACCCCAGAAAATCAAGGAATTTCTACCCTTTTACACGAAACCATGCATGCGTTAGCATTAAAACACCCTTTTGTTAGAGGGTAAATGGTGTTATTCGTTTGCACAGCCATAAATTCTTCCCCCGCTTGCGGGGGAAGGTGCCCGAAGGGCGGATGGGGGGAAAGATGCAAGTAAATCCCGCACCTACTCTACCCTGCCAATGTCGCCACCATCACCGCTTTAATCGTATGCATACGATTTTCTGCTTCATCAAAAACAATAGAGGCTTCGGATTCAAATACTTCATCCGTTACTTCTAAGCCGTTCATTCCATATTTTTCTGCAATTTCTTTACCTACAAGGGTTTGGTCATCGTGGAAAGCGGGTAGACAATGTAAGAATTTTACATTTGGATTGCCCGTTAATTTCATCAATTCAGCATTCACTTGATAAGGCTTCATTAAATTGATACGAGCTTCCCAAGTGGATTCTGGTTCACCCATTGATACCCAAACGTCCGTATAGACGAAGTCAACACCTTTAACCCCTTCTGCAACATCTTCCGTACAGGTGATTTTTGCTCCTGTTTTCGTAGCCATTTCTGCGACTTCATCTAATAATGTTTGTTCAGGGAAGAACTGCTTAGGAGCAACTAAACGTAAATCTACCCCCATTAATGCCGCGCCCTCAACAAAGGAATTTCCCATATTGTTACGCGCATCACCTAAATAAGCGAGCTTAATTTGATTGAGTGGCTTATTTGAATGTTCGATCATCGTAAGGAAATCGGCAAGAATTTGAGTTGGGTGAAATTCATCGGTTAAACCGTTCCAAACAGGTACACCTGAATAATCTGCTAATGTTTGAACTAACACTTGTCCATAACCACGGTATTGAATACCGTCATACATTCTACCCAGTACACGAGCGGTATCTTTCATTGACTCTTTATGCCCAATCTGCGATCCGCTAGGTCCAATATAGCTCACATTCGCCCCTTGATCGAAAGCAGCCACTTCAAAGGCACAACGTGTGCGAGTTGAGCTTTTTTCAAAGATCAATGCGATATTTTTGCCTTGCATTGTTGGGACTTCTCGACCTGCTTTTTTGTCTGCTTTTAATTTTGCAGATAAATCTAGCAGGTATTGAATTTCATTTGGGGTGAAATCCATTAGACGTAAAAAATGGCGATTTTTAAGATTGATGGTGTTTGCTGACATCATAATTTTCCTGATTTGAAATAAATAAGGCTTTTATTATAAATCCTTTCAATAAGAGAACAATGGGAATTTGTGGGGGATGTATCTTATTGCTTTACATCTTATCTCTTTTTTTGTATAGTTTGGCGATACAATCAGGAGGTCAAATGATTATTTCATTTAAGCATAAAGGATTGAAATTATTTTTTGAAACAGGATCAACCGCAGGTATTCAAGCAAATCACGCTAGTAAACTTGCTTTTCAATTAGCCACTCTAAACCAAGCAAAAAGTGCTTTAGATATGAATGCACCTAGCTGGAATTTACACCAATTACAAGATAATTTAGCTGGGCATTGGTCTATCAAGGTAAGTGGAAATTGGCGTTTAACTTTTAAATTTCAAAATGGTCACGCTGAAGTCGTGGACTATCAAGATTATCATTAAGGAGCTATCAATGAAAATGTACAATCCAGCTCACCCAGGGCTTATTTTAAGAGAATATATTGAAGGATATAATGTCACAGAAGTGGCTAAACGTTTAGGTGTCACTCGTGTCACGCTCTCTCGTATTTTAAATGGCAAAGCCGCAATTTCACCTGAAATGGCTCTTAGATTAAGCCAATTATTAAAAACTAGCCCAGAATTATGGCTTGGTTTACAATCCCAATACGATCTTTGGCAGCTTGAACAACGCCCAAGTTTTAATATTCAGCCGTTATTTGCATAGCACTTGTTGTATGTTGCAACGTTCTGCTCAAAATTTACCGCTTGTTGCTTATAGGAGAACATAATGTCTAAACACCTTACTGAACAACGTTTTATTGATTTTCCGATTCACGACAGTGTCTTGGCTGCTCTTGATAGCAAAGGCTTTGAATTTTGTACACCCATTCAAGCGAAAACGTTACCTTATACGCTGATCAAACAAGATATTGCAGGGCAAGCCCAAACAGGAACAGGGAAAACCCTTGCATTCCTCGTTGCGACCTTTCATCATCTATTAAATCACGATATTCCAACCAAACATAATCAACCTCGTGCTTTAATTCTTGCACCAACCCGTGAACTTGCGGTACAAATTGCCTCTGATGCATCAATTTTAACGCAGTATGCGGATCTGCGTTTAGCTCTTGCCTATGGTGGTGACGGCTACGACAAACAGCTAAAAGAGATTGAGCGTGGAGTTGATATTTTAATCGGCACAACAGGACGGGTGATTGATTATGTCAAACAAGGCATTATTGATCTCGATAAAATTCAAGTCGTGGTGTTAGATGAAGCGGATCGAATGTTCGATCTCGGTTTTATCAAAGATATTCGCTATTTAATGCGAAAATGTCCGAAACCCGAAGAGCGTTTCACAATGTTGTTCTCTGCAACGCTCTCTCATCGTGTGCGTGAACTGGCATTTGAAGATATGCACAATGCAGAATATGTGGAAATTGAGCCACTACAACGCACAGGGCATCGGATTAAAGAGGAACTGTTCTACCCTTCTAATGAAGATAAAATGGCATTACTTCTAACATTAATGGAAGAAGAGTGGCCTGATCGTTGCATTGTGTTTGCCAATACTAAACATAAATGCGAAGAAATTTGGAGCTACCTTAGTGCAGACGGACATCGAGTTGGCTTGCTAACAGGCGATATACCACAGAAAAAACGTTTGGCATTATTAGATAGTTTTACGCAAGGGGAATTAGATATTTTAGTAGCAACAGATGTTGCCGCTCGAGGATTACATATTCCAGATGTGACACACGTCTTTAACTATGATTTACCAGACGACCGTGAGGATTATGTTCACCGTATAGGAAGAACAGGACGAGCAGGGGAAAGTGGAGTTTCGATCAGCTTTGCTTGTGAACGTTATGCCGTAAATCTACCAGCCATTGAAGAATATATCGGACACGCTATCCCTGTTAGTCAATACGATAGTGAAGTGCTTTTAGCATTGCCAAAGCCACAAAAAGCCAAAACAAGAACACCACAAGGCAAGAAATATAAATAAGGAGAAAAAATTAATTACACCATTGCACACAGCAAGTCAGGCAATCTCATTTCTTTGACCGCTAAAATGGCAAACCGCCACGGTTTAATTGCAGGAGCAACAGGAACAGGGAAAACTGTTACATTGCGAAAACTTGCTGAAACTTTTAGCAATGATGGCGTTCCCGTATTCCTAGTTGATGTCAAAGGTGACTTATCCGGCTTAGTGCAAGCGGGAAGTTATCAAGGAAAAATTGCAGAACGTATCGATCAATTTGGACTGGGTGGTGAAGCATATTTAAACGGATTTCCAGTTTCTTTCTGGGACGTATTTGGCGAAGTGGTTGAAGGAGAAGGGGTTGGATTGATTTTTATGTAGCAATTACACAAACATTTCATCGTAGGGGCAAATCACATTTGCCCCAAAATCTCCTTCAAAAACCTCCTCAAACTCAAGCACTGCACTCCCTCAAAGGTATTACCCTCAAATTCATCCATCGTCACCACATATTTGGGGTAGTTGTCTTGAATTTTGAGCAAGTTGCCAAATTCTCGTTCGAGCGTTTTTTCTTCGTTAATCGTGAGTGTGGCTTGCACATAAATGCGTTCGCCATTTTTCTCTGCTACGAAGTCAATTTCTTGGCTATTTAAACCACCGATTTTGACATCGTAACCTGCGATTTGAAGATGATTAAAAATGCAGTTTTCGAGCAATTTGCCACGGTCTTGCACTCGATAGCCAATCAGGGCGTTTCGCAAACCTAAATCTTCAAAATAGTATTTTTCGCCAATCTCAAAAATCCGTTTACCTTCAATATCATAGCGTGGCACTTTGTGGATCAAAAAGGCATTGGCAAGGTATTCCGCATAATTTTGCACCTGCGTGCTTGAAGTAGTAATTTTCTGTGATTTTAAAAAATCAGAGATTTTTTTGGCGGAAAACAGATTACCAATGTTGCTTGCTAAAAATTGCGTAAGTTGCTCTAAAAATTGCACATTTCGTAACGCATAGCGGTTCACAATATCCCGAATCGCAATGGTGGAATAAATATTGCGTAAATACTCAAACACGATATTGTCTTGCAACGGCAAGTCTTTCAAATAAGGTAGACCGCCGTATTTCAAAAACAGCGACATTGATTTATCGCTATCGTCCAGTTTCATAAATTCAAGAAATTCAAAATAGGAAAGGGAGTGGACATTAATTTCAATGGCTCGCCCACTCAGGCTGCCTGCGATATCCCGAGAAAGCAAATGGGCATTGCTGCCCGTGCAATACAAGTCCAATTCGTCATCTAATAAAAGCGAACGCAACGCTTGTTCAAAATCTGTAATTTCTTGAATTTCATCGATAAAAATGTAATTTTTTTGACCGCTCTTTTTCTGCTCCTGCACAAAATCATTTAGGTTTTCAGCGGTTGTAATGTGGCTAAATGCCAAGTCTTCTTTGTTGATATAAATAATGTGGGCATTTTCATCCGCCGTTTGAATCTCTTGCATAATCTGAAACAGCAAATAACTTTTCCCCACACGGCGCTGCCCAGTGAACACTTTTATTAGACGTTTTCCCATAAACGGACGCACCGTTTCAAGGTATTTTTGGCGATAAACTAAATCTTTCTTCATAGCAAATTCCTTAATTTATACTCGACACTTTACCTTTAAATAGAAAAAGTTTCAATTATAATTGAAACCATTTTAAAATTTACGCATAATTCCAATTATAAAATTACCTAGTTAACATCATCTTAATGCTTTCAGGGGGATTAAAGCAGTCCTAGCTATAATAAAAAACCCAGCAAACTGCTGGGCTTTCATCTCTAATATAAGATTAAAATGGAATATCATCATCAAAATTATCCATTGGTGGTTCTGCTTGAGCCGCAGGTTTTTGGGCTGGTTGCGGTCTGGTTGCGTTGCCCCCATTGAAGTTGTTATTTTGAGCATAGTTGTCGCTGTAGCCGCCTTGATTGTAGTTGGTTTGCGCTGGTGCTTGGTTCCAACCGCTACCTTGATTTCCGCCAAAATCACCGCCACTGCTACGGCTGTCTAACATTTGTAGTACATCGCCTTGAATTTCTGTGGTGTAACGATCTTGACCGTTTTGATCTTGCCATTTGCGTGTTTTGAGCTTGCCTTCTACATAGACTTTTGAACCTTTGCGTAAGTATTGTCCTGCTACTTCTGCTTGACGACGGAAGAAAACGATACGGTGCCATTCAGTGACTTCACGGCGTTCGCCTGTCATTTTATCGTTCCAACTTTCACTGGTTGCTACACTTAATGTTGCAACCGCATCGCCGTTTGGCATTGTACGCATATCAGGGTCGTTACCGAGATTGCCGACAATAATTACTTTATTTACACCTGCCATATCAAATCCTCTTAAATAAATTGTGTTGGTAAAATTTGTGATATTCTGCCTGAAAATAAAAAAAAAATCATCTACTAAAACTGATATTTTGTACAGTTAATCAATTTATGCGATAATAATCGAAAATTCGGAAATTTTTGCTTTACATTTGTTTAGAAGGCAGTTATGCAACATATTGATATTCGTGGGGCGAGAACCCACAATTTAAAAAACGTGAATTTGGTTCTTCCGAGAGATAAATTTATTGTGATTACAGGGTTGTCAGGGTCAGGCAAATCGTCTTTGGCTTTTGATACTCTTTATGCTGAAGGGCAACGTCGTTATGTGGAAAGTTTATCCGCTTATGCTCGTCAGTTCTTATCTTTGATGGAAAAGCCTGATGTCGATCACATTGAAGGGCTTTCCCCTGCGATTTCAATTGAGCAGAAATCTACCTCGCACAATCCTCGTTCTACGGTAGGGACGGTGACGGAAATCCACGATTATTTGCGTTTGTTGTTTGCCCGTGTGGGCGAGCCTCGCTGTCCTGATCACGATGTGCCGTTAGCGGCTCAGACAATTTCGCAAATGGTGGATAGAGTGCTGGAAGAACCTGAAGGTAAGCGTTTGATGTTGCTTTCTCCTGTGGTGAAAGATCGTAAAGGTGAACACGCAAAATTATTAGAAAATCTGACCGCTAATGGTTATATCCGTGCCAGAATTGATGGGGAAATTTGTGATCTGTCCGATCCGCCAAAACTTGAATTGCAGAAAAAACATACGATTGAAGTGGTGATTGATCGTTTTAAAGTGCGTAGCGATATTGCGACCCGTTTAGCGCAGTCCTTTGAAACGGCATTGGAACTCTCAGGTTCAACAGCGATTATTGCCGATATGGACGATCCAAATGCAGAAGAGTTAGTGTTTTCGTCGAGTTTTGCTTGCTCTCACTGTGGCTATTCGCTGACGGAATTAGAGCCACGTCTTTTCTCGTTTAATAATCCTGCTGGGGCTTGCCCAACTTGTGATGGTTTGGGAGTTCAGCAATATTTTGATGAACGTAAAGTGGTGCAAAATCCTGATATGTCCTTAGCAAGCGGTGCGATTAAGGGCTGGGATCGCCGTAGTTTCTACTATTTCGGTTTGTTGAAATCAGTGGCGAAACATTATGATTTTGATATTGAAATGCCGTTTAATCAGTTACCGAAGAAAATTCAAAATATCATTTTAAATGGTTCAAAAGATGAAATTGAATTTGTCTATGTGAATGATCGGGGTGATAGCGTTAAGCGAGTTCACACTTTTGAAGGGGTGCTGAATAATATGGCTCGTCGTTATAAGGAAACCGAGTCAAATGCAGTGCGTGAAGAGCTGGCTAAATATATTAATAATCGTACTTGTACCGATTGTGAAGGCTCTCGTTTACGTCGTGAAGCCCGTTATGTCTTTTTAGAGAAAACCAACTTGCCGATGGTGTCGGAAAAAAGTATCGGCGAAGCCTTAGAATTTTTTGAAGGCTTACATCTATCTGGGCAGAAAGCACAAATTGCGGAAAAAATTCTCAAAGAGATCCGTGAGCGTTTGTCTTTCCTTGTCAATGTTGGGTTGAACTACCTTTCGCTCTCTCGTTCGGCAGAAACCTTATCAGGCGGTGAAGCCCAACGTATTCGCCTTGCCAGCCAAATCGGTGCTGGGTTAGTGGGGGTGATGTATGTGCTTGATGAACCGTCTATTGGCTTGCACCAACGAGATAACGAACGTTTATTGAACACTCTTATTCATCTTCGGAATTTGGGTAATACAGTGATTGTGGTTGAACACGATGAAGATGCGATTATGGTGGCAGATCATATTGTCGATATTGGACCAGGGGCAGGGGTACACGGCGGTCAGATTATTGCTCAAGGCACAGCTCAAGAAATTATGCAAAATGAAGCATCGATTACGGGTAAATTCTTATCTGGTAAGGAAAAAATCGAGATCCCGAAACAGCGTACCCCACGAGATGAAAGCAAACAGCTGGTGTTAAAAGGAGCAAGCGGTAATAACTTAAAAGAAGTCGATTTAGCTATTCCTGTTGGCTTGTTTACTTGTATTACAGGGGTATCGGGTTCGGGCAAATCCACCTTAATTAACGATACCTTATTCCCGATTGCTCAAAATGCGTTAAATCGTGCAGAAAACAGCGATGTCGCCCCTTATAAGAGCATTGATGGCTTGGCACATTTCGATAAAGTAATCGACATCAATCAAAGTCCGATTGGACGTACTCCACGTTCAAACCCTGCGACTTACACTGGATTATTTACCCCGATCCGTGAACTCTTTGCAGGCACTCAGGAAGCAAGGGCAAGGGGTTACACTGTCGGACGTTTCAGCTTTAACGTGCGTGGCGGACGTTGTGAAGCCTGCCAAGGTGACGGGGTGATCAAAGTTGAAATGCACTTCTTACCTGATGTATATGTGCCGTGCGACCACTGTAAAGGCAAACGCTATAACCGTGAAACCCTTGAAATTCGCTATAAAGGCAAAACCATTCATCAGGTGTTAGATATGACCGTGGAAGAAGCGCGTGAGTTTTTTGATGCCGTGCCGATGATTGCTCGTAAGTTACAGACTTTGATGGACGTAGGCTTATCCTATATCCGTTTAGGGCAATCTTCTACCACCCTATCAGGTGGTGAAGCTCAACGGGTGAAACTGGCGGCGGAATTATCTAAACGTGATACGGGCAAAACCCTCTATATTCTTGATGAACCAACGACGGGATTGCACTTCGCCGACATTAAACAATTATTGACCGTATTACACCGCTTGCGTGATCAAGGAAATACCATTGTGGTGATCGAGCATAACTTAGATGTGATCAAAACCGCAGACTGGATTGTCGATTTAGGCCCAGAAGGCGGTAGCGGCGGCGGACAGATTATCGCTGAAGGTACACCTGAAGAGGTGGCAAAAGATAAGAAATCCCATACGGCACGTTTTTTAAACGAAATCTTAAAAAAGAAATAACTCATCAAAACAAAGTAAGCGGTGCGTTTTCTCAAAAATTTTGCAAATTTTTAATCGAATCCGACCGCTTAACAGGAGGATCAAATGGAATATCAATTTACTCACACCATGCATGGTGTCATAGCCAAATGTTCAATGGATCACGAAGCGTTTGCTCGTTGGTTAAACACTGAGATTGTACCGAATCCAAAGGAGTTAACCGCCATTTTTGCCGAAATTGAGCATTGTCGCCAAACCAAAGATCAAAACTACGAATGGATTTTTGAAGGTAAAGAATATAGCCTTTATATCAACATTGAAGAAGTGATGGTGAAAGCAAATAATCTGGATATGACATTTGAAGAAATCGAAGATGTCGAAAACGGCTTTAGTTTCTATGATGAAGAAAGTATCGCCTTTTGTGGATTAGAAGATTTTGAAATGTTTTTGAATGCCTATCAAAAATTTATTCAAACCTACCACTAAACCCACTTTTGAAAAATTTGGCACGCCACAAACCGCTTTGGAATTACAGCAACATCAATGTTTGCTCTATGAAAACCAAACTTTATGGCAATTTAATGAAAACGGTCATCAAATTAAATTAAAACCCCAAAGCCAAGTTTATAGCAACAATGGCTATGCGTTGGTGCAAATGGCAAGAGCAGGTCAGCTTATGCAAGAACAGAAAATACACCTCTAACAGACTTAACCAGCACCATCCTATTAAAAATCACACAAAGAATCAAAGGCTGCCATCAATACACTTGAAGGCAGCCTTTATTATTAATATTTACTCAGATATTTAATATCTTACCACTGTAATGCAATACCTGCACCAGCATTGTATTTGCCTTGCGAAGTTGCACCTGCAGAAACTTTAAGAATCACACGACCATTATCAGACATTCTTGAGAATCCAACAGCAACTGCATTTTGTCCCTCGAAAGTACCAATACCAGCACCCAATGTGCTTTTACCTGGTAAAGTCACTTGTGGAATATTGCTCATAGCCGTTGTTGCAGCAATACCCGCACGAAGTTGACGCCCTTCTCTCTCTAACTTCGCACCCAATCTATGTGCAACATTATACAACTGGCTACCATTAATCGCATCGGTACTTTGCTCAGAGATTAAACCAGGTGCAACGTTTTGAATACGGCGAGTTTCCATTGTACCATCGCTGTTTACATTACCCACGCTCACCACGCCTTTCACTTCAGTAGCTTTGCCACCTGCGTAAGCGTTATACACGCCGCCTGTTACTTGGCTTTCTAAAGCACCTGCCCCCGCAGTGGTTGCACCTGCTGCCACATAGCCTGAGTTTGTTCCCAAGAATACCGAGTTGCTGGTTGTGTTTTTCACGTTGTTACCGACAACAAACACATCAGATTGACCTGCATTCACTTGGTTATTATTACCTAATGCATAAGAGCGATCTGCTTTAATTGTATTAGGGTCACCAATAGCACCTGAGTTATTACCACTCACCACATTGCCGGTACCAATCGAAATAGATTGTTTACCTGACGCCACAGCACCGTGACCAATAGCCACGCCTTGCTCTCCAGCTGTAGCCCCGTTACCTAAAGCAACAGAACTCTCCCCTTTCGCGTGAGCTTTGTAACCAACTGCAGTAGAGTATGAACCTGTTGCACGAGAGTCCACTGTATTCGACTTATGGTTAATTTGCTCCTCTGCATTATGACCATCATTGGTGTGGAAGAACCTGATACGATTGGTTAAAACATAAACTTGGCGACCATTCACTGCATCAGTACTATTTGGTGAAATATCACCATCAGCAATACCACTCAGTTTCACACGGGGATCAACTTTCTCTTTATATTTCTGGAGATTGCCATTCTCATCAAGAATAGGTTGTTTAGTCACTGGGTCCCATTTAACAAACTCTTCCTCGACTTTCTCTCCTGCACCAGTAAGGTTGATTGTATTCTTATCACCAGTCATTGTCGCAGTGCCTAAAGTCACAGAATTTAAGTTCGTTAAATCCCTGTTCATTTTCACAACAAGTTTGTTATCTGCCACTTGCGCTTCCACATAAAGGTTATTAGCCGCTGAGTCCTTACCATTCCATTTGCCTTCACCCTCAACGGTTAACTTCGTACCCAATGGACGATGTACAGTGGTATCGGCGTTGTTACCCGTCAAGTCTAAGCCCGCTTGTGCAATGGCTTGTAAATCTTTCACTGTCGCTACATTATTTAACGCATTACCCGTTTGAGCCAATAAGCCGCCTTTACCGTCTTTGTTATCACCAGCAATAGCTTTTTGTGCATCTGTAGGGGTAAGTGCCGTTTTATTTGATTCAGCATCATCTTTCAAACCTAAACCACTTCCCACATTGCTCATCGCAATTGGTGTATTGCTTGCATCAGATGGCATTGCTTGAACAGTAACATTATTTGAAGCAACCTCAGTTAATGTTGCAGGTCTACCATCTGCATTTTTATATGTATTTGTTGCAGGATCGAAAACTTTCCCTTTTAAGTCACTCTCTTTATAGAATTTACCATCTTTTCCTCGAACAAGCGTAACTGGTACTTGTTTACCATTTACAGTTTCAGTTTTTACTTCGCCTGTTACAGAATCTTTCTCAAAGTACTCAAACGGTTTTCGATCGTTGATTTCTTTTAAGCGATCATCGACATAACCCGTATTCGCTGCAGCCGTTCTGTCTTTCGCCGTGCCGTCTGGATTACGTTCAACATCTTTTAAGCCAGTGATAGAGCCCGTGCCTTTAGCATCCGTACCCTCACCATTTTTAGCAAAGCTAATTTCTGGTGCTGTGCCATCTGCCCCCGAAGTAATGCTTACTGCATCTTTGCCATTTTCGCCTTTAAGTGCCAAGGTGTTAGTTGTTTTACCATCTTGACCTTCTTTGCTAGTTAAGGCAATTGCATCTGCACCGTCATTTCCTTTAACCGTTACACCATCTCTGCCATAAGTCGCAGCTGATTTATCCGTTTGATTTTCGTCTTTCGGACCAACAGTCATACCATCTGCATTGACAGTATTTTTAGAGTCTTTATCCGTTGCCGTTACGCCATCTGCTTTAACGGTTGTTGTTAAGTTATTACCTTCTGCATCTTTGGCTTTAACCGTTGTGCCATCAAGTTTATAATCCGCAGATTTCAATGGTTGATTATTTGTATCTTTCTGAACAATGCTTGTACCGTCAGCACCTGCTGTTGCAGTAGTTACTTTCGTATCTGCACCTGCACCTTCAGTTTTTGTGGTCGTAGTCGCATCTGGAGTAATTTTCACACCATTAGCCCCTGCTGGACCCGTAGGTCCTTGTGGTCCTGCTGGACCTTGTGGTCCTGTTGCTCCAGCAGGACCAGCTTCGCCTCTAGGCCCTGGAGGGCCTTGTTCCCCTCTATCACCTTTCTCACCATTTTTACCGTCTTTCCCCTTAGTAATAGTATCATGGGAGCCATCCGTATAAGTAATTTGCAAATTACCATCTACTATTTTAGTCTCTTTAATTAACTTACCAATCGTAGAAATCGTAATATTTCCGCCCGTTTGTTCTAATTTAATATTACTTCCTGCAGTAAACTGGATCGTATTTCCATTCTGAATTGTAGCTTCAGTGTTATTCGTTTTAATCTTAAAGGATGACATTTTATCGGCAATCTGAGCCAGTTTAGTCTTAACGTCTTGATCTAAACTTATTGTGATGGTTGAGCCAGACGCATTGGTCTTGATTTCATTATTAGTGCCCTTAACTTCAAGTTTGCCATCCCAAATCCCTACTTTAGGGTTATTTGCGTTGCTATCACCACCAATTTGCATTGTAAGCGATTTAAGCTGTGCCACGTTTACTGCATCGGTTAATTCTTTACCTGCAGCAACGTTGGTGATTTGGCGTTTGATGAGTTTATTACCTGAGCCTCCACCGACAGAAACCGCACCAATAGCATTATTATCAACACTTTGTGTTGATTTAAAGCCGTTAGCTTCAGTGCTTTCTCCCGTTGTGACAGAATGAGTTTGTTTTAACCCCTCTACACCGCCAGCTGTACTTGCATTAGATCCATAACCTAATGCCACACCGCCACCCACGGTGACAACGGTATTATGACCAAGTGCGGTTGCTCTAGCAGCACTACCATTTGTTTTGGCATTATCACCCACAGCAACAGAGCTCATACCACCGGCAGAGGCTTTATAACCCAAGGCAGTAGCATGACTTTCAGCACTTGCTAGGCTTCCAACTGCCACTAAGTTTTGACCTGTCACACCGATATGGGCACCCACAACAACAGAAGATGCCCCTGCTGTTGTCGCAGACTTACCTATCGCAATGGAATCTGTCCCAACACCTTTCGAGTTCCAACCAAGAGCAACGGCGTAGTTTCCATTAGCAGTTGCACTACCACCAACCGCAATACCGTACTCATTGGTAGACTTACTATTCGCACCGATAGCAATGCCTTCATCTTTACTTGCAGATGCTAAAGGACCTAAAACAATAGATCCTTCGCCCTTAGCCAAAGAACCACCCCCAATAGCAATAGAGGCTCCACCACTCGCAGTTGTTATTTTTGGTGTTTGGGATTGGTCTTGGGATTGGACTTGGCCTTGGACTGTATCATCAGGTTGATATTTCGTTGTTTTTAAATCATCTCCACCGATTGATATGGAGCCATACCCCTCCGCTTTGGCATTTGCCCCGATAACAATAGATTTTGCCTTACTTGCAGTAGCAGAGTGACCTATTACAACTGCTTGTTCAATATTTGCCGCACTGGCTTGTCTGCCTAAGACAACAGATCCCTTTCCCGCTTTTGAAGCACTCCCGATAGCAACTGCTTCAGTCTCATTTACTACAGTATTGTTGCCTATCGCAATAGAGTTGTTCTTTTCTCCTGCATTTGCATCATAACCTATCGCAATATTATGCCTACCTTCAGCTTTTGACTTCTGACCGATAGCAATAGCACCATGCGCAGCCTTACTCTCTTTACCAATACCAATAGTACCGTTGTCAGATCCTGAAGTCGATGCACTAGCACCATCTAGAAAATATGGTTTTTCGTTACTTGTGCTAGCAGTTGCTGCTAAACCTACTGGACTAAAAAATATACCTAGTAATACTAGACTTAAAAGACTTAATTTAAATTTATCTTGCTGTTTATCTAAAAAATAATCTGAGGTGCATACTTGAGCTCTTTTATCCGTGTAAGTGGATGTTTTGGTATAAGACTTTACTAACTCAGACACAACCACCCAAGCCTGTTGAGCATGACTCCAAATAACTCTAAATATTTTATTCATAATAACTTTCCATAATAATCTTCTTCTCTAACGCTTTTCCTAATAAAGCATCATAAACTTTTATTTACATTTTCAGGGTGTACAGATGTCCCCACTCCATTGTAAAAAAAAAACAACATTTACATAAAATAAAGAATAAAATAACAAGCATTTTTCAACTTTTATTGTCAATTATTAAAAAAGTTAGAAATAATAGGCGGGAAATCTGATGAAAGCGGTGATTTAGATGGGATATTTTACATCGCATCGTCTCTTGAACAGGCTGCTATTTAATCATTATCACATAGCCTACTTAACATTGTCGTCTAATCCCAAAATATACGGGCTATTTAAATGCACTATCGGTAAAGTTGAATTATTCCACTCCCGCAATAACTGTACTTTCATTAAATCTAAAGTATCTAAACCAGCCAAAGTGTTTGGAGTATATTGAGTCGCAAAGCGAGTAAGTTGCGTAAGCCCAAGACTAGATTCAATACTTGAACTTATCACAGCAATTAAACCTTGCTGATGAGCCTGTTCAATGAGTGAAATACATTTTTCAAGGGAACCAACGAGCGTTGGCTTAATCACAATAGCGGTTAGATTTGGCTCTTTTTTTACCAAAAAATCAGGCTCTCGTACTGTTTCATCCCAAGCGATATTTATCCCTGTCTGTTCAGCAAACTGACGTGAAAGTTCTGGAGTTTTGCAGGGTTCCTCTAAAAACTGAATGCGCTTTTTGCGTTCAGGGGAAATTTTACTTGCAAAAAGCAACGCCTTTTCTAGCGTCCATGAGCGATTAGCATCAAGCCGCAATTTTAAATCGGGAATCGCTTCTAAAAACATATCCGCAATAAGCCCATCTCGATTAGCTTCATATAACCCTACTTTAATTTTGGCGATTTTTTCCCCTTGCATTTGGTTCAATTCTGCATAAAGTTCATCTGGGTCGCCATAACAGAGTGGCACAGTTTGAAAGTTGGCTTCTTCGCTTAATGTTTCATTGAGTTCTGCTAAGGCACTGCTGACCCCAAATGCAACGGACGGTGGATAGGATGTTAAAGAATCGTCTTGATGATTTAGCCACTTTTCAATCCATTGGCGAACTGCAATTTCCGCCTCTGCTAAGGTTTCTTGGCTAAATTCAGGCAATGGGGCGATTTCCCCCCAGCCTTCTTTGTCAGCATGTTTCAAATGAATAATCAAACCATCTCGTTGTTTTAAACGGCGGTTACGTAAGATAATGCCTGTTTCAACAGGTAAGGAATAACGGTAAAGTTGAGCGGTTTTCATCGGGGTTAACTTTGTATTTATATTCAGACAACAAATTACTCTCAGCCCTCGGTTCAAAAGGACTGAGATATTTACGTAGCTAATACATAATACCGAAAAAACATTCAAATTACACCGCTTAATACTCAAAAACCACGCCAGCTTCTTCCGCTTGGGCTAAGGCTTGGTACATAGAAATCCTTCATACACGTAGGGGCTAATTACATTAGCCCCAAAATCATCGGTAATATCTGGGGCAAATGTAATTTTCCCCTACAAATTATCTTCTTTCCTGTTTTACAATCGTCGTTGGCTCTTGGTGGATAATCACTTATAGAAATCCTTCATACACGTAGGGGCTAATTATATTAGCCCCAAAATCATCGGTAATATCTGGGGCAAATGTAATTTGCCCCTACAAATTATCTTCTTTCCTGTTTTACAATCGTCGTCGGCTCTTGGTGGATAATCACTTATAGAAATCCTTCATACACGTAGATACCATAAGACACAACAAATTTTATTTCATAAATGTGTCTAAATTAAATGCTGTCTGTTTTTGCAAAACAGCCTGTGCAATAGTGACTAATTTACGCATTAAAGCCGTGATAATCACCATTTTAGGTTTGCCGCATTCAAGCAATCGCAGCACAAACGAGCGATATACGCTGTTTTTGTAGCTGCCAAAGGCAAAGTTCATTGCAGGGCAAAAGAGTGCCTTACGAATGTCGGATTGCCCGATTTTTGAAATACCAATAACGGTATTTAAACTTTTCCCCGAACTTTTAATCATCGGGGTTAAACCTGCAAAAGTGGCGGCTGCTTTCGCGTTTTTAAAACGATTTCCATCACCTAAATGGGCAATCAGTTGAACGGCGGTTGCAAAGCCAATAGCAGGAATAGTGCAAAGTAATTTTACATTGTTTTTCAATGTATTATCTGCATTAATGCACTGTTTAATTGTTTTTTCCAAAGCCTTAATTTGCGCTTTGATGAAGGCAATCATCTGCTGTGTTGAAGCAATGCAATCGCTGTCAAGCAACATTGTTAGCCGTGTTTTTTCTTGTGCCAACTGTTTTTTCAGGTGGTCAAGTTGGCGATTTTTACGCAACAATTCCCGTTGAGCAGGTGAAATTGGCTGATAAATCGGTAATTTATGACGCTTTTCATCGGCATAATCAGCAAGCATTTTTGCGTCGATTTTGTCGGTTTTAGAGCGTAAATTATCGGTTTTCGTGAAATTTGCACTGCATTTAGGGTTAATCACGCTAACGGTGATTTGCTGTTGGAACAGAAAATCTGCCAAAGCTTCGTGATAAATATTGGTGGCTTCCATCACGCAGTGAAAAGTTTCACCAAATGTATTGAGCCATTGCATAAGTGATTGAAATCCTTCTGGATTATTTTTAAACACTTTATGCTTATGTTTGCCATTTTGTAATTTAATGGCAACATCAAATTTAGCTTTGGCAATATCAATGCCAACGTAATATAATGGGTTATCCATTTGACCTCCAAACCTTGTGAATGCGGGCTACGGAAAACGTGCCTGAGATACCATTCGGGGTGATAGTGGATGAGAAAGTAGGCTTATATCTACACTACGTGCTTAATGGCACAAGGGGCGAAGCAACTCTACTTTCTCTATAACCCCATTATGAAGGTACTCGTAATGGGGTTTTCTTTTGCCCATATTCTAATACAAGGGGCTAATTATATTAGCCCCAAAATCATCGGTAATATCTGGGGCAAATGTAATTTGCCCCTACAAATTATCTTCTTTCTTGTTTGACAATCGTCGTCGGCTCTTGGTGGATAATCACTTCCGAATGGGGAAAGGCTGCCAATATTTTCTGTTCAAGACTGTCGGTAATATCGTGTGCCACAACCAAAGGCAGATGATCGTCCAGTTCTAAATGTAGCTGAATAAAGCGAATTGCCCCTGCTCTGCGAGTTTTGACATCGTGTATGCCGATAATGCGAGGGTGTTGTAAAGCAATCGCCCAAATTTGATCGACTTCTTCTTGAGGTAAGGCTTTATCCAACAAAGATTGCACCGCTTCCCAACACATTTTGGCAGCATTAAACAGAATATAAAGGGCAATGCCAATGGCAAATAGTGCATCAGCATAAATTACGCCGTAGATATTTAAAATCATTGCCACAAGAATTGCCGCATTCATATAGAGATCCGTCTGATAATGTAACGAATCGGCTTCAATCGCTGGGCTTTGGGTGAGCTTTACCACTTTTTTCTGATACCAAACTAATGCTGCAGTGAGAACAATGGAGAACAAGCTAATCGCAACGCCTAATTCACTGCTTTGTACTAATTGTGGTTCGGTTAAACGTTGAATACCTTGTAGCAATAAGAATGTTGCAGAACCAGTGATAAAGGCACTTTGAGCAAGGGCGGCAAGGGATTCCGCTTTGCCGTGTCCGAAGGTGTGATCATCATCGGCCGGCTGTAAAGCAAAACGTAACACGAGCATATTGGTTAAAGAGGCGAACAAATCCACTAACGAGTCCGTCATCGCCGCTAAAATCGCCATCGATCCTGTCTGCCACCACGCAAACGCCTTTGCAATAATTAAGGTGGCAGCGACAATTACTGCAAAGTTCGCCGCCCGTTTTACATATTGGTTATACTGTTTTTCCATTATTTGCACTCAATTTGCCACGCTAATTGCGAAAACTGCCACGCCATTTGTTGAAGCTCTTTAATATAAGCGGTTGGATTTTGCAAATTTTTTGCAGAAACTGACCGCTTGTCTGAGAACTGCATTTGGCTGTAGCCACACTGAGAATTTCGTCCACGAGTGACTTCTAGCTGATAATCATTGAAACGTTCTGTCGGTGGATAAAGCACTTGGCTTTGTAGCTCGTCACCAACAATCGCTACTTTCGCTTTGGTATCAGACTGTTTAGCGAAGGTTTGCTGACGTAACTCTACCCTATCAGCAAGACTTTTTTGTTGGCTGTTTTTATCGGTAAACAACAATATGCCTTGTTGCCAGTTATTCGGATCTTTCGAGCTTTCTTTGAGTAAAAAAAGCGATTGTTGCATTTCATCAAGCTGATTTTGGGTCACTTTTTGGTAGGTTTTACCTTGAAAATTGACCTGTTCAGGTATCGAAAATTGCGGTGGTGTTACCACGCAGCCCGTTAAAAATAGCGGTAAAAAAAAGGATTTTCGTAACATTGTCACGCTATTGTTCCTCATATGTAAAATAGACTTTAGTTAAAGTATTCCAATAAAACTTTTCATTATTCTTTTTATTCATTAAAGAGTTAATATCTTCTTTCTCTTTCATCTCTCGTAAATAAAACTAATGTTTTATTATACAAAAACTGATAATAATAGTCGTAAGCTAACACATTTTGCACATATCCCCTTGTTTCTACAAAAGGAATGGAGGCAATAAATTCGTCCATCGCCAAAGTGCCGTTTGCACGTTCTAACCAACGGCTCACTCGGTGAGGCCCTGCATTATATGCCGCTGCAATTAAAATTCGGTTATTTGGGTAGGTTTCATTTAACTCTGCTAAATGGGTTGTCCCCAACATAATGTTTTTAAAAGGGTCGAGTAAATCTTTTTCGCCTGTGTAGCTCAGTTGATTTGCTTTGGCTGTTTGGCTTGCGGTGGTTGGCAATAACTGCATTAACCCTATTGCATTTGCGTGCGAACGTGCTTGAGCATTCCACGCACTCTCTTGGCGAGCGATTGCCATTGCAAAGGTTTTAGTGATTTTTTTATGCTGTAAATTGAGTTCAAACCAATCCGAATAAGCATTTGGCAGACGTAGCGATAAATAATCCCACGCTTTTGCCTGAATGGTTCCTTCAACGGCTAAATCAAACCAATCTTGTTGCAAAGCAAAGTCGCTCAATGCAATTTTTTCGTCAAAACTCGCCGCTTGCAGTAAATCTACCCAAGCAATTTTAGCAGCACTCAGCCGTTTTAACGCCCTTAACTCTGCAATGCGGTCAAGCTGAGGCTTAAATTTAAGGGTTTGTTGTTCTGTTAATTTGTTAATCGCCGGCAATACGGGCTGATAAGGCTGCCCTAGGGCTTGAGCCGCCAACATAGGATAAAATCCTCGCTCTGTGGCAAGTTGCTGGAAAATAGCCGCTTGTTGTGCCGGCTGGCTTTTGGCTAACCAATAACGCCATTCCGCTTTGGCTCTGGTTTCTGGGCTTAATAGTGCTAACCATCTATTTAAATCGCTTTTCTGCCAAATCGCCGTTCGCAAGCGGCGTTCGGTTAAACTGTCCTCTTTTAATTCGGCTAACTGTGCATCTCGCCACTGCTGGAACGGGGAAGAGGTGTTATCAAAAAAGCGTTGTAGAAACTGGATTTTCCATTCACGCACTTGATTTTCGCTGAGTTGCCACTGCTCTGCCCAAGTTTGATATGGGGCAAAATCCACATTTTGCATTTGTTCAGGCAAGGTTTTGAGAAATTTGGGGAAAGCGTGCAATACAAGCTGTTTATTGAGATCGTTAAGCGGTTGTTTCGCAATAAAATGTTGCAAATAATTCGGCTCAGACAAGAGTTTTTGTAAATCGGCAAGCCATTTTCCTAACTCGACATCTTGGTTATTTAACGCTAACTGGCTTAACTCCGCTTTTGCATTTGTTATCCATAATTTGACCGCTTTTTGCTTCACTTTATCTTCGGTTTTTAACCCCTGATCTCGCCAGAAGGCTTCCAAATTCGCACAGTCAGAGGGCAATGAGCCGTTATTGATCCAAAAATCATCAAACTTTGCTAAAAGCTGAGCTAACTCAGGCGATAAAGGTTGAGCCAGATTATTTGCTTGTGCCGCTTCTGGATTTAACTGTAATTTATCTGCTTGGCTTTGATATTGAACCGCCCACACTCGACATTGATTAGCAACGCTTAGCTCACCGACTTTGTCGCTATAGGCTAGAAGCTCTGACCATTTTTGCTGTTTGTACCACATTTCTATCGGGAACTGTTCCAGCTTATTGCGTTTTGCGATATGCGGATATTGCTTGATAAAGTGCAGAATTTCTTCTTGCGAAATAGCGTTCAATTTTAGTTTAGTATTTAATATAGCCCATTTTATCTCTTCAATCAGAGGGTAATCAAGCAACATTGCCTCTAAATGCACCACTCGCTCAAATATCGCATTAGAAAATTTTCCCTCTCGTTCCATCTCTCGTAATAAAGTCTCAAGCAGCAAAAAATTTACTCTTTGCTTTTCCAATTGACGGTAGATATGTTGTTGCTCGTTCTGCCATTGTAATTTTAGTTTCTCAATTTCTGGAGATGACTGAGACTGCGTAGCCCAAGCAGATAAACACATCGCCAAATAAACAAATAATATTTTTTTCCCCATAAACTCTCCTAGATACTAAAGCCCAATTAGAAATTAAAAACCGCTTGAAGTTTATATCAACAAGCGGTTAATTTAATTGAAAGTTTCACTTCTTATTCATCAATAATCACTTTCGCAATGTAATCTAAATTACGATAATGCTGTGCATAATCAATACCATATCCCACCACAAACTCATCAGGGATAGCAAAGCCAACCCATTCTACTGGTACATCCACTTCTCGACGAGAAGGCTTATCTAATAAAGTACAAATCGCAAGTGAGGAAGGTTCGCGCAAATTTAAAATATCATGCACTTTGTTAAGGGTAAAACCAGTATCAATAATATCTTCTACAATTAATACATCTTTGCCTTGAATTTCACTATCCAAATCCTTCAAGATTTTCACATCTCTGCTCGATTCTGTACTTAATCCATAACTTGATGCCGTTAAAAAATCGACCTCGACAGGTAAATTTAACTTACGCACCAAATCAGCCATAAACATAAAAGATCCTCTCAACAGTCCAACAACAACCAGACTCTGGCTATTTTTATGTTGGTAATGTTGATTAATCTGTTCTGCTAACTCAGTAATGCGGTTTTGAACTTCTTGAGAAGATATCATAGTTTCAATGTGATGTTTTTTCATAAACAAACCTTTTATCTATATACTATTTAAAAATACAATATGATGTATCAAATGCCATTATACCTCAATATTCTTTGATTAAATAAAACTACCTATTCTCCTTTTAAGATTAATCAACATTTAAATGTGTTCACTACATCATTTCATCTACATGGCCATCTATGAATTTAGGTAAATCAGCAACACTATCAATAACATAATCAGCGTTTAATTCACCTTCAGGTGTAATTGGTTTACCTGTCCGAACCAATATTTTCACTTTCACCCCAGCGTTCTTTGCAGCTAATATGTCCTCTAATTTATCTCCTACCATGATAGATTTTGAAGGATCAATATCCAGATCAGAAATAGCTTGTAGCAATAAACCAGCTTTTGGCTTACGACAATCACAAGCCTTTTTATAATTACCAATTCCTTCAGGATGATGAGGACAATAATAAATACCGTCCAATACCACACCATAGTCTTCATCTAATGACCAATCCATCCATTCTGTCAATTGATGAAATTGTGCTTCACTAAAATAGCCTCTAGCAATTCCAGATTGGTTAGTCACTATCACTAGCATATATCCTTTATCTTGTAATTGCTTTAATGCATGGCCAACACCTTTAATAAACCTGAAATCATCAATATTATGTACATAGCCATGATCAATATTAATTGTACCATCTCGATCTAGAAAAATAGCTTTATTCGCCATCACTATTTCCTTTTAAAAAGTTAATTACCAACTGGTGATGTTCTTTTGTTTTAAATTTATTAAATACAGACATAATTTTGCCATACTCATCCACTAAAAAACTAATTCGGTGAACCCCATCATAACTTTTTCCTAAAAATTTTTTCTTTCCCCACACGCCAAATGCTTCTGCTACCTTATGATCCACATCCGACAATAGAATAAAATTCAAACTATTCTTCTCAAGAAATTTTGCTAGCTTTTCTGGCGAATCAGGACTAATGCCCAGAACCATCACATTTAAAGAATCAAGTTCTTCCTTGCTATCACGTAAACCACATGCTTGTGATGTACAACCTGGTGTTAATGCTTTAGGATAAAAATAAATTAGAAATTTTTTGTTTGGAAATTGATCTAGAGTTACCCAATTAAAATTTTGATCTAATAGAGAGAATGATGGTACAGTATCGCCCACCTTTAATGTATCCATTATTATTCCTTTTAGCCCATTATAGAGGCAATAAGTATATCATATTCTAAATATGCACTAAAATATTAAGCATAGGAAGATTTTCACAATTCGGTTTTAAATAAAAATTTGTGATCTATGTCGTAAAATTTAATTTTTCCTATTGCGCATTTTACATATTTGACTAAAATTTACATCATAATCTAACCAAGGGAGAAACATTATTATGGAAGTTGGTATTGTAAAATGGTTTAACAACGCCAAAGGATTCGGATTTATCACTTCGGACTCATATGAAGGTGATATTTTTGCTCACTTTTCAGTTATTGAAGGAGAAGGCTACCGCTCTTTAAAAATGGGACAAAAAGTTCATTTTGAGTTCACTCATGGAGATAAGGGAGCTTCAGCTGTACGCATTGTACCAATTACTGAATAATTTCTTAGGGGCTACTTTAGCCCCTAATTTGTTACCCTTAATAAAGACTTTGGCATAATAGACAAAAATAGTAATTAAAACCTTAACAGGTAGACAGTACCCGTCTTTTGAATCCTCTTAATGCTTGTTTAAAATAGCCTCAATCCCAATAAGATTATTTTTCTTCCCTACTAAAATTACAATACATCTTCCCAAATTCATCAAAATACGTCGGGAAAGTTTTTGCCGTACATTTCGGATCTAAAATCGTCACCGACGTATTTGACAACGCCACCAAAGAGAAACACATCGCCATACGGTGATCGTTGTAGGTTGCGATTTCAGCGTGCTGGAACTTATCTAACGCAAGCGGTTGAATACGGATAAAATCTTCCCCTTCTTCCACTTCCGCCCCAACTTTACGCAACTCTGTTGCCATTGCTGTCAAGCGATCCGTTTCCTTCACACGCCAGTTATAAATATTACGAATAACGGTTTCACCCTCAGCAAAAAGAGCGGTAGTTGCAATCGTCATTGCCGCATCAGGAATATGGTTCATATCCATATCAATGCCTTTAAGCTCCCCCTGCTCTGCTTGGATAAAATCTTCGCCCCAAGTGATTTTCGCGCCCATTTTCTCAAGCACATCCGCAAACAAGCGGTCGCCTTGAATGGAATTTTTACCAATCCCCGTCACTTTCACTTTCCCCTTAATTGCCCCTGCGGCTAAGAAATAAGAGGCAGAGGACGCATCGCCCTCAACCAAATATTTTTGCGGAGAAACATAATGCTGATTACCTTTCACAAAGATAGTCTGATAGTTATTGTGCGACACCGTCACGCCAAAATCTTTCATCATCGCAAGGGTAATATCAATATAAGGCTTGGAGACCAACTCACCGACAATCTCAATTTCCATATCGCCGGAGGCAAGGGGAGCAGACATCAAAAGTGCGGTCAAAAATTGCGAAGAAATCGAACCATCAATCTGAATTTTGCCACCTTGAATCCCCGAATTACGAATCGCAATCGGCGGATAGCCTTCATTTTCAAGATATTGCACGGAAGCTCCCGCTTGCAATAACGCATCAACCAAATGTTTAATCGGACGCTCTTTCATACGCGGCTCGCCCGTTAAAATCACCTCAGCCTCTTGCTCACCTTTCAAACAAAGTGCTGCTGTTAAAGGACGCATTGCGGTGCCTGCATTACCTAAAAACAGCGACAAACCATTTTGCCACTGAAACGCACCGCCCACGCCCTCAACGGTACAAACGGTTTTATCATCAGAAAGCTGATAATTCACCCCAAGGGCTTTCAAGGCATTGAGCATATGGCGAATATCATCGCTATCCAATAAATTTGTTACCTGCGTTGTCCCCTGTGCCAAGGCTGCCAACAACAACGCACGATTTGAAAGGCTTTTTGAACCCGGTAAATTAATTTCGCCCTCAACACGAGCGATAGGATTTAGTGTTAATTTTTCCATAATGAAATCCCAATAATTAAATAGTTTTTATAATATCTAAAAAACAACCTCTTAGAATTCACTAAGAGGTTGTAATCCAGAATATACTCCCCTACCCCGTATTACGCATACCTGCCGCAATACCTGTGATAGTAATCATCAACGCTTGCTCTAGGGCTGGATTTGGATTTTCGCCCTCAGCACGTAAGCGGTGAAGCAACTCAACTTGAAGTAAGTTAAGTGGGTCAGTGTAAACGTTACGCAGAGCAATAGATTCTGCAACCCAAGGTAAATCCGCCATTAATTGCCCTTCGTGAGCAAGCGAGAGAACGGTGTTGATGTCCGCTGCAAGCTGATTGCGTAAGGTATTGCCTAGACGGTGTAAATGTTGTGGCACAAGACGTTGATCGTAATGTTCCGCAAGCCATAAATCCGCTTTACTGAAGACCATCTCTAACATGCCGATACGGGTTGAGAAGAACGGCCATTCGGTACACATTTCTTTTAATAGCACTTCATTACCTTGTTCAATCAACTGTTGTAAGGCTTGACCTGCCCCCAACCACGCAGGCAACATCAAGCGGTTTTGCATCCACGCAAAGATCCACGGAATTGCACGCAAACTTTCTACGCCACCATTTGGATTACGTTTTGCAGGGCGTGAACCAAGCGGTAGTTTTGACAGTTCTTGTTCTGGTGTTGCTGCACGGAAATACGGCACAAAATCAGGTTCGCCACGCACAATGCCACGATAGATGTCACAAGATATTTCTGAGCCTTTGTCCATAATATCACGCCATTCTTGTTTTGGTTCTGGCGGCGGGCAAAGGTTGGCTTCTAAAATCGCACTGGCGTATAAGTCTAGGCTTGATACGGCAACGGCAGGTAAACCCAGTTTAAAGCGGATCATTTCCCCTTGTTCTGTTACACGCAAGCCATTTTTGAGTGAGCGAGGTGGCTGTGAAAGTAATGCAGCGTGAGCTGGTGCACCACCACGACCGATTGTACCGCCACGACCGTGGAATAAAGTTAATTCCACATTGTATTTCTCACTCAGATTAACTAATGCTTCTTGCGCACGATATTGTGCCCAAGAAGCGGCTAACATACCGGCATCTTTTGCTGAGTCAGAATAGCCGATCATTACCATCTGTTTGTTGTTGATAACACCACGATACCAGCCGATATTAAAGAGATCTGTCATCACTTTCTCGCAATGATCGAGGTCGTCTAAGGTTTCAAATAGCGGTGAAACAGGAATAGTAGTTTTGCAACCTGCTTCTTTTAAAAGTAAATGAACCGCTAGTACATCAGAGGCTTCACGTGCCATAGAAATCACATAGGCAGAGATCACACCTTCAGGCTGTTCGGCAACCACTTTACAGGTATCTAAAATCTCTTTGGTTTCAGGGCTTGGTGTCCAGTTGGTTGGGACAAGCGGTCGGCGAGAGCTTAATTCACGCACAAGGAAAGCTTGTTTATCATCTTCCGTCCATTGTGAATAATCCCCTAAACCGATATAACGTGTAATTTCCGCAATCGCCATTTCGTGACGAGTACTTTCTTGACGAATATCTAAACGAGATAAACCTAAACCAAAACAACGAATACGGCGTAAGCAATCTAATAAGCCACCGTTAGCGATAATACGCATTCCGCATTGATGTAGTGATTGATAACAGTCGTAGAGCGGTTCCCAAAGTTGCTCGTCATCGGTTAAGATTTCATCACGGCTAATGGTAAGCGGTTTATCTTGCAAGAGTTCATCATAATAAGCTAAGGTTTTGATAAGTTTGGCACGCAGATCTTTCACCACCACACGATATGGCTCTAAATGATCGCCATATTTTGCACGGAAGGCATCTGTTGCGTGAATAACAGAAAGCTCGTCGGCTAATGATTTAATATCTTCAAGGAAAAGCTCGGCTGCTTTATAACGGTTCATACGCAACACTTTGCGTGTCGTTTCTGCGGTAACAAACGGGTTACCATCACGGTCACCACCCATCCAAGAAGAAAAACGCACAGGTGCAAGCCCAACAGGGTACTGAACACCAAAGTTTTTCTCTAAATGGAAATTTAATTGACGACAAAATTCAGGTACCGCTTTCCAAAGGCTATTTTCAATTACCGCCATACCCCATTTTGCTTCATCAACAGGGGTCGGGCGTTGAGTACGGATTTCATTGGTATGCCAAGCTAACGCAATTAATTGCATCAAACGACGTTTAAGTTTTGTGGTTTCTGCATCGGTTAAATCATCGTGTTCCAAGCGGCTTAAACAGCGATTAATTTCAACGTGTTTATGCACTAAAGAACGGCGAGTAACTTCTGTTGGGTGAGCGGTTAGCACTAAATCAATCAACAGTTTTTCAACGGTCGCAATTACTTTTTCAGCAGGCACATTTTGCGCTTTTAAGCGAGTAAATAAAGCACCCATAGAGCGTTCACCTAACGCTGCATCTTTATTGTGACGAGAAATCGTGTGATATTGCTCTGCAATGTTCGTTAAGTTTAAAAATTGGCTAAAGGCACGAGCAACAGGGATAACATCTTCGTTTGAAATATTGGCAAGAATATCAAGAAGTTGCTCACGTGATTTTTCATCACCTGAGCGTGATGCACGAGACAATATACGAATATTTTCAATTAAATCTAAAATTTCATTCCCTTGGGCATCGCGAATCGTTTCGCCCAAAAAATCTCCCAACATATGAATATTACTACGCATGGATTCATAAATTTGGCTCATAAAATGTCCTCTTTTCGATAAAAATTAACTGGGTGTAGATATACCGAAAAAGAGAGCAAATGGCAATGGTATTTAGTTTTTTTTATGAAATAAATAAGAAAATTTTATTTTTACTCAATTTTTACTTTAATAGCATAATAATAAATTTAATAAGGTGCTTTTAGCTAAAATCAATCGTCAAATTAACTGCTTGTAAATACCTAGCCTCATCAAGCAAGTCCGCCAATATCAAAGGATTCTGCGCCAAGAATACTTTATCAAAGGATAAATGCCACGATGAATTTTGGATAGATAAATTAAGTTCCATTGGAATATTCGTTGCCTGACGTGAACGATTTAGTAACACTGCCAAGCGGAATATGCGTAATAAGGTTAAAATATCAGGGTGCTGAAAGCGACTTGCAATTTTGAGATCGTGTCGTTTAAATCCTTTGAGGTGATAACGCATTAATGTGGCTAACAAAGTTTGTTGTTCAGAGTCGAAGCCTGGTAAATCTCGGTTTGCAATAATATACGCAGAATGGCGGTGAACACCGTTGTGGTTAATTGAAATACCGACTTCGTGCAATAAACTTGCCCATTGTAAGATTTCTCGTAATTCCTGTATTTGACGTTTATTTTTCCAAGCGGTCACTTGATCAAACAAACGTAATGCGGTGTCTTTTATGCGTTCTGCTTGATGTTGATCGATATTAAATTGTTCTGCGAGGGCTTTTGCTGTCCGTTGTCGAATATCTCCAACTTGGAATCCGCTCTCAACACCATATAAGATTCCTTCACGCAATGCCCCATCGGAATATCGCATTGATTGAATATGGAAGGTGTGAAATAACGCCAGTAAAATGGCAAGCCCTGGCACTAAGACATCGGCACGCTCTTCCAATAATCCTTTGAGCTGAATTTCTTTGAGTGAATGAAATGCTAAACAACGATCAATTAAGGTTTGTAAACGTGCTTCTGTAATTAATCCATCTCGATAGCCATTTGCAATCAACACCTTGCTCACGGTTTTAATTGTTCCTGAAGAGCCTAGAACGTGTTGCCAACCTAACTCACGATATTCCCACGCCAAATCATCGATTTTTTCCATCGCTGTTTGATATGCCTGTTCAAAACGTGCTTGAGTTAGTTCACCAGCAGGGAAAAAACGTTTTGCAAAACTCACACAGCCCATATGACGACTTTCTGCTCGTAATGGAGTGAAGCCATCCCCTATCGTCATTTCTGTCGAACCACCACCAATATCAACCACAAATTTACGCTCTTTTTCTGGTTGTGTATGACTTACCCCTGAATAGATTAAGCGTGCTTCTTCTTGCCCTGAGATAATTTTAATCGGAAATGGGAATACTTGTTGTGCTTGTGTTAAAAAATCTTGATTGTTTAATGCCCTGCGTAATGTGTAAGTTCCTACGACTTTCACATTTTCAGGCGAGAACCCTTTTAAACGTTCAGCAAAGAGTGCTAAACAAGCAACGCCTCTGTCTATAGCTTCTTGATTTAAGTGGCGATGCTCGTCCAATCCTTCTGCTAAACGTACACGACGTTTAATACGAGAAAGGATTTGGATTGAGCCATTAACAATCCTTGCAACAATCATATGAAAACTGTTTGAGCCTAAATCAATCGCAGCAAATTCGCGTGAAGGCATTTCCGACATAAAGCACCCCAAATAGAATAATTCAAAGCAAAGTGTATCACTTTTTCATTCAAAATCGTGGTACTGAACAATTATTTTTTCATTTTTTAAGTTATATACCCATTATTAATTTGAGGTTATTGATCCGTTTTTGTCTTTTTGTTACATTATCCCATTATTTTTTTATGGCTTTAAAAGGAGAGGTAATGATCAACAACAGAACAACAGCATTTAGCTTAGCATTTAGCTTATTACTATGCTGCTTAGGTATTAATGCAGAGCAGCTTGAACTTGATGAAATTTCTGTAATGGGAAAAGTTCCTGAGGGAAATTCGGTAAGTTTTCTAAAAGTAAGTGATGCTATTATTGATGGAGAGAAATTCAAAAATCGTTCTGCAACATTAGGGAATGCTCTATCTAGTGAATTAGGCGTACATAGTACCCCATTTGGAGGTGGAGCAAGCGCCCCAATTATTCGAGGGCAAGAAGGTGTTCGAGTTAAGATTTTGCAAAATAATGCTGATGTTGTTGATATGTCAAATATTTCTCCCGATCACGCTATCACTGCAGATACTCTACTTGCTAATCAAGTGGAAATTTTACGCGGTGCTTCAACATTGCTTTATGCAAGTAGCTCTCCCGCTGGAATTGTGAATATCGTTGATCAACGTATTCCAAATAAAATGCCTAAAAAAGGTTATGAAGTGACACTTTCCAGTCGATTTGATACGGCAAGCAAAGAGAAAGTGTATGCACTAGGTACAACCATTGGAATTGGGAAACATTTAGCTTTACGACTTGAAGGGTTAGATCGTCAATCGCAAAATTATAAAGTGCCACAAATTAAACTAGGTGAAACATTAAATTATGTGCCAGATACTTATCATCAATCAAAAGTAGGAACTATTGGTTTATCTTTTATTGGTGAAAAAGGTTATCTCGGAGCGTCTTATAATCAGCGTAAAGACAGATATGGATTACCTGGGCATAATCATAAATTTGATACTTGTATTGCCCATATTTACGATATGAGATTGCAAGGAAAGCATTCTTATACCAATCTTTATCCCCATTTAATGAGTGATGAAATGGTCACAGAAAATCCTCACTTTCATTGTGGTACAGACTACGATCTCGATCCAAGCCATAGCCACGATCACCCTTATGGACACGACCACGATCATACCCATATTGGACCTTGGGTAGATTTACACTCTAAACGAATTGATATAAAGGGAGAGATTAAACAACCTTTGCCGATGTTGGATAAAATTCAGCTAAGTTATGCTCAAACAGATTACTATCACGATGAAAAAGACGCAGGAAAATCAGGCGATACAATCAACCCAAACCGAGTAGATAAGAGCAAAGATTTTGGTAAACCCGTCAATATTTTCAAAAATCAAGGCAAAAATGCCCGCTTGGAGTTTTTTCATACGCCAATTGGTGGCTTAACTGGAATGTTTGGCGTACAGTATCAAACCCTGCAAAGCAGCGCTAATACACCAAGCAACCGTGAAGTTCAATGGCCTTTAGTGGATAATCGCAACAAGCAAATTAGCTTATTTGCTTTGGAACAATACGCTTGGGATAACTTTGCGATTGAATTAGGATTGCGAACTGAAAAGCAGAATATTCATATTGACTATGATTTAGCTAAGATTCAAAAACAACAAAAATTCAATGAGAGGACTTATGGTAAACAGGTTGATCCTGATTTATCTGATTATGATGAAAAAGCCATCTCCTATACTGGGGCATTTAATTGGTTTTTCCACCCAGACTATCAGCTCTCGTTTACAGCTTCCCATAATGAACGTTTACCAACTCCGATGGAGCTTTATTATCACGGACAACATTTGGCAACAAACTCGTTTGAATATGGAAACAAAGATCTAAAAAAAGAGATTTCCAATAATTTTGAATTAGGTTTGGGCTACCATACAGAAAAATTAGATTACAAATTATCAACCTATTACAATAATTTTGATAATTATATCTACAATGAAACATTATATCGCTCTAATAACCTCTTTATGCGCCGTTATAATCAAGCTAAAGCCACATTTTATGGACTTGAAGGCATTATTAACTACCGTTTTACGCCTGATTATCAATTCAGTGTATTTGGCGATATGGTAAAAGGAAAATTAAAACAGCTACCCGACATAAAAGGATTAAATGATGTCTATGGAGAGCCAATTCTTAATCCTGATTACGATCCTGAATATGATGAACCAGAAGACCAATACTATCGTCCTTACTTAGGCAAAGAGATGATTAAACAGGCAGATCGTGTTTCGCCACGTCTACCGCCTATACGTTTAGGGGCAAGATTTAACGCACAATTGACAGACTACCTCTCAGGTTCAGTTGAATGGATGAAAGTCTTTACACAAAATAAAGTCTCCAAATTAGAAAGTTCAACAAAAGGCTATCAATTACTCAATGCGAGTTTAAATTACCGCAAACAAATAAAAGGTGTGGAATATACCGTTAGTTTGACGGGAAATAACTTGTTAAATCAAGCCGTTTACATTCACAACTCTTATCACCCCTATGTACCACAAATAGGCAGAAATTTTATCTTAGGCTTAGATCTTAGTTTCTAAAACCTAACATTATGTAGCACTTACATAAATTATAACTTTTCGTAGGGACTGGGGTTATCCCCACCCTACACAACACTAGTTTTTAGCTGCCACATAATATCGTATTCTTTAAAGGGGATCTAACCGCTTGTTTTACTAGTCTTACAAGGAAAATTTCTCTATAATCGACCGTCTGCGATAAATCTAACGATTTTTCCACAAAATCTTGAGCAAAATTTTAAAAGGTATAAATATGTCTAAATTTCCAACAATTTCAGAGATTCTTTCTGGCAAAGTTGCCGTAGGGGAAGAAGTTGCCGTACGTGGTTGGGTTCGTACCCGCCGTGATTCTAAAGCAGGTTTATCATTTTTAGCCGTGTATGACGGTTCTTGTTTCGATCCAATTCAAGCCATTATCAATAACGATTTAAGCAATTATCAAGATGAAGTATTACGTTTAACTGCAGGCTGTTCTGTGATTGTGACTGGTGTGATTGTAGAATCACCAGCTGAAGGACAAGCGGTTGAATTACAAGCAAAATCTGTTGAAGTCGTGGGTTGGGTTGAAGATCCTGATACTTATCCGATGGCAGCAAAACGCCACTCTATTGAATACTTACGTGAAGTTGCTCACTTACGTCCTCGTACTAACTTAATCGGGGCGGTAGCACGTGTGCGTCACTGTTTAGCACAAGCCATTCACCGCTTCTTCCACGAGCAAGGTTTCTATTGGGTTGCAACACCGTTAATCACCGCTTCAGATACAGAAGGTGCAGGAGAAATGTTCCGTGTTTCAACCTTAGATTTAGAAAATTTACCGCGTGGTGAAGATGGCAAAGTTGATTTCAGCCAAGATTTCTTTGGAAAAGAGTCTTTCTTAACCGTATCTGGTCAATTAAATGGCGAAACCTATGCTTGTGCATTAAGCAAAGTCTATACCTTTGGTCCAACATTCCGTGCAGAAAACTCAAACACTACCCGTCACTTAGCAGAGTTCTGGATGGTTGAGCCTGAATTTGCGTTTGCAACCTTAGCGGATAATGCAAAACTGGCTGAAGATATGTTGAAGTATGTGTTCCGTGCAGTACTTGAAGAACGTAAAGATGACTTAAAATTCTTTGAGAAACACGTTGATAACACGGTAATCAGCCGTTTAGAGAACTTTATTAATTCAGACTTCGCTCAAATTGACTATACCGATGCGATTGAAGTGTTATTAAAATCAGGTAAAAACTTCGAGTTCCCAGTTGAATGGGGTATTGACCTCTCTTCTGAACACGAACGTTTCCTTGCAGAGGAATATTTCAAATCACCAGTAGTCGTGAAAAACTATCCAAAAGACATTAAAGCGTTCTATATGCGTTTAAATGATGATGGTAAAACTGTGGCAGCAATGGACGTATTAGCGCCAGGAATCGGTGAAATCATTGGTGGTTCACAACGTGAAGAGCGTTTAGATGTGTTAGATAAACGTATGGTAGAAATGGGCTTAAACCCAGAAGATTATTGGTGGTATCGTGATTTACGTCGTTACGGTACTGTGCCACACTCAGGCTTCGGTTTAGGCTTTGAGCGTTTAATCGTATATGTAACTGGTTTACAAAATATTCGTGAGGTGATTCCATTCCCACGCGCACCGCGTAATGCGAATTTCTAATTTTTGGAAAAAGATAAGATAAGGCGAGAGAATATCTCGCCTTATTGTTTAAACCTTGAATGATAAGGCTTTAAGCCCGTTTTTAGCAATAAATTTGTCTACTGTGCCAATTTGTCTATTACACCAATTTTAGTAAGTTATTTAGGAAGAGATTTATAAATGTTCTGTCTTATTAAATTCGATTAATTCTCGCTTTTCCCCTTGACTTTCAATCGCTTGGCGTAGAGCAAGTGTGGTTGGTTCATCGTCTTGATAAAGTCACTTCAGGCTTGCTAATCCTTGCCCTAAACCCAACGAGTGCAAGTTATTTTGGTGAGCTTTATGGTGGTGAAAAAGCCGATAGAGTTTATTTACACGCCTATCAGCTCGATTTTTATTATCACTCACAACCTATCAGCGTTCGTGTCTTACCAAGCGGTCAGTTTTGGCAAAAACAAAACGATCAATAATACTCGTCTTGTAATTCGTCAAAGGCTGATCCTTCTTCAAAAAGTTGCTCCAAAAAGGTGGCTACTTTTTGTTTTCCCTCTTTGCCTAGCCCAAAAACGCTAAGATCGCTATTGGATACCGAAGGTCGAACTCGAACAATCGCATTTGGAAATGCTTTTTCGACTTGCTCTGCCACAATGTATAAAAGTCGGTTGAATTTACCTTGATCCATTTTTTGTAAGTTGGCTAAACGAATATCAATGGTTGCTTGCATAACATTTTCCTCACCTGACTACTGTATATAAAAACATTATATATAAAACCAGTTTAACTGTAAATAGATACAGATATTTGTTTTGGATCAAATTTTGATGCTTTAGGTTTATCACACGAAGTGAAGATCAAACTTGATCCTATCGTTTACTTTGCCGGTATTTCTTATAAATTCTAAGAAAATCCCATTTCTTACAAATAAAATAGGCTTCCATCGGAAGCCTATTTTTTTTAAGTGGTACGCCACAAATTTGTCTACTATACCTTCTAAATCAGCACCTTCCTCAACGCCATAAAAAATTTATCATTTTCCTCTGGCAACCCGATACTCACACGCAAATGATTTGGCATACCATAACTTGCAATCGGACGAACAATCACCCCTTCGTGCAACAACGCCTGATAAATCGGCTGTGCAGGCTGTTTCAAATCTACCGTAATAAAATTGCCTTTCGATGGAATATATTCCAACTGATTTGCCTTAAAAAACGCCTCATAGCGTTGCATTTCATTACGATTATTTTCTGCCACTTTCGCAATAAAATCATCATCTTGCATCACTGCAATTGCCGCCGCTAACGCAAGACTATTACAGTTAAATGGCTGACGCACACGATTTAATAAATCCGCAATTTCAGGGTGCGAAACCGCATAACCAATACGCAAACCAGCCAAACCATAGGCTTTAGACAAGGAACGAGAAACGATCAAATTCGGATATTTCTGCACTAAAGCAAACGAATCTAACCGCTCGGCAGGGTCGGTAAATTCCGTATAAGCCTCGTCCAACACCACAATCACATTTACAGGCACTCTATCTAAAAAGTGTTCAATTTCCTGTTGCGATAAAAAATTCCCCGTCGGATTATTTGGATTCGCGATATAAATCAACTTGGTTTTGTTATTAATTGCCTGCTCAAAGGCACTCAAATCGTGTCCCCAATCTTTTGCCAGGATTTCACGTGCCACCGCATTAATCGCTTTGGTGACAAGCGGATAGACAATAAAGGCATATTGCGAATAGATAATTTCATCTTTTTCACTGGCAAACGTATGGGCGAACAGCTCAAGCAGATCATTTGAGCCATTACCTAACGTAATTTGGTTCGTCTGAACCCCAAACTTTTTCGCAATGGTCGCTTTCAGCTCAAAACCATTCGCATCAGGATAGCGAGTTAAATCATTCAACTGCTTTAAAATCGCTTGTTTCGCACTTTCAGGAAAACCAAAAGGGTTTTCATTGGAAGCAAGTTTCACAATATTTGAAATCCCAAGCTCACGCTCAAGTTCTTCAATCGGCTTACCTGCTTGATAAGGGGCAAGGGTTTTCACGCCCTCATTGGCGATGTTGATAAATTGCATTGTTGTTCCTTTTTTCTTGATATTTCGTTGCAGTTTATACCGTCGTCAATTCATCCGCAATCACTTCCGCTTGTTCCAACACAAATTGGATTGCCTCATCGCATTTATCCGGTGGATATTTGAATAATCTCAACGTTACACGCACCAAGTTTCGCATTTTGGCTCGCACGGCTTCTTTGTATTGCCAGTCAATAGTGGCGGATTTGCGTAATTTATCGGTAATCGCTTTTGCCAAGTTTTTCAAGGCATCATCGCCCAATTCTCGCACCGCACTTTCATTGCGGGCAAGGGCATCGTAAAAGGCGATTTCCGCAGGTGATAAACCCAATTTTTCCCCACGTTGCAAGCGTTCGGTAAATTCCTTGCTCATATTCAGCAACTCTTCCAACACTTGCATAATGGTGAGATTTTGGTTGTGGTATTGATTTAACGCCTGTTTCAAACGCTCGGCAAAATCTTTTTGCACCGCCAAATTGCCCGCCCCTTTCTCATTGATTTGGCTACGCAAATAACGTTCCACTGCCAACAACCAAAGTTCTTTGGTTTGGCTGTTTTTGATTTTCTCTAAAAATTCGTCCGACAAAATATTGATGTTCGGCTGTTCTCGGTTAAGCAAATCAAACAGGTTAATCGCACCGCTTGCGTCCACCGCCTTATTCAATAATGCCACCAACTGCAACTGGCGTTCTTCGTTTGAAGCGGTTGAATTTGGCTCACGTTTTGCCAAAATCGCACGCACCGCATCATAAAAGGCAAGCTCTTTTTGATATTGCTGAACATCGCCGTCTGCACCACATAAGCTAAAGCCTTTTTTCGCCAAACGCACCGCTTTTAAAAACGCATTGCGTCTTGGGGTTTTCTCCGTTTTATCCGCAACCATTTGATGATCTAAGGCTAAAATATAGTTCGCCCCCAACATCACTTGCTGGAACAACGCCAGTTCATCTTCGATTTTCAAGGCATCAAACAGCTTAAACGGCTGATCGTTCACAGGTGTGGCAAACTGCCCACGCACAACATCAATGTATTCCAACATCTTCGCCTTAATTTCGGCGATATTGTGGGTCATCTGCCCTTTGCCGTGCGAGCGAGTGTATTGCTCGGTGGCTTCCCGAAGTTCGCTGGTTAGCCCCACATAATCCACAATCAAACCGCCATTATCACGGCTTTTATTGCGAAACACACGGTTTACCCTTGCAATCGCCTGCATTAAATTATGCCCTTTCATCGGCTTATCAATATACATCGTATTGCAACAAGGGGCATCAAAACCTGTTAGCCACATATCACGCACAATCACCACTTTTAGAGGATCGTCCGGATCTTTAAAACGGCGTTCCAACAGCTTTTTATCTTGCGAAGAATAAATGTGTTTTTGAATTTCCTCAGGATCGCTCGCCGAGCCCGTCATCACAATTTTAATCGCCCCTTCATTCACATCATCGCTATGCCACTCTGGACGAAGTGCGGTGATTTTTTCATACAATTTCACACAAATCTGACGGCTCATCGCCACCACCATTGCCTTGCCATCAATTAAAGCGGTGCGTTGTTCAAAATGTTTGACAAAATCTTCCGCCAAACGGCTCAAACGTCCGTCTGTTCCCATCAATTTTTCACGCAAACGGAAGTTGTAGCTACTTTCATCATCTTCATCAAGCAAGGTTTGGGCTTCACGCACCACATTCTCAAACTCGGCACTCTGTGCAATGGGAATTTGCCGTGCTTCATAGATAATCGGCACAGTCGCCCCATCTTCCACCGCATCGGTAATATCGTAAATCGACACATATTTACCGAACACTTCCTGCGTATCTTTATCTTCAAGGCTAATCGGCGTGCCGGTAAAACCAATAAAAGACGCATTTGGCAAAGCATCACGCAAATGCCTCGCATAGCCCACCCGATATGTCCCCGTGCGGTTTGCTTCGTTGAGCTTCATACTTTGGCTAAACCCATATTGCGAACGGTGAGCCTCATCGCTAATCACAATAATATTGTGTCGCTCGTTTAGCACAGGGTGTGCCTGCTCGCCCTCTTGCAGACCGAATTTCTGAATGGTGGTGAAAATCACACCGCCTGTTTCTCGCTTGGCAAGTTCTTCACGCAATGCTTCCCTGCCGTCTGCTTGCACAGGTTGCTGACGAATTAACGCCTGACCGCCTGAAAAAGTGGCATAAAGCTGACCGTCTAAATCATTGCGGTCGGTAACCACCACAATAGTCGGGTTGCGTAATTCCGCTTGCGACAACAATTTGCCGGTATAAAACAACATCGACAACGACTTGCCCGAACCTTGTGTATGCCACATCACCCCGATTTTGCCATTGCCCTGCTCGCTTGCCGCCCACAGCGTACAATCCACCGCTTCATTCACGCCGTAGAATTGATGATAAGCGGCAATTTTCTTCACCAAACGACCGCTTGATGTTTGCTCAAACACAATAAAATTCTGGATATAATCCAACAAACTCACAGGGTTAAGCAAACCACGCACCAAGCCTTCCAACTCGTGTTCAAAGGCAATACATTGCTTGTTCTTCTCGTCCACCACACGCCAAGGGGTAAACCGCTCCAAATCTGCCGTCAGCGAACCGACTTTTGCCAGAATGCCATCGCTAATCACAAGGGCTTGGTTATACACAAACAGATCGCCGATTTCCTGCTTATAAGTCTGCAACTGATTAAACGCCTGCGGCAAATCCGCATTCTCTTTCAAGGGATTTTTCAACTCCAACACCACCACAGGCAAACCATTGATATAACAAATCACATCAGGACGGCGATTGCCTTTCCGCCCTGCAATCGTCAGCTGGTTCACCACATCAAAACGGTTCCGGCTCGGCTGTTGAAAATCAATCAAACGGGCAAACTCCACTTTTTGCTCATCATTTTCCCGATACTCCACCCGAACCCCCTCACGCAAATAGCGATAGGCTTGCTGATTGCGTTCCGTTAAATCCGTAATATCCGTTTTGCATACCAACGCTACCACTTCGTCCACCGTGGCAGACGGCAACTGCGGATTTAACCGCTCCACCGCCTCACGCAACACCGCCCGAAACACCACCTCGTCCGTCCGCAACCGCCAAGGATTTTCCCCATCAGCATTGATGGTCGAACCGTGCGTATAATCCCAGCCCAATTCCTGCAAATGTTGCAAACAGGCTTGTTCAATGGTGTTTTCGTTGATGAGCATTGTTTTTTCCTTTTTGAATATAATCTTGTTTTCTTTGTTAATCACTACTGCCAAATCTCCCCCAGCCCCTCTTTGCTAAAGAGGGGGGCAGATTTCATTGAAGATTCAAAGAACAAAGTCCTACATAAATATTGTCAATTTTGCAGATGAACATATAACCAACCTCAATCCGTCCCCCTCTTTTAGCAAAGAGGAAAGCTGGTTTCATTGAAAATTTAAAGAACAAAGTCCTACATAAATATTGTCAATTTTGCAGATGAACATATAACCAACCTCGATCCGTTCCCCTCTTTTAGCAAAGAGGAAAGCTGGTTTCATTGAAAATTTAAAGAACAAAGTCCTACATAAATATTGTCAATTTTGCAGATGAACATATAACCAACCTCGATCCGTCCCCCTCTTTTAGCAAAGAGGAAAGCTGGTTTCATTGAAAATTTAAAGAACAAAGTCCTACATAAATATTGTCAATTTTGCAGATGAACATATAACCAACCTCGATCCGTCCCCCTCTTTTAGCAAAGAGGAAAGCTGGTTTCATTGAAAATTTAAAGAACAAAGTCCTACATAAATATTGTCAATTTTGCAGATGAACATATAACCAACCTCGATCCGTCCCCCTCTTTTAGCAAAGAGGAAAGCTGGTTTCATTGAAAATTTAAAGAACAAAGTTCTACATAAATATTGTCAATTTTTCAGATGAACATATAACCAACCTCAATCCGTTCCCCTCTTTAGCAAAGAGGGGTTAGGGGAGATTTGGCAGAAATAAAAACAGCGTGAGGGATTTTTTAGCCCTCAGATTATGCCTAAAATTAGTCCTTATACATTGAAAAATACTGTCTCCATTTGAATATTCTTCTTTAGTATAATTTTGAGAAAAAATATCTAATTTTATATCCGCTGATTTTATACTTCTGAGATTTAAAATATTACTCACACTAAACCTCCCCACTCAACAACTTCGGCAATAAATAATCCCTTAATTTTGACAGTTCAATATTTTCCTGTTTAATTTGTAAGATCTTGTCTATTTTTTCATTTGCCAACTTATCAAAAGTAGACAATAAAAAATCATTTGGAACAATTACTTTCATTCTAGTAAATGTTGTGGAATTTAAAGAGTTCCTTGTTGATGCCATAGATGAAGATGAAAGATAATTTCTTATTTTATCTTGAGTGAAATAAGATCTTAAAAACTCTCTCAAATTATCTTTTTGAGGAACTATTTTGGCTAAAGCAACATTATAAGCACCTTTAATTCCATACCTAACCTTTCCGGCTTCTCCATATTTATCCATTAAAATATCTTTTTCAGTACAACGTTTATTTTTCTTGGATATAGGAATATAAGTTTTATGATTATCGTTAGAATAATCTCTATTTTGAATAAATCTTTCATACCCCTCTTTTTCTTCATAAATGTGTTCTGATTTAGGTGGTTGAGCACCGCTTAAAAACTCAAATAAGTAAGATAGTTCTCTTTCTTCCCACCCCCACGGCACGCCCTCTTCATCAAACCCACTCGGAAATGCCTCTGCGATTTCCCATAGTTGTTGGTATTGTTCGGGATTTGCCGTCTGCAAGCGGTGTAATTCTTGCGTGTTTTTACCACTGATCACTGCCATTGCCGCTTGGGTGGCTTGCTCCAAGGTTTGTCCGCTTGCCAGTGCGTTGGCTTTGGCGTGAACGGGGTCAAAATCAATAAACCAGCTTTTAAAAATCGTTTGGGCGATTTGTTCTAGGGTTTGGTTGATTTGGGTGTTGAGTTGGATTTTGTTATTCAAATTGAATAAGATCTCTGCAACTTTTTCCTGCTCTATTAAATCTGGAATAGATAATTCTATATTTAATAGCTCTGATTGCTTAATACCTTGTACTGTTGAACCAGTCGCTCTTGCTTGTAAAGCTGATTGACCTTCTGGCGAACTCAACCAAGCGAATAAATACATAGGATTAATTAAGTTTGCTTTTGTTCTAAGACCAAAAACCCTCTGACCTAATAGATACTGTGTCGAACCATCAATATAAAAAAGCTCTCCCAAAGGGGCTTCTGAAGTTAATACAATATCTCCTTTTTTAGTAGGAATTTTCATCCATTTTTCATACATTTCCTGATTAGCAAATCTCATTACATCTAAATTTACTAATCCTGATGTTTTGACGTGTTTTGCTGATAAAACAGGATATCCATTAGAATGAAAGTCATCAAATCCTAATTTTTTAGGTGTCTTTCCGCGATGATCTATAACTAATTCAAGCAATTCTCCCAACTTATACTTCTTCCAACTACTCATACCCCAACCCTCCCAAATTCGCTTTAATTTTGGCTTCTAATTCTGCACTTTGCTTAAATTGTTGTTGTAAAAGAGCGGTCAGTTCTTGCATTTTTTCTGCAAATGGCACGCCGTCATCTTCTTGTTCGGCAGCACCGACATAACGCCCTGGGGTAAGGACGAAGTCGTTTTGGGCGATTTCGTCAAGGCTTGCGGTGTAGCAGAATGCAGGGATATTTTGGTAGTCGGCGGATTGTTGCCAGTTGTGATAGGTGTCGGCGACTTTGGCGATGTCGTCTGCGGTGAAGTCGCGTAAAACACGGTCTTTCATATAGCCGAGTTGTCGTGCGTCAATAAACAGCACTTCGCCTTTGCGTGCTTTGTTTTTGTTTAGGATCCAGATACAGGCTGGAATTTGGGTGTTGGTAAAGAGTTGGCTTGGCAAGGCAATCATTGCTTCCACAAGGTCGGCTTTAAGGATATTTTTGCGGATTTCGCCCTCGTTGTTGGTGTTGCTCGACATTGAGCCGTTGGCAAGCAACAACGCCATTCGTCCGTTTGGCGAAAGGTGGTAAATCATATGTTGTAGCCACGCAAAGTTGGCGTTGCCTTCGGGCGGTATGCCGTATTGCCATCGTGGGTCTTGGGCAAGGCTTTCGTTCCACCAGTCTTTCATATTAAAGGGTGGGTTTGCCATCACAAAATCCATTTTTTTATCACGGTGTTGAGGATTGCTGAAGGTGTCGGCGTTGCCTTTGCCGAAGTCAAATTCAATGCCACGAATTGCCATATTCATTGCGGCAAGTTTCCAAGTGGTTGGGTTGAACTCTTGTCCGAAAATGCTCACTTCGCTGACGTTGCCTTGATGTTCGCGGATAAAACGTTCTGTTTGCACAAAAAAGCCACCCGACCCCATTGCAGGGTCGTAAATGCGTCCTTTGTAGGGTTCGAGCATTTCGATAATCAGGGTAACAATGGATTTTGGCGTGAAATATTGACCGCCCTTTTTGCCTTCCGCAAGGGCGAATTGCCCGAGAAAATACTCATAAACGTGACCAAGAATATCTTTCGCCGCCAAGGAAATCGGCTTACCGTCTAGGGTTGGACGGGTGAAGTTGGTGTCGGAAAAGAGATCGATTAAGCCTAATAAAATGCTTTCATCAACTTTATAAGGGCTGATGCGTTGAATGACGTTTTTGAGTTTAGGGTTGTCTTGTTCGATAGCATCAAAAGCGTCATCAATCAAGTTGGCAATGCCTTTAAAGGTTTTCTCGTCCCAGATTTTGTCGCCAATGTTAGCACGAGCCACGACTTTGATTTCGTCCCAACGGGCTTGTTGCGGCACCCAGAATACGTTGTCTTGGGCGTAGTTGTCCCGTTCTTCCAGTTCGGCATTGAGAATATCGGCAAGTTCGCTTTCGCTGTAAGCAGTCGGATCGAGATAAAAATCGGACGTTGGATCGGTGTAGCGTTGTTTAATGATTTCTTGTTGTGCCGAGAAGCTGTCGGAAACATATTTTAAGAAGATTAAACCGAGAACGATGTGTTTGTAGTTGGCAGCGTCAAGCTGTTGGCGAAGTTTATCGGCGGCTTTCCAAAGGTCGGCATCGAGTTTGTTGAGAAAGGCTTGTTGATTGGCTAAATTTTCAGCCAGATGTGCTGTGCTGTGCTGTGCTGTGCTGTGCTGTGCTGTGCTGTGCTGTGCTGTGCTGTGCTGTGCATTATACTATATCTCCGTGAGAAATTTCAATAAAAATCAATAAATTACATTTTGCTATTTGGACACGAAGCGTTGTGTCCCTTGTATATTAAAATTATAGTAAACTAGCAACATAAACCATAACGTTATCCACAGCTTGGGTGTCCCTAGAGCTAAAACTCGTTCTGTAGCGTAGGCGTGGATAACTTCATCAGCAAAACCGAACAGTTGAAATATAAACCCGAATACAAGGCAGGTTACCGATGAACGCTCCGATTTATTGTGGTATTGATGTTGCTAAACGCAATTTCGTGATTGGTTTTTCCCATCAGAAAAAGACCAAAACCGAAACCAATAACGCCAAAGGTATTCAACATACCTTGGACTATTTAAGCCAGTTTAATGTGGCTCTGATAACGCTTGAAGCAACGGGTGGATTAGAAATCCCCGTGGCAAAAGCCCTTGCTCGAGCAGGTTATCGTGTATTTATTGCTAATCCACTGAAAGCCAGTGAGTTTGCAAAATCTCAAACGAGAGCCAAAACCGATGCAAAAGATGCGGTTAATCTCGCTTTCTATGGGCTCACTTGTGAGCTTAAAGGCGAAGTAGAGCATCAGTTGTATGTTCCGCTTTCTGAGCAAGAAGAACAGCTGGAAGCCCTTGTGGTTCGCCGTCGTCAGCTTGTCGATATGCGAGTAGCAGAGCTAAATCGTTTGCAACAAAGCCACGAAACCCAGTTGGACAATATCCAACAACACATTGAAATGCTTGATAAATTAATCGCCGAACTTGATAAAGATATCGACGACCAAAGTAAGCATTTTAGTGATAAAGCTGACCTTATCTCAGACATCAAAGGCGTTGGCAAAAATTGCGTCGCCGTGATGATGTCAAGCCTGCCGGAATTAGGCAAGCTAAGCAGCAAAAGAATTGCCTCACTCGTTGGCGTTATTCCGCATCCACAGGAAAGCGGTCAATGGAAAGGAAAATCCTTTTGCTATGGTGGTCGAGCGATTGTTCGTAATGCCTTATATATGGCAGCACTATCGGCAATTCGCTTTGAACCTGTTTTTAAAGCCTTTTACACCCGATTGGTTGCAAAAGGCAAAGCGAAGAAAGTCGCTATTATGGCGTGTATGCGTAAACTGCTAACCATTATGAATGCGTTGGTTAGACGCAATGAAAAATGGGATGCTACACGCTACTTATCCACAGAATCTGTGGGTCAAAATTGAATAACTTTTTTGTGTGTAAACACAGTTGCTACAAATACTTCGGATTTAATTTTTTGTATTCATAATTCAAACGTTATTGTAGGGACGCCACGCTTGGCGTCCGTTCAATACGTCAAATTATTTATTTTGCACTTCAAACTTCTGCATAAACGCAATTAACGCTTGTACACCTTCAATTGGCATTGCGTTGTAGATTGACGTACGCATACCGCCTAACACTTTGTGACCTTTTAAGGCTTGTAATCCGCAAGCGGTCGCTTCCGCCACAAATTTTGCATTGAGTTCGTCGTTGCCTGTGGTAAAGGTGACATTCATTAAAGAGCGGTTCGCTTTGGCGACGGTGTTGTGGTAGAAATTGCTGTTATCAAGATAACGATAAAGCAGTTCCGCTTTGGCTTGATTGCGTTTTTCAATTTCAGCTAAACCGCCTAGTTCAAGCAGATGTTTGAATACCAATGAACAGAGATACCAAGCAAATGTCGGTGGCGTGTTGATCATTGAATCATTGTTAGCTTGAGTTTCGTAATTCCAAATAGATGGCGTTGCTTTGCGAGCCTTGCCAATCAAGTCTTCACGCACGATCACAAGAGTGATCCCAGCAGGTCCTAAGTTTTTCTGAGCACCAGCGTAAATGATACCAAATTTACTGATGTCAATACGGCGAGCCAGAATGTTAGACGACATATCCGCCACTAACACTGCATTGCCTACTTTCGGCTCCTCAAAAATTTCCACACCGCTGATGGTTTCGTTCGGGCAGTAATGAACGTAGTCGTACTGCTCTGCAATCTCGCTGAAATCAAGGTTGCCCACTTTAAGTTCATCACCCTGCTCTAAAATATTGATTTCATCAATTTCACAGAAATTGCGAGCTTCTTTTGCTGCAGTCGCCGACCAGTGTCCGCTGGTTAAATAAAGTGCTTTGCCTTTTTCGCCGATTAAGTTCATCGGAATTGCTGCAAACTGCCCTCTCGCACCGCCTTGTAGGAATAAAATTTTGTAGTTTTCAGGAATGTTATAGAGCTTACGGAAATCTTGTTCACATTCTGCGATCATTTCCATAAACAATTTACCACGGTGGCTAACTTCCATTACTGAAGTGTGTTGATTTTGCCAATTCAACAATTCTGTTTGTGCTTTTTCTAATACGGCAGTCGGCATCATCGCTGGGCCTGCACTGAAATTATAAACTTGTGTCATTGTGTTTGCCTCTTATAAAAAATGGTGCTTGCATTCTAGCGGAAATATGGGGCTGTCAAAAATTTCAATTTTTATAACTTCTCACGTCGATAATATAAGGTTTCTGATACTTCAAAATCATAGTATCTGCGGTCATAAAAAAGACATTTTCCACTTCAGCCTGAGCCATTAATAGACGATCAAAGGGATCTCGATGAATAAAAGGATACTGAGTTTGTTTTAGAATATGCGGTAATTCAATGGCTAACATTCGACAACCTACCTGAATTAAGCCTTGCTCTAAGGCTTCTACATCAATGTCAAAATCAGGTTTACCTAAACTAGATTTAATCGCAATTTCCCATAAACTTGCTAAACTAAAATAGATTTCACTGGTCGGGTCATCAAGTAATTCTACCACTTGTGGCGATAGGTTTTCTTTTTTATCCCACGCAAGCCACAGCAAAATATGGCTGTCTAATAAGATCTTCATTCCTCTTTCCCTTCAAACATTGCCACAATTTCATCTTGATACAAGCGGTCAAAATCATCAGGAATTTGCACATTTTGCTTTTTCATAAAACCAAAACGACTACCATTTTGTATGGTATCCAAAGGCACAATTTTAACCTGTGGCTTACCTGATTTTGCGATGATGATCGGCTTTCCAAAACGTTTCACATCTTCAACAATGCGAGAAAAATTAGTTTTTGCTTCGTGCATATTCACACTTTCTAAAGATTGATTTAGCATAACAGCCCCTTTTTCTTAGTCCGATAAGTGAGTCTAGTCTTATTTTCTAGCTTATTCAAGACATTAATTCGTCGCTTGCCCCATTACCGCCTCAATCTCCCCAATCTCTTTCGGCACACCTGACGTGAGATTTTTGTTGCCATATTCGGTGATTAAGAGATTATCTTCAATTCGGATACCAATGCCTTTATATTGCTCTGGCACATCTGCATCTTTCGGGATATACAATCCCGGTTCAACGGTAAGCACCATACCGATTTCAAGCGGTCGATCTCGTTCATTGCCATAGTCGCCGACATCGTGGACATCTAAGCCTAGCCAATGTCCTAAGCCGTGCATATAAAATTGTCGGTAGGCTTTATTCTCAATTAACTCATCAACATTGCCTTTTAATATGCCTAAACGTACCATTCCTCCCGTCATAATACGCACTGCTTTATCGTTAGCCAGTTTGATCGAGCTTTGCGGTACAAGCAGTTTAGTCGCTTCTTTTAAGGCTTCCAATACAATTTCATACACCTCTTTCTGAGCCGTAGAAAATTTACCATTAATAGGAATAGTTCGGGTAATGTCGCCTGCATACATTGCAAACTCTGCCCCTGCATCAATTAACAGTAAATCACCATCTTTTAACACTTGATCGTTCTCGTTGTAGTGCAAAATGCACGCATTATCGCCCCCTGCAATAATTTGATTATAGGACGCAAAGCGAGAGCCAAAACGAGAAAATTCGTATTGAATTTCTCCTTCGATTTCCATTTCGTAACGATTTGGGCGAGTTTGTTTCATTGCTCTTAAATGTCCAAAGGCTGAAATTTGGCAGGCTTGTTGTAATAAGGCAATTTCAGCTTCGGACTTGAACAATCGCATTTCAGAGAGTATCGGTTGCCAATCGATCAAGGTTGTTGGGGCTTTTTTACGGCTTGCGGTGATGGCATCAAAGGTTGCAAAAACAATTTGATCGCCCCACGCTTGCACATTTATTGCGTAGTAACAAGCGGTCAAATCTGCCCATTTTTCTGCAAGAATGGTTTGAATATCGTCGATGTCGTAGGCTTGATCGACATTTAACGTCTGTGGTGCAACTTCAATACCTAAACGGCGACCGTTCCACGTTTCCATTAGCGGATCTTTCTTGCGTAAAAAAATCAAGCTCTCACACAGCCCTGCTTTTTTCAGCAACACTAAGGCTGATTTGGGTTCAGCAAATCCCGTGAGATACCAAAAATAGCTATCTGGACGGAATAAATAGTCGCAGTCGTTATTACGGCGTTTTTCTGTTTCGGTAAAGACAATCAAGGTTGAGTTGTCTTGCATTTGTTCAAACAAACGCTGACGACGAGTGTGAAATTCTTCTTGGGGGAGTTTTTGTAAATAAGCGAGATCCATAATCATTCCTTAAAATCGATTTTTGAACGTTACAAGCATACCTATCTTCACTAAAATTGACAAATGCTAATACTATTTTCCAACTGTTTTAACAGATTAACTCGACTGAAATCTCACATTGCGCTTGAAAAAGCTGTTGATTACAATCCATAAAACACCCAAAATATACTCATAATAGTATGGGACACACTGCGTGTGTCCGTAAATAAAAAATGAACCATTTAAATTAAAGTGTCCGTAGGGACGCCACGCTTGGCGTCTGTTTCATTTAACCTTACTTTACGGGCGGACACACTCAGTGTGTCCCTACGATATTGATATTTGTAAAAATTATATTGATATTGGACGCCAAGCGTGGCGTCCCTACTATATCTTTTGTTTAAATGCTATATACATAACAACAGGCAAAACCGTTTCTTTCAATCTTTAATTATTTTTTAAAAGCTCGCAAATACGCTTTTTAAGGAAAACACTATGGCAACTATTCAGCAATTTTTAGATATCGTTGAGCGTTTACGCGATAAAGAAACAGGCTGTCCTTGGGATATTAAACAGACCTTTGACACAATGCTTCCGAATGTATTGGAAGAAACCTATGAAGTGGCGGAAGCAATTTATACGAAAAATCGTACCGCTTTGCGTGAAGAATTAGGCGATCTGTTGCTACAAGTGGTATTTCTTAGTCAATTAGCTAAAGAAGAAGGAACCTTTAGCTTTCAAGATGTTCTAAACGATATTCACGACAAATTAATTTATCGCCACCCACACGTTTTCGGAGATACCACTGCCACTAACAGTGAAGAAGCACTACAAAACTGGGAAGCACAAAAAGCCAAAGAGAAAGAAGCGAAACAGCAAACGTCTATATTAGATGATCTGCCTTTTGCTCTGCCTGCCCTTACTCGTGCAGACAAATTGCAAAAGCGTTGTGCCAAAGTCGGTTTTGACTGGGATAATCCGCAAGATGTCTTTGCCAAAGTGGAAGAAGAATTGGCTGAAGTGCAAGAAGAAATTCAACAACAGCAACCAGAAAAATTAGCAGAAGAATTAGGCGATTTATTATTTGCAATGGTCAATTTATGCCGTCATCACAAAATTGACGCAGAAACTGCACTTCGCAATGCAAATGTAAAATTTGAAAATCGCTTTAGAAAAATTGAGAACCATCTGATTTATCAAGGGAAAAAACCGCAAGACTGCACATTATCTGAACTAGATTTTCTATGGAATGAAATAAAAAAAGTAGAATAAATTGACAAAATTAGGTAAAGTAATACTATAGATCTGTTTATGTAAAGATAATTTATGTAAATAGTCAAGAAATGATCAATGGAATAGGGAAATAGAGCTATGCCAAAAATTTTACTTGTTGACGATGATGTAGATTTAACTGAATTACTTTCAGAATTACTCTCTCTTGAAGGCTTTGATATTCATACTGTACACAATGGTCAGGATGCCTTAACTGAATTAAAGATACAGAGTTACGATCTCATTCTACTTGATGTCATGATGCCAATTCTCAATGGTATTGAAACCTTAAAACAGGTTCGTCAAAAATACTCAACCCCAGTTCTTATGTTAAGTGCAAGAGATGATGAAATCGACCGTGTACTTGGTTTAGAACTTGGTGCAGATGATTACCTGCCAAAACCGTTTAACGATAGAGAGTTGGTTGCACGCATAAAAGCTATCTTACGCAGATCAATAACGCAGAAACCAAGTATGCCAGTTGAAACCGCTTTCATTGTGAATGATGATGACGACCGAAAACTGTTACAATTTGGTGGCGTTGAGCTTCACCCCAGTCGCCAACAAGCGATTTACGAAGGAAAAGATTTAGATCTCACCGGTACGGAATTTGCACTATTACAAATTTTAATGCGTAACCCCGGACAAATTCTTTTACGCGAACTCTTAAGCCTTGAGATTTTAGGTAAACGTTTAACGCCATACGACAGAGCGATTGATATGCATATTTCCAATTTGCGTAAAAAACTTCCTGAGCGTAATGATAACCTTCCATGGTTTAAAACCTTACGTGGTCGTGGTTATTTACTGGTGACTGAAAAATAATCATCATAAAGTAAAATCCCTCAGCTTTTTATATGGTTGGGGGATTTTTCTATCTATAAGTGAGCCGTTATGTTAAAGCTAAGAAATTTCCGAAGATATTTGGCCTATCAAATTTTTGCTTCTTTTATGGTTATTATTGCCATTATTTTGGCACTTGCTATTTTACTGCCAAGTTTAGATACTCGTCGTTTCAAGCAAATTGACGATTTTCAATTAGGCTTTTTACAGCACGAAACCAAATATGTAGAACAAGAATATAATTTAGACGAAGTGTTTCGCCACAATCTCTCTGTAGCATCTATTAATGGTTTTGACATTATCCTCTTTGATCACGCCTCACAACAATTAGCAGGAATAAGAGAGGAAAATAATGAAGCTTTCTACGCTTTTATATATAAGGCAAAAAATCACCGCCAACCATTACAAAGACGCTTCGGCACAATGGAATTTTACGGCCCTTTTCTTGCAAGTTCTCACACTCGCACTTACGACCTCTATTTCACTAAAAAAGTGAACCCTCAACGAGAGCTCATTAATACATTATTTGACTCGCCTTGGATAATGCTACTTTTACTTCTTTTTGTCAGTAGCCCAGTGATGATCTGGCTATCGTACCGCATTGCCAAACCAGTAAAAGAACTGCGTTTAACCGCAAATGCAGTAGCACGAGGAAACTTAGCCATCAATCCCAAATTAGAAACCTCAGGCATTGAAGAACTCCGTCAAGTAGGAGCAAGTTTTAATGAAATGATTGTCGCATTAGAACGACTAACCAACTATCAGCATCGCCTCTTATCCGATATTTCGCACGAATTAAAAACCCCTTTGACTCGAATGCAATTAGCTTTATCTCTCTTGCTTCGTCGAAATGGTGAAAGCAGTGAAATTACTCGTATTGAAGGTGAAATTACAAAACTGGACACAATGATTCACGATTTATTGGTTCTATCTCGTAAACAAGCTAATCACCATCTAGAGCGAGAAGTCTTTCCAATCCATAAAATATGGGACGATGTATTAAATGATGCCAAATTTGAATTGGAACAAAGTGGATTTGGTTTAGTCGTAAGCCAACGTATCCTCCACCCTGAGCGTTACTTTGTAAATGGCAATGTTGTATTGTTAGCTAGTGCCGTCGAAAATGTCATTCGCAACGCCAAAAAATATGCTCAAACAACCGTAAAAGTGATGTTTTACATTGATGCCAGCGATCTTTATATTCTTGTTGATGATGATGGAGAAGGTGTTCCAGAAGATCAATATGAAGAGATATTCCGTCCGTTCTATCGTGTTCAAGAAGACAGAGCAAGACAAACGGGGGGAACAGGGCTTGGTTTATCTATTGTTGCCAATGCAATACGACAACATCACGGTTCAGTTAGAGCAGAAAAAAGCCCATTAGGCGGATTACGCGTCAAAATGCAATTGCCGTTGTGGGTGGAATAATATCAATATATTGTCAATATCTTTAACCTTGTTATGAAAATGTAGATATAATGTCGCACTTTATTCAATTTTCAGGTAAAACATGCGTTTAGATAAATTTATAGCAGAAAACACGGGGCTTACTCGCTCTCAAGCCAGTAAAGCGTTACGAGCCGGGCAAGTCACAGTTAATGGTGTAGTTGAAAAAAATAGTGCAACCAAAATCAGTGAGCAAGATGAGATCTGTTTTGATGGCGAACCACTAGCTTGGGTTGATGAAGGGCAATATTTTATGCTGTATAAACCACAAAATTGTGTTTGCTCTCACGATGATGGCGACTACCCGACGGTATTCCAATTTTTTGACTATCCACTTACCACAAAATTACATTGTGCAGGGCGTTTAGATGCTGACACAACAGGCTTAGTTTTATTGACCGATGATGGACAATGGTCACACCGCATTACTTCCCCCAAACATCATTGTGAAAAAACCTACTTAGTTACCCTTGCTGATCCCGTAGAAGATTTTTATGCCACACAATTTGCCGAAGGCATTTTATTGCGTGGTGAAAAAACAGCAACAAAGCCGGCTCAACTTGAAATTTTAGATGATTACAACGTTAATCTAACTATCAGCGAGGGGCGTTACCACCAAGTCAAACGTATGTTTGCGGCTCTTGGAAACAAAGTGGTTGCATTGCACCGCTGGCGAATTGGTAATGTGGTGCTTGATGAAACTCTTGCTGAAGGGGAATTTAGAGCTTTAACTGAAGATGAAATAGCGAGTTTTTAAATGAATAAAATAACCAGACCCAACGGGTTATTTGTAGTGATTATGGGATTACTCTCAATGTTGCCACCGCTTGCAATTGATATGTATCTGCCATCTTTTCTTGATATTGCCCAAGATCTGTCAGTATCTCAAGAAAAGGTGCAAACAACTCTTGCGATTTTTACTTTCGGCTTTGCAATTGGGCAACTTTTTTGGGGGCCGATAGCCGATAGTTTCGGGCGTAAACCGATTATTTTACTTGGCTTATCTGGCGGGGCTGTTGCGTCTTTTTTCTTAACGCAAGTACTGAGTATTGAAAATTTCTATCTATTGCGTCTATTACAAGGCTTATTTGGAGCTGCACCTGCAGTGGTACTTGGGGCTTTAGTGCGAGATCTATTCGATCGCAACCAGTTTGCCCGATTAATGTCCACCATTATGATTATTACGATGATCGCACCGCTTGTAGCGCCTATTTTAGGCGGATATGTAGCGAAGTGGCTACATTGGCATGCTATTTTTTATATTTTAATGGTGATGGGGATTGTCTGCGTTTGTTTAGTAGCAACGCTTATTCCTGAAACCTTGAGTACAGAAAATCGAATGCCGTTGAGTTTTCGTCAAGTACTACAAAATTTTACGACATTGATTTCCCATAAGGCAACGCTAGGATATGTTCTTGTTGGCGGAATGTCCTTTGCAGGAATGTTTTGCTTTCTTACTTCTGGCTCGCTGGTTTATATTGGGCTTTATGGGGTTTCATCTGAATACTTTGGCTACTTTTTTATGCTAAATATCGCTGTGATGATGGTGATGACCTTTATCAACGGACGACTTGTCACCAAAATCGGCTCAGAAAAAATGTTACGCATTGGAATAAGCTTACAACTTCTAGCGGGTATTTGGCTGATTATTTCTGCGACATTGCAATTAGGTTTGTGGTCAATGGCAATTGGCGTGGCATTTTTTGTTGGAATGGTTTCGACCATTGGTAGCAATGCTTCTGCGGCTATTTTAGATCGCTATCCACAAATGGCAGGTACCGCCAATGCCGTAGCTGGTACTGCTCGCTTTGGGATTGGTTCATTAGTTGGGGCAGGATTATCCCATATTCCGCTAACCAGCGAGCGTCCGATGCTCTACACAATGGCGGCTTGTACGGTAGTTGGATTTATTGCCTATTATTTTCTCTCTTGTAGAAATCAGCAACTTCAATGACTTTTGCCTATTAATTCATAAAACAGATAATCTTTTTTTCGATTGATAAAAATCCTAATAAATCCAAAGCATTAAATCTTAAAACCATAAAAACAAGAAGATTTAGCATAATATGCTAACATATCACTTAATATGCCAACTTAAAACCTATTTCACAGAATAAAAAAATGCAATTTTCCCAAAAATAGCATTTTACTTTTGTTTTGAGTAGCGATATATTCCAAATCATTCTTTTACAAGCGGTTGGATTTGTAAGAAGTTTTAACAAGATGTAGGGACACACTACGTGTGTCCACATAACATCGGTAAACGGACACACGCAGTGTGTCCCCACGTTTATGTTCCATATTGAAATGTTGTGGTAATTTTTTATGTGATCCCCCCGCTTGTCCCCTTGCATTTGAGAGTTGGACTTATGAAAAAAACCTTATACGAAAAATTATTTGATGCTCACGTTGTTCACGAAGCTGAAGGTGAAACACCTCTAATTTATATCAATCGCCATTTGGTTCACGAAGTGACTTCACCGCAAGCCTTTGACGGTTTGCGTGCGATGGGGCGTGAAGTGCGTCAGCCAACCAAAACGGTTGCAACAATGGATCATAACGTACCTACCGATAGCCGTGACTTAGGCGGTTCTGGCGAAATGGGGCGCATCCAAATGGTTGAGCTGGCAAAAAATACCGAGCAGTTTGGCGTGACCCTTTATGACATCAACCATATTAATCAAGGTATTGTTCACGTTATGGGACCTGAGCAGGGTTTAACCCTTCCAGGTATGACCATTGTGTGTGGCGACTCTCATACGGCGACACACGGGGCATTTGGTGCATTGGCGTTTGGTATCGGTACATCAGAAGTTGAACACGTTCTTGCAACTCAAACGGTAAAACAAGCCCGTGCGAAAAAAATGAAAATTGAAGTGCGTGGCAAAGTGCGTGAAGGCATTACGGCGAAAGATATTGTGCTTGCCATTATCGGTAAAACTACGATGGCTGGCGGTACAGGACACGTTGTTGAGTTCTGTGGCGAAGCGATCCGTGATTTATCTATGGAAGGTCGTATGACCGTGTGTAATATGGCGATTGAGCTTGGTGCAAAATCAGGTTTAATTGCACCAGATGAAACCACTTTTGCTTATTTAAAAGATCGTCCGTCTGCACCAAAAGGTAAGGATTGGGACGATGCAGTCGCTTATTGGAAAACCTTGCACACGGACGAAGGAGCAGAATTTGATACTGTGGTCACTTTAGAAGCCAGTGAGATTGAGCCACAAGTGACTTGGGGAACAAACCCAGGACACGTTATCGGTATCAATGAAACGATCCCGAACCCTGCGGATATGGCAGATCCGATTGAGCGTCAATCGGCGGAAAAAGCCTTAGCTTATATGGGCTTACCGCACAGTATTAAATTGACTGATGTCGCTATCGACAAAGTGTTTATCGGTTCTTGCACCAACTCTCGTATCGAAGACTTACGTGCAGCAGCCGCCGTGGCAAAAGGACGCAAAGTCGCTGATGGTGTTCAAGCCTTAGTGGTACCAGGTTCAGGCTTAGTGCGTGAACAAGCGGAAAAAGAAGGTTTAGATAAAATCTTTATTGAAGCAGGCTTTGAGTGGCGACAACCAGGTTGCTCAATGTGTTTGGCAATGAACAATGACCGTTTAGAGCCAGGTGAACGCTGTGCTTCAACCAGTAACCGTAACTTTGAAGGCCGTCAAGGTCGTGGCGGACGTACTCACCTGGTTAGCCCTGCAATGGCGGCTGCGGCAGCTGTTCACGGCAAATTCGTCGATATTCGCAACGTAGAATTACACTAAGGAATAAGAAAATGGCAAAAGAATTTAAACAACATACTGGTTTAGCAGTTCCACTTGATGCTTCGCACGTTGATACCGATGCAATTATTCCAAAGCAATTCTTACAAAAAGTGACCCGTGTCGGCTTTGGCGCTCACTTATTCCACGAATGGCGTTTCTTAGATGATGAAGGTAAACAGCCAAATCCTGATTTCGTGCTGAATTTCCCACGTTATCAAGGGGCAAGTATTTTATTGGCTCGTGAAAACTTTGGTTGCGGATCTTCCCGTGAACACGCACCTTGGGCGTTAGATGATTACGGCATTCGAGCCATTATCGCCCCAAGTTTTGCTGATATTTTCTATGGTAACAGTTTAAACAACCAAATGTTACCAGTGCGTTTAAGCGAAGAAGAAGTTGATGAACTTTTCAAATATGTCGAAGCGAATGAAGGTGCGACCATTACAGTCGATTTAGAAGCTCAAACGGTTTCGGCAAATGGCAAAACCTACCATTTTGAAATCGACAGCTTCCGTCGTCACTGTTTATTAAATGGTTTAGACAATATCGGTTTAACCTTGCAGCACGAAGAAAAAATTGCAGATTACGAAAGTAAAATTCCTGCGTTTTTGCGTTAGTTGCAGATAAGTTTTTCTATTTAAAACATCTACAATTATTGGTGGCAGCGTTGTCTATTACACCATTTTGTGGGGCATAGTAGACAAGTTTGTCTACTATGCCTGTCTCTGCTGAGAATCAGCTTTTACGAATAATTAAATGATAAGAACACGCCGTGTTTCTACCCATTCAACACCCCAATCTCTCGCTCAATCTGTGCTAAAGTGGTTCATATAGACAATTAACAACGGAATTTTCCCTTGTTCAAATAATTTTACTTCTTCTTTCCACCAACATTTTTCTAATAAAATCGAATGATGATATAAAGTTTTTAGCTGTGATAAACTTTCAGCAACCGCTTGATTTTAGGATCTTCAAATAAATCTTTACGATAAAAAAGCATCAGAAAACTTGGATCAAAGGGAACCTAATAAATTTTTTGTTGAAATTGGCAAAAACTGTGAAGAACATTGCTTGAAAAATAGTTCGATAATGTTTCTAAAGAAAGATAATTTTCTTCTTTAATCCGCTTTATAATTTCTCGCTCTTTTTCTTCCTGGTTATAAGTGAGATAAAGTTCAAAAATGAAATTATCTTGCTGAAAGTTTGCATTCAGATTTTCATACAGGCTACTATATTTTACATCAATAATATTTGGCAGAATAATCGCAATTTTATTGCTTACGCCCCGTTTTAACTGAGCCGCCTGCATATTGCGTTGGTAGACTAATTTTTCAATCGCACGCTGTACTTTTTCAATTTTGTCTAAACTTACGCCACTCTTGCCATTTAGCACATTTAGAAACCGTACATAAAGAACCCCCTGCTTCTTTAGCAAGATCTTTTATCGTTACAATCATTGTCGTACCTTAAAACTTTACTACTCTATTTTTGCCTTACTATACAAAAATAACTATTACCATGAATCAAGCACATGAAACATGTATTTACATTATGTTAATCAGTTTTCTAGTATTATGTAGCTTTGAACCAAAGAAAGAACAGTAGGAACGCCACACTTGGTCTTCCTACTGTATAAAAAGTTTATGCATATATTACTACAGCCTGAAGATAATTTTCATCGTTTTATTCTCCCGACACTTTCAATTTTTCCAATAAAATTGAACCTGTCTGAATATTCGAACGATGTTCAATATCATCACCAACAGCAACGATATTTTTAAACATCTCTTGTAGCTGTCCTGCAATGGTAATTTCTGCAACAGGATATTGTATTTCGCCATTTTCAACCCAAAAACCTGCAGCTCCCCGTGAATACTCTCCAGTCACGCCATTAATCGCACTGCCTAACATTTCGGTGGCAAGTAAACCTGTTCCCATCTCTTTAAGTAATGCAGTTAATCCCCCTGTGCGATTAGGTTTGACTAGCCAGTTGTGAATACCGCCTGCGTGTCCTGTCGTTTGCATACCTAATTTTTTAGCACTGTATGTCGTTAAAAGATAGGTCTGTAATGCGCCATCTTTAATGATTTGGTGATCGCGAGTGTAAACGCCTTCGCTATCAAAAGGTGATGAAGCAAGTTGGCGAAGTAGATGCGGTTTTTCGTTAATTTCAAACCAAGTCGGTAAAATCTGTTCACCTAATTTGTCTTGCAAGAAACTGGCTTTGCGGTATAAAGCTCCACCACTAATTGCACCTGCGAGGTGTCCGATAAGCCCTGTGGCAATGTCGTTATAAAAAATCACAGGAACTTCACAGGTTGCCAGTTTTTGAGGGTTTAGGCGATCAACGGCTTTGACTGCAGCTTGTTGCCCAACCCATTTTGGCGAGGCAAGTTGGTCAAATTGACGAGAGATAGTGTATTCGTAATCTCGCTCTAACTGATCTTCATAGGCTGAAATGACGCTACAAGAGAGGGAATATCGGCTAGATAGGTAGCTTTGTAGCATACCGTGTGTGTTGCCATAAACTCTAATGCCTGCGTGTGAATTGAAGGTTGCCCCTTCGCTATTGACAATGCGATCATCGCTGTGTAGTGCATAATGTTCCGCTTCAATAGCCAGTTCAACCGCTTGATCAACGGTAATGTCTGCTTGATGATATAACGCCAAATCGGGGGCTTGGTATGCCATCATTTCTTTGTCAGCTAAACCTGCACAGTCGTCCTCTGAGGTATATTTTGCAATTGCAAGTGCCGATTCAACCGCTTGTTGAATAGATTTTGGTTGCAAATCGGAAGTTGAAGCATTGCCTTTTCGTTTACCGAGATAGACAGAAATACCGAGTGAGCCGTCGTTGTTAAATTCAATATTTTCTGTTTGTTCTAAGCGTGTAGAAACTGATAAGCCTGCGACTTTGGTTACACCCACTTCCGCCGTTGCACCCGCTTTTTGGGCTAAATCCAGTGCAATTTCAACGGCTTGACGTAAGGTTTGTTCTTGAGCTTGAAGTTCTTGTTTGGTAATAAATGACATAATTTTCCTTCTATAAGCGGTAGGATTAGCGAAAATTTTTGTAAAACTGTTCTCTTTTCACTTAATCTCGCCATTCTACCCTAAATTTCTGATAAACTACGCAAATTTTGTAAAAGAAAGGAATAGCAATGGCTAAAAAACAACGTAATGAGATTGATTGGACAGATGAAGAAGAGGAGATCATCTGGGTAAGTAAAAGTGAAATTAAACGTGATGCGGAACATCTTAAAAAATTAGGGGCAAGTTTGATAGAACTGAATAGTGCTAATCTTGCTAAAATGCCTATTGATGATACCTTGCGTGAAGCAATTGAGTTAGCACAACGCTTACGTTTAGAAGCTCGTCGCCGTCAAATTCAATATATCGGAAAATTGCTACGCAATGTCGATCACGAACCTATTCAGGAAGCATTGGATAAAGTTGAAAATCGCCATAATCAGCAACAAGCCCTATTGCACAAATTAGAGTTAATTCGAGATGAACTCATTGAGCAAGGCGACAGTGCAATCAATCCGCTTGTAGATGAATATCCGACATTGGATCGTCAGCATTTACGCAATTTAATCCGTGCCGTACAGAAAGAGAAGCAAGCAAATAAACCACCGAAAAATTATCGTGAAATTTTTCAATATTTAAAATCTACAATTATTGAACAAAATTAAATAAGGACAAAATTAATGCAAACGATCTTTTATACTCATATTGGTTTAGCTTACCTCAGCTTAATGCTATTACTGGTTCGCGGATTACTTTCCGCAAGAATGGTTGATTGGCGACAATATAAACTCTTAAAAATTGCACCACACGCTGTTGATAGCTTGTTATTACTGTCTGGTGTGGGCATTTTTGTCTATTTCGCCATGGATTTTCAAACGTGGATTTTAGCGAAGTTATTCTTTTTGGTGATGTATATTTATTATGCGACAAAAGCCTTCAAGAAAGAGCAACCTTTTTCTCTCAAACATTTCATTCTTGCTGTCGTCAGTTTTATGATGGTGATGATGGTAGCAACAGTTAAATAAACAATAAGGCATAGTATTACTACTATGCCTTATCTTTATAGATGAATAAAATAACTTCTGTTTCTGACTCTATTTTGCTTTTGAGCTCGCACTGAATTTCTTGGCATAATAAAATAATATCGTTTAATAAAACGTCTTTATTCAAATGAAGTTTCAAACTTTCTCCGCTATTCAACTGTAACATTCCCCTTTTTGCCGACAAAAGAGGAAGAGGGCAACGGTAAGCGGTGAGATCAAGTGAATAATTCACCATTAAACCCGACGGCGCTCTGCCATAATCTGCCCGATTGAGTTGAGTTCTTCTTGGCTTAGATGCTCTCGCCCTAATTCAAAAAGCGGTTCTTCAATCGCAATATGTTGATCGTAACCCGCTACAAAGCGTTGGATTAACTCACGGTCAATTTGCTGAATTTCGCCATTGAGTAAGGCGACTAATTGGGCGGAAAGTTCGTCCCAATTTTGATGTAATTCAATGTGTTGTGCTTCGAGCAAATCTACGTCCGTTTGCGCTTCTGGGCGTTGCTTAATCAATGCTGGGAAGAAATCTTTTTCTTCGTCATCGTGGTGTAAGGGTGCAGATTGATTGAAGTAATTTAAGATCTGCTGTACATCATTTTTGACCGCTTGATTTATCCCCTTTTTCGCTAAGTAATCTGGCAACAGTTGTAACTGACGGCAGAAACTTTTGACCTTTCCGTGGCAAGCATAAAGCATTTCAATCGGTTCGTCCCAAGTGACAAATTCTTGAGGAGTTAAAATGTACATATAGTTATCCTTTTGTGTAAGTATTACATCATCACATGTACTGGATATTATATATAGTAAATAATCCTAAATTAAGCCTCAATCATAAAAATGTGTTACTATCTGAAAAATAATGCGACCTACTGTGGTAATGATTTGGCTAAATCCTATTGAGTACGTTTGATTCCTTCCCCCTTTTTCCCTTTTCTGATATAATCCTGCCTAATTTTCGGCAGATTTTGCCGTTGTCGATTTAAGTTAATATAGGAACAACAATGTCAGAACAAAATCAACCAAATAGCTATGATTCTTCTAGCATTAAAGTATTACGTGGTCTTGATGCTGTACGTAAGCGTCCGGGTATGTATATCGGAGATACTGATGACGGCACAGGTTTACACCATATGGTTTTTGAAGTTGTGGACAATGCAATCGATGAGGCTTTAGCTGGTTACTGTAATGATATTGTCGTGACTATTCATTCGGACAATTCAGTGTCTGTGCAAGATGATGGGCGAGGTATTCCTGTGGGGATTCACCCTGAAGAAGGAGTGTCTGCGGCGGAAGTTATTATGACCGTATTACACGCAGGCGGTAAGTTTGACGATAATTCTTACAAAGTATCAGGCGGCTTGCACGGGGTTGGGGTGTCAGTGGTAAATGCCCTCTCGTCCAAACTTCAACTGACTATTCGTCGTGAAGGTCACGTTCACGAACAATTTTATAGTTTAGGAGATCCTGATGCACCTTTAGCAGTAATTGGCGAAACAGAAAAGACAGGAACAACCGTCCGTTTCTGGCCGAGTTATGATATTTTCAAAAATAAAACGGAATTTGAATATGCGATTTTATCTAAACGCTTACGTGAACTTTCATTCTTAAATTCAGGTGTATCGATTCGCTTAGTTGATGAACGTAATGATAAGGAAGAACATTTCAAATATGAGGGTGGTATCCGTGCTTATGTTGAATATTTGAATGAAGGTAAAAACGTAATTCACCCAACGCCATTTTATCTTTCAACAGAAAAAGATGATATAGGCATTGAAATTTCAATGCAATGGAATGATAGTTTTAACGAAAATGTATATTGTTTCACCAATAATATTCCACAGCGTGATGGCGGTACGCACTTAGCAGGTTTCCGTGGTGCATTAACCCGTGCCTTGAAAAACTATATGGAAACAGGGGCAAAACTAAAAAAAGAAGATGCCAAAATTGATGCGTCGGGTGATGATGCACGTGAAGGTTTAGTCGCTGTTATTTCAGTGAAAGTACCAGATCCAAAATTCTCTTCTCAAACAAAAGATAAATTAGTTTCTTCTGAAGTTAGAAATCCATTGGAAAGCTCAATGAATGAAGCACTACAGGAATATCTATTAGAAAATCCAAATGATGCTCAAAATATTGTGACTAAAATCATTGATGCAGCCCGTGCCCGTGAAGCAGCACGTAAAGCTCGTGAAATGACTCGTCGTAAAGGCGCATTGGATTTAGGGGGGTTACCAGGTAAATTAGCAGACTGCCAAGAGAAAGATCCTGCATTATCTGAACTTTACTTAGTTGAGGGAGATTCTGCAGGTGGTTCCGCAAAACAAGGGCGTGATCGTAAAAACCAAGCGATTTTACCGTTAAAAGGAAAAATCCTAAACGTAGAAAAGGCACGTTTTGACAAAATGCTTTCTTCACAAGAAGTTGCGACGTTAATTACTGCATTAGGTGCAGGTATTGGTCGTGATGAATATAACATTGAGAAATTGCGTTATCATAAAATTATTATTATGACCGATGCGGACGTCGATGGTGCACACATCCGTACCTTGCTTTTGACTTTCTTCTATCGTCAAATGCCAGAATTAATTGAACGTGGTTATGTCTATATTGCACAGCCACCACTTTATAAAGTGAAAAAAGGTAAGCAAGAGAAATATATTCAAGATAATACGGAAATGGAGCAATATGAATTAGCATTAGCCTTAGATGGTGCTTCACTTTACGTAAGTGATAAAGCACCAGCATTAAATGGCTTAGCACTTGAGAAATTAATTGCTGAATATAATGATGTTCAAAAATTGTTTGAGCGTTTAGCCCGTCGTTATCCAACTGCTTTACTGAATGAATTAATTTATCAGCCAGCCCTCACGACAGAATTTGTAAAAAATGAAACTGAAGTGACCGCTTGGAATAACAAAATTGTTGAGATCTTAACAGCTAAAGAAACTAGTGGAAGTACTTATGTTGCAGAGGTATTTTATAATGCAGAACGCCATATTTATGAACCTCAAGTAATTGTTACTACACACGGAATTAGCACAACTTACTGTTTGGATTTCAATTTTATTACAAGTAATGAATATACTCGTATTACTAAATTAGGCGAACAAGTAAGCGATCTCCTTGAACCTACAGCGTATGTACAACGTGGTGAACGCCAGCAATCAATAGAAAGTGTTGCCGAAGCCATTGATTGGTTGGTTAAAGAGTCTCGTAAAGGTTTAACCATTCAACGTTATAAAGGCTTAGGTGAAATGAACCCTGAGCAGCTTTGGGAAACAACGATGGATCCTGTAGCACGTAAGATGTTACAAGTTACTATTACTGATGCAATTGCAGCAGATAAACTCTTTACAACATTAATGGGTGATGAAGTAGAACCACGTCGTGATTTTATCGAAAATAATGCCTTATATGCAAATTTAGACATTTAATCCCCACTAAATTATTTTGTAGGGCGAATATCTATTCGCCTTATTCTTTTCTACTCAGACTGTTTATTTGAGGAAAAAAATGAAATACGAACTAAAAAAAACAAACGGCAACGCTCGTCGTGGTCGATTAACTTTTTCTCGTCCAAAGGGCGAATATCACGTTGAAACCCCTGCATTTATGCCCGTTGGGACTTACGGCACGGTTAAAGGGATGACCCCTGAAGAAGTAGCACAAACAGGTGCTCAAATTCTGCTTGGCAACACCTTCCACCTATGGTTACGCCCAGGGCAAGAGATTATGCGTCAGCACGGCGACTTACACGATTTTATGCAATGGCACGGTCCAATTCTTACGGACTCAGGCGGTTTCCAAGTCTTTAGTTTAGGCAAATTACGCAAAATCAAAGAAGAAGGCGTTTATTTCCAAAACCCAATCAGTGGCGAAAAAGTCTTTTTATCCCCAGAAAAATCTATGGAAATTCAATACGATCTCGGCTCGGATATTGTGATGATTTTCGACGAATGTACCCCATACCCAGCGACCTTTGACTATGCAAAACAGTCAATGGAAATGTCGCTACGTTGGGCAAAACGCAGTCGTGATCGCTTTGACGAACTACAAAACCCAAATGCTCTATTCGGCATTATTCAAGGGGGAGTTTATGAAGAATTGCGTAAAGTTTCCGTAGAAAAACTGGTTGAAATCGGCTTTGACGGCTATGCGGTGGGCGGTTTAGCCGTTGGCGAACCGAAAGAAGATATGCACCGCATTTTAGAATATGTTTGCCCACAAATCCCTGCGGATAAACCACGCTACTTAATGGGCGTAGGCAAACCTGAAGATCTGGTGGAAGGTGTTCGCCGTGGGATCGATATGTTCGACTGTGTAATGCCAACTCGCAACGCTCGCAACGGACACTTATTCGTCACCAACGGTATTGTCAAAATCCGCAATGCGAAATATCGCAATGACATCTCACCGCTTGATCCTGAATGTGATTGCTACACCTGTAAAAACTACACCAAAGCCTACCTATATCACCTTGATAAATGCGGTGAAATTTTAGGGGCAAGATTAAACACCATTCACAATTTACGTTATTACCAACGTTTAATGGCAGAAATCCGCCAAGCGATTGATGAAGCTCGCTTTGATGATTTTGTTGTCGAATTTTATCAACGTATCGGCAAGGAAGTTCCACCGTTACAATTAGCCAAAGAGGGTGAAAATGCTTAATTAATTTGACAAACACAATAGTAAATTGCTGTTTAAACTTGCAGAGTTCCGTTGTAAATTTTCTTGATCAAAGTAAACATTGACTATAGATTTTCTCAAATTATCACAAGGAGATATAAATGAGAAAGCTCACATATCTAACTTCACTTGCTATTTTTACAAGTGCTTTACTTGGTTGCAGTTGTAGTTGTGAAAAAACGCAAAAACCACAGGAAGAGAAAAAGGATGATCAAGCGTTGTTTGAGGAAACGCTAAACCCTACGCCCCCTTTACCAACAAGTCTGTTAAAACTGCCTGGCCCACCAACGGTCAATTTGTTAGCAACCAGTCCATCAAATACTGCCGAATTTAACGACTTTATCAGTATTATGGGACAAAATGGGGCGGTGATTACGATGTGGTCTGTTGATCGTCGTAGCTGGCTTTGGATGTATCCGCCGCTTAATTCTCAAGATTTTGGCAAATTGCGTAATTGGCGAATTGAGCGGAGCTTCCGTCAAGAACATTTTCGTTTTACTAATCAGCAGATGGGATCTTGTATGCAGGCTTATGGAAATGGTGTGATTCAAGATAGCTGTGATCCAAATAATTTAGATCAAGATTTTGAGTTACTGCCAACCTCGACAGGATCGGTGTTCATTAAAAGTGTTTCCCAGCAGCGTTGCTTAACTTACAATGCGGTGAGTACCACTGGCTATTTTACGCTGACTTTGGATCGTTGTGATGATAAACGTATTACACCGTTACACGATCAAACGTTCTATCTCACACCACCATTACTTAGTGCTAATCCATTATAGGAGGAAAAATGACGTTATTTAATCGAGCTATAGCATTAGTATGTTGTTTACTTCCTCAAATTGTCTTGGCAAATTTGGAAAACTATACGGTTGCAACGTGGAACTTGCAAGGTTCTTCTGCGATTAATGAAAGTAAATGGAACATCAATGTTCGTCAGCTTTTGACGGGGCCTCAAGCGGCAGGTATTTTAATGGTTCAAGAAGCAGGCTCATTGCCATCTACCGCCGTTCATACACGCCGAATGGTTCAGCCCGAGGGGGTTGGTTTTCCAATTGATGAATATGTGTGGAACTTAGGGACAAGAAGTCGTCCAAATAATGTTTATATCTATTACTCTCGCTTAGATGTCGGGGCAAATCGAGTTAATCTTGCGATTATTGCTCGTCGTATGGCAAGCGAAGTATATGTGATTAACTCTGGTTCTAGTGTATTAACCTCTCGTCCAGCCATAGGCATTCGTATTGATAATGATGCTTTCTTTAGTATTCACGCTCTATCTTCAGGCGGTGCTGATTCATTAAGTTTGATTCAAAATATTCATACGTTCTTTAATACTGAGGAAAGACGACATATCAATTGGATGGCAGTAGGTGATTTCAATCGTTCTCCAGGCAGAATGCAAGAAGCATTAAACACAGAACCAGGATTAAGCAATGCCACATTAATTGTTGCACCAACGGAACCTACCCATCGTTCTGGCAATGTATTGGATTATGCAGTGTTACACAATGCGAATCAAACCACACAAAATACAACGGTCAGTGCCAGCATTATGTTTAATCAGATGAGATCGCAGATTACCTCTGATCATTTCCCAGTCAGCTTTGTGAAAAAACGTTAAGGGGGAACTATGTTAAAGCGTTTTACTTTATTGATGACATTAGGACTATGCCAGTTTTCCCTTGCAGAAACACCACCGATGCCACCTGCACCTACGCCAACACCATCAACTTATCCTGATGTTGTTGAAATAAAGCCCCCTATTATCTCTTTACGCAGTTTAAATACGGGGGAGCCAGTATCTAATCGGAGCTACGCTCGGAATGATCCAAGAGAGGTGCAGTGGAGACTTGTCGATGCTATTGTTAAAAATCGTCGGTTCGTACAATTTAAAGTAGTTGATAAAGAAGAGCGTTGCTTGGTTGGAGATGGTGGTACTTTGCCTTGTGGACAAACAGACACTTTATTTAGATTAGTCCCAACAGATACAGGAGCATTTATTCTGACAGAACCCAACACAGGAAAATGTTTAACCAGCGAGAATTATGGCAGTTATGGTTTTCAAAACTGCTTGCGAACTTCTTCAGCAGAACCTAGCAATATTCCGTTAAAACATCTTTGGATTATTGCTCCGCCTTTTGGACCTAGTAGGTTATTATAACATTACAATTTTTAGGGGCTAAATTGATTAGCCCTTCCATTCCAAATGATGTAAGATGTTGTTTATACAAGATTTTTTTAAATAAAAGGCATAGTTTTCACGAAATTAGCAACCATTTTGTCTACTATGCCAAATAAAAAGGGTTGCTAATGTTTAAAGAAAACAAACATTAGCAACAAACTTGTCTACTATGCCTTTGTAAAATTAGTCCATCAACATTTTAAATTTACTGCCCCTATTCTTTGATGTACAAGTACATTATTTAGATGTAGATACCTTCACTACTTTTATATGAAATAACGAATTAGGTGATAATTTATAAATATAAAAATTATCATTATTTGCATGTATCTCATTAGCTAAAATAAAAGTATCGCTATATTTTGCCAATATATAATAGGTTTTATGATCAATATCTATTATATCAAAAGTATTTTTAAAATTAGGACGAATATAACCCGTTATAAAAGCAAACATTACAAAACAGCAATATGTACAGATAATTATATACACCTGATTTTTATATAAAAATTGCATAGTTGCTTTAACAGAAATACTTGGAATATTATGATTTATATAGTTCTTAAATATTAAAGTAAATAATAATATCAATAATAAATAACCTAATCCGACATAAGTGTTACATCTTCCTATTGAAGCAATATAGCCAAATAGAAGAGGACTTAGCCCTATGCAAATCAAAATATATGCTCGTAAAAATTGAATATACGGTTCTGGCATATATTTCTTAGCTTTTATTAGAATATATAATCCAATTAAATAAGTAAGAAATAAAATAGCCGTATTCCAAAGCACATATCCTAAACTTCTAGCAACATTACTAATTCCCACATCAACATACCACCAAGGGAAACCATAAAAGTATGACTGCCCCCAACCATAGGCATAAGCAACCGACCACCCAGTTACCCCCCAAAAAGCCATTGAAATAGAAGAAGAAATAAATTTATTCGCAATTTTCAACATAATATACCTACAACTTATGCGGCAACTTTTGCCAAGTCACTTCATTTCTCAAATAAACAGGTTCAATATCAAACGCCGACTGTACTTTTCCTTGTACAACCTTCTCAATTGCCAAAGATAACATATATTTTGCTGATGGTAAGGTAATCTCCGTTACTTTGACAGCGAGGTTAGCCTGCTCAAATTGTGGATAGGCTGCCCAGCCCGTTCCTACAACCACAGTATTTTCAATGAGTTGCATTTGGGCAATTGCTTTTTCTGGTGAACAGACCTGTTCTGCAACCTGAGTTTGCCAACCCTGCTCTGTTCGTTCAAATTGTGCAAAATAGACTTCATTCATTCGAGCATCTATTAATGCAATCACACTGTTGGCATTCAAGGTTTGATAAGCCTCTTCCGCCATTGTTAGTAAGTTAGACACAGGCACAACAGGCAACTCAGCACCAAGAGCTAACCCCTGAGCAATCCCAACACCAACACGCACCCCAGTAAAACTCCCTGGACCTCTTCCGAAAGCAAGTGCTTCAATTTGTTGCACAGAAATCCCCGCTTGTGTAAGCAATTCATCTACCATCGGCAAAATGCGTTGAGTATGGGTTCTTGGACTTAATTCATTAATAAATGTGATTTTACCTTGATGTAACAAAGCCACTGAACAGGCTTCAGTGGCAGTATCTAGTGCTAAAATAGTTTTGTTCATAATGTCATATAAAGAAAATAATGTTGAACTCGCTTGAAAAACGCGAGACTACATAATACCAATTATTTGCCTAATTGACGGCGTTTTGCTACCGCATCAGCAAGTTGGAATAGCACTTTTTCACTGTCCTCCCAGCCAATACAGCCATCGGTAATGCTCTGTCCGTAAACCAATTCTTTACCTTCAACTAAATCTTGGCGACCTTCAACAAGGTGACTTTCGATCATTACCCCTGAAATAAGGTGTGAGCCGTTCGCAATTTGTTGTGCCACATCATTGCATACATCTAATTGACGTTTGAACTGTTTTTGGCTATTTGCGTGGCTGAAATCAATCATAACGTGCGGACGACGACCAGATTTTTCGATATCCACACACACTTTTGCAACAGAGTCCGCATCATAATTTGTGCCATTATCACCGCCACGCAAAATAATGTGACAATCTGGATTACCCGCCGTTGAAACAATCGCGGAATGCCCGAACTTAGTTACGGATAAAAAGTGGTGAGGGGCTTCTGCTGCGCCAATCGCATCTAAGGCAATCTTCACGCCACCATTTGTTCCATTTTTAAAGCCTACAGCACAAGATAAGCCAGATGCAAGTTCACGGTGAACTTGTGATTCGGTTGTTCTTGCACCAATCGCTCCCCAGCTCATAAAGTCTGCAACATATTGCGGGGTGATCATATCTAAAAATTCCCCTGCAGCTGGTACGGTTAAATCATTAATATCCGATAACACTTTGCGAGCAATACGCAATCCGTCGTTTAGTGCAAAAGTTTCGTTTAGGTAAGGATCGTTAATAAGCCCTTTCCAACCCACAGTGGTGCGTGGTTTTTCAAAATAGACGCGCATAATTACTTCAAGATGTTGATTAATATACGGATTTGCACGCATTTCTTGAATTTTTTTCGCATATGCTAATGCGGCTTTCGGGTCGTGAATAGAACAAGGCCCGATCACCACTAACAAGCGGTCATCTGCTCCGTGTAAAATACGATGAACTGCTTCACGAGCGGTCGCGACTGTTTCCGCTGCAACATCACTTGCGGGAAAACGCTCTAATAGTGCCACTGGTGGTAACAGTTCTTCAATATGGTTAATACGAACATCATCATTTTTATACATTGTGTTGCCCACTTTATTGCTCATTGCTATAAATCCTTATGTTATATAATTGTTATTCTTTCTAAAGTAAAAGAATGCCATAGGTTTGTCAAATACTCCAAACACCTTTATCTCGCCAGCACTTCTCGCTTGCCTCGACTATCTGGAGCAGAAATAATCCCCTGTTCTTCTAGTTGATCAATAATTCTCGCTGCACGGTTAAAGCCTAGTGAGAAGCGACGTTGTACGCCACTAATTGAGGTTGCCCCACCGTCAATCATAAATTGAGCAATTTCGTCAAACAGTGGATCTAACTCACCGCTTGTGCGTTCTGAGTTTTCGCCATTTTCATCACCCTCTGGTGTTGCCACAATGCTTTCAATATATTCTGGTTTACCTCTCGCTCGCCAGTTATCCGCCACACGCTGAACATCTTCATCGGTCATAAATGCCCCGTGAACACGGATCATTTCAGGGCTACCTGCCCCAGAATATAGCATATCCCCTCGCCCTAATAGAGATTCTGCTCCGCCTTTATCTAAAATGGTTCGAGAGTCAATTTGGCTTGCCACCGTAAATGCAATACGGCTTGGGATATTTGCTTTGATTACCCCAGTAATCACATCAGTTGATGGACGTTGTGTCGCTAAAATTAAGTGAATACCGACCGCTCGTGCTTTTTGGGCGATCCGCATAATGTGATCTTCCACCTGTTTACCTGCCGACATCATTAGATCCGCAAACTCATCGACAATCAACACAATGTAGCTTAATTTTTCTAATGGTGGTGGCAAACTATCCATTGTATCGCCAGGTCGCCACAACGGATTTGGAATAGGCAGATCCATTGCTGCCGCTTGATCGATTTTCGCATTAAACCCCTCAATGTTTCGGACATTTAAACTACTCACCAGTAGGTAACGGCGCTCCATCTCCTCCACCGCCCAACGCAACGCATTTTCGGCTTTTTTCATATCCGTCACCACCGGGGTCAGCAAATGCGGAATATCGTTGTAAATCGACAGTTCAACTACTTTCGGGTCGATCATAATGAAGCGAACCTGCTCAGGCGATAGCTTGAACAATAGGCTTAAAATCATCGTGTTTACTCCGACCGATTTTCCGCCCCCCGTCTGCCCTGCAACCAGTAAATGCGGCATTTTTGCCATATCGACCACAATCGGCTTGCCGCTGATGTCTTTTCCTAATGCCATCGGCAATGTCGCTTTGGTATGGCGAAACTCATTGCTATCCAGCACATCACGCAACCAAACTGTTTCACGCTGACGGTTAGGGGTTTCAATTCCCATATAAGGTTTGCCGGGGACAACATCTGTAATACGAATGGCTTCAAAAATCAGCGAACGTGCAAGATCTGAAGCTAAGTTGGTAATCTTCGCCGCTTTCACGCCTGCTGCCGGTTTGATTTCATAGCGTGTCACCACAGGGCCTACCAACACATCTTCCACCGTTGCCCTCACCCCAAAGTTCGCTAATTCACGCTCAATTCGAGCTGAGGTATCTCGAATTTCTTGCTCTGTAATTTGCTGTTCTTCTGATTTCACTGTCGTCAATAAATCAATCGTCGGCAACGGCGTGGTTGGCTTTTCGACCTTTCTCTTAGTTTGTAACAACGGGTGAATAAGGCTATCGCCATAGCCTTTCGGATAAGTTACGCCCTTCTTTTCAGGCTGTGCCTCTGCTGTTGCTACTTTAGGTTCAAATAGCGGTAGGTTTTCTTGTAAAAATTGCACAGTTGATTGTGCTTCTTCAAACGGCTCTACTGTAGGCTCTGCCGCCACTTCCACCACAGGGTTTAAACGCACCTTTGGCATTACCGGCTCAGTAACGTTTGGCATAATCACTGTTTCTTCCGGCGACTCAAAGGAAGTTGATACAGAAGGGACAGAAACATCAAACTCTGGAACAGTAATGCTTGGCAATGAACTTGGGTTCTCCACTTTAAATTTTGTTACATCGGTTAATTCAACGTCAGCTGCGACTTCTTCCTCTTGAACGGTTTTCAAGCCCGTAATATGCGGACGAGTAAACTGAGAAACATCTGTGTATTGTGGGTTATCTACGGTTTCTTCGCTTTCACTCTCCGCTTCGACTTTCTCCTCATTTTCCTCTGTTTGAACAGCCTCGTCAGTATTTAACGTACTCGGCTTATCTTCGGTTTTTCCTTCCACGATCCAATGATACAAGCGGTTAAATAATTGCAACAAAATCTGTCCCGAACAAAAATAGAAACCTACCGCCGTTAATAGCATTGCAACGAGCAACAATACCATTTGAGAATTGAGCCAAGACGCTAACATTCCCCCAATAAAACCACCCGAAAGATAGTAAGGGGAATTTTCAAACAATACGCTCGACAACCCCGCCAGCCCGACTAAAAATAAGAAAAAGCTCCCTAGCCAAAACCCAATTTTCGCCCAGTTTAGATCGTCAGCTAACCGTAAAATCAATACATAAATCGACGTAAATGCCAGCCCAAAAGGAACAAATACCGCAACTTTACCAAACATCGCAAAGAGCAAATCAACTAAATACGCCCCCAATGCCCCTGTTTTATTTAATGTTTCGTGGGTAATAGAACTTGCCGTACTCCAAGCATTATCCAACGGACTATAACTCGCCCACGCCGTGATCAGATAAATCCCAAAACACGCCGAAAGCAACAACACTAATCTAATCAGGTTCTCTTTCCCTTTTAAACGATCAATCACAGCTAATCCTTATTTCAAAAGTAGATAGTTAGTTTGCTTCACTTCTTCCATCACCACATAGGTACGAGTGTCGTTCACCCCCGGTAAACGCAACAACGTCGTTCCCAATAATTTACGATACGCCGCCATATCAGCCACACGGGTTTTGAGCAAATAGTCAAAATCCCCTGACACTAAATGACACTCTTGAATTTCATCAAGTTGCTGCACCGCCCGATTAAATTCCTCAAAGACATCAGGTTTACCACGAACAAGAGTAATTTCTACAATCACGAGCAAAGGGGCTTCTAATAATTCTGGATTAAGTAAAGCACGATACCCCATTATGATATTCTGTTTTTCTAAACGTTTCACTCGCTCTAAACAAGGCGTTGGCGAAAGCCCAACACGTTTAGAGAGTTCAATGTTTGAAATTTTGCCATTACGTTGTAATTCATTGAGGATTTTTAAATCAATAGCATCTAAGGCTTTTGTTAGTTTTTTATTTTCCATTTGAAGACCTTTCTAGCGGATTGTTCTAAAAACTCCATTCTATCACTTCTTTTTAGAGGGACTAAGGCTATTTGCAAAAAACAATAATTACAGCAATCATCATCTACATACATTATTGTCTCACCATTCTTAAATTTTCTGGTATTCCTTCAAAATTTGAGCGAAAAGGATTAATATCTAGCCCTCCACGACGCGTATAACGAGCATATACAGTCAACTTTTGAGGCTGAGCAAATTCCATTAAATCACAAAAAATTCGTTCAACACATTGTTCATGAAATTCGTTATGTTCTCTGAACGAAACTAAATAACGCAGCAGTTTCTCTCTATCTAATTGCTTCCCTACATAACAAATTTGAATACTTCCCCAATCTGGTTGAGAAGTAATCAAACAATTAGATTTCAATAAATGACTTACTAATCTTTCTTCTACAATTTCCCCATTTGCAATACCTTGTAAGGACTCTCTTGTAAAATCATAACGATTAATACAGATGTTTTGATTATCTATACATTCTCCATTAAACTCAGAAATTGATCGCATAGCAAAATCAGATAATTTATAAATTTGCACTGTGACATCTCCTTGGGCACATTTACTTAAATCAGACTGAATACGTCTTTGTACATCTTCTCTTGAAGGAAAACGCATTTGATTAAAACTATTCAAATAAAGTTTAAAACTTTTTGACTCAATTATATTTGAACTACTACTATCAATAATAACATCTGCAATTGCTACTTGGGGCACTCCATTTTGATTAAGCCATGAAAGTTCATAGAGAGTCCAAATATCTGCTCCTACCGTAAAAGGTTGCTGTTTAACAATACCTAAACTCTCTCTATTTAAATAACGAGGTACCGCTTGTAACAAACTAGGATCATAAGTACTTTTATACTCTGTTTTTTTTCCAAGTTTTAACATGGAAAGACATTCATTATTGTAATTCATTTTAAATCCCTCACTCTTACATCAAAAATCGTTGCCAACAAGTTGCTACATACTGACGTTCATCAATAAATTCGCTGGCATCAACAATACTCTCTTTATTCAATAAATTTAAACGATGAATTTGATCGCGTAAACCAGTATAACACCCTTTCAATCGTTCACCTTCATCTGCAGTCAAAATACCACAAGCCACTGCGCTGTCAAAAATACGAACATTGTCCGACCAATCCGCCATTTGTGGATATTGATGGGTATAGTTTAACACAAGATACTGAGCAATAAATTCAATATCCGTGATCCCACCTTGATCGGTTTTTAAATAAAACCGCCCTGCGGTAGTTTTACTCAGATGGTGGTACATTTTTTCTCGCATATTGCGAATATCTTCTCGTAACTGACCGCTTGAACGCTCTTGGCTTAACGTTTCTCGCCGAATTTGCTCAAATTTTTGTCGAAGTTCCGCAGTACCATATACTGCACGAGTTCGCACAAGGGCTTGACTTTCCCACGTCCACGCCTCGTGTTTCTGATAGTGGTTGTAAGCATTAAATGTACTCACCAACAACCCAGCTTCTCCAGAGGGTCGCAGTCGCATATCCACTTCATAAAGCACGCCAGCACTGGTATTCAAGTTAAAAATACCGTTAATTTTTTGGGCTAACTTAAGATAAAACTGATGGCTTGAAATAGATTTTTTTCCGCCAACTGTTTCGCTCTGTTCAGGGGCATTATGTAAAAACACCAGATCCAAATCTGAATTATAACCAAGCTCAATTCCCCCTAACTTGCCATAAGCAATCACCACAAAATCTTTCTCGCCGTTTTGTAAATGTTCAGGCTCACCAAACCGCTGTGCCACTTGTCGCCACGCTAAATTCACCACTTCCCCGATAATAGCTTCTGCCAGATAGGTTAGGTGATCGCTGATTTTCATCACGGGCAATACCCCCAAAATATCTGCCCCTGCAATACGCAATAAATGGCTCTGTTTAAACTGGCGTAACCCGTCAATCAATGCTTCTTCGTCGTCCTCTGGGATACGCAACAAATACTCTCGCAAGGCTTGAGGATAAGTCTCAAGCGGTAAGATCGTCATTAAACTTTGCTGAAAAATAAACTCATCAAGCAACATCGGATAACGTGCAATTTGCTCTGCTAACATTATTGATTGCCCACACAGTTGCAATAGTTGAGGCAAAATCTGCTCTTTTTCTAACAACAATTCAAGGTAAGTGGTACGCAAGGTGATTTTATCTACGATCTTCAAAATGCGTGGCAATAACAGTAAATAATCCGCCTCGTGAAAAATCTGATCCAACACTTTCGGCATCAGCTTCTGTAGCACCTCTCGCCCTCTTACTCCAATCGGGCGTTTCACCCACTCTTGTAGAGTAGTTATGAGCTGTTGGTAGATCTCCCTATGATCTTGAGTTGCCACAGGATAAGTCGCAAGAACAGTGGCTAAATCCTCTTGGGTAAGTTGTACATTTAAAATATCTCGCCATTCAGCAAATTTTGGGTTTTCCTCACCGCTTTCCTCACTGCCGTCCTCACCAATCAATTCATTAAAAATCGCTCGAACATTCTGCTGGTGTTGATGTAGTTGCAATAAAAAGCTTTCCCAATCCATTGCCCCATTTGCAACCGCCAACCTCGCCCGATCCACTTCATTTGTCGGCAAGGTTTGTGTCTGTTGATCATTAATTGCCTGCAACACATTTTCTGTGTGTCGCAAAAATAGATACGCCTCACGCAAATTATTTACCTGTGTTTCGCTCAACAAATTCAACTGAGCCAACGGTGGCAACACTGCCAACAAACTTCGTTGCTGTAAAATTTTATCTCGCCCCCCTCGCATCATCTGAAAGGTTTGCACAATAAATTCCACCTCACGAATACCGCCAGCCCCCAGCTTAATGTTATCTACCAGCTCTCGCCGTAACACCTCACGACTAATTTTCTGCTTCATCTCTCGCAACGACTGGATCGCACTAAAATCCAAATAACGACGATAGACAAAAGGACGCAACATCTGCTTCAAATACTTATGGTTAATGTTCGTCAGATCTTCACCTAAAATTTTCGCCTTAATCATCGCATAGCGTTCCCAATCACGCCCCTGCTCTTGATAATAATCCTCCATCGCCGTAAAACTCAGCACCAAAGCACCGCTATCCCCAAAAGGACGCAGTCGCATATCTGTCCGATAGACAAAGCCATCAAGGGTAATTTCGTCTAACGCACGGATCAACCGCTGTCCTAAACGAGTGAAAAACTTACTGTTTTCCATCGGCTTCCTACCGCCTACCGTTTCCCCAACATCAGGATAGGTAAAAATCAGATCGATATCCGACGAAAAATTCAGCTCTCGCCCCCCCAGTTTACCCATACCCAAAATCAGCAATTCTTGCTTTTCCCCAAGCTCATTCATCGGCCTGCCATATTCGCCACACATCTGCTCAAACAGCCAATCCCTCGCCCCCAAAATCAAGGCTTCAGCTAAATCCGACAACCGCTCAAACACCTGCTGGGTCGAAGCTCGCTGATTAGATTGAATAAAACTCAAAGTTGCCATTTCACGATGACGAAAACGGCGTAGCTCACGCTGTAATTCTTCTTCATTTTTCACCGTAGAAATCACCGCTTGCAACCGCTCTGCATAACTTTCACCATCCTGAATTTCAGGCGATTTTTCCAACCAAGCGGTCAATAATTCAGGTTGTTTTTGCAACTGTTGAGCCACGAAATCCGACATTGCAATAGCTTTGATAAGCGGTGGGATTTGGGGAGAATGTTGCAGATGTTCGGGAATTTGATGTAACGTTATTAACGTATTCAATTTCGTTTCAGCTTGAGCAAAAAGAAAATTAAACATAAGAGGATCTCAAAGTTAGGTGGTTTGGGGTTATTGTACGGGGAAAACAGGCTAGTAACAAAGATATCATAAAAGTGAAATACATAAACCTTATCCCAAATATATTAAAGTTAAGACACACATTTATTCTTCATTATTTTTTAATTCACATGCTTTCATTGTTCAAAGAGCTTTTTCCAATCACTCTTTTTCGCAAACGCCACTCTATTTTCCGTATGTTTAATGCGGGTAAAAACAATTTCCCACACATCACTGCTCATCAATTTTGCAAGCTGGTGCTTTTTCCAATAAATTTGCAATGCGGTTTGTTTTTCTTGCTCATTTTCAAGACAACGAGCAACGGCTTGAAATTGAATGCCTTCAATTTCTCGAATATTATCAGGTTGTCCTGCAATGGTGCCTGCAATATTGGGGTTAGCCAACATCAATTTGCCGTGTTCGGTCGTTTGCTTTGACAGCACGATCAAGCGGTGAGATTTTTCATCAAATGCGTAAAAGCAACTGGCTGACCAAAGCTGATTTTGATGATGGCACGCAAGGCTCACAACGTGATTTTTCAAGATAAATTGCACAATGTGCGTAGGAATTGGATTATTCATCTACTTTCCTGTCCAGCGTGGAATATCAATCTCAAGATCAAACATATCTAACGCACGAGCAACGCTATGGGTCACAATTTCATCGACCGTTTTAGGCTGATGATAAAGTGCTGGCACGGGCGGAAAAATAATGCCCCCCATTTCGGTGACTTTACGCATATTATCCAAATGGGTTAAGTGCAACGGCGTTTCTCTCACCATTAACACCAATTTACGTCGTTCTTTTAATACTACATCGGCGGCACGAGCCAATAAATTATCGCTAAAACCGTGAGCAACTGATGCTAGGGTTCGCATTGAGCAAGGGGCGATAAGCATTCCAATGGTCTTAAATGAACCGCTTGAAATAGAAGCGCCTAAATTGTGGATAGGGTGAACCACATCGGCAAGGGATAGTAGCTGTTCTTCACTGATGTCAGTTTCATATTGGCGAGTGAGTTCCGCCCCTTTTGAGATCACCAAATGGGTTTCGATATTGTCTAGCGGTTTAAGCAATTCAAGAGCTTTGTAGCCATACTGAAAGCCACTTGCACCGCTAATGCCGATAATAATGCGTTTGTTGGACATAGGTTATCCTTTATATTCTTCCCCCGTTTACGGGGGAAGTCCCCGAGCTTGCGAGGGGGATGGGGGCAGATCAGGAATATTGCCCCCATCGGTTTCGCATTGCTCAACCACTTCCCCCATAAATGGGGGAAGAGTTTTATTAATGAATATCACTGAATAATATCAGAAAAACTTGAAAAAAATAGCAAACTGGTTACTATGTGCCGCTTTATTTTGTTTAATCCGAATTTGTTAAATTATGCACCAAGACCATGTTCAAGACACGCAAAAAGAGAAAAAAATTGCCTATAACTTCAATAAATTGCAAAAACGCTTACGCCGAAATGTAGGCAATGCGATTGCGGATTTTAATATGATTGAAGATGGCGACAAAGTAATGGTTTGTTTATCGGGTGGGAAAGATAGCTATACTTTGCTGGATATTCTGCTCAATTTAAGGCTCAACGCCCCTATTCATTTTGATATTGTGGCGGTGAATTTAGATCAAAAACAGCCAGGCTTCCCAGAACACGTTTTACCTGAGTATCTTGAGAGTATCGGCGTAGAGTATAAAATTGTCGAAGAAAACACCTACGGCATTGTGAAAGAGAAAATTCCTGAAGGGAAAACAACTTGCTCGCTCTGTTCTCGCCTGCGCCGTGGGATTTTATATCGTACTGCCACAGAACTAGGTGCAACCAAAATCGCGTTAGGACATCATCGTGATGATATGCTTGAAACACTTTTTTTAAATATGTTTTACGGTGGAAAGCTCAAATCTATGCCACCAAAGCTAATTAGCGATGATGGTAAACAGATCGTGATCCGACCGCTTGCGTACTGCAAAGAGAAAGACATTGAAAAATATGCCGTGGCAAAACAGTTCCCGATCATTCCGTGTAATTTGTGTGGTTCACAGCCTAACTTACAGCGCCAAGTGGTCAAAGAGATACTACAGACTTGGGATCGTCAATATCCAGGGCGTATTGAAACGATGTTTAGTGCCTTGCAGAATGTTGCTCCATCACATTTATGTGATCCAAATCTCTTTGATTTTAAAGGCATTAAACGTGGTCAGCTAATTGACGGTGTTGAAGGAGATATTGCCTTTGATAAAGCAGAAATTCCGTCTGCTCCTGTGGTTCAAGATAAAGATGATGCAGCAGATTATGCGGAAAGCGGTTTAATTCAGATTAAAGCGGTGAGTTAGTCGAAAAAATCTGCAAAAAGCGAAATAAACGTTTGCTTTTCATTTTTTTCTAGGATATATTTCGGCACATTCAATTTTGGAGCTACTATGAACATTCTCTCAAACATTCGTCACCGTCATCACCATTTACCTGAATAATCTTTCGGGCATTTGGCGTGTTCGGAAGAAACTTCCGAGCGGTGCAAAATGAGAGTAGATCTAAAAACCAATTTCCACCCCTTCGGAAGATGATTTCGAAGGGGTTCTTTTTTATCTCGTAGAATTGAATAATAGGTTTATTTTTTTATTACATTAAGAGGAAAACACAATGTTATTATCAAACGATGTGGTCATCTCGATTATCGTGTTACTCGCATTAAGTTTATTGCGAATTAACGTTGTAATTGCGTTGATTATTGCCGCCTTAACTTGCGGTATTTTAGGTAATTCTGGCAACGGAATGGCATTAGGTGAGGCTTTAACGACAACCGTAAAAAGTTTCACTGGTGGTTTAGGCGGTGGTGCTGAAACTGCAATGAACTATGCAGTATTAGGTGCTTTTGCCGTCGCTTTATCAAAATCAGGTGTTACCGATTTACTGGCATATAAAATCATTAAAGCCTTTGGCAAACGTCCATCTGGTCGTTCACTGTTTTGGTTTAAATATGCGGTACTCTTTACGTTAGTTGCCTTCGCAATGGCATCACAAAACGTTATTCCAGTTCACATTGCGTTTATCCCAATCGTTGTTCCACCATTACTCAGCGTAATGAACCAACTTAAAATTGACCGTCGTGCAGTCGCTTGTGCATTAACCTTTGGTTTAACGGCAACTTATATGTTAATTCCAGCAGGTTTCGGTCAAATCTTTATCGAAAATATCTTGGTAAAAAATATCAACCAAGCAAGGCAACCATTTAACCTAGTGACCAACACTGCAGAAGTTACTCAAGCAATGGCAATTCCTGTGGCGGGTATGATCGTGGGTTTATTATTAGCGTTCTTTGTAACCTACCGCAAACCACGTGTTTATGTGGAAGATCGCCCAGAACCAACCGCTGATGATATTGAAGCTCGTGTAGCAAATGTGAAATCATTCCACATCGGCGTGAGTATCGCAGCAATTGTTGCTACCTGTTTTGTTCAGTTATCAACAAACTCAACGGTATTAGGTGGCTTAGTCGGTTTGATTATCTTTGCCGTTGGTGGTGTGTTCAAACTTAAACAAAGTAACGATATTTTCCAAGATGGCTTACGTTTAATGGCGATGATCGGCTTTGTAATGATTGCTGCTTCAGGCTATGCAAGTGTTGTAAACTCAACAGGCGGTGTTCCTGAATTAGTAGAAGGCTTGAAAGGAAGCATTGATAGCAAAGGAGTGGCTGCATTCTTAATGTTGTTAGTTGGTTTATTAATTACAATGGGGATCGGTTCTTCATTCTCAACAGTGCCAATTATTACATCAATCTATGTGCCATTGTGTCTTTCATTCGGTTTCTCACCGCTTGCAACCGTATCAATCGTAGGCGTTGCTGCAGCGTTAGGTGATGCAGGTTCACCAGCGTCTGACTCAACCTTAGGCCCAACATCAGGTTTGAATGCAGATGGCAAACACGACCACATTTGGGATTCCGTTGTTCCAACCTTTATCCACTACAATATCCCGTTATTAGTGTTTGGTTGGATTGCAGCAATGATTTTATAGGAAATTCCCCCCCCCCTTTTTTTCAAAGGGGGGGGGAATTTTGTTTTAATTTGGATCATTTTCTCTCATTAAATCCCCTTTGAAAAAGAGGCATTTAGAGAGATTTAAAGGACAATATGAAATTCATCTCTTTTAATATCAATGGCTTGCGAGCAAGACCCCACCAACTCGAAGCGCTTATTGAAAAACATCAGCCCGATGTGATCGGCTTACAAGAAATCAAAGTGGCAGATGAAGATTTCCCTTACGATTTAGTCAATCACCTTGGCTATCACGTTTTTCATCACGGACAAAAAGGGCATTATGGCGTTGCACTTTTAACTAAAAACCAACCGCTTGCAGTGCGTAAAGGTTTTCCAACGGACAACGCAGATGCACAAAAGCGTATGATTATGGCAGATCTTGAAACCCCATTCGGAACCCTTACCGTCTTAAACGGTTATTTCCCACAAGGCGAAAACCGTAGTCACGAAACAAAATTCCCTGCTAAAGAAAAATTTTATGCGGATTTACAACGTTATTTAGAAACAGAACTCAAGCCTGAAAACCCGATTATCATTATGGGCGATATGAACATCAGCCCAACAGATTTAGACATCGGGATTGGCGAAGTGAACCGCAAACGCTGGCTGCGTGATGGTAAATGTTCATTTCTACCCGAAGAAAGAGAGTGGCTAGGGCGTTTACACGGATACGGTTTAGTTGATACTTTCCGAGCAATGAACCCAACGGCAGAAGATAAGTTCTCGTGGTTTGACTATCGCTCTAAAGGTTTTGATGATAACCGTGGTTTACGCATTGATTTAGTACTCGCTTCAACCCCTTTGGCTGAACGCTGTGTCGAAACAGGCATTGACCTAGAAATTCGAGCAATGGACAAACCTTCTGACCACGCACCTGTGTGGGCGGTGTTTAAGTAATCATTTAATAGGGTGGCTTGCCACCTTATTTTTTATCCTGTTACGACTCATTTTTCCATTTCACTAATCGCTCAATAAGATAGAGCAATTCTGATCGTTGCTGACTATCTAATTGTTGTAACAATTTTTCGATAACTTTCGCTTGATCGGTCGAACGGTTACTGCTTTCGGTCACTAAATCAGCTACTTCACAATGAAAAATCTCCGAAAGTTCCAACAAACGCAAAACAGTTGGAATTGTTTTGCCCCGTTCCATTCTTGAAACAGCATCATTACTAATGCCTAAAATTTCCGCTAATTGCGCTTGCGTTAAGCCTGATGCTTGACGGTATTTCGCAATCGCTTGCCCAATCGTTTGTATTAATTGCTCACTTTTATCTAACACACGATTTCTCCCTTTATAAAGAAAGAAATAATAGGCATTGACTTTTTTTGATAAATAGCGAATAATACTTATATTAGACTTCAAAGGTCTAAATAAAATAAAAGAGCAAATTTATTTAAAAATTTTTATAAAAATCTGATTTTTTTGTTGAGCTGACACAACCTGTCGTCACCATTCGGGTACACTGCACGCATTCAAAATCAGAGGATTTAGATGTATGCAAAAGAATACTGTTCTAGCACAACGACTTAGTGAAATTTTATCCCAACTCAATCAAGGAAAACGCATTGATATTAATCAACTTGCAGAAGATTTTGGGGTAAGTGTTCGCACCATTCAACGTGATATTAAAGATCGTTTAGCCTTTCTCGAATGGGAAGAGAGCGGACCTCGACATTACAAAATCAACCGTTATAAACTAGGTATACTATCTCAGCAAGACATCTCTCGTTTTGCGTTATTTGCCAGTATTTCAGACCTTTTCCCAAAGGTAGATCGCGATTTTTATCAAGAAAAACTCACCGACAGCGTCAAAGTGAAAGGTTTTCAATATGAAGACATTCGCCACTTAGACAACGAATTTCAACTGATCAAACAAGCCATTGAAGCACATAAATTTATCGATTTTTTATATAAGAAAAGCGGTCAGATTGATGGCAAATTTTACAAAATCGCCCCTTATAGCCTAATCAATAAAAATGGCATTTGGTATTTAATCGGCACAGATGAAGACAAACAGAAAACGTTCTGCTTCACTCAAATCACAATGCTCAAGATGCTTGATGAAACTTTCGAACCAAACCAACAGCTACAAGAAGAGATCAAAAGTAACGACAGTATCTCTTTTGGCAATCAGCTCAGTGAAGTCTTAGTTAAAGTATCCAGCTTTGCCTCCCCTTACTTCCTTCGACGAAATTTACTGCCTAATCAAAAATTAGTGCATAAATCGGAAAACGGCGAACTTATTTTAGCCAGCGAAAACGTAAACGAACTCGACATCGTACCGCTTGTGCAATATTGGATTCCCCATTTAACCATCATCAGCCCTAACGGCTTGCAGGAAAAAATGGTGGAGAAGTTGAAACAATATATTGCGAATGATTAGGGGGAAATATGAAAAAAATTGATATTAGCGAGCCATTTTCAACCATTAAAGCATTAATTAATGAACGTCAAAGTTTTGAAACCTGTGGCATTGATGCAGGTAATTTATTCGCCTTTAGTCAAGAACTTGAAAAATATATTGAAAGTTTAAATTTGAAGTGTCGCCTTTATACCAAAAATCGCTTAGCCGTAGGCTTATCAGCGGTATTAAATCCCCGTTGGGGCATTTTATCCCTTGCAGCAATTGCAGCACATAATTTACTGACCTTAAACCCCGACTGTGAGATCTATCGAGATCTTGCGAATAAAAGGGTTGGGTTGGTTTGGAAGAAAAAATTTTCTTCGTAAAAAATGTTTTTAAAGGAATAAGATATGATGAGTAAGTTTGGCGATGAATCAAAACCAATTAATGGCTTTTTTTAAATATAAAAAGCGTATAGAAGATATGACACCAGTAGAGCTTATACAACGTGGTTGGCCTTTTAATATTTTCAAAAATCCAACAGAAGAAACGAAGCTAGCTGCAGTAAAAGTGGATGGTTGTGCTATTCAATATATTGAAAATCCAACAGAAGAAATGAAGTTGCTTGCGATTAAAGAAAATGGTTATGCTATTCGATATATAAAAAATCCAACAGAAGAAATGAAACAAGAGGCAGATAAACAGGAGGATCCTCTATGTTTTTATAAGGGAAAATAAACTATATAGATATTTAAATGATCTATTCCGCAATTTTTATAAAAAAAGAAACGATGATTTAGTATTTTCACTAAAGTATTTCTATCTTTTGTAACAATTGCTATATAAATTACTGACCTTAAACCCCGACTGTGAAATCTATCGAGATCTTGCGAATAAAAGGGTTGGGGGGGAGTGGAATAAACTGTAATTATTAGGAGAAATTTTATATGGCTTATGTCTATGATGTTGATTTAGAGTTTTTAGCTCAATGTACAAACGAGGATCTACAACCCTTAGTAGATATTTTAACTAAGGATAAAGATGGTAAAAAACGTTATACGGAGGGCTTAACAAGCTCTAGAGTTTACAAAGTATTTTACCCTGATCATAATCTTTATTGGAAAGAGATTGCAGAAGAAATTCAGAAATTCGGAGCAAATACTATTGCTACGTTATTTAGACTAGGGAAAGGGGTTTCATATAAAACTATTCTTATTGAAGTTTGTGAAAAAATGAAAGTAAATTTCAATAAAGAAAGTTCAACCGAACTTATTGAAAAACATTTATTGGATAAAGTATTAACTGGTGCTATCGAAGAGCTATCTGAAGATGATTTAAAAAAATTAGCAGAAGAATTAAAAATTCCAGCTACTCATTTAGGTAAACAATCTTTAACGGCTCTTGTTCTAGTTGAATTAAATTCTCTTTTATCTACCCCAGTTCTTTGGAAGACTATTCATACAATGTTTCCTCAAACTATCGGTACACTATTAGCAGGCACAGCCTTAGGGCGTATTTTAGGCTTTGCCACAGGTCCTATTGGTTGGGGGATAACAGGAATTTGGGCATTAAAAGATATTTCAGGTCCTGCAACTCGCGTAACAGTACCTGCTGTGATCCAAATTGCATTTTTGAGAAAAAAGTATTCTATCAACAATTAAACCAACACAAACAACAGGAGAAAAATATGTTTGTACAAAATTTAACAGCAGAGCAACAATCTGCATTAATTTACTTAGCCCACGAAATTGCACGAGCAGATGGCTCTTCAGATGAATTGCAATTAGGTATGGTAGAGATTCTAACAAAGCAATCAGAAGATGGTGTAACAGAAAAAGCAATTACAGTTGATGAACTTGTTACGTTATTTACAACGGAAAGAGCAAAATGTTCACTATTACTTGAGTTATTAGGTGTTGCTCACGCAAATGAAGAATATCATTTAAGTGAGAAAGATATGATTGCTGGGTATGCAAGAAAACTGGGTATTTCTAATGAAAAATTAAATGCACTAGAAAGCTGGGTAGAAAAGCAATTTGCTTTATCTAGAGAAGTTACATTATTGTTAGATTAAGCATAGGAGTTTATTATGCCTTTACCGTTTATTTTGGCTGGTGCTGCTGCCGTGGCTATAGGAACAGGAATTAAAAAAGGAATTGATGGTTTTAAAGATAATTCCGCTGCAAAAGATATTACTGAAGCCGCCGAAAGTCTTTATGATACAGAAAAAAAGTTATTTGATGAGCAAGATGCCGCAACTAATGCATCATTGGAATCATTAGGTCAATTGCAATTGTCCATAGGTTCAGACTTTGCTGAATTCAAACGCATTTCTGAATTGCTATTGGAAAAATTAGCTCAACATAAGGAAGCTAAAGACTTACAAATTAATATTCCTAAAAATGAATTAGATAAAATTGAAGGGATTGCTTTTTCAGCTGTCGCCTATTTAGGGCAACTAGCTGGAGGGGCTGCAATTGGTGCTGGTGCTGCTTATGCTGTTTACGGTGGTGTAATGGCATTGGCTGCTGCTTCAACTGGCACTCCTATTGCAGCCCTTTCTGGAGCTGCCGCATATAAAGCTACCATGGCTGCAATTGGTGGTGGTGCTATTTCTGCTGGTGGCTTTGGAATGGCTGGAGGTGCAGCAATTTTAGGTGGTGCTGTTGTAGCTCCAATAGTATTAGTTGCTGGCTTAGCTTTTGCAAAACATTCGGAGAAAAAACTTGAATCAGCAAGAGATTATCGTACACAAGTTAAAAATGCAGTTAGTAGTATGAAACTTGGTCGCCATCATTTAAAAGAAACTGAGGAATATTCAAATAAGATCTATAAAGAACTTAATCGTGTTTATCAGATTTTTGGTCAATATTTCCAAGATCTTAAAAATATGGATACCTTAGTTCGTAATGGAGTTGATATCAATACCATCTCATCAGCAATTATTAAGATTGTTGATAATGGTTATAAAGTAGCAGCTATTTTAACAGATATTATTACTACCCCATTATTTAAACCTAAAAAAGATGATAATGGAGAGTTAGTTAAAAACAAAGAAGATACTGTTGAATTTGAAACAGATAAAGATGGTATGAAAGTCATTAATAAAGAAGATATTGATGCGCATATTACGTTATCAACATATAAATCAAAAGATTTTGAGTAAATTATGCTAGGCGAGAGGAATCTCGCCTTTTTATAGGGAGTGAAATATGTCAAATGTACTTATGACTAAGCCTGAATTTGATTGGACAGGTGAATTAGAAAAAACGGTAGTAAATTCATTAGTCACTACTTTTGGTTTAGATTTCTTGCTTTTTGAAGATAAGCGTGGTGGAGATGTTGATACAATTAATAATGTTCGTCAAGGTATTTATGCAACAGATGAAGCTAAAAATGCTTATGATAGTAGGGGAGATTATGATGGCAGTATATATAGGACACATGAAGACTATAAAGAAAAAGGTCGTAAGGATAAGAAAGCAATAGAAAATGGTGAGTTATATGATGCATATAATAAAAATAACAAGTTAAATAGAAAAAGAGAAATAGATCATACTATATCAGCCAAAGAAATTCATGACGATGCAGGTCGAGTCTTAGCTAACGTTGATGGTGTTAAAATTGCTAATAGAGATTATAACCTAAATACAACAACCTGGGATGTTAATAATCCTAAAAGGGAACACTCTGTTACTAAATTTATTAATGAAATCGCTCCCCAAAAAATAAAACAATTAGAAAAAACTATAGAGCATAAAAAAAATCAAATAAGTAAAATTACAGGAGATACTCCTGAAGAAAGACATAAAAGAGAAAAATTATCAAAAGAAATTGAAACGCACGAAAATCAAAAGAAAGAATTAGAATCAATTCTGGAAAATAAAGAAGATATTCTTGCTGCGGATAAAAAAGCTCGTGAGGAGTATAATAAAGAAATAAATTGGAAATATTATACAAGTTCCAAGTTTTTCAAATCAACTGCACTCGCAGCGGGTAGAGCTGGTTTAAAAATGGGAACACGTCAGGCATTAGGTTTAGTTCTTGCAGAAATTTGGTTTGAATTAAGAGAGAGAATACCTGAAATTTATCAAAGTCTAAAACAAAACTTTACGATTATAAAGTTTTTAGAAAAAATTGCTAAGACATTAAGTAATATTTTTGAACGTGTAAAAGAACGTTTTAAAGATCTTTTAACCGCATTTAAAGATGGAGCAATTGCAGGCTTTTTTAGCAACATTAGCACTACAGTAATGAATATATTTCTTGTTTCTGAAAAAATGGTAATGAAGCTCATTCGTGAAATGTGGAATAGTATTGTAAGTGCAATTAAACTAATTACTTTTAACCCAGATAATCTTAATGCAAAAGAATTGTTTAAAGGCGTGTTAAAAATACTTAGCGCAGGTTTATCTGTATTATTAGGTACAATGTTAAACTCTCATCTAAATACTATTCTTATTTTTCCAATGGGAGATTTAATAGCAGCATTTGTAAGTGCTTTAGCCACAGGGCTTATGACGTGTGCTTTTGCATATTTTATTGAAAATGGGTTATCTTTCAAGAAGTTATGGGAAATAATTAATTCATATAAAAATAAGTATGAATTAATGACAGAACATATGAAGGAAATTAATGCAGAGCTTGACCGTTATTTATTAGAATGGGCAAAGATTGAATTTAACTTAAATCCAAATGAAATAGCAGTATTTGTAGATAGCCTTGAGGCTTGTAATTCCGAATTAGAACGTTCTATAGTGTTAGAAAAAGAGATTCATCGCCGAAATATAGAATTACCGTATGAATCAGGTAATGAGCAAAGTACTAGAAATTGGTTAGCTAGTTTAGCAGTCAAATGAGTTCTTTAGCTTCTTTCCCCTGCAATTCCTGTGGCAAATGCTGTCGCCGAGTGAATTTAAGTGAACAAACCGCTTATTTAGATCGTGGTGATGGCGTTTGCCATCATTTTGATGAACAAACTAATTTGTGCAAAATCTATGAAAACCGACCGCTTGTTTGCCGAGTGGAAGATTACTATAAAGCCCATTTATCTCATCTGTATAGTTGGGAAGAGTTTGTTAAATTGAATTTAGAAATTTGCAATAAACTTTAAACCAAATAAGAAATAGGAAATAATATGAATTTTTTTGATATTTTAGGGCGAGTAGCCAAGGCTATTAGCCGTTCTGTAGGAAATTCTATGGAAAATCACATAATTGAACTTTGGAATAAATTAAAACATCTCGACAATGACCGATTTATTTCATTTATAAATTCAAAGGATACATTAAATACTCAGGTGTATATATCTGTTTTATCTATATATTCCAAGAGTATCAATTCTTATTATGATTTCATTTATACAATAGGAAAAACCAAGTATAACAAGGATGAAATAATTAGAGGAACCTTGCGTATATGTAAATCTAATATTATTCAACTATCTAATAAAAGAGAAATGAATGAAATTAGACAGATAGCTAATAAATTTGCTACTGAATTTTCATAAGTGCATAGTTAGTATTTAATATACCCATTTTACCAAATGTAAGGATAAGAAAATGAACTTTGAAGAACAACTTGTTAAAGAAGTCGTTGCTCGTATGACGGAAGAAGAAAAATGGGAAACATTCAAGGCACTTCAAAAGTTTGATTTTGATGAAATGGATAGAATGTTTGAAGAATACGATAAAAAACTTAGAAATATTGAACAAACACTCAGGAAAAGTGAACAGCTCTTGGAAAAAATGAAAGCTGAACATAACTCTAGAAAGGTGTAATAGACAACATAGTCGCTAAAAACTGGCTCAAAGCCTTATAGTATAAGGCTTTAAAGAGCCTCTCCCACAATTTGTGTAAATACCTGTTTCTGAGATAATACATTCAGACACAGGTATTTTATTATGAACGAAAAACAACTTCACGCCTTGGTAGCGGAATTTGCCAAAAACCTAAAAACACCAAAAGACCTCAATCAATTTTCACGGATGCTCAAGAAAATTACCGTCGAGGCTGCGTTAAATGATGAACTGACCGACCATCTTGGTTATCTAAAACGAAGATTCAGCTTTGCATTGTGCATTTAGTGCGTAACAGCGTGAAATTCGTTTCGTGGAAAGATTACAAAGCCGTCACTGCAGATTTAAAGCAGGTTTATCAAGCCCCGACGGAAGTACAAGCTCGCGAAAATCTGACCGCACTTTCGCAAAAATGGCAGGCAAAATACCCGCTTGTAAAGATGCATCAAAAAAATGGACAATGCCGATTCAGAACTGGAAACTGGCGATGAATCGATTTATGATTGATTTTGGTGATCGCCTAGACGATCACCGTTAAGTTGAAATGGGTGTTTACACAGAATTTGGGATAGGGTCGTTATAAGTTATCCCCAATAATTTGACAATGCCCTCTAATTTCCTCTGTGGAAATTTCAGTCATTAATTTATATCCAAAATACTTCTTAATTTCCCTTTCGTAAGTCGCAAGTCTTAATGCTCTTGTACTTTCCGCAAAATCAGTTTCGGCAATATATTTAAGTGCAAACGCTTCAAAATTATTCGCACTTTTTATTTGATTTTTCTTCTTCCGTTTTTCTGTGGCTGGAGAAATCCCATCACTCACCATTTTACGAGCCATCATTAGCTTTTCTCTTGCTTCAACAAGAGATATGCCGTCCTTTCCATATTTTCCTATTGTTAATGTTTCTCTTCGTCCGTTAATACGATAATCATACCTAAACGTAACCGTGCCAGCAGGAGATACAACAACGTACAATCCATCACGATCTGCTACTTTATAAGCCTTATCCTTTGCTTTTAAAGATTTAATTTTACTATCTGTCAGCATTCTTCCCCCTATTTTAAAATACCGTCAAATTAATGACGGTATTTTGATATTAAGGGATAAACAGCTCAATCCTTACCGACAATTTTTACGCAAAAAAATTGAAATACTATGAAAAGCTGTGAATAGGTGGGATATTATTCCCACTCTATCGTAGCTGGGGGTTTTCCGCTAACATCATACACCACGCGAGAAATCCCGTTCACTTCGTTGATAATACGATTTGAGATTTTACCTAATAGATCATAAGGTAAATGCGCCCAATGTGCAGTCATAAAGTCGATAGTTTCGACTGCACGCAGGGAAACAGCCCAATCATATTTACGTCCATCGCCCATTACGCCTACTGATTTGACTGGTAGGAATACAGTAAAGGCTTGGCTGACTTTGTAGTACCAGCCTGAGGCGTGTAGTTCTTCCATAAAGATCGCGTCAGCTCGGCGGACTAAATCGCAGTATTCTTTTTTGATTTCGCCTAACACACGCACGCCTAAGCCTGGACCGGGGAATGGATGGCGGTTGAGCATTTCAGCTGGTAAGCCTAATGCCAAGCCGATTTTACGTACTTCATCTTTGAACAATTCACGCAATGGTTCAACTAAACCGAGTTTCATATAATCTGGCAAGCCGCCTACGTTGTGATGCGATTTGATCACGTGTGCTTTGCCTGTTTTGCTGGCGGCGGATTCGATTACATCTGGGTAAATCGTGCCTTGTGCTAACCATTTTACTGAAGTGAGTTTTTTCGATTCATCATCGAACACATCAACGAATACTTTACCGATAGTTTTGCGTTTCGCTTCAGGTTCATCAATGCCTTTGAGTGCATCTAAAAAACGGTCTTCAGCGTTTACACGAATGATGTTCAAGCCGAATTTATCGCCGAACATCTCCATCACTTGATCACCTTCGTTTAAGCGTAATAAGCCGTTATCTACGAATACGCAGTGCAAGTTTTTGCCGATTGCACGGTGTAAAAGTAGTGCGGTAACAGAAGAGTCCACACCGCCTGATAAGCCTAAAATCACTTCATCATCGCCAACTTGGGCTTTAATGCGAGCTACGGCATCTTCAATGATGTTTTCCGCTGTCCATTTGGTTTCGCAACCACAGATGTTTACCACGAAGTTAGTTAATAAAGCTAAACCGCTTTTCGTATGGGTTACTTCTGGGTGGAATTGTACGCCATAGAAACGGCGACTTTCGTCCGACATTGCCGCAATCGGGCAAGTTGGAGTTACGCCAGTGATTTGGAAGTTTGACGGTAAACGGGTGACTTTATCGCCGTGGCTCATCCAAACGTCAAGTTTTGGATTACAAGCGGTCAGATCATCGTTTAATTTTGCAAATAAGCTATCGGTTGCTTTCAATTCAACAGATGCATAGCCAAATTCACGGTGATCCGAAGTTTCAGTTAAACCGCCCAACTGCATCGCCATCGTTTGCATACCGTAGCAAATGCCCAGCACTGGCACGCCAGCGTTAAACACATATTCAGGCGCACGTGGGCTGTTTTCTTCGGTGGTACTTTCAGGACCGCCAGAAAGAATAATACCCGTTGGGTTAAATTCACGGATCTGTTCTTCCGTCACGTCCCAAGCCCAAAGTTCGCAGTAAACCCCGATTTCACGCACACGACGTGCGATCAGTTGGGTATATTGTGAACCAAAGTCAAGGATTAAGATTTTGTGGTTGTGTATGTTTGTCATTTTTAGTCCTAGTTTATATATTCAAATAGCTACGAATCTCATCTGTTAATTTAATGAAATTATCATTTTGTTCATTTATTTGCTGAAATATCTTTAACTGAGGCTTCGGCTAACATATTGAGAATGAGCTCGGTGTTCGTCATATTATCGCGTAAGTTTTCTTTTTTTAATCCTTTGAATTGCTTATATTCTTTGGTAGTTTTTCCGCTCCACGCTTTAGTGATAATATCGGTTAAAACAGCAAATTGTTGCCCTTCTTTTACGCCGACACGTTTCCATTCGTCCGTCAGTTCCTTACGGATTTCAATACTTTTTAAACGTTGGTTAATCCAATTTTCCGAATAGCCTAATCGCAAGTAATCCTGCATTGCTCGATTGATCGTGAGCTCTGGATCTTGCAATTCATCTAAACGCTCACTTCCCACCTGTGCTAACCAAAGTTTAAATGGCTCAGCTTTCGGGGATGGAATGGATTGAATTAAGCGTAGTAGTTGCGGTACATCGGCTACGTCAGTCAAACGCATTTTCCCATCGGGTGATAGCATTTTCAACTGTCCGATTTTTTCGGACAGTTCACTACCTTCCTTTTTTAGCTTAGTTTTTAAATCGCTCCAATATTTTCTTGGGCGAGAGTTTTCTGTCAAAACTTCGATTACATCAATAATCGAAAAATACCATTTTTCTTGCTCTTCGTCCCAAACGGAACGCACTTCTTTGTCTTCAAAAAGTTTGATGTCCATATTTTCAACCATAATTAAATTGCTAACTTAGTTTTGCTTATGCTGATTAAACCACCCAACATAATCAAACTGATCGTAAAAACGTTTTCTATTCAAACCGCAATACTCAAACAGATCGCCTATTTTTTGCTGTTGTTCAAAGCCTTGAATATAAACTGCAGAGGTTAGTTCAAGATACGGTTTATGGGTAAAGACAACTTTATTCTTAAATGGTAGTTGTTCAAATTCAAGTAGGTCTTCATCGCGACAGCCGTCTCGTTCTGCCATCATAATGAAAAGATGATTGAGATCCATGCGAGCGGTGCGTTCTTGCCATTTTTTTACCGCTTCTTGCTCTGAATGGTAGTGCATAAAATAAAGGTGAATATCGCCTAGTAGTCCAACGGGGTATTTTCTTTGAATTTCTTTGGGGAAAGTGATTTCTTGGGTTTGGTAATGGGCAATATTTTTTACATATTTAATAAAATCAGTGGGGGTTAAAAATAAATTTACAAAAGGGGAATTAAAGCGTAAGCCCAAATCGTGCAACATAAAAGCCCCTGTGCAGTTGCTGGAAATAACAGCCAGGGTGTTTGTGTTTAATCGTTGGTGATTTTTAGCGTTAAGGCTTTTGCGAAAAAAATCGTTGATTTTATTTGTTATTTTTTTGATTAAAGGCATTTATATTCCTTGTTAGCGGTAAGATTTTCCCGTTATTTTACCGCTTGTTTTCAGTATTATGTATTAAAGAGAGAAACAAGCGGCATCACGCTTGGTGTCCATTGAATAAAGCAGGACACCAAGCGTGGCGAAAAATTAACTCATACGATAGTTTGGCGCTTCTTTCGTGATGGTGACATCGTGAACGTGGCTTTCTTTGATACCTGCACCACTAATGCGGACAAATTGTGCTTTGGTGCGAAGTTCATCAATGGTTGCACAGCCTGTTAAGCCCATACAAGAACGTAATCCGCCCATCTGTTGATGGATAATTTCTTTGAGTAAGCCTTTGTAAGGAATGCGACCTTCAATGCCCTCTGGCACTAATTTATCTGCGGCATTATCGGATTGGAAATAGCGGTCAGATGAACCTTTTGACATTGCCCCTAATGATCCCATTCCACGATAGGCTTTGAATGCTCGCCCTTGGTAAAGCTCGATTTCACCTGGAGCTTCTTCTGTGCCTGCAAACATTGAACCCACCATTACACAAGATGCACCTGCAGCAATTGCCTTAGCAATATCGCCTGAATAGCGGATACCACCATCTGCGATGACAGGAATGCCACGATCTTTTAAGGCTTCCGCCGCGTCAGCAATTGCTGTGATTTGTGGCACACCTACGCCTGTAACAATACGAGTTGTACAAATTGAACCTGGACCGATACCAATTTTAACCGCACTTGCTCCAGCATCAGCAAGGGCAATCGCACCTTCAGCAGTTGCCACGTTGCCTGCGACAATAGGTAAGTTCGGGTATTTCGCACGGGTTTCACGCACACGTTGTAACACACCCTCAGAGTGACCGTGGGAAGAGTCGATAAGCAAGACATCAACACCAGCCTGAACAAGAGCATCAATACGTTCTTCATTACCTGGACCAGCACCGACTGCCGCACCGACACGCAGACGACCTAACTCATCTTTACAGGCGTTCGGTTTTTGCTCAGCTTTTTGATAATCTTTAACGGTAATCATCCCTTTTAGTTTGAAGTTATCATCCACCATTAACACTTTTTCAACTCGGTGATCGTGCATAAGTTCTAAAATTTCTTCACGATTAGCCCCTTCTTTGATCGTCACTAAACGCTCTTTAGGTGTCATCACTTTAGAAACGGGCTTATTTAAATCACGTACAAAACGGGTATCACGAGCGGTGATAATTCCTACAAGGTTATCTTCAGCATCTACGACAGGATAGCCTGCAAAGCCATTTTTCTTCACTAATTCAGCTAACTCACCTAATGTTAAATCAGGGGAAACGGTCACTGGTTCAGAAACGATACCGCTTTCAAACTTTTTCACTTTACGCACACGATCTGCTTGGCGTTCAATTGACATATTTTTATGGATAAAGCCAATTCCGCCCTCTTGAGCAAGGGAAATCGCTAATTTAGCTTCTGTCACGGTATCCATTGCTGCAGAAAGCATTGGGATATTTAAGCGAATGTCTTTGGTAAGTTGAGTAGAAAGGTTTGCGGTATTTGGAAGCACGGTAGAGTGTGCAGGGACAAGAAGAACATCATCAAAAGTCAGTGCTTCTTTAATTACTCGTAGCATTGCAATAGTTCCTTAATTTGAAAGTTAAAAAATAAAACTGGAAAAATTGCGAGCGGATTATACAGAGATTTAGTTGAGTTGTAAATTTACAAGCGGTTAGATTTGTTAAATTTTTTGCCAAAAAGATGGGCTATTAGCCCATCTATCTTTGTTAGACAATCTCGTAATACAACTCTTGATACTGCTGTGCTACTTTTGCCCAGCCGAAATCTTGAGCAAGGGCATTTTGGCGTACGCTTGACCACAATTTATTTTTACCCCATAAATTGATCGCACGCAGTACGGCATCGTAGAAATTATCTGCATCAGGATAGCTGAATACGAAACCTGTTGCAGTGCGGTTTTCAATGCTTTCTTTGTGTGCATCATTAACGGTATCGGCTAAGCCACCAGTTCTGCGGACTAATGGTAGTGTGCCGTATTTTAAGCCGTAAAGTTGGGTTAAACCGCAAGGTTCAAAGCGGCTTGGGACTAAGATAACATCACCACCTGCGATAATTTGGTGTGAAAGTGCTTCATCATAGCCAATTTTTAAGCCGATTTTATGTGGGTAACGAGATTGTGCATCACGCAATGCCCATTCTAAGTCAGGCGATCCGCTACCAAGTACCACGAGTTGCACATTGTGTTGCATTATTTGGTCAATGCGTGCAAGTAAGAAATCTGCCCCTTTTTGTTCGGTTAAGCGAGTAACCATTACGAATAAGAGAGCGTCTTTATCTTCTGGCAAACCAAAGTAACGTTGTAGTTCCGATTTGTTTTTACCTTTACCTTGCATATAGTTCGGGCGGTAATTTGCCACGATATTTGTGTCGGTTTCAGGGTTCCAAACGGTATCATCTACTCCATTTAAAATACCACGCAATGCCCCCTCTGCAAGGCGTTGTTGTAGTAAGCCGTGCATTCCTGCCCCTGCGATTTGTTCGGTAATTTCACGTGCGTAGGTTGGGCTTACGGCTGTGACACGATCTGCGTAGAATAAACCTGCTTTAAGATAGGAAATTTCGCCGTAAAATTCTAAACCATTCACATGGAAAAATTCCCAAGGTAAGGCTAATTCTGCTAGGTGATAGGCTTGGAAACGTCCTGGGTAGGCGATATTGTGAATGGTAAAGACACTTTTAACAGGGCTGTTCCAGCTTTTGAGATAAGCACAAGCTAAACCTGCTTGCCAGTCGTGAGCGTGTAACACATCACTTCTGCCCCACCAATGATCTAAACCTGAAGCAAGTTGTGCTCCGAGATAACCTAATAGTGCAAAACGTTTGTAGTTATCGGTGTAATCTTGGTAGTTGTCGTCGTAGTAAGGTAAACGACGATCAAAGAGATGTGGGGCATCAATCACATATACGCCTAAGCCATTCAAATAAGCAAAACGAACAGTGACAACACCTGCAAAGGTACCGACGGTCGCAACTTCAACGGTTTCGCCTAACTTGGAAGCCACTTGTGGATAATAAGGAATTAATACTCGAACATCATTTCCAGCTGATTGTTGTGCATAGGGTAACGCTCCCATTACATCAGCAAGTCCGCCTGTTTTGATAAGCGGGTACATTTCTGAACAAATATGTAAAATTTTCATTAACTATTTACCAATTTAAATAAATTCTTCCCCCACTTGTGGGGGAAGTGGTTGAGTGAAACGAAACCGATGGGGGCAAATAATCCCCCATCCCCACCTTTGGTGGGACTTCCCCCGTAAACGGGGGAAGAATTATAAATTAAGCAACCGCTTTATCTTTTGCCAATTTGTCTAACATTTTTTGGCAAACTAAGACAATACCACCTTTACTGATACGGAAATATTTCGCATCTTCTTCTGGATTTACACCGATTTGTAACCCATCTGGAATGTCACAGTGACGGTCGATTACTGCACGTTTAATTACACAGTTTTTACCAATGTTCACTTGTGGAAGGATCACAGATTGTTCAATAATGGAATCTTCATGGACATGAACACGGCTAAAAAGTACTGAATTACTGATCTCTGCATCGGTAATCACACAGCCACCTGCAATCAATGAGTTATCAAGGGTATGCGCACGAGCCTTTTTATAGAAGAAACGTGCTGGTGCCGTTTGTTGTGGACGACCGTGGATCGGCCAAGATTCGTCATATAAATCTAATTGAGGTTTTTCGCTGACTAAGTCCATATGTGCAGCCCAATAGCTGTCGATTGTTCCCACATCACGCCAGTAGATTGTACCCGTTGTGTTACGACCTTCGCAAGAACGCTCAAATGGGTGAGCATAAATCACACCTTGTTCAACGGCTTTTGGAATAATGTCTTTACCAAAGTCGTGTGAAGTATCTGGGTTGCTGACTTCTTTTTCTAACATTTCATAGAGATAATCTACATCAAACACATAGATACCCATAGAAGCAAGAGATGAGTCTGGTTTGTCTGGCATTGCTGGTGGATCTGACGGTTTTTCCACGAAGGCTTTAACTTTTAATTTTTCATTAACTGCCATCACACCAAATTCCGTTGCTTGTTCACGTGGCACTTCGATACAACCTACGGTACATTTTGCCCCTGAATCAACGTGATCTTCAAGCATACGGTTGTAGTTCATTTTATAGATATGGTCACCCGCAAGAATAATCACATATTTTGGACGATAGTGCGATTTCATCATTTCCATATTTTGATAAACCGCATCAGCTGTACCACGATACCAAGTGTTCTCATCAATTTGTTGACGAGCTGGAAGCATATCAATGTATTGATTACGCTCATAAGGTAAGAATGACCAACCACGTTGTAAGTGGCGGAGCAATGAGTGTGCCGCATACTGGGTAATCACCCCAATTTTTAATAAGTTAGAGTTAATACAGTTAGAGAGAGCAAAGTCAATAATACGACGGCTACCGCCAAAATAAACCGCAGGTTTTGCACGTTTATCGGTTAATTCATAAAGGCGTGAACCACGACCGCCTGCCAAGATCAGCACTAAAGTTTGCGCGGTAAGATTACGTCTGTCTGTAGAGGCTTCCTGTTTTAACATATTGTTATCTCCAAGTAGAGTTGAGGGACATTAATTCCTTTGAAGAACACATACCTCAATATGATTGAGTGTAACCGCAAGCGTATCTGTCATTAGAGTGGTTTCTTTTTCACCTAAAAGTATTTGCCAATCACCCTTAGGTAATAAAAATTGTTGCATTGCTTGTTTAGCATTCACCAAAATAAGCCATTTATCTTCTAATAATATCTGTAATGCTTTGGTAGAATGGTCATGCCAGTCTTTAAACTGTATCACTTGACCATCTGCTCGTAACCATTGTACATCTTCACCCGTCCACCATTTCGTGTCTTGGGAAAGTAGGGGGATCTGTTTGCGAATCGCAATTAATTTTGCAGTATAATCGATCAATTCCTGATCAGCCGAATCCCAATCTATCCAACTGATCTCATTATCTTGGCAGTAGCTATTATTGTTGCCTTGTTGGCTATGTCCCAGTTCATCACCTGCCAATACCATCGGCGTACCGCCTGAGAGTAAGAGTGTTGTTAATAACGCTTTTTTAGCCTGTTTACGTTGTTTTAGGATAATTGGATTATCTGTTTCGCCTTCTACGCCAAAATTGAAGCTAATATTATGTCCATGCCCATCACGATTTTGTTCGCCATTTGCCCAGTTATGTTTTTCGTTATAACTAACAAGATCTTGTAAGGTAAATCCATCGTGTGCAGTAATAAAATTAATGCTATGAAATGGCTGACGGTTATGTGCAAAAATATCGTCACTCCCTGCAAATCGACGTACGAATCCAGCTAAATTGCCATTTTTTTCTAGAAAAAATCGACGCATATCATCACGGAAACGGTCGTTCCATTCTGCAAAGGGTTTGGGGAATGCGCCTAATTGATAACCACTCCAGCCAATATCCCAAGGCTCTGCAATTAACTTAATATGTGCCAATTTTGAATTGCTATAAACAGCTGTAAAAAATGCTGATTTTTCAGAGAATGTTGGTGCTCTACCTAACACGGCACCTAAATCAAAACGGAAACCATCAACGTGACACTCTTTAACCCAATAACAGAGACAATCAATCACCCAGCGTAATACCGCAACATCGGATGATACATTGAGCGTATTGCCACAGCCTGTCCAATTCAAATATTCACTATTATCGGTCAACCAATAGTATGCTTCGTTATCAATACCGCGCTGAGATAACATAGGTCCATCTTTACCTGCTTCCGCCGTATGATTAAAGACCACATCCATAATCACTTCAATTCCTGCTTTGTGAAGTGTTTTAACCAACTGCTTAAACTCGGTTAACGGATCGGCTTTGTTATAAGCTAATTTAGGATCAACCGCAAAATGCCCTAAAACGTTATAACCCCAATAGTTGCATAACCCGATTTTTTGCAAATGCGGTTCATCAATGTGATAGGTAATCGGCAATAATTCCACTGCCGTTACCCCTAAACGTTTCAAATGAGCAATTGACGTTTCGTGGGCTAACCCTGCAAAAGTGCCTGCAATTTCGCTCGGCACTTTAGGATTAAGTTTACTAAACCCTTTAACGTGCGTTTCATAAATAATCGTTTCAGCCCAAGGGGTAAAAGGTTTATAGTCACCTTCCCAATCAAAAGTATCTCGTGCAACCACGACAGATTTTGGAGCTAGGTGAGCATTATCTCTCGGATCATTCCACTGAAACCATTTTACCGCTTCATCGCTGGATAAATCAGGTTGTCCTACAATGCCATTCGCATAAGGATCTACCAGTAATTTATTGGGGTTAAACAGGTCGCCTTTTTCTTCATTTACACACCCTGTTACCCGATAGCCATATTGCGTCCCTGCTTTTAGACCGAGCACAAACAAATGCCAAATTTCATCGGTTTTGATCATCGGTAAACGAATTTCTTTACCGTCGCAAAAAATTGCTAATTCCACACCGCTTGCACGGCGAGAAAACAATGCAAAATTTATGCCTTTTTCTCCATTTATTTCAGTTAATCGGCTACCTAATGGAAATAGTCTGCCTGCAAGATACTTCATATACAGCCTTAGTACTTATTGTAGGGACACACTGCGTGTGTCCGACATCTTAAACAATTATATTATTTGAAATCTTCGCTCCCCCTGTTTACGGGGGGAGCTGGGCGAAGCCCTGAGGGGGGAACAATAATATCCCCCCTTCCGCCTTCGGCACCTTCCCCCGTAAACGGGGGAAGGGAATTTAATCAACTTTTTGTAGCTACTACATAATGTAGAACATTTGAATTATTAGATTTGTAATTAATGGACACACGCAGTGTGTCCCTTGTATATTAAAATTATAGTAAACTAGCAACATAAACCATAACGTTATCCACAGCTTGGGTGTCCCTAGAGCTAAAACTCGTTCTGTAGCGTAGGCGTGGATAACTTCATCAGCAAAACCGAACAGTTGAAATATAAACCCGAATACAAGGCAGGTTACCGATGAACGCTCCGATTTATTGTGGTATTGATGTTGCTAAACGCAATTTCGTGATTGGTTTTTCCCATCAGAAAAAGACCAAAACCGAAACCAATAACGCCAAAGGTATTCAACATACCTTGGACTATTTAAGCCAGTTTAATGTGGCTCTGATAACGCTTGAAGCAACGGGTGGATTAGAAATCCCCGTGGCAAAAGCCCTTGCTCGAGCAGGTTATCGTGTATTTATTGCTAATCCACTGAAAGCCAGTGAGTTTGCAAAATCTCAAACGAGAGCCAAAACCGATGCAAAAGATGCGGTTAATCTCGCTTTCTATGGGCTCACTTGTGAGCTTAAAGGCGAAGTAGAGCATCAGTTGTATGTTCCGCTTTCTGAGCAAGAAGAACAGCTGGAAGCCCTTGTGGTTCGCCGTCGTCAGCTTGTCGATATGCGAGTAGCAGAGCTAAATCGTTTGCAACAAAGCCACGAAACCCAGTTGGACAATATCCAACAACACATTGAAATGCTTGATAAATTAATCGCCGAACTTGATAAAGATATCGACGACCAAAGTAAGCATTTTAGTGATAAAGCTGACCTTATCTCAGACATCAAAGGCGTTGGCAAAAATTGCGTCGCCGTGATGATGTCAAGCCTGCCGGAATTAGGCAAGCTAAGCAGCAAAAGAATTGCCTCACTCGTTGGCGTTATTCCGCATCCACAGGAAAGCGGTCAATGGAAAGGAAAATCCTTTTGCTATGGTGGTCGAGCGATTGTTCGTAATGCCTTATATATGGCAGCACTATCGGCAATTCGCTTTGAACCTGTTTTTAAAGCCTTTTACACCCGATTGGTTGCAAAAGGCAAAGCGAAGAAAGTCGCTATTATGGCGTGTATGCGTAAACTGCTAACCATTATGAATGCGTTGGTTAGACGCAATGAAAAATGGGACGCTACACGCTACTTATCCACAGAATCTGTGGGTCAAAATTGAATAACTTTTTTGTGTGTAAACACAGTTGCTACATTATTTTGCTTTTTTGGCTTTTACTGCTTTGGTTTTTTCCACTTTCGGCTCTTCCGCTTTTTTTACCACTTTTGCAGATTTTTTCGCTTTTTTCACCGCTTGTGGTTTGGCTTCTTTGACGATAAAAATCGTCGCAAGCGGTGGGATAGTGAGCGAAATGGAATAAGGTTTACCGTGCGACTCAATCTCGTCACATTGAATAGTACCGAAATTCCCTAAGTTACTACCCATATAGTAAGCGGAGTCTGAGTTGAGAATTTCTTTATATTTTGCATCTTCGTGAACGCCAAAACGGTAATTATCACGCGGGATCGGGGTAAAGTTACTGACCACAATAATGCTTGCTCCCTCTTTTGCTTTACGTTCAAAGGCAAACACAGACTGCTCTGCATCATCAACCACCAACCACTCAAAGCCAGCAGGATCGTAATCCAACTGATACAGTGCTGGATATTGACGATAAATACGGTTCAAATCACGCACCCAGTTCAACATACCTTTATGCCAACCGCCGTGTTCATCGTTAAGCAAGAACCAATCCAAACTCTCTTGATAATTCCACTCACGCCCTTGAGCAAACTCATTGCCCATAAAGAGCAGTTTTTTACCTGGATAACCCCACATATAACCGTAATATGCTCTTAGGTTTGCAAACTGTTGCCAGCAATCCCCAGGCATTTTACCGAGTAACGAACATTTACCGTGAACAACTTCATCGTGGGAAAGCGGTAACATAAACTTTTCGCTATACTGATAAATCATACCAAAGGTCATTAAATCGTGATGATATTTACGATAAATCGGCTTGGTCTTCATATAGCGTAATGTATCGTTCATCCACCCCATATTCCATTTATAATCAAAGCCTAAGCCGTGATGTTCCGTTGGGTGAGTAATACCCGCAAAAGAAGTGGACTCTTCCGCAATAGTCACACCGCCTTTGCCTTCTTTCGCTAACATATCATTCGTTGAACGTAAGAAATCTAACGCTTCCAAATTCTCACGACCGCCATAGCGATTTGGGATCCACTCGCCATCTTTGCGAGAGTAATCACGATAAATCATTGAGGCAACCGCATCGACGCGCAATGCATCAATACCGAAACGCTCAATCCAATAAAGCGCATTACCCGTCAAATAGTTACGCACTTCGTGACGACCATAATTGAAAATCAAGGTATTCCAATCTTGGTGATAACCTTCTTTTGGATCGGAATGTTCATAGAGATGAGTACCATCAAAATACGCCAGACTATGTTCATCGGTTGGGAAATGCCCTACCACCCAATCTAAAATCACATTAATCCCTGCTTCGTGAGCCTTACTGATTAAGGTGCGTAAACCTTCAGGTGAACCAAAACGACTGGTTGGGGCATAAATTCCTGTTGGTTGATAACCCCAGGAGCCATCAAATGGAAACTCTGTGACTGGCAATAACTCAATATGGGTAAAGCCCATTTCCTTCACATAAGGAATTAGCTCATTCGCAATCTCTTCATAATTTAGCCAATAGTTATTTTCTAAATTACGTCGCCAAGAGCCTAAATGCACTTCATAGACAGAAATCGGCTGATCAGGATCGTTCGCACAACGACGTTTCTCGTCACTCTCAACAATCGCAGGTAAACCAGAAGCAACAGAAGCCGTATCAGGACGGAATTGAGCTGAGAACGCATAAGGGTCTGATTTCAAACGGATTTGTCCATTTCTATCTAAAATTTCAAATTTATAGAGCGTTCCTTTTGGCAAGTTTGGCACAAAAATATCCCAAATACCGCTGTTTGGATGAAAACGCATTGAATGGCGACGACCGTCCCAATAGTTAAAATCACCCACCACAGATACACGGCGAGCATTCGGCGCCCAAAGGCTAAAGTGAATACCGCCAACTTCATTTTGGGTAACAAGATGAGCACCTAATTTTTCATAAGGGCGAACATGGGTTCCTTCAGAAAGCAACCAATTATCTAAATCGGAAAAATGGGACTGGAAACGGTAAGGATCTTCAATATCAATTTCAGTGTGGGCATAACGCACTAACAAGCGGTAGGAAAGGTCAGTTTTTTCACCAACCAAATTCGCAGCAAAGAAGCCACGATCATCAATTTGCTCCATCTGCACAATCGGCTCACTGTTATCATTAATAACTGTTACCTGTTCTGCTTCAGGTAGATAAGCCCGAACAATCACGCCATCATCAACTTGATGAACCCCTAAATAAGCAAAAGGATCTTGGCAACACCCATTCGCAAGCTGCTCTATAAATTGATTATCTTGCTTGAGTGAGGTGGTATTTTTAGTTTTCTCTTTCATTTGCTCTCCTTGGCTAATTTATAACTCGCTGGGAATGATGAAATAAACGTTTGCGTAGCATTCTATTAAAAATAGCTTTACAAAACAATCTCAATTTTTGATATAGATCATAATCTCATAGAGAAAAGCTCCAATGGTTAAAAATCAATAAGTTAAATAAAAATGATAGATTTAAAAAATTTTTCATATGAATAAAAAATTTTCATTTGAAATACAGGGTTTAACTTTGTAAATAAAACGTAAACAAAGATGAATTACTTTATACTAACTCAGCGGTGCGGCACTGCCTAAAAGATAGGGAACGACTTCCATCGCATCAGATAAATGCACAAATAAGTGGCTGGTTTCCACTTTTGCATAAGCACAAACGCCCAGCGTTAGGCTGAGCGTAAATATGGCAAAAAAGCGGTTAAAGCTGTTCAAACAATGATTTACCCAAGTAATCATTTTCATCTTTAACTCCTGCAAAGCACGCAAATAATCCGCTACCGATATGGGTAATGTATTCGTTCATCTTGTCGATGTTGCCAAGGCTGTTTTGAATGGTGATAAACTGTTGCGGATCTTTTTGGAACGAGATAAACAACAAGCCTGCATCAAACTGCCCCGTTTTCGGATCAACACCGCTGGCATAAGAGAAAGAACGTCTTAACATCTGTAACCCTGTCTTTTTCGCCAATAACACATTCACATCTTGGAAGCGATCAGCAATCTCTTTTGCCAATTTCGCATCTTTTTTCTCTAATTTTGCCTTAAAGATCTCATAAATTTTTTCCGCCCCTTCAATGTTGGCTTTGAAATCGTAAAGGTCAGTTTTTGAGAAAATCTCTTCTTCGCCCATTACTTTTGTGGTGGATACTTCATTTAACAAATCCACCGCACCGGTAATCATTAAATCAGGGGTTACTTCCGCCGTTGGAATTTTCGCACGCAATTCTTTCACATCTTTGATCAACTGATCAGCGGTCGCTTCTGTGCCTTTTGTGGTATTTTGCTCCCAAAGTACTTTTTCAATTTTATGGAAACCAGACCAATCTTTCTCGGTTTTTCCTTCTTCGCTTAAATCCGCAAGACGAGTATCAATACGAGGGTCTAAATCGCCAAAACTCTCTGCAATCGGCTCTGAACGCTCAAAGTACATACGTGCAAGCGGATAGATTTGCTTCGCTTTTTGCACATCACCAGCTTTCAAATACCCCACAAATTTCTCGGTATCTGTCACTAATTGATCGATTTGCCCAACGACAAATTCCTTATAAGTTTGGGTTTCTTTCGATAAATCCGTTGCAAAGACTGAACTGGCAACAAATAAACTTAAAATCGCAAGGATGAGAGATTTTAAACGCATAGAAAGCTCCTTTGGTTTGTCTCATTAAGAGAAATAAATAAAACTTATTATCAATAAGAATAAAACTTTCATTTACGTTTTACAATTGAATTTACTACAAAATTAATAAAATTTTAATTTAGCTTAATTTTTAAGCTACAAAACAGTCAAAATAAAAACAGATTCTTTAAAAAGAAAAAAGCCGATCAACTATTTAGATGATCGGCATACAATAATTACATTTAATTTGACGTTACCGTTTCTTCGCAAACTCTTTTTCAAGTTCAGGTAACACTTCTTCACGATACCAACGAGGGTGGTGTTTCTTCGCCCAGCGGACTGTAACCCAACCTTCAACCATTCCTCGAATTGAACCTTTCACCCAGAATGCCATATACATATGCACCATGATGCCAGTGAACAACATAAAGGCACAAGCTGAGTGGAATAAGATCGCAATACGAATTACTGGAATTGAGAAATTATGTGCGAAATATTGACGCCACATAATAATTCCTGTAATCAGCAAGGTGAACATTGCAAGGATCAAAGTCCAGAACAACATTTTTTGACCAAGGTTATATTTGCCGTTGTCGGAAACTGCGTGTTCGTTACCTTTTAATACTTCCACAATGTTGATCAACCATACCCAGTCATTTTTCTCTGGAATATTATGATGCCAGTAAATACGAACCATATTTACGAAAGCAAGGAACATAATAATCCCTGTGAATGGGTGGATCATTCGGGCTAATTGTGGTGTACCTAAAATATCCACTAACCACGCAAAATCAGGGAAGAAGAATGCTAACCCTGATAAGCCAGTTGTGAAGAAGCAGATCACCAGTAACCAGTGGCTCCAACGAGCAGGCAATTTATGGCGAACGATTCGGTAATCGTTAGGGATTTGAATCTTACTCATCTTTGCCTCCTTTATGTTCTTCACCCTGTTCACCGTGGTGTTCTTCGTGTTCGTCAAGATCCTCTGTATTTGGACCGATTGCGATATAGTGTGCAATTTCAGAAAGAACCAAGCCGCCCATTGCCACTGCAGCAACTGGTTTGAGTACGTCTTTCCAAAGGGTGACACTTAAATCAATCTGCGGATCTTTCGGTAAACCTGAGTATAGCTCTGGCTTGTCTGCGTGATGTAACACATACATAACGTGTGTGCCGCCCACGCCTTCTGGGTCGTATAAGCCTGCATTTTCGTAGCCACGAGATTTGAGATCGGCAATGCGTTTAGACGCATATTCTTTCATCTCTTCTTTGCTACCAAAGCGGATTGCACCCGTCGGGCAGGTTTTCACACAAGCTGGCTCTTGTCCCACAGTGACACGATCCACACAGAGTGTACATTTGTACACACGGTGATCTTCAGGGTTCATTCGTGGAATATTAAACGGACAGCCTGCGATACAGTAACCACAGCCGATACATTTGTCTGACTGGAAGTCCACAATACCGTTTGCGTATTGAATGATTGCACCTGGTGATGGGCAAGCCTTCAAACAGCCTGGCTCAGAACAGTGCATACAGCCATCTTTACGGATCAGCCATTCCAAGCGGTCGTTTTCTTCCACTTCGTTAAATCGCATTACCGTCCACGCTTTCGGATTGAGATCCGCAGGGTTGTCATAGACCCCGGTACAAGCTGCGTCCAGGGTTGAACGAATGTCGTTCCACTCTGAACAGCCCACTTGGCAGGCTTTACAGCCGATACAAGTGGTGACATCAATCAATTTCGCCACTTCCACTTGATGGCTACGCGCCTGTGGCGGTGGTGTCAAGAATGAAATTGCAGAGGATTTAATAATATCTTGAGATTGAACTGTACTCATATTATGCCCCCACAATATTCTCAATATTGACTAACATACATTTCGATTCAGGCGTTTGTGTATTCGCATCACCTGCACGAACCGTTAAGTTATTGGCAAAGAAGCCTTTTTTAGCACCTGTTGTTGCCGCAAAGCCCCAGTGGATCGGCACACCGATAGTGTGAATTGGTTTTCCATCTGACACTAATGCACGGATACGTTTAGTCACCACTGCTACCGCTTTAATGTAGCCACGTTTAGAGCTGACTTTCACCATATCGCCGTTATTAATGCCTTTCTCTTTCGCCAACGCCTCTCCGATTTCCACGAATTGTTCCGGTTGAGCAATCACGTTTAAGAGGGCATTTTTCGTCCAGTAGTGGAAATGCTCCGTTAAACGATAAGTGGTCGCAACATAAGGGAACTCTGCTGAAGTACCGAGTTCTTCTTTATCCGTTGGTAAAATACGGGCAACTGGGCTTGAAACCACATTAGGGTGTAATGGGTTTGTGCCGATTGGCGTTTCCATTGGCTCATAGTGTTCTGGGAACGGACCATCAACCATACGCTCACGCACGAATAAACAACTTACCCCTTCAGGTTGCATAATGTATGGCAATGTCGGGCTATCTGGCGGTGCAGCACCAAAGTCGGCAACATCCACATAGTTCCAGTTTTTGCCATTCCATTTAACAAGCTGACGTTTCGGGTTCCACGGTTTACCTGATAAATCCGCAGAGGCACGGTTATAAATAATACGGCGGTTCATTGGCCACGCAAAGCCCCAACCTAGGGTATTACCTAAGTTAGATGGGTCTGAGTTATCGCGGTTTGCCATTTGGTTACCTTTTTCCGTCCATTGACCCGTGTAGATCCAGCACGCACCTGAAGTCGTACCGTCATCACGCATTTGTGCAAAGCTTGAAAGTAGCTGACCTTTTTTCAAGATTAAGTTGCCGTTGGCGTCATATAAATCTTCCAAGGCATAGCCGTTATTCTCTTTTGCCACTTCTTCTGCTTTTGGCTCAAGTGGATTTGCATAATCCCAGCTCATTGCCTCTAACGGCTCAAGCGGTGCTTTTCCGCCTTCTTTATGATAAAGGTGAATTAATTCCGCACGCAATTCAGAGAGAATTTCGCCGTCTGTTTTCGCCTCACCTGGTGGTTCTGCCCCTTTCCAGTGCCATTGTAACCAACGTCCAGAGTTAGCAATTGAGCCATCTTCTTCAACGAAACAAGTGGTTGGCAAGCGGAATACTTCTGTTTGAATTTCTTCGGTTTTCACGTCGTTAAATTCGCCGTAATTTTTCCAGAATTCAGAGGTATCAGTAATAAGCGGGTCGAAAATAACCAAATATTTCAATTTGCTTAATGCTTTCACAATTTTTTGCGAATTTGGATAAGAGGCAATCGGGTTCATACCCTGACAGAAATAACCGGTCACCTTGCCTTGATACATTTCTTCAATGTAACGCATATGATCCATTCCGCCTTTTGGTAATTTAGGCAAGTAATGGTAGCCAAATTCATTATCTTTCGTCGCTTTATCACCATAGAAGGATTTCAGCATACTCACCATAAATTTCGGTGTATTTGCCCAATAGTTCACCTGATCTTTCATCATCTGTTTCGGCGTAATACGTCCTAAGAATTTCTCTAAAGAAGTATCCGCTTCCGTTGGTAATGGAAGATAAGCTGGTAAACGATTTGGGAATAAACCTAAGTCGGTGATACCTTGTACGTTTGAGTGCCCACGCAATGCGTTCACACCGCCACCTGCAACCCCAATGTTACCTAATAACAACTGGATAATTGCCATTGTACGGATATTTTGTGAACCGACTGTATGCTGTGTCCAACCTAACGCATAAAGGAACGTTGCCGCTTTTTCTGGTGCAGCAGTTTTCGCAATTTCTTCACAGAAAATGTGGAAATCTTTTTGTGGTGTACCCGTAATACGTTCAACCATTTCAGGCGTATAACGTGAAACGTGTCCTTTTAGCATATTGATCACACAACGTGGATCTTGCATTGTCATATCACGTTTTGGTTGCCCTTCTTCATCAAATTGATAACCCCAAGTTGAACGGTCGTATTTACGCGTTTCAGGGTCATAACCTGAGAATAAACCGTCTTCAAACTTAAAGTTTTCATTCACTAAGAATGTCGCATTGGTATAGTGTTTAACGTATTCGTGTTGGATCTTATCGTTTTCTAAGAGATAACGAATAACACCCGATAAGAATGCAATGTCAGTACCTGGACGAAGTGGCATATAAATGTCAGCCACAGCAGCAGTACGGTTAAAGCGTGGATCAACCACCATTAACTTCGCACCGTTCTGTTTTTTCGCCTCAATCGCCCAACGGAAGCCAACAGGGTGGGCTTCTGCGGCGTTACCGCCCATTACAATAACGAGATCAGCGTTTTTAATGTCAACCCAGTGGTTAGTCATCGCACCGCGACCAAATGATGGAGCAAGACTTGCTACCGTTGGTCCGTGTCAGATACTCGCTTGGTTGTCAGTAAAAACGATACCGAGAGAACGTACAAATTTTTGAGTAAGAATACCCGTTTCATTACTACACGCAGAGCCTGCTAAGAAACCTGCTGTCATCCAACGGTTTACCGTTTCACCCGCTTCATTTTTCTCAATAAAGTTAGCATCACGGTCATCTTTCATATGGCGAGCAACACGCTCAATTGCTTCGTGCCAAGAAATACGTTTCCACTCTTTTGAGCCTGCTTCACGCACTTCTGGATAACGTACACGGCGATCACTATTTACATAATCTAACGCACCAGCACCTTTCGGACATAACGCCCCACGGCTCACTGGGTGGTCTGGGTCCCCTTCAATATGAATAAGTTTCCCACGACTATTCATTGCTCCATCGCCAAGACTGTATAGCAACATACCACAGCCTACAGCACAATAAGTACAGGTGTTACGAGTTTCTTTTGCTCGTAATAGTTTGTATTCACGAGGTGCGGCTAATGCTGTTGCTGGGGCAAATCCCAACATAGCAGCAGACGTACCTGCCATACCACCTGCACAGATCTTGAAGAATTTTCTTCTACTGACCTGCATAAATCACTCCAAACCGCATTTGCGGTGTTTATTAATAAATAATAAAATTTTGTCTATCTAACAAAATAATTAATGATATTATCCTACTAAACCAACTTAAAAAGCAGCACTATTACGGATTAATTACCATCTATTTGATATAAGCTAAAATTCTGTAAATGATACAATTTTTTAACAAAATAAACTACTTAATAAACAAATTTTTTCGAGGAATAATGTGAAGAAGATCACTAAATTTGATGTAGATCGACTTTTTGTTGAGAATGGTTCTCTACAACAGCAATTTCAACAAGATAATATCATCAGAGAAGTGCCTGTGGCTCTCGTTTATAATGGAATTTCACATACAGTTATGATGTGTACCCCCGACAATTTAGCCGATTTTGCCTTAGGTTTTTCCCTTGCCGAAGGGATTTTAAAACAGAAAAGCGACCTCTACGGCTTAGACATTGTTGAAAGTTGTAACGGCATCGAAATCCAAATGGAAATTTCCACTCGTCAATTCACTCAATTGAAAGAGAAACGTCGTTCAATGGCAGGCAGAACAGGCTGTGGCATCTGTGGGGTTGAACAACTTGAACAAGTCAAACAGAGTTACCAAACTTTTCCACAATCGCACCGCTTGTCAAACATTTCCCCTTTGATTTTAGATGATTGTTTGGCTCAATTAGAACAGGCTCAAACTCTTGCTAAAGAAACAGGAGCAAGCCACGCAGCCGCTTTTTTTAGCCCTGACGGCACACTCTTAGCTATCAGAGAAGATGTAGGGCGACACGTTGCCTTAGATAAACTGTTAGGCTGGTATGCAAAAGAAAATGCCCCACTTGGCTTTGTGTTTGTCACAAGCAGAGCCAGTTTTGAAATGGTACAAAAATGTTTAGCTTGTGGTATTGAAATGCTTTGTGCGATTTCGGCTACCACTGAAATGGCAGTCAATATCGCAAGGGAAAACGACTTTACACTACTCGCTTTTACTCGAAAAGGAAAGGCAACAGTCTATTCGGGGGGTAATCGTTTGTATTTTATTAAATAACCCATAATAACATCCGCATACAAAACATGCGGATGTTATTTTATCTCAAAGAGAAATTAAGCGTTACCGCCAGTGATTTTAGCAACTTCTGCTGCGAAATCTTCTTCAACTTTCTCAATGCCTTCACCTACTTCTAAACGAACGAAGTTAGTTACTGAAGCATTTACTGATTTTAAGTAAGCACCTACAGTTTGTGACGGATCCATAACGAATGGCTGACCTGTTAATGAAACTTCGCCAGTGAATTTCGCCATACGACCTTCAACCATTTTCTCTGCGATTTCTTTTGGTTTACCAGAGTTCATTGCGATTTCAATTTGGATTTCACGCTCTTTAGCAACGACTTCCGCAGAAACATCTTCTGGGTTTACGAAATCAGGTTTAGACGCAGCAACGTGCATTGCAACTTTCTTAAGTTCTTCTTCAGCACCTTGACCAGCTACTAATACACCGATTTTCGCACCGTGTAAGTATTGTGCAATCACTTGACCTTCTAAGTATTGAACACGACGGATGTTCATGTTCTCACCAATTTTAGCTACCAATGCCGCACGTTTTTCTTCAAATTGTGCTTGTAATGCTTCGATTGATGTACCTTTGTTTGCAAGAGCATAATCTGCAACTTCGTTTGCTAAACCAACGAAACCGGCATCTTTTGCTACGAAGTCAGTTTCGCAGTTCATTTCAACTAACACACCGAAACCTGCACCGATACGAGCAAGGATAACACCTTCAGCTGCCACACGACCTGCTTTTTTCGCTGCTTTCGCTTGACCTGATTTACGCATATTGTCGATAGCTAATTCGATATCACCGTTTGCTTCTACTAACGCTTTTTTACATTCCATCATACCAGCGCCAGTACGCTCACGAAGTTCTTTTACTAATGCTGCTGTAATTTCAGCCATTTTTTATTCCTCTCTTAATAGATAAAAAAGCAGGGGTATGTTGCCCCTGCTTCACAATGTTGAATGTGTTTTAAGGGCTTGCCTTAAAGACGATTACTCAGCCGCTTCTTCTGCAACAAATTCAGCAGCAACGGTTTCTTGACCACGACCTTCTTTGATTGCTGCTACTGCTGCATCTAAGTAAAGTTGGATCGCACGCGCTGCGTCATCGTTACCTGGGATAACGTGGTTTACGCCAGCTGGGCTTGCGTTAGTATCAACGATAGCAAATACAGGAATACCTAAGTTATTTGCTTCTTTGATTGCGATATGCTCGTAGTCTGCACCGATAACGAAAATTGCATCAGGAAGACCAGCCATATCTTTGATACCGCCTAAGCTTAATTCAAGTTTAGCCATATCACGAGTACGGTCTAATGCTTCTTTCTTCGTTAATTTGTCGAAAGTACCGTCTTGTGATTGCGCTTCTAAATCTTTTAAGCGTTTGATTGATTGACGAACAGTTTTCCAGTTAGTCAACATACCACCTAACCAACGGTGGTTGACATAGAATTGTTGGCTTTCTACTGCTGCTGCTTTTACTGCGTCAGACGCCGCACGTTTGGTACCAACGAAAAGAATTTTACCGTTGTTGCTTGCAATGCGGGTTAACTCTGCTAATGCATCGTTGAATAATGGTAATGTTTTCTCTAAGTTGATGATATGAACACCGTTACGAGCACCGAAAATGTAAGGTTTCATTTGTGGGTTCCAGTAACGAGTTTGGTGACCGAAGTGAACGCCTGCGTTAAGCATATCGCGCATAGATACTTGTGCCATAAGAATTGTTTCCTTTTTGTTGTTTCTGCTACTGCAGAAGGGTTTTGCCTCCACATATCCTAAGTCATCGACCGTTTCTCTTAATAGAAAAACAGCACCCCGATGTTTAGTTTGTGATATGTGTGTGATTTAGTGAATAAAAAATAAAATGTTTTTGCCTACATTAATCTGTAAGGACAAAAAACGGGCGGATTCTACTTGAATCTGAAGCAAAAAACCAGCACTTTTCAATAAAACATGTACAAGATTTTGAAAATTTATATATTAAGAAATTATTCCAATAGAATAACAACTAGTTTCGTAACATTATGCTATTGTTCCTCACGTTTAAATACCAGTTCGGTTTCTGTTGAAGCCGTTTCCTCAAACCAATAACCGCCGTAATTAAAGTCTTTAAGCTGTTCAATGCTGGTTGGCTGGGTTTGCAACATAAACCGCACCATCATTCCACGAGCTTTTTTCGCATAAAAGCTAATCACTTTGTATTTGCCATTCTTTTCGTCTAAGAAAACGGGTTTGACAATTTTTGCGGTTAATCTCTCCGCTTGCACCGCCCCGAAGTATTCATCGGACGCAAGATTGACTAAGATGTTATCTTCTTGTGCATCAATAGCTTGCTGGAGATGTTGAGTAATGATGTTATCCCAAAAGTGATATAAATCTTTGCCTTTTGGGTTAGCCAATTTCGTTCCCATTTCTAAACGGTACGGCTGCATTAAATCTAAAGGTTTTAATAAGCCATATAGCCCCGATAACATACGCAAATGGCGTTGAGCATAGTCGATTTCAGCATTGGTTAGTGTTTCTGCTTCTAAGCCCGTATAAACATCACCTTTAAAAGCAAATAATGCCGCTTTGGCGTTTTGCTCATTGTGTTCCATTGTCCATTCGGCAAAGCGAGCAACATTTAGGCTTGCCAGTTTGTCGCTAATTGACATCAATGATGCCACTTCTGCAGGGGAAAATTGTTTGCAAATATCAATTAATTGCTGGCTGTAAGCGGTTAGTTCAGGCTGAGAAAATACAAATCCGTCAATTTTAGTTTCAAAATCAAGGGTTTTAGCTGGGGAAATAATGGCAAGCATTTTGACCTCAAATATGTGGCAGGTAACACAGTTGGGACACACTGCGTGTGTCCCAACGGATTATTATAAAAGTAGGGACGCCACGCTTGGCGTCTATTTATATAAGTCACACTTCGTCTTTGTAATGGACGCCAAGCGTGGCGTCCCTACAATCACTTTGAATATTTTTATTACGGACACACGCAGTGTGTCCCCACTTGTTTAAACCTATTTCTGACGCATTGCTGGGAATAGGATCACATCACGGATTGACGGTGCGTTAGCGAAAATCATCGCTAAGCGGTCGATACCTAAGCCTTCGCCTGCTGTTGGTGGTAAACCGTGTTCAAGGGCGACAACGAAATCGTCATCGTAGAACATCGCTTCATCATCACCCGCCTCTTTTGCTGCAACTTGTGCTTGGAAACGTTCCGCTTGATCTTCAGCATCATTTAATTCTGAGAAGCCGTTACCGATTTCACGTCCGCCGATAAATAATTCAAAACGGTCTGTCACTTCTGGATTTTCATCATTACGGCGTGCAAGCGGTGAAATTTCCGCTGGGTGAGCCATTAAGAAGGTCGGCTGAATTAATTGATGCTCTGCTACTTCTTCAAAAATCGCATTGACGATAGAACCTAAACCCCACGATTTTTGGATTTCGATATTTAAGCCTTTTGCAATTGCCACTGCTTTGTCGAAATCGTGTAGGTCGTCCATTGAAATACCGTTGCCATATTTCACAATCGCTTCGTGCATTGTGATACGTTCAAACGGTTTACCGAAATCAAACACATATTCGCCGTAAGGCACGGTCGTTGTACCTAAAATATCTAAGGCTAATTTGCGTAATAATTCTTCGGTGTTATCCATTAAATCGTGGTAATCTGCATAGGCTTGGTAGTATTCAATCATCGTAAATTCAGGATTGTGACGAACAGACACCCCTTCGTTACGGAAGTTACGGTTTAACTCGAATACACGCTCAAAACCGCCAACCACAAGGCGTTTTAAGTAAAGCTCTGGAGCGATACGCAGATACATATCCACATCTAATGCGTTATGGTGAGTAATAAAGGGTTTTGCCGCTGCGCCACCTGGGATCACCTGCAACATCGGCGTTTCCACTTCGATAAAATCTTTCTCTAAGAAGAATTGACGGATACCTGATACCACTTTTGAGCGGATAACAAAGGCACGGCGAGATTCTTCGTTCGCAATAAGATCTAAATAACGCTGACGATAGCGAGTTTCTTGGTCTGTTAAGCCTTTATGTTTATTTGGTAACGGACGAAGTGCTTTGGTTAGCAGTTGTAATTCAGCTGCACGAACGGTTAATTCACCTGTTTTGGTTTTAAATAGTGTGCCTTTTACGCCGATAATATCGCCTAAATCTAATAAACCCACCGTGTTTTCATATTCACCTTCAGGCAAATTATCACGTGCAACATAAAGCTGGATCTGACCACTTACATCTTGGATAGTAACAAATGTCGCTTTACCCATCACACGACGTAACATAATACGCCCTGCAACTACCGTAGGAATTTCTTTAGCTTTAAGTGCTTCGCCATCAACTTCATCATATTTTGCGTGAAGATCTTCAGCTTTATCTTCACGACGGAATGTGTTCGGGAACGGATTACCACGCTCACGCAACTGAGCTAATTTTTCACGGCGAGCAATCATTTCGCCATTGAGATCTAATTCTTGGTTTTCGACTTCTGACATTGTATTACCTTAAGATTTTTAAAAATAAATTCGGTTTAATTCATTTAAGTTTGAAAGGGCGAGATTATAAGCGATTTTGGAAGATTTTGGTAGAAAACAAGCGGTAAGATCCGCTAAGTTTTTACAAAAAAATCAAGGCTGGAAAACCAACCTTGACTTAGAACATTTTAGATTAATTGTGCTTTTTGTAATGCTGCAGTAATTACTGGATGATACTGTTCAGATAATACTGTAAGCGGTAAACGTAAGCACGGATCACTAATTAATCCCATTTTATGAGCTGCCCATTTCACTGGAATCGGGTTGCCCTCAACAAACAGATTTGTATGTAAATCCATTAAGCGTTGGTTGATCTCTTCTGCTTCATCAAATTTACCTTCAAGAGCAAGTTCGCACATTTTTGCCATATCTGCCGCAGCTAGGTTATTAGTTACAGAAATCACACCTTGCCCACCTAATTTCATTGATTCTAAACCAGTCGCATCATCGCCACTTAAGAAGATAAAATCTTCGCCAGCAAGTGCTTTGATTTGTGCAACACGGCTTAGATCACCAGTTGCCTCTTTCACCGCAACGATATTTGGAATTTTGGCTAAGCGTGCGATTGTTTCAGGTTTTAAATCTGTTCCCGTACGACCTGGCACGTTATATAAAATTTGAGGTAACGATGTGCATTCTGCAATCGCTTTATAATGTTGATATAAACCTTCTTGGGTTGGTTTATTGTAGTAAGGTACAACACTCAAACAGCCAGCAACACCACTGTCTGCAAGCAATTTTGTCATTGTAATTGCTTCACTTGTTGCGTTTGAACCTGTACCTGCAATAACAGGAATGCGTCCTGCTGCAAATTCAACGGTTTTCTTAATCACTTTCACATTTTCGTCAATACTTAATGTGCTACATTCACCCGTTGTACCAGCAGAAACGATAGCGTGTGTCTCCGCTTTAATATGAAACTCGACTAACTCTTTTAATCCATCAAAGTCAATTTCTCCGTGTTTCATTGGGGTAATCAAAGCCACAATACTGCCTGAAAAAAGAGGTTTTGACATAATTTTCTCCTGTATATCTTTTTTGTTAAATAATACGATAGCTTGCAAAATTCGGCTTCAATATGCAAATGTTTTCCACCAAAATTGCAAATTTTTTCTAAAATCCTACCGCTATTCAATGCCCTTTTGATAAGACATCATTACAAGTGTTCGCCATTTTTCATTACCATCGCTGTCTTTCCCCATATTCGCAATATTTGGAAAACGCCCCCAACACTCAAAGCCGTGTTTTTTCATTAAATTCATACTTACTTGATTTAATTCAAAAACATACGCCATCAAAGTATGAATCCCATGCTCTAGCATCTTATCTTGCATATACTGGATAATTTTTGAGCCATAACCTTTACCCTTTGCTTTTTCATCAAGGTAAAGGCTGATTTCTGAAGTATGCACAAACGCAGGGCGTTCATAATATGGGGAAAAGCTAAACCAGCCGATTACACCATTTTCATCTTCCACTGTCCATAAGGGATATTTCTCACTAGATAGATGAAATTCAAACCACGCTTTGCGTGTTTCTCTTGTTGCAAAATAAAGATCTGCAGTCATTTGGTGAGTCGGAATCGCTTGATTATAAATGGCTAAAATAGCATCAAAATCCGTTTCAACTGATTTGCGAATATGCATTCATAGATCCTTTTAATTTAGCTGTAATAATTCATTTAGCGTTTGAGCAATACTGTCTTCGTTATTTGAGCCGATCACTTTTTTCGCACTTTGCTGGACTTCCAGCTCTGATTCGCCCATTGCAATCCCCATACCAACCAGTTTTAACATACTAATGTCGTTAAAATTATCACCAAAGGCAATCACATTCTCTGGATCAATTTGTTCTCGTTTTAATAACTCTGCCAAACAAGCCCCTTTACTATTTCCTGCTTTAGTAATATCGACACGATCTACCCAAGACCATTCAGCACTCACCTCAAGCGGTAATGTTTCGACAAATTTTTGCATTTTCTCTAGGTTAGGATCGCTAATTAACACTTTCCAAATGGTTGTGCCATTATCAATAAAGGTTTGGAAATTTTCGGCTTGATACACATTAGGACGAACATTTTCTGGACAACTTGCCACCCATTTTAAGAATTTGGTGAAATGTGCATTTAACACTTCGTAGGTCATCGCATCACGAGTATAAACAGCAACATGAATCCCTTCTGCTTTTGCTGAATGAATTAACTTTTCTGCCAATGCATTACCTAACGGGTTAGCCGATAACACTTTATCATTCTGAAAATCATACAAATAAGTCCCGTTACAACAGACAACAGGGGTATCTAACCCAAGTTCTGCATAATAAGGAAGTACCGCCGTATGATGACGACCCGTTACAATATAAACCTTTAGTCCTTTCTCTTGTGCTTGCTTAATTGCTTTTTTACTTGATTCTAAAATGGTGCCTTGACTTGACAGCAGTGTGCCGTCAAGGTCGAATGCAATCGCTTGATAAGACATTACTTCGCTCCTTATAAAACAAAAAAAGGGTCACTCCCTTACGAATTGACCCTTTTATTTTACTACGTCATAAACATCAAAGCAGCAAATTATTTAGCTGGATTATATGAAGGAGTTTGATAAAGCGGAGCTGGGCCTTGAGGACCTGCAACATTACCACTTTCGTTCTGTTTTAATACACCACCATTAGCTGTAATTTCCACACGACGGTTTGGACGTAAACAGTCACGTAATGCTTGACCTGATTCACCATCACAAGCTTTAACTTGGTTTGCTTTACCATAACCAACAGCCTCAATCGGCACTTTAATACCTTGCTCTACTAAACGAGCTTTAACCATATTAGCACGACGTTGTGACAAATCTAAGTTATATTCCTCAGAACCTAGGCGATCAGCGTAACCCACAAGTTTAACCTTCTCTGCACCTGAAGATTTTAATTGTTCTGCAACATCATCAACAACCTCTCTGCCCTTTGTAGTTAATATATCTTTATCAAAATCAAAGAGGAAATCACCAACTAAATTAAATGAAGAATTACCATTACAACCATTTGGATACCAAAAGAAACTTTGCGCATTCATATTTTTATCAAACAAAATTTTGAATTGACAAATTTTGTGCACGCCCTTTTCTCTATAGTTAAAAGCATAGTCCCACTCATGTACTTCATAAAGTCCTTCAGAAAAATGAGGGGGACCAATCAAATTATAAAGCTGATCTTTGTTCATCCCTTTTTCAATTTGACGAACATTTTCCCAATTCGGCCATGATCCAAATTGAGAGCCATCATGATTAAATTTTGATTCCGGAATTTTTGGAAATACCGGTTTTTCTGTTGTACCCTCATCGGACACCTTACTCAAACTACCACAAGCAGTAATTGTAATCGCTATAGCCGATAATACTCCACGAAAAAAAATTGTTTTTTTCATTCTTTATCCCTTAAATGTCAAATTAACTATCTCTTAGTATAGAATATTATCAGAAATATCTATACTTCTTTCTATAATAAAAACCTAGCATGATTCTACTACACAAAATCGTCTTATTCTATCTTTTTTTATTTGAATTGATCATCTTCTAATAAATATTCAATAAGTAGTTGGAGGTTTTTTCCTCCCCTAAATTCATTAATATCCAATTTATAAACAAATGTTGCCTGTTTAATAGATAAATCAGGATAGCATTTTACATCAACATTAAACCAGATTGCATCGAATAGCGTACCATATTCATTTTCCACCATCATTTTCAGATGTTTTCCAGCCAGAAGTTTCTGTTGCAAGATACGAAACCGTCCCTCAAAAGTCGGTTCTGGAAAATGTTGCCCCCAAGGCCCCGCTTGTTTGAGTAGTTCTGCCGTTGCTAGATTAAATTCATCGGCTAACAACTCGCCGTCTGTATAAATCACACCTTGTAACCATTCAGGTTCTGCAACTTCGTTCACGGTTTCGTCAAATACAGTTTGAAATTGAGCTAAATGATCTTGATGAATGGTCAAACCGGCCGCCATTGCGTGTCCGCCAAACTTGACAATCAAATTATCATATTTAGCATCGATACGTTCTAATAAATCTCGCATATGCAGCCCAGCAATAGAACGAGCAGATCCTTTTAAATATTCACTATCATCACTTTCCTGAGCAAATGCAATAACAGGACGGTGAAACTGATCTTTAATGCGAGAAGCCAAGATGCCAATCACTCCCTGATGCCAATCAGGTTGGTATAACACGATACCTTGTGCTTGATTTTGCTGAGAGAGCGTTGGCAACTTAGCACAAAGGGCTAAGGCTTCCGCTTTCATCTCTTGCTCAAATTCTTTACGAGTCTGATTTAATGAGTCCAGCTCTAAGGCAAATTGACGAGCTAAAGCGAGATTATCGGAAATCAATAGCTCTACACCTAAAGACATATTCTCTAATCGCCCAGCCGCATTTAATCTTGGGGCAATGGCAAACCCTAGATCACTGGCTTGCAAAGCATAGAGATCTCGTTTAGCCACTTCTGCCAATGCTTGGATCCCCACTCGGCAATGCCCTGAACGAATACGATTTAAACCCTGATTAACCAAAATGCGATTATTGTGATCAAGCGGAACAACATCCGCTACTGTTCCTAAAGCAACAAGATCTAGTAATTCTGCAATGTTAGGCTCTTTCTCTTTGAAATGCCCAAGCTCACGCATTTTAGCTCGCAGAGCCATCATCACATAGAAAATCACCCCGACACCTGCCAAAGACTTTGAGGGAAAAGTACAAGCGGCCAGATTTGGGTTTACCATTGCATCTGCATTTGGCAGGCTGTCTGCAGGTAAATGGTGATCGGTTACAAGAACCCGAATCCCTTGAGCTTTAAGTAAAGCAATCCCTTCAAAAGAAGAAATGCCATTATCTACCGTTAAAACAAAATCTGCCCCTTTTGCCATGACCATTTCCGCAACACTAAGGCTTAAGCCATAGCCTTGTGAAAAGCGATCAGGGATTAAATAATCAACCTGCTGAAAACCGAACTGCCGTAGCGCCAAAATCGCCAAAGCGGTACTGGTTGCACCATCTGCGTCAAAATCCCCCACAATCACAATCCGATCTTGTCGAGTTAAACTGTCTAACAGTAAATCCACGGCTTGTTCCATATTGGCAAGCCCTTTAGGGTGATGTAAACCTTTGAGAGATAAATCCAACTCTGCAGGGCTTTTTACCCCTCGACTTTGATAGATACGGTTTAATAGAGGATTTTCTGATAATCGTTGTTCTGTTAATTGGGGACGACGTTGGACTAATTTCTGCATAAAACCAAACTTAGTTGTAATAATATTTATCCATGCTTTAAAGTAGATATCATTCCGTTTGCTTACGATCTAGATAATGATAAGACTGAATTTTACGAATAGTACGAGAACGTCCTCGAATAAGTAAGGTCTCTGTCACTGCTAAATTTCCTTGACGTAGAATACCCTTAAGCAAATCTCCTGAAGTAATCCCAGTCGCAGAAAAAACTAAATTATCATCTCTAACTAGATCTTCAAGCTTCAATATTTCATTAATCGGTACATTCAATGCTTCGCAACGATTTATCTCTTTTTCCGCATAAGCAAAATTCTCTAAGGAATTACCTTTAACTTGGTTCCGTGGAATTAATCTCGCTTGCATATCACCGCCTAAAGCACGAACTGCTGCCGCAGCCACGACACCCTCTGGAGCACCACCAATGCCATATAACATATCTAAATCTGCTTCAGGTAAACAGCACTGAACTGCTGCAGCCACATCACCATCAGGAATCGCCATCACACGAATACCTAATTTTTGCATTTCAGCAATAACGTCTTTATGGCGTGGTTTATCTAGCACCGCAACGGTTAGTTGAGAAAGTAATTTTCCTTTTTTAGAGGCAACACGACGTAGATTTTGCTCAATAGGAAGGCTTAAATCGATCATACCTTTAGCTTCACTGCCAACTACCAATTTTTCCATATACATATCAGGGGCTTGTAAGAAAGTTTCTTTTCCCCCCGCAGCTAATACCGATAATGCATTCGCTTGCCCCATCGCTGTCATACGAGTACCATCAATCGGATCAACCGCAATGCTGACTTCTTCATCTTCAGGACGGCATAAACCGATTTTTTCACCGATATAAAGCATTGGAGCCTGATCAATTTCCCCCTCGCCAATAACCACTTCACCACGAATTTCCATTTGATTCAACAAAAAACGCATGGCTTTTACTGCAGCATCGTCGGCAGCATTCTTATTACCACGACCAAGCCAAGCAAATGCAGCCAGTGCTGCCGCTTCTGTTACACGGGAAAATTCGATAGAAAGGGATCTTTTCATTTTAGGTTCCTTAAATAGAGATGTGTTTGCAAAATTTTTGAGGAATCCTACCGCTTGTAGGAAGTTATGTGCGGAATGAAATTGTAGGCGTTAGAGATTTTTTAGTCAATTTTTATCGTAATTACTTGAACCATTTTGCGTTAAGCGTAATCAAGTGTAGAATGCAATGATATTTTTATTAAATGAGAGTAAATATGAGCAACGAAGAAATCTTAAACAACGAACATCACGATGTTCGAGCCAACTTTATTACCCATATTATTGATGAAGATTTAGCCTCAGGAAAACATGATAACGTTTATACTCGTTTCCCACCGGAACCAAATGGTTATTTGCATATCGGTCACGCAAAATCTATTTGCTTAAACTTCGGGATTGCAGAAGATTACAAAGGCTTATGTAACCTACGTTTTGACGATACTAACCCTGTTAAAGAAGACGTAGAATACGTTGATTCAATCAAAGAAGATGTGAAATGGTTAGGCTTTGAATGGGAAGGTGAGCCACGTTATGCGTCTGATTATTTCGATCAACTTTACGGCTATGCGATTGAATTAATTAACAAAGGTTTAGCCTATGTTGATGAACTATCGCCTGATGAAATGCGTGAATATCGTGGTACATTAACTGAGCCAGGTAAAAACAGCCCATATCGTGATCGCCCGATTGAAGAAAACTTAGCGTTATTCGAGAAAATGAAAAACGGCGAAATCGAAGAAGGAAAAATGAGCTTGCGTGCGAAAATTGATATGGCTTCACCATTTATCGTAATGCGTGACCCTGTATTGTATCGTATCAAATTTGCGAGCCACCACCAAACAGGCGATAAATGGTGCATTTACCCGATGTACGATTTTACCCACTGTATTTCGGACGCGATTGAGCGTATTACTCACTCAATTTGTACATTGGAGTTCCAAGATAACCGCCGTTTGTATGACTGGGTATTAGAAAACATTTCGATTGAACGTCCATTACCGCATCAGTATGAATTTTCACGTTTAAATTTAGAAGGCACATTAACCTCTAAACGTAAGCTGTTGAAATTGGTAAATGACGGTATTGTTGATGGTTGGAACGACCCTCGTATGCCGACAATTTCGGGCTTACGTCGTCGTGGCTATACCCCTGGGTCTATCCGTGAATTCTGCCGCCGTATTGGTGTAACAAAACAAGATAACGTGGTGGAATACAGTGCATTAGAGTCTTGTATTCGTAATGACTTAAATACCAACGCACCGCGTGCAATGGCTGTGATTAACCCAGTTAAAGTTGTGATTGAAAACTTTGAAGGCGAAGAATGGCTAACCGCACCAAATCACCCAAATCGTGAAGAACTTGGCAGCCGAGAATTGCCGTTTACCCGTGAACTTTACATTGATGAAGCAGACTTCCGTGAAGAAGCAAACAAACAGTACAAACGTCTTGTATTAGGCAAAGAAGTGCGTTTGCGTAATGCTTATGTGATTAAAGCGGAACATGTAGAAAAAGATGCAAGCGGTAAGATCACTACAATTTATTGCACCTACGATCCTGAAACCTTAGGTAAAAACCCTGCAGACGGACGAAAAGTGAAAGGCGTAATTCATTGGGTGTCTGCGGTACATAATAAACCTGCGGAATTCCGTATTTACGACCGCTTGTTTACCGTTGCAAATCCAGGTGCGGAAGAAGATATTTGTTCTGTGGTAAATCCAACATCGTTAGTGGTTAAACAAGGTTTTGTTGAGCCAAGTTTAGCGAATGCAAAAGCAGAACAAGGTTATCAATTTGAACGTGAAGGCTATTACTGTTTAGACAGTAAAGACGGCAGTGCAGATAATCTTGTCTTTAACTTAACGGTAAGTTTAAAAGAGAGCGTAGCGTTTTAAGGCTATAAATAAGATAAGCAAATAAGCGGGCGGATAGCTCGCTTATTTTGTAAATTTTCTTGATCAAAGTAAACATTGACTATAGATTTTCTCAAATTATCACAAGGAGATATAAATGAGAAAGCTCACATATCTAACTTCACTTGCTATTTTTACAAGTGCTTTACTTGGTTGCAGTTGTAGTTGTGAAAAAACGCAAAAACCACAGGAAGAGAAAAAAGATGATCAGGCGTTGTTTGAGGAAACGCTAAACCCTACGCCCCCTTTACCAACAAGTCTGTTAAAACTGCCTGGCCCACCAACGCTCAATTTGTTAGCAACCAGTCCATCAAATACTGCCGAATTTAACGACTTTATCAGCATTATGGGACAAAATGGGGCGGTGATTACGATGTGGTCTGTTGATCGTCGTAGCTGGCTTTGGATGTATCCGCCACTTAATTCTCAAGATTTTGGCAAATTGCGTAATTGGCGAATTGAGCGGAGCTTCCGTCAAGAACATTTCCGCTTTACTAATCAGCAGATGGGATCTTGTATGCAGGCTTATGGAAATGGTGTGATTCAAGATAGCTGTGATCCAAATAATTTAGATCAAGATTTTGAGTTACTGCCAACCTCGACAGGAGCGGTGTTCATTAAAAGTGTTTCCCAGCAGCGTTGCTTAACTTACAATGCGGTGAGTACCACTGGCTATTTTACGCTGACTTTGGATCGTTGTGATGATAAACGTATTACACCGTTACACGATCAAACGTTCTATCTCACACCACCATTACTTAGTGCTAATCCATTATAGGAGGAAAAATGACGTTATTTAATCGAGCTATAGCATTAGTATGTTATTTGCTTCCTCAAATTGCCTTGGCAAATTTGGAAAACTATACGGTTGCAACGTGGAACTTGCAAGGTTCTTCTGCGATTAATGAAAGTAAATGGAATATCAATGTTCGTCAGCTTTTGACGGGGCCTCAAGCGGCAGGTATTTTAATGGTTCAAGAAGCAGGCTCTTTGCCATCTACCGCCGTTCATACACGCCGAATGGTTCAGCCTGAGGGGGTTGGCTTTCCGATTGATGAATATGTATGGAACTTAGGGACAAGAAGTCGTCCAAATAATGTTTATATCTATTACTCTCGCTTAGATGTCGGGGCAAATCGAGTTAATCTTGCGATTATTGCTCGTCGTATGGCAAGCGAAGTGTTCGTGATTAATTCCAGTTCCAGTGTATTAACTTCTCGTCCAGCCATAGGTATTCGTATTGATGACGATGCTTTCTTTAGTATTCATGCTCTTTCATCTGGAGGAGCAGATTCACTAAGTTTGATTCAAAATATTCATACGTTCTTTAATACTGAGGGAAGACGACATATTAATTGGATGGCGGTAGGGGATTTCAATCGCGCTCCTGGTCGTATGCAAGAGGCTCTAGATTCTGAACCTGGACTGCGTAATGCTACACTGATTGTTGCACCAACGGAACCTACCCATCGTTCTGGTGGAGTATTGGATTATGCAGTGTTACACAATGCGAATCAAACCACACAAAACACGACGGTCAGTGCCAGTATTATGTTTAATCAGATGAGATCGCAGATTACCTCCGATCATTTCCCAGTCAGCTTTGTAAAAAAACGTTAAGGGGGAAGTTATGCTAAAGCGTTTTACTTTATTGATGACATTAGGAGTATGCCAGTTTTCCCTTGCAGAAACACCACCGATGCCACCTGCACCTACGCCAACACCATCAACTTATCCTGATGTTGTTGAAATAAAGCCCCCTGTTATCTCTTTACGCAGTTTAAATACGGGGGAGCCTGTATCTAATCGTAGCTATGATCGCAATGATCCAAGAGAGGTGCAGTGGCGACTTGTTGATGTTATTGTTAAAAATCGTCGGTTCGTTCAATTTCAAGTATTTGGTAAAGAAAATCGGTGTTTAGTTGGAGATGGTGGTACTTTACCCTGTGGACAAACAGACACTTTATTTAGGTTAGTCCCAACCGATACGGGGGCATTTATTCTGACAGATCCCAATACGGGAAAATGTTTAACCAGCGAGAATTATGGCAGTTATGGTTTTCAAAACTGCTTGCGAACTTCTTCAGCAGAACCTAGCAATATTCCGCTAAAACATCTTTGGATCATTGCTCCGCCTTTTGGGCCTAGTAGGTTATTATAACATTACAATTTTTAGGGGCTAAATTGATTAGCCCCAATTCCAAATCAGTGCCTTCCTCAATGCCATAAAAAAATCTATCGTTTTCCTCTGCCAACCAGATACTGACACGCAAGGTTTGTATGCCATAACCTGCATCCAAACATCCCATTTCCTATCTTTTTTACTTCATTGCAAACACAATTTTATTTATAGGAAATTTTTATGTCTCATCTTTCTGTTGCTAAATTTGGTGGAACCAGCGTTGCCAATTTTGAAGCAATGTCTGCCTGTGCAAATATCGTTACTGCAGACGCAAATACTCGGGTTGTTGTGTTATCTGCTTCCGCAGGTGTAACAAACTATTTAGTTGAACTGGCGAATGGTTGTGAAGCAGAGCGTCGTGAAGAAATTTTAGCGGCAGTTCGTACCATTCAATATAACATTATCGAAAAATTACAAAACCCTGCGGCAGTTTCTGCAGAAATTGACGCATTGTTAGAACACGTTTCAGCCCTAGCCTCTCTGCAAGCCTTGCGACTTCGGCAGCCCTCACTGATGAATTAATTTGCCACGGCGAAATGATGTCCACTAAAATCTTCACTCAGCTATTAAAAGAGCGTAATTATCCTGCTGTATGGGTTGATGTGAGAGAGATTGTTGCCACCAATAACCATTACGGCAAAGCCGCACCAAATGATGAGAAAACCCAAGCTCAATCAGATGCTATCCTTAAACCATTAATTGCAGAAGGCAAAGTAGCTATTACTCAAGGCTTTATCGGTCGTGATGATGAAGGCAAAACAACCACATTAGGACGTGGCGGTAGTGACTATTCAGCAGCATTGTTAGCCGAAGTGTTAAATGCAAATGATGTGTTAATTTGGACTGATGTGCCAGGCATTTACACCACCGATCCTCGTGTTGTACCCGCTGCAAAACGTATTGATACAATGAGCTTTAACGAAGCCGCGGAAATGGCAACCTTCGGTGCGAAAGTTTTACACCCAGCGACCTTGTTGCCTGCGGTGCGTAGCAATATTCCAGTATATGTTGGCTCAAGTAAAGCCCCAGAACAAGGTGGTACTTGGGTAACTCGAGATCCACAACCTCGCCCAAGAGCCTCTCTCACAATTTGTGTAAATACCTGTTTCTGAGATAATACATTCAGACACAGGTATTTTATTATGAACGAAAAACAACTTCACGCCTTGGCAGCGGAATTTGCCAATTACCATTAAAACGGCACAGCACATTAATTTCCCCTTGAATTTGGGTAAGTTCAATAAGGCGGTCAAGATAGTCCATCATTTTTCATTAATACAATAAGCATGAGCTATCTCAACTTCATCTGAAAAATCACCGCTTCCGCTTGGCAACTAAATAAGAATTTCGCTTGTAACAAAAAGCCATCTTCGGTTTGGCTGATTTGGCTACTGATATTGCACGGTTCGCTTTCAACTTCTCTTGCTTTTGCTGTTAATGTAGCAAGTCCTTGTTCTGCGTCTGCTTGAGTTGGATAGACAAGGGCTAATTCAATGGTGCTGTCGGCATTGTCAAACATAGAAGTACTACTTGGTTTGCAAATGCCACCACAACAATCGGCTTGGTCACTAAAGGTTTTTGACATATTTACTCCTTGATATTTTGAAATTTAAGTAAAGCGTATCATAATATGGTAATCAATTCATTGAGGGGAAACAAATTATGTCTATTTCTAAACAAGCTATTCTTGATGCCTTTCATTATCGCCACGCTTGCAAGCAATACGATCCAACGAAAAAAATCAGTGATGAAGATTTCCAATTTATTTTGGAAACAGGGCGTTTATCGCCAAGTTCTTTTGGCTTTGAGCCGAGGCGATTTTTAGTGATTGAAAACCACGCTATCCGTGAGCTTATTCGTGATAATGCGTGGGGGGCAAAGGATAAGGTGATGGATTGTAGTCATTTTGTTGTGATCCTTGTTCGTCAGCCTGAAACTCTGCTTGCTGACGGTGAATATGTACAACATATTATGCGAGATGTTCACCATATTCCTGAAGAAGCGTTAAAAATGCGTCAAGGTTTTTATCGTAACTTCAGTGAAAAGGATTTTGGCTTGACCCAAGATCCTGTGGCGTTTTATCACTGGGCTTGTCGCCAAAGCTATATTGCATTAGCCAATATGCTAACAGCTTCAGCAATGATTGGCATTGATAGCACCGCGATTGAAGGTTTTCCATTGGAAAAAATGGATCAGCTTTTTGTCGAAAAAGGGTTGTATGATCCGAAAGTCTATAAACTTAGTGTGATGGTCGCCTTTGGTTATCGTGCGGTAGAACCTAAAGCGAAGACCCGTCAAACAATCTCTGATGTGGTGGAATACATAGAATAATGCTTCTTAATACACCAATCCTAATATATCCGAATTAATATACCTATGATAATATCCACTACAAATATCTACCTTGTCGGTGGTGCGGTACGGGATCAACTGCTCGGCTTAGCAGTCAAAGATCGTGATTGGTTGATTGTTGGGGCAACGCCCGAACAGCTTTTAGCTCAAGGCTATCAACAAGTCGGTAACGATTTCCCTGTATTTTTACACCCTAAAACCAAAGAAGAATACGCCCTTGCCCGTACCGAACGCAAAAACGGCAACGGCTATAACGATTTTATCTGCGACTTTACCCCTGAGGTTACCCTTGAGCAAGATTTAATCCGCCGAGATCTCACGATTAATGCGATTGCTCAAGATCTTGACGGCAACTACCACGATTTTTACGGGGGGATTGCCGATCTTAAACATCGCCTGCTTCGCCACGTTTCCCCTGCCTTTGCCGAAGATCCGCTACGGGTGTTGCGTGTGGCTCGCTTTGCCGCACGCTTCTATTCTCTCGGATTTCGGATTGCTCCTGAAACGGTAAAATTAATGCAAGAAATGACCGCTTGCGGTGAGTTAGCTCATTTAACAGCGGAGCGTGTTTGGCTGGAAACCCAAAAAGCCTTCGCCACCGACACGCCACACATCTATTTCCAAGTGCTACGAGAAGTCGGGGCATTGAAAGTGCTATTTCCTGAAGTGGAAGCACTCTTTGGCGTTCCACAACCTGAAAAACATCACCCTGAAATTGATAGTGGTATTCATACCTTGATGGTTTTGGAGCAGGCGAAAAAATTAGCGGTTCAAGCAAATGATCCTGAAAGTGTGTTATTTGCCGCACTCTGTCACGATCTTGGCAAAGCTCTAACCCCAAAGGATATTCTGCCCCATCATTATGGACACGAACAGAAAGGCGTTGCCCCAACGGAGCAACTGGCAAATCGCTTGAAAGTGCAAGCTCACACTAAAGCATTCGCTAAACTGGTCACGGAATTTCACACCCATAACCATAAAATCACAGAGCTACGCCCTGAAACCGTGGTGAAATTGTTTAATAAACTTGATGTATGGCGTAAACCCGAACGTTTTTTTGATTTTTTATTGGTTTGCGAAGCGGATAGTAAAGGGCGTTTGGGCTTTGAAAATCGGGAATATCCACAAGCGGATTATGCAAAACAGCTCTATCAAGTCGCTTGTGAAGTGGATATTCAAGCGGTGATTAACGATGGCTTCGAGAAAGCGGGGATTAAAAGAGAAATTGATCACAGAAGACAGCTAGTTATCCTAGCTAGGAAAGAGGAAAAACTGAACTGTAAGAAGCCAAAAACATAGCTAAAAATAAAGTAGCTTTAATCCCCTACTCTCCAAGACTTAAAGCTACTTTTGTCTACTAAACCTTCCCAAACCCCTTCAATCCAACAACGTGTACATACTCTTGGTTATTGGTGATCTTACGCACTAACTTGTAGGTTGTACCACGTTCTGGGCTGATGTTTTCTGGGGCAGCGATCAGCAATTGCATATCCAAACGCTCGCAGAGTTCAAACAAGGTATTGATAGAAGTTGCGTCTAAACGAGCTGCTTCGTCAAGGAAAAGCAAGCGAGCAGGCAGAATATCCTTAGCACGCATACGGCGAGATTCTTCTTCCCAACTTTGCACCACCATTAACAAGATCGACATACCCGTACCAATCGCTTCCCCTGTCGATAACGCACTACTCTCCGCACGCATCCAACCGTCTGCACCACGGAAGGTTTCGACTTCCAGATCGAGATAATTACGGTAGTCCAATAGCTCTTCGCCAATGGTCTGCGGTGTACGTTGCCCTAGTTCAATATGTGGATTAACACGTTTGTAGAGCATTGCCAACGCTTCTGAGAAACTGAGTTTTTGGTTCTCAAACAGATCGCTATGTTGCTCACGGTCGTTTGATAAGGCGTTGAGTAAAATTGCGTGGGTATCACGAATGTTTACCACCAAACGCACCCCTTTCACCTGACCGAACGCAATATTTTGCAAGCCTTGGTTCAGTTGCAAAATACGGTTTTGTTCACGTTGAATGGTTTTACGCAAGATATTTGCCACACTTTCTGAGCTGATCGCCAATTTTTTCTCACGGCTAGTCAGTTCATTAGTTAAGCGAGATAGCTCGATTTCCATCTGTTCAATCGCATCAATCGGATCGTCCGTTTTGATGATGTCTTGGCGAATACGCTCACGCAAATGCTGATAAACCGAAATAAAGAACGCCACTTTATTTTCAGGCTTACGGCTATCTTCTGACGCACGCAAGCTATCACGCAAGTATTCGTTATCCGCCACTGCGGTTCGCAACGCACCAAGAGCTTTATCGGAAATCGAACGCAACTCTTCCGCCGATTGATAAGCCAGCTCACGGCGATTTAAGCGTTTTTCTACATCGCTATTGCGAGAGAGTTTCAACACCAAACACCAACTCACTTTCGCCTGCACCACAATTTCACGCTGAGTATGGTAATCACGCTCTGCTTTACGCACCGCTTTATTGAGATTATCCATTTCCGCTTGAATAACCGCCACTTGCTTATCAATATAAGATTTACGCATACGGTGTTGGCTTAAACGTTGTTGCAATTCATCACGGCGTATTCTCGCACGCTCTTCTGCCCCATCATCATTGCGGATACCGTATTCGTCCATCTCTTGCAACAACTCTTGAAGCATCTGATTTTTCGCATCAAAGGCACTGCGTAACGACGTTAAAACTTGGTTATATTCGCTAAATTGTGCTGTCGCTTGGCGAAGCTGTTCACGAGCCTGCTCACGCTCACGTTGTGCATTGTCTAAACGTTGGCGAAGCTGTTCGTTAAGAGCAGAACCTTCCGCCCCTACTGTTTCTTGATAGCTGAAATGCAAACGTCGGTTCATCACATCAGCAAGGGCAAAGACTTTCTGTTGTTGCAATTTTTGTTGCTCAACAGACCGCTTGTAATCCGCTTGTAGCTGTTCAAACTGGGTCGGATCGCTCTTTAACGCCACTGCAATCGGCTCAAGTTGTGCTAACGCATTACCGAATTGACGGATAAATTGTTCATCTTCTTGGGCTTCTAACAGCTGTTCACGGCACTCTTCCACGCGATCTTGCAAAGTTTCATCGGCAAGAATGTTGAGTTGTGGCAACACTTTATTCAACAGTTGCAACTGTGCTTTGCTGTTTTCCAGCTGGTGACGTAATTGCTGTTCCGTACCGCTTGCTTGATTGAGTTCACGCTCAATTTCAGCTCGTTTTTGTGCAATCTCTTGCATTGCCGCTTCAGGATCAGGCTGGAAAGCTAAAGCTAAATGTGTGCCGACAAACTGGCTTAAATGTTGGTGTAAACGTTGGCATTTCTGCACATCAAAGGCACGTTCTGCGTGTTTTTCTGTCGTTTCATCACGTTCTGCTTTTACTTTCTCAAGCTGTTTCTCACGAGAAGCACGGCCAAAGACCGCAAATTCAGAGAACTTAGAGTAACGCCATTGACGGTCAGACAGTTGCACCACCACGCCATCGCCCAGTTCTTCCGATTTAAAGACATTATCGTCAAAGGCATTCGGATCACCTTCGATCAAATAGAGATTTTCAGGACAATCATCAAGTTGCTGTAACTGTGCTTTGACTGCTTCCAAATCACGCACCACAATGGCGTGGCGAGCATCGCCATAGAGTGCGGAGAAATAAGGTGCATCTTCAATCGACACATCTTCGTATAACTCTGAAATCAGCACACCGCCAAATTTTTCCGCCAGCTGATTTAAGCGAATATCTTCCGCGCCGTCAGGCTGGCTTAGGCGTGAAATTTGCTCATCTAATAGCTGTTCACGGCGAGCAAGCTCATCACGTTCAAGGGTTGCTTCACGCTCACGGCTTAAGGTATTTTGCATAAACTGCATAACCGCTTGGCTACTGTCAAAGGTTTCGCCACACTGCTCTTGCAAGCGGGCTAATGCCGATTGTGCCGTATGCCACGCAGGTGCAGCTTGTGCAAGTTGTTGATATTGTTGATTTAATTGCTCACGTTGCTGACGTTGTGTTGAACGTACTTCAACAAATTCAGCCAGCTCCGCTTCCAAATCTTCAAGACGAGCTTGTTGCTCTTCATAATAGCTTTCAAGATCTTCTGCATCTTCCAACTCTGCTTGTGCTTTTTGATTAAACTCAGCAAGCAAACGTTCTGCATTATGTTGTTGATGTAAACGCTGTTCTAATTCTGTCAATTTTTGACGCAAAGCCACCGCTTGTTGTGCGTGGGCTTTTTGGCTTGGATACGCACTCAGCAATTCACGGGCAACGCTGTCTGCTTGTAAGCGGTCAGTTTCCCCTGCAATTTTGCAAACAAGTTCATAGGCTTTATCAAACTGGCTTTTCGCCATATCGGACACTGATAAACGCTGTTCAAGCTCAAACACCTTGTCGGTGATTTCGTCAGCTTGAGCCACAAATTCAGCGTGATAATCTTCGACATTGTGTAAATCTAAATTAGCCAGTCCGCTGATCTGTTTGGCTTTTTCTAACGCATTCACCGCTTGCTGATATTGCAATGCACGGGTTTGCTGTGCGTCCAACGCCTGTTGATAATCCGCCATTTGAGAACGCAACTCTTCAACCTGATCTTCGGCTTCCGTCGCACGAGCTTGAGCCATCTCTTGACGTTCCGCCACTTCTTCCAACGCCATTTGTTGTTCTTCTAGGCGTTCGTTTAGCTCTGCAACATCATCTTGATAACGTTCCACTTTTTCTTGATGGCGAACTGCATTCATCACTAAATTGAGATGATCGGAAGCACTATTGTACTCAGCTTCAAGGCTACTTTCGCCCTCTTCCAAATCCTGCATTTCACGGCTAAACTCAACCAAACGTTGCTGTTCAAGGGTTAATTTAGATTTAGACTGATACCACTCTTGACGCTTTTCAATTGCCTGTTGTACATTGCCACGACGTTCGTTGGCGTGTCGCATATAGTCTGCCGACACATAATTAGTGGACTCGGTAATCAGTTTTTTGAACATATCCCGATCTGATTGCGTAACCTTGATTGCTTCAAGGGTCATACGGTTTTCACGCAGTGCCGACTCCATATCCTGAAAGGCTTGGCGAACCCCTGTATTTTCAGGTAAGAGATAATCACGCAAAGATTTAGTAATAACGCTAGAAATACCGCCGTAAAGGGAAGCCTCGATCAACTTATAGAACTTGCTACGGTCGCCCGATGTGCGTAAACGTTTTGGAATAACGCCAAGATCAAAGAGAAAACTATGATAATCGGTAATCGAATGGTACTGTTTAAATTGCACCTCACTGCCATCAAATTTCTCTTTTAGATCATTTAACGCCAGCACTCGTGCATTTTTCTCACCAACCTGCTCAGTTAAAACAGAGATAACCGATTGATTTTCATTGATATTTTGTAATGAAAACGAACGAATATCGACTTTCTTATCACGCCCTGCGATCTGCTGTAAACGCACACCACTAATCACACGTTGCCCACGGGAATTTTCGCTTTCCAACACCGCATAACAAACGCCTGCTTTCAATTTACCGTACAACCCTTTATCACGAGAACTAGAAGTCGAACCTGCTTCGGTGGTATTACGGAAGTTAAGCAAGGTAAGATCAGGAATTAACGCCGTCACAAACCCAGCCATCGTGGTCGATTTACCCGCCCCGTTACCGCCCGAAAGGGTCGTTACTAGTTCGTCCAAGTCAAAGGTTCGAGCAAAAAAACCGTTCCAGTTAATTAAGGTTAGGGAACGGAATTTGCTACGGCTCACACTAGGTATAGACGATTGTACATGTGTCGCAACCATGATATTTTGAGAAGTGACGTTTTGTTCAAATAAGTCGTTTTTTTCTGTCATATATTTGCCTAAATACTAAATTTCAATTTGATACAGCTTCTCAACACTGTCTTTATCATAGAATTTATGATCACTTTGAATGATTTTTATGCTTTCACTTTCTGTAATTTGAATTTGTTTCAATTTTTCAACTAACTGGTTAAATTCATCTGTATGAGCTAGAACAAAATCATTTATCCCCATGTAACTATTTTCTTCTTTACGTCGAGCAAGCACCTCATTTTCAGATAAGGTAACAACATAACACAATGCTTCTCGATGCACATATTTAGTCGCCATAGCTTCTAAATCTGCTTGCTTCCAACGCTCTCTAAGAGTTGTTTTTGCACTAATAGTAATAGGGGTCTTACGGTTATATAACACAATATCCAAAATAACATTCGGAACAAATGCTAATTCTGCTTGAACATATACAGGTGATATTTTCTCTCTTAACAGAGCTAGCACAAGTAACTGTTCAAATACACCACCATTAACTGAATTGTTAGATTCAAATTCCGATGTGTACACATTCCAATAAAAAGAAATCAATTCATTTGGCTTCCATTTTTGATTTATCGGATATTTATGAACCATTAATTTTACTATATCGGTTACTTTTGTTCCTTTCGCCATATTATCTTTATCCTAGTCTTAAATGCTCCAAAATTTTCTCTGCCGTTGCTTGCACTGCAGGTATTGCAACTGAATTTCCAAATTGCTTGTATGCTTGTGTATCTGTGACAGGGATAATATAACTATCAGGAAACCCTTGTAATCTAGCCCATTCTCTAGGTGTCATTTTTCTAATACCTTCCCTATTCACATTACCTTTTATCTTCGTAGTTGGTGTAAAGTCAGTGATTCGATGATCTATTACCAAATTTCTCTCACGCCCCATACCACCAACAACGATCGCATTTGCAATACCATCATCAGGAATAATCTCATACCCAAAACCATTTCCTTTATCTTGGTGGCGAGCTTTGTGCTTTCTTAAAGTTTCAATATATTGTGTTGATAAATAATATTTCGTTGGTACAACATTTTTTTCTTTCACATCATTAAAACAAACTTTCCTATTTAATGGTGCAGGATAATAAAAAGAGTTTATCGCAAGGTCTTGTCTAAACCCAACAATAAAAATTCTTTCTCGATTCTGTGGTACACCAAAATCTTTTGCATTAAGTATTTTAGGATCTGGTACAAAATAATTTAGATCTTCTCGTAACACATTTAAAATTGTGCTTAGTGTTCTTCCTTTATCGTGGCTACTCAATCCCTTTACATTTTCAAGAAAAAATGCTTTAGGCTGATGTCTGCGAATAATTTCAGCTACTTCAAAAAATAATGTTCCTCTTGTATCTTCAAACCCCCCTCTTTTTCCCGCAATAGAAAAAGCTTGGCAAGGAAATCCTGCACATAGAATGTCAAAGGTTGTTGGTATAAGGCGTTTCGTTTCTTCTAAAGTAATATCGCCGTATGGTTTTTCACCAAAATTAGTTGCGTATGTTTTTTGTGCATTTTCATCAATTTCACTAGAAAAAACACAATAACCACCTAGCTTCTCCATAGCAAGCCTAAACCCACCAATTCCTGCAAACAAGTCAATAAATGTAAATTCAGAATATGAAGGAAATGCTTCTTTAAATAAGTTGTATTGTATTGAGGGTTCTTCTACTTTCTTATGTTCCATTACAATTAATATATCCTCACTATTCTTCACCATCATCTATTTCTTCATTTGCAAATTCTTCGTCAAAACTGACCGCTTGCTCTTTCGCAATCGTAGGCTTTGTTGCCTCACCATCACGGATTAAACGACGTTGAGCTTCACGAGGATCGTCCCCTGTTCTCACATCAGCCCCAAAACGGAACACTGACTCTGAAATCACAAATTTTTTGCTGTTTTGATCGCCAACACGACTAATCACTCCTAAACGACCTAAACGGCGTAATGCCCCACCTACTTTCTCAGCCAGCTTCGCTTTGTCTAAATCTGATCCTGTTGAACGTGGATTGATTGCTTTAAGCAACTTGATTTCGTCCGCCAAATTAAGCAACTCATCGTACACTTCGTCATAGTGGAAAATCCCTTGCTGTGCAAGGCGTTCTGGACTGAGATAGAGATAACACAACACTTTTCCTACCAACATTTCCATTTCAGACATCGCCGAACGAGCAATCAAAGTTGTTGCTTTAGGTCGAAGATAGAAAAAGCCTTCTGGTGCACGAATAAGTTCGACGTGATAACGGCGGTAAAACTGTTCAAGCTCGCTTTGGTAGTCCATCAAAAAAGCGTGTTCATCAAGGGCTTCTAAGCTAATGTGTCGCCCTGCTCTTAATTGACTGTCAAGTTGCGGAAAAATCGGGTTAGCAATCGCTTCAGCCAATTTGGTTGAGATAAGTTCTTGGGTGTTTGTCATTGTCGTTCTCTATTTTTGTAAAACTTTAATTAAAACTGACCGCTTGTTATTTATTGTATTGGTCAATCACATTCGCCTGTACTTCTGCGCCTTTATCATTAATCGACTGCCATTCTGGGTAAATCGCTTGGCTGTCTTGGCTTGCCATACCGAGTTTAACGGCTTGATCGACGATAATTCTTGCTACATCAAAATGGCGAGAAAGCGGATACATTGCCAACTGTTCACGCAAAATCGCACCGAGATCAATCGGTTTGCCTTGTTCACGGAATGGGACAAGATATTCTTGCATTGCTGCAATAATCTGCTCCTGCACTTGGGTGAGGGACTCATATTCTAGCTCAGTCGGTAGCTCGCCTACGGCTTCCGCTTCATTTAATTCGGTTTCATCATCACGCAGATCCATCAAAGGCTCTGCTTTGGCAATATAAAGTTGCCACGGGCTTTCAAAATAATCTTGAATAGACTGGCGTAAACGTTGCCCAAAGACACGATTTTTATCCATATCAATGGCGGTACGGATAAATTTATGGACGTGGCGGTCATAGCCGATCCAGAGATCGATCGCCTGTTGTCCCCAACTGATAATGCGGTCAAGTTTATTCTGCAAGTTCACAATCAGCTGATCGACAAAATCCAAATCATCACGCCCAATCAAGCAACTTTGAATACGCAATAATTGGGATTGCAACTTATCCCCTGACGCATTTAATACATCTTGTAGCTCACGCAAATTCCCCGAAGTTTCGTCTAACAACTGCTGACAAGTCGCAATGGCTTCGTGCCAATTTTGGCTTAACAGTGCAGCAATACGCTCACGGATCTGCTGCTGATTTTCGTCCATCATACGCTGGGAAAGATCGATACTGTCAAAAATTTCTGCTACAGAGAATTTTAATGGGGCAAACACTTGATTACGCCAGAAACGTTCATCACCACCTTCTTCTGCTGCATTAGAGGCGCGCTGAATTTCATCGGCAACAATAGAAAGTTGGATCGATAGACGTAAAGTCGAAAATTCACGTTGGCGAATGTAATACTCTGATACGCCAACACCAAGTGGTGTTAAGCGATAAATTGCCAAACCTTCGGTAAATTCGCTCGAAAAACGGTTTAAAAAACGTTGTTTGACAAGATCGTTGATCGCATTATTCGCGCGCTGTGTTTGTGTTGCTTCAGACTGCTCAAAGGCATTTGAAACATGACGGAAAATATCTTGTAAATCGCTTTCAAGCAATTCACCGTCAGTGCGTTCGTTATTATACAGGGCTATCGCCAATAAAAATGCCAAGCGGTCGGAAGAAAGGGAAAGCGAAAATTCTCGCTCTTTTGTCCATAAAATCAGTTCTGGGATCGTTTGTGCTAATTCGTGTTGCATAGGCGATATTATTTAAACATAAAAATAGGCGTTATTGTACCTTAATCAGAGCAGAATGGAAAAGACAAGCGGTGAGATTTGTACAATTTATTACAGTTCTCGCCGCTTATAGGCTATTAACTAAATTATCTCAATAAATATTGGATCATTAAACCTGCAACATCTACTTTAGTCACCTGTTCAATCATTTCAAGCCCAGGGCTTGCATTGACTTCTAACACCATAATGCCTTGTTGAGAACGAATAAGATCGACACCTGCCACATCTAAGCCGATGGCTTTTGCTGCTTGAACTGTGATTTTTTGTTCTGCATCAGACAGTTGAATGGCTTGGGCGGTGCCACCTCTGTGAATATTGGCTCTAAACTCACCGCTTGCACCAGTGCGTTCCATTGTTGCAACAACTTGATCACCAATCACAAAAGCTCGAATATCTTGCCCTTTAGCCTCTGCAATAAAGGTTTGTAAGAGGCTTGGTACTTTGGCATTTTTTAATGTTTCAAGTAAACTCAAGGCACTGCTATAGCTTTCTGCCAACATTACCCCTACACCTTGAGAGCCTGACAGCGTTTTAATAACCGCTGGCAAGCCTGATTGACTTAAACCTTCAGCAACGCTGTAAAGCTCTCCCATTAATAGCGTATCAGGTACTGGAATGCCACAGGCGGCAAGTCGCTGTAGGCTTTGCCATTTGTCACGGGCAAGAGCAAAGGCAGAAGACGCATTTAAAACAGGTACATGTTTTTGTTCAAAATGCCGTAATACATTACAGCCTATTTCTGTGCTAGTTGTACCAAATCGAGGCAAGATACCTGCATATTCCCCGATTTTTTCGGGTTTTGCTCGAGTTTTATCGTAGCTTTCCCCTGTTTGATAATAAAGCTCAAACCGCCCTTGCTGCAGTTGTAGCAAGAAGCGGTTTGGATCGAGAATATCCAGTTGGTAGCCTTTATGTTCTGCCGCTTGTTTAAGTCTTTGACAACCATATAAACGAGGCTCACGGCAGAGCATTAATAATTTTTTAGCATTCATTATGCGTAAGGCTGTAACTCAGGGTTAATTGGTGTATCTGCGAGGTTGTTTGCATAGTTACATAAGCTGGCTAGGCTGACACCAAGTACCACATCTAGAGCATTTTGTTGGGTGTAACCTACGGCAAAAAATTCATTGAGTAGGATTTCACCGACTTTGCCTTTAGTGTTGATAACAGCGAGTGTAAAGCGTGCAAGGGTATCTAATTTGTTATCTTGAATTGGCGTAGCTTTGCGTAATGCTTGCAGCAATTCGTCAGGCATTTTGATCTGTTTAATGGAAATTGCGGTATGCCCTGCTACGCAGAAACCACAACCATTTGCGACCGCTACGGTAATTTGTACGACTTCTCTCTCTGTTGGCGTTAAGCTGTTACGTTGGTTAATTGCCCCGACGGTGCGATAGGTTTCTAAGGCGGTAGGTGCATTGGCTAATACGCCGATTAAGTTAGGAATAAAGCCGTTATTGTTTTTAACCGCTTGTAACGTTTCTTTTGCTGCTTCAGGTGCAGTGTCGATAGTATGAATTTGAAATTTAGACATAGTGAACCTCTATAATAAAAAAATAAAATCTGTCAAAAATCTGCGATTAATTCACCGCTTGTAAAATGGTTTTTAATTGTAACACACTTGGGGTAACGACTGGCAAGAATGCCCCTTCTCGCCAACGGCGAATAAAGCTAGTGCCGCCATTGGTAAGATAGCCTCTCCCACCAGAAGCCTGTAATTCAAGTGTTAAACTTTGTACAACAATATCGACAATTTCAATCCGAATTTGGAAGAGTACTTTAGGGTGTTGCACAAAATAGCTCGGATCAGCTAAGCCCTCGGCTAGTCGTTGCTGTAAAGCGGTCAGTTGTTGCGTTAAATTTTCCCAGTCTGTTTGTAAAATGGAACGATTGGAATTGAGTGTCTGTTTGACTTCGTTAAGAGAACGTTGAGCCAAACCAAATGCCATTGCACATTGTAACCCTAAGAACGCAGGGCGAACATTAACTAAGTAAGAAGAGGCATCTTCTGCAATAATCCAATTTGGGTCTAATTCGACATTTTCAAAATGAAGGGCAACGGTGTTGCTTCCTTGCAAACCAATCAGAGATAACTCTTTTGTTCTGGTTAGCCCCGTTGCTATGGAAGGTAATGCAATGATAATCGGGGCTTTGCTATTGTCGGCATACGATGCGACAAAGATAGTAATAAAACCCGATTGGCGTAAGTTAGTAACCCAAGGCAAGCGTCCGTTGAGGTAATATTTGCCGTTTTCGTGAGTAATGGTCACTTGTAATTCTTCAATGCCCGACAGAAACTTGACGGCATTCGATAACCCTGTTCCCCCTGCACGTTTGCCACCAAGTAAATCGGCTAACCATTGTTCCTTCGGATAACTATTTGAACTTGCAAGTAAATTTTCAATTAAGGTGCGGTGTCCCCAAGAGATAAAACCTGCAGTTAAAGAGATTTGCGAAACCGATTCGATAGCGTGAATGGCATCTTGAATGGTGCCACCGCTTCCACCTAGTTGTGAAGGCACTCCGATTTTGAAAATCCCTTCATTGGCAAGACGAGTAAGTAATTCGTCTGCATATTGATTAGACTGATCAAGATCATCTGCGTGCTGTGACAGCCATTGAATAAATTCAGCGGAAAGATATGACATAGCGTACTCCTGTAAAATGAAATTTTTCACATCTTAGGTAAAAATAATATGACAAAAAAATACATTTTTAAGATGTTTTATGCTTTTTAGTTATATTTAAGACTAGAATAAATTTATCTTTCTTATAACTGGATATTCTTTCCTTCCCGTTTGCTTTTCCTCTATGTTGTATTCCACGTCTTATTTCAATGTGTAAAAAATGGTGTTAAACGTAAACAATGTCGCAATAGGCTATCCTTCTTCAACGGGGATAACCCCAATTTTGCAGAATACTTCATTTAATGTGGAACAGGGGCAACTCACCTCAATTTTAGGTGCGAGTGGTGTGGGAAAGTCGTCGTTATTACGCGTGTTGGCTGGGTTAGATAAGTCCATTGAGGGGAATGTAACGCTTTTTGGACAACCCGTTAAACAACCACTTGCCGAGATCGGTTATGTGTTTCAATCGCCAACATTACTACCTTGGCTGACCGTCGCAGAAAATGTGGCTTTCGGGCTGGATTTTGTCTGTCAGGGACAGTTGGCAAAGAATGAAATTAAACGGCGAGTAGCAGAGGCTCTAGCCGATGTAGCGTTGAGTGATGTTGCCAATGTTCGTCCAAATGCATTATCAGGTGGAATGGCTCAACGGGTTAATTTGGCTCGTGCTTTAGCTCGAAACCCCAAGTTGATTTTGTTAGATGAGCCTTTTTCCGCACTTGATCCTATTACTCGTAGCCAAATGCAACAAATACTACATCATATCGTTAAACAGCGACAAGCTACGGCGGTGATGATTACTCACGATATTGATGAGGCTCTGACTGTATCTGACCATATTTTATTATTGAGCGGTAAACCAGCCACAATTAAGGGAAAATGGCATTTACCTTACGCCTTTCCGAGAACGGATTTGCTGGCTTTAAACCATTATCGTGTGGATATTTTGCAACAAATGCAAGCTACACCACAAAACAATATCGAATATCTTATTTAGGAGGTTGTATGAACAATGAACGTCGAGATTTTCTGAAACTATTAAGTTTATTTACCCTTGCAGGAAGTAGCCCCTTTTTGCAGGCTCAAGAGCAACAGCGAAAAATTAATCATAACGCACCGCTTAAAATTGGCTATTTGCCTATAACAGATGCGACACCATTGCTGGTTGCTCACGCTCAAGGGCTCTTTGAAAAATATAATGTTGAAGTCAAAAAACCGATTATGTTTCGTAGTTGGGCTCAACTTATTGAAGCCTTTTTAAGTGGCAATGTAAATTTAATTCACGTTCTTTCGCCAATGAGTTTATGGACAAAATATGGCTCAAAAGCACCAGTGAAAGTCGTGATGTGGAACCATCTCGCTGGTTCCGCTTTAACTGTTCGCCCTGATATTCAAAGTATTGCAGATTTAGCAGGTAAAACTATCGCTATTCCATTTTGGTACTCTATTCATAATATTGTGTTGCAACAGCTACTCAAAGCACATCAATTGACGGTAACAGAACAAGAGCCTAAAGCAAATGAGGTCAAACTGACGGTGCTTCCACCTTCTGATATGGTCGCTGCGTTGGCAAGTAACGCGATTGCTGGTTTTATCGTTGCCGAGCCGTTTAATGCGATAGCGGAAGCAAAAGGTGTCGGAAAAATTCTTCGTTTTAGCGGTGATGTTTGGCGAGATCACGCCTGTTGTTTAAATCTAATGCACGAACAAGATGTGAACGAACGTCCAGAATATAAACTCGCAAAATTTTCTGCATAACTTCACAAAACATTTTGCATAGCATAAAAATCATATTGCTATGCAAAATAAAGTGCAAATATCTTTATAACATTGCCTCCACCCCAGCCGTCCACACCTCCTCAGCCTAAATACACCGCACTCAGTTGTTTTTACGCAAACTAAACTTGCTATGCAGGGCTAACAGAGTAATCCTGTCGTCACTTAAGCAAAACAGGAGAGCCTAAAATGACAACCTTCAAAATGAGAACTGAGCAAGAAATGATGTTAGAGTTAGCCTTAGTTGCGGTAAGAGAAGAACAACGTTTTACCATTGACGGATCGCAATATACCTTACCAAATGGACGGGGACAAACCTTTGTGTATAACCTTGCATTCTTAGATATTCGTTTTATTGAAGATGGTCGCAAAGATAGCGTTGTACAATTTACCTCAACCCTTACCCTATCAGCACCGCCGTTTTATTGTTTATTATCTGAATTAGATTAAATTTAAACGCCCTTTAAACCAACTTTAAAGGGCGTTATTTTTAGAACTTATACACTAAATTATCTTCATACTTGCCGCTATCACTTATAGACGTATTCACCACAATCCGCTTTGCTCCATCGAACGCCTGCCAATTATCCACTTTATCTTCCTGCATATACTCAATAAACCGAATAAACTCAGATTTCGTTGAACTGAAGAAGATATAAGGCGGTTTAGTTAGATTGATGAGCCTTAGAAAGTCAATTAAATCAAAATAGGTTGCCTGTTTATAGCTTTCCTGCTTGGTGCAAAGATAGAGTGGATCAAGGATAAGCAATACCTTTTCCTTACCTGAGAAGCGTGGCACTAATTGATGAAACGACTCACAAACAATCTCCACGCCATCAAGATAGCCCTCCGCACTTGGATAATCGCTCTGACGTAAGCAATGCCAGAAGTCTTGAGTATATAACTCTTCAAGGTTCTTCACTTGCTGACCACTAAACAATAGCCAAGAACATAGAATATGTGGGTCTTTATATCCCTTAAACGCTTCAATAATCTCAATCAGTTGTAATTTTTTCGCTTTATCTAACCGCTTACCTTTGGGGCAATCAGCAAGGACAACGGCTAATTGTTGGCGTAATTGATTAATGTCGGGGATATGTTGTAAGCGTTCGGCATAGTGGTCAAAATCGTTGTAAATCACCCTTGCCTGTAGCTTGAGTTGTTTGGCAGTATGAGATAATAAACCGCTACCACCAAACACATCTACAATCGTCCAACCTTCGCCGTCTCCACTGATATTATCATTTAAAATTTGACTAAAATGCTTTAAGAACATTCTTTTTTGCCCGATAAAAGGCAATGGGGCTTGTTTAAACATAGCCCGCCCCTTTACACTCATTTTGCTCTTTTTCCATTATCGCAACATCTCCTTTTTATTTAAAATCACAGCCAACTGATTCGGACTAAATCGCCAGCCCTGTTCGCTGTTAAAAATTGCATTAAAACACCACTCTGAGCAAAAGAACCGTTCTCCACGTTGCTTAAATCCAAGCACTACACCCAATGCTCCCCAAAGGTCATACTTTTTACCTTTGGTTATTTCAAAGTAAAATCTAATTTGAGCCTCTGTCACATTTGGTAGCTCAACCAAATCCCACTTAGAGCGGTCAGATACGTTGATAGTTTTACAACGCACACCACCATCACGAGGGCTTGAGCTATAACACTCAAACCACTCTTCTTGGTGATAATGGTCGTAAATTCGACTTCTATGCATCGCAATTTCACAATGCGAGTATTGTCCTTTGGTTGCCTTTCTAATCAACCAATCTTCAAGCCGTTCACGCCAGTTTTTGGCATTGCCTTTATATAAAGCAAGGTAGATTTTATTCATTCGCAGCTCCTGCAAATTCCTCATAAGTCTGCGTCCACCCATCCGAATAATCATATTCAAGCGGATTTTCTACTTGTTCCACCATCGCCTTATGCTTCAAGGCATTAGCGTGATTGCCAGTCTTGGCTTCCATTAACACCTGCCAAATAACCAGTAGCTTCTCTTTGTTAATCATTGCCACCGAATTATCCGCAAAAGTCCACGGAATTTCTTGGTCGCCGAATAGGTCAAACGTCGCTTTGACTGACAAGATATTGCGTTCGGCGGTGGCATCGGTATCAATCCACTTGTCAATCGCTGGCACATAAACACCGCCGTTGATTTTCTTATCTCGCAGGGCGTTGATGGCGTCACGAATTTTCTGGCGTTGTTCTTCAATAGGTATCGGCGGTGGCTCACTTAAAATCGGATTCCCTTCATCATCGGCAATAATTAGCTTGCCTTGAGCTTGCCCTTCAAGTAACAAGCGGTAGGTTTCTGCCGAAATTTCACAAGCGCCCTCTGGTACAAAGCCGCCGTGGCTGTCGTCATAAAAGCCGTTTTTGTAATAAATTGTCATTATGTTCTCCTATTTCCAGCGACCGATTGCCATAATGTGAAATGTCATTTCTGAAATATAAACATTCCCATTACCATAAACAAATTGACATTGTGATTTGTTATTGTCCACACTTAAGCCAAGCATTCCATCATTAGCTTCCCCTATTGGACTACCTTGTCGTTTACTTTTATCATTCGTTGCAATCATTCCCTTTGCATCATCAAAATATGGATGAGAGAGTTGCGGTGTCACTGATACTACAGGTATCTCAATAAATGAGAGAGGGTAAACTAATGTAACAACATCAGAACCTTCATTTATATTTCTATTATATTCACGCCCTCCATTTCGATGTAAACACGTTTGAATCATCGTCCCATCAGGGTATTTACGAATTTCGAAGTTGCCAATTTTTTGATAGACAAAATCACTGAGATTGACCAGCTCAATGGTATTCCCCCAAGCATTAAGATTATTTGCAGTTTGGAAGCGTATTCTATCGCCCGAAATACCAATACGATTGCAAGCAAATACTCCTGAGTTATCTGGCCAGCCTTTGTTAATCATCATCCAGCCATCGCCCGCACCATTCAAGTGAGATTTTTTAGATAGCCCCACGAAAGCTCCAAGCGGTAACTGCGCAGGCGTAGCATCTTGGAAAGATATTTGCCCATTAGCAATAGAACGCAAATCAATCTGTCGAACGGGAAGCAAATTTCCTTCGTCAAACACGAGGTGATTGCCTCGATAGATAGATTTGTTCGATTCAACTCTATCGGACTTGAGGTGTATACCTGTGCTATACTGGTAGGATACCAGTGCAACATCGTTATCATTATTTCTGACTCGTCCAACAAACCAGTCATCAACGCCGTTGTTCTTTCCTTTGAGATACGAACTCGCGTGGTTAATATTCAATGGACCAGTCATTGTGTCCCCAGCTTTGGCAACATAGTTTTGACGGGCACTATTAAGCGCTTCTTCGGTTAAATCTTCGGGCGCTGGAGCCCAAGTCATAGCTCTATTGCCTTCGACAAGCATAGGATTTTGTAATTCTATAAGCCCTTCACCTGGATTAATGAATGAAATGTTTGTTATCGCACTGACGAAGGTAATCGATATTTTTTGCCATATGCCTGGAGTCAAATTTCTTGCATGAAAATTAACCCAGCTCTTCCCATTGTACAGATGGAGATAAAACGCAGTTCTTTCGGGTTTGACCTCAGCACTAAATGTATATTGCTTCTCAGGCAAATCAAAAGTTTGTCTCCAGCACCATTGGCTCGATGTATCTAAACTTTTTAAAACTGCGATTCCATTTCTAACATCCCTTCCACCAATTACATTCCAGTGGGTAGTGTTGTTTAATAGACGAGAATTTTTAATTAAATTCCGCCCCCCAATCTCAATCCTATCAATCTCATCTTTTAAGATTTTTCCCTGTGCTGCCGTCAACGCTTTTGTAGCATCATTGGTGGTTAAGTTATTGGCGAGTTGCACCAAGCCCTTTTTGGTTGGGCTGGCATTGAGACTTCCAATATAAAACTTAATAGCGTCTGCAACTTGATTACTTCTTCCTGCAATAGGTTGCATATTTGCCAAAAGTAATACGTTCTTAAATTCTTCAAAGTGATCTTGAATACGCTCTTGAACCTCATTTAGCCATTTAGCTGTTACAATAGTCCCCAATGTTCCTGTTGCAGGGTTACCATCAATAAATTTGCCTGTATTAGATTCAATATTTGGAAGCTTTGTTTTCATTTCTTAATACCTTTAAATGTATGCGAAATAGCAATAGGTGTGAGCAGGTTTTAAATCTGTAAAAAATTCTTCTAAAATTCGGTCGCCAAAATCCGTTAATCGTTCTCCTGCCACAGATTGCCCAGCCCGAAAACGAGTAATATTGTTATCGCCATTTGTTACTGTAACCCGCCACATATACCCCAAATGTTCTCTCGGGGAATTTTGAATCGGAATATCGCCTGCATCGGGTAAATCGTTTTGCAAATGAGAAAACTCTTTAATTTCAATGGTATAGCCAATAGACTTCGCTAACTGTATAAAATAAGGCATAGAAAGCCCCCCAACCGCATTTAATGTCAGAATGACTTTATTGACTCTACTCGAATACGATTTAGAAAGATCAGTACTTATCCCACAAACCCTTTCCCAATCTGCCAACATCTCACGAGATGTATCTGGGGTAACTGCATTGAGCATTCTTTCTGCACTTTGTTGTAACAGGTCAAAACATCGTCCATCAACCTCACATTGAGCAACAAACTGCTCACCATTAATATCATAGGAAACTGGAGGATAAAGCGTTTTTAGAACATTTGCGTGTAAGCTCATTGCATTAACTCCACTGTAACTCGCCCTAACCTAAACCATTCAACATTTGGCACAGTATTCGCTTGTAAATTAGAGCTTGGCGAAATAATTCGACGATCAACAACCCCAATCAAGTCACTCACAATCGCTTCACACTGCGATACAATCAAGCTATCTGCAGGGCTTAATTGATTAAAATAATTACCTAATGCGGACTCAATTTCTGCTTTAATGGTGACTAAATCCACACCACTCAATTTCACTTTGATATTAAAGTCCGTTCGTCTAGCTGTTGGTTTAATAACTTTTGACTCTCTAGCCGTAACAGGGCGAACTTCATCAATATAGGCTTGGGTACGAGCAACGGTTTCATCACTTGGCAAATCATTATTACTGATGATTGCAATATCAACGGTTCCTAATCCTCGTCGCAAAGGATAGACAAATGCAGCTTCAACCCCATCAACATTTAACGCCCATTCCTTATAGTCGTATTTATTCCCACCAGCAGGCGGTCGTCTGATGCGATTAAGCAAACGTTCTAACAGTGAGCTATCACTTTCTTCATCTGTACCACCCACAATTTCACGCAATATACAAGCGGTCTGTACCCCAACTGGTGCTGCCATAAAGTTCGCAGTAACAGGTTGAATGATATTTTGACCTGCCCCCGTCGAAAGTGCTTTGACTTTGACCATTACAGAGGATTGAGTAATCTGAGCAGGTTCAACCACCTCATAAAACCGCCCGTCCGAAGCCATTATCTGTTTACCAACCTCAATTACAGCTCCAGTATTACCAAAAACTTCAGCGCCAAATCCGCTGGCATAAGTTGCTTGTCGGCGATAAATACCACGCAAAGCAGCGTGTTTCTCTAAAAATTCTGTATCAGCAGTATCAGGAAAGAACTGCTTAATTACCCATTTTTGATGAGCATAAAGCCCCTCTGCGGTAGCTGCCAAACTACTTGCACGGGCATAGTTGTCAGAATCAACCGAAACATCAGCGTGTGGGTTAAGAGATACCACATCTCTTAAAATCGCTTGGCGGATTTCATCTAAAGTTGGTGTAATAAACATTTAAACCCCGTTTAAATTAGTTTTACGTTATGCTCAAACTTAAAAGTATCACCACGATTATCAATAACCTCAATTTCTAACAAAATTGAACCATCTCGTACTTGATGATGCGTTACCGTGATTGATTTTGCTCGCTTGTCGTCTAATAAGGGTTGTAATGCCTCTTCAGCGTACTGTTGAGCCAATAAACCAACACGACTTAAATCTTTCTCACGTTTAATAAGATGGAGCAGAGAGCCTACACGCCCATCTACCCACCACGAGCCTAAAGGAGTGGTTAATCTGATATACACCGCATTTTGTAGTGTATTTATGTTCTTACTTGTATAGTCCCGAGTAAGCGGGCTGATCTCTCTGTCCATATTGGCAGGATACAGAGAGCGAGAAGAGAAATGACGAGGAAGCACTTCCACACAAGCGGTCTGTTTTTTGTACATTTTTTGCAAAATAAGACCGCTTGTACGAATTACGCCACAGGTTGCCCTCTGCCGTCGTTTTGATGGGTGTGGGTTTTAAGGGAGGTATTACCCGCAGTTACATCGCCGTCAGTACTAAAACTACCGCCTGACTGTACAACATCACCGCTAAAACTTGCACCATCACCGCCCTGTACAGCCATACCACCATTGCCATTAATTTGTCCTTGAGCGGTAAAGACCTGATTTGTTTCTAATTTAGGTGTTTTAAAACTCGCCCCACTTGTTGCGTCCACCTCGTAGCTTTTACATTTAACCTTAAAAACATCACAATCCACTTCAATTAATCTGCCGTTTTTTAAAATAATCGTTGAGCCACTGGCATCATAAATTGCCGTTTCACCATTTTTTAAGCCTTTTACCCGAAAAGAGCCATTTTCAGTCGCAACAATAATGCCGTGTGTGGTTTTACCCCCAAGCGGAATAACAACCGCTTGAGTGCCTGCTGGTGGAACAGATGTCAATCCAAAATGTTGCATCAGCTCAACATCTTGCAATGTTTCATCTGCCAAGCCAGACACCTGTGAAAGTTGAATTTGCGGAGTACTTTTCACTAAATTTAACACCCCCCTAAAAGCAGAACGTACCGAATTTTGAGCATTGTTAATACGTTGCCTTGCCTGTTGTGCTAATTTTCTCATTTTTCTAACTCCCACGAGCCGACCAGCTCTTTTTCCGCTTTCCGTCCTTTCCCTTTTCTCCCCTTACGCTTACGAGCTTGTTCAGCTTTTGCCTTATAAGCATCAGGAGTCCAAATGCCATCTTGTTTAAATCGAAGCTCTGTCTGCGTGCCACCTGCCCTAGAAAGCATAAAACGCCGTCCCATTAAAAAGAAAATCGCATCTATCTCATACTCTTCACAAATAACGTGAACCCGTTGCCCAGCTTGCCATAACTGACCGCTTGCAGTTTTATGGTCGGGGACAGTTACAGTTAAATCAAAGGTTTCCAACTGCCAATCACTAATCTGTTTTTTAGCTTGTTTTTTAAGGGCTTCCAGATTTTCTACATCACTTAACACCACTGTTTTAGGTTTATAAATCTGCAACTCAGGATTTTTATAAACCCACTTAAAATCGTGTTTTGCACTATCGCTATCACGGCCGTGCTTCTGTCCTAAAAACGTCACTTCCGAATAGCTTTGCGACACATCAAAGGTCAAACTTGCCTCATTAAAATTATTGCGACTGCTATCATTGGCTCTAACATAGAGGGTTGCTACTGGTGGGGTAGAATAATCTGCACCACCTACAATTAACGTCCCATTAGACTCAAACCAACAATGCAACCCAGCAGAATTAGCACAACGCATAATTGCTTCCCACGCTGTTTCGCTAATATCAATATCAATTTTATCCAGAGTAGGATTATTTTCTGCTCGTAACCCAACCTGTTTAATCCCCAACGGCTCTACAATTTTCTTAATCGCATCAAATACTGTTAAGCCTTTCACATTCGTAATAGGAGCGGAGCAATCCAATAAAATTGAAGCCCGATCTCGCCCATTAATGGCATAATAACGCCCACTCTTACTGATCCGATGTTGCGTATTATCAACAATACCTGTTAAGACTGTCTCACCATTAATTTTGACTACGGCGGTTTTACCTGCAAAATTCGGCAATACCTGCATTTCACTGGATTTGCCTAAATCAAATGAAAAGCTATCCGCAGGAATTAAAAAATCACTATCAATATTGTAGCTTTTCCAATTTTTATGTTGCTTGCCATCTATCTCAACCACAACCTCATTTTCAATCATCGTCTTACTCCGAATAACAATTTAATAGGGTTCCTGCTTCGATCCAATTTGGCTGACGGATTTGCGGATTAAGCCGTAATAACTCACTACTACGACGATAATCCCGATAAAAATCGTGAGCAACCTGTTGTAAAGTCCCATTAAAAGCGACTTCTTTCACAATTAATGGCGGTTTCTGATTAATCGTCGTGACAGCTATCTGCATTAATTCACTCGCCATATTTCGTAAACCTTCTGCCAACACATAAGAAGCGGTATAAAGCCCATTATTAGGTTCAGCAGCGTTTTCTGCAGTCCGTTTAAGATGTTGTAATTCACGCACAAAATTAAGCGTCTTCAACATCAAAAGTCTTGTCTGTTGAGTGACATACTCAATTTCGGTTGGTGTTAAATTTTCGGCGTAGGTTTCAATAATATTAGCAGTCGTCTTAGCCAAAACGTTACAACTAATTAAATGCAATGCACAGTTTAGATTTTTCACATCATCTACCGATAAACGAGATTTTATCGCTGACCGACCATTTTTTTGCATTGCAAAAAACTGAGATGCAGAGGTAATTCGTTGATGTTGTCCTGTAACTAACAGACGCGGGATATTTAACACCTTATCAATATCACGCATTAGCTCATTAAATTCCGCTTTTACCCCTAGCGTAGTATTAAATTGATGTGTTTTCGATTGAGCTAAAATCACATCATAAAAAAGTTGCAATGCCTGCACCCCCTGCTTTTGAAAATCTGACTTACTAACCCCGACAGGTAAAGTATTTACATTTTGGTTTAATTCAAATAAGGCATTGAGTTGCTCAAAACAACCAAAAATCGCACTCCATTGCGACAATAATCGACTTTTAGCATTGTGGGCAAACGCTACAACCTCCATTCCTTTCACCCACCACGCCAACATATCGCCGATAAACTTATCTACAAGATTAAGATAACGATCTATCTTCGCCAATAAACTATGCTCAAATACAAAAATCGGTTTTAATGGAGTTGCTTCCCTAAACGTCAAATCTAACGCCACATAATTCACATTTTCGGCATCGTGACGTAAATTTGCTGATACCAAAATCATATTCGGGATCCGCCCACGAATAGGGTGAACCAACACATCTGCCCCACGTTGCTGAACCACATTAAGTAATTTTTTATAATCGGTGTAATAGCCCTCACCAAAACAGACCGCTTGCAACTTAATTGTTTGGGGATTAAGCCCCATATCTTCTAAATCTGCCCCATTCACAAAGGGATAAGCGTGTTCTGCAATGGCTTTGTCAAAAATTTCATCAACCGCAATAACATCAAATTGCACCCCTTTAAAACTTGCCTGTTGAACAGGCATTGTCCAACCACTCATCTACGCCACCCGTTTATTAAAATTAAATTGCTCATTAGACACATATTCAGCCAACACACGCCCATCGACTTCGAGGGTGATATTATTCGCCAAGGTATGCGACTGCGATGTAAGCCCAGCCTCAATTGCCATAGAAATAGACCGCCCAAAAGCCTGAAAGTCTGCTTGGTAATTTGATAAAGCCCCTGTAGTTGCTTCGACGCTTGGGCGAATTTCACCGTCAATGATAGCTTGATTGCGTTCCAAACGAGATTTCATCTCCGCTTCAGACAAAGTCCCTTGCCTTCCCCTTTCCTGAGCAATCTTGTTATCATTTAAACGCTCTGCAACCACATAAGCACCGTGATAATTATGCTGTGGCTTAACACCTCCCATTGCAGCATTCCCATAAGTAAATACTGACGGCTTACTACTATGTTGCGCTCTAAATTTTTTCTCTGCTTCCGCTCGCTTTTCTTTCTCGGCTTCTTGCCTTGCCATATAAGGCACATAACCTTCTGACGCAGCGTATAAGCCCAGTCCTACGCCAGTTAAAGAACCAAAACCTAACGCCCTTGTTGCCATTTTGCCTGCCGTTGTCGCTCCCGTTGTAACAGCCCCTGTAGTAGCTGTTGTAGCTACAGTTTTAGTCGATGTTTTAAAAATCTCCTTAGCCAAATTGCCAAATCCTTTCGGGTTGCCTTTTAACATATTTAATAAGCTAGATGCAGCTAACGCAGCACCAAAGACAAAAACCGCATCTTTTGCCCCCACTAAAAACTGAGTTAAATTAGGGTACTCATTCGCATATTTAGCCAGCTGTTCACTCAATGCTCCCAAAACATTATTTACCTGCTCAAAATTTTTCATTTCGGCAAATTCATTACTGTTTTTTAAGGCTTCCACCTTGTGAGCATTTGTATCTCTTACTACAGCGTGAGATTTTTCTATAGCATCTTGACTATTCTCAACTTCTGTATCGACCTTTTGACCTAGCTGAACATTATTCTTAATCCCAAGTAGTGCCATCAACGCCTGACGGTCTGAGATAATTTCACCAATGGCAGTCCCCTCGACAAGATCGGTTAATTCCTTAAATAATTTAGCTTGCTCTGCACCTTTAGCTGTTTTGAGTTTATTCTGCAACTCTTGATATTGCTTATCACCTCCCACAACATCGTCCATAATAGACATAAAGGCTTGTAGAGAGTCTTGCCCTTTGCCTTTGTAATGTTCCATTGATTTTGCAAAATTAATCCCTTTTTCCTTGCCTGTTTTTGGATCTTTATATTTCAAATTTTTAAAGCGATCATTGGTTTCCTTAGCGGTAATTTTGCCCAACAAATTGACTAAATTATTGCCAGCCTCATCACTAGAGCCTGCAGTCACTCGTGCTTGTTGGTTAGCAATCAGCAAACGCTTAAACCCCTCTAAACCATTTAAACCAGCCTGTTTACCTGCAGCCATTTGTTGTGGCAACCACGCAGCCATATCAGCAAGCTCGAATTGTCCTGCCTGCCCTGCTGCAACTGCCATATCTAAAACTTTGCCAATATCTTGCTCACCAATTCCCATTTGTTGCATAGATGAAATAGCAATCTTTGCAATATCGTCAGGCGTTGCTCCTGTTGCAACGGCGGCTTTTTGCAAAGTCGGTAATAAGTTCATTGCCGTATCTGCGGACATCGCCCCTGATGCCAACAATGTATCTAAGGAATTAAGAGCATCTTCTTTTGTTCCACCGCCTACGGTGACAGCTTTTTCTACCGCCCTAAATAGCTCTTCTTTTCCTGCAATTCTTCCTTGAACATCACGATCTGAATATGCTGTATTTGCTACCATTGCTAATCGTTTATCAAAATTCATTTGATTACGAGCAGGCTCTCGCATAACCATCGCCCCAGCTGCAACACCAGCCCCAACGCTCATCAAACCACGCCCAACATTTGCAGCCTTATCTCCAAAACTAGACTTACCAAGCTCCGCATTTAACTCTTTGATACGTTGTTTCGTTTGCTCAGAGGCACGACGTAACTCATTTTGAGAGGCCACGCCCGACCGCTTCAACTGCTCATAAGCTGCACGGGTTTGCCTAATTTCCTGCTGTATCGCATTTTCTGAACGAATACCTAACGTTTCTCTCGCTCTTGCAAGATCTGCAGCACTTTTTCTTGCTTCTCGGTAAGCCTGCTCAATACGTTTATTTGATGATTGCGTTGCCGTAGCGACTTTCTCTGTTGCATTCACTTGAGTCTGACTGCTACGAACCGCTGCTTGCTCTGCATCCTTAAAGGCTTTTTCTGCTTCTTTTCCGACCTTACTAATTACTTGGCTTGCATTATCTTTTGCACTTAGCTCAAGTTGCACTTTCATATCTTTAGCCATGGTAAACTCTTTTTAAATTGGATTTAAACCTATAAAAAAGGGGCTTTACGCCCCAATTTTTCCACGTCGAGTAAACACAAAACTTTCGTGTTTAACATTATTGCTAGGGCTATCTGTCGCTTGCTTAGGCTGTTTTATGCCTTCAAACTCCAAATAACTCTCAATCCAAGCCGACAACTCAATCAGCGACATTTGCCACACCTTATCAGCAGGAATTGCAAATTTCGCAAACAAAATCACCGCTTGGCGATATTGTTTAAAGGCTTCCGCTACGCCAAACCGTCCTGACGGTTGCTTAGGTTGTCTAGGCTCGCCCCATTTCCGATAGGCTTTTTTTTAAGCATCAATGTTGCCTCAAGCAGTTGCCAATAATCATCCGTAGCTAAATGCTCAAATAAAAATTGTGCATCAACGATTTCTGCAGGAATACCGTCAAAACTGACCTGCTGAGAAAGATAAGCCATATCCACTAAGATTGCCTCTTTATGGCTGGCATTTTCTTCGTCAATGCCCATTGCATCAATCATCTCAAGGGCAGTGCATTGCCCACCCATTGTAAGTAAACGCACATTTGCCTGTTTAAAAACCTTCCCTTGATACTCAAACCCTAAAAGCTCAACTTTCATTACTCAACAACCTCACGCAACGCACCTAGTTGAATATCAATTTGCGATTCATTGTCTACCGTATAGGAAGCACCCACTTCAATGGTAAAGCACCCCAAATAAGATGTCCGTTTTTCCGCATTATTTAACGGGTATTTGGTAAGTTTGGCATCTTTGATATTTTTCCAATCAATCACCGTACCATCTTTAGGTTCTACCGCAGTAATAGATAACGTGATCTCTTCAATACCTTGAGCATACCCCTTAGCTCGCCCAGCGCTATTCATTGTTTTAACGACCTTACGCCCTGTTTGAATTTTGACATCTAACTTCGTAATATCAATTTCAACCCCATCAACTTCAAGGACACAAGAACCTTCAAAGACTTCAGCCATAATCTACTCCTATAATAACAATGTGATTTTATTGCGGATAACGTGCAAGCCATTTACAACATCTGCAGGAATATCCAAGTCCAAATACGTTGGGTCTTGGGCATTACGCTCAATCACCAAGCGAGATTTCCATTCGTCGACGTTTTCGATGATTTCGAGTTGCTCCATACGATAAAGCACATCAAGGATTTCCGACCGCACTTTGCGAATAACACGCTGTGTATTTTTAGCTCGTGGGAAACGTAAACGCTGACGAGTTTGGATTGCCTTACGCACATAATCTAAAGTACGAATAGTGGTTAAATCCAAATAACTTGGATCGTCGGTATTCGTCACTGATTTTGTATAAGTCGTAATAGCACGGCTAATCTGAACACGATTCACCACAACTTCAAGCGGACTTAGCCCATTAAATAAGGCTTGGTTTACCTCACTAAATAACGGCTTCTGCGAATCGTCTACCAAACTTAACCCCTTGACCTCAAGCGTATTAAGAGGCTTCGCAGGATCTTCCTCACCTGCAATCACAGCCCCATAACCTGCTGCAATCATCGCATTTGTTTCCGTACAACCCTTGTACCACGCAATAGAGATACGTTCAGAATTTAAACGAGAAGATAACGTTGTTCCTGTCGCAAAAGTACCACGCCAACCCATTACACCAATTCCTGCTTTATCCTCAATCGGATCGCTCATCAATTCCAAATGCTGGCGTAGTGCCGTTGCATTTTCTTCATCTGAAAATGGCGAAATAATCACGTTGTAATGCTTGCCTGCAACACTTGCTAACGCTGGTGCAATCTGGGCATTACGCTGACCTCCACCAAATGCAGTGACAGCAAGACTTAAAGTCCCAGCGGTGTGTTTAGCCGATAACATCAATTCGTTGCCAATTTCACCTTTACATTTGGTAGTCAATAGCAATACGCCATCACTTTCTGCACTTGCAACAACTTGACTATAACGAGAGGCATTAATCACAGCCACCAAACGAGTGACAATGGCAGTATTCGCTTCATTTTTTGCCACCGCAATTTCATAAGCCTCCCCACCGATAACAACACGCACCACACCAGCAATGCTTGCAGACCCTGTAAAAGTCACACGCCCTGTCGCAGCAACACCTGCAGAATGGTCTTTTAATCCAATAACCGTTAAGCGAATCAGTGAATTATTCTTAATAGCCTGACGCACCATTAAATGAGCTACAGAGCCAGCCCCAAATGCCTGTTCAGCATCGGTATCACTAAACACTTTGACAGGCAAGCTATAATTTCCTGTTGCTTGAGCCGTCATCGGAGCAACGATCAACACTTCTTGCTCATTCGTAGGCAAGGTGGTCACAGCGTCTTTATTATTGTATTCGGTATATACTCCTGGTTTACGAATACTGTTCGGGATTTTGTCAAAATCAACCATAATAATTCCCCCCTCCTATTTACTCTCTTTTTTAGGTTTATCTACACCAGTGACTAAGATTAAATCACCATCAGCGATACGACGCTGATAGTATATTGAGTTATCAACTTCCACCGGCTCGTGTTCGATATAGCTATGGGGGTGGTTCTCAAATGGCACTCGTACCCCATTAATTGCTTTTACTTTAATTTTCATCTTTTTCCTCCCTCACTACCGTCACTGAGGTAGTGGCGTTGTTATTTGACTCAAAAATACAATTATGCAACCCATTTAGCTCTTGGTATGGCTTATCAAGTTTGCCCTGATACTGCTTAAATAACTGTTCAAGCTCACTTATTCCCTCTGGAAATCTCCCATCCTCTAAAAAGCCGTTTTCGGTGTAGCTCATTTCAAACTCAATCGCAAAAGCAGAGATTTTCTCTTTTTTCACTTCCGCATTATTCCAAATGGTACGGATTCGCTTAGGTTGGATAGGTGACACCAATCCCCCTAAAGTTTGATTAATCAGCAAATACTTCACCGCACCAAGCAACAGATTTACGCCGACTTCTTGAGATGTTACGCCACCCACACGCCCCGCAACGGCGGAACGCATAGAGCGAGCCATTACCAACACAACAAAGGTATCCGTTGCTTGATAACGCTTACCCCTAGCATTGACTGAACGAGCATCAAAATCAGAGCCAGCGTAAGAAACCAAACAAGCAGGCAAACGGCGTACATCAAGCTGACTATCGTCAATTTCGCCAGAGTAACTCCCGACGGAATAAACCATCTTGCCAAGCCCAAGTCGCAACCGCTCAATCAATGCTTGCTCAATTTTAGTAATCATCGTTGGTCTCTCCCCCAAATACGATTACCGCCATTAAAAAACTGCACGCTGTTGTCGCCATTTGCCATATCCTCAACGGAGGATTCCTCAAGCCCAAGTGACACAATCCCTTTTGAGATATTCTCAAGCTCTTTTAAGCAAAATTTATAGCGATTTTCGACTTCTTCGGTCATTGTTACCGATGATTTACTGGTCAGATGATAACGAGCCAAATCACAACAAATGCGTGTCAGATTTTGTGGTACAGCCCTCAAAGGCAAGCGATAACGCCCACTCAAATAACCGTCAATTTGACTAGATGAATCTTTTAGAGCAACAACCAATAAGGCTTCATCAACAACGCCAAGCCCATCACGATCAGTTAGCTCTATTGATTCCCGTTCACCAATACGGACAACAAAATCTTCAACATCGGCATAGAGTGATGTTTTATCATCAAGTGCAGAAACCACACTTTTAATGTCGGCATACATCGCTACTTCTCACAAATTGGCACAAGCTCAAGATAAGGATCTTGCGAAAGTGCAATAATCTGCTCACCCGTTAAGGCATCAAACGGAATTTCCACTGCTTTATCTTTGGTAAAGCGATAACCGCAACGCCCATAGCTTGCTTGTGGGTGAATCGCCTTTAAGGTGATTTCAAAGGCAATCGGCTGAATTACCGCACCATCTGCTTTTGCATCTGCCACTTTTTCATCTGTTGCATTAGCTGAATCCGCAGAATCTGACTGTAACGAGTTCCCCGTTGTATCTTTGGTTTCATCTGCACCACCTTTTTCTAACTTAGCGGTTAGTTTTTCTTTTTTTGATTGTGCTTTTTTAGCCATATTTACCTCAGATTTAAGATTTATAAAGGGTGGGAAGTTCCCCACCCCACAATAACTACTCAACAATTTGAGCGCTCACAGCCACTTTTAACACGCCTTTTAACGGGTTGCTGGTGCCGTTAATCACATCGGCTTCAAACAGCTGACGGGCTTTGTACTCAAGTGACGGCGGAACAAGGATCACACTTGGACGGATATTCAAGAGCTTGTCACCATCGCCTTTTAACATACGCATCTTCGCCAACACATCCATCACCACATCAGCGGTTAAGTCAGACGATTCCACACGGTGAATCAGTTGCCAGAAACCAAAGCCAGCATTACCACGAGCACGCACACCCCACAAATACACATCTTCCATAAAGACTTTGTCGGATTTAGACGGATCAAACTTCGCTTCAATTTCAGGCTTAGTGCGTTCTTGCCAAATCAACGGCTTAATCGCATTAGTATCATCTAAAATATAAAATGCAGGTTTGCCTGATGCTGAGCCAGTGGTGACATTACTTTGCTGTTTCGCCACGCCAGTACCGTCCACATTCGGATAAACAGGGTGGTCAGTGTCAAAAAAGTTCTGCCCGTCATAACAAAGGGTAGATTTACCTTTTTTAAGCAACCCAAACACCAAATCATCAGGTAACTCCGCCGCACTTTGTCCTGCTTGTTGTACCACTGGCGTAAATAATCCCACTTGGTCATCTTCGATTTCAGTGCGTTTAATACCAACCGTCGATTCAAATAATTTGTTCTCAATGGTCATCCCTTGAGCTTGCATCTTCTGGATTTGACGCTCACCCACCCATTCACGCATTTTCGGGAATGCACCTAACCAACCATAAGTATTAGTCGCAGTTGATGATGCAATACGCATTGCAAGCATTTCCCACTGCGGTTTAATTAGACTTAAACCTGCTTTAAACTCTGTTTTAAATGCCGTATCTAACGCATTTAACAATTCTGACTTTTTAAATTTATCCATTACGCACCTGCCTTTTTATATTTTTCAACGTACTCTTCAGGGGTTAAACCTAACGCTTTTGCCCCAGCCATTTCCGCAGCCGACAACGCTACTTGTTGCGTCTGCTCGTTCGGGTCTTTGCCACCCGACTGCGTCCCCGCAAGAGCAGGGTTAGGCGACACCGTTGCCAAATAATCTGATAATGCCACCAGATTGTCTTTACCTAATTTTTCTGCCCACGCTTTCTGAGCCGGCAACAAACGCCCATCAGATAATGCAGTTTGAATTAACGCATCACGTTCTTTATCGTTAATTTGCTGTTTTAACTGGTTAAGTTCGGTTTGCACCGCTTGCAAATCGCTTAACGCCACAAATTCTGCAGGATCAGGATTGTTTACCTTCGCCGTTAAAGCCACCACCTGCTCCTGTTCTTTGGCAAGCTCTGCATATACATCGCTTAATGCCACTTGGCTGTCGCCTTTCGCTGCCGACAATGCCGTCAGCTTAGTTGTAATTTCGTCGTCCGTTGCTTGAGCTGACAAGCCAAACAACTTAATCAAAAGTTCTTTCATTTTGGAGTTATCCTCGTTAGGTTCTAAAAAGTGAGAAAACTGAGCAGACATTGCGACCGCTTCCGCCAAATTGTGTAATGCAGGGCGGTTGGTTAAAGCCGCATTTAACACCTTAATCACCGTACCCGACGCATCTGCCAAGAACAGCGGTGAAATATAGCGATAAACCCCATCTTTAATTTCAGTAGCCGCCTTAGATGTCCAACGCACATCAGCAAACAAGCCTTCGCCTGAAATATATTCCGCTCTCACAATCCAGCCTGCCGCAGGATTGCCTTTACCATTTTCTGCAATAAAGAGAGTTTGATGCTCATAATCAATCATCAGCTCAATGCCTAACTGATTGATCTCATCTGCTAATTGATAGCCGTTAGAATCTCCTACATAAAACGCCCCCTCACGTCCATCTTGCGGATGAAACCAACCAAACGGAAAAAGCTGAATACGCCCATTGACCTCTTTGGCAAGCTCAAAACTGCAAGCTATCGGATTAAGTTTGAATTTACGTTCCACAACGCACCTCATACAAAAAATTGAGGCTAGAGAATAAGAGATAAGAGAAAAGGAAAAACGAGGAACAACTTCCACACTAAAGGGAATTTGCAAATTTTTGAAAAAAAGTGACCGCTTGTATAGCGAAAGAGACACAACCCATTTTAAAACGTTTTAAAACCGTTTTAAATTGTTTTAAAAAATTTCGGACGATAAATCATACCAACAAAAACAAAATCGCCACTATGGGCGATTTAGGGGGATTTTAGACATTATTTTAAAATCGACTGCCAATAGTCCTGAACATCTTGCAAAATATCTTCCTCGTCCTGTGGTGTCAGCATTAAAAACGGACGGGCAGGAATTTCGACTTTATCAGTCATCACCCAGCGATCACCAATTTTAAAGACAAGGTATTTACCTTTTTTAGGGGTAATTACGCCGCCGAACTGATGAATAGCGGCATAGGCTTCATTTGTTCCCACAATCGCTTTATCATTATCAGAGACCTGTTGGATACTCCCTTTTAAATTACCCGAATCGTTTAAAGGTATGCCACTACGGTGGTGTATTCCCGCCCAAGATGGACGACCACCAGCTTCAAAATTGTCAAGCACCGCTTTTCGCATTGTGCCTGCAATATCACGCATTAATGGCTCACGGTGACGAGTAACCTCTGCCATCTCGTTTAAAATGGCAAGAATTTTATCGGCATTGTTGATTTTTAACTCAAGCATTGTTATAGTCCTTATATTAAAAGCCGTTAGAAAAGCGATGAATCTCGACGATCGCAAGCGATAGGTTGAAAAAGTACCTTGGACTGTGTGCAGGTGATTTCGAGCCCTGCCTAACGGCTTATTCGAATAACTTCATATTTTTTCATTTCTTTTTCTATCTGCTTCAAGCTAGATAGCCTAAATGACTCTGCAAACAATTCTCCACTAGAAATAAGATTTTTTACTACGACCATATACCAACGACTATCAATCTCTTTATAAAAATAAAGTTTATTCATTTTTTTATTTTGAATAGATTTTAAAACCCGATCAGCACCAAAAATCACATCAGGCATTTTAGTATATTCATCTAAGCCAAAATTTTGCCCTTCACGGCTATTAAATTGTTTGATTAATGTATCATCGGAAAGCCAAACAGTTCTCGCTGTAACACCCAATAAAATGGCGTTGCTTTCTTTAATGACACCGCTTGCAAATTTATATTCAAGTCGCAAATGATCTCGAATGGCATACATCAATTCATTACTGGCTTTTCCATCTAATCCTTGCAGCTTTTTAACTTCACTTGTTGCCTTTTCTAATCGTTCAAAAGCGTGTTTAAACTCAAACCCACTCATTTCAGCTTTAGCAAATTGATGAGCCAACTTTTCAGGATAAAGATCAAGGTTAGGCTTATAAGCTCGTCGCCCTAAGTTATAATCAAAACCACTATCTGCCGTCAGCACCGTTCCATCAGCCATTTTTAAGCCTATGGTCTTTTGCTTTACGCCTTTCTTCGGCTCAATTTCGACTTCATCTAATAGCTTAGAACCATCTGAAACCACTAGCTCTTTTCGCTCTAAATCACGCTCTTTTAGTGCATTAACAGTACAACGACAATTAAAGCCATTTGGTGGGTAAAATGTCGTCCAAAATGGATCGTCATAACGAAAAATTAATCCGTGCATAGATGCGTGACGTGGGCGAGTACGATTATCTAAGATAGCACTATATTGCCAATAAGGGCGATTATCGACATTATCCATTAGTTGTTGATACGTTTGAGCAGAAAAGGCAGCTTGCATATTCGTGCGATAAATCGTTTCAAGGCGACGGGGCGAACCAAAATATTCCCCCGTTTTCGGATCTGCAATAACATACTCTTTACGCTGTTTGTCGTAACCTGTAATCCAGCCCTTACGCTCAAACATTGCCATCACATCTTTCACCCAAGCATTATAAGGTTGCTTATTTCGCTTGGCTTCTGCCATTGATTCATAAATATTTGCAGTCATCTCAAGACTAGATAAATTTGCAATGCGTGAAGCTCTCGCTCTTGCAGAGTCACGCAAAGCAGGTTCATCTAAATGTTTCGAAAATGCCTTTTTACTTTCTAAAAATTCAATCGCTTTGTCAGGCGTTAAATCAAGGGCAAACTTAGCTGGCACGGCTCACCCCAAGCAATTCAGAGAGAAACATCGCCTTATTCAAATAATCAAAATGCTGTTTAGAATGTAATTTAGGGTAGAGTTCCGCCAGTTTCTCACTTGCTTCTTCAAAACTCCCACAACGATGTAACATTGCGACCACTTGTTTAATCATCGGATCAAGTTGAGCATTAAAATCCACATTCTCCAACGCTTCATCAAGCGAACTATCCAAAAAATCCTGCTCATCAAAGCCTGATTGTGTCGAAAATGCGTGAACTTTCCCCCCACACCCACAAGGACAATGAGGGGATTTCACAACCCTATCCGACAATCCGACCGCTTGTGTCGGCTGTGCTACACGCCCCAACACCGCTTCACCTTCTTGAACTTCGGGAATGCCTAACTTATCCCTTGCCCAATTTGCAGGGATTTGTAGCCCAATATCCACCAATTTCGGTAAACTCTCGGCAAACAACGCCAAATCTGCAGGTTCTTTGGTGTCAAATTCAAACGTCGGAATACGAGTAGGATCGACATTCGGGAAATTAATCAACAAATACGGCAAAATAATTTGCTGAGTAAATGTCTGCCCTAATTGCTTCACATCTGAAACTAACAAATCTCGTCGCACTTCATTGTGTACATTACCAAGGGCATTCGTTGAGCTTTTACCGTCTGCACCACTGGTCAGCGTTTGCCCCAAAATCAAACGAGCGATAGATTTTTCACACCAATCCACCATTTGTAAAAACGGATTATTGCCCGATGCTCCCCCAGCATTTGCCGCATTATGCAACTCAATACTCATTGATTCAGGCATAATTCCTGCCGCATTATGCCCGATCTCCGCTAATGCACGCTTGAGTGTTTGTTTCTCGTCTTTGGTTGCCCCTGCACCATATTTACCAATACGGATAGGCATTCCATACAACTCCAAAAACTCCGCAAAGTCGTGGATAGAGTAGTGCTTAAACATATACAGCCACGCAAGCGTACGGAACAAGTTATTGCGTGCTGCCTGTGTCGAGCGAGATTTGTGTGTATGAACCATCCACCCATAAGGGCGTAATGGTTCGCCAGTTTGATTTTGTGGGGTTTTAAGCAGTAAATTGTCTAACTTATCCCATTTAAACCACGACTGCGGACGGTGTATAAATGCATTCGGATACCACACCTTGCCATTAAATGCCCATTCAATTTCAAGGGCAGAAAAACCGTGACCAACAGCATCCATACAGTCAATAATCAAATCTTCGAGGTTGCCGATTTGATAAAACAACTCATCGACTTCATCACGCAGTTTTTCTTCCGCAGGTGTCGCATTGCGTGGGGCTTGTATCATCCAATCCACTCCCAATGCCGCACGCTTACGAGTCTGAATATTCGCAAAAATCGCTGAGTCACGCTCTTCAATATCCATAAATAACTCGTGCTGGGCGGTAATATCCCCATTTTCCGCATCATCAAAAATCTGCTTCATCTTCGCAGGGGTAATGAAATTGCTTGGGTGGTCTGATAACACCCGTCCCGTCGCTGTGATTTCGGCTAAATCGGTTTGTAAATTTGGGTTTTTAACGCCATTTAAATCGGGTTTTATATACTGTTTTTTCTTTTTCTTGCTCATAAATTATCCTACGATATAGGGACACACTGCGTGTGTCCGCCTGTCTTAATCTTTCACGGACACACGCAGTGTGTCCCTACCCGTCATTAATGTCGCCACTTACTCCGATATTCCCAATCTTCATCTTCTATCGACTCCCACTCAATCGGAGCTGAAGCCGTTACCGCATTACGCCACAACATCTCTAAAGCATCAGGGCCATCATCGTGATCCGCTTTCGGAAAATGTCTAAGCTGGCTCTCAAGGGTAGAGTGCGAGCGGTGGATTAAAATCAAACCGTTAGCGATATGCGGTTGCAAGCTCTCAATCCGCAACATTTTGTCGGTGTTAGGCTTAACCGCCATAGCTGGCACAGGCTTGCCACGTTGTGCCGAGCGTTTAACCAACTCCGTTGCCAAAAATTCCTGAAACTGCACCGTTTCTACAAACCATTTATGGCACTGGTATTGCGTATGTAGCCTAATCACATCTTCGATAATCAAATCAGGCAAACGCTTTTTAATTTGGGCTTCGACCACGTATAACTTACCGCTTGCACGGTGATACCCCCCAACCAAAATCGCCGACGGGTCACGGCTTGCCCCTGCTTTCCCCATAGACGGGTCTAACGCCCCAAAATAAATCAAGTCATCAGGCAACTCCGTCCAGTATTGCAAGCTGTTGGCAAAAATCGCATCATCACCGCTTACAGGGTCGTTTTGATATTCCGAATCAAAAGTAGCGTGTCCGTCCCTTGCCCGAATTTTCATTAACGCAAGAATAGGGCGAGCTTCCCACGACACCACCGCCCCTTTATCCATTTCCGCTTGATTTGCAAAATAAAACGCATCTGCGACCGCTTCCCCTTCGGTTAGGTAAAAGTTTTCCCATTTATCCCAAAGCACCATATTGTCAGGCATTTTTAAAACGGCTTTAAAATGGGCGGTGTTCCACGCTTTACTAGCAAGGGTGCGATTAAGTACGCTGTCGTAATGCAAAATTGTACCGATATAAATTACATCTAACTTGCCGTCCGCAGAGCCTAACGGCAGTACGGTTTTCTTAAGCCAATTATGCAATTTGTCACGCTGTTCAGGGTTGCGAACCTGTTCGTCATTCTCAATATCGTCCAAAATCACCAAATCAGGACGATAAGCCCCGTGGCGTAAACCACGCAATTTTTTGCCTGAGCCTGCCACTTGGACCTTCTGATTCGCCCGAGTAATGATTGTCCCCGACTGCCAAACACGCCCCACTCCTGAAATTTCAGGGAAATCAATGCGTAAACGTTGATTAAACTCAAGCTCTGATTTAATCGCTTCTAGCATAGGATAGGCTTGGTCGATAGAGTCCATCACTAATAGGGCGTAGCGTTTTTTCTGCGTAACCAAACACCAAAGCGTAGAGAGCTGAGTAACTATCGTGGATTTTGCTTCACCACGGGGAGCAGCAATCGCCTCAAGACAAGATTTTTCACTTGCAAACACTTTCGGCAGTCGCTCAAAAAGATAACGGTGCAGTTGAGATTTAGACGGGGAGCGAACATAGTGCGGAAAATAATGATTAATGAAAAATGCCAAGCCATTTACAGGGTCGGACACCTGTTTACGCCGTTCCGCCACCGCCTGCGGAGAATCGTCCCACCCATCAAAAGCGGCTTCGATTTTCGCTCGCATACTTTCCGCATACGCAGAAAGCTGTTGCAAAAACTCTTTACTTCTCATCATTTACCCCCAAAAAGTAGAGCGGCAAACAAAAACCATCCCCAGCCATTTTGCCCGTGGTAAGCAATAACACAGGCACAAATTAAACATAATGCAGACATTATTTCCCTTTCCTAAATGCTTTATCGACCACTTCGCCAAAATCACCCAGCACATCTAGAAAATCGCCGAATAAGTTTGGGTGTTTTTCTTTAATAAACTCGCCCAAAAGCTCTACCGTTTTCATTGCAACCGCAAGCTCTGACACATCAGGTAAAATTCGCTTACTCGCAGCGGTCATTTTGGTAAAACTGTCTGCCAACACAGAAAGCAAAGCGACTTTCTCTTTTGATGATAATTCAGGATTGTCTTTTAACTCTTCCATCGTGGCACGGTATTGCAAAATAAACCCCGTCAGCAAACTTTGAGAGAGTTCATCCATCTCACCGCCAGCCATAACCTGAGCATCTCGAACCTTATCCCAGTCATCGCCTGCCTTTTCCGCTTCGGTCTTCCAACGGCGAGCCGTATTAAAGGACACGCCCGCTTTTTGTGCCGATTGTTCAAGGGTAAAACGCTCAAAAACATAATAACGGCGAACATAAGTCTTCACTTTCGGATCGTGAGCCATTTAGCCCCCTAGTTTTAAACGGATCAGCTCAAAACCAATAGCTGCCAAGCCACCACCCACACCGCCAGCAATCACTGCATCACGGCGATTTTTTCGAGCCATATCATCAACTAATTTTTTTGTGGCGTGGACTTCTTTCTGCAAGGCTTCAATTCGCTCATTTTGCGAATCAATCTTTTCATTTGCTGACGTAACCGCCTCTAAAATCAGGTCTAATTTTTCCGAATCTGTCTGTTTTTGCTTTCTGCGACTCATTGCTTGTCCGCCTTTTTATCTAATTTTTGATTAACTTCTTTTAGTCCTTCCAAAATATCATCTAGCTTCTCTTTTAAGCCCTTATTGACTTCTTGAGCCAGCTCCTTTGATTGATATTTCTGCTCAATTTCTTGCTTCAACTCTTTAACGCTTTGCTCATTGCGGTTAATGCGGTCAAAAATCACCTTGGCACTAAAAGCAACAAGGGGAGCAACCACAAAAGAGACCAACATCTGAAACAGCTTCTCATCAATCATAACGCCCCCGTTTTGCTCGACCGACAGGGGATTGATTGCCTTGTTTGACTGCCATTTTTAACAAATCACGACGAGTTGCCACAGCTGGCTTCTGTTTTCTAAAAACACGCTCACGCCACCAGCTACGGAGCTTTTTGAATAGTCTTACCATGACAAACCTCCTCATAGGTCAGATTGTGTGCCAGCACTTGACGCTTCGTCTCCGTCGTATCCTGACGACTTGGGTAAATCAGCCCGAACGCCGTGCAACCTGTCGTCGTCACGGAAGTAACCGTGGGCGTGCAACTGCTGGTCAACAACGGAAGCATTGCTACGCTTAACATCATCGTGATTTTTCTGCTTAATTTGTGCATTTTTGATCTCCGTTTTTTGAGCCTGAATTTTGCTCGCTTGTTGTTGATTTTCTGCTTGTAACTTCCGATTACGCTCTTCAGCCTTTTCAACTTTTAACCAAAGCCAAAACAAGGCACAGGACGCAAGAAATAAAACAAGAGTAACTATTTTTACAGTCATCATTCGCTTTCTCCTTGGCGTTTACCGCCTATTGCATTAGCAAACCCTTTTGTTGCCACGCCACCACCGCAAAATAAAGCAAAAACCGTAAACAACTCCGCAACATTGGCACGGTCTAAATACACCGAATAAGCCAAAATCCCAGCCATTAGCAACGCCCCGAAAAACTGAATAAACGCCGTCGTTGATAAGCGTCCGTTATCGTTGGTAATTAATTCTTTAAATTTCATTTTTGTTCCTCTATATCATTCCCCCTCTTTGACAAAGAGGGGGTTAGGGGGAGATTTATCTAAATAAATGCCCCACATTCACAATTTCTTCACTATCCAACCATTCCCACACATCAAAGCAAGGGCAATCTTTCACCCACTCATTCGGGGCAATAGTGCCATCACCATTACGATCAGGACTTAAATCCCGATGCCCATAAATCTTCGCATTCGGGTATTTCGCTTCAAGCTCACGCAGTAAACGGTGTAATGCGTGCCATTGTGCTTCAGTAAATTCAGCGTGATTTTTACCATTAGCCGTAATACCGCCCACCACACAAATCCCGATAGAGTGGAGATTGTGCCCCTTGACGTGCGCCCCCATTTCACCGACCTGACGACCCGTTTCAACAGTTCCGTCCACATCAATCACAAAGTGATAACCAAGGTGTTCAAGGTGAGAATTAAAGGTTTTCACCGCCCCCGCCAGTCGCTTAAAGCCTCGTTGCTTATGCCAACTGTCAATCACTTCAGCAGATGATTTGCCCGATTGCTTTAAACTTTTACCATTACGAGTAGCGGAACAATGGATTACGATTTTTCTAATAGGAAAGGTCATAAAAAAAGCCTCTTTAAGTGATACTTAAAGAGACTTTAAAGAATTGAGAGTAAAGAGAGTATGGGAAGGCTTTCCACACTAAAACAAGGCTGACTGAGACACGGCTTTATAACGCTGATAATACCGCACAACCTCCCACGCAGTGCGATCACAAATTTGATATTTCTGACAAAGTCGCATTATCGCCATTCGCCCACTTAACTTTTCCGTTTCGGTCAAATGGCAAAAATCCGCATAAAGCTGTTGATTTCGCAAAATCCGCAATGCCGTTTCACAGCGAGGAATATAAACTTCACCCACTTGCATATAACTTTGCAGTTTGACCGCATCTTCTTGCCCCAACACCTCACGCAATTTATCAAAATACTTAGCAGACTTTGAGAACTGAAACGAAAAGCCCCCAAAGGCTTTAACAAATTTCTCCGTTGCAGGCAATCCAATCACCGCCACAATCTCTCTGACACTATCAGGCAAATACTCTTCTACATTTTCAAACTCACACATAACCCCTCCATTTCAGACTGATTAATGGAGTATTGTCAGGCACGTTTTTCAAAAGAGTGAACATTTTTGCAAAAAAATTATAAAAAAGACCGCTTGTAAAAACAAAAAGAGCCACAGCGTGGCTCAATTATGCGTAACCCCGTACGCTTGCGTGCGGGGTGAATAACTTATTTTCCTGAGTTAAGTTCCCAAGAACCAACTCTTTCAACATCTTCTCTGTAATAATCTTTTTCTTGAGGGGCAGTTAAAGACTGTTTACAAGCCATATACTCAGCTTGGAAAGATTTTTTTGCCTGTTTAAATTGCTTCACTTTCGATGAGTTAGGATTTTTCCATTCATCAATATCATTAAAATTTGATGGAGCAGCAGACCACATTAAATCTGCAAAGGCAGATGCACTACGACACCCTGCGAAGTAGCTGAATGCTTCTAAATTATTCTGGTACTTGCGAGCAGAATTTAACTTATCTACGGTTTTACGCCATTTTTCTAAATCACCTGAAACATACCCTTCAAATGCTTCTCTCACACCATCATTGTCACGGTTGAATTGAGATAAAAGAGTAACGATGGCTTGAGCATCTTTTTTATGTGCATTATAGTAAGTGGTATCCTTATCAAACCGCTCTTTATCTAACACTTGTTTACCACTTTCTGCCATTGCGACACTAGATAATATAAACAAACATAATAGTGATTTTTTCATTTTACAGTCCCCAAGGTAAGTTAAAAAACACTCAAAATCTACCACAAAAAAGCCCCGAATGATCGGGGCTATGCAAAAAATTTTGTAAATATCAGGTTCTTCGCCCATTCCGATGGGCATTCACTGCTAACATCTGCACAATTTTAAAAATCTGCTCTGTCGTACACCATTGCAAACGCTCAATACCAAACGACCGCTTACAAATAGCGTGAACATAATGCCAAGACTTACCACTACTAGCGATAAAGGCTTCAATCTTTCTAATATAACCTTGACGCACCTCATCTGCGTTGCTGGCTGTCGGGCGTTTACCATATTTTTTCGATTTAACCTTAAACCCTTTAGCACGCATACCTTGCAACACTATCATCAACTCAGGGTCAGTCATCATCGAACAGCTAGGTTTATCTACCAACTCCATTAAAAAGAGCTTATAGGCTTCATCGCTCATCTTCAGCTCAGTTTTGCCGATATGGATTTTCTGTATCATCTGCTTACGAGTTTGTGCGTACATTCTCTTTCTCCTGTTGCCACTGTTTCCAATCCGCAAAGCCGTGTAACTTTACGCATTCCTCTTCACCCCTTAAACGAACTAAGCGATCAATGTATTGAATATTCGCTGTTCGATTATCACTTTTTGCCCTTTCCTGTGCTTCTTCACCCGAAAGCACCTTATTATTTTCTTCCGTTCTAACCACCGCAAACTGTGGCTCCACGCTCTCATACACTCTTTTTAAGTAATTATGACTGCTCAACGGCTCGAATTTCCCATTCTCACGACGATTGCGTCGCACCTGCTCAACCGTATCTGCCAACGCTTTTGCCAAAACATTAGAGCAAGGGTAAAGCTCCAACAAACTTTGCAAAATCCGCAACGCTCGACTATTGCTTAAACTGCTTTTCGGGGGTTTAAACAGCCCCAAATATGCCACCGCAGGACGACCACAACCAGCGGTCATTTCGGTGATCGTTTTAAGTAACTCTCGCCCAGCATCATCTTCAACTAACGCCTCCAGCGTTAAATCTGAGTGACAAATCGGGCAACGACACAATTTCATTTTGCACCTCCCTAAGAAAACAGAGATAAACGCTGACGCTTATCTCTATTCTCTCAACCACCGCCCCAAGTGCATTTACAATTTTATTTAGGCTCTGCCGATAAAGATTGAGTGGGGCGGTGTGAGTGGTTTTTTAGTGGTTACATAGTGTCCTCCTTGTTTTTGAATTAGCTCAATCTAATTGAAACACCATTTCCTATAACAACACGTTTTTTGTCTTGCTCTGCATATTTCTGCAATAAGGAATAAGTCTTTGGCATTCGAGCCTTTGTAATTTCTTGATTATAAGTTGCTTCCAACTCTGCCCAATTTTTGATAATTTCCGCCCAAACAGGACATATAGACGTTAACTTACTCAAATGATTTCGCATTGCTGGAGCGACAGTCAGTAATTGCATACAACGCCTTAAATCCGCAGGATCTTGTGGATAACATACTCGTTTTGGTACCACATCAAAGCCAACTACAAACGCCATTGTTTTACTACTTAACCCTGTCTCACCATCAGCTAACCATTCAATTATTTGTTGTTGCATTTTGTTCATTTTATTTCCCCTGCGATATAGGACGGCACCATCACTTCTTTAATCTTATACAACATAACGCTGTCAGCACCTTGTTCTTTAAAAGCGATATACAGCTCGTCACCTTCGCCAAATTCGCCCCAATTATTGTCCCGAAGCTCACGGATAATAATTGCAGAAATCCCTTCCGCCATAGCCGACAAATCTTCTTTTTCAATGTCGGCTGTAAATTGCTTGCAATCCTCACGTTTCAGATCGTCATAATCAATGTCGTCTTTGTCGTACCAGTAGTCATAAAAATAAGTATTTCCCATATTTCCTCCATCACTTACACAAAACTCTCTAACTTCGTTTCCCCTGTAAACTCTAGCACCGTAGCACTTGCAATTTTGAGTAAGGCATTAAGCTGACCTTCAAGGTATTCCGTTAAAATAGCGTGCTTATGTGCTTCTCTTGTGCCATTTAACTGACGAGCAACATCGGCATATTCAACAAAACGCATCGAGCGGATTTTTAAATGTTCGTCCAACTTAAAATTTACAATAAACGCTTCTTCGCTTTCATAACGCATCGCCATAGATTGCACACGAAAACCATTTTGTAACGCCCCTAACGCTTTTGCTTTACCGTCTAGCGTATCTAAATGGCGACAAGTCAAAAACTCTTCATTGTCGTTTGCCAACTTACGCAAAGTCGCTTCGTGCTGGAAATGCAGATATTTAAAAAGCGGTTCGCCTTTTTCCAAAAATTTTGTCAATTTAGTGTTTAACCCCAGCTTTTCTTCCGACACAGCAATGCTTTTAAAACCTGCAAGTTCAAACAATTTAATCAAGTTGTTCAACGCCAAACGGCTGTGTTTAGAGCGATTATTCGTAAAAAGTAGCTCTTTTTCAGGGCAGTAAAACACATTGACTAACTCGCTCGAAAATGGCACATCTTGCAGTAAGTGAGCTTCAGCAACTTGTCGCCACTCTTTATCAGTATTCGGTACAATCTTCGGCATTCTTTCATCTCGAAGTGATTCTGATTTTTTCAGCTCATAAATTTTCGCTGAAAGTAGCTCTTTAGTAACTTTTTTAAAGGTTGTCCGCAAAGTAAAGAACAACCCATTATCCAGCTCTAACACTTTCGTATTTGTCATCGGATTTTTGACTAACTCAACGGTGGTATAACTACCTACTGGCTCAAAAGTTGCCTCTTCTAACACTTCTTTCACATTGTCCACAGGGAACTTAATGCTGTGAATGTTGCATTGTGTCATCTGAATAAAATCACTGTTTTTCATTTTAGTTTTCCTCTTGGTTAGTTGATAATTTAAGCTTCACTCGCTGAATTTGCCCAGCCACGTCCATCAAAACCACGCCAGCCAGTGCAAAATCGTCCATTTCGACTAATTCCGTCGCCCCCTGTATCTTCTCAATCAAGTCATACAAGCGGTCTTTTATTTGCCATTTTTCGCTATCGGTCATCATTTACCCCTTATGGTTAAAACACATTATTAACGCCCCTTTCACCGTTCCCCCTCTTTGACAAAGAGGGGGTTAGGGGGAGATTTAAAGAGCGTTTAAATGGGCTTTAAGCAACTTGCTCAAACGGCTTAATCACAAAATCTTCCACTCCTTGCTTAATCGTCACGCCAGCAATCCCTTTTGCCACTTCAGGCTCAAGCAGTAGGGCTTCTTTGTTGATTTCGTTTTTGGTGCGAATAAAGCGGTCAAAGCCCATACGTTGCATAAAATCAAGCACCGCATCCGCCCCACGAATTGCCACAGAAGGCGGACGTTGTCGCCATTGCACTTCGCCTGTCACAAAGTTAGCGGTTTTACTCTTGCCGTTTTCCGTCAATTCATCACGGTGTGCTTCGCAGTATTCCTGCACCGCTTGCTGTAACGGCTCAATCTCTGCCTGTAAACGTTTCAACTCAGGGGCATAACGCTCACTGGTTTCGGCGATAATATCGTTCATCTCCGTGGTTAAACGGGTATGCTCACGACTTAAATCCCCGATCTCTTTAATTGCACTTTGCACTTGCTCTTCCGTGGTAAAACGCAGTTTTGCCGGTTGTTTTACTCGGGTTTTTGTTGGTTGTTTTGCCATTTTCTTAACTCCTAAACTTTCGCTTCCCACCACACTCTAATCCCTTCAATCATCGTGTAGTAACCTTTCCATCTACCTAAATCTTCGCTATGCCCTTGGGCATACCAGTGTGCTTTTCTTGACTCAATTAACGCTCTTGCCACCCCCTCATTACCTGCAATATCCACCTTGATTCGTGGTTTAATCTTCGTAAAATCAATCATCAACACCGTAAAACCTAACGCATTGATATGCCCAATCGCCTTTTGTGTTTGGCGTAAATACTTCACCGCCATCTGATTTGCTCTATTAATTGTGCGTGCCATCTCACACCACCTTTTCTTTTCCCAGCTTCACAACGATCACCCGTTGCCCTTTATTTCTTCGGTGATAGCTCGGCGTTGACCATTTCCGCACCGTTTTTGCTGTCACCCCTAACTTGATTGCTAACTCTTCGGCTGTACCGTCAGCCACATTCTCTTCGCCACGATACGCCGCATAGATCTGACGGTATCTCATTTGCCACCTAACCAATCAACATCTTGGTATACTCTTTAATCAACCGTTCATCAATTTGACATTCATTGATATGACTTAACCGCACCACACCACGAATCAACTTGTTCAAACGTCTCGCATTACCTTGACTATGTTTAAAAAATAACTCGTTATATTCCCCTGTGTTCAATGCTCTTTCTGTCAATAAATGCAAATCCTTTTCAGGTAACGCATTACCGAGAGAACTCGTTCGCCAAATGCGGTTATACACCTGAGCCAAATCGTTATGTCTGCCTTTTAAGTTAATTAACAAACGCTCAGTCCCAACCAATGCAACACCCACTTTAGTTGCATCGTGGATACGGCGAATAAACTCCAACGAGCGAGTAGGTAAATTCTCCGCCTCATCAATGATAATGACCCGTTCACTACCCTTTAACCTTGCCACAATCCCATCAAACAACTGATCAAGCGTACCTCGGTTGTTTAAATTCAGTTTTTCACTGATTTTCTGCAACAGCACTTTTGCGGTGTAGCTCATATTGGTCTCAATTAAAATTACCCCTGTATTCTCTTTCGCATACTGCAACACCGCTTGCGTTTTACCCAAACCTGATGCGCCATACACTGCACACATATCGCCTTCAATGTGAGCCTCTTGAATAGTTGCCATAATTTGACGAGCAGTAAAAGTTGGCACAAACTCTGCACTCACCTTATACTCAAGCACCTTGTCTTTTTGGCGAGCCAAAAACTGCTCCACCTTAATATTCAACTCTTCAACATTGCCATCATACTCACCCCTCAAATACAAACTCACCGTAGCAATCGACACGCCTAATTTATTTGCAACCTCTTTTTGCCCAATTTTGGTGCGTTCCATATAATCTTTTAATAGTTGGTTTTTCATCGCTTATTTCCTATAATCAAAGTCTCTTTTTTCATCAATAGGCTTCGTTATGCTAAAAACTCCACCTGACCTTAATAAACTCACTAAATCAGAGCTACATTCACTCCTCGTTTTGCTAACTGGGATACAAGGTATTCAGTCTGAGCTTGTTCATTCTCTGTTTCGCCAATTAGCAACCCTATCGCCAGAGATTGCAGAGCAAGCCCTAAGTGATTTTTCAAATGTTGTTGATATACAACTGGATCTACTTGAGGCGGAAGGTGTGGATTCGCAAACGCTTGAAACACTTTCTCAAGTAGCGGACGATCTGTATTTGCCTTTAATGGAGCAAGTTTGCGAACTTCAAGAAAAAGCTCAAAAGCCACTCCATTAAACTCAACTAAACAGGTCGCCCTATTATTTAAAGGTGCATTTAACTCCGCACGTCTTGCCTCACGCACCTTTTTACGCTCAACGTTTAACTGTTCTTCACGTTGAAACTGTTTTAATAATTCACTTTTCTTCATTATTTCCCCTTAGCCTACGGCTTCAATTAATGCTTGTTTCTTCTCCCACTCCTCCCTCTCTACCACACTGGTAAAAATAGGACGAACAGACACTTTTTCTCGTTTTGGTTGATAACTTGTGGTTATTAACTCGCTTTGCTGGTGTTCAATCGTAATAACAGGATTACGCTCTGCCATAATTTCTGCCACTTGTTGCTCTTTCCGTTTAAGTCTGCCTTTAGCTCGCTCCTCACGCTTCTGCTCAACAAAGGACTGCGGAAACGCATCTCGTTTATGCCCTTCAAACTCGGCATTACAGATAAACCGTCCGTCTTTGGTTCGCACCTGCACCCACATCGGATCGTGAATATCCACCCCGATAACAACTTCCTCCCCTTGGTAATCCAACAAATTCAAGCTGAAATACTTATGATTGTTCCACTCAATCAAGCCTCTATTCGTTGTGCGGATAAATTCAGGACGTTGAATATCCCTTAATTCCACATCGCTCAACCACACCACTTTTTCAATGTCGGTCACTCGTTGGTATTTCACCGCTGGCGTACAGCGAATTTCACTGTGAACGTGTTCATTGTTGTACCAATCAATCACTTCTTGAATAACTGCCTTCAACTCTTCCCAACTTGGCAACTCTCTGCGAGCTTTCTTCTGTAAAGCGGTCAGTTCCTTGCCATTTTTTGCATTCGCATACGCCAACTGTCTAGCCAACATCTTACGAGTAGCTTCAGGATCGGCATTTTTGCCGTAGTAAGTTTCAAATCGCTCGGCAATTCGTAAACCCACCGTCTTATTTAACCGCTCAATAATCCCACGCCCTTGCGGATTACCTGCAATCCCTGTTGCGTGGTGGATAGAGAAACGTGGTAAAATCCCTGTGACCTCTGCATCAAGTATTTTATTTTTCTCACCACCACCGTTATCGGAGTAATAAATCGCTGGCACACCGTGTGTCGCAATACCGTGTCGTAACGCATCTAGCACCGCAAAAGCGTTTTCACTCAACGACAGCGACCAGCCCACGATTTTTCGACTTGCCCCATCAACAATCATTGTCAACTCAGGGGTAAACGGTCTGCCGTGTACAGGGTGGGCAACTTTTAATTTCAATGAATGACCATCACCAATCCAGATATCATTTGCCACAAATGGCGACCAATCACGCATCACATAAGGCAATAACTGCTTATATTTCGAGCCACTTAAGCGACCTTTCTCTAAGATATGGATCGGCAACTTCGCCATTGCTCGTCTTACTTTGCTGATATTAGGCATTGCCTCTAACATCATCGGATTGTCGGCATACCGTTCAACCCACTCCGCTTCAAAGTAGCGGTAACTTTCTTGCACGCTTAACGCATTCTTCTGACGGTAAATCCCCAACAACCAAGAAAGCCACCAAATTTCTTCTGCCTTAACTTCCTGCCTTACGAGTGGGGCAAAAAGTTTTAACCGTTGCTCAACGCTTGTCACCTTGCAGTAATCCACCACCCAGCCATTTAAAGTACGAACGCTTACTGTCCGTTTTTTCGATTTTTTAGCGTTAGCCGTTTCAACCAACACCGCAAGATGCGGAGGCAATCTGCCACTTTTTGCAAGTTCGCAAACATAAGTGACCGCTTTAATTCGGCTCATTGATTGCTCCAAATCCAACACATACTGGATCAGCCCTATGCGAGCATCAGCAATCTCACGCTGTTTGGTTGTCAAGTTCGCCAAATCCACTTCGGCTTTTACCGCAGGTAATTTTTTCGGCTTACTTTCCACCACCGCCACCGCAAAACGTGAGCGGATTTCGGTTTGGACGGCTTCGGGCATTGAACTAAGCCCATATTCATTCCCGCCACCTTGACCAACTCTTTTACGAGTTTCCCAAAGTTGTTTTTTAGCTTGATAAATAATTCCTTGCACCGAATTCGGTAAACAGGTTAAACTTAAAAGTAATAATTCTTTGGCTGAGTAGTGTGTTTTTAAGTTGTTTTCACTCATAAAAGCTCCTTAGAGCGTTCTCTCAGCGAATTTTTTAAGGCTACGCTGAGCAAATCTCCCCGCCCAAATTTCTTCAGGCGGTACACCGATTGCATCTGCAATGATTTGTTCGCCTTTTCGCCACGGTCTGTCTAAAGCATTTTTTAATGTGCTAGCTTGGCTATAACCGTGTTGTAATGAAAGCTGGCGTAACGACCAACCAGCCTTATGTAACGCAGCAATAATGTCGGCTCTATGCCAGTCTTGTGCTGTTTTTTTTGGCTCTGTTAATGTACTCATTAGATAACTCCATTTGTTTAACACGAGAGATAATAAACTTAATTTTAAACTGTGTAAAGTTTAAAAATCATTTTTTAAAGTTAATTTTTGACCAGTTGAGCTTTAAAATCTGTAAGCTATTGATTTGCAAAGTTTATTTATAAGTTTAAAAAGATTAAAAATTTAACCGAGATTTTTTAAAGTTATGAACGAAAAGTTTAAAAAAACTTCTTCACTAGGTGGTAGGGTTAGAAGTGAAAGAGAAAAGTTAAGATTCACTCGTCCTGAGCTTGCTAAAATGATTGGTGTATCGTTATCAGCATTGCAAGGCTGGGAAACTGACGAGAGAGAACCACAGGCATCAATGATTATTAAAATGGCACAGCTATTAGGTGTAACACCTAACTACCTGCTAACAGGTGAACAAAGCCAACCACAAGAAGCAAAAGGCATTGTGGCACGAGCGTTTGAAGCATTAGAAAAAGAACGCACAGAACAGGATGAAGTAGAAATGCTGGCAAGTTTTGAGAGCATTGAAGTTTCAGCGGGTTTTGGAAGCTTTAACGTGGGCGTAACCGAACCAGACGGGCAAGTACCCTACGACAGCAACCTTCTACGCAACTTAGGCGTTAAACCGAAGCATTGTGGCGTATTTTGGGCGAATGGCTCATCAATGCTACCCACAATCCATAACGGCGACCAATTGTTAGTTGATTTCAGCAAGAAAGATGTTAAAAATGACAAAGTATATTTAGTTCAAAATGGCGACAGCGTATGGGTTAAACGTGTAAAAATAGAATGGGACGGTGTAGAACTAATCAGCGACAATAAAGAAGAATACCGCCCAATCAGAATATCATCAGATGAAGCCCAAAACCTACAAATCATCGGGCAAGTGGTTCATATTGGGCATAGCCTAATTTAAAAATTTAAAATGGGTTTTAAAATTTCTTAAACCCATTTTAAAAACCGATCAAACCTGCTCAAACCTATGCAAAAAATATTGCAAAAACTGCCCATTTTCAACCATTTTTGCCCATTTTACTTTTTGCATAACTCTCCCAAACAAAAAATGCGGTAAGCCCCATCACACAAAGCCCTACCGTATTTTTTAGCCCAAATTTTTTTCTTTCTTTCTATGCAAAAATAGTCAGTACCCCACAAGAATGGGTACAAAATATAGTGAATGCGGTTACTGAAGCCCAAGTTTTCATTTTGGATAATCGTCAAGCGACAGCACAGATTTTGGCAAGAGGAAAGGGTTATACCCCTCACGATCAAAAAGTGTTAGAAGCGGTGTTAGATCCAACTGAGGCACAATGGCAACACTACATTCAAACTGGGGCTATTCGCCACCCACACTGGCATCAAGAACGCATTGGTTTTCAACCCTATCCTTACGATAGTTATATGGAAAAATTAGTAGAGCTACTTAAAGAAACCCATATCGCAGGTAATAGTGATTTCTTAGCCTCACTTGATCCAACACAGGTAGCAAGAGAGCTTAATGCCCCTCAGTTTGTACGCAAAGCGATTGAAAATGGCGGTTGGAGCGACAAATTCAAATTGCAAAATGGCTGGACAAGAACAGAAGAAATTGCGGTGTAATAATGAAAAGAAACTATCTATATGGATTTACAGGCTTAATATCGCTTGTTCTCTTTTGGCAGGCTGGCACCCTGTTGCTTGCTCAACACATTCAAATTGCGACTGATCTTTCGTCCTTGCAAACGCTCAACAGTTTATATGCTCTGAGTATTTCAGGGGAAATTTTTCCGCATATTTGGGCAAGTGTGCAACGTATTATTGTGGGTTTAACGGTAGCCTTGCTTTGCGGTATTCCGCTAGGTTTAGCTTTGGGGCTATCTAAAACCTTAGAAATGTGTTGTACGCCAGCTTTTCAATTTTTACGAATGATCTCACCGCTTTCTTGGATGCCTATTGTGGTGATGTTTCTAGGGGTAGGGGATCTGCCAGTTTACTTTTTGATTGCATTTGCTGCAATTTGGTCGTTGATCCTTTCTACTGCATCGGGGGTAAAAAGTATTGATCCGCAATGGTTTTTACTTAGCCGTTCCCTAGCAGCTTCCAAGCGTGAAACCTTATGCCATATTATTGTGCCAGCGATTACAGGGCATATTTTAACAGGGTTAAGAGTTTCTTTAGGTATTGCGTGGGTAGTGCTTGTGCCTTGTGAAATGTTAGGGGTTAATGAGGGTTTAGGGTATTTTATTCTGGATACTCGAGATCGATTAGCCTATTCAGAATTGATGGCTGCGGTGATCGTTATTGGCTTGATTGGCTGGGGATTAGATAGTCTATTACGCCTTGGGATTAGAACAAAATAGCCCTGAATGTCAAGGCTAATAGCTACAATTTTTCTAAATAATTTATTCCGCCGAGATTATTGACCTGTCGCATAATCCATTGTTGCCGAGATCGCATTGTTTGACTTGGCATTTTAACCCGATAAATCATCGGATTTGGCAAAGAGGCAGCCAACAAGGAAGCCTCTTGTAAACTAAGCTGGCTTGCTGATTTCTTAAAATAATGTTTAGCTGCCGCTTCTACACCAAAGATACCATCACCAAATTCAGCAATATTGAGATAAACTTCTAACACTCGCTGTTTATTCCAAAGCAATTCCACTAAAAAGGTCAAAGGCACTTCGATCCCTTTTCTTAGCCAACTTGTTCCGTGCCATAAGTAAAGGTTCTTTACCGTTTGCTGAGAAATAGTGGAAGCACCGCGAGGTTTCTTTTGAGATTTACTATTTCGCTTAATTGCTGCTTCAATCGCATCAAAATCAATCCCAAAATGAATTGGAAATTTTTGATCTTCCCCAGCAATAACCGACATTTGCATTTGCCACGAAATACGATCAAGACTAACCCACTGATATTGAATTTTATATAAGTCCCCTTGTATTAGGTGTTCCACTTTTTTCTGTAGCATATAAGCTGAAAAAGGAACGGGAATTACTGAAAATATCAATGTTAAAGAAACATAGAAAGTTGTGACTGCCACACCAATACGACTAACGCCAAACCAAAACCAATTTTTTAAAGATAGCATCTGTTTGGGAATAAAAAAGCGGAAAATAGATTGTAGCAAGGATTTTTGCTTAGGTTTTGGTGCCATTCAGTTTTGTATCTATCCACTTTAAAATATCTGGCTCAACAGTTTTTAACATATTTGAACCCCGTGTAATAGTCGCCGCACTAGTATTCAATTGTTGCTGGATTTCACGCTGAGAAATTTGATTTTCAAGCAATGCGCGTACAATTTGCACTCGCAATCCCAACGAAGTTCGTTCGTCTGTTGTCAATAACATCGACAATAATGCATCTGTTTTATCTTCTGCCACCGCTTGTTTTAGCAGTGCCACAAATTGTTGCCACTCTTTTGGATCACGTTGTTGATAAAGGGTTCTCATACTTACTTATCCTGTTAGTATAATAGTACAGTAAGATCTGCAAATCTTACCGCTTTACTCTTTGTTATGCTTATTTTTTACCACGCTGATCGTCTAATTCAGCCCCTTTTGGCATACTAAAACTAAACAGACTTTCAGATAAATGAGCCGTTGAAATGTTGCGTAATACATAGAGATTACTTTGTCCGTCACGTTCAATAGTGCTAAAACCTTTGACTAAGCCACTTGCATCAATACGAATATCAAATTGTTTGATCGCACTTTTTTTCGATTTTGGTTTTAATACAAAATTATCTACATTTTGTGTGACATCATATTGATCCCAGTGGCTTTTATCATTGCTTGTTAAAAGTACAAATGGTGTGTTGCTCACAGCATCTTTGACCCAATTTGCCGTTACCTGAGATACAAAAGGATCGTAAAACCACAAAGTTTTACCATCAGATACAATTAAATTTTCTTGAGGACTTTGGGTGTCCATACGAAATAAGTTCGGGCGTTTGACTTGAAACTTACCTTGCCCTTTTTGAATTTCCTTTCCTTTGCTTGAACGGACAGTCTGCTCAAAATCCGCACTGTATTGCATTGCTTTATCTAAACGTTGTTGTAACTCTGCGACAGCTTGAGCATCAGCAAAAGCAAAGCCATTTAATGAGAGAAATGCTAAACCTAGCAACGATTTTTTTAACAAATTTTTCATTGATTTCCCTTTAAATATTTATAGAAAAGTGTCTATTTGACAGCAAAGCCATAAAAAGTTCTTAGAAACGGATACCCGTACCGATACCTAAGCCAATACCGACCCCATTAGAACCACCACCAGCATTTACACTTCCACCAAAAGTACAACCTGCGAGCATTAAAATAGAGGCAATCACGAATATTTTTTTCATATTTATCCCTTTGTATTAAAAACTATTATAAACTTTCAGTTTCAAAAGATGCGCATTCTACTCTGTTTTAACACTTTAAACCAATTCCAAAGGAGATTTTATGAAACTTTTACATAAACTGAGCTTACTCTTGTTGATAATTTTTCCTATGACTACTCAAGCGAGTCCGTTGAGTATTTCAGAGCAAGAAATCAATCAATATTTGGCTACGCGTTTAGCAGAAAAAGTGCCTTTGCAAGATAGTTTAGGTGTACCAGGACTATTTCAACTAGACTATAAATTATCTGATTTATATACAAAGGTGGGACAAACAGATGAAAAGGTTGTTGATATTTCAGGCATCATCGACAGTCTATTACAGATAAAGGGTAAAGAATATCAAGTTAAACTTAATATAAATATGGATACTCTTCCTTTCTATGATATGGAAAAAGGTGCACTATTTCTAAAAAATGTTCGTTTAAAAAATTGGAACGCTACCCCTGAAAAATATCAAAATGAACTTCAGGTGTTTTTACCAATAATTGCTGATAGTCTTACAAATATCTTAAATAGCCACCCTGTTTATACATTAGATGAACGCAAAACAAAAGAATCCCTTGTAAAAAAATTTGGAAAACATATTATTGTTGAAAAAGGACATATTCGTTTAGAAACAAATATTTTTTGATAAAGATCCCTCTTATTTTAAATAAGAGGAATTTTGCATTCTATTCCTTTAAAAAACCTTCCAACAATTCATTTAAAAATAATTTGCCGTGCTGAGTAATCTGCCAATATTCATTGCTTTCCGAAATGAAATTTCTGCTCAATGCCCAGTCCATTGTGGCTTGAACCTGCGTCCGATCTAGTCCCGTATATGCCTCAAATTCTGTTTTTGGGGTTGCTTCAAGTAAGCGAAAACGGTTAATAAAAAATTCAAAAGGGCGATCATCATTTTCAATCATCTCTTGATGATAACGATATTCCCCTCGCATATAGCCTTTGGGGTGTTTAGTTTTGCTAAAGCGGTAAATTTCCCCTGTTGGATAACTTATTTTCCCGTGAGCCCCACAACCAATCGCTAAGTAATCACCAAATCGCCAATAATTCAAATTATGCTGACATTGATACCCCTTTTTCGCATACGCAGAAGTTTCATACTGTTCATAACCTGCGTCAGTTAAAAGCTGATGCCCTTGTTCAAAAATATCCCAAAGCTCATCATCGTCAGGTAATGTGGGCTGTCGATAGTAAAACATCGTATTCGGCTCAATCGTCAATTGATACCACGAAAGATGTGGTGGATTTAACGCAATACCTTGCCGTAAATCATCAAGAGACTGAGCAACAGATTGATTTGGCAATCCGTGCATTAAATCTATGTTGAAACTTCTCAGGCCTACTCTTGCTGAATTTTGAGCAAATCTAACCGCTTGTTTTGCTTCATTGCTATCGTGAATACGCCCTAATTTCAATAATTTCTCTGGTTCAAAACTTTGAATACCCATTGAAATACGGTTCACGCCACCTTGTACATACCCGATAAAACGTTCTGCCTCAGCAGTCCCCGGATTAGCCTCTAGGGTAATTTCGCATTCGTGAGAAAAATCTATCCGCTTGCGAATTTCTGCAAGTAAATAATGAATACCTTCAGCGGAAAAAAGACTAGGCGTACCGCCACCAATAAAAATTGAGTGGATCTTGCGATCAGCGATTGCTGTTTTATAGCTTATGAGATCTTGCTCAAGATCATTGAGCAAATGCTGAATATATTCTTGCTCAGGAATAATGCCCTTTTGTGCGTGGGAATTGAAATCACAATAGGGGCATTTTTGTACACACCAAGGGATATGGATGTATAGGCTTAAGGGGGGCTGTATTAAATTCACCATATCTTCCAGTACATAAAATCCAAATAAAAATTCTTACATATAGTACTAGTATAACACCTAAGATATCACAAAGCTTTCCCTATCAATATAAAATCAGTCTCCTTAAAAAATTAGGATGATTGTTCACATATACAATTATGCCTACCTATTTTTAAAATAACCTATTAATTTGATTTACTATCCAGATAATCTCAAACACCCAACTCTTTAAACAACCGTCTGCAAGCTGTGCCATCTTCTTTAAATAAGTGGCAACGGTTTGGGTTGATACCAATTGACATTTCATCACCTTCTTCAACTAATACGATGTCGTTTTGGCGATAAACAAGGCTTTGTTTGATTGGTGGCATTTCAAGGTAAATTTGGGTTTCGTTTCCAAGTTGCTCCACGACTTTTACTGTTCCTTTAATGCACACTTCACTCTGATCACAAGGTAGTAAATGCTCTGGACGAATACCTAAAGAGATATTGTCGCCGATATTCACACCTGTGTTATCTACTGGGATCCAGAAGTTGAGATGGGTGGAGTCAGGTAATTCAATTTTTACCCCACCTTCTCTTACATCAATCACTTTTACAGGCAAGAAGTTCATTTTTGGTGAACCGATAAAGCCAGCAACAAAGCGGTTGGCTGGGTAGTGATAAAGTTCTAATGGTTTACCAACTTGAGCAACGTTAGTGGTAATTTGTGTATTGTTTCCGAGCGCTTGTAACACCACGATTTTGTCTGCCAAGGTCATTGCTTCCACTTGGTCGTGGGTGACATAAATCATTGTTCTACCTAATTTTTTATGCAGTTTGGAAATTTCCACACGCATTTGTACACGAAGGGCTGCATCAAGGTTTGAGAGCGGTTCGTCTAATAAAAACACTTCAGGTTGAGAAACAAGTGTACGACCAATCGCAACACGCTGACGCTGACCGCCGGAGAGTTCCTTCGGTTTACGTTGTAGTAAGTGAGCAAGTTGGAGAATTTCTGCGACTTGATTTACTCGTTGCTCAATTTCTGCTTTCGCTTTACCTGCCAGTTTTAAGCCGAAGGACATATTTTCAGCCACATTCAGATGTGGATAAAGTGCGTAAGACTGGAAAACCATTCCGATATTACGTTGAGCAGGTGGCACATCATTCATTCGGGTATCACCAATAAAGAGATCGCCTGATGTAATATCTTCTAAGCCAGCAATCATACGCAATAGGGTAGATTTACCACAGCCAGATGGGCCTACAAACACCACGAATTCGCCCTCTTTTATATCTAGGTTAATATCGCGTGAGATATGCACATCGCCGTATGATTTATTTACACCAATAATTTTTACATCTGCCATTGTCTTATCCTTTGCCTTAGGGTTACTACTTTTTGATAGGTGCTAAGATTACTTATTTCCTCTTGTCTTGAAATCATACTTTGTGAAAAAATTTTTCACTACCTTATAAACATTTTTTTCGCAGAAAAGCAGATTTTTTGTGACTTAGATCACAAATTCACACGCTTTTTTTTGTGATCCATTTCACACTTATTTTAAAAACCGTCAAAAATGTGATACAGATCACTAAAAGAATGAAGGGGGAGGATAAGGGGGTATGATGAAGTATGAGACAAAATCATCCACTATTCGACCGTCAAAATTTCATTTCACTAAACTGAGGGAAAAACAATGAAAAAATTAACCAAAGCAGCATTAGCGGTATTAGTAGGATTATGTATCGCACAAGGTGTAAATGCAAAATTAGTTGAAGGACAACTCAACATCTGGATCAATGCCGATAAAGGTTATAACGGCTTAGCAGAAGTGGGTAAAAAATTTGAAGCAGAAACTGGCGTAAAAGTGGTTGTTGAACACCCAAGCAAATTAGAAGAATTATTCCCACAGGTTGCGGCAACTGGTGATGGCCCTGATATTGTGATCTTTGCTCACGACCGTTTTGGTGGCTATGCTCAATCAGGCTTATTAGCAGAAGTTCACCCAAGTGCAGAATTCAAAGCAAAATTATCTGATATCGGTTGGGAAGCTACAAAATATAATGGTAAACAGATCGCTTACCCGATTGCCGTTGAGTCGCTCTCATTGATTTATAATAAAGATTTAGTACCAAATCCGCCAAAAACTTGGGAAGAAGTGGAGAAATTAGATAAAGATCTCAAAGCGAAAGGCAAAAATGCGATTATGTGGAACTTAGCAGAACCCTATTTCACTTGGCCAATCATCTCTTCTCAAGGTGCTTATGCGTTTAAAGTGACCGCAAACGGCTATGATGCAAAAGACATCGGTGTAAATAATGAAGCTGCACAAAAAGGCTTACAATTTGTGGTTGATTTAGTGAAGAAAAAAGTGATTAACGCAGACACTGACTACTCTGTGGCTGAAGCTTCTTTCAATAAAGGCGAAACGGCAATGACTATCAATGGTCCGTGGTCTTGGGCAAACATTGAGAAAAGCGGTATTAACTATGGTGTAGCGGTATTACCAACCTTAAACGGCAAAGCAGGTAAACCATTCGTTGGCGTATTAAGTGCAGCAGTAAATGCGTCAAGTCCGAACCAAGACTTAGCGAAAGAGTTCTTAGAAAACCACTTATTAACTGATGCTGGTTTAGAAACCGTGAATAAAGATACTCCGTTAGGTGCAGTAGCACTTAAGAGCTACCAAGCGAAATTAGCGGCAGATCCACGTATCGCAGCAACAATGGCGAATGCGGAAAATGGTGAGATTATGCCAAACATTCCACAAATGAGCCGTTTCTGGTATTCAGAAAAAGCAGCGATTGACAGTGCAATCAACGGTCGCCAATCTGTTAAAGCCGCATTAGATGAAGCACAAGCGAAGATTGAAAAAGAGTAATATGATGTAACTCTCTCCCGCTTGCGGGAGAGAGACAGCTCAAAATAGCTTAAGGCTATTTTGAGCAGAGAGAGGGCAAACAAGCGGTAAGTTTTAATAAAACTTTTGCAAGCCCTCTCCCTCCGAAAATCCTACGGATTTTCTCCACCCTCTCCCGTAAACGGGAGAGGGGAATAAAATGACAAGCGGTCACATTCTTCTTATTTTTTGCAATTTCCTCTTCGCAGTACTAAAACAAGGAAAATAAAATGCTAACTTCAACTCATTCCTCGATTTCGTCTGCTCAACTTTGGGGCAAAAGGGCTTTTGTCGGATTACTTTACCTACTTGCTTTTTACTTGGTTTTTACAATTTATCTGCAAGGTGAAATTTTATTTGCATTACTAACCTTAGTCGTAGTGGCTTCAGGTATTTTTGTGTTTAGCTCAGAACGGGCTTATCGCTGGCGTTATCTGTTCCCAGGCATATCCGCAATCGGTATTTTCGTGGTCTTTCCACTTGTCTGTACTGTCGTTATCGCTTTTACTAATTACAGCGGTTCAAACCAGCTCGCCTTTGAACGTGTAGTTAATCAATTGCAAAGCCAACGCTATTTTTCAGGCGAACGTTACGATTTCAAATTACTTGAAACAGCGGATAATCAATATCAGCTTGCCCTTGAAAATAAAAATGTGCAAAAAACTTACCTTTCTGCACCGCTTGCACTAGCCGATTTAAAAGGGGAAATCAAATTAGAAGAAGTGGCAACATTGCCAGAAAGCAAAGTTGCACCACTTAAAACCATTACCCAAAATCGCCAACAACTTCAAACGGTGAATGCGATTTTACCAAGCGAAGAAATGCTCACGATGAGTTCACTTCGTCAATTTTCTCAACAAAGCAGTCGTTTTAACTTTGATGCAGAGAGTCAAATTTTAACTAACAATGAAACTAAAGAACGTTATAAACCCAATGATGATGTTGGTTTCTTTGAGCAAATTGATGAACAAGGTAACTTTACGGGTAAACGTGTTGAGCCGGGCTATACGGTAACAATCGGTTGGCAAAACTTTGTGAAAATCTTAACGGACGAAGGTATACAAAAACCCTTTGTTCAAATCTTTATTTGGACAGTTACCTTTGCATTCTTAACTGTCGTGTTTACCACATTACTCGGTATGATTTTTGCATCTCTTGTGCAATGGGAAGCGTTAAAAGGTAAAGCCGTTTATCGTTTATTGTTAATTTTACCTTATGCGGTACCAGGCTTTATCTCTATCCTTGTATTTAAAGGCTTGTTTAACCAAAGTTTCGGTGAAATTAACGTCATTTTGAATAACCTATTCGGCATTCGTCCGGAATGGTTTAACGATCCGTTCTTAGCTAAAGTGATGATTTTAATTGTGAACACTTGGTTAGGTTATCCATATATGATGATCGTTTGTATGGGCTTACTTAAAGCAATTCCGCACGATTTATACGAAGCCTCATCTATTGATGGTGCATCGGTATGGCAAAACTTCACCAAAATCACAATGCCGTTGTTAATTAAGCCGTTAATGCCATTGATGATTGCGACCTTTGCCTTCAACTTCAATAACTTCGTGTTAATCCAATTATTAACCCAAGGTCGCCCGTCAATGATCGGAACCAGCACACCGGCAGGACATACCGACTTGTTAGTCAGCTATACCTACCGTATCGCCTTTGAAGGTAGCGGTACGCAAGACTTCGGTTTAGCGGCGGCAATCGCAGTAATCATCTTCTTACTCGTCAGCGGATTAGCGTTGTTCCAAATTCGTTTGACCAAATTACAACAGGATTAAGGGGGATAAAATGGCTATCGTTCAACCTAAATCAATGAAAGCACGCTTATTTGCAACACATTTCTTTCTTATTGTGTTCTGTGCATTGATTATGTTCCCTTTACTGATGATTTTAGGGATCTCACTTCGCCCAGGTAACTTGGCATTAGGGGAAATTATCCCAAGCCAAATTTCCCTTGAACACTGGAAACTGGCACTCGGTTTTAGCGTCACCAATGCGGACGGCACTGTTACCCCACCGCCATTCCCTGTGCTACTTTGGTTATGGAACTCGGTTAAAGTCGCAGGTGTCACGGCAATTATTACCCTAGCACTTTCTACTACGGCAGCTTACGCTTTTGCACGCTTACGCTTTACAGGTAAATCAATGCTGTTACAAAGTATGTTGATTTTCCAAATGTTCCCAGCGGTACTTTCACTTGTGGCGTTATATGCGTTATTCGACCGCTTAGGAACTTATGTGCCGTTCTTGGGCTTAAATACTCACGGTGGTGTAATCTTCGCTTACCTTGGCGGTATCGCAATGCATGTTTGGACGATCAAAGGCTATTTTGAAACCATTGATAAATCGCTCGAAGAAGCTGCAGCACTTGACGGTGCAACCCCGTGGCAGACATTCCGTTTGATTTTATTACCATTATCTGTGCCAATTTTAGCGGTAGTTTTCATTCTTGCCTTTATCTCTGCAATTATCGAAGTGCCTGTTGCCTCTCTCTTATTGCGTGATGTGGAAAACTACACTCTTGCGGTCGGAATGCAACAATATCTACACCCACAAAACTACCTATGGGGAGATTTCGCAGCGGCAGCGATTTTATCCGCCATTCCAATTACCTTAGTCTTTATCATCGCACAGCGTTGGTTAGTCGGCGGATTAACGGCAGGTGGGGTGAAAGGGTAAACATAATGGGACACGAAGCGTCGTGTCCCTACAATCACTTCGTAGATATTTAAGTAGGGACGCCACGCTTGGCGTCCGTAAATAAATTACCATTCGGGAAACAATAACAATGAAACAAAATCACCCATTTTTAAATCGTTACTTCGTGGATGAACACGGTCGCCGTGTTTATGCCCAACCGTCCGTTTATGGCAAAGTGGCAAAATTGCTCGGTTTGCAAAAAAGTCGCAAAATCCTACCGCTTGTTAAAGTCGTCAAACAAGGCGAGCAAGTCTTTATTCCGCTTTTTGTGGCGGATAAAACCCAAACCGTTCACGCAAACTGGACGTTGACCCTTGAAAGCGGTGAGATTTTAACGGGAAAATGCAAACGCAATAGCATTGACCTGCCTCGTGATTTACCCCTTGGTTATCATCAATTAAGTCTAAACGGCACAACCGCAGAATGTCGCATTATCGTTACCCCTGAACGTGCTTACCAACCGCAAGAACTGGCAGAGCATAAAAAACTATGGGGCGCGATTTTACAGCTCTACACCCTACGTTCAGAACAAAACTGGGGGATCGGCGACTTTGGTGATTTAGCGGAATTTTTAACAAAATTAGCAGAAAAAGGCGGTGATTTTGTTGGGTTAAATCCAATTCATTCGTTATTCCCAGCCAATCCTGAAGGGGCAAGCCCTTACAGCCCATCTTCTCGTTTATGGCAAAACATTGCTTATATCAACGTTGGGGCGATTGACGCTTTCCAACAAAGCCGTGAAGCTCAAACTTGGTTTAATTCAGCGGATATTCAACGTCAATTAAACGAAGCTCGCCAAAAAGATTATGTCGATTATTCACAAGTGATGTGGCTGAAATTGCAAGGCTTACGCTTGGCATATGAGCAATTTAAACAGCAAGATCAAACCGCTTTTGAGCAATTTATTACTGAAAACGGCGAAGCCTTGAAAGTGCAAGGCACGTTTGATGCTTTACATCAATGGCTCTCTTCTCAATTCAGCGAGCAATGGGGCTGGAACTGCTGGGACGCAAAATATCAAGATTATCACACCGCTGCGGTACAACAATTCCAACACGAACAGAGTGATTTAGTCCATTTCTATATGTGGTTGCAATTTGTGGCACAACAACAGCTCAAAGCCTGTAACGAACTGGCAAAACAGCTCGGTATGCCGATCGGTTTCTACCGTGACTTAGCCGTTGGCGTGGCAGATAACGGGGCGGAAACGTGGGCGGATAAAGATCTGTTCGTGTTAGGTGCATCTGTGGGTGCACCACCGGATATTATGGCACCGCAAGGGCAAAACTGGGGCTTATCGCCAATGCACCCTGAAGTGTTGCAAGAGCGTGGTTATCAGCCGTTTATCGACCTACTGCGTGCCAATATGAAAGATTGTGGGGCATTGCGTATCGACCACATTCTCGGCTTTGCCCGTTTATGGTGGGTGTCGAAAGGCGACTCGGCGAAAAACGGCGCTTATGTGAAATATCCGTTGGAAGATTTACTTTCAATCTTAGCCCTTGAAAGCCAACGCCACCAATGTTTAATCATTGCCGAAGCCTTGGGAACTGTACCGAAAGGAATGTTAGAAGCCTTAGAGGAAAAAGGTATTTTAGCCTACAACATTTTCTATTTTGAGTACGACCATCAAGGAAGCAAACCATTGGCTAACTATCCATATCAAGCAATGACCACCCTAAGTACCCACGATTTACCGACGGTACAAGGCTACTGGAAAGGCTATGATTTCGAGTTAGGGCAAAAATATGGCGTTTACCCGAATGAGAAAGTGCTTAACATTCTGAAAAACACTCGCCATACAAACAAAGAAGCGATCCGCCGTGCCGTTGAAGCGGTACAACCGCTAGAAGCGGATAGTGCAGGCGTTACTCAGACCTTTAACCACCAGCTACAAAGCTATGTGGCAGATACCAACAGCGTACTATTCGGCTCACAACCGGAAGACTGGCTAAATATGCTAGAGCCGGTAAATATCCCTGGAACAAGCACCGAATATCCAAACTGGCGCAGAAAATTGAGTAAAACCACACAAGAGATTTTTGCGAATCAGACGATTGTGCAGTTGTTAGAAAAGATTGAGGCGAAACGGAGAGGAATATTAAATTAAACTTAGACTCTATTGTTTTTGAAAAATCATAACCTTCTTATATACTTGCCATTACAATAGCTATATAGGAAAACTAGTACAATCTGAATGTTTTCCCCCTCAATTTTGCAAATTTAATTTGCCAAATGCAGAGAGTTCTGTTATTTATACGCGCTTTCAAAACACCCTAAATAGAGCGGTAAAATTAGGGAAGAAAAATTCCAAAAACAGGAGTGAAATATGACAGTGGCAAAATCCACTTCTTTAAGTTTATTAGTCCTTGCGGGCGTGTCGCCTTACCAATTAGGTAAAGACGAAGAGTATATGAATGAAGCTCAAATTGAGCATTTCCGCAAAATTTTAAAAGCGTGGCACGCACAAATTATGGAGGAAGCGGAACGTACCAAAAGTCAAATGCAAGATGAAGTGACTAACTTCGCTGATCCTGCTGACCGTGCAACGCAAGAAGAAGAATTTAGCCTTGAATTACGCAACCGTGACCGTGAACGTAAATTGCTTAAACGTATTGAGCAAACCTTAATCAAGTTAGATGAAGGTGACTACGGTTACTGCGATACTTGTGGTATTGAAATCGGCTTAAAACGTTTAGAAGCTCGCCCAACGGCAGAACTTTGCGTAGATTGCAAAACCCTTGCAGAACTACGTGAAAAACAGATGGGCGGTTAATTAAGTAGGGTGGGTTTTAACCCACCACTTCCGCATATAAATTGAAACGGTGGGTCAAGACCCACCCTACAATTTTATATAATTGAGGTGATCTATTTTAAATTACATCAAATCTTTTTTTAGTCGTAAAAAAAAGGATACAAACTCACCGCTTGTTGAAACAGATCAAGCGAAGAAAGTTGCTCGCCCAATGCGTTCAGCCCCAGAATTGACTGAACCGCACCGACACACATCTAAGAAGAAATCGAACCATAAGCAACAAGCCGTACCGTCCCATATTCTGCATAAAAAATTTACCCGACCTGCAGGGCATTACGGTATTTCTCCAAAAGATTTTCCAAGTAACGCCATTGCCATTATCAATAAACTGCAAAAAAATGGCTATGAAGCCTATATGGTTGGCGGTTGTATTCGAGATTTATTACTAGGGCAAAAAGCCAAAGATTTTGATATTGCGACCAATGCTCGCCCAGAAGAAATTCAAAAAATCTTTGGTCGCCAGTGTCGCTTAATCGGACGACGCTTCCGCTTAGCCCATATCGTCTTTGGGCGTGAGATTTACGAAGTTGCCACATTCCGAGCCGATCATCACAGCAATGCGACGGAAAAAATGTCGAAAACCAGCGAAGCTGGAATGCTGTTGCGAGATAATGTTTATGGCACACTTCGGGAAGATGCAGAGCGTCGTGATTTTAGCGTTAATGCCTTTTACTATGATGTTAGCCATAATTTGATCTACGATTTTTTCAACGGCATAGACGATCTGAAAGCAGGAAAACTCGCCTTGATCGGCGATCCTGTTACTCGTTATCAAGAAGATCCTGTTCGAATGCTGCGTGCAATTCGCTTTATGGCAAAACTGGATATGTTCCTAGATAAAGCGAGTGATGAACCTATTCGCAAAATGGCAGTATTACTTAAAAATATTCCTGCCGCACGCCTATTTGATGAGTCGTTGAAATTACTGCAATCAGGTTACGGTCACAAAACCTACGAGTTATTACGCAAATATGGTTTATTTGAACAACTTTTCCCTGTATTAAGCCCATTTTTTACCGAATATGGCGACAGCAACAGCGAAAGAATGATTAGCAAGGCACTCAATTCTACTGATGAACGTATTCGTGATGATTTACGGGTTAATCCTGCCTTTTTATTTGCAGCACTACTTTGGTATCCGCTACGCGAGAAAATTGACGAATTGAAAAACCAAGGTGGTTTAAACAGCCACGATGCAATGATGTTGGCTGCCAATGAAATTTTGGCAGAGAGTGTCAAAGCGGTCGCATTACATCGTCGTTATACCACCGTTATTCGTGATATTTGGTCGTTACAGTTCCAATTTCCAAAACGTACGGGAAAACGTCCACAGCAAACTCTCGAACATATTAAATTCCGTGCAGGCTTTGATTTACTCGTGATGAGAGCTGAAATTGAAGGTGGTGATTTAGTTGAATTAAGTGCGTGGTGGCACGAATACCAATTTAGCAATGAAGCACAGCGTGCGGAAATGTTAAAAATAGTCAAACAGCTACCGACTTTCCGTGACGAAGAATCAAAGAAAAAACGTCACCCACGCCGTAAATTCAACCGTAAAAAGAAAATCGTAAAAGGGGAAGAATAGTGACAACCGTGTATGTGGCTCTTGGCTCTAACTTAGAAGATCCGCTTGCTCAACTTAAGCAAGCGGTTGTTTCGTTGCAAACCTTTGCAAAAAATCTAAAAGTTAGCTCTTTTTACGGCAGTAAACCACTCGGCCCACAGGATCAACCTGACTATGTGAATGCCGTGGTAAAATTCGACACGGATCTCACCGCTATCGAGCTACTTGATAAATTGCAAAGTATTGAGAATGAACAAGGGCGAGTTCGTTTACGTCGTTGGGGAGAACGCACTCTCGATCTTGATATTTTGCTCTATGGCAATGAACAAATTCAAAGCGAACGTCTAACTGTTCCTCACTACGATATGCACAGCCGAGAGTTTGTGATTGTACCGTTATATGAAATCAGTCCTGAATTGGTTTTGCCGAGTGGGAAATCTTTAGCACAACTTTATCCGCAATTTGCAGAGCATCAGATGAATATAATAGTTTTATAATGCCGATTATTATGTAAAACTATTAATAAAATTGATAAATAGGTAGCATAATAAGTGGCATAGTAGACAAACATATTCTGAGTTTTGTATGTTAGTGAGAAACTTTATTTAATTTATAGTTATACCAACTTTTTAACACATTCCCCTTCTCATCACAAAACTCAACAAAGTTTTCACGGACTTTAAATTTAAAATCATTACTTAAATGAAGCACATCATCTTTATCCTGATCCCAAACATAACTCCCTTTTTCTGTAAAAGGATATTGCTCTTTATTCTTAAAATAAACCGTGTTGTATTGATAGGTTTTATCACTATTTAAAATTAATTGTGCTTCGATTTTTTCGCAATCTGCACAAGGTAGTGTGCCTTGATAAGTGCCAGAAACAGTTTTTTGAGGCCATAGCGAACAGGCATTTAACATTGCGATAATACTGGCAAATGCAATTTTTTTCATAGTCATATCCTCTTAGGTTAAGCAGATTTAAAATTAGGATTTACCTTAAAGTCTAAGGCGGTTACTTCAGGAAAATCTGCCTGAATTAAGTGTAATAGAACGGTTTGCTGCAACAATAGCCCTTGACGAACAGTGCCATTTTGTACTTCAAATCTAAGTAAATTATCGGATAAATTCAAAATTCGGTAAAGTCCACGGTATTGTTCGGGCAGTAATTGCTGAATTTTTCGATTTAATTCATTGAGTTCATTGGCTCGTTGGACAATTTTCGTCAAGCTAGAGTTCTGCAAAATCTCATTGATATTTTTTATTGTTGAATTTTTCATCTTTCCTGCTGTGCTTTAACTTGTTTTTGGTGAGATTGCCCTTATATTCTGCCTATTCTACAAAAATTGTCGTATAATCAACATTATTTTTTTATTGAGTGCTAAATGAATTTTTTACGTCACTTTCATAAGCCAGCATTGATTTCGCAATTCCTATTAGGGATCGTTGCGATTTTTGCGTTACCTACGGCTCAGCCGTTAGCGAATGAAAGTGAAACATTGCCTACAAATCAACTTGTATTACGCTTAAGTGATTTTTCTTCAGTTCAAAAAGTTGAGTTAGAGGCGGCACATTTACTACATTTAGAACAACAACCTCTCGTTATTCCAACTAAACAAGCTGTGGTTTTTTGCGAGTTTTTTGCAAAATCATACCGCTTGTATCAAGTATCAAATCCGCCGATTAGGGCTGGACCAACAGCGTAATTCTTCTATCTCCCTCCCCCGCAAGCAGGGGGAGCGTAAACTCGTTACTAATACTTATTACCTTATATTTTATTGGAAAAAATTGATATGTTTACAAAATTAATGACTGCTATTTTTGGTAGTAGCAATGATCGTACTTTACGCCGTTTAAACAAGCGTGTCGCACAAATTAACCGTTTAGAAGCTGAATTTGAAAAATTAACCGATGAGCAATTACAAGCAAAAACCGCTGAATTTAAACAACGTTTAGCGGAAGGGGCAACTTTAGATAGCTTATTGCACGAAGCCTTTGCCACTGTGCGTGAAGCGAGTAAGCGTGTGTTAGGTATGCGTCATTTTGATGTACAGTTAATCGGCGGTATGGTGCTGACCGAACGTAACATTGCAGAGATGCGTACGGGTGAAGGTAAAACTTTAACTGCAACCTTACCTTGTTACTTAAATGCTTTAACGGGTAAAGGGGTTCACGTTGTGACAGTGAATGATTACTTAGCTCGTCGTGATGCGGAAACTAACCGTCCGTTATTTGAATTTTTAGGAATGACCGTTGCGGTGAATATCCCAGGGCTACCGTCCGATGTTAAACGTCAAGCCTATTTAGCGGACATTACTTATGCAACGAACAGTGAGCTTGGCTTTGACTATCTGCGTGATAACTTGGCTCATTCGAAAGAAGAGCGCTTCCAACGTCCATTACACTATGCGTTAGTGGACGAAGTGGACTCGATTTTAATTGATGAAGCCCGTACACCGTTGATTATTTCAGGTCCTGCCGAAGATGCGACACAAATTTATCAAGCGATTGATAAAGTTATTCCGCATTTAATTGCTCAAGATAAAGAAGATACTGAAGAGTACACAGGCGACGGCGATTTCACCCTTGATCTGAAAAGCAAACAAGCCCACTTGACTGAGCGTGGTCAAGTGAAAGTCGAAAATATTTTGACGAAAATGGGCTTAATGCACGAAGGAGAAAGCCTTTATCACCCAGCTCGCATTAGCTTATTACACCACGTTTATGCAGCATTACGCGCCCACAAACTGTTTGAAGTGAATGTTGATTATATCGTGAAAGATGGCGAGATTGTGATCATTGACGAACATACTGGTCGTACAATGGCTGGTCGTCGTTGGTCAGATGGTTTACACCAAGCGATTGAAGCAAAAGAAGGGGTAAATATTCAGGGCGAAAACCAAACTGTTGCCTCTATCACTTATCAAAACTACTTCCGTCTGTATGAAAAATTAGCTGGTATGACGGGAACTGCGGACACCGAAGCCTTTGAGTTCCAACAAATCTACGGCTTGGATACTGTGGTGATCCCAACCAACCGTCCGATGATCCGTGACGATAAAACCGATTTAATGTTTAAGAGCGAACCAGAGAAATTCCAAGCGGTAATTAAGGATATTCAAGATTGTATCGCTCGCAAACAGCCTGTGTTAGTCGGTACAATTTCAATTGAAAAATCAGAAGCGCTATCAGAAGCACTAAAACAGGCAGGTATTCCGCATAAAGTATTGAATGCCAAATTCCACGCACAAGAAGCGGAAATCGTTGCTGATGCAGGTTACCCAGGGGCAGTTACCATTGCCACGAATATGGCTGGTCGTGGTACGGATATTGTGCTTGGCGGTAACTGGAAAGCGGAAATTGCAAAATTAGAAAACCCAACCCAAGAGCAAATTGACGAGATCAAAGCAAAATGGCAAGAGCGTCACGACATTGTAATGCAAGCGGGTGGTTTACACATTATTGGTACAGAACGTCACGAATCTCGCCGTATCGACAACCAGTTGCGTGGTCGTTCAGGCCGTCAAGGTGACCCAGGTTCATCACGTTTCTACCTATCATTAGATGATGCCTTAATGCGTATTTATCTCAACGAAGGTAAGCTTAATATGATGCGTAAAGCCTTTACCGAAGAAGGCGAAGCAATGGAATCGAAATTGCTGACTAAAGTGATTGCTTCAGCTCAAGCAAAAGTAGAAGCATACAACTTTGACGGACGTAAACAGCTTCTACAATACGATGATGTCGCAAACGAACAACGTAAAGCAATTTACGAGCAACGTAACTACTTACTTGAAACGGACGATATTTCAGTGATGATCAACACTGTGCGTGAAGATGTGTTCAATGCGGTCATTGACCAGTATATTCCACCACAATCGATCGAAGAAATGTGGGACGTTCCAGCATTAGAAAACCGCTTGAAACAAGAGTTTGGTATGGAACTGCCGATTGTAAAATGGCTTGAAGCAGAAGATGATTTACACGAAGAAACCTTGCGTGAACGTATCATCAACATTGCTAAAGAGCAGTATCAAGCGAAGGAAGCAATGGTGGGTGCAGAAGTAATGCGTAGTTTTGAAAAAGGTGTGATGCTACAGAACCTTGATGAACTTTGGAAAGAGCATTTATCTGCAATGGACTACTTACGCAAAGGGATTCACTTACGCGGTTATGCCCAAAAAGATCCGAAGCAAGAGTATAAAAAAGAGTCCTTTGCAATGTTTACCGATATGCTCGACCACTTAAAATCAAACGTGATCAGCGTATTAAGCCGTATCCAAGTGCGTAGCCAAGAAGAAGTAGAACAAGCTGAACGTGAACGTCAAGCTCACGCTGAACAAGAGTCATCTCACTACCACGCAGAAGGTGAAGAGCAGGATTTCAGCGATCTTCATATCGGACGCAACGAGCCTTGCCCTTGTGGTTCAGGTAAGAAATATAAGCATTGTCACGGTAGCAAAGCGAAATATTCATAATTGATAAGCGGTCAGACAAGTAAATTATTTTACAGTTCTGACCGCTTGGTTTTATACAAGGAATTATTATGTCTAAACCTCTTATTCAAGTTTCAGCTGGAATTATCCGCAATGAATTTGGGCAAATTTACTTAACACAACGTTTAGAAGGACAAGATTTTGCTCAGTCGCTAGAATTTCCTGGCGGTAAGGTGTCGCAAGGTGAAACACCTGAGGAAGCACTACGTCGCGAATTGGAAGAAGAAATCGGTATTTATGTGTTAAGTGCTTTTCCGTATGAACATTTCAGTTTCGAGTATCCAACTAAAGTGATTGAGTTTTTTTTCTATTTGGTGGAAGAGTGGGTAGGTGAACCTTTTGGTAGGGAAGGGCAAGAGGGATTTTGGATTGCTCAACAAGATTTAGAAGAAGGACAATTTCCGCCTGCAAATAATACATTGATTAATAGGCTGAAATTTGAAGCCAGCTACTCATTAGAAAAATAATAAAAACTAACGATATTTTTCCATATGCTTAAAAATAGCGACAAGAAATAGTAGCATTGTCGCTAGTTTATTGTTCTATGCCATGCAAAATGTCGACCTAGGACAAAATAACTTTAACATCCTTACCTCAGAATCGCAGAAGCTATCCGATAAACCCGATCAAACTGTTCCAACCCGTTTAGACGATGGGTAATCATCAGCAAGGTTTTTCCTTGAGTATGGGATAAAATCTGTTTTAGTATCTGTTGCTCTGTATCTCGATCTAATCCTTCCGTTGCTTCATCAAGTAAGAGAATATCGGCAGAGCTGAGTAATAGGCGTGCTAATCCTAATCGGCGTTGTTCGCCACCAGAGAGTGGGCGCCCGCCTTCGCCTAACCATAAATCTAAGCCTTGTTCTTCGAGAAGGTAGCTTAAATTGACTTTTGCCAGCACTTCAGATAAAGCTTCGTCTGTGGCTTGTGGGTTGCCAAAGCGTAGGTTTTCACGCAGGGTATTGCTGAAAATGTGGACGCGTTGGCTAAGTACGGCAATTTGTTGGCGTAATGTTTTTTCAGGGTAATCTTTAATATTGCAACCATTTAAGAGGATCTCGCCGCTTGTGGGATCGTAATTGCGGGTGAGTAGTTGGAAAATTGTTGATTTTCCGCTACCCGTTTTACCTAATATGGCAATGCGTTCACCTTTTTTTATCTCAAATGAAATGTGGTTGAGTACTTGCTCGTGCTCTGGTGAATAGGAAAAACTTACCTGATTAAAGGTAATAAGCGGTTGGTTAGCCTCGGTTTGTTTCCATTGAGCTGTGCCATTAAATTGTACTGTCGGTTGCTGTGCGGTGATTTCGCTGATCCGTTCTGCCGCTTCAATCACTTGTCCTAGATGTAAGAAGGCCATTCCGATCGGCATTAAGATTTCAAGGGAAGCCAGTACGCAAAAGACAACTAAGGCGATAAGGGCTTCGGGGTTGTCTGCCTGTGGTACATTAATGGCGGTCGCTGATAAGTAAATCACGGCAGTGACTAAAATGCCGTTAATAAACATTAGGAGTGCATTTGATAAACCGCCTAATTGGCTTTCGTGGCTTTGTGCCTTGAGCCATTGCTGTTCGGTCTGTTTTAGTCTATCTGTGGCTTTTGACAATACACCAAATAGTAAAAATTCGCCGTTAAGTTGGATCCACTCGATAAACTGTGAGCGGTAGGTAGCTCTGGATTGTATCGCGATTTTGCCTAATTTTCTGCCTAAATGGTAAAAAAGTGTCGGGAAAATCAGTAATAATGCAACTAAAGTGCCACAAATTACCCACGCTAATAGAGGCGAAACAAAAGACAAGCCTATCCCCATAAACAGAATAACCATAATGGCACTGATAAAAGGGGAAAGTAGGTTTAAATAGAGTGTATCAAGGGTATCAACATCTGCAACAAGGCGGTTAAGCAACTCACTGTGGCGATAACGATTTAACCCTGCTGGGCTAAGGGGAATAAGTTTGCTAAACACCGCAATACGTAAATTAGCCAGTACACGAAATGTGGCATCGTGCGTGACTAGGCGTTCAAAATAACGAGAAATAGTGCGACCGATAGCAAGTCCTCTTACCCCTGATGATGGATAAAAGAAATTAAAAAGTAGGCTTGAACCAACTAAAGCAGACGCCGCTAAAAACCACCCCGATAAACTGAGCAAGCCGATACTAGCCGTCAAGCTGGTGATAGCCAAAATGATACCTAATATTAAACGCCCAAAATGAGTTTTATACAGGGCAAGAAAAGGGAAAAGTGAACGCATAGCTTATTGATTTCCTAATAATTCTGCAAAAAGCCTTGTAAGGCAAGCTCGGTAAAGTTTCCACGTTGGATAATTTGCCCTTGTTTCATTACCCAAATTTCATCAGCTTCTTTTAAATCTTCAATACGATGGGTAATCATCAATGTGGTTTGCTCTCGGCTGAGATTGTGCAATGCACTTAGCACCTGTTGTTCCGATTGCATATCAAGGCTAGCGGTAGGTTCATCAAGTAATAGCAGTTGAGATCGGCGTAATAAGGCTCGAGCAATGGCAATACGTTGAGCCTGTCCGCCCGAAAGCCCGATGTTGCTATCTTGGATTTCTCGATCTAATCCCAAACGATAGACAAATTCATCAGCCTTTGACAAGGCAAGAGCATTTGTTAAATCGGTTTCGTTGGCGTGTTCATTACCTAATAGAATATTTTCTCGTAGTGAGCCTCGCATTAGCTGTGGATTTTGTCCTACCCACGCCAAAGTCGCACGCCATTGAGCCATATCGAGTTCTCTTAACTCAATGCCATTAATTTTCACGCTACCTTGATAAGATAAGAAACCTAGCAACATATTCATCAGTGAGCTTTTTCCTGCCCCACTTTGCCCCACTAAGGCAATATGTTGATTAGCCTGTAGTTGGAAATTTAGCGGTTCTGTTAATGCTTTGCCCTGTGGCGAGAGGATCACACAATCTTGGGCGTGAATTTCAAGCGGTTGGTTTGGCACTTTTTTTTGCCCAGTGGTTTGAGCTAAAACTGTTTCACTTAAAAAATGCTCTAGGCTATCCGCCGCCCCGATTGCGGCGGCTTTATCGTGATAATAAACCCCTAATTCACGCAATGGTTGATAAAATTCAGGGGCTAACATCAAACAAAAAAAGCCGATAAAGAGGGTAACAGAAGTGTTGTAAGCACCAAAATTGAGTTCACCTAAATAGGTAAAACCAAAATAGACCGCCATTACCGCAATAGAAATGGCGGTAAAAAACTCTAATACCGCAGAAGAAAGAAATGCCATTTTCAGCACGTCCATTGTACTTTGGCGAAATTCTTCGGTACGTTGGTAAATTTGCTCTGTCTGTTTGTCGGCTTGCCCAAACAGGCGGATCGTTTCTAGCCCTTTTAAGCTATCTAAAAACTGCCCACTCAAACGAGAGAGAATACCGATATTTCTTTGATTTGCTTCAGCAGCTTTAATACCAGCTAACGCCATAAACAACGGCAACAGCGGCAAGGTAGCAAATAGAATTAAGCCAGCCGCCCAGTTCAACGGAAAAACAGCCGCCAAAATAGCAAGCGGTACGATTAAGGATAGATATTGCTGTGGCAAGTAGCGAGCGTAGAAATTATGGATATTTTCTACTTGTTCTAACATTAACGTTGCCCAGCTTCCTGCAGGGCGTTGTTGGATCGACATTGGACCGATGTGAGACAACTTAGCCATTACTTGCTCACGCAAATGAATACGCAACATTTGCCCAGCTTTAAAACCAGTCCGCTCTCTTAACCAAAGCAATATCGCTCTGCCTGCAAAGCAAGTCAGTAATAATCCAAGTTGTGACAGAAATTCTGTCGGCGAACGATGCTCGACAATCATCTGATGTAACATTGTGGCGAGTAAACCCATTTGTGCGATTAATAACATTGCACTGAATGAGCCGAATAAGACATTTAAATAAAGCCACTTTTTTACAATTTTTTGCTGTTGGCGTAGCCATTTTTGTAATTGTTTTTGACGTTGTTTTTCCACGAGTGTCCACTTATATGTGCGTAAATGATGAAATTTCAATTAAATTACTGAGATTTTTCAAAACCCTGATAATATTCTTCAAGCAATTTAAAATTACAACAATATTGTTCAAAGTTATCTTTTTTATTAATTGCTTTTGAATAAACTTTAGTTGCTTTCTCCTTTATTTTTCTTTGATTTATTGGGTTATTGATAAAAAGCATTTCTTTCATCAACAATGAAGCATATTTATGCTCTTCTTCAAATTCTTTAGTAAGATCTATGTCTTCAATAACAGTATCTAAAACAGGAAACATATTGTTTAGTTTAATACCCGCAATAGTTTTTTTATTATCGAAACCCGTTGTGATTTTAATAACAAAACGCTTATCAAATGGTTTCTTATTATTTTTAGTATTGGGGGCTGATGATAATGGAGCAAAATAAGAAATATGGTTAATTGTTAATACAACGCCAACAAAAATACGTCTTTTATTTTTATCCAATTCTTTTTCGGGAGAAATACGAGTATCAATAGAGTGTAAAAATTTTGTATATTCAGGATTAATTCTGCACAATTTGAGTTGAAGTTCTTGTTTCATATTGATATTCCTTTATAAACACAAAAAGGCACTACCGTGCCTTTTTGTTTTATATCGCACTTTAATGGTAGCGTTCACCACATATACATCGCACTTTAATGGTAGCGTTCACCACATATACATCGCACTTTAATGGTAGCGTTCACCAAATCAGGATATTAATCCTATCGCCTTTGATGGTATAAATTTTCTATATAAAAGTCAATCTTTATTTGGCGTGCTAATTTCCATTAAAAACTAATCAAATTCATACCGATACATCAAATCTACCGCTTGATTGATACTTGACACCCATTGCAAATAGAGGCTTGGGGCAAGGCGGTAGCGTAAGGTTAATTCGGTAAGAGGGGCGAAAAGTCCTACGCCATATTTTACTTTGAATTTCGGTGTTAAACTACCACTGACGACGACTTTTGTGTTGTCTCCAATCCCTGCGGTAGTGACATTGAGATCGTTGATACCAAAGGCACTGCCCACGGTGCCAACGGTTTTACTGCTTTTTGATAAACTCATTCCAATTAAGGCGGCAGCAACGGAATTGCTTGAATCTGCATCGCTACCGCCATCTAATCCTCGTCCAGTTAAAATGTAGGATAATGCCTGATCCTGTGACATTGACGGGGTTGAGAAGATTTTGACTTCGGGGGCATCAGCAATTCCTGTGACTTTAACCCCTGCAGTTACATTAGCATCTTCCATTGCTTCTGGGTTGCGGATCGCTTCAATGTCTAGGGTTGGCTGGGAAGACAATCCAGTAAAGGATATAAGCCCTTTACGAATTACGAGATCTTGTCCAAAAGAGGCAAAGGTGCCGTTTTTTAAATGAACTTGTCCATATAAACCTAATCCTCGATTTCCTTGTTGGACTTTGATAATGCCGTTTAGATCTGTTTTAAGACCATAGGCATCTAATTTTACGTCGTTACCAATGTTAATAGCGACATCAGCTTTGATTGCCATTCCGTTGTTATTTTGAGGCAAGTTTTTATTCAGTAAAGCGGTAGCTTTGTTCTTGTTTTTTGCTGATCCGTCCATAATCACTTCGTCGCTACTGATGGTGACAGCACTTTTAGGTAGTTCTTCTACGGCAATTCTTGCCCAAGGAATATCAATATTTCCGCCAAGGATTAACTCTTTTGGCGTAGCTTTTACTTCAATATGTGGGCTGAGATCAACTTTGGCGATATTAGGAATATCAACACGGAAGCGGTTGACTTGTGCTTTTATTCGTGTATGCCAAGCCTCTAGTTTTTGCCAATTTGCATCGCCTTCAAGTAATAGTTGGCTTTCTTTCGTTTGAATATTGCCTTTTAAGGTTGAACTTGCACCTTTAAAGTTTAAGGCAAGCATTCCACCTGTTACATCAAATGGCATTGATTTAGAATGCACTTGTAGCCCTGTTAAGTTTAAATTGCCTAGCAGTTGTGGAGATAGAGCTGTTCCACCCAGTGTTAAACGAGCGTTAATATCCCCATTAACTTTTTCATCTGTGCTAAGTAGCGGTTCGATTAAACGTAAATTTAGCTGATCTATATTGATGTTGCCAGACAATCCTCGCTGTTTGGTAAGTTCTTTCATCAGTAGCTTGCTGGTTAAACGCCCGTTATTTTCTATGCGAATATCGCTATCCAAGCTCAAATTGTTTTCTGCGATTTTGCCATTTAATTTCAATGATGAAAGGGACAGAGGGAAACTGCGTCCGTTCAGTTTTTGTGTAAATTTAAGGCTATTTGAAAGTAGCTCTACATTAACTTCGGGATCTTTTTGGCTAAACCAAGCCACATCACCTTTAGCATTGACGATACCAGTTAATATACTCTCTTTCGGCAAGTATTCTTGTAGCATTTCAAGGTTAAATTGTTTGATTTCAAACGACACTTTCCCCTCTTTACCCGCACTAAATGTTTGTGGCAAGCAGAGCGTTGCTTTTGGATTTCGCCAACAATGTGCGGAAACATCTGCTTTAAGTTCTTGATTGTGATAGCTAACTTGTAGATTTTTATCATTTTTCCATTCGCCAACAGGGGTATGGATATTGAGATTACTTAGTTCACCTTGCCATTGTTGTTTGCTACGATCAAACTGCCCTGCTAAGTGAAGCTGGATACCCACAGGCTTTCCTTTAGCGGTCAGTTTCAGGCTATGATTTGCTTCACTAGCATTTGCTGTAAGATTAGCGTTCTCTAGAGTTATTTCGCCGTAAGTTAATTGACGCAAGCCTATTTCGAGATCACCTTGCACTTGTTGTGCGGTGCTTACTTTCCCTTTGGCATTGAGATGTTGTAGCTGAAATTGATCATAGGCTACATGATTAGCGATAAGATCGAGATCTAAACTAGGTTCATTGATATTTCCCTGTAGCTTAATTTGTCCGTTGATATTGGCTTTTAAGTGTGGGATTAAACCTTGTAAATTCGGGGCTTTAATGGTGGCATTGAAATCAGATTTTTCGCCTAAAACACCTTGCATTACAATGCGGTTTTCGCCATAAATTAAACTTGCTTCAGGGATATTGAGTAAGGTGTTATGATCTGCTGTCAAGGTGCCTTTTAACTGTAAATGCTTTTGCTGTAAGTTGCCGTGCAAATCCATATTGTCTAGCACAACCGCCCATTCATTGCCTGTTTCACCTCGCCCAACAAAACCTTGAGAACGAAATTCCCCCGATAGTAACGCAACCCATTCAGGAAAAATGGATTTGGTATTGACATTCTGTAAGGCAAGGTTGGATTGCCATTCTAAGCCGTTTGTCCAATCGACTTTGCCACTGAATTTGGTTTGCCCTTGTAGTGCGTTGAGCAATGCTTCATTGACTGCAAAATAGGTTAATTCCCCCTGCCCTTTTAGGCTTAAATCTGCAGGGGGAATGTTCATACCTTTGGCGGATAAGCTACCGTTTAAGTAGTAATTGAGTAGATCGCCTTTTAAAGCGAGGTCGATTTTTTCAAAGACAAGCGGATCTTTACCTTTCCCTGCGATAAAAGGATAACTGAATTTCGGACTTTTAATACTGAGATCAAGCGGTGTTTTAGGTTCCGAAAATTGCAAAGTACTGTGAATATTTGCTTCAAAAGCACCGCTTGTTTTGAGATCTAGCTCAGCAATGCCAAAGAGTTCCCCAGATAAAATGAGATCTGCCTGACTTGCAGGAATTGCAAGCTCTTTTAAATGTGGAATTTGAGCATTGAGTTTCCAATCTAAAGGATAATTACCTGACAAGGTGAGTTTGCCAATCCCTGAAATAGTGCCTTTGTCGCTTTGCAGGTTGAGTTTTTGCAATTCCACTGATTGTTCGTCAGATTTCGCTTGCAACTCAAGCAAACTGATTTTTAATAGCGATTTTTCGCTTATACCTTTAGCGGTCTTAACTTTCTGGCTCAACTGCAATTGTTTTGCTTGAAATTCCAGCACAGAGAGATTAACAGGTAATTGAATAGGATCTAATTTGGTTAAGATCGGCTGTGCAAGCTGTTGTTTTAAGGCTTCCCAATCTATCGGCTGAGAGGGAGTTTCAGCAACTTTTTGAGGCTTTTCCGTAGTTTGCTGTGGTGCAAGGGAAACAGTTAAACCTTGTAATTGGGTTGGGGATAATGAGAGGCTCTTCCCTTTTCCTTGAATGCCCGATTGGAAATGCTGTAAGCCAATATCAAGTTCATCAACTTGAACCTTTAGATTGTCTATACTTATCTGTTTTAACGATACACCAATTGGCAAATTAAACTCACCGCTTGTTTGTGTATTTGGAGTGGACGGGGGAAGTTTGCTGGTATCAACCGCCACTTGTGTGTCTTTGATTGCAATTTTTTCCACGCAGGCGGAATATGCCAATAAGCAACTCAAATCTAAATGTAATTCCGCTTGTCCAACTTGAACATTGACCCCGTTGAGCTGATACGCAGTATCCGTAAGCGTTAAGCCATTTTGTAGGCTTCCCTCCACTTTGCCAATCGAAAGCGGATCTAACCATTTATCTGCAAGGGTTAAAGCGGTTCTTTGCCCCATTCCTGTTGCAAGAAAAGCTAAAGGCAATAAAAGCAAAATCAGTAGCACACATAAACCACGCCATAACCAACGCCATTTTGTGTTGTGGGGTTTTACTGCTGTATCATTGGGTGATTGTGCTAAAGATTGCTCTTTTTCCATAACATTATCTCACTAAAGTTCTGTGCCTAAGCCAATGTAGAATTGTAGCCCTTTTTTATTATCTGGTGAGCGTACTGGCATTGCTAGGTCAAATTTAACTGCCCCGATAGGCGAAGCCCAACGTACACCAATTCCTGCCCCTGAATGTAGGGCTTTGCTACTGAATTTTTTATCGGATAAGCCCGTATCGTAAAAGGTCGCTGCCCACCAATCTGGGTACACTTGGTACTGATACTCAACAGAACCTGTTGCTAAATGCGATCCCCCTGTTAGTTTACCTTGGTTATTTTTAGGGGAAATCTTTTTGTAACCAAAACCTCTTACGCTCATATCCCCCCCTGCAAAATAACGTAAGGAAGGTGGAATACGTTCAAATTCCGCTGATTTTAAATAGCCGACCTCTGCTCTTGCAACGATACGATGATTATCAAAATAGGTTCTTACCCACGCCGTTGAAGCCTTAAAACTGTAAAAACTCACATCTGATATGAAAGCTTTATCCCCAAAATTGATGGTAACTTTCTGGCTATCCCCCCATAAAGGAAAGCGTCTGCCATCAGAACGAGTGCGATTTAGAGAGGCTGTTGGGTAGAGCAAGAAGGTCTTAAATTTATCACTACCCTGCCTAAAAGCATCATAACGGGTTTTAACCCCGAAGGAGAACGCCCAGCCTGTTTCGTGGTTCCAGAAACGCTGAAAAGCAGAATATGCCCCTGTAAATTGGGTATCGTTTTGATTTTCTCGATCAAGCCCACCTGACACCTGATAGTAGTAATGAAGTGGCTGTGCTTTTACAGGCATTTTGTAACCAAACTCCACTCTCTGTTTAGGCTTAGATAAATAGCTATTTAGCTCTAAACTATGCCCTCGCCCGTTTATCCAAGGCTTTTTCCAGTTAAATTGCAAACGAGGACCAACATCTGTGGCATAGCCAATCCCCACTTCAATATCATTTTTCTTTTTAGGTATTAATAATATGTCTAAATCCACCTCTTTTGAGGGCTGCTTTATACTTGGTTCAACTAAAACAGATGAAAACCAGCTACTTGAAGAAAAATCGTTCGATAGTATCGATAAATCGTTCAAATAATAATAGTCACCAGACTTAATACGCAATATATTCGTGAGATATTCCTCTCGAATTTGATTGCCTTTAAACCCTATTTTGCCATAGCGGTAACGTTTCCCACTATCATAGCCCAATCGCCAATCGGCAAGATATTCCTTCGGATGGACTTCTAAACGGTGATACAACCACTGCCCATCAAAATAGCCGTTTGTTTGAGAGAGTTTTTCTATACTGCTTTTAAAATTATCGTAGGTTTCGTGATTAAGCACCGTTCCCATTGGCGGAACCTCTTTGGCTAATAACCGTTTAAAATCATCGTCTTGCTCGGCTTGTCCGGTGATCTTGATTTCCCGTTCATCTAATTTAACTGGCTGATCCAATTGTACATATAGCGTTAAGAGATCTTTGTTAGAAGAAGTACGAGGGGTTAGTTCAAAGCGATATTGAGTATTGTAATATCCCTTTGCTCGTAAGGCTTTATCGACAGTTTCTTGTACAAGCTGTTGGTAACGTTCTGAGCTGTCCGCATCATCGTTGCTTAACTGCGAGAGGTAAATACGCACATTTTGATAGAGACCTTTATCTTTGATCCCATCAACTTCAAGTAACACTGTTTGCTCTGCATTCGCTATACCAATTAAAACTAATAACGAACAAAAAGATAATCTTGTTTTCATCGTGTTATTCTACTTAAATTAACATAAACCTATTCCTGAGGTATCCCTCTTAATAACGGCACTGCCCGATAAGGTGCTTTAGAGGTTAAAGCAGGTTCAATCTCAAACAACATAATAAATGGTTTAACTGGTTCGACATTTTCCGTTTTCCATAAACTACTCAAACTCGCCAACTGAATATCCGCAGGTAAATTTGCAATCCCCTGTTCAAGCACGGCGATACTGTGCTTACGAGGATGCCCAATCATAATCGCAATACCGTGTTTGCGAGCATATTGAACGGCGTGTTGAAATTGCCGTTGTACATCAGCAAACACATCACTATTATCTAAAAAAATGTGGCGTTCTAATGCATTTAACCCATAAGCTTTTGCTGTTTGATAAGCCACACTATCCCCTGCGGTTTTACTGTCTAAAAACCCCAACCTTTGCTGTGATAAGGCTTTCATCAAGTGTTGCATTGTCGTTTTATCCGCAGTCGCTTTACTACCCATATGATTATTCAAGGCAATGGCGTAAGGTACTTGCTGTTGAGCCTGATGAATTAACTCACTCACCTCGCTTTCCCCCATTCCCACCAATAATGCCCCAGCTTCAATAGGCTGTTTCACTTTGGGTTGCATAGGTAAATGGATTAAGATCTCTCGTCCTTGTTCTTTCGCTTTATTTGCTCGGGCTGTGGCATAAGGTGCAGAAGGAATAATGGCAACATTGACCTCTTTGGGTAAGGTATAAATGGCATTATCTTCTTTTATTCGATAGCCAATATCATCAATAACGATCACCAATTTATTCGCATAAGCAAGCGGTGCAAAAAGCCCGAAAATTTGCAAAAGCAACAAAATAATAGACCGCTTGTTTATCCATTTGTTCATTTTACTGTACCCATTTCAAAGGATTGACCGCCACACCTTTACGGCGAATTTCAAAATAGAGAGCTGAACGACTTTGACCGCCAGAGTTTCCTACACTCGCAATCACCTGCCCTGCTTGAACTCGCTCACCTTTACGCACATTGACTGATTGATTATAGCCATACAACGACATATCGCCTTTACCGTGTTCAATCACGACTACCTCCCCATAACCTTGCAACCAAGTTGCTAAAATCACTCGTCCACCAGCTATTGCTCTGACTGGTGTGCCTGCACTTGCTTGAATTACCACGCCGTTCCATTTAATTTCACCCATCTGTGTTGAGCCAAAGCGATTGATGATTTTCCCAGAAACAGGCATACGATATTTCCCAGATAAGCCATTACCTGCCCGAACTTGCTGTTTTTCAGATTCCGTTGCGCTACGACGTTCTTCCTTATTCTTTTTCTGTTCAAGTTTCGCAATATCTTGTTTTTCTTGCTGTTCAGACTCATTGCTTGCTTGTACCAACTGATTTCGCAACGCCTCTTCATTCGCTTTCAGATTTTCTAAATGACCTTGATCTTGAGCTAAACTTTTATCAATAGAACGCAATGTACTTTCACGTTCATTTTTGACTTTCTGCAAATCTTTCTCTTGCTTCTTCTGTTTATTAAGTTGCGTCTGTTGCCCTTTTTGTTGCTCTTTTAACTCATCTCGGCGAGCTTTAAGATCCGCTTGTGTGCGACGTAACTCATAGATCGCATCAATCCTCACTTGATTGATATGCTCATAATAAGCCCCCATTCGATCTGCATTTTTGGCTTCTTCGGATAACAATCTCTCTAAGACTGAAGGATGAATACCCGAACGATAGGCAGAATCCAACTGCTCCTTAAGCCTCTCTTTTTGTACCGCTTCCTGCTTTTCTAACCGCTTGATCTCTTGTTCTGTGCGTTTAATCGATGCCCTTGTTTCAGACAAAGTCATTTCTGTTTGTTTTAAACTATTAAGGACTTTCCCCATTTCAATTTCTTGATTTTTTAATGTCGATTGCAAACTATCACGTTTTTTCTTTTGCTCATCAATTTTGTTTTTTAATGCCTGACTTTTCTGCTGAATTTTAGACAAATCACCAGCCATCGTTTCTGTAAACAGCGTTGGAACAGCATACACTAAAACAATCAGAGCAAAATATTTAATTAATTTCAAAAGAGATCCTTAATTCAGATTAATATAATGACTAGTGGTATATCTCAACCGCAGATATACCACTTATTCTCACTACAATTTTCCTTCCATCTGTGATTTCACTCGAGCAACTTCCTCATCTCGCAACACACGGCGTAAAATCTTACCTACATTGCTTTTCGGTAGCTCATCACGGAATTCAATCTCTCGAGGAATTTTATAGCCTGTTAAATGTTGGCGACAGTGATTACGCAGTTCCTCACGAGTTAGGCTTTCATCTTTTTTAGTCACAAAGACCTTAATACTTTCACCCGATACTTCACTTGGAATACCAACCACAACCACTTCATTCACTTTCGGATGTAATGCCACGACATCTTCGATCTCATTAGGATACACATTAAAACCAGATACAATAATCATATCTTTTTTACGATCAACAATGCGTAAATTGAGGTCTTGTCCCAGCTCAACAATATCACCTGTTGCCATCCAGCCATCTTTTAGCACTTCTGCGGTATCTTCAGGGCATTGCCAATAACCTTGCATTACTTGAGGGCCTTTTACCCATAACTCGCCACGCTCACCTATCGGTAAATCATTACCAGCATCATCAACAATACGAATGTCGGTATTTGGTACTGGCACACCAATAGATCCCGAATACTCCGTAGAATCGTTACGTGTTGCCGCAATCAATGGGGAACATTCGGTCATACCATAACCTTCAATAATATGGCACCCCGTTGTCTTATGCCAACGATCCGCCACCGCACGCTGAATTGCTGCACCACCGCCTACAGAGAGCTTCAAGTTAGAAAAATCAACTTCTTTCAGTTGAGGATTATTCAGTAACGCATTAAACAAAGTATTTACCCCTGTAATCGCCATCACAGGATACTTCTTCAACTCTTTCACAAAAGCTGGAATATCACGAGGGTTAGTAATTAACAACCCCGTTACACCTAGTTCGATAAATAATAAACAATTCACTGTCAAAGCAAAAACGTGATAGAGCGGCAGAGCAATTACCCCAATTCGCTCTTGGCTTCGTTGGATTAAAGGATAGGCTACCCATTTCGCTTGAAGAATATTGGCAATCACATTGCTATGACTTAGCATTGCCCCTTTAGCCACTCCTGTTGTCCCGCCTGTATATTGAAGAAACGCCAGATCATTTTTATAGAGCGTTGGTCTTACATATTGACGCTGTTTCCCGATACTTAATGTCTCACGGAAACTGACCGCATGTGGCAATTTATATTTAGGCACCAATTTTTTCACATACTTCACAACAAAGTTGACTAGCGTACGCTTACCAAAAGAGAGCTGATCGCCCATACGGGTCAAAATAACGTGCTTCACCTGCGTATTGAACACCACTTTTTCCAAGGTTGCCGCAAAATTTGACACGACGACAATCGCTTTAGCTCCACTATCATTCAATTGATACTCTAATTCACGCGGTGTATAAAGCGGATTGACATTCACCACCACTAACCCTGCACGCAACGCACCAAACAACGCAATCGGATATTGCAACAAATTCGGTATCATCAACGCAATGCGTTCACCTTTCTCAAGGCGTAATTCATTTTGCAAATATGCAGCAAAAGCACGGCTACGCTCTTCCAATTTACGAAATGTAAGTACCTGACCCATATTAATATAAGCAGGAATATCAGGGTGGCGTTGTACCGCCTTTTCAAACATCTCCACCAACGACTCGTAAGGCTCCACATCTAAGGTACGTTCAGCCTCTGCTGGATAATTATCAAACCAAATTTTTTCCATTACATCTCCTTTAAACTTTACCCAAAAATACAGGAATAAACTGAGCCTGAGATTTTTGAGCAACAGCTCTTTTAATCATAAAAAAAGTCACTGCCGTAGTACACAACACCCCAGCAGCCACCCATAATTCATTGTAAAGCCATTGCGATAAAACCAATGTTGATAACACAATCACAAATAATGGCACCGCATATAACCAAAAAACACCTTCTAACAAACTTCTCTCGGCTAACCCAATTTTCACTTTATCACCGACTTGCAAAGGCATCTCAACCGCTAAATCAAATTGCGGTGCAAATTTTTCCCCCGCCAATGCAGAAAGGGCTTTTGAACCACAATGGCTTTGAGCTACACAACCGCCACAACTAGATTTTGCTTGGCATTGCACTCTAGCAATTCCATTTTGATACTGAATAACAGTGGCTTGTTCAATCATCATTGTTCTTCACCTTGTGAACTAAACTCAATCTCTTGCACAATATGGCGTGCCGATGCCAACGGAATTTCGCCCACAATAATCACATCTTTATCCCCGATTGTCTGGCTGTAAACACTGGTTTTTCCCTCACGCCAAAACTGATCTTGAAATGAAATCCCCTTATTTTGCACAAGATATACCGTAAAAGAGAACAGACCATCACTATATAATCGACTTTCGATCTGCTCATCTTGAGCCAACACCTCAGACAAATTTTGTTGTCCTGAAGCCACCTGCTTAAATCCATTAGGCACCCATTTTAGCTGCCATTCTAAAGGTTTTAGTTCCGAATGTACTTTAGTTTGCAGTAACGTTGGTAGAATTAATGTACGAATTGGCTCTACAATGTACAATAACTGCTCATCTACCACAGATTGAATTGTCCTAAATTGCTCTAACACATTATTATCTCGATCCAACAAGTGGCTTTGCAGCAACAGATGATTTTCCTCATCGATCCACAACATATATTGATAACGGAAATCATCCCTTGGCACAATCCGAATTACCCTTGCAATACGATCTGCCACACGACTTTTCCCATTATCTAAAAACGCATAGCCCTCAAGCTGAGAAAAATTACTATAAACAACGGTTGGGAAATCATCTAAAATATGGGGTGTTTTTAAACTGAACGGCTGATAATCACCAAAATACCCAACCACATCTTCCCTTAAAATCATCTCTTCTCTTGTGGCATCAAGATGTAGTAGTTGAGCGTACTCTTGTCCGTTATCATAGGCGTGTCGATAGCGTAAAGAGGTTACATCATCGCCTTTTTGAAAAATGTAAAGCTGTTCATAATTTAAGGTTTGATGAGCTTTATTCATTGCAGTCAAATAAGCTAATGGTGTGGATAATGGCTGAGCAAATCCTGTTATGGATAAAAATAAACTAACAAATAAGGTAATATACTTTTTCATAAAACACCTACACCATTTTTCACAAGCGGTAATATTCTGCCGCTTTTTAGCATTATTACATTTGCGGAAAAGTACGAAATATATTACCAAATATAATACTAAAATTGTAATAGTATGATTATTACTATGAACCCCATGTCCCAACATTCTCAACGCCCATATCAATGAAGATTAAAACGGCATAGATTCTTGACACATCATATCCCTGCATCTTGCAAGCAGAGTTTTACGGCACAGAGCTGATAAAAAATCCTCTTTTACACTAAAAGAGGATTTTCCTAGTACAATGAATTATTTCTTCGTCGGACGTTGCCAACCTTGAATATGGCGTTGTGGCACACGGGTAATAACCAGTTCATCAGCCGCCACATCTTTAGTAATGGTTGAACCAGCCCCAATGGTTGCACCGCTTGCGACAGTCACAGGGGCAACTAACTGAGTATCAGATCCGACAAACACATTATCACCAATGATAGTTTTAAATTTATTAGCTCCATCATAGTTACAAGTAATAGTGCCAGCGCCAATATTCACATTTGCACCAATTTCACTGTCGCCAATATAGGTTAAATGCCCCACTTTTGAACCTTCGCCAATGGTAGATTTTTTGATTTCCACAAAGTTACCAACGTGAGCTTTTGCTGCCAGCTCTGTACCTGGACGCAAACGTGCGAATGGGCCAACATCAGCGCTTTCGCCGATCACACTATCTTCTAAGACAGAATAAGGCTTAATCTCAACATTATCACCTAGCACAACATTTTTCAGCACACTGCCAGCCCCAATTTTAACGTTATTGCCTAACTGGATAGCACCTTCTAAAATCACATTCACATCAATAACCACATCTTTACCGTGCGTTACCGTACCTCGCAAATCAAAACGAGCAGGATCAATGATCGTCACACCAGCCAATAACAATTTTTCCGCTTGTATTTTTTGGTAATAACGCTCCAGAGCAGCAAGTTGCAAGCGGTTATTTGCCCCTTCAACTTCCATTAAATTTGTTGCTTGAACAGCTTCAACTTTGTAACCATCACGATTTGCCATTGCAATCACATCAGTAATGTAATACTCGCCTTGAGCATTGTTATTATCTAATTGCGATAACCATTTTTTGAAACTAGCGCCACTTGCAACCATTACCCCTGTATTAATCTCTTGGATCTTTAATTGCTCAGGGTTAGCATCTTTTTGTTCCACAATCGCAACTACGGAACCATTTTCACGGATAATACGACCGTAGCCCGTTGGGTTATCCAATACCACTGTTAATAACGCAATCCCATTTTCAGGTTTAGCTGCAATCAATTTCTCTAAAGTTGTCGCAGTAATCAAAGGGGCATCGCCATAAAGCATTAAAATGTTTTCATCATCGGCAAAAAATGGAGCAGCCTGTTGCATTGCGTGTCCTGTGCCTAATTGCTCCGCTTGTAAAACCCAATTTACTGGCTCTGCAGATAAGCGTTGTTGTAATAAATCACCGCCGTGACCATAAATTAAGTGAATTTGTTTTGCCGACAGCTGTTTTGCTGTATCAATCACGTGTTTTACCATCGGTTTTCCTGCAATCGGGTGCAAGACTTTTGGTAAATCTGAATACATACGAGTGCCTTTACCCGCTGCTAAAATCACAACGCTTAGTTGAGTCATATTAACTCCTTAATTAAAATAACTAGAGGATACTGAAAACTTTTACATTACTAAAACCATTCTCTTTCAAATAAAGAGCTTGCAATTTGCTCATCACACCACGCTGGCAATAGAGCAGATAGGTTTTCGATTGATCTAAGTTGCCGAAATGATTAGAGAGTTTATAGAACGGTAGCTCTTTGACTTCAACCCCTTCAAGGCTGAACGGTTTTTCATCCACTTCTTCAGGGCTACGAATATCTAAGATCACATCGTTTTCGCCTAATTCAGAAGTAGTTTCAACGGACACTACTTCTTTTTCGGTCTGTTGAGCGATCTCACGAATATCTAAATAATGGGCGTTTTGTACCGCTTGTTCGAGAACGTCAAAGTTGAAATTCCCTTCTTCTTCGATAATTTTACTTTCAATCGCTTTTACTGTTGGATTTTTTGAAATCACGCCACAAAATTCTGGCATAGATTTGGCAATATCATCTGTGCCAATCTCTTTTGCCATTGCGATAATTTGCTCTTTATCGTGGGTAATCAACGGACGTAACACTAAAGTATCGGAAGTCTTGTCGATTAAGCGTAAGTTCGTCAAGGTTTGGCTTGATACTTGCCCTAATGCTTCGCCCGTGACAATTGCTTGAATATCAAAACGTTCAGCAATTTTGCTGGCAGCACGCACCATCATACGTTTTAGTACCACGCCCATCTGTCCGTTATCGACTTTTTCTAAAATTTCACCGACCACATTTTCAAAGTTGATCGCCACAAAACGGACTTTATGGGACGAGCTGTAACGGCTCCAAATATGGTACGCCATCTGTTTCACACCGATTTCGTGTGCCGCACCGCCAAGATTGAAGAAGCAATAATGCACACGAGAACCACGGCGAATTAGCATATAACTTGATACGCCTGAGTCAAAACCGCCAGAAATCAGCGATAGCACATCTTCCTGCGTACCAATCGGATAACCGCCTAAACCTTCGTGACGAGCCTTGATGAGCAACATCTTATCCTGGTCAATATCAATACGCACCGTTACATCAGGATTAGTCAATTTCACACTTGCCGATTCGATATGCTGATTTAAGCCGCCGCCCACATAACGTTCCACATCAAGCGAGCGGAAATCGTGCTTACCTTTACGGCGAACACGCACGCAGAAGGTTTTACCCTCTAATTCCCCTTTTACTTTCGCAAGGGTATGCTCAAAAATGTCATGCATTGTGGTAAACGGCATTTCTTCTACTTCAAGAATATGATGAATACCCGGGGTGCGTTTGAGTAAATCCAATACGAGAGGAGCTTCTTCAGCGACTTTTGCTCGCACTTCAATAAAATCCCAGTTGCGAATTACTGCCACATTTTCTGTTTCACGCAGTAACACATTACGGATATTGGAGGTTAAAATTTTGATAAAGCGTTTACGCACGGAATCGCTTTTAATCATAATTTCAGGGAAAAGTTTGATAATAAATTTCATAACTTACAATATTTGTACCTACTTTAAATAATACTTGCCTATTAATTATTTCAGCATTACTACCTCTACCTAATCACACATCACATAAGATGATCGAGGAAAGTAATGTTATATTCCATAGACATAATTAAGCACTATACCAAACACTTATTTGTTAATTAACGATAAGAACTCTTTGCGAGTATCTCTGTCTTGCAAGAACACACCGCCGAATGCAGACGTCATTGTTTGGCTATGTGTATCTTTTACTCCACGACATTTCACACAGAAATGGGTTGCTTTCACATAAACCGCCACATCTTTTGTTTCTAAAATGGTTTGAAATGCCGTTAAAATCTGTTCGGTAAAACGTTCTTGAACCTGTGGACGTTGTGCAAAAAACTGCACAACACGGTTAATTTTTGATAATCCAATAACCCAATCTTTTGGGTAATACGCCACGGCCACTTTACCATCAATTGTCACAAAGTGGTGTTCACAGGTGCTGGTTAAGGTAATATCATCCACTAAAACCATCTCGCTCACTTTCATCTGGTTTTTGATTTTGGTGATTTTTGGAAAGGTTTCATAATCTAAACCGCTAAAGATTTCGTCCACATACATTTTCGCTAAACGATGCGGCGTTTCTTCTAAACTGTCGTCGCGTAAATCCAAACCTAATAATTCAAGGACAGCACGCATATGTTGCTGGATTTCATTACGACGAGAATCTTTATCTTTCTGATGGCAAACCGTTGGGGTTTCAATCCCTTTTGCAAGAAGTGCATCACGCACACTTTGGGCTTCTGGAGAGATGTTGCTCATTGATGATCCTCTAAAAATTTAAACGAAAGATTCTACCAAATTGCCTTAAAAATACAACGCAATCCACAAAAATCGTGTAGAATCGCAATTACATCAAAAAGAGAATAATAAAATATGTATTACCATTTTAATACTCAACTTGTCGCCGATGAAAAACAATCTTTTGTGCAGCAATTACTAGATTGCAAAGATTTCAGTCAATCCAACCGCTTGTTAGGTTCATCAAAAGGGCGTGGTACAACTTGGTTTCTCAACACCGAAAAAGAACTCGGTGTAAATAGTGTGCTTCGTCATTATTATCGTGGTGGCTTATTTGGTAAGCTCGTTAAAGATCGCTATCTTTTTCAAAGCCATGAAAAAACACGAGCAATGCAAGAATTTCGTTTGCTCGCTCAGCTCTCTAAATGGCAAATTCCAGTGCCTCGGCCGATTGCAATTAGAGTGAAGCGTCAATGTTGTTTCTATCAAGCGGATATTTTGTTAGAAAAAATTGCAGATACCCAAGATCTGAGCCAATATCTACAAACAAAGAGCTTAACACCAGCACAATATCAGCAGATTGGGCAACTGATTCGCCTGCTACACGATCATCAAGTTCATCACTCAGATCTCAACATTCATAATATTTTGATCGACAATCAAGGAATATTTTGGCTGATTGATTTTGATAAATGCCAAATCCAGCAAGGGAATGAATGGAAGCAAGGCAATTTGGATCGGCTATTGCGATCTTTTAATAAAGAGAAAGGAAGATTATCTATCCATTTTTACCCACAAGACTGGGAAATCCTATACCAGAGCTATATGAACAACTAAAACGCTCACTTTGACGTCCCCCATACCCAAAAGGACAGGGACGTCAACATAGTTCTCCCAAATAAGACTTCCCCTTGCAAACGCTAGACGTTTTCCATACTTAAAAACCAAAATAATATTGAAAAATTGCGTAAAACTCACCGCTTGTAAATCACTTTTATGCTACTATTCCCACCAATTTTATTTTTTAAGATGTAACTCCAATGACAACCAAATCAAAATATCAAGATAAACAAATTGAAGCACTATTAAACGATCTTATTGTAACCCTTGAAAAACACAAAGCCACAGTCGATCTCTCGTTAATGGTTTTGGGGAATATGGTAACGAACATTTTAGTCACCAACGTGCAAAGCCCACAGCAACGTGAAGTGCTTGCTGAGGCATTTAGCTCTGCCTTAAAAAACTCATTAAAATCGGCAAAATAATATGTTAAATCAACTTCGCTACCTTCTTCCTGAAAATTCTCGGCAATATCGAGAAGAGATCTCACAACGCATTAGTTGGGGTCACTGGTTTGCGTTATTTAATATCGTTGTGACGTTGCTAATTTCCTCTCGCTATGCCTTTAATGCCGACTGGCCAAACACCCTTTTCGGCAAGCTCTATTTTTTTATTAGCTTATTTGGGCATTTTAGCTTTGTCGTCTTTGCACTATATCTGCTGTTGCTCTTTCCTCTGAGCTTTCTGATTAAAAATAACCGTGCTTTCCGTAGTATTTCAGTGATATTTGCGACTATCGGAATGACGATCCTATTAGTTGATACCGAAGTCTTTAAGCGTTTTTACCTCCATTTGTCACCGCTTGTTTGGGATCTGTTAGTCAATCCTAACGACGACGGCGAACTGACACGCCAATGGCAATTGCTTTTTGTGCCAATGCCACTCATTTTATTAGCAGAAATGCTTTACTCTCGTTGGTGTTGGAATAAGCTCCGTAGTTTCAACCGCCAGAAGTGGGGAAAATATGTTGCAATGCTGTTTCTAGCTTGCTTCACAGCTACCCATTTACTCTATGCGTGGGCGGATATGACCCTATATCGCCCGATTACCGCCCAAAAAGCAAACTATCCGCTTTCCTACCCAATGACTGCACGCAGTTTCCTTGAAAAACACGGACTTATCGACCGTGCAGTATTAGAACAGCAGATCGAAGAAAGCGGTCGGTTAGACACCTTTTATCTCAACTACCCGCGCAAAGCCTTGCAATTTGTTGAACCACAGCATAAGCCTAATGTACTTTTCATTAATCTCTCTGGCTTAAAAAATGAAGCGATTACCGCAGAAACAATGCCATCGCTTTACCAAGTCAGCCAAAATGCTCGCCGTTTCACCCAACATTACAACAGCAGTGATAGCCTAAGCGGTAGCATCGTTGGACTATTTTACGGATTAAGTGGACGCTATTTAGACGCAATTTTGAACGAAAAAGCCCCTTCGCTACTGATCGCTCGTTTACAACAGCTAAACTACCAATTTGGGCTATTTTCACACAACGGCTTTGCAGAACCGATTTACCACAGAGCCTTATTTGCCCATTTCAAATTACCTAAAACAAAAAGCAATCTTGAAGCCATTGAGAAATGGAAAAACTGGATCGGCAAACGTAGCGACAAAGCATTTTTTAGCTATCTAGATCTACAACTTCCTTCAGGCATAGACTATGCCCAACAAAGCAAAAATTTAGATTGGCAATTCAATGAAATTTGGCAAACCCTTGAACAACAAGGCTTAGCCCAAAGTACTTTAATTGTGATTACCTCTGATATTGCTGAACAAGCGGTCACTAGCGACAACAGTTTTGCACAAGCTCGGATCCAAGTACCAATGCTTATCTACTGGCAAGGTGATAACCGCACCTATAGCTTACCTTCTAGCCATTTAGACATAGCTCCAACACTGTTAAGCCAGTTCTTCGGGGTAACATCGCCAATTAGCGATTATGCACAAGGTATTGATTTAACGAAAGAAAATAGCCGAAAATGGCTTCTAGCCTCAAACTATAAATGGAATGTAGCGATAATGCCAAGTGGTGAGCAATTTCATATCAACCGTAAAGGCGATTTTGAACATTTTGATCTACAAGGCGAAAAACAGACTAGCCGTCCGCCACTCGCCCTGTTTTTACAACTTATTCAACAAAGTAATCTATTTATTGAAAAATAAATCAAAGGGCTAAGTATCGTATCCCACCAGACTTAGCCCTCTACCTTTATCTATGTCTTTCTATCCACTTGCCATCAAGGTAATCCACAATCCATTTGGTTGCCTTGCCGTTTTTCTCAGAGGTAACATACTGACGTTTTTCTTTACGGCTAAAGCGGATAATGGCTTCATTGCCTTCAGGGTCTTGTTGTGGTGCGTCTGCAAGGTATTGCAGTTTTTCAGGCAAACGATCACGGTATAAGGCTAATTCTGCCACTTTCGGGGCACGTGTTTCACGGGATTTCGGGAAGTTGTGAGCCGACATAAACACACCGCTTGCGCCATCTCGTAGCACAAAATAAGCGTCCGATTTTTCGCATTTTAACTCTGGGAATGCCACTGGTTCTTCTCGTGGGGGGGCGACTTCGCCATTTTTGAGAATTTTGCGAGTGTTGTCACAGTTGGTACAGCCCATATATTTGCCGAAACGTCCAAGTTTTAAGTGCATATCCGAACCGCATTTGTCACATTCGACAATCGGGCCGTCATACCCTTTGATTTTGAAAGAGCCTTCTTCAATCACATAGCCGTCGCAGTTCGGGTTATTACCGCAAATATGAATTTTACGTTGTGGATCGATCACATAGCTATCCATTGCCGTATCACATTTCGGGCAACGTTTGCGTTTCATTAATGCGTTCGTTTCCGAATCTTCGTCTAACACATTCAGCAATTCCGCCTCTGGAATTAAGTTGATCGTGGTTTTGCAACGCTCTTTGGGTGACAAAGCATAGCCTGTACAGCCTAAGAACACACCAGTACTTGCGGTGCGGATCGCCATTTGGCGTTGGCAAGTCGGGCAGTGAATGTCTGTTGCCACTAGATTATTCGAACGCATTCCGCCTTCCAGTTCATCAAGCTCTGCAGTGGTTAATTTTTCTGAGAAATCGGCAAAGAAGCGGTTTAATTCGACTTTCCAGTTGCTATTGCCCGACGCAATTTGGTCGAGAGTATCTTCCATATTTGCTGTAAAATCGTAGTTCATTAAATCGCTAAAGGCTTCGTTTAAGCGATCTGTCACGATTTCACCCATTTTCTCTGCATAGAAACGGCGGTTTTCTACTCGCACATAGCCACGCTCTTGAATGGTCGAAATAATGGCGGCATAGGTTGATGGACGACCGATCCCACGTTTTTCCAACTCTTTCACCAACGCCGCTTCGCTATAACGTGCCGGCGGTTTGGTAAAGTGTTGGCTAGGTTCAACGGCGTTCAGTTTCAAAGTTTCATTCAAACTGACTTCTGGCAACTCTTGATCTTCCGCTGTTTTGCCTTGAATTGGCAGTACTTTTGTCCAACCGTCAAAACGTAATACACGCCCTTTGGTTTTGAGTTCGTAATCCCCTGCTGTTACCGTTAAACTGGTTGAGTCATATTCCGCTGGAGTCATTTGGCAAGCAAGGAATTGTCGCCAAATCAGGTCATATAGGCGTTCTGCATCTTTTTCCATACCGCTTAGATCTTGCATTTTCACCATCACATCAGACGGACGAATGGCTTCGTGAGCCTCTTGCGCTTTCTCTTTGCTGGCATAAAAATTCGGTTTTTCAGGTAAATAACGCTCACCAAATTGTTTTTCGATATAGCTACGAGCCATCGTCAATGCATCTTGGCTCAAGTTAGTTGAGTCGGTACGCATATAGGTGATGTAGCCTGCTTCATATAGACGCTGTGCCAACATCATCGTTTTCTTCACGCTAAAGCCTAAACGGGTACTTGCCGTTTGTTGTAAGGTGGAAGTGATAAACGGCGCTTTTGCTCTCGATGAAGTCGGCTTTTTATCAATTTCAGTGACGATAAATGCAGAATTTTGCAAAGATTTTACCGCTTGTTCTGCTTCTTTTTGGTTTTTCGCTGAGAATTTTTTGCCTTTATGCTGTACAAGTTCTAAAGCGAGATCGCCTTTTTTCGCAGACGTTTTAGCTAAAATATCCCAAAACTCTTCAGGCTGGAACGCTTTGATTTCACGTTCACGCTCAACCAACAATTTCACCGCCACAGACTGCACACGCCCAGCCGATAAGCCACGAGCCACTTTTTTCCAGAGCAACGGCGACACCATAAAGCCCACCACACGATCTAAGAAACGACGTGTTTGTTGAGCATTTACTCTATCCATATTGAGCTGTTCAGGCTTTTCAAAGGCTTGTTTGATCGCATTTTTAGTAATTTCATTGAATACGACACGGCTAAAACGCTCGTTCTCACCGCCAATCACCTCACGCAAATGCCACGCAATCGCCTCCCCTTCTCTATCCAAGTCGGTGGCGAGATAGATATGATCGGCTTTTTTAGCAAGGGATTTCAGCTCTGAAACCACTTTTTCTTTACCTGGTAAAATTTGGTAAGTTGCGTTCCAGTCGTGATAAGGATCCACGCCCATACGCTTCACTAAAGCGGTACGTTCTTTCTCTGATTTTACTAAGGCTTTTTGTTCTGCCGTCATACCTTTAGTCGAAACCGCTTTGGCCTTTTCGGTTTTTTCTTCTTTTTCCGCACCGCTTGTTGGTAAATCACGGATATGTCCGACACTTGATTTCACCACAAAGTCACTGCCTAGATATTTATTAATTGTTTTAGCTTTAGCTGGCGACTCGACAATTACTAATGATTTTCCCATTGAGAATACCTAAATTAAATAATAATATAAATAATATTGAAATTATTTCTTAAAAGTAAATATTAAAATTGAATTGCATCAAAATTTTTGTAACAATAGCAAGCATTTCCCTAAAAGACAATATCAAGCTAACATCTATGGATAAACTCAAGGCAATAAACCTATTTTGTAAAGTCATTGAAACCCAAAGTTTTACCCAAGCGGCACAACAAGAGCAGATTTCTCTTGCAATGGCGAGTAAACTAGTTGCTCAATTAGAAGAACACCTCAACGTTCGCTTATTACAACGTACCACACGCCGTATCAGTCCAACGGAAGCAGGTTTACTTTTTTACCAACGCTGTCAGCCCATTTTAAACGAACTCAAAGATGCTGAAGCCTGTGTAACGAACATTACCTCAACACTACAAGGGAAGCTCACAATGTCGTTGCCGATGGATTTTGGCTCCCGTTTTGTTGCCCCACATTTACACCGTTTTACCGAAACCTATCCACATCTGCAACTGAATTTGGAATTTAGCGACCGTCGTGTTGATGTCGTGGCTGAGGGTTATGATCTTGTTTTGCGTATCGGTAAGCTCGAAGATAGTTCTATCGTGGCAAAACGGATCGCACAAGCACAACATCTGATCGTGGCTTCCCCTCGCTATTTTGAAAAATTTGGCACGCCACAAACCGCTTTGGAATTACAGCAACATCAATGTTTGCTCTATGAAAACCAAACTTTATGGCAATTTAATGAAAACGGTCATCAAATTAAATTTAAACCCCAAAGCCAAGTTTATAGCAACAATGGCTATGCGTTGGTGCAAATGGCAAGAGCAGGACACGGGATCATTAATATCCCTAAATTTTTACTCAAAGATGAACTTGCTTCTGGTGAGCTGATACCGATTTTGCCCCATCTTGAGCAAGAGTTATTAGATATTAGTTTACTCTATCCAAATCGCCGTTATCTTTCGCCTAAAGTTAAAGTGACGATTGAATTTTTTAGTCAGCTTATGCAAGAACAGAAAATACACCTCTAACAGACTTAACCAGCACCATCCTATTAAAAATCACACAAAGAATCAAAGGCTGCCATCAATACACTTGAAGGCAGCCTTTATTATTAATATTTACTCAGATATTTAATATCTTACCACTGTAATGCAATACCTGCACCAGCATTGTATTTGCCTTGCGAAGTTGCACCTGCAGAAACTTTAAGAATCACACGACCATTATCAGACATTCTTGAGAATCCAACAGCAACTGCATTTTGTCCCTCGAAAGTACCAATACCAGCACCCAATGTGCTTTTACCTGGTAAAGTCACTTGTGGAATATTGCTCATAGCTGTTGTTGCAGCAATACCCGCACGAAGTTGACGCCCTTCTCTCTCTAACTTCGCACCCAATCTATGTGCAACATTATACAACTGGCTACCATTAATCGCATCGGTACTTTGCTCAGAGATTAAACCAGGTGCAACGTTTTGAATACGGCGAGTTTCCATTGTACCATCGCTGTTTACATTACCCACGCTCACCACGCCTTTCACTTCAGTTGCTTTACCGCCGGCATAAGCGTTATACACACCACCTGTTACTTGGCTTTCTAAAGCACCCGCTCCCGCAGTGGTTGCACCTGCTGCCACATAGCCTGAGTTTGTTCCCAAGAATACCGAGTTGTTGGTTGTATTGGTAATCTTGTTACCCAATGCAAAGACATTTTCGTTCTCAATCGTATTATTGTTACCCACAGAATAAGAGTTATCAGCATTAATCACACTTGGGTCACCAAATGCACCGGAGTTATTGCCGTTCACTACGTTACCCGTACCGATAGAGATAGATTGGTTGCCCACAGCCTTAGCATTATCACCAATAGCTATCGATTTTTCGCCTGAAGCAATTGCAACGTTACCAATAGCCACCGATTGTATGCCAGCTAATGTACTGTTACCAAATGCGACCGCTCTATCCCCTTTCGCGTGAGCTTTGTAACCAACTGCAGTAGAGTATGAACCTGAAGCTATTGAGTCCACTGTATTCGACTTATGGTTAATTTGCTCCTCTGCATTATGACCATCATTGGTGTGGAAGAACCTGATACGATTGGTTAAAACATAAACTTGGCGACCATTCACTGCATCAGTACTATTTGGTGAAATATCACCATCAGCAATACCACTCAGTTTCACACGAGGATCAACTTTCTCTTTATATTTCTGGAGATTGCCATTCTCATCAAGAATAGGTTGTTTAGTCACTGGGTCCCATTTAACAAACTCTTCCTCGACTTTCTCTCCTGCACCAGTAAGGTTGATTGTATTCTTATCACCAGTCATTGTCGCAGTGCCTAAAGTCACAGAATTTAAGTTCGTTAAATCCTTGTTCATTTTCACAACAAGTTTGTTATCTGCCTCTTGCGCTTCCACATAAAGGTTATTAGCCGCTGAGTCCTTACCATTCCATTTGCCTTCACCCTCAACGGTTAACTTCGTACCCAATGGACGATGTACAGTGGTATCGGCGTTGTTACCCGTCAAGTCTAAGCCCGCTTGTGCAATGGCTTGTAAGTCTTTTACTGTCGCTACATTATTTAACGCATTACCCGTTTGAGCCAATAAGCCGCCTTTACCGTCTTTGTTATCACCAGCAATAGCTTTTTGTGCATCTGTAGGGGTAAGTGCCGTTTTATTTGATTCAGCATCATCTTTCAAACCTAAACCACTTCCCACATTTTCTCCTTTTGGACCAGCTGGCCCCATTGGACCCGCAGGGCCTTGTGGTCCTGCTGGACCCGCAGGGCCTTGTGGTCCTGCTGGACCCTGCGGTCCTTGTGGTCCTGCTGGACCCGCAGGTCCTTGTGGTCCCGTTGGACCCGCAGGCCCCGTTGGACCCGTAGGTCCTTGTGGTCCTGCTGGACCCGTTGGACCCGCAGGTCCTTGTGATCCCGTTGGACTCGCAGGGCCTTGTGATCCCGTTGGACTCGCAGGTCCTTGTGGTCCCGTTGGCCCCGTAGGTCCTTGTGGTCCCGTTGGCCCCGTAGGTCCTTGTGGTCCCGTTGGACCCGTAGGTCCTTGTGGTCCTGCTGGACCCGTATCACCTTTGTCACCCTTAGCCCCTGCTGGACCCGCAGGTCCTGGAAGACCTTGTTCACCTTTAGGACCCGGTTCACCCTTAGGTCCCGCTGGACCCGCAGGGCCAGTTTCACCCTTAGGTCCCTCTGGACCCGCAGGGCCAGTTTCACCTTTCTCTCCCCTAGCACCTGGAGCTCCATCATTTCCTTTTGGACCTTGTATGCCCTGAGCACCCGCTGGACCTGCCGGACCCCTCGGACCTGTTGGACCAGCTTCGCCTTTTGGTCCTGGATCACCATTATCGCCCTTAGGTCCTTTTGGACCTTGTGGTCCAGCTGGACCTACTGGACCTGCTGGACCCGCAGGGCCAGTTTCGCCACGATCTCCTTTTTCACCTTTCTCGATAATGCTATGCGAATTATCTGTATAGGTAATTTTTAGATTGCCATTTGATTCTTTTTCCGCACTTTTAATTAACTTACCCATAGCGGCAATCTTATCAATTTTATCTTTGAGATCTTTCTCTAATTTAACCGTAATCGTACTGCCCTGAGCATAGGAAGTAATACCATTTTCTCCTTTTACAGTGAGCTTACCTTCCCAAATGCCTACCTTGCCACTACCGCCGTTATCGCTTCCTATTTGCATGGTGAGCGATTTAAGCTGTGCCACGTTTACTGCATCGGTATCTTGTGTACCAGCCGCCACATTGACGATTTGGCGTTTGATGTTGTCATTACCCACAGAAACCGCACCAATAGGAATAGGATTAGGATTGTTATCAACACTTTCTGTAGATTTAAAGCCGTTAGCGTCAGTGCTTGTCCCTGTTGTTACAGAATAAGACTGTTTTGCCCCTTCAATACCCCCTCTCGTTTCTGCTCTAGATCCATAACCCAATGCCACACCGCCACCCACGGTGACAACGGTATTATTACCAAGTGCGGTTGCTCTAGCAGCACTACCATTTGTTTTGGCTCTTTCACCCACAGCAACAGAGCTCCTACCACCAGCAGAGGCCATATAACCCAAGGCAGTAGCATGACTTTCAGCAGTTGCTTGGCTTCCAACTACCACTAAGTTTTGACCTGTCACATCGATATGGGCACCCACAACAACAGAAGATGCCCCTGCTGTTGTCGCAGACTTACCTATCGCAATGGAATCTGTCCCAACACCTTTCGAGTTCCAACCAAGAGCAACGGCGTAGTTTCCATTAGCAGTTGCACTACCACCAACCGCAATACCGTACTCATTGGTAGACTTACTATTCGCACCGATAGCAATGCCTTCATCTTTACTTGCAGATGCTAAAGGACCTAAAACAATAGATCCTTCGCCCTTAGCCAAAGAACCACCCCCAATAGCAATAGAGGCTCCACCACTCGCAGTTGTTATTTTTGGTGTTTGGGATTGGTCTTGGGATTGGACTTGGCCTTGGACTGTATCATCAGGTTGATATTTCGTTGTTTTTAAATCATCTCCACCGATTGATATGGAGCCATACCCCTCCGCTTTGGCATTTGCCCCGATAACAATAGATTTTGCCTTACTTGCAGTAGCAGAGTGACCTATTACAACTGCTTGTTCAATATTTGCCGCACTGGCTTGTCTGCCTAAGACAACAGATCCCTTTCCCGCTTTTGAAGCACTCCCGATGGCAACTGCTTCCTTCCCATCTATTTTAATATTGTTGCCTACCGCAACAGAGTTTACGTGGTCTTTGTGGTCTCCTGCTTGTGTGTCATAACCTATCGCAATATTATGCCTAGCTTCAGCTTTTGACTTCTGACCGATAGCAATAGCACCATACGAAGCCTTACTCTCTTTACCAATACCAATAGTACCGGCGTCATATCCATTATTCGATGTAGTAGCACCATCTTGAAGATATGCTTGTGCGGTATTTGTTGTGTTAGCAGCAGCTGATGGACTAAAAAATATACCTAGTAATACTAGACTTAAAAGACTTAATTTAAATTTATCTTGCTGTTTATCTAAAAAATAATCTGAGGTGCATACTTGAGCTCTTTTATCCGTGTAAGTGGATGTTTTGGTATGAGACTTTACTAACTCAGACACAACCACCCAAGCCTGTTGAGCATGACTCCAAATAACTCTAAATATTTTATTCATAATAACCTTCTCTACTGTTTTTCCTAATAAAACATCGTAAACCTTTATTTACATTTTCAGGATGTACAAATGCCCCCATCGCCCTCGCTTTCGCTCGGGCACTTCCCCCGCAAGCGGGGGAAGTTAACTCCTTGACAAACCATATATTAGATGGATTGAATATTGTAGGGTGGGTTTTAACCCACCAATAAAATCAATATGTTACGGCTACATGGTGGGTCAAGACCCACCCTACAAGCTACTTCCCCCACAAGTGGGGGAATCTCAAAAATACCTGCCCCCACTCCATTGTAAAAAAAAAAAACAATGGGTCACACAAAACTAAAGATAAAATAACAAGAATTTTTCAACTTTTATCAATAAAAGTTAGAAATAATAGGCGGAAATCTAATAAGTGCTAAAGTCATTTAGACAATATATTGATTCTGAATGGATTTTTATTGATAGCAGTGTCATCAAGGCTCACCAGCATGCAACAGGTGCAAGCGGTCAAAATCCGCAAGCGATTGGCAAAAGTGTGGCAGGTAATAGCACAAAAATTCATTTAGCAGTAGATAGTTGTGGAAATCCTATTGATTTTGTTCTGACGGGGGGCTTTGAATTTACATAAACTGACACTTTTTTCCACTCTTAAAGGATACCAGTAATGTCATTTATCTAAGGTAAGAAGCTGTGGGTAAATTAAAAGGCGGGTGAGCTGAATAATCGACTATTTTTACTCGATCACTAAAACGCTGATAATGCAGCACATATTCAGACGTTCTATCGCCAAAAGGTTTACTTAAATCAAAGGCAAGGATACCAATGTGGTAATGCCATAGATGATTTTCTCGCGCATATTTTACTTTTTGAGCAAAGTGCGGATCGTTTTTATGCACGTTGTCGGAAGATTTATTCCTGCCTTCAAGGTTGGTAAAACCGAATTTCAGAATATGCTCAACGAATTCAACGATCGCATCTTGGTCTTTTACTGGAAAATTGGCAAATTCTTTACGAAAAAGTGAGCCATATTCAATTGTCAAGTTAGCCATTAAGTAACCACTCCTTAATTGCTTTTGCACTTGTTAAGTCCGAAGGCATTTCAATAGTTTCACTTTCAACGTGTGCTTTCATTCTTTCTAGATCGTAGTTAAATGCAGGCTCTTCCACCTTATCGGCAATTTGTTTTTCTACGTTTTGAACGTAAGAAATTAGTGCTTGTTTTTCCATTCCTGATTGAATTGCTTGCACAATACACGCCATTTGTTGATGAAAGTAATCCGATTGAATATAAATTTGAGCCATATTACCTCCAATGTTGAATAGGGTTGCATTTATTCTAACAGAAATTTTTGTTGGAAGAATAAAAAATAACGGCATAACGAGAAATCATTATGCCGTTAAATTTGTAGGGGCAAATGACATTTGCCCTAATATCAATAGATTAAATCGAACGTTTAATCTCAACCACTTCGAATACCTCGATTTGGTCGCCGACTTTTACATCATTGTAGTTTTTCACGCCGATACCACATTCCATACCGTTACGGACTTCTGAAACGTCGTCTTTGAAACGACGCAGAGATTCTAACTCGCCTTCAAAAATTACGACGTTATCACGTAATACACGGATTGGGTTGTTACGTTTGACGATACCTTCAGTGACCATACAACCTGCAATTGCACCGAATTTCGGGTGACGGAAGACATCACGCACTTCTGCCAAGCCGATGATTTCTTGTTTAAATTCAGGTTGTAACATACCGCTCATTGCTGCTTTGATTTCGTTTAATAGCTCATAAATGATTGAATAATAACGTAAATCAATGTTTTCGCTTTCGATAATGCGACGTGCTGAGGCATCTGCACGGACGTTAAAGCCAAGTACAATAGCGTTAGACGCTGCCGCTAAGGTTGCATCGGTTTCCGTAATACCACCTACGCCAGAGCCAACTACTTTCACTTTTACTTCTGCTGTTGAAAGCTCGTGTAAAGATTGAACAATCGCTTCTACAGAGCCTTGTACGTCTGCTTTCACAATCACGTTCAATTCTGCAACATCGCCTTCCGCCATATTGCTAAACATATTTTCAAGTTTCGCTTTTTGTTGGCGAGCCAATTTCACATCACGGAATTTACCTTGACGGTATAACGCCACTTCTCGTGCTTTTTTCTCATCACGCACCACTGTCGCTTCATCACCTGCGGCTGGTACGCCTGAAAGTCCTAATACTTCCACAGGAATTGATGGACCAGCTGATTCAATGTCTTTACCATTTTCATCACGCATTGCACGAACACGGCCATATTCAAAGCCACAAAGTACGATGTCGCCTTTGTTTAACGTACCTGATTGAACAAGGATAGTTGCAACTGGGCCACGACCTTTATCGAGGTAAGATTCGATAACCACACCGCTTGCCATACCCTCTTTTACCGCACTTAATTCTAATACTTCCGATTGAAGAAGAATGGCTTCAAGTAAGTCGTCAATCCCCATTCCTTTTTTCGCTGAGACAGGAACAAATTGAACATCACCACCGAATTTCTCAGAAATCACTTCGTGTTGTAATAACTCTTGCTCTACACGCTCTGGGTTTGCTTCTGGTTTATCAATTTTGTTTACCGCAACCACGATCGGCGCACCAGCTGCTTTCGCGTGTTGGATTGCTTCAATGGTTTGTGGCATTACGCCATCGTCAGCTGCTACTACAAGAACAACGATATCTGTTGCTTTCGCACCACGCGCACGCATTGAGGTAAATGCCGCGTGTCCTGGTGTATCTAAGAAGGTAATCATCTTACCGTCGTCGGTTTCAACGTGATATGCACCGATATGCTGAGTAATACCACCAGCTTCACCTGCTGCTACTTTCGCTTTACGGATATAGTCTAATAATGAGGTTTTACCGTGGTCAACGTGTCCCATAATGGTCACAACTGGCGCTCGGGTTACTTTTTCTGCGTGTAAGTCACGATCTTCTAAGATCGCTTCTTCTAACTCATTTTCTTTACGCAGAATAACTTTGTGTCCCATTTCCTCTGCAACAAGCTGTGCAGTTTCTTGGTCAATCACTTGGTTAATGGTCACCATTTCGCCCATTTTCATCATTGTTTTGATGATTTCGGTCGCTTTTACTGCCATTTTGTTCGCAAGTTCTGCCACAGTAATAGTTTCACCGATCACCACATCACGCGTAACTGCTTGAGCTGGCTTAGTGAAGGCTTGTTGTAATGCACTGCCTTTCTTCGCGTGTTTACCCTTGCCTTTGGTATCTTTTTGGTTACGGCGGTCAGATTGACGTTCATTTTTACTGCCGTTTTCATCATCACGTCCGCCTTTTTTGGTTTTCGCTACACCGCCTTTGCCACGTCCACGATTGCCTTCACTACGACGCTCAGAATCACGTTCTGCTTCTAACGCATATTTAGAAGTAAAGCGGTCATCTTCATAGTCTTCACCATTTTCAATCGCTTCTTCACGGGCAATTTCTGCTAAACGACGAGTATTTTCTGCTAAACGGCGAGCATTTTCTGCTGCACGTTTTGCGTCCATTTCCGCTTTTTGGCGAGCCACTTCTTCTTGCTTACGACGCAATTCAGCTTCTTCTTTACGTTTTGCCTCTTTTTCAGGATCAACCGCTTTTTCTTGTTTTGGTTGAGCTTCTGCTTTTGGTTGCGCTGGTTTTGGTTGTTTATTTGGCATTACAGGCACTTGATGTACCGTTTTTTTTGCTTCTTCGGCTTTGGCAGCTTCTGCTTTTTTAGCCTCTTCTTTCGCTTTAGCTTCCGCTTCTTGTTTAGCTTTTAGTGCTTCTTCTTGGGCTTTTTTAGCTGCTTCAGTATCCACTTTGCGAGATTTACGCACTTCCACTTGCACTTCTTTTGCTTTACCGCCTGCAGTCGTACCGCTCACGGTTGTTTTAGTACGACGCTGTAAACTTAATTTCTTCGGTGCGTCTGTTTTGATTTCATTTTCACTCATTCTTTCTCTCCCTGTTTTTAGCTAAACCAGCAAATTTGACGAGCAGCCATAATTAATTCTGCGGCTTTTTCTGCGGTTAATTCTTCAATATCAGCTAAATCATCAACACTTTGCTCTGCAAGGTCTTCAAGAGTGGTAATCTGTTTTTCTGCTAATTTAAAGGCGATATGGCGATCCATACCTTCAAGATTTAACAATTTATCTTCAATATGTGCCTGTTTTAATGCTTCTTCTTCCGCTAACGCTTTAGCTGTGATCGCATTTTTAGCACGCACTTGAAGTTCTTCAACTAGATCTTCATCTTCTAAGCCATCAATTGCTGTCAGTTCCTTAACTGGTACATAAGCAATTTCTTCTAATGAGGTAAAGCCTTCTTCAATTAAAAGATGAGCAAATTCTTCATCAATTTCTAAAGCGTCCATAAAGAGATTAATCACTTTATTGTCTTCTGCTTGATGTTTTTTTTCTAACTCATCGGTTGTCATCACATTTAATGTCCAACCTGTTAATTGGGTGGCTAAACGTACATTTTGACCATTACGACCGATAGCTTGTGCAAGTGCGTTTGCTTCAACAGCAATATCCATTGAGTGATTGTCTTCATCAACAACGATTGAGCTAACATCAGCAGGTGCCATTGCGTTAATCAAAAATTGTGCTGGGTTGTCGTCCCACAACACGATATCTACACGCTCACCGCCAAGTTCGTTAGTAATTGCCTGTACACGCGCACCACGCATACCGACGCAAGCACCTACTGGATCGATACGTTTATCATTGCTTTTCACGGCAATTTTGGCGCGAGAGCCTGGATCACGAGAAGCCCCTTTGATTTCAATCACTTCTTCACCGATTTCAGGTACTTCAAGTTTGAATAACTCTTGTAACATCACTGGTTTTGCACGAGTAACGAATAGTTGAGGACCTTTTGACTCGGGCTTAATTGCATAAAGTACACCACGCACTCGGTCACCTGGGCGGAAGTTTTCACGCGGTAACATATCTTCACGCACAATCACTGCTTCAGCTTTAGTGGTATCGTCCTTTTTACCTGCAAGCTCAAGAATAATACTTTCACGACTTACTTTTTTTACAGTACCGATAACAATTTTGCCTTCTTCTGAACGGAATTGTTCAATCACTTTATTACGTTCCGCTTCACGAATTTTCATGGTGATCACTTGGCGAGCGGTTTGCATTGTTATACGGTCGAATGCGATAGACTCAATCTCATCTTCAACATAGTCACCTAATTGAATGTTCGGGTCTTCAAATTGAGCCGCTTCTAAAGTAATTTCACGAGTGTGGTGATGCACTTTTTCTACCACTAACCAACGGCGGTAAGTAGTAAATGCTCCTGTTTTACGGTCAATCACTACACGCACATCAATATCAATGCCGTTGCCCGTTTTACGATCTTCACGTTCTGCAGCCGCTTTCTTTTTCGTTGAAATGGCTAATGCGGTTTCAAGTGCCTCAAAAATGGCATCTTTTGGTAATAATTTTTCATTGGATACCGCTTCTGCGGCTAATAAAATCTCTTTACTCATTGGTTTTGATTTCCTTAGAAATTAAAAACGGGGATTAAATTTGCTTTTTGAATGTTGCCAAAGGCAAAAGCCTGTAAATTACCATCAACTTTTAAGGTAATTAAATCACCTTCAACACTCACTAATTCACCTTGCCATTTACGGCGATCTAACATTGGAATGCGTAAATGAACAACAATTTCACGCCCAACAAAGCGTTGATAGTGGGCTAATGTAAATAATGGACGATCTAACCCAGGGGAAGATACTTCTAGGTTATATTTATCCGCAATCGGATCTTCCACATCAAAAATCGCACTCACTTGACGGCTAACATCGCTACAATCATCAACCGTAACACCGCCTTCTTTATCAATATATAAGCGTACAGTTAAAAAACGACCTGCACGTTGGCACTCAACGCCGACAAGTTCAAATCCCATTGCATCAATGGGATCGGCGACAAGCTCTTGTAATTTTTGTTCTAATGTTGCCAAGGAAACCTCCATTTGACAGATATAAAAAAAGGACTTGAAAAAGTCCCTTTAACACAACAAAGCTGACTATGTAGCCACAAAAAAGCCTCAAACTACAACAGTTGAGGCTTCAAGCGGTTTGTTTTATCTAACATTTTACAATTTCAAATGCCTAGATAGAACAAAACTCATCGTCTTAACCAAAACAATGAGCCTTAAAACTGGTTGCGGGAGCCGGATTTGAACCGACGACCTTCGGGTTATGAGCCCGACGAGCTACCAAGCTGCTCCACCCCGCGTCTGATGTGGTGCATTATAGGGGATAAAAAAATCCGTGCAACTCTTTTTTTTAGAAATTAAGAATGAATGCTAGATTTTTAGTCAAAATATGCTTAAGCATTATCTTTCAACAAAAACACCCCTTTATTTTTTATTTCTATATAACAATTTCTTTGGGATTCATCATAATCTTCTGGGTTAAGGTTAATCATTAATATTTTCCCTTGCCAAAGTGCGGTAATTTCCCAATGGTTTCCCATATAGACAGCCTGCTTAATTTCACAATATTGAGCTGCAGTTCCATCACTTAACAAGCGGATACTTTCTGGTCGTAATCCGACAAGACAATCCCCATCAGGTACTTGAAAACGTGCTGCATTTTCAAGGGTAAAAGCAAACTCACCGATATTAATTTGATTGCCTTGTCGTTTTCCTGAAAAAATGGTTGATTCCCCCATAAAATGAGCAACAAAGAGAGAGTTTGGCTGTAAATAGAGATTTTTAGCCGTATCTTTTTGCATAATGGTACCCTGATCCATCACAATCACTTCATCAGACACTGCAAAAGCTTCACTTTGATCGTGAGTAACATAGAGTGAAGTAATATTGAGCCGTTGTTGTAACTCGCGGATTTTTTCTCGCATTGAACGGCGTAAATTCGCATCTAGACTACTTAGAGGCTCATCAAATAAGAGAACTTTAGGCTTGAGAATTAACGCTCTTGCTAATGCCACTCGTTGTTGCTGTCCGCCTGAAATTTGATCGACATAGCGATCTTCAAACCCTATCAGATCGACTAACTCTAATGCTTCTTTTACTCGCTGTTTTCGCTCTTCTTTGGATACACCCTGCATTTTTAGCCCATATTCCACATTTTCACCAATCGACATATGTGGGAAAAGTGCGTAAGACTGAAATACGATACAAATATCTCGCTGTTGCGTTGCGTTGTGGGTAACATCTTCGCCGTCAATAAAAATTTGTCCTGCTGTGGGGCTTTCTAAACCTGCAACTAAACGTAACACAGTGGTTTTGCCACAGCCAGAAGGACCGAGTAACGTGACCATTGTGCCTTGTTTAATTGAAAAGTTTAAGTTATCTATAACCCTATGTTTACCAAAAGATTTGCTGATATTTTTCAACACGAGAAAATCATTTTTTTGTTCCATTTTTCTCTCCAAATTCATCTTTTTGCTTTGAACGGGCTATATGCGTATCGCCAACAAGCCAATCAAATAAGAAAATCATTGCCAGCATAACTACAATCAACATTGAGCCATAGGCAATCGCCATTCCATATTCCCCATCCTCTACTCGATTTAAAATATATGGGGTTGCGACGCGTGTGTCTGCTGTAACTAAAAAGATGATCGCACTGACTGTTGTCATTGATCTAATAAAACTCGTAACTAAGGCAGAAAGTAACGCCGGTTTTAAAAGCGGTAAAGCGACAAAGCAGATTGTTTTTAATGTTCCAGCTTTCAGTGAGAGCGAGGCTTCATCTAAGGCTTTATCTAACTGTCTTAATCCAGCAATAGCCGCCCTCATTCCTACTGGCATATTCCGCATCACCATAGACAAAATAATAATAAGCCCTGTTCCTGTCAGGTAAATAGGTTGATGGTTAAAAGCCAGAATATAGGATACCCCAGTCACTGTTCCTGGTACGGCAAAACAAAGTAACGTCAGAAATTCTAAGGGCTTTTTCCCTTTAAAATCACGGCGAACAGTAATATAAGCAATCAACAAACCAAAAATAGCCGTAATCGGTGCTGCACTAGCAGCAAAAATAACCGTTTGGATTAAAGATGGCCACGCTCCACTATTAAACCCTTGTCCAAAAAGATTGAGGTAGTTATTGAATGTCAATGTGTGGTCTATTCCCCAACTTACGGTAAAGCTACCGTAAAAAATACTACCGTATAGTACAAAGTTAAACAGAACCCAAAAACCTAAAGTGCAAATAATTGCCCATTTCATACCGCTTGGTAATGCTTGTACATCGCCTCGATAGGATTTACCTGATACGGTGATATAAGATCGATTGCCAATCCAGAGATATTGCACCACAAAAATCGTAAGGGAAAAGAGTAACAAGATCACCCCTAATGTACTTGCTGAGGCATAATCTAATTGTGAACCTGCAATGTAGAAATAGATTTGAGTGGCAATAACATCAAAACTTCCACCTAAAACTAAAGGGGTGCTAAAGTCTGCAAGCGATTGGATCACCACAACTAAAAACGAGTTGGCTAACGCTGGCTTGAGTAATGGAAAAATAATATAGAAGAAGGCTTGATAGCGGTTAGATCGTAAAGTATAAGCGGCTTCCTCAACAGATGGGTGAATAGATTTTAATGCACCGTCTAAAATCATAAAAGACATTGGGGTCAGAGCGAGGGTATGGGCAATCACTATCCCTGTAAAACCATAAAGCCAGTTATTACTAAAGCCAAGATAATCGACTAAAAAAGCAGTCACATAGCCCGAACGTCCTAACATAAGGGTGACACCTAAGCCAACAACAAATGGCGGTGTTACAAGGGGTAAGATAGAGAAAATTTTACCAATAAACGCCGTGCGTTTTGCAATCCGTGTGGTATAAAGAGCAAAGGCTAAACCAAACAACGTAGATAAAATCCCAACAGTTGTCGCAACACTTAATGAATTACCAATCACTCTTAATACATAAGGCTGTTGTAAGATAGACAACACTTGACTTGGTACAAATTCACTGCCGTCGTAAAACATTGAGATGAAAATTGCCAGTGTTGGATAGACCATAAAGAAAAAGATCAACAAAATAATGCTAATCAATGAGGCAATAATAAATCTGTCACCCTGCATTATTTTTAATTCAGCAAGGGCATTTGTCGCTAACGCAATCAACGCAACAATTAAGAAAAAGACCGCATAACCTAAGCTGATTTTTGCTAAAATTGCGGAAAGAAAGATAAAGAGAAACAGCCCAACTGCCCCAAATAACTCACATTTACTTCGTAATGTTGAGGGTGTTTTGTTCGGATACAGATAAAACAGTAGGGGAAAAAACCATATCCAAGTAAGGTTAATATCATTCCACCCCATCGCCTGTTGAAATTCGGCTGAAGTTGCTCCAAACAGTCCATATTGCAATGCTTTTACTGGGAAAAAGCAAAAGCCTAAAAAAGCAAAAATAACCCAAGTCAATGAATGACGAAAAAAAAATGTTTGCATAACCCTCTATAACATCTATTCCACAATCTTTCATCATTCTACTATTAAACAAAATGATAGAATAGTTAAATTATAATTCAGCACCAACTAAAGAATAATCAACCCGATCTTCAAAAAAAGATCGAGTTTGAGTGTCATACTTTAAGAACGCCCAGCAAAAAAAGCGAATCGTTCTAAAATAGAACCATTCTAGCTCGAAAAAAACAATCAAGTTTCCAAATAAAAATATTGGCTGAGAAATAGTAGACCAGCTAAAAAGATAACAAGGAATTTACCCCCCCAAACTCTTCCGTCAATTTTTCTGTAAACAGACGTAATTCTTCCGTCATTAACAGAAAATCCGCATCGAAACGTTGGGCTTTGTCTTCTTTCAAAATATCATCGTTCTTTTCACGCACTTCATCGGCAAATTTGACACGGGCAAGAGTGGCATCTTCGTTCAACACAAAAGAAAAATGATTTTCCCAATCTAACGCAAGTTTTGTGACAAATTTACCCGCTTGTAAATGTTGGCTGATTTCGTCGCTTTCTAAATCTTGGCGTTTACAACGGATTACGCTGTCGGTATCAAAAGATTTTAATTCCGCTTCTTCTAGAAGTGTCAGCCAGCTTGGTGTATGCCCTTTTGCCACCCAATTTGTCATCACTTCGCTCGGTTGTAGCGTGAAGGAAATCGGCACAACAGGCAGAGAGCCAAGGGATTTGCGTAATAAAGCAAGGGTATCTTCGGCACGTTTTGCCGAGCCACTATCTACATAAACGAGCTGTTTATCTAAGTCTAGCCAAATCGCCGTAAATTGATGTTTACTAAACGCACGGGGCAATAACATTGCCACTACATCATCTTTGATCGCCTGCTTTTCCGTTTTCTTCAGCTTGCGTTGTTCTTTTTGTTCTAAGGCTTCAATACGATTTTCCGTTTCTTTTTTGACAACGTGAGCTGGCAATAATTTTTCTTCTTTATGGGAAACCAGTAGGAACTGCTGACCCTGTGCAAAGTGCAACAGTTCACTTCCTGCAAGCGGTGACGACCAGCCAAATTTTTGCATATCGCTTTGTTGGCAAGGGGTGAATTTTGTTTGCTGTAATTGTGCGTCTAATTCACTACTGGTGAAGCGTAATTCACTAGTTAAACGGTAAATCATTACATTTTTGAACCAATATGTCATAACATCTCTCTTTATCTAAAATTCATTATCAATCAATAAGTTACTGAAAGTTCATCATTCATTACTTTGATTATATCACCATAACTCAAAATGATAGTAACCATTTTGAGCACGAATATCACAATCACTTAGTCTTGGTATAGAAGTATAGTAGGAAACTTTCCAAGCCCAAATTACTATAAACGTGACAAAACATTTTCTTGCTTAAAACACCAAATGTAAATTTTGTGATCTTTATCTCATTTTCGAATATTTTCGATTGTTTTTGTTTTTAAGGGGTATAAACTTACTTTCGAAAGCAATCGTAGTATGCAGTGGTTGTTTTGATGTAGGAGAGAAAATGAAAAGTAGCGTAGAAAGACGTTCTGATATTTTGGCGTTATTGCAAAAAACAGGCAGTCATCGAGTTGAAGCATTGTCTCAGCATTTCGGGGTTTCGACGGTTACTATCCGTTCGGATCTTAATGTGTTAGAGCAACAAGGCTATATTACAAGATCGCACGGTTTTGCGGTATTAAATTCCAGATTAATGGCGGAACTTTCTATTGCGGATAAACGCAATAATTATCCCGAACTCAAACAACAGATTGGTCATCTTGCCGCTTCTTTGTTAAAAGAGGGTGAGAAGGTGATTTTGGACTCTGGAACGACAACGAAAGCAATCGTAAGTGCTATCGGTGATCTTAACTTGACAGTATTGACAAATGGGCTTGATGTCGCAATGGCGTTGGTTTCTTGTCCGAATGTGGAAGTAAGAATGACGGGTGGTGTTTTACGGAAAAATGCGATGTCGTTTTCGGGAGTAATGGCGGATAAGAATTTGCAACATTATCGCTTTGATAAAGTCTTTTTGGGTGTTGATGGTTTTGACTTACAAAAAGGGGTCACAACCTTTAACGAGCAAGAGGCTCAGCTAAATCGCTTAATGTGCGATGCGGCGGATCAGGTGATTGTGGTGACTGATTCAAGCAAATTTGGTCAATATAGCCATTTTGTTATTTGCCAAGCCAATCAAATAGATGTGTTAGTCACGGATAATAAAATTCCTCTAAGTTATCGAGAGTATCTCGAAAATGTCGGGGTGCAAGTGTTAATTGCGTAGTTTCATTCTCTTTCCTTATAAATAAATCCATTTATTTGTGAGGGAAATGCAATGATCCTCAATATTGCTAACCAAACATTAGAAAAACAGAACGCTTTTTGGACGGCAAAGGAAATTGCCCAACAGCCGGCGACCTGGCGTGAAACGGTTTCTATTGTGAAATCGTCACTTGTTATTCCATTTCTTCAGCCTCTTGTTGAATATGCAAAACAAGGCGAACTTCGTGTTATTTTTACGGGGGCTGGTACTTCCGCTTTTATTGGTGAGGTTGTTGCACCGATATTAAGCCAGCATTTAGGCTGTGCTGTCGAAGCGATTGCAAGTACCGATCTTGTATCCAATCCTTATCAATATCTTTTTTCAGATAAACCAACACTTTTAGTTTCTTTTGCTCGTTCAGGCAATAGCCCTGAAAGTATTGGTGCAGTAGAGCTTGTCGATGAGATTGTCGAGGAAGCGTACCATTTAACCATAACGAATAATGTCAATGGGGCATTATTTAAAAAATGTCAGCAAGATCCGACCGCTTACCCATTAGCATTACCAGAATCAACCCACGATAAAGGTTTTGCAATGACTTCCAGTGCCAGCAATATGATGTTAGCCGCATTAGTAGCATTTTTACCTGATGTGTTTGATGATAGCTGGGTTGAAGGTGCTATATCGGTAACAGAGCAGTTATTAGAACAGGATCTGCTCGAAATCCAACGTTTAGCCCATCTGCCATTAAAACGGATCGTCTATTTAGGCAGTGGGCATTTCCAAGGGCTTGCCCGTGAAACCTCTTTAAAATTACTTGAACTCACCGCTGGTGAACGTCTTGGCTTCTTTGAGTCGTCAATGGGCTTCCGCCACGGACCAAAATCCCTTGTTCAAGATGAAACGCTCATTTTTATCTTCTTATCTCAGCAACCTTATACCGCACAATATGACCGTGACCTGTATCAAGAGTTAATCAGAGATAAAAAAGCCAGAGAAGTGGTGTTACTAGGCGATACAAGCGGTTCGATCCGAGCTGAAATTCACAAATTAGATGACGCAGCACGGATTTTCCCATTCTTAGTGATTGGGCAACTTTACTCGTTTTATAGCTCGCTCTATCTCGGCTACACCACGGATAACCCTTGTCCGACAGGCGAGGTTAATCGTGTGGTGCAAGGTGTAACGATTTATCCATATTGATATACAGGAGGCAAAAATGGCAATTTTAAATGTACGCATTGATGGACGTTTAATCCACGGTCAAGTGGCAAACTTATGGACGTCTTATCTCAATATCACTCGCATTATGGTCGTCGATGAAGTCGCGGCAAATAATGACATTGATAAAGCAGGCTTACGCTTGGCTTGCCCAGCAGGGGTGAATTTAAGTGTTTTACCTGTGGAAAAAGCAGCCGCCAACATTAACGAAGGGCGTTATGACTCTCAACGTGTTTTGTTGGTAACAAGAACCCCACAAACGATCTTACAGCTTGTGGAGGCAGGCGTAAATCTGCCGGAAGTCAATGCAGGGAATATGCCTAAAACGGATCTAACACGTCCTATCAGAAAAACAGTACACGTGACTGAAGACGATGTGGAAGTGTTTAGAAAACTTTCTGAAAAAGGCGTGAAGCTCACCGCTCAGTTAGTGCCTAATGAAGAAAAAGTCGATTTAATGAAACTTTTATAGAGGAGTAACGATTATGATCGAATGGTGGCAAATACTTTTGATAACGCTTTATGCGTTCTATCAAATCCTAGATGAAATCACGATTGTATCTAGTGCTGGTTCACCTGTGTTTGCAGGCTTTATCACAGGTTTAATTATGGGCGATTTGACAACTGGATTGTTAATCGGTGGTTCAATGCAATTAACCATTTTAGGTGTAGGTACCTTCGGTGGTGCATCTCGTATTGATGCAAACTCAGGTACTGTTATCGCAACTGCATTCTCTGTTGCAGCTGGAATGGATCCACAATTAGCCTTAACAACCTTAGCTGTACCAATCGCAGCGTTAATGGTTTATACCGATATTTTAGCGAGAATGTCTAACGTATTCTTCGCTCACCGTATCGACAAAAATATCCAAGACCACGCTTATAGTGCAATCACGGTAAACTATCTCTGCGGTGCAATCGCTTGGGGTCTATCTCGTGCATTACCAATCTTCTTAGCGTTAGTGTTTGGTGGTCCATTTGTGGCAAGCCTAGCAGAAGCAATGCAAACAGGCTTCTTAAAAGTTATCGCAGATGGTTTAACCCTTGCAGGTGGCGTATTACCAGCGTTAGGTTTCGCAATCTTACTTCGTTACTTACCGACAAAACGTCACATTGCATACTTAATCCTTGCATTCTCACTCACAGCAATCTTCATTACTCTCTTCGGTAACATCAATGCTGTCGGTGCATCAACAGGTGTAAGCAACTCAATCAGCAGCGTACCAATGCTTGCAATGGCAGCAATCGGATTTGCATTCGCCTACATTGTTTACCAACGTAGCGTAGAAGGTGGCTCAGCCCCAGTTGCAAAACAAAATACCACTTCTGACAAAGGAGAAATTGAAGATGACGAACTCTAATCAACAAGTCGGAAATCCAAAAGGCTATAAATTAACAGATGCGGACTTCCGCCAAATCAATATCCGTAACTTATTCTTCAACCAAGTTGGTTGGAACTACGAACGTATGCAAGGTTCAGGTTATTTATGGATTATGTTGCCACAGCTACGCAAAATGTACGGCGACAACACACCTGAATTACAAAAAATGATGGTGATGCACAACCAATTCTTCAACACCAGCCCATTCTTTAACACTATTGTTAAAGGTATCGACTTGGCACTTGAAGAAAAACAAGGGGTGAAATCACTTGAAGCCGTTGCAGGTATCAAATCAGGTTTAATGGGACCATTTGCCGCTATCGGTGATGCCCTATTCGGCTCACTCGTCCCAGCAATTATGGGGGCGATTGCCGCAACAATGGCAGTAAACGGCAATCCGCTTGGTGTCGGCTTATGGGTTGCGGTAGCGATTGCAACAATGGTATTCCGTTGGGTGCAACTCAAAATCGCTTATCGTGAAGGGGTAAACTTAGTGACCAACCTAAGTCACCGCTTGAACGCACTAACCAACGCCGCAACAGTGCTTGGGGTATTCGTTGTGGGGGTAATGTGTGCCACGATGGTGAATGTCAAAGTACCGTTTGTCGCTACTATCGGTGAGAAAGTCGTTTCCGCCCAAGCGAACTTAGACCTTATCTTACCAAGATTAGTCCCTGCGTTAGTGGTGTTCTTCATCTACTGGTTACTCGGCAGACCGAAAATGAACTCTAACAAAGCGATTATGATCATCATCGCACTCTGTATCTTGCTCTCTTGGGCTGGATTGTTGGCGAAAGGGTAATTTAAAAGGGACACGAGGCGTCGTGTCCCTTGTATATTAAAATTATAGTAAACTAGCAACATAAACCATAACGTTATCCACAGCTTGGGTGTCCCTAGAGCTAAAACTCGTTCTGTAGCGTAGGCGTGGATAACTTCATCAGCAAAACCGAACAGTTGAAATATAAACCCGAATACAAGGCAGGTTACCGATGAACGCTCCGATTTATTGTGGTATTGATGTTGCTAAACGCAATTTCGTGATTGGTTTTTCCCATCAGAAAAAGACCAAAACCGAAACCAATAACGCCAAAGGTATTCAACATACCTTGGACTATTTAAGCCAGTTTAATGTGGCTCTGATAACGCTTGAAGCAACGGGTGGATTAGAAATCCCCGTGGCAAAAGCCCTTGCTCGAGCAGGTTATCGTGTATTTATTGCTAATCCACTGAAAGCCAGTGAGTTTGCAAAATCTCAAACGAGAGCCAAAACCGATGCAAAAGATGCGGTTAATCTCGCTTTCTATGGGCTCACTTGTGAGCTTAAAGGCGAAGTAGAGCATCAGTTGTATGTTCCGCTTTCTGAGCAAGAAGAACAGCTGGAAGCCCTTGTGGTTCGCCGTCGTCAGCTTGTCGATATGCGAGTAGCAGAGCTAAATCGTTTGCAACAAAGCCACGAAACCCAGTTGGACAATATCCAACAACACATTGAAATGCTTGATAAATTAATCGCCGAACTTGATAAAGATATCGACGACCAAAGTAAGCATTTTAGTGATAAAGCTGACCTTATCTCAGACATCAAAGGCGTTGGCAAAAATTGCGTCGCCGTGATGATGTCAAGCCTGCCGGAATTAGGCAAGCTAAGCAGCAAAAGAATTGCCTCACTCGTTGGCGTTATTCCGCATCCACAGGAAAGCGGTCAATGGAAAGGAAAATCCTTTTGCTATGGTGGTCGAGCGATTGTTCGTAATGCCTTATATATGGCAGCACTATCGGCAATTCGCTTTGAACCTGTTTTTAAAGCCTTTTACACCCGATTGGTTGCAAAAGGCAAAGCGAAGAAAGTCGCTATTATGGCGTGTATGCGTAAACTGCTAACCATTATGAATGCGTTGGTTAGACGCAATGAAAAATGGGATGCTACACGCTACTTATCCACAGAATCTGTGGGTCAAAATTGAATAACTTTTTTGTGTGTAAACACAGTTGCTACAATACCATCGAATGTAGCGACGCCACGCTTGGCGTCCTAAAACAAGCGGTCAAATTCATTCAAAATGTTACAAATAACTAAGATCTAAAACCCAATCACTCTTTCCTAGATTTATTCGGTTTTATATCTTTCAAGCGAGGTGAACTATGCCTTTCCAAATCGGTGAAAAGGATTTCCTACTCAACGGAAAACCGTTCAAAATTCTGTCAGGTGCAGTACATTACTTTCGTATCGTGCCAGAATACTGGTACAAAACGCTCTACAACCTAAAGGCAATGGGGTGTAACACGGTTGAAACCTATGTGCCGTGGAACTTACATCAGCCACAGCCTGATCAATTTAACTTCAGCAAGCGGGCAGATTTAGTCAAATTTTTGCAAACAGCAAAAGATCTAGGGTTGTACGTTATTCTTCGCCCAACACCTTATATCTGTGCGGAATGGGAGTTTGGCGGATTGCCTGCGTGGTTGCTCAATATTCCAAATATCCGCTTACGCCAAAACGATCCGCTGTTTATCGCTGAAATCGACCGCTATTTTCAAGAACTGCTTCCACGCATTGCCCCTTACCAAATTACCCAAGGCGGTAATATTCTAATGATGCAAATCGAGAACGAATACGGCTCGTTCGGCAATGATAAAAACTACCTAAGAGCTATTCGGGCGTTGATGTTAATTCACGGGGTGAACGTACCGCTTTTCACATCAGACGGTGCGTGGCAGAACGCCTTAGAAGCAGGGGCGTTGATCGAAGATGATATTTTGCCGACGGGGAACTTCGGCTCTCGTTCCAATGAAAATTTAGATGAGTTACAATGCTATATCGACAAGCACGGCAAATCTTACCCGTTGATGTGTATGGAATTTTGGGACGGCTGGTTTAACCGCTGGAAAGAGCCTGTGATCCGCCGTGATGCTCAAGATTTAGCGGACTGCACCAAAGAGTTACTCGAACGGGCAAGTATCAATTTCTATATGTTTCAAGGCGGAACGAATTTTGGCTTTTGGAACGGCTGTTCCGCACGGTTAGACACCGATTTACCGCAAGTAACCAGCTACGACTATGATGCCCCTGTTCACGAATGGGGCGAACCGTCAGAGAAATTCTACCTGCTACAAAAAGTGCTAGGGCAGTACCCTGATGCCAGCCCGATTGTTGATCCGATTTTGCCAAATATCACCGCTTACCCACCGCTTGCTGTGCAAAATGAAGTGTCGCTGTTTGGTACTTTAGACACAATCAGCGAATGCTACGAAAGTCCGTTCACTCAAACAATGGAACAGCTAGGGCATTACTACGGTTATCTGCTTTATCGAGCCAAACCGACAGCATATAGCGGTGAGATCAAGCTGAGAATTTACCAAGGCAGAGATCGCATTCAGATTTTCAACGATAAACAAAAAGTTGCCACCCAGTATCAACACGAGATCGGCAATGAAGTGATGTTACAGACACCAAATGGCGAGTTCCAACTTGATCTATTAGTGGAAAATATGGGACGAGTGAATTACGGCGGTAAGCTACTTGCAGCGACACAACATAAAGGTATCGGTGCAGGGGCTGTGCTTGATCTGCATTTCCACACAGGCTGGCAACATTATGCGATTGATTTTGACCGCTTGGAAGAGATTGATTTTGATGGCGAAAAAGATAGCCAAACGCCTTCGTTCTATCAATTTAAGTTACACCTAGACCAAGAACCGCAAGATACCTTTATTGATACCCGTGCGTTCGGCAAGGGGGTGATTGTGGTAAATGGTGAGAACTTAGGGCATTACTGGAATGAAGGTCCGACTTGTTATCTCTATTTACCAGCTCCGTTACTGCATAAAGGCGAGAATGAGATTATCGTCTTTGAAACAGAAGGGGTGAAGATCGATAGCTTAACATTTAGCGATAAGCCGATTTATAAAGAGTTGAATACGAAGAACTTATAAGGACAACCCAAAAAAATATCGTCAAACTTCCCCCTTTGAAAAAGGGGGATTGAGGGGGATTTAAAGATCTAAACAGTTAATCGCACTATCTTAAAATCCCCCCTAGCCCCCCTTTTTCAAAGGGGGGAATAAAAAATTCAAAACTACCAAAAGGAGCAACTATGAGCTTAATTTTAATCAGTCACGGAGAGTTTGCAGAAGGCTTACTGGATACTGCCGAAATGATTTTAGGCAAAATCGACAATGCTCAAACCGTCTGCTTATACCCACACGAAGGCAATGAAGATTTCCAAGTGAAATTTGAGCAAGCACTGGCGAATGCAAGCGGTGAGATTGTGGTTTTTTGCGACATTATGGGCGGTACGCCGTGTAATGTGGCAATGCGTTACTTGCCGAAATTATCAGGGTTATATAGCGGAATGAATTTACCGATGGTGATTAGCTATGTGAGTGAAGAAGACACGGACGGCTTACTGGAAAATGCCAAAGAACAAATTCACGATGTGGCTCAACAACTTAAAAACTTAGCGTTAGGCGATGATGAATAGGAGTAGTAGTATGTCTAAACAAGATTTAATGAAAAAACTTTGCACCAAAGAGGGCATTATTGCTGCCCTTGCGATTGACCAACGTGGTGCGTTACGCCGAATGATGGGCGATGATATAACCGCTCAACAGGTCAGCGAATTTAAAACCTTGATTTCTCAAGAATTAACCCCCTATGCGTCGTCGATCTTGCTTGATCCAGAATTTGGCTGGGCGGCTTCAGAGAAACGTGATGCAAATTGCGGATTAATTATGGCATACGAAAAAACAGGCTACGATAAAAGTATTGCCGGACATTTTCCTGATTTGATCAATGATGCTTCTGTTCATCGCTTAAAAGAAAAAGGCACACAAGCGGTTAAATTATTGATCTATTTTGACATTGATGAACCGCACGAAATCAACGACCGCAAAGCCGCTTTTGTTGAACGTGTGGCGTCTGAGTGTAATGCAGAACAAATTCCGCTGTTCTTAGAGATCTTGACCTACGACGGTTCAAACGAAGATAAAGTCTATAACGCCAAAGTCAAACCTCGCAAAGTAATCGAAGCGATGAAGTTCTTTGCGGATAAACGTTTTGGGGTAGATGTCTTGAAAGTGGAAGCGCCTGTGGTGATGAGTTATGTGGAAGGCTTTACTGACGGTGAGGTGCTTTACAGTCAAGCGGAAGCCGCTGCATTCTTCAAAGCACAAAGCGAAGCAACGGATCTGCCGTTTATTTTCCTAAGTGCAGGCGTTTCAGCCAAACTGTTCCAACAAACCCTTGAATTTGCTCACCAAGCAGGCAGCCGGTTTAACGGCGTACTGTGCGGACGTGCGACTTGGGCTGGTGGCGCGGAAGCCTACAAAGCCGAAGGTGTTGAAGCCGCTCGCCAGTGGCTTAAAACACAAGGTAAACAGAATATCAGTGAGTTGCTCGAAGTGTTAGAACGCACGGCAACGCCGATTAAGTAGAAAAGTAAATTGCCCCTTTTGAGTATAGAAAGGGGCAATCTATTTTAAACGTGAGGGTTACATTCAGGTAGTGTACCTTCAATTTCAAAGAGTACATCACCATCTTTAAAGAAGACATAGCCCCCATTTTTCATTTTTGTCCAGTTCTCATTTTTTGTGAGAGGCTGGGTTGTAATAATGGTGACTTTATCACTTTCTTCCGTATATTCACGGAAATCAATCATTACATCATCATCACGCAATGCTGTGCCGAATGGGGCTTTGCGACAGATATAATGTAAGTTTGTTGAGCAACGTGCGATCATCCAGTGCCCATTGGAAAGAATAAAATTAAATACGCCGTGTTTAGCGATTTCACTGGCAATATCTACAATTGCGTCAAAAATCTCTTTTTCACTTGGTTTTTGTGGAAAACGTTGTTTTAGGCTGGCAACTATACAGCAAAATGCGGCTTCAGAGTCCGTTGAGCCTATAGGCTGATAGTGATTATTCGGGCAAACTTTGACATCAACCGTGCCGTTGTGGGCGAATACCCAGTTTTCACCCCAAATTTCGCGGATAAATGGGTGGGTATTTTCTAAATTGACATCGCCACAGGTTGCTTTACGGATATGGGCGATAACGTTAAAGGATTTAATTCGATATTGACTGACGAGATCTGCCATTGGTGATGAGGCACCTGGGCAATTGTCTCTAAAAATACGCACACCTTTGCCTTCAAAAAAGGCAATGCCGAAGCCGTCGGTATGGTGGTCGGTTAAACCTGCACGCCGTCGAAATCCTTCAAACGAGAAAGTAATATCGGTCGGCGTATTACAATTCATTCCTAATAATTGACACATAATTTACTTCTTTATTTACTTCAAAAAAATATAAAAATCCCACCGCTTGTTATCATTAACAAGCGGTGAGATTTAAGCGAAATTTGACAAAAAATTCAATAGGAAAATTATATTTTATTGATCTTAATTCGCCTCTTTTTTAATTAATGAGAGTAAAAAGAGTGTTCCTGCACAAACAACCACTGAAGGTCCTGCTGGTGTATCTTTGAGGGCAGAGAGTAATAATCCGCCACTGACCGATAATATGCTTAATCCGATGGCGTAAATAACCATTGTTTCAGGGGTTTTGGCAAAGCGTCTTGCAGTTGCAGAGGGGATAATCAGTAGTGAGGTGATGATTAAAGCCCCGACAAATTTCATACTTAATGCAATGGTTAATGCGGTGAGCAACATTAATAAGAGGCGTAGGCGTGCGACATTTAGGCCTTCAATTTGAGCTAATTCAGGGCTGACTGTGATGGCGAGTAGCTTTTTCCAATACAGAGCCAGTAGTGTCGCAATGCCGATAACCCCGATGCCGATAAAGAGTACGTCGTTAAAACCAATTGCAAGAAGATCACCAAATAGGTAGGACATTAAATCAACACGAACATTGTCTAATAGGCTGATGGTGATAACGCCTAAGGATAAACTGCAATGGGCGATAATGCCTAATAGGGTATCGACTGAGTGAGTAGAGCGCTGTTCTAACCAGACGAGGCAAAGAGCGAGTATGACGGTCATTAGAATAACAGCAATATAGGGATCGATTTGTAGGAAAATCCCTAATGCAACCCCAAGTAATGCGGAGTGAGAGAGGGTATCACCAAAATATGCCATTTTTCGCCAGACGACAAAAGCCCCAAGCGGTGCGGTGATGAAGGTTAAAAATACGCCTGCTAACCACGCAGGAAATAAAATCTCAAACATATTGCCTCAATTAGTGATGTCCGTTACAACGACATACATTGCCTTGTAAGTCGTGGTGGTGATTATGGTGATGAGAATAAAATGCCACGTTTTTCGCAAATTGATCGCCAAAGAAGTAGATAAAACTTGGGTCACTTGAAATTTTTTCAGGTGTACCAGCACAGCAGATATGGCGATTAACGCATAGCACTTCGTCCGTATTTGCCATTACAATGTTTAAATCGTGAGAAACCATTAAAATAGCACAGTTTAACCATTCACGAGTTTTATTTAATAGTTGATAGAGTTCCGTTTGCCCTGTAATATCCACCCCTTGCATTGGTTCATCTAAGACAAGCAGTTGTGGACGGTCTAAAATTGCACGTGCAAGTAGTACTCGTTGTAACTCACCGCCAGATAATTTTTGCATACTATGCTTAGCAAGGTGAGTGATTGCAAATAGGGACAATGCTTCATCTATCAAGGGTTTAGTGCTGTTAGGCTTGAGAGATAGAAATTTTTCAACGGTAATAGGAATAGAGTGATCCAGATGCAATTTTTGTGGCACATAGCCAATTTTTAGCTGTGGTTGGTGAATAACCTGCCCTGATGTTGCTGGCTGTAATTTCAGCAATACTTTTAATAGGGTAGATTTACCCCCCCCATTAGGACCAACGATAGTTGTGATAGAATTGGGGTAGATGTTTAAATGAATATTTTCAAGGGCAACTTGTGTACCAAAATTCACATTAATCGCTTTCAGTTGCACAAGGGGCTTCGTTAAATTGTGGATCGGCTTAATTTGCTTGATCTGCATAACATTAATAAATTTAAGGATTTAAGGAATTAAAATTAGCGGATTTTTTTCAGTTTTACAAGAAATCTATGGGAATTTTTTGCCTATTCCTTTGTCTATAACAAGTTCGCACTAGAAGAAAATTATTTAGGATAGAATTTTGCAACACGTTATTTTTGCTAGAGATCGCCGTCGTAAGAAGAATAGAGTAAAGGCATTTGTGTTTTTGGTGATTATATTATCTATCTTTATCGGTATCGCTTTAACCTTAAAAAGACCGAGTTCAAATTCTTCAGAGGCTCAAGAAATCCCGATTACGTTGGCTACTCAGTCGTTGCCTGAAGTTTCAACAGGATTATCTCATGGTGAGCCTAAGTATATCAGCATTGATTTTACTGCCTCTGCTAAAGAGGAACAGGAACAAGTAAATGCTGAGCCTGTTGATGAAAATGCAACCTCTTATGAAGATGAATTGAGTGATGTTGATGATGAAATAGAAGGGCAACCTAAAGCAGCTGTTCCTGAAAGTGAAAAATTATCGGAAGAAGCAGAAAATGTATTAGAAGATGTGTTAGATATTGCAGATCAAGCATTACGTATCCAAAATCAGTTTAGTTATACCGTAACTCAAGGCGATCAGCTAAAAGATGTACTAGAACAGTCAGGATTAACACATGCCACAGCAAAAGCCTTAGAAAAAACCTTTCCACAGTTAGCCGATCTTAAAGTAGGACAACAATTCTACTGGATTTTAGACAATAACGGTGAGCTAGAATATATGAACTGGCTCATCTCAGAAAAAGAAGAGAAAATTTTTGAGCGTAAAGCTCAAGATCAATTTGCGGTACAAACAATTCAGAAAAAAGGCGTTTGGCAACAAGATGTGATTAAAGGCACCATTAATGGCAGTTTTAGTGCAAGTTTAAAAGCGGTAGGTTTATCTCAACGTCAAATCAATCAGTTAGCTAACGGTCTGCAATGGCAGATTGCCACCAATAAATTGAAAAAAGGCGATAAATTTGCAATTTTAGTAAAGCGTGAGTATATCAATGGCAAGGTCACGGATTTAGGAAATGTCGAAGCCATTCATATTATCAGTGGCAAGAAAAGCTATTATGCTATTCAAGCAGATAATGGACGTTATTATAACCGTCACGGTGAAACGTTAGGTAAAGGCTTTGCTCGCCACCCATTGCCATTCACACCAAGAGTTTCATCACATTTTAATCCTCGTCGCTTACATCCGGTAACAAGACGAGTTGCCCCTCATAAAGGGGTGGATTTTGCTGTTCGATCTGGAACACCGATTATTGCCCCTGCAGATGGTGTGGTTGAACATATCGCTTATCAAGCAAACGGTGCTGGTCGTTATATTAAACTACGCCATGGGGGGCAATATACTACGGTGTATATGCACTTAAGCCGTTCGTTAGTTAAAGTTGGGCAAAGTGTTAAAAAAGGACAACGCATTGCGTTGTCTGGAAATACAGGGCGTTCAACAGGTGCACATCTGCATTATGAATTTCATATCAATGGGCGACCGGTTAATCCAATGACAGTAAAATTGCCGGGTATAGGATCTGGTATGCCCGATAAAGAACGTAAAGCATTCTTAGTGAAAGCACGGAATATTGAAACAAAACTTAAACTCTAGAAGGATTTATAATGAAAAAAAGTCTATTGACCCTAATTAGCCTTGCAATCTTAGGTACGGCACAGGCGAATGATAAAAACTTACAGCAACAGCTTGAGAAAATTGGGGCAACCAATGTGAAGTTGTCAGAATCTGCCTTGCCAGGTTTTAAAACAGCGATTTCTGATCAAGGTGTTGTGCAAATTAGCAATGATGGACGCTATGTAATACACGGGCAGATTTTTGAATTAAAAGATGGCAAAGTTACTGATATTACTAATCGTGCATTACTCGCAGAACTTAATAGTCTAGCAAAAGAGATGATTGTGTATCCTGCGAAAAATGAAAAACACGTTGTCACTGTGTTTATGGATATTACTTGCCATTATTGTCATTTATTGCACTCAAAGATCAAAGAATATAATGATTTAGGCATTACTATTCGTTATTTAGCTTTCCCTCGTGGCGGTATGAATACTGAAACGGCAAAACAGATGGAAGCAATTTGGACAGAAAAAGATCCAGTCTTTGCGTTAAACGAAGCAGAGAAAGGTAACTTACCAAAACAGGTAAAAACGCCAAATATGGTGAAAAAGCATTATGAGCTTGGGATTAAATTTGGGGTTACGGGTACGCCAAATATTGTCACAAAAGAAGGTGAGTTAATCGCTGGCTATGTTGAGCCAAAAGAGTTGCTCAAAATGTTAAGTCACTAATCCTTAATTTAAACTACAAGCGGATAGGTTTTATTCTGATATCCTCCCCGCCTCAAGAGGCGGGAATTCCTAAGTGTAAATTTTAAACGTATTTAAAGACCTATAATTTCATCGTTTGAATACTGATAAAAATTGACCATGCATTAGCTTCTTGAAAGCTGCTCTTCCCCCAATAGATTTCATAATTTTGTGATCTCTTTCACATTTTCTCTTGAAATCCCCTTGACAATCCCAATTTATGGTTACGTCAAGCGAGAGTAATCTCGAAGTCAGAACATTAATAAACAGAATTTAGGGGAAACTATGAATATTGATAAATTTACCAGCAAATTCCAATCTGCAATTGCCGATGCACAATCTTTAGCCGTTGGCAAAGATAATCCTTATATTGAACCAGCACATTTAATGCTTGCGTTGTTAAAGCAAAATGATGGCTCAATCACACCGCTTGTTAGCAGTTTAAATGTGCAACCGAACCGTTTAAGCAGTGAACTTGATGGCATTATCAGCCGCTTGCCGCAGGTGCAAGGGGGCAATACCCAGCCGTCGCAACAACTTTTTCGTTTGTTAAATCAATGCGATAAATTGTCGCAACAGTTTGGTGATAGCTTTATTTCATCAGAGCTATTTGTGCTTGCGGCACTTGAAGATAATGGTGATCTAGGCAAGTTATTGAAAAACTTAGGTTTAACCAAAGAGAAGGTGACAGCCGCCATTCAACAAATTCGTGGAGGGGAGAGCGTGAATAATCAAAATGCAGAAGAAACGAGACAAGCGTTACAAAAATATACTATTGATTTAACTGAACGGGCTAAAGCAGGCAAACTTGATCCTGTGATCGGGCGTGATGAAGAGATCCGCCGTACGGTGCAAGTATTGCAACGCCGTACTAAAAATAACCCAGTGCTTATCGGTGAACCTGGTGTGGGGAAAACGGCGATTGTCGAAGGTTTAGCACAACGTATTGTCAATGGCGAAGTGCCTGAGGGTTTGAAGAACAAACGGGTATTGTCGTTGGATATGGGAGCGTTAATTGCAGGAGCAAAATACCGTGGTGAGTTTGAAGAACGTTTGAAAGCGGTATTAAATGAACTTGCCAAAGAAGAAGGGCAAGTGATCCTGTTTATTGATGAAATTCATACGATGGTTGGGGCAGGTAAAACCGATGGAGCGATGGACGCTGGTAACTTGTTGAAACCGTCCCTTGCCCGTGGTGAGTTGCACTGTGTCGGGGCGACAACCTTAGATGAATATCGTCAGTATATTGAAAAAGATGCAGCTCTGGAGCGTCGTTTCCAAAAAGTGTTGGTTGATGAACCAACGGTGGAAGACACCATTGCGATTTTGCGTGGTTTGAAAGAACGTTACGAAATTCACCATCACGTTCAAATTACCGACCCTGCGATTGTAGCGGCAGCAACTCTTTCGCACCGCTATATTTCAGATCGTCAGCTACCCGATAAAGCGATTGATTTAATTGATGAAGCGGCTTCCAGCTTGCGTATGGAAATCGACTCTAAACCAGAGCCGTTAGACAAACTTGAACGCCGTATTATTCAGTTGAAATTAGAGCGTCAAGCGTTGCAAAAAGAAGAAGACGAAGCTAGCCGTCAGCGTCTTGCAAAATTAGACGAGGATCTGACCGCTCGTGAACGTGAATATGCGGAGCTGGAAGAAGTATGGAAAGCAGAAAAATCCGCTCTGTTAGGCACGCAACACATTAAAACCGAGTTGGAAAATGCCCGAATTGAAATGGATCAGGCTCGCCGTGAGAATAACTTTGAGAAAATGTCGGAGTTGCAATACGGAAAAATCCCAGCCCTTGAAAAACAGTTACAAGAAGCGGTAAAACGTGAAGAAGAGGGCGGTGAAAATCATCTACTTCGCACCAAAGTGACCGATGAAGAAATTGCCGAAGTGCTTTCTAAAGCCACGGGTATCCCTGTATCCAAAATGATGGAAGGGGAAAAAGAGAAACTATTACGAATGGAAGAGGTGCTACATAAACGGGTCATCGGTCAAAGTGAAGCCGTTGATGCAGTGGCAAATGCGATCCGTCGTAGTCGTGCAGGCTTGTCTGATCCAAATCGCCCTATCGGTTCATTCCTATTCTTAGGGCCGACAGGCGTAGGGAAAACAGAGCTTTGCAAAACATTAGCCAACTTCCTATTTGACGACCAAGATGCGATGGTGCGGATCGATATGTCCGAATTTATGGAAAAACACAGCGTATCTCGCTTAGTTGGCGCACCTCCAGGATATGTCGGCTATGAAGAAGGCGGATATTTGACTGAAGCGGTTCGCCGTCGTCCATATTCCGTCGTATTGCTCGATGAAGTGGAAAAAGCTCACCCGGATGTGTTCAACATTTTATTGCAGGTGCTTGATGATGGTCGTTTAACTGACGGACAAGGTCGCACGGTGGATTTTCGCAACACTGTCGTCATTATGACATCAAACTTAGGTTCGCACTTAATTCAAGAGAATGCGGACAATATGAGTTACGATGAAATGAAAACTATCGTGATGAATGTGGTTGGACAACATTTCCGCCCTGAATTTATCAACCGTATTGATGAAACTGTGGTATTCCACCCATTAGATAAAGAAAATATCCGTGCGATTGCTAGAATTCAGCTTGAACGTTTAATTAAACGTATGGCGGAGCGTGGCTATGAAGTGACGGTGACAGATGCGGCAGTTGATCATATCGGCGAAGCAGGCTTTGACCCACTCTTTGGAGCAAGACCGCTCAAACGTGCAATTCAGCAAGAGCTTGAAAACACCTTAGCACAGCAAATTCTCTCAGGCAAATTGTTGCCGAATAGTCCTGTGACAGTGGATTATCGTGAGGGAAGGGTTGTGGCAGTTCAGTAAAAGAGTAAGGGCGTAGAGATACGCCCTTTGTTTTGTGAAATCCATTGACTTTTCTATGATTTCTCGCTAATTTGTGGGCGTTTTTAACACAAAAACTATTTATTTACAGGAGATTCTATGCAAGATCGTTTAGTCACTTCCGCAAGAAGTGAATCCCTTCTTAGCACACATAAAGTATTACGTAATACTTATTTCTTACTTGCGTTAACGCTTGTATTTTCGGCGGTAGTTGCATCTGTTACTATGGCACTTAATTTACCACGTTTACCTTGGTGGGGAATGTTAGTCGGTTTCTATGGCTTACTTTTCTTAACTAATGCAACGGCAAATAGTGCAGCAGGGTTAGCAAGTGTTTTTGCGTTAACGGGTTTCTTAGGTTATAGCTTGGGTCCAATTTTAAATGCATATATTAGTAACGGCTTAGGCGATGTGGTTGCATTAGCTTTAGGAGCGACTGCGTTGGTGTTCTTTGGCTGTTCTGCTTATGTATTAACTACCAAACGTGATATGTCTTTCTTATCGGGAATGATGATTGCATTGTTCGTGGTGTTATTAGTGGGTATTGTGGCAAATATCTTCTTAGCAATGCCCGCGTTAAGTTTAGCGATCAGTGCATTATTTGTAGTGTTCTCAACGGCTGCAATTTTATATTCAACTAGCAACATTATCCACGGCGGTGAAACAAACTATATCCGTGCAACCGTTGATTTATATGTGTCTATCTACAACCTATTTGTGAGCTTATTACAGCTTTTAGGAGTATTTAGTAGTGATGACTAAATAAATTTAGCTCATTGGATTCATTAAAAATAGTTATAAGGGGACGCTAATTTAGTCCCCTTTATTATCAATGCGCCTTATCCCAATTGCTTCCAACTCCAACTTCCGCAATCAATGGTACTTTAAGCTCAATTGCTTTTTCCATTTCGGCTTTAATCAGTTGGGTGTAATGCTCTACTCTGTCGGCTTTGACTTCAAAGACTAATTCATCGTGTACTTGCATAATCATTGCAATATCTTCACAGTTTCGCACCGCTTGATCGATCCCGATCATTGCCACTTTGATAATATCTGCCGCCGTGCCTTGCATTGGGGCGTTGATCGCAACACGTTCTGCCGCTTTGCGTCGCATTTGGTTGCTTGAGTTAATTTCAGGCAAATATAAACGGCGACCAAATAGGGTTTCGACATAGCCTTTTTCAGCGGCTTTTTCACGAATGTCTAACATAAACTGTTGCACCGCAGGATAACGCTGGAAGTAAAGTTCCATATATTTTTTCGCATCGGTACGAGAAATGCCCAGTTGATTTGCCAAGCCAAATTCAGACATTCCGTAAATCAAGCCGAAGTTAATCGCCTTGGCACTACGGCGTTGTTCACTGGTCACCGCTTCCAACGGCACGCCAAAAATTTCCGCCGCCGTAGAACGGTGAATATCTTTACCTTCGGCAAAGGCTTTGATCATATTTGCATCATTAGCAAGATGTGCCATTATGCGTAACTCAATTTGCGAATAGTCCGCCGCCAAAATCACATAGCCATCACGGGCAATAAAGGCTTGACGGATACGTCTGCCCTGCTCGTTGCGGATCGGAATATTTTGTAAATTCGGATCGCTTGATGAAAGTCGCCCTGTTGCCGTGACCGCTTGATGATATGAAGTATGCACACGTCCTGTTTGTGCATTAATCATCTGCGGTAGTTTATCGGTATAGGTCGATTTCAGCTTGCTCAAGCCACGATGTTCCATCAACAGCACAGGCACTTGGTGTCCCATTTGAGCCAGTTCTTCCAACACTTCTTCGTTGGTTGATGGCGCACCTTTCGGGGTTTTCTTTAAAATCGGTAAGCCGAGTTTGTTAAATAAAATCTCTTGCAGTTGCTTAGTGGAAGCAAGGTTAAACACTTCTCCTGCTTCTTGATGTACAAGGGTTTCAAGCTCTTTTAAACGCTGTTCAATCTCAACTGAATGTGCCAACAGTTTGGCAGGATCGATTAATACGCCGTTTCGTTCCACACGGGAAAGTACGCTCACCAACGGCATTTCGATTTGCTCAAACAGTTTCACCAATTCAGGCGTTTTTTGTAGTTCAGACCATAAGAGTTGATGTAATTTCATTGTAATTTCGGCATCTTCCCCTGCATATTCTGTTGCTTTATCCAGTTCAATTTGATCGAATGTAAGCTGATGTTTGCCCTTACCTGCCAACTCTTCAAAAGGAATAGTTTGATGTCCCAAATAACGCTCTGCCAAATTGTCCATATTGTGACGACCGGTGCTGTCTAGGGTGTAAGATTGCAACATCGTATCAAAGGCAACCCCTTGTAGCTCAATGCCGTTGCGAGCAAAAATTGTTAAATCGTATTTGATATTCTGCCCGATTTTGCGGATATTTGGGTTCTCTAAAATCGGTTTTAACTGTACCAAACAGTCCGCTTTGTTCAACTGGTTAGGCAGTAACGCTTCGACTTCATCGAGTTCTGCTTCACTTTCACCAAACAGATCCACTTGGGTCGGCTGTGTAATTTTGCCTTTATGCGCCAACGGAATGTAGCACGCTTCGCCATTTTCCAAGCCAAATGAAATCCCGACTAAATTTGCTTGCATTGCATCTAAATTATCCGTTTCGGTATCCACCGCCACAAGCTCTGCCATTTGCAATTTTGCCAGCCATTTGGTAAACAGCTCAGGGCTGTTCACGCAATCGTAAGCGGTGCGATCTATCGAAATTTTTACAAAAGGTGCAGATTTTTGTTCTGAACTGACCGCTTGTGTGGCTTGATAATTGTTCGGGATTTTCTCTGCCGATGTTTGTGTCACTGGGTTAGCATCATTCATCACTTCGTTCAGCCAGCGTTTAAATTCATAACGACCAAAGAGTTCTACCAGTTGATCTCGCTGTTGGGGTTGAGTAACAAGCTGATCGTAAGTGACATCAAGGGCAACATCGGTTTTGATTGTCGCTAACAGATAAGAGAGATCGGCTGTTTCTTTTTCTGCTTCCAATTTCGGTGCAAAGGTTTTTGCCCCACGAAATGATAACTCTGCAACTTTGTCTAAATTTGCATAAATCGCTTGCATTGAGCCAATACCTTGCAACAACGCAATCGCCGTTTTCTCACCAACACCTTTTACCCCTGGAATATTATCGGACGAGTCGCCCAATAAGGCTAAATAGTCGATAATCAACTCAGGCGGAATGCCATATTTTTCAATCACCCCTTCACGATCTAACAAGGTATTGTTCATCGTGTTAATCAGCATAATATGATCGTTTACCAGTTGAGCCATATCCTTATCGCCCGTACTGATTAAAACGTGCTTACCTGCTTGTGAAGCCTGCACTGCAAGCGTTCCAATTACATCATCAGCTTCCACCCCTTCAATCGACAACAGCGGAATACCCAATGCCTTAATTATTGCGTGTAACGGTTGGATCTGCGAACGAAGTTCATCGGGCATCGGCGGACGGTGAGACTTATACTGTTCAAACAGCTCATCACGGAAGGTTTTCCCTTTCGCATCAAACACGACAGCAATATGGCTTGGCTCAACCTGTGCAATCAGGCTTTTTAACATATTCAGCACCCCATACATCGCCCCTGTTGGCTCACCTTGTTTGTTAGTTAAAGGGGGAAATGCGTGGAATGCACGATATAAATAGGACGAACCGTCCACTAAAACGAGCAGATTTTTTGCAATTGTTGCCATTTGAATTCTCTTTGATCTAAATAATTTGGGCTATTATAGCGAAAGTGGGGGGATTAAAGAAAAAGTTTTGAGAAATTATGTCTATCCATATTTTTCCCCAAAACGCTCCCCATACAATAGGGGACTTTACGATTTACATCAAACCATTACGATTCTATTAACATCGGTAATTCTGACATACTCACTAATTTATAATCAGCCAAAGCCCAGCGAGGGTCGTCCCATTCCGATTTTGCAGGAATAACAACGGTTTTCATACTCGCTGCTTTACCTGAAATCATACCTAAAACCGAATCTTCTACGGCAAAACAGGCAGATGTTGGAACGCCAAGTTGTTTTGCTGCGTGTAAATATACAGCGGGGTGTGGCTTGTTGTACTCCAATTCCTCAGCAGAAGCTAAATAATCAAAATATTCAGCTATGCCACAGCTATCAACAATGCCTTGTAGCATATTTCTTGGCGAAGCCGAAGCAACTGCGATTTTAATCCCCCGTTGTTTTAAGGTAGATAAAACCTCTTTCACATTTGGCATTAATGGCTTCGCTTCAAGCACCTTTCCAACTACATATGCCATCAAATCTTCTATTAACTGAGTACGACTCTTTTCTTTTTCACCATATTTTTGTAGCACATAATCAACCAGCGTACCAACAGGCGACCCTGTAAGAGTCATCATTTCAGCTAAGGTTACAGGAAATTGATTTTTCTGAAAAAATTCAGTACTTGCTTGATACCAAATAGGTTGGGAATCAATTAACGTACCGTCCATATCAAAAATTACAGCTTCGCTCATTTTACATTCTTCCGTTATTAATTATTACAAGAGCTTCCCCTAAAACAAAGCAATCACTGTATCCTACATGCTTTTCACCTTTGAAATATAATTGGCAATTCATTCCTATTCAGATAAATAGATAGAAACTAAGTTATATCCCCAATTTTTCCTTATAATGCAAACGACATACAGAAAGATAGCTATCGTTTCCACCGATTTGAATTTGATCTCCATCTTTTACCGCTTCACCTTTCTCATTCATACGAATAACAAAGCCTGCTTTACGCCCACAATAACAGATGGTTTTGAGTTCTTCGAGCTGATCAGCCCAAGCGAGTAGATAGCGACTTCCCTCAAATAATTCAGACTGGAAATCGGTACGTAAGCCGTAACAAAGCACAGGGATTTTTAATTTATCGACCACTTCAGTCAGTTGATAAACCTGCTGCCTGGTAAGAAATTGTGCTTCATCAATAAGAATACAGTGCAATTTTTCATCGGCAATATAAGCGGCGATTTCATCAAATAAATTGCTATCATTTTTGAACAAGCGAGCGTCTTGTGAAATACCAATTCGAGAGGAGACTTTCCCTACGCCATAACGATCATCTATCGCCGCAGTATAAACAAGGGTGTTCATTCCTCGTTCTTGATAGTTATAAGATGATTGAAGTAAAGTTGTGGATTTCCCTGCATTCATCGCAGAGTAATAAAAATAGAGTTTAGCCATAATAAATGAAGTAATAAAAAACGGCTAATCAAAAGTATTAGCCGTTTATTCAAACAAAGATTAAACGTTGTCGATTTGCCCTAACAGAGAGCGTAAACGATCTTGGAAGTTTTGATGTTCAGTTTTTAATTGCTCGTGTTCTTGACGCAGAGTTTCATTTGCACGATTAGCTTCCTCGTTTTTACCTTTTAACTCTTCAACTTCTAATTGAAGTAATTGAATGGTTTCAACAGCCTGTTTAATTTTTTCTTCAAGTTGGTCTAAAATTGCGACTGACATAATATGTTCCTCTAGTGAGTAGTAATGAAAGTGTAAAGATTTTACCTTACTTAGAAGAAATTTTCATTATAAAGTTCGGGGTTATGGATAAAAAAGCACATTGTTAGACATAAACTTTTTGTAACTTTCTCAATTAGGGGTAGTATATGTCTATCAAAAATTAGATATTAGATTAGTGGTAAAGTAGCTTGTAGGGTGGGTCTTGACCCACCATATAATCGTAACATATTGATTTTATTGATGGATTAAAACCTACCCTACAATATTTAACCTATTAATATATGGTTTGTTAGCGGTCTAGTACCTAGTACGGAGATGAGATGAAATGAAAATTGAGAAGAAAAGTAATGAGGCAATTATTGAGCCAATTGAAGATAATTGGAATTGGTTAGATGAATTGGGAGAGCCAGATCCTACGTTTAATTATCAACATATCAAAGAATTTAAACCTGTACCATTATTAAATTACGAAGATTGGCTAGCTGAAGATAAAAAAATCCCCTAACAAATTGTCAGGGGATTGCGAGATTATTTCACGCGAGAAACATATTCGCCTGAACGGGTATCCACACGAATAACTTCGCCGATTTGAACGAAAAGTGGAACACGAACTACTGCACCTGTGCTTAATGTCGCAGGTTTACCACCTGTACCAGCGGTATCACCTTTTAAGCCTGGATCAGTTTCGATAACTTCTAATTCAACAAAGTTTGGTGGAGTAACGCCGATTGCAGAGCCATTCCATAATGTAATGATACATTCTGCTTGATCAACTAACCATTTATCGTTGTCGCCTAATGCTTTTGCATCTACAGAAATTTGTTCGAACGTTTCCGGGTGCATAAAGTACCAGAAATCTTCATCTTTATAAGAGTAAGTGTAGTTGTAATCTACAATATCAGCCGCTTCAACAGTTGAGCCCGATTTGAAGTTGATCTCTAATACTTTACCAGATATTAATTTACGGATTTTAGTACGGGTAAATGCTTGACCTTTACCTGGTTTTACGAATTCGTTTTCAACGATAACGCAAGGTTCACCATCTTGGATAAATTTTAAACCTGGTTTGAAATCATTAGTGCTGTAACTAGCCATTGTGATCCTCAGAATTTAGATAAAAAGTAACGCCCAAAGGGCTAAGATATAAAAAGGCGTACATAATACACTAAAAATGGCAGGCAAAAAATTAAAATTTTTCTTAAGTATGGCGGATAAAGCCGTTTCAGGTATAATTCACCTTTTCAATCAATGAGGAAATAAAATGAAAAAAGCAGTGTTAATGGGCTTAGTTCTTGCCCTTAGCGTTTCAACCGTTCAGGCGAAAAAAGCAGGTAGAATGAAATTTTCTTCAAGCAAAAAAACACCCGCAACGGTTCAGCAATCTACAACACAACAAAAAGCTGATGCGGACTTTAATAATACGCCAAATCAAGCAATGCCAAATGCTGGTGCTGCTCAACAGGCGCAGGGCAACCGGTTAGGCAATTTTGTGACAGGGGCGGCGGCAGGTTACTTATTAAGTGAAGCACTTTCCCCAACGGAAGCACAGGCTCAAACACCAGCAACCAATCCAACGGAACAATTAACCAAACAGGTACAACAAGCACCAGCCGTGCCAACCTTTAAAGCAATCGATCCGCAAAACGACCCTTACCTTATTGAGAAAACACCGGGTTATTTGCGTTACTGCTTAAATGGTGTGCAATATATGGTAGGAACCAACAATAGCCAATTACCACCGACATTGATGGTAGATAAAACCAACGCACCAATGCAGTGTGTGATTAGCCAGTAATTTCATCAGCAAAAGGGGCAAATTTGAACATCTCATTTTACGACGCACCAACGAAAGCTCAATGGCTACAAGATCTGGCTGAATCCTTTAATCGACCAGAAGATTTATTGAATTACCTTGAGCTAAACATTGCAGATTTTGAGCAAGATCTTACCGCTCGTAAACTGTTTGCGTTAAGAGTGCCACGCCCCTTTGCCGAAAAAATGAAAAAGGGGGATCGGGCAGATCCCCTTTTTTTACAAGCGATCACATTACAAGAAGAATTTACCAATGTTGATGGCTTTGTCCAAGACCCACTGGAAGAACAGCATTCGCCAGCCCCTAACATTTTGCATAAATATCATAACCGCTTGTTATTTATGGTAAAAAATAGCTGTGCGATTAACTGTCGCTACTGTTTCCGTCGCCACTTTCCCTATGATGAAGTCAAAAGTGGCAAAGCAACGTGGCAGAAAAGCCTCGACTATATAAAAGCACATTCCGAAGTGGAAGAAGTGATCTTATCAGGGGGCGATCCCTTGATGGCAAAAGACCACGAAATTGACTGGATTTTTACCCAACTAGAGCAGATTTCCCATATCAACACTGTGCGTATTCACAGCCGTTTACCTGTGGTTATTCCCAACCGTATTACAGACGAATTATGTGAACGGCTATCACAAAGTCGTTTGAAGGTCGTGTTAGTGACGCATATCAATCACGCCAACGAAATAGATGACATTTTTGCGGAAAAAATGCAGAAGCTAAAGCAAAGCAATGTTGTGTTGCTCAACCAATCTGTCTTGCTCAAAGGGATCAACGACAACGCCCAAACACTCAAAGCCTTGAGTGACAAATTATTTCGCTACGGCATTTTACCCTATTATTTGCACCTATTAGACAAAGTAGCAGGAGCGAGCCATTTTTATATTGAAGACAGCAGAGCCTTTGAAATTTATCGTGAATTGCAACGCATTACATCGGGTTACTTAGTGCCGAAATTAGCACGAGAAATGGCGAAAGAGCCGAATAAGACATTGATGGGTGTCTCTGCTTAATTGATATTCAGTTCCTTAATCGCTCAATCTCTTTACTAAATTCTTCTACATCATCAAAACTTAAATAAACTGACGCAAATCGAATATAAGCGACTTTATCTAAGGACTTTAATTCACCTAACACCAAGTCTCCGACAAATTTACTAGCAACTTCCCTTTCCCCTGTGGCTTGAAGTTGTAACACAATGCGGTGGATCGCTTGCTCAACATCGTCCGTGCTGACGGGGCGTTTTTCTAATGCACGAGATAAACTGGTTCTTAATTTACGTTCATCAAAAGGTTCTCGGCTACCATTATTTTTAACAATATGCGGAATGAGTAATTCAGCACTTTCAAAGGTTGTAAAACGTTCTTTACAGACTGGGCATTCTCGTCTACGACGAATTTGGTAGCCATCTGCTGTTAAACGTGAATCTACAACTTTGGTATCATCAGTGGCACAAAACGGGCAACGCATTATTTTAACCCTTTTTGTCTTGCTACAAATTCAGCGTGTAAGTTTTCAGGGGGCGGAGGCATCTGCAAATAGAACCCTTCTTTTTGGATTTTTTGCAAAACTTCTTGATTATCTACCCGCTTAAGCTGTTTCTCACCTGCTAAATTAAACAACATTACAAACTCAGGTTTACCAAAAATTTGACGAAGTTCTAGAGGTACCGCCTCAAATTTATCCCGTTTTTCCACATAAAGATACATTCCTTCTTTTTTAGGGCTTTTATAAATTGCACATAACATCTTATTCGTCCTCTAGTCTATAGCTGCCTTCGTAATTGGTGAAACGTGAATATTGTCCTTGGAAGCCTAACGGCACTCGTCCGATTGGACCATTACGCTGTTTACCAATGATGATCTCCGCCATTCCTTTTGTATCTGGATTATCGTGATAAACCTCATCACGATAAATAAACATAATTAAATCCGCATCTTGTTCAATCGATCCCGATTCGCGTAAATCCGAGTTTACAGGGCGTTTATCTGAACGTTGTTCTAAACTACGGTTGAGCTGAGAAAGTGCCACTACCGGTACTTGTAACTCTTTAGCTAAGGCTTTCAGTGAGCGAGAAATTTCTGCAATTTCAAGGGTTCGGTTATCCGCAAATCCAGGAGCGCGCATTAATTGTAGATAGTCCACCATAATTAAACTTAATCCACCGTTTTCCTTGTACACACGTCTCGCGCGTGAACGTAATTCCGTTGGGGTTAAACCTGAACTATCATCAATATAAATATTACCTCTGGATTGCAACACTCCCACTGTACTACCAACCCTAGACATTTCCTCATCATCTAGTTGCCCTGTACGAATACGCGTTTGATCGACCGTTGAAAGCGAAGCAAACATACGCATCATAATTTGATCTGCTGGCATCTCAAGGCTGAAAATCAGCACAGGCTTATTCGGTTGCTTAACTTTATTGCCATTCTCATCTTCGACCTCAACATCTCCCATTGCTGCATTTTCACACAAATTCATCGCAAATGTTGTTTTTCCCATTGATGGACGGGCAGCGACAATGATTAAATCTGAAGGTTGAAGTCCTGCTGTTTTTCGGTCTAAGGCGGCAAAACCTGTTGATACACCTGTTACACCGCTATTATTTTGAGAACGAGAGAGTAATTCTATGCGAGCTAAGGTTTCCATCAAAATATCATCAATTTTTTTCGGCCCTTCGTCAGTTGCAGTTCGCATTTCTGCAATATGAAAAACGGATCTCTCCGCTTCATCTAATACTTCTTTAACTGTCAATCCCTTAGGGTTATAGCTGATTTCTGCGATTTTATTACCCGCCGCAATCAATTCACGACGAATAGCCCGTTCACTGACAATCTCCGCATAAACTAAAATATTCGCCGCACTTGGGGTATTTTTAGACAATTCAGCAAGATAGGCAAAACCACCCACATCTTGCAATATGCCTTTATTCTTAAGCACCTGATCAAGCGTGATAATATCAATAGGCTGATTATTGCGAGATAGTGAAACCATTTCTTCAAAAATCAGACGATGCGCGTGATTGTAAAAATCGGTACTCTGAACACGCTCAGCAACGCTGTCCCAGTACTCGTTACTCAGCATTATCCCACCCAATACCGCTTGCTCTGCTTCAATTGAGTGAGGGGCAATGTTTATCTGTTCAATCTGTTTATCTTTTTGAGGATCTTTATTTTTTTGATATTCAGCCATTGATGAAACTCTTTTCAGGGAAATGATAAAAGGTAGTTTACCGAATTTGCCAAAAATTTTCAGCTGGTTTAGCCCGTACAAAAATAGCGAGACACAAAATTTGTTGATAATCTGCTTCAACTACACTAATTTCATTATTTAATAGTAATCATAGAACCAAAGTTAAAGCACTGAAACCACAGATCTACTTGTGAAAAACCTGCTTCTTTTAGGCGTGCTTTATGTGTATCAATACTATCTGTCCGCATCACATTCTCAAGGGCTGTACGCTTTTGGCTTACTTCAAGCTCACTATAGCCATTTGCACGTTTAAACGTGTGGTGCAAATCAATAAGAAGTTCATTTATTGTGTTATCTTCAAAAGTAAATTTTTCCGATAACACCAACACACCATTTGGATTTAACCCCTGATAAATTTTACGTAAAAGAGCAAGCCTGTCTTCTCTTGGCAAAAATTGCAACGTGAAATTTAGGACAACCATTGATGCATTTTTAATCTCAATATGACGAATATCATCACATAAAATTTCCACAGGAATATCCGAATGATAGGCTTCCAAATGACGACGGCAGCGTTCTACCATAGGTTCAGAATTATCCACACCAATAATTCTTACTCCAGCTTTTTCCACATTACGCCGAATCGATAAAATCCCAGCCCCACGAGAACAACCTAAATCATAGACATTTGACTGATCAGTCACAAAACGAGAAGCAAGCATACCAATCGCTGTAATGATATTAGAATAACCCGGCACAGAACGTTGAATCATATCTGGAAAAACCTCCGCAACAGATTCATCAAAAGTGAAATCCCCTAATTTCTCAATAGGGGCTGAAAATAGAGCATCTTTAGACATAAACAATATTATTGATAATAAATGGTGTATTCTACTCGCAATTTATAAAGATTGTAGAAAATAATTTATTTAGCAACATTCCTAATTTAGTGAATACGTATAAGTACGATATAAAAATGCGCAAATCAGGATAAATAACATCACAATAATTTGAATTAATCTCTTTTTAGTCAATTTCTCTGCCGCCATTTTCACTCCAAATCTAAATAAATCTTGTTCATTATTCCCTAAAAAAATGTTAAAATTTGCCTTAAATCAAATTTTAGGATGGTTTCGTATGAAAATTGTATCTGATTTTAAAGCAAATGGAAGAACAGCCTGCACAATTCACTGTCAAAATTGCAGTATTAGTCAATTATGTTTACCTTTTACTCTCAATGAACATGAATTAACTCAATTAGATAATATCATTGAACGTAAGAAACCTGTGCAAAAATCACAAATCATCTTTCAGTCAGGTGATGAACTCAAGTCTATCTACGCAATCCGTTCAGGTACAATTAAAAGCTATACCATCAGTGAAAATGGTGAAGAGCAAATCACCGCTTTCCATTTACCGGGCGATTTAGTTGGCTTTGATGCGATTATGGATATGAAACATATCGGTTTTGCTCAGGCTCTTGAAACGTCGATGATCTGCGAAATTCCTTTTGATATTTTAGATGATTTAGCTGGCAAAATGCCAAAAATCCGCTATCAGATTATGCGTTTGATGAGTCATGAAATCAAAAGCGATCAAGAGATGATTTTGTTGCTTTCTAAAATGAGTGCGGAAGAAAAACTTGCGGCGTTTATTTACAATCTTTCACAACGTTATGCCGCACGCGGTTTTTCAGCAAGAGAATTTCGCTTAACAATGACCCGTGGTGATATTGGAAATTACTTAGGTTTAACCATTGAAACTATCAGTCGCTTGCTTGGTCGATTCCAGAAAAATGGCATCATAACGGTACAAGGTAAATATATTACCATTAATCATATGGATGAATTAAGTGAAATGGCTGGTGTTACAAAACCTAAACTGTCCCATTGCAATCCAAACTTATAATTCTTTACATACTACTTATCTTGACGTTCTCCCCGTACCTTACGGACAGGGCTGAAAAAATACTCTTCTATCTTAAAAAGATAATTTATGCCCTAGTCTCCGATCTATGAGAATGAATACTAGGGCTCATCTCTAATGAAAATATCCCTTCCTTCTATAAAGAAGATCAATTCGATAATTTGATATTAAAGAGCCATTTGTCTACCAAACGCTTCCCTTCCTCGCTTGAACCAAAACGGGCATAATCCACATCAACCAATTTCACCCCATCTAATTTAGGTGATTGTGGAGCAACTTCCGCTTTCACATTGGTTGGTGTTTGATAAAGTCCGTGGTCACGCCAAGGAATTTCTTGAACCTCTTTAGACAGAACCCAATCCATAAACAATTTCGCATTATCAAGGTTTCTCGCACCTTTAATAATACTTGCAGCCCCTAAAGCATAACCTACCCCATCTTTAGGTAACACATAATCAACTGGTGCACCTTTCTCTTTTTCTGAAGCATAGCCGTGAGCAAAGCCAACTGTCACAGCACTCTCTCCACGAGAAAGGTTCGAGGTCACTAAGGTACTTTTCACATATTGAGAAATGTTGCCATCTAATTTTTTCAAGTACTCAAAGGCTTTTTCCTCGCCCATTAACTGAATAAGCGTAATCATCGTCGTGTACATTGTTCCTGAAGTGCGAGGATCAGCTAATTGCACTTCGCCTTTTAAGCGAGGATCAAGCAAATCTGCCCATTTTTTCGGAGCATCAATCCCTAACTGCTTTAATTTTTCGGTGTTAATACCAAAACCAAGCACCATCAAATACGCAATCGAGGTATATTTACCTGCTTCGCTCTCTTGCAATGCTTTAAATTGAGGTAAAACCTCCGCTTGTAAAGGTGAACGATAGGCTTCTAATAGCCCCATCTGCCCTGCTTGGAAATGTGGCTCAATAGTGCCGCCATACCAAATATCCGCTTGCGGATTATCTTTTTCCGCTTTCAGCTTACCTAAAATTGTCCCTGTTCCACCGTGAATAAACTGAGTTTCCACATTATATTTTTGTGAAAAACGCTTCGTCAGATCTTCACACACCTTGTTTTGCACGCCACAATAAACGGTCAGCTTTCCTTCAGCCTGAGCATTAGAAGCTGCAAAGACTAATGGTGAAAGGAGAAAAAGGCTTGAAAACCATTTTTTTAATTGCAATTTTTTCATTTGTTCCACATTCCTAAGTTAAAAAAGAATCTTAATTGTAACATTTACGCTACATAAAGCAAGAATAAGCGGTTTGATTTTATGCTAAAATGGCATAACACTATCCTATTATATTGATATAAAAAATGTTACTTAATCAAATTCAAATAATCCTGATCGAAACCTCTCACAGCGGTAATATCGGCTCAGCTGCACGAGCAATGAAAACGATGGGACTAAGCCGGCTAAGGCTTGTCGCCCCAAAACAAGCGATTGACGAACAAGCAATAGCCCTTGCCGCAGGGGCAAAAGATGTATTGGATAATGTGCAAATTTATCCAGATTTCGACAGTGCAATCGCAGATTGCCAGCTTGTTATTGGCACAAGTGCCAGATTACGCCATCTACAAAATTCACTGGTCGAACCACGTCAATGTGGTAAATTAGCTATTCAACGTGCTGAACAGGGTAAAGTAGCGATTGTATTTGGACGAGAACGGGTGGGCTTAACCAATGAAGAATTATTAAAATGCCATTATCACTTAAACTTTCCAACCAACCCCGACTATGGCTCGTTAAATCTTGCAATGGCGGTACAACTCGCCTGTTATGAACTCCGAATGGCTTGGCTAGATTTGCAAGAAAAAACCGATATTCAACCGCTTGCAGAATACCCGACATCAGAAGCCTTAGAACATTTCTTTGCCCATACCGAACGTTTATATAAAGAACTTGGCTTTATTCGCAACGAAGCAGTTATGCTGAAACTACGCCGGTTATATCAACGAGCCGAATTGGAAACCAACGAATTAAATTTATTAAGAGGAATGTTAACTGCAGTAGAAAAGTACTCGCTAAAGCAGAAAAATGACTAATAATAAAGGGATAAGAAATTACATCTCTTATCCCTTAAATCATAGCTAATTAACTATAGTACCTAACTATCTAGATTACCATAATACACGTAAACCAACACCAAGTGCTTGGTCAGTAACTTTTTTGTTATTACTGTCTTTGTTCTTGATTAAACGACCTTCAACAAAGGTAACAACTTGTTTATGTAATTTATAGTCTGCACCTAACATGAATTGATGAGCTGTTGCTTTGTAAGCTTTATCTTTGTAAGTACCATAAGAGTAGTTTCCATACACGCCAGATTTTGGAGTAACATCAAATCTTGCACCAGTTCTTACGAAGTCAATTTTCTCTTTAACATTATCTGTTTTTAGAACACCATGACCACCATCAACAGCTACAGTAAATGGAGCGTTGACATATTTAAGACCAAAGTATACACCATCTTTGTCTTTCTTATTAAATGACACAGATCCAGAAGATCCAGATTTATAGTCATCATGAGTATAACCTGCTGCCACAGTTACAGATTGACTTTCTGCAATCTTAGCTGTGTATTCAGCACCTAAACCAAAGCCAGATTTAGCAGAATCTACTTTTACTTCTCCCTTATTATTACGCTCATTTGCAACATTATAGTTAGCACCTAACGTCAAACCTTCAATGCCTGTATAGGTATAGTTAATTGCTGAATCAGAAGAGTCAGTAAGGATATCAAAACCTTTTTTGTTTGTGTTGTTTGCTGAATATTTAATTCCACCAGTACCAACACCGTATACTTTATCAAAATCAGCTTGACCAATGCTATCACCGATTACAGCTTGTTTACCAAAAGAAATTTCATGACCATAGCCACCTAAACCGACGTAAGCCTTTTCTGTTGTAACATCCCCCCATCCTGCATCATTTTTAGAATTACGGCCAAGGCGAGTCTCATAACGACCAAAACCGTAGAGATTCTCATTGATATTATGTTTGATAGAAATACCGAAACGAGAACCATTATTCTTTAAGTTAGTGTGACCACGTGTTGAAGATTGACCTTTCTCTTTTGTGGCTTGTTCTTCTAAAAGAAGACGCAATTGACCATCAAAATCAACTTTTGTACCTTCATTTTCATAAACTGTTACAGCTGATGCTGATGCTGCAAATGCCGCTACTGCTAATGCTACTAGTGTTTTTTTCATAATGTTCACCTTAAGTTTTTAGTTTAGCTAAGATTACTCTTATTAAGGTATAAGAGTAACCGATCCATATCTGCCATTACCTTCCCATGTAAGTTTGGTAAATGCCGATTGCGTGCGTATGATTGCAAATTTGTAGAGTAGTGTCAATATCTTACATAAAAAAAAACAAAAAAACATTTTCTTTAAAATCAATAAGTTAATAAATCCCCACCCCAAAACAAGTATTCAGAGATAATTTTTTAAAATATTGCTCCTATTGCAATAAATCACATAACTATATGATTTAAAAATAAAAAACTCATAGCAAATAAAGATTTATAACCTTTTTTCTAAAAATGTGAGTTTCATCACATTTTTAGAAAAAAATAGAAAGATTATTTTTATCAAAAATAAATTTGAAAAGAGATGTACATACATTAAAATATCTATACGCTTAATACAGAGAATAAAAAATGGGTAATTTTACAGATACAATCATTACAAAATTAAACGACTTTTCTCCCATCTTGTCTCTGCAAATCTCTATCTATAGCCACTGCTTTAAACTTACTCATGGCTCCGTCAAAGAATTCATACAAGAAATACTAGAAACATGTTCACATATTGAGCAGTCAACTTCCCCTGAAATAACTGAAGTTTATACTCAACGTTTAATTGAACAATATGATGCTCTACAAAAAAGTATTCACCTCAAGGATAAAAAGTCAGATTCCCCTATTTTCTCTCAATATAAATTTACTAAGAGTATTCATACATTATCAAAGAAACAGAAGTTACATGAATACTATAAAGCGTTGCGTGCATTGAATGAAAAACTCTCATGGCTCATTGAACAAAATTACCATTACCCTGAGTATAGGCATATGCTCTCAATAAAGATACAAGAAACAGAGAATAGAAAACAAAAATGTTTAAAGGCGATTGAAGAATTGAGCTTTAATCAGGAATGACGGGAGAAGATTGACAATATATTGTTGCTAATCTTATCAATCTCTAGTAGTGTCTAAACATAACACTATATCTATATATGCTATGCTCTAAACATATACATTATACTAAAAAGAGCCCATAGAAAATATCCTCTCTTAATAGAGAGGATATATAAAATTGTAATACTAACGTTTTGAGTATTGTGGACGACGACGTGCTTTGTGTAAACCCACTTTTTTACGTTCAACACGACGAGCATCACGGGTAACAAAGCCCGCAGCACGTAACGCTGGACGTAAAGTTTCGTCGTATTCGATCAATGCACGAGTAATACCGTGACGGATTGCACCTGCTTGACCAGAAATACCACCACCTTTAACAGTGATGTATAAGTCTAATTTATCTGTTAACTCAACTAATTCTAATGGTTGACGAACGATCATGCGAGCTGTTTCGCGACCGAAGTAAACTTCTAAAGAACGTTGGTTAATGGTGATGTTACCATTGCCCGGTTTGATAAATACACGAGCTGAAGAGCTTTTGCGGCGACCTGTGCCGTAGTTTTGATTTGCTGCTGTCATTTTTATGCTCCGTGATTAGATATCTAAAACTTGTGGTTGTTGTGCTGCGTGGTTGTGTTCGTTACCTGCATACACTTTTAATTTACGGAACATTGCACGACCTAATGGACCTTTTGGCAACATACCTTTAACCGCAATTTCAATCACTGCTTCTGGACGACGAGCAATCATTTCTTTGAAGGTTGCATCTTTAATGCCACCTACATAGCCAGTGTGCCAGTAGTAGATTTTATCAGTTTCTTTTTTGCCTGTTACCGCTACTTTTTCCGCATTGATAACGATGATGTAATCGCCTGTATCAACGTGTGGAGTGTACTCAGCCTTGTGTTTACCACGAAGACGATGTGCTAATTCAGTAGCTAAACGACCTAAAGTTTTACCTGTCGCATCTACTACATACCAGTCACGTTTAACTGTTTCTGGTTTTGCTACAAAAGTTTTCATTAATTAAATACCAAAATTTAAAGTTTAAACCCAATATCCTAATGGATATTACCTATTAATACGGTAGAATCTGACCCCTTCGAGTCTTATTCAGACCAAACTTATATGGCGGGAATACCATACAAAAACAGGGTGGCAGAATTATACAGATTTCCTTGAGAAAAATCTAACCATTTTTGATAAAAAATTTATTTTTGTGGATAGTTTCAAAAAATGAATTTCTTTTCCTTTTCATCCTGTAAATAACATGATAAAAATTAATGACATTTACTCAATCCACTTAAGGAGTGCATATGGAACAATGGTCAGGTAACGTGTGGACTGCAATTATTGCAGCATTTATTGTTGGTTGTATTATTAGCTATGTTGTTGTGAGAGCAACAAATAGTAATGTCAAAAAACAACTCAAGCTTGAAGCCGATTTAAAAGAAACTACCAAAAAATTGGACGAGCAAAAACAGCAATTAGAGCAACACTTTGAGCAATCTGCAACATTGCTTGCGACTCTTGCTGAAGACTATAAGAAACTCTATACCCATTTAGCAAAAGGTTCAGAATCATTATTACCATCCGATTCTGCAAAAATTGAGTTTTTCCAACAGCCTAAAATTGAAAATAAACCTCAAACAGATGAAGATCAACCTAAAGATTATTCGGAAGGCTCCTCTGGTTTACTAAAATCCTAGTATTCATATATTATTGAATTTAAGAGTAGGGAATCCCCTCTTAAATTCTCTTTAACTACATTTTTCTTAGAACATATTGTCTTTATTATCAGAAAATTTGATCGAAAACATTATATTAATTTTAATTTCAGATTAGAATTTGAAAAATTTTTTTAACTTATCATTAACAGGAAAATACAATGTCTTGTTTATTTATTACAGGCACAGATACAAATGTAGGAAAAACTATCGTTACAAGGGCTCTATTACAAACAATATCTAAATATGAAATTCCCATTGTCGGTTATAAGCCTATTGCGTGTGGTGGCGATGATTCTTTACCCACAGAACCCAATCAAGATGATTATGCCTGTGAAGACAATAGTGATGTCCTCATTATACAGAACAGCTGCCCTTTTCCTGTAAAATATAGAGAAATTAATAGCTATTCTTTTATCCATTCTAGTACGCCAGTATTTGCAGCGCTAGACGCAGTACGCCATATTTCTGTTAATAAACTGGATCACGATCTTCAACGTTTACACCGACAATATGCAAATGTTCTTGTTGAAGGCACTTATGGCTGGTTAACACCTATTAATAAAGACCTAAGTTTTGCTGATTGGGTTAAGAAAAATAGAATGCCAGTCGTACTTGTTGTGGGAATAAAAGAGGGTTGCATTAACCATGCACTTTTAACAGCGGATGCGATTCAACAGAGTGGGGTTAATCTTATCGGATGGATTGCAAATCGAGTAAATCCTGGGCTACGTCACTACGCTGAATTAATTGAACTCCTTAGCAAAAAAATCAATGCTCCATTACTAGGACAAATTCCTTATATTGGTTATCCTAGTAAAAAAGAACTATCTGAGTATATTCAGAACCCAGAGCCTCTATTAAGTTTTTTCCATAAATAATCTAATTGCTGGCTCTTTATTGGTAATAATAGACTAACAATCATGACTACAAAGGTTGCTATATAATTTTAGCAACCTCTCTGATTTCTATGCTATTTTAGCTAGTTAAATAATTCATAAATGCTGTAATTGCACCTAAGTTAACTACATCCACGAAGAATGCACCTGCAAGCCCATGTTTCTCTGCAAAAACCGTTGCCCAAGTTGCACCTGTGCCGTGTCCGCCAGTTAAAGTAATAGAACCTGTAATTAAACCAACAAGTGGATCAATACCAAGTAGCATAGCTAAACCAACGCCAACACCATTTTGAACAAGGATAAATATACTCACGATAACGAGGAAAATGACAAGTGGGATTCCACCTTGTTTCAAACGGGAAAAATCTGCGGATAAGCCGATAGATGAGAAGAAGGCCAACATGAAAGCTGTACGTAAAGAGCTTTCAAATTCAAAGGTAATTCCAGCGAATTTATATAGACAAAAAATGATACAAGCGATAAATGTCTTTTTAAACAGATATTTATTGTAGTTTTTTTGAGTTAGATCTGATTTTTTATATGTAAATTTTGGTAAAATTATAGCAATTTTATTTTTATGTGAGGCTTTTATGAGCGAAATTGCATTAACAGTGAGCCTATTATCCTTAGTTGCTGTCATTGGGCTATGGATAGGGCATATTAAGGTGCGGGGCGTAAGCCTTGGTATTGGCGGTGTGTTATTTGGTGGGATACTGGTTTCCCATTTTATGACGCAATATGGTGTCAAACTTGATGGTCATACCTTGCACTTTATTCAAGAGTTTGGTCTGATTCTCTTTGTCTATACCATTGGTATTCAAGTTGGTCCGGGTTTCTTTGCTTCATTACGCCAATCAGGATTAAAGCTCAATGCTTTTGCTGTGATGATTGTTGGGATAAGCGGTATTTTAGTGATTTTATTACACAAAATATTTGATGTTCCTCTTCCTGTGATATTGGGTATTTTCTCTGGTGCGGTAACTAATACACCATCATTAGGTGCTGGGCAACAAATCCTGACGGAATTAGGCGGTGAGTCCATTACAGCTGTGATGGGTATGGGGTACGCAATTGCCTATCCTTTCGGGATTATCGGGATTCTATTAGCGATGTGGCTTATCCGTATTATTTTTAAAATTAATGTGGATAAAGAAGCCGATGAGTTTGATTCTGCAACCAACAATAAAAAAGATGGATTAAGTACGATGAACGTTCGTATTACAAATCCAAATAGGCGATATTCTGCATCTTGTGGGAACAAAAACTGCGTTGCATAAAATGCAACTCATTCTTGGTGAAGAAGTGAATGTTTCACTTTCGACAAAAGGCACAATGTACCGCACAGAACGTGCTGTCGTTACCAATGAAAAAGTATTTGGGAAACAAATTCGCCAATTGATGTTAAAAGGGAAATACGATGTAGTGATTTCTCGCTTAAACCGTGCGGGGGTTGAGTTAGTTCCTAACGGGCAAATGACATTGCAATTTGGTGACGTGTTGAACTTGGTTGGTCGCCAAGAAGATATTGAGGCTGTGATGGCGATTATCGGTAACGCTCAACAAAAATTACAACAAGTACAAATGTTGCCTATCTTCATTGGGATTGGCTTAGGGGTGTTATTAGGCTCTATTCCAATTTATCTGCCAGGTTTCCCCGTTGCATTAAAATTAGGGTTAGCTGGCGGTCCTTTAGTCGTTGCATTAATTTTGGCAAGAATAGGAAGTATCAAAAAACTCTATTGGTTTATGCCGCCAAGTGCAAACTTAGCATTAAGAGAAATTGGTATCGTGCTTTTTCTTGCAGTTGTAGGTTGGAAAGCAGGCGGAAACTTCTTGAATACCTTATTAAGTAATGATGGTCTAGCGTGGATTGGCTATGGTGCAATAATTACTTTTATTCCATTAATTGTTACAGGGCTGGTTGCTCGTATTTATGGTAAATTAAATTATCTGAGCCTATGTGGATTGCTTGCAGGTTCAATGACGGATCCACCCGCTTTGGCATTTGCAAATGGTATTAAAGAGGGTAATGGTGCAGCAGCACTCTCTTATGCGACGGTATATCCATTAGTGATGTTTTGTCGAATTATCTTGCCTCAAATTCTCGCTATATTATTGTGGGTAGCTGGCTAATCGTAACTAAGCAATCTAGTTATTGACAGTTCAATAGACTAGATTGCTCAATTTCAATAAAACGCAATAAGTTTCCAACAATATTTAGGATCCATTCACGCCATTTTTATAGGATTATAATTTATTTTCTATGATAAATAATAGGATGTCTTAATCATGGATTTAACGTTATAATGAGAAATAAATCTGTTTTTTAATGGAAATACTACTTTATGTATCGCTTAACCTTTTTTTTGATATCTACTTTGCTGTTTAATTCCTCCCTCTCTGCCAAATGGCTAAAGATCAATGATGTAGACTATATCTGGGGACCATTTAAAATCTATAATATTTCATTATTCTCTGAAACTGGCAGTTATACTAATAGCACACGCCCATTAATGCTGACTCTAAAATATCAAAAGCCCGTTGAAGGGCGTGATTTTGCAATTTCTTTAGCTAGATCTTGGTCTAATTTAGGCATCACTCTGCAAAATCAAGATAATGTGGTTGATCGTTTGCGTAAAATTTTACCTAATATCAAGAAAGATGATTCTCTCAGTTACATTGCTTTAGAAGATAAAGGATATTTCATATTAAATAATATTGTTATTCCTGAAGAATTTAACAAAGAATTTAATGACGCTGTAGTAGCAATATGGCTAGATCCTCGTGTAGAAATTGGGCGTAAACTTGTCAATAAAGAAGAAAAAACCTTCATTGCAAACATCCCTAGAGTTTTAGAGACACAAAAACCACAAAATATAGAAAATAATATAGGAGTACATGAAGAATCAATAGATCCTGTGGTGGACTCAAGCAAAGTATCTAATGATATCAAACAGAACTTAGACTCTTCAATAATGCCTAGAGTACAAGATAAGCCTTTAACACAGTCAAATGAAGAGAATATGAAAGAAGCAGAAAAACCACTTGAAGATTCAGAAATTGATATTTCTCCTCCTTTAGATCCCATACCAGAAGGCAAATATCTAAATATATAGCTGATTATTAAAGTGTTTATAGCATTCATAATAAATCGACAATGCCGATTCAGAACTGGAAACTGGCGATGAATCGATTTATGATTGATTTTGGTGATCGCCTAGACGATCACCGTTAAGTTGAAATGGGTGTTTACACAGAATTTGGGATAGGGTCTAGAATCATCTAAGCGCTAATACTTCACCGTATGCCCATAGCTTTCAATAATACCTTTAATATGCTCTAACGATTCTTTCGTCGGTGGCATCACATCTTCTAATTCATATTCTAACCCTAAGGTTTTCCATTTATGTGCGCCTAAACGGTGGTATGGCAGAAGTTCGACTTTTTCTATGTTGTCCATACCTTGAATAAACTGACCCAATAAATGAATATCTTCATCGGCATCCGTATAACCTGGTACAACCACATAGCGGATCCAAGTACGTTGATTACGTTTATGCAAATAACGAGCGAAGTCTAAGGTACGTTTATTAGAGACACCGATAAAATCTTTATGAATTTCTTCGTTCAGCTGTTTTAAATCAAGCATAACGAGATCGGTTACATCTAGCATTTCATCGACTAGCTCTGAATAATTCCGCACAAAACCATTTGTATCTAAACAAGTATCAATACCCTCAGCTTTACAAGCACGGAACCAATCACGCACAAATTCCATTTGTAACACGGCTTCGCCACCTGATGCTGTTACGCCCCCGGCCGTTGCTCTCATAAAATGTTTATACGTCACAACTTCCTTCATTAGATCTTCTACGGAGATCTCTTTCCCACCTTCAAGATCCCAAGTGTCACGGTTGTGGCAATATTTACAACGCATTAAACAGCCTTGTAAAAACAAAATAAAACGAATCCCAGGCCCATCTACTGTGCCACAAGATTCGTAAGAGTGATAACGTGCTAAAACAGTCATTCTTTTTCCTTTAAATAAAGTACGATTAGGACAAATGTCCTTAAACATTTCTGCTAATCGCAATTAATGCGTAAGATACAATAAGCGGTCAGTTTCTGCAAAAGTTTTGCAAAATCTGACCGCTTATTAGCTTAAACTAAATTACATCGACTGTGTGAAAGTACGAGTAATTACGTCCATTTGTTGCTCTTTAGTTAAAGAGTTGAAACGCACTGCGTAACCTGAAACACGGATTGTTAATTGTGGATACTTCTCTGGATTTTCCATCGCATCTAATAACATTTCACGGTTCATTACGTTTACGTTTAAGTGCTGACCACCTTCGATGGTTGATTCGTGGTGGAAGTAACCGTCCATTAAGCCTGCAAGGTTACGTTTTTGAGATTCAAGATCTTTACCTAACGCATTTGGTACGATTGAGAAGGTATAAGAGATACCATCTTTCGCGTAAGCAAATGGTAATTTCGCCACAGAAGTCAATGACGCTACCGCACCTTTTTGGTCACGTCCGTGCATTGGGTTTGCACCTGGTCCGAATGGCGCACCTGAACGACGACCGTCTGGGGTGTTACCTGTTTTCTTACCGTAAACCACGTTTGAAGTAATGGTTAATACAGACTGTGTTGGTGTTGCATTACGGTATGTTTTGAGCTTCTGAATTTTCTTCATAAAGCGTTCAACTAAATCAACTGCAATGTCATCTACACGGTTATCGTTGTTACCGAATTGTGGGTATTCACCTTCAATTTCAAAGTCAAGTGCTACGTTTTTCGCTACGCCAACCACTTCGCCTGCTTTATTTTTGATTTCGATGTCGCCACGGATTGGTTTTACTTTCGCATATTTGATTGCAGAGAGTGAGTCTGCTGCAACAGAAAGACCAGCGATACCACACGCCATTGTGCGGAATACATCACGATCGTGCAACGCCATTAATGCTGCTTCATAAGCATATTTGTCGTGCATAAAGTGAATGATGTTTAACGCTGTGACATATTGTTTCGCTAACCAGTCCATAAAGCTGTCTAAACGGGTCATTACATCATCGTAATCTAAGTATTCAGACATAATTGGCTCAGTTTTCGGTCCAACTTGGTCACCTGATTTCTCATCAACACCACCATTGATTGCGTATAGTAAGGTTTTCGCTAAGTTTGCACGAGCACCGAAGAACTGCATCATTTTACCTACGATCATCGGGCTTACACAGCAGGCAATCGCATAGTCATCGTTTTGGAAATCTGGACGCATTAAGTCGTCGTTTTCGTACTGAACAGATGAAGTTTCGATAGACACTTTCGCTGCATAGCGTTTGAAACCATCTGGTAAACTTTCAGACCAAAGGATTGTTAAGTTTGGTTCCGGTGATGGACCCATTGTGTAAAGGGTGTGTAATAGACGGAAGCTGTTTTTGGTTACTAATGTACGACCATCTAAGCCCATACCTGCGAAAGTTTCTGTTGCCCACATTGGGTCGCCTGAGAATAATTGATCGTACTCTGGGGTACGTAAGAAACGAACCATACGGAGTTTCATTACTAAGTGATCCATTAATTCTTGAGCTTCTTTTTCAGTGATTTTGCCTGCTTTTAGGTCACGTTCAATATAAATATCTAAGAAGGTTGAAACACGACCGAAAGACATTGCTGCACCGTTTTGTGATTTCACTGCTGCAAGGTAAGCAAAGTAAACCCATTGTACCGCTTCTTGTGCGTTAGTTGCTGGGTTTGAAATGTCAAAGCCATAAGATGCTGCCATTTCTTTCATTTTGCCTAAAGCACGGTGTTGTTCTGCAATTTCTTCGCGTAATTGGATTGTCGCTTGAATATCTTCGCCACGCTCTAACTGCTCTTGTAAAGAGGTAAACTGTTTTACTTTATCTTTCATTAAGAAGTCAGCACCGTAAAGAGCCATACGACGATAGTCACCGATAATACGACCACGACCGTAAGCATCAGGAAGACCTGTAATTACGCCTGATTTACGGCAACGTAAAATGTCTGGAGTATAAACATCGAATACACCTTGGTTGTGGGTTTTACGATATTCAGTAAAGATTTTCTCTACTTCTGGATTTAATTCACGGCGATAAACTTTACAAGAGCCTTTCACCATATTGATACCGCCAAACGGCATAATTGCACGTTTTAATGGTGCATCTGTTTGAAGACCTACTATTTTCTCTAAATCTTTGTTGATATAACCTGGTGCGTGTGAAGTGATGGTTGATGGAATATCGCAATCAATGTCATACGGTTCGTGGGTTTTGTTTTCCACTTTGATTTTTTCCATCACATCTGCCCAAAGCGTTGTAGTTGCTTCGGTTACATCTGCTAAGAAAGATTCGTCACCTTCATACGGCGTATAGTTTTTTTGGATAAAGTCACGCACGTTTACATCAGTTTGCCATTCACCTGGTGCAAAACCTTCCCACGCTTTCTTTTGAGCTTCGGTTAGTTGAGTCATTTTAAGTCCTCGTTAGTTAATGTAATAAATTGGAACGCAAGCGGTGCGATTTTGCAAAAACACTGCGAAAAGTGACCGCTTACAAGTTTTGAATTAATGTTTTTTTAGATGCAAAAACCACTGCACCATACCGATAAAAAATGCACCACCAACAATGTTACCTAAGGTCGCTGGAATTAAATTTTTCACCACAAAATTTGCCATTGTTAAATCAGCGAATTGACTAGGATCAACCCCTATCGCTGTCCAAAATTCAGGGCTTGCAGAGCCGTGAATTAACACGCCCATTGGGATCATAAACATATTCGCCACACAGTGTTCAAATCCAGATGCCACAAACATTGCTATCGGCAAAATCATAATGAACGCTTTATCCGTCAGGCTCTTACCTGCATACGCCATCCATACCGCAATACAGACCATCAGATTACAGAAAATCCCCAAGCTGAATGCTTCAATCCAAGTATGATGGAGCTTATGTTGGACTGTTTTTAAAATAGTCAAGCCCCACTGCCCATTTGCAGCCATAATTTCACCGCTAAACCACACTAACAGCACAATAAAGGTCGCACCGATGAAATTACCGCCGTAAACAACAAACCAGTTTTTAAACATCTGAGCCAAACTAATTCGCTTACTTGCTTTAGCTACAATGGTCATTGTCGTAGAAGTAAAAAGTTCAGCCCCGAAAACAACACACATTATAATGCCAAGAGAGAACACAACACCGCCGATCAGTTTTGCAACGCCCCACGGCAGTTCCCCTGCACCGACTTGTGTTGTTGCATAAAACACAAAGGCAATTGAAATATAAGCACCTGCGGTAATTGCTGAAATGAAAGAATAAAATTGATTTTTTGTCGCTTTATAAACCGCACCATCTTCGGCGATTTTAGCCATCTCTGCTGGAGAAAACATCACTATCCTTAAATGAAAATTTGAAAATTTACAAAATTTGTTGAGAATTATAGACCTGTTGAAGTGATCATCAAATAAATTTTCAACATAAACGGAATAAAGTAGAATTATTTCTTGATCCACATCAAGTTTTAACATTGATTAAAATTTAACAAAACACAAATTTAACAGAACAGTTACAAAAATGTCCGATTATTTGACCGCTTTACTTGGGATTTTCCTTGACAAAGAAAATCAATGTTTAATTATGTTTGCCAGCAGTTTTTTAAGTTCTACGCTACTGCCTGGCAACTCAGAAATCATCTTCAGCACCTTTGCTACACAAGCCTTTGCGAACAACCATTCCTTATATGGATTGTTTATCAGTGCCACATTAGGCAACAGCTTAGGTAGCCTAACAACCTATTTTCTAGCAAAACTTTTTCCACCCCCAAACTATCACGAACAGCAAAATCAACGTATTCGATTTGCACTTAAATTTAGCCAACAATACGGCGTTTGGGTGTTACTGTTTAGCTGGCTACCTATTGTGGGCGATCTCTTTTGTGGTGTCGCAGGTTGGTTACGTTTTGATTTTTGGAAAAGCCTATGTTTCATCGTATTAGGCAAAGCTATTCGTTATGCATTATTGCTTTGGAGTGTTTATTTGGTTGTTGGTTGAGAATGAATAGTCTAGAATATCGCAAATCTATTCTTGTTGAGAAATTTTATGTCAAAACAACTGCCTGAAATCAAATCTGTTTCAGTGATTGCCAAAACACGTATATTTGAAGTGCAATCCGTCGATTTACGTTTTTCAAATGGCGAAGAACGTACTTACGAACGTCTAACTCCACAACGCCGTTCTTCCGTAATGGTCGTGCCGATCTACCAAGATCAACTCATCTTGGTAAAAGAATATGCCGTAGGGCCTGAACGCTATGAACTCACCTTCCCTAAAGGCATTGTGGATAGTGGAGAAGATCCTGCACTGAGTGCAAATCGAGAATTACAAGAAGAAATAGGCTTTGGAGCAAAAACAATCGAACCACTACGTTCATTATATAGTGGACCTAGCCATATGTATGGTTTAATGCACCTTTTTGTGGCACAAGATCTTTACCCATCACAGCTAGAAGGTGATGAACCAGAGCCACTTGACATCATCTATTATCCATTAAACAAAATTGACGAACTGCTTGCCGACCCTAATTTTGCCGAAACACGCAATTTATCCGCCTTATTTTTATTAAGAGAATACCTCAATGCAAAAAACTAGCCTACACATTTTATGGATTTATCCACTACTTACCCAGTTACTCGGCTCTGCCCTATTACCCCTTTTTAGCGAATTTAGCCAAGGGGGAATGTTGGTTGTTTTTGTCTTATTTACCGTCCCAGCTTTTCTATTTGCATTAGTCAGCTACAAACAACAGTATCACCAACGAAACATCATTCAAATTGCCTTTTTCTCAGGGGTAATAATGTTCATTTACAGCCTTTTTTCATTTTCACTAATGTTGGCTTTTGATGAATACACCAGCCTTGAAGATCCTATCCCCCTATGGGAACAATCCCTTGCCGTGATCTTATTTGCTCTGACCTTTGCTTTAGCAAAAGTAATGTATACTCTATTGGTGTTGAGATTGTTTTTGCCGAAAGTGTAAGTCGCTTACATTAATAGAATGGAGATAGACACTTCGGGTTTAATAATGGCGAGAGTTTTTTAGATCATTGGTTATCCTTATATTCAAGTTAAGGCAGGGTGAGAAACTTCCTCCTAATAAATTTATAGGTCTCTCCTAGATAACGACTAAAATCCCTATTTAGGTTAAGATAACCCAATAAGCAAAAGTTATCTAAGTCAGTATAAACAAAATAAACTTATTGAGCTGTTTGTAGCAGATATCACTGCTCGAACAGCTGCTGAGTTGATAAATGTAAATAAAGCTACCGCAGCCTATTATTTCCATCGTCTGTGATTGCTTATCAAGCAAAACAGTCTACATCTTAAGAGGTTCGATATTCAAGAACAAGTGAAGCCCGGCAGTATTGTTTACACCGATTTCTACCGAAACTATGATAAGTCTGATGTAACTGAGTTTAATCATTTTCGCATCAATCACAGTACCTACTTCGCAGAAAAACAAAACCCCAAACGAAAAGGACTAAGTCCGATACAATATCGAAATCAGTCCTTTGAATAGCTGTATAACTTTTGAAGGTCAGATCATTTTATTCATATTTTAAAAGGTGATTTGAAGCCTTTTACCATAAAACTTTAGGGGCTGACGTAGATTAGCCCAATAAAAAAGTACCCCGAAGAAGAAACCCAAGCCCCAATTTGGCTAAATGCACATAAGCTTCCCAACCAGTGCTTCTTTTTAACAAAACTTTTGGGGCTGTATTAGATTAGCTAGTATACCAACCTACATCAGCCCCTATAAATAAGGTTGTAAGAGCAAATTACATTTGCCCCAAAATGATTACAGGAATGTCAGGGCGAAGTCATTCGCGCCTACATTTTATTTACACAATCTCACTCGGCGTAAAGAAATACGCAATTTCACGTTTTGCTGATGTTTCAGAGTCTGAGCCGTGAACTGCGTTTTCACGGTAGCCTAAACCAAACATTTTACGAATAGTGCCTAGTTTGCGTTCTTCAGGTTTGGTTGCTCCCATCAACAAGCGGTAGTTTTCTACGGCATTTTCGCCTTCTAACACCGCAACAACGATAGGCTCAGAAATCATAAATGCCACGAGCGGATCAAAAAAGTCTTTGCCTTGATGTTCTGCATAAAAACCTTCCGTTTGTTCTTTGGTTAAGTGAAGCATTTTTAATGCTTTGATCGCTAAACCATTTTTTTCCATATAACTTAAAATTTCACCGATAAGATGGCGTTTAGTCGCATCGGGTTTAATAATGGCGAGAGTTTGTTGGATCATTTGTTGTCCTTATTATTGAGTTAAGACAGGGTGAAAAATCCCACCCTGAGTAAATTTATCTCACCTGCATACCAGCCGTCACACCGCTATCGGCGGAGAGTAAATAGAGATCTGCACCGCCTGTACCGGCAGATAAAATCATACCTTCCGACATACCAAACGACATTTTGCGTGGGGCAAGGTTGGCAATCATAATCACAAATCTGCCTTCAAGCTCTTCAGGTTGGCTGTACGCCGCTTTGATACCAGAGAAGACTTGGCGAGTGTGATCGCCTAAATCAAGTTCAAAACGTAACAATTTATCCGATTTCGGCACAGCTTCACATTTCAATACTTTTGCCACACGCAGATCGAGTTTGGCGAAGTCGTCAATGGTGATTTCAGAGGCAATCGGTTCAACTTTGGTTTCACAAGCGGTCATTTCTTTTCCTTTTTTTGCAGTTTCTGCTTTTACGCTTTCGGCGAAAAGTGCTTTGGTTTCTTCAATCACAGCGTCAATCTGTTTTTTCTCTAAGCGAGAGAAGAGCGATTTAAACGGTGCAATGCTATGGGCAAATAGTGGCGAACCGATGTTGTCCCAACGCAGTTCCGTTTGTAAAAAGGCTTCGGCACGTTCTGCGAGTTTTGGTAATACTGGTTTGAGATAGCTCATTAATACACGGAATAGCTCTAAGCCCATTGAACAGACCGCTTGTAATTCGGCATCTTTGCCTTCTTCTTTGGCAATTACCCAAGGGGCTTTGTCGTCAATGTATTTATTAGCTTTATCCGTTAATGCCATAATTTCACGGATCGCTTTGTTGTATTCACGCGTTTCAAAATAAGTGGCGATCTGCTCCGATTGTGCAACAAATTCATCAAAAAGCGCTTGATTTTCTAATGTTGAAGCGAGTTTGCCTTCAAAGCGTTTTGTGATGAAACCTGCGGTACGAGAAGCCAAATTGACTAATTTATTGACGATGTCGCTGTTTACCCGTTGTACAAAATCTTCTAAATTGAAATCGAGATCTTCAATGCGGTCGTTCAGTTTCGCGGCATAGTAATAACGCAAACATTCAGGATCGATATGTTTCAAATAAGTACTGGCTTGAATGAAAGTACCACGGGATTTTGACATTTTCTGCCCGTCCACCGTCACATAACCGTGTGCAAAGACGTTTGTTGGTTTGCGGTATTCGCTTCCTTCTAACATTGCAGGCCAGAATAGACTGTGGAAGTAAACAATGTCTTTACCGATAAAGTGATACAACTCGGCATCACTCTCTTTTTTCCAGAAATCATCAAAGTTCAAGCCCGTGCGGTCGCAAAGATTTTTAAACGAGGCCATATAGCCGATAGGGGCATCAAGCCAAACATAGAAGAATTTGTTTTCGCTATCTGGAATTTCAAAGCCAAAGTAAGGCGCATCACGGCTGATGTCCCATTGCTGTAAACCGCTCTCAAACCACTCTTGCACTTTATTGGCAATTTCAGGTTGAAGCGAGCCAGAGCGTGTCCACGCTTTCAGCATTTCTTCAAAACTTGGTAGGTCAAAGAAAAAGTGTTCCGACTGTTTTACCACAGGGGTAGAGCCTGATACTACCGAGCGTGGATTGATTAAATCCATCGGGCTATAAGTAGAAGCACAGACTTCACAGTTATCGCCGTACTGATCTTCCGCTTTACATTTCGGACAAGTACCTTTAACAAAGCGATCAGGCAAGAACATATTTTTTTCAGGGTCAAATAGCTGTGAGATTACCTTACTCTTGATAAAACCGTTCGCTTTTAATTTTTTGTAGATAGCGGAAGTATATTCACGGTTCTCTTCGCTGTGGGTGGAATGGTAGTTATCGAAACTGATATTAAAACCGGCAAAATCCGCAATGTGATCGGCTTTGGCTTTTTCGATTAACTGTTCAGGGGTAATGCCGAGTTTATCCGCATTCAACATAATCGGCGTGCCGTGAGCGTCATCAGCACAGACAAAGTGAATTTCGTTGCCACGCATACGCTGAAAACGCACCCAAATATCCGCTTGAATATGTTCAAGCATATGCCCTAAATGGATCGCTCCGTTAGCATAAGGCAAAGCACAAGTAACCAGTATTTTTCTTTTTGGATTTGACATTCTAAATCTCTCTAAAATATAGCAAAAAATTATAGGGATTGTAGCGGAAAAGGGGGGGATTGTGTAGTTAAGATTTGGAGAGAGAGGGATTTTTCAACGCTGTTTCTGGCGTTTCTCTTATTTCTAAAAGTTATAAATAACTAATAGCACATTATCTTTTGAAAAAATTAATTTTTTTAGATAAAATGCCCCAATAAGGGCTGGTGCAAAGTAATCTTCGTTATCCGCTAATGCTCGCCTACATAAAATTAATTACGATCTTTATAAAGAGTATTAAGCGAGAAATTACTCCACCCAAGTTTCATAAAATAAATTATTTTAAATAAGTGGTACAAATTATGAACATCAAAAAATCAATATTATCCACTATGCTTTTATCTTCTGCTGTGTTGATATCCTCTTGTAAGAAAGATGGCACTGGCGGAAATTCTCCCCAACATAATAAAGAACAAAATCCAGTTAATTCGTCGATAGGTAGCCATTCTAGTGCTGAAAGTAGTGGAACTACAAATAATGGATTTAATAAACTCCCTGACAGACAGACAGACAGACAGACAGACAGACAGACAGACAGACAGACAGACAATCATAACTCGACTACCTCTCATTCTTCCAACACTAATCAACGTTTAAATGGCTCTAGCGATTCTGCCTCGTCAAATAATTCGCTAACTTCTGATAATCAAAAGCCATCTGATGAGCCAAATAAGGCAGATAGCTCAAGTTCTGCTGATAGTTCAACAACTTCAAATGAACCAACCACTTCAGACAGCCCAACAACTTCGGATAGTCCAAATGCTACAGATAAACCTAGTACGGAAAATACTAACAATGAACAAGCTACAGCAGAAACGACAGATAAGCAAGAAGTAGCAAAAGAGGAAGTAAAAGAGGAAAGAAAAGAAGAAATCACAGAAGAGCCAAAAGTAGAAAATAAAGAAAAAACACAAACAGAAACTGAAAATCAACCTCCTAGAGCAGAGGAAAATCCACAGGCGGAAGAAAATTTACCAGCAGAGGAATCAACTAAGCAGGAATTACCTGCGGAAGAACCATCTAAAGTGGAATCTCCGCAAGAAGAACTTCCTCAAGTAGAAGAACAGAAACAACCGATTAATGCCGAAGCAGAAACTTCAGTAGAAGACTCTAAGGAAAAAGAAAAAATAGAGGAGAAAATTAAAAAAGATCCGGAAGAAGAAAATACGGTAAATTCATCGGATAACCGTAATGAAATATCAACAAATAATGAGCCGACAAATAGCGAAGCGACAAATAATGAAATATCGAATAATACTGATCCGGTAAATAATGTTGTTCATAATGATAATGTTTCTGGAGAAAATATAAATCAAGAAAATAATAATTTATCTGCTGGAAATAGTGATGATAATAAAAATACTGATACGGAAAATAATGTATCTGGAAATAATTCGGTAGAAAATAATGATGTTACTTTAAATTTAAATAATAATTCAGAATCTACAACTCCAGAAAATAATCCTTCTACACAATCTAATCCATCAATAAAACCTGTGGATAATCAGCCTTGGGCTAAACCTGAAGTTGAGAAATTAGATAAAAATAATTATCAGAATACACAACAACAATCTAAATTCACTAATACAATTGGGATTGTGGATATGGATTATAATGCAACTGAAGATTTAGGTGGGGCATTTAAATTTTCAAATGGGCAAAGCAGAATAATTTATAATGCAGGCTTGGATAGAAGAGTTAAGGGGCATTCTAAATCACACGGAACAATGGCGGCTGGTGTTATTGATTTAAAAAATAAAAATGCCACAATTTATGCTTATTCTGCTGAAAATCAGGGAAGTAGTACAATGAGTGCTACTAATCTACATTATGAAGAACCCTATAATAGAGGGGTAAGGATTTTTAATAATTCCTATGGTAATAATCCACATAAAGATAGTGTAAAAAATAGAGGTTGGGAAAGTCTAGCGAGCTTACCTTTATACGTTAAGTTAGCTGAAATGGCGGAAAAAGACAGCATTTTTGTTTGGGCATCAGGTAATGAAGGAAAAGATAAAATAAATGGAAGAAGTGAATATGCAACCGTAGAAGGACATGTACCTGTAATACGAGATGGGGCAAGAAAAGGCTGGATTGTTGTAACTTCGGTAAACTCACATAATAATGGGCTTACGGAATATGCAAGTAAAATAGGTGATAGGGCTAAAAACTGGGGTATAGCTGCACCTGGAGAATGGTATTTATTTGATGGAAAAGTTCGAACAGAAGGAACCTCTTTTGCTACACCTGTTGTTACAGCTGCCGTGGCTAATGTTTGGGAAAAATTTGATTGGATGGATCATCATTTAGTGACCCAAACTATATTATCTACCGCAAATAAATTAAATTCGTCAGATGTGACCGAAGAACCGAATGAACGTGTTGGTTGGGGTGTTTTAAATCAAGATAGAGCATTAAACGGACCAGCTAGATTTGATACAAAGCTTTTAACCAATGATAATAAAACCCACGTCGTAGCAAAATTAGATTATAAACATCATACTGACCGCACTAAATATACTTGGTCCAATAATATTAAAGGTGACGCCGGATTTAAAAAACAAGGTACTGGAACACTTTATCTCACGGGTTCAAATTCTTATAGTGGAAATACAGTTATCGAAAACGGAACTTTGGTAATTGGAAATGAATTAACACAATCTGTGGTAGAAATTCAATCACAGGGAACATTATTAACGAAAAATTTAAATACTCCTCAAACAGAAGTTAAAATAGTAAAAAATGTAGATAATAAAGGTTCCTTGGAAGTTTATGGAAAAGGATTAATTATTGATGGTAATTATACCACTTCAAATAATGCCAGAACGGTTATTGATATAGATAAATCTAAATTAAAAGTAAATGGAACAGTTAATTTACAAGGTTCCTATATTGTAGCCGATGTCGAAAATATTAATGAAGTAGTTCCAAGAGATCCTCAAACTAAAACTATTATTGAGTCTCAAAATCCTATCCAAAATTATAATGGAAATTACAAAATATCGGATCGGGCTAACCCTTATATTGATTTAAAAGAAATTAAATTAAAAGAGGGGAATAATAAAGAAATTATTGCAACCTATAAACGAAATGATACAGAATTTGTATTAAATGCAGCTAATGAAAGTTCATTAAAAAATGTCTATACTGCGAGAAGTCTAGATCTTATTTTAGATAGTGCTAGAGATTCAGGAAATACAAATAGAAATCTCAGAAGTGCAGCATTATCTTTTATTAATGCTAAACCACAAGCGGTAGCTTCTGCAGTAGATTCTTTAAGTGGCGAAATATATCCAGCAGTACATCAGGTAGCACTAAATAGTATTAAAACCTTGAATAGACAAATTGCTAAACAGCAATTTTTAAATATTCAAGATATTAAGTCTTATCATATTTATGCCCAGTTAGCTACACAGAATTTAAAACTTTATCAGAATGATAATTTTGGATTTACCAATTTGAAAAATAGTGCAGATTCACAATTAGTTGGTATAGATAAACAATTTAATGCCTTTACATTTGGTATGGGGTTACAACGAGTTCATCAAAAATTATCTCCTTTATCCAGCCAAAATCAACAGGTTGGCAAGGTGGATTTAAAACAACACAGCTTTGCCTTATATGGAAAATATGATTGGAATAAATGGTATTATCTCAACCAAATCAGTTTCACGGATATTAAAGGAAAATTAGACAGAACATTGTTATTGCCTAATGGAACGCAGGCAATTAAAGCTGATTTAAAATTACGAAATTATTCGTTTTATAATGAAACAGGATTAAATTTACAATATGAAAAATTAAGATTTAATCCATATATTGCTTTACATATTAACCGCTTAAAACAAGATTCTATCAATGAAAAAGAAGATTTAGCATTAAGTATTGATAAATATCATAAAACCCATTATGGATATGAATTGGGCTTAAGATTAAATCAATCATTATCTGAAAAACTTAATATAAATCTAGATGTTTCTTATCTTTATAATAAGAACAGTATGAATAATATGTTAAGTGGAAAATATATTGTTTCTAGTACTGAAACAAAATTATATGGAATGAGATTGCCAAAATATGAATTTAAAACTAGTTTAGGTATGGGGTATTATCTTACTGAAAACTTCAATATTTATGCTAACATCGCTTATTATAGATTATGGAATAATCCAATGAAATCCTATTACAAAGAAGGAAATATTGGTGCGAAGTACAATTTCTAATTGTAATCCGATAAACAACTACTTGAAAGCACATTCATACCCCCGTGGAACGCCCACGGGGGACTTTTTGCTTAATCATTGCTATATTCTTTATTTTCAGACTTTGGCAAAATGGGCAGTTTTTTTGTTCATATTTCAAAAAGAGGGCTTAAAGCCTTGTACTATAAGGCTTTAAGCCACTTTTTAGCAACAAATTTGTCTATTACACATTTTTTGCCGAATCAAACCGCTTGTTGTATGGGTTATTTATCGAATTTCCTCCTTTCCATCACGTTAATCCGATATTTTATTTATCAATACAAGCGGTGAGAAGATAATGTAAAGAGGAATAAAAACAACGCCTACCATTCCCCAAACAAGAACCATTCCAGTACCTTCACCATCTAAAACTGTTTTTTCTGAATATGCTACAAATTTGGTTTGTAATGGCTGTGCTAATTTGGCTTTACTTAGGACTGCATCATGGTTTTCAATTTTGATCAACTTTCCATAAATGTCATAAAACTGATCTGAGGATTTATTATCACGCACAGAAGTGAGTTTTACCCTAAACTCAACATTAGGGGTGTTTACTTGATTTCTAATATAAATAATCTCTGCTTTAGTAACAGATTTCATTTTTTCAGATTGAAGCAAACGGATAAATTCGGTGGTTTTCCACTCTTGATAATCAGCATTCTCCTTGTTACTGCTTTCAAATTGATAACTATGCAAATCTCCGACAACATATAATTTATTATCAGCAATAAAAAATGCTCGGATTGTTTCTGTCTTGGCACTTTCATTTTGATACTCTGTTTTAGTACAAGCGGTCATAAAACATAAAATCAAGTAGTAACAGAAAAAGCGTTTTAAAATTTGCATAGTTTTCTCCTCAGAATAACTATGAAATAGTCACCACATCTGGCAATTTCACTAACTGATTAAGTAGTAATTCCATCGCTCTTTCACTCTGAACGGTGACATTTAACATAATTCCCGAACCATTATTTTCTGCATTGAGTGATAGCACTTCAAACCCACGGTGGCGGATTACTCTGAGTAAACGCTCAAGGGTTTCAGGGCGTTTATTAGCTTTGATAACGAATTGATATTGTTGCATTTTTCTTCTCCTTAAACCCCGATGTCTTCATCTAACATATCTGTATTACACGCATTTGGCGGAACGAGCGGCCATACATTTTCTTCATTTGGGATACAAACGTGCAATAAATACGCTCCTTTGCTGTTGAGTAAGCGGTCTAATGCGGCTGAAACTTCCCCTGCTTTTTCAATGCGTTCTGCTGGAATATCAAAAGCGTTAGCAAGCATTACGAAGTCTGGGTTGTCATCTAAAATGGTTTGGCTGTGGCGGCCGTGGAAAAAGAGTGATTGCCATTGACGCACCATGCCTAAACGTTGGTTATCCAACAATAGAATTTTGACAGGTAAATTGCCACGTTTGATTGAGCCGAGTTCTTGAATATTCATCATAAAAGAGCCATCTCCCGTAATCACAATGGTTGGATCCGTTGGGCGAGCTTTGACCGCACCCGCCGCTGCTGGCAGACCAAATCCCATTGTGCCGAACCCTGCAGAAGTGATGTAGTTTTCAGGAGCATAATGCTGCATATGTTGTACTGACAACATTTGGTGCTGGCCAACGTCAGTAGTAATAATCGCATTTTGCGGTTTACGTTGTGAAAGAGTGTGTAACAACGCCCAAGGGTCGATTTCGCCTTCGCCTGCATTTTCTTGATAGCTGAAGTCAAAATCCGCTTTCAGTTTACGCACATCAGCTCGCCAGCTCTCAATCTCTAACGGTTGGGTAAGTGCGGTCACTGCCTCGATTAAATCTCCTTGCAATGCTACATCTGCTTTGCGTAGCTTGTTGATTTCAGCTACATCAATATCAATATGAATAACTTTAGCGTGCGGTGCGAAGGTATCAAGTTTGCCTGTTACACGGTCGTCAAATCTTGCCCCACAAGCGATGAGTAAATCACATTCTTGTACCGCATAGTTCGCTGCTTTTGTGCCGTGCATACCGATCATTCCCATATAGAGTGGGTGTTGTGGCGGAATTGTGCCTAAACCTTTTAATGTGGAAACAGAGGGCACATTGGCAATTTCTAGGAAAGATCTGACCGCTTGCACTCCACCTGCCATACCTACACCACCTCCGACATAAAGTACAGGGCGTTTTGCCTGAGCTAACAGGGCTTTGGCTTGTGTAAGTGCGGTTGGATTTTGTGCCTTAGCCGCCACTTTTTCATAGACGATAGGGGAAAGTGATGTCGGGGCGAATTGCACATCTTTAGGAATATCAACAAGCACAGGACCAGGGCGACCACTTTGTGCAATTTGGAATGCTTTGGCGATAATTTCAGGTAGTTCATCAATGTTTTGCACGATGAAACTGTGTTTGGTACAAGCAAGGGATAAGCCTAATACATCTGCTTCTTGGAAAGCGTCCGTGCCGATAAAGGCTGAAGCCACTTGCCCTGTGATTGCTACGATAGGAATAGAGTCCATTAATGCATCGCCTAAGCCCGTGACTAGGTTGGTTGCACCGGGGCCTGAAGTTGCAATACAAACACCTGTTTTGCCTGTTGCCCGAGCATAACCGATGGCAGCCATTGCAGCACCTTGCTCGTTGCGGCAAAGTAGATGATCTAAACCTGAATCGTAAATCGCATCATAGACAGGCATAATTGCCCCACCTGGATAGCCAAAAAGAGAAGTGACGCCGTGAGCTTTCAAACACTCAACGACCAAATTTGCACCGTTCATAAATTACCTTTTAATGTTGTGTCGCTATTTAGTTAAGGCTTTTATGCAATAAAAAACCCTCACTAAAACTAGCGAGGGTTTGTGGATCTCATTATACAATTCTAATTGCGAGCCAACTTAACCCCCGCGGTGATAATAATCACCTCGAGGTTAATAATAATCAGGCTAACAAGAGAACGTAATGTCATTTTCATTTATCAATAAAAGCTGAATGGCTATATAAATAGCATATTTTTTGCATAAAACAAATGAATTTTTTATCTCTAGATGAAAAAAGCAAACGATTAGCTTTAAATAGACTAAATTTACTTGCGTAGTGGGGGGGCTAGGGTTGAAAATACCCAAATTATCACTATCTAATCAGCCACTAACTTCTATAAGGAAATTTCTATGCCATTACTTCTCTTTTTAGCTGGGCTATTTTTATACATCTACATTGAAATCTCTCTGTTAGTAAGCGTCGGCTCTGCTATTGGGGTTTTACCCTTGATTTTATTAATGATCACTATTTCAGCGGTCGGTTTATGGTTGGTGAAATTAAGAGGAATAATGACCATAGTACAGATCCGCCAAGAGATCGCACAAGGAAAGATCCCAGCACAAGCGGTGACGTCTTCGATCTTTTTTGCAATCGCAGGGGTATTGCTGATTATCCCAGGTTTTTTGAGCGATATTTTAGCGTTATTGCTTCTATTGCCGATAACTCGCCAATTGCTACAAGCAATGTTTATGAAACTGTTTGCAAGTCGTGTGAAATTTATGTCCTTTGGCTCAATGAACAGAACTTCCTCTCAAAATAATACAACGTTTGAAGCGGAATTTGAGCATAAGCAAGATGAAGATAAGTGGTTGAAATAATGATAAATTTCATAATGATACATATCAAAGATTCACGACATATAATGAGATTCAAAAATCAATATCTGAGGTCTATTTTTCCTTTCGCAATTGCGATAAAAAAGAGTAAAATTAGCCTTTATTTTGACAAGAGAGAAACAAAATGGCAAACATTCGTTTAGCAATTGCAGCAGATTTTTTATTAGCCGAGAAATTATTAGAAGCCTTAGAACAAAGTAGTTTAGATTTTGAACAAATTTCAGCCGTTGAATTGGAAAGTTTTGGCGAAGAACATTCTCTGCGTTTCGGTGCAAAAGCTGTTGAGCAAATCGCTGTTGAAGATGTCAATTGGTCGCAATTTAGTCACGTTCTCTTTGCAGGTAAAATGGCAAATGCAGAATTGCTGGCTCAAGCGGTACAAGCAGGCTGTGTGATTTTAGATCTTTACGGCATTTCTGCATTAATCGGCAATGTGCCAGTGATTGTGCCAAGTGTAAACAACGAAATGATCGCCAATATGCGTGAGCGAAATATTGTTGCTTTAGCAAATCCACAAATCAGCCAATTAGCACTCGCCTTAAAGCCATTGTTGGATCAGCCTATTCAACATATTTTTGTCACATCACTGTTGCCATCGGCGTATTTTGGTGATGAAAAAGTGCGTGAGTTAGCAGGACAAACCGCCCAGTTGTTAAACGGTATTCCCCTTGATGATAAAAAACCACGTGTGGCGTTTGATGCCGTGCCTGCAAATGTGCAAGGTGATGAAAAACACCTGCCGTTTTCTCGTGCCTTCGAGTTACAACTTGCAAAAGTTCTGCCAAATCTAACCGCTAGTGTGACTTTCCATTCCGTGCAAGTGCCTGTTTTCTATGGTATTTCACAGATGATCAGGGCGCAATCTGAGTATGCTTTAGATGCAACCGCATTAAGTGAGCAGTGGCAACAACAAGCGTGGGTAAAATTTAACTCTGATAATGTAATTACCCCTGTTAAAAATGGTGAAGATGAAGAAACGAATCTCTTACAGATTAGCCAACTACTCAATAAAAATGAAAACGCACTACAATTCTGGACAGTGGCTGATGAACAGCGTTTTAGCTTAGCGTTCTTGGCGGTGGAGTTGTTGAAAGAAGTAATCACTAGCTATTAACATAGTCGGATCTAAAAATACAAACATTTGATATACCATCACTCAATCACATAGCAATATATTCTCGTAGATATGGAACAAAATTCTTCTTTAACTCAGATTCTGGTAGCTACTGCTGCTCTTGTAATTATTTTGGCGGGTATTAAATTATCCGTTGAGATCGTTATTCCTTTCTTATTATCTCTTTTTATTGCAATTATTTGTTCTCCTATTATCAAATATCTAACCTCTCATAAAGTCCCTTTGTGGCTGGCAATCACTATACTCTTTATTCTATTTTTACTTGGATTCTTTTTTCTGGCAGGACTAATCAACAGTACAGTACAAGAATTTACAGCATCAATTCCACAATACAAAATTCTTCTATCTGAACGTATTGCTGCCGCAATGCTCCTTGTTGATAACTGGAATATCCCGGTTTCAATATCTCGTGAACAGATCCAAGAACAGCTAGACCCAAGCATTATTATGAACTTTGTTAGTCGCTTATTACTTAGCTTCTCAGGTGTCGTTACAAATATTTTTGTACTCTTATTAGTCGTTGTGTTCATGTTATTTGAGGCTCCAACCGCTAAACATAAACTTATCGTGGCTCTTAGAGGCAATAAAGATGTGGAATCGGAAGAAAGCCATATCAACCGAGTATTACAGGGAGTTATTAGCTATCTTGGCATAAAAACGATTGTAAGCCTGCTTACTGGAATATCTATTTGGGTGTTACTTGAAATAGCTGATGTACAATATGCTGTATTATGGGGCACATTAAGCTTCCTACTCAACTATATTCCAAACATAGGTTCAATCATTGCTGGTGTACCTATTGCTGTACAAGCATTTCTATTGAATGGTTTTTCTGTTGGATTGGGAGTATCCGTCGGTATCATTGCAATCAATATGGTAATTAGCAATATTCTAGAACCTAGAATGATGGGGAGAACCCTTGGTCTCTCAACTCTCATTGTATTCTTGTCACTACTTTTCTGGGGATGGTTACTCGGTACAGTAGGAATGCTACTTTCTGTTCCATTGACAATGGCTCTCAAAATTGCATTAGAATCGAGCCCTAAAACGATCCATTATGCAGGCTTATTAGGAGATATTAATAAACGCTAATGCTCTTATTTTTGCACTTTAAATACATTAGATAACCTATATGTTTCTTATAGCACTCAACCTAAATATTTTCAACACTGGCAGCGCAAACGATTGCTTTTTGGTTTATCTTTGTGTAGAATCCTCGACCCTTTAATCATACTATATATTTCTTGAGGTTTTTTCCATTATGTCTCTTCTTTCTCGTTTTCAACTGGAAGAACGTGGTTCTAACGTTCGTCAAGAGGTTATTGCTGGTTTAACTACTTTCCTGGCAATGGTTTACTCCGTTATCGTTGTGCCAAATATGTTAAGTGCGGCTGGCTTTCCTGCTGATTCAGTATTTATTGCAACCTGTTTGGTTGCTGGTTTAGGTTCAATCCTCATTGGCTTATGGGCAAATGCTCCAATGGCGATTGGTTGTGCTATCTCATTAACAGCTTTTACTGCATTCAGTTTAGTGCTAGGTCAAGGCATTAGTATTCCTGTTGCATTAGGTGCAATCTTCCTTATGGGTGTTTTATTTACCATTGTTTCTGTAACAGGTATCCGCGCGTGGATTTTGCGTAATCTGCCATCTAGTATTGCTCACGGCGCTGGAATTGGAATCGGCTTATTCCTTTTATTGATTGCAGCAAGTGGCGTTGGTTTAGTTGTCAGCAACCAAGCGGGTTTACCGGTAAAAATGGGTGAGTTCACTTCTTTTCCTGTAATGATGTCTTTAATTGGTTTAGCTGCTATCATTGGTTTAGAGCGTTTACAAATTAAAGGTTCTATTCTTTGGGTTATCATTGCAATTACAATCATCGGTTTAATTTTCGATCCGAATGTAAAATTTGGCGGTGAAGTATTCAAATTACCGACCTTTGGTGAAAATTCTCAATTCTTAAATTTAGATATTGTCGGCGCATTGAATGCAGCCATTTTACCTGTGGTCTTTGCCTTAGTAATGACTGCTATTTTTGATGCAACAGGTACCATTCGTGCTGTAGCAGGTCAAGCAAATTTACTAGATAAAGATGGGCAAATTATCAACGGTGATAAAGCACTTACTTCAGATTCATTAAGTAGTGTACTTTCAGGTTTATTTGGTACCGCGCCTGCAGCAGTATATATTGAATCAGCAGCAGGAACAGCTGTTGGTGGTAAAACAGGTTTGACTGCGGTCGTTGTTGGCGTGTTGTTCTTATTAATGCTTTTCTTCCAACCACTCGCATTTTTAGTTCCAGGTTATGCTACTGCCCCTGCATTAATGTACGTTGGTTTATTAATGTTGAGCAATGTGTCTAAATTAGACTTTGATGACTTTATCGGTGCAATGTCAGGCTTAGTTTGTGCTGTGTTTATTGTTTTAACTGCAAATATCGTAACAGGTATTATGTTAGGTTTTGCAACCTTAGTGATTGGACGTACCATTTCAGGCGAATTTAACAAATTGAACGTTGGTACAGTAGCTATTGCTATTGCATTAGTTGCATTCTATGCCTTTGGTTTTGCAATTTAAGTCCTCAATAAATATATTTTCCTCTTTTTAAGAAAAATATTTAACAGAAATAGCTCATTGTATGAAAGATAGGATACTAAATTTATCCCAACATAATCCTTAGATACTAGAATGAAATAGAAAGTCAAACGCCTATAAATAGAATCTATTCATAGGCGTTTTTATCACACTACATTTATCAATGTAATTTCTATTATTTTACTTTTTGTAGCTTATGGTATGCATCTAGTAATTTTTGATGAGCTGACATATTCCTCAAAGTTTCATCAGAACCAATTAAACCATGGAACGGATTTTCTCCCTGCATTATATTCCAAACAAAATCTACAGCATCTTTCCCATACATTCTGTTAAATATCATTCTATACTGCTCAGGTTCCCTATCCTCATCCAAAAATAATTCAATTACACTAATTAAACAACGATAGTAATTGTTTCTTTCTGCTGAAAATACAGAAGCATTCATATTAACTGTCCAAGTTGCCCAATCTAATGCCTCTTCAAGATTCCCTAAAGCCAAATGAAGCATAGATTTTAATTCACCAATACGTAAAGTTTGTAGTGCGCTTCCTTTTTCAGCTACCACTCCAATAAATTCACGTACCCGTGTCATATCATCAATACCTTGCTCATCCAGCACGTCCAATAGCTCTTGATAAATTTCTTTCTCATGATGGAAATAGGGTAAATCAAGCAACATTTCACGCCATTCCATTCCCATATTATTATTCGCATAGATCAAATCGTCAGGAGGATAAATATTAGACATTCCAGGAGCAATTATACGGCAAGCGTATACACCTAAATGTTCATAGTCCATAATATAAACCTCTTGTTTATACCGGCTGAAAATTTCCATCAAATTAGCAAATTCCTGCTCTGTTGTGCCTGAAAAATCCCAGTGAGTAAATTTATAATCTGGTTCTGATTTAAAAAGATCCCATGAAATCTGACCACTTGAATCAATAAAATGAGTTTCCAAATTCGCATAATCTGCCACATCATCATTATTAAATGATGGTGGAGAAAACACATCCAAATCTTTTAAACTACGCCCCTGCAAAAGCTCAGTTACCGTACGCTCAAATGCGACTTGGAAATTAGGATGAGCACCAAAAGAAGCAAAACACGTACCATTCCTAGGATTAAGTAAAACTACACAGATAACTGGAAATTCGCCACCTAATGAAGCATCATAGCAGAGGATCGGAAACCCTTCTTGCTCCAATTGCTCAATCGAACGTTTAATCGTCGGATAACCATCAATAATACACTGCGGAATTTCAGGCAAGCTGATTGCTTCAGTGATAATACGATTTTTGATAAAGCGTTCAAATACTTCCGATAGTCCCTGCACTCTGGCTTCATTCTTAGTATTGCCAGCTGACATCCCGTTAGATACAAATAAATTTCCAATAATGCTTTGTGGAATATATACCGTATGACCATCAGACTGACGAATATAAGGTAATGCAACTATTCCTCGTTCTGAATTGCTAGACTGTAGATCTACCAGAAATTCTGGTGTCAATTCTCCATTTGGATTAAAATAGTCGTGTAGAAATGGATCCAATATTCCTTCAGGTAATTCCGTTTCATTTTCAATAGGAAACCATTTTTCATTTGGATAGTGAACAAATTCACCTTCAGCAATTTCCCTTCCTAAATAAAAATCAGCCCAAAAATAATTAGTCGATAAACGCTCAAAATACTCCCCCAATGCGGAAGCAAGAGCTGCTTTCTTACTTGCTCCTTTACCATTTGAAAAACATTGTGGACAATCAACATCACGAATATGTACTGACCATACATTTGGTACAGGATTAAGCCAAGAAGCCTCCTCAATATTAAATCCTAATTCTTTCAACTTAGTCTGGAATCTTTCGATGCTTTCTTCAAGAGCTGCATCTTTCCCCACAATAAAGGTTTTTTCTATCATTTTTTCTCTTAAAATGAAACGGTTTTACTCTATTTATATAGGATGTAGACATTGGAAACCAATAAAGAAATTCATAACAACATCTTAAATCTCTTCTACCAGTTAGAATAAATTGAGCGGAAAATTTCCGCCCAATTCATATGTTAAAAATCCATTAATTCTTTCTCTTTGTCTGCTAAAATCTCATCCACTTTTTTGATATAAATATCTGTAATCTTTTGGATATCATCTTGAGCTTTACGCTCATCATTCTCACTAATCTGTTTTTCTTTCTCTAAAGTTTTAATTTTATCATTTGCATCACGGCGAATATTTCTAATTGAAACTTTACCTTGTTCTCCCTCACCTTTTACAATTTTAATTAAATCTCGACGACGTTCTTCCGTTAATGGAGGAAGAGGAACACGAATAGTAGTTCCAGCCGAAGAAGGATTTAACCCTAAATCCGAAGTTAAAATCGCCTTTTCTACCGCACTAATCAACGAACGATCAAATACAGTGACTGCTAATGTACGAGCATCTTCTGCGACAACATTAGCTAATTGACGTAATGGTGTTGCTGACCCGTAATATTCCACTTGAATAGCATCTAATAAACTAGGCTGAGCTCTACCTGTACGGATTTTAGAAATATGTCCTTTTAAGGCCTCAAGGCTTTTTTCCATTCGTTCTTGAGTATCTTTCTTAATTTCATTAATCATAGTATTTTCCTTTGATTGAATAACATAAACCTATTGATTTTACCCAATTTCATTCTATTTTCCTAGTACTAAGTTTATAGGGTTTGTGGTAGACTTATTTGACTTAACTCATCACAAGAGGGAATCCTTATGTACCAACAACAAATTTTAATAGAATTACAAGAAGCGCAACAAGTATTAAATGACTTTATTAATAACCAACATAATCTTAAACTAATTCAAGAAGTAGCTTTACTGATTACTGATAGTTTTAAGAACGGGGGAAAAATACTTTCCTGTGGGAATGGTGGCTCACACTGTGATGCTATGCATTTTGCTGAAGAGTTAACTGGACGTTATCGTGAAAATAGGCCTGGATATCCAGCCATAGCAATCTCAGATCCAAGCCATTTAAGCTGCGTAAGCAATGACTTTGGATATGAATATGTCTTTTCTCGTTATGTTGAGGCAATCGGACAAAAAGGAGATATCTTGTTTTGCTTATCAACATCAGGAAATTCTAAAAATGTTATTAATGCAATCATAGCTGCAAAAGCCAAAGGAATGAAAATTATTGCAATGACAGGCAAGGATGGAGGAAAAATAGCAGAACTAGCTGATATTGAGATTCGTGTACCTCATTTTCGTTATGCTGATCGTATTCAAGAGATACATATTAAAGTAATCCATATTCTCATGATGTTAATTGAATTTGAAATGGCAAAGTAAAGAATAAAAAATCCAACTTAAATAAATAGTTAAGTTGGATTAATTCGTTGAATAGCGTTAATTAAGCAATCGTCGTACCTTCCGTTGTACCCGTCACAACTTGTTTCAACGCACCAGCTTTACCCATATTAAATACACGAATTGGCATATTATGGTCACGGGCAAGAGTGAATGCAGCTAAATCCATCACTTGCAATTCTTTTTCAATAACTTCAGCATAGCTTAAATGTTGATAAAGTTTTGCATCTGGATTTTTTGCAGGATCGCAATCATACACACCATCTACTTTAGTTGCTTTTAAGACAACATCAGCTTCAATTTCAATACCACGCAAGCAAGCTGCAGAGTCTGTAGTAAAGAACGGGCTACCTGTACCTGCTGAGAAAATCACGACACGTTTTTCGCGTAACATTTTGATAGCTTCCGACCAGTTGTAAGTATCACAAATACCGTTTAACTGGAATGCAGACATTAATTTTGCATTGACATCAGCACGGTGTAAGGCGTCACGCATTGCTAAACCGTTCATTACGGTTGCAAGCATACCCATATGGTCGCCGACAACACGGTTCATACCCGCTTTAGCAAGTTTAGCACCACGGAATAAGTTACCGCCCCCAAGAACTACGCCGACTTCGACACCCATTGCAAGCAATTCTTTGATCTCTAATGCCATTCTATCTAAGATAGATGGGTCAATACCAAAACCTTCTTCACCTTGTAATGCTTCACCACTTAACTTTAACAAAATACGTTTATAAATAGGATTGCTCATTTTGACCTCTGTGTAACGGTTGGGGAAAAAAATCGAAATATTATAGATTATCTTAAGAACAGATCAAAGTAGGCAAGCGGATAGAATTTCCACTTTATTTTCGGTAAAATCGCTATCCCTTTATTTTCGTTTTGCTCATAATGAATATAACAAAGATACTCGCTACTCTCATTAGTTTTGGTTTAGCTTATTTAGTTAGTTACCTAATGCTACTTGGTTCGGGCTTTTTTCCTACTCCTGAAATCAGCAATGTGCTACTGCTGGTTCTCGTTATTTTATTTGCTAATGCCTCTAAAAAAGCGTTCTTTTATCTGCTTTTACCGATTGTCACTTTATATGCCCTTTACACGCCAGTTGGCTTGACCTTTGGCCCACCATCGTACCAATACGTTGCTTCGGTTTTTGCCACAGATATACAAGAAAGCAAAGAGTTTTTCAGCCAAATCCCCCTGATTAACTTTGTTGCTTGTACTGGCATTTTTATATTACTGTTAGGTTTTCGTTTTATTAGCCAAAAATGGCAAATTCAGTTCCACAAAAATAAAACCTTTCTTGCCTTAGGGATTGCATTAGTTTTTATCTCTACTCCGCCCTTCAAATTTCTACAAGAAGGAAGTAGTGCAATTAGTAAAGTAAAAGCAGAATTAGACCGCTTGAATAGTATGTCCATTCAAAGTGAATGGAGAACGTCGCAACTCAATGCGGAAAGCCGTTACGATGATTACATTTTAGTGATCGGCGAAAGTGCCAGAAAAGATTATCACCACGCCTATGGCTACCCTGCTGAAAATACGCCGTTTATGAGCAGTGCCAACGGCATTTTAATTGATGGGCTGACCGCTGGTGGAACAAATACCATTGCTTCATTAAAATTAATGCTCACTAAGCCTGATACTGAAAAGTGGGAAGGGGAATACAGCCTTGGTATGATCGATTTGATTAAATCCGCAGGAATTAAAACCTACTGGCTATCAAACTAAGGTTATCTTGGTACTTTTGATACACCTGTTTCCTCCCTTGCTAACAAAAGTGACGAAAAATTATTCTTAAAATCGTGGGACTCTTTCCATCAAAATATCAGTGACTTTGATTTATTGCCTAAATTTGAACACATTATTGAGCAAAAAACTCATAGCAAACGTTTTGTTGTGGTGCATTTATACGGTTCACACCCCATCAGCTGTGATCGTTTAACTGATTACCCTAAAATGTTTGATGATGAAAAAATAGGCAAAAAGTATTTCAACGTAAACTGCTATGCATCGTCCATCAAAAAAACCGACGAAGTGTTAAAACGCTTATATGAAACCCTTCGCAAAAATGAGCAACAATCTAACCGCTCGTTTTCGGTGGTCTATTTTGCCGATCACGGTTTAGCTCACCATATCACTGAAAATGACATTGCAATCCACAACAGCAGTGGCAAAAGTAAGCTACACTTTGATGTTCCGCTCTTTAAAATATCTAGTGATGATACCGATAGAAAAGTCTATAAAGCGATGAAATCTGGCTTAAACTTTACCGATGGCATTGCAAAATGGGTGGGAATTAGTAATCCGAAATTGAATACAGAAGTCGATTTATTTAGTCCTCATTCAGACAAGGAAGATTATGGGCTAAAAAAATTGATTGATGGTTTTGAAGGGAAAGTGGATCCTGCTGTGGTTATTCCTAAGGATGAGTAATTCTATATCCCAAAATGATTTTCTGACAGCATAAGTGCCCATAGTAATACAATAATTAATTTAGCCATTTAAAAATCTAGACGTTTAGATGTCTAAAATTTCTTGACGAAACGATTTCCTATTCGTAAACTTGAAACCATTCAAAGACAAGCGGTCGCTTTTTTACCGTTTTTTGCAAGGATTTTATGGCACAGCAGATTACTCTTTTTGATGATATTCCCCTTGAGCTTGCTTTAGGCGGAACACTTTCGCCTATCAATGTCGCTTACCAAACCTATGGCACATTGAACGCTGAAAAAAGCAATGCTGTGCTGTTGTGCCACGCCTTGACGGGTGACGCTGAACCCTATTATGCACCGCCTGCGGATAAAGGCTGGTGGCAAGATTTTATCGGTGCAGGATTAGCTTTTGACACCGATAAATACTTTTTTATCTGCTCGAATGTGCTTGGCGGTTGCAAAGGTACGACAGGCCCTGCGTCTATCAATCCAAATACGAATAAACCCTACGGCAGTCAATTTCCCGTTATCACCGTGCAAGATATTGTGAAGGTGCAAAAAGCCTTGATCGATAAACTCGGTATTACTCAGCTACAAGCGGTCGTGGGTGGCTCTTTTGGTGGAATGCAAGCGACACAGTGGGCGATTGATTATCCGGAACAAGTGAGAAATGTGGTTAATCTCTGTTCTTCGCTTACCTTGAGTGCAGAAGCAATCGGCTTCAATCACGTTATGCGACAAGCGGTGATAAACGATCCCCATTTTAACAACGGCAATTATTATGAGAGTACGCCCCCAGATAACGGCTTAAAAATCGCTCGAATGCTTGGTATGCTCACCTACCGCACCGATGTACAACTTGCCAAAGCCTTTGGGCGAGAAGTGAAACAGACGGGAACGATTTGGGGCGATCACTTCCAAGTAGAATCGTATCTCAGCTATCAAGGGGTCAAATTTCTAGATCGCTTTGACGCCAATAGTTACTTACGCCTGTTAAGAGCCTTAGATCTCTATGATCCTGCTTTAACCTATGCAAACGAGCAAGAAGCACTCAGTCGCATTAAAGCGAATTACACCCTTGTCGGCGTAACGAGCGATCAACTGTTTAAACAGATTGACCTACACAAAAGCAAACAACGTTTAGAAAATGCAGGCATTGCCGTCGATTTTTATGAATTTCATTCCGACTTTGGACACGATGCATTTTTAGTGGATTATCCGTTTTTTGAAGAGATGATTAAGAAAGGAATCTCCAAGTAGGTCGGATATTTATACCACCCGCTTTTTAAACAGATGATTAAGAAAAAGAATCTCCAAGTAGGTCGGGCATTTATGCCACCCTGCTTTTTAAACAGACGATTAAGAAAGGAATATTCAAGTAGGTCGGGCATTTATACCACCCTGCTTTTTAAACAGATGATTAAGAAAAGAATCTCCAAGTAGGTCGGGCATTTATGCCCGACAAGCTCATCCCTTTTATATCTAAAAACATAGAAATTGTAGGAGATATAATGCAATACCGAAGACTTTATCAACCAGGAGCACAATATTTCTTTACCGTAGTCACCTATCAGCGCCGCCCAATATTAACAAACGCTGATGTCCTTCACACTCTTAAGACCGCTATAAAAAGGGTACAACAAAATATCCTTTTAAAATTAACGCATTAGTAATTTTACCCGATCATTTACATACTATTTGGCAATTGCCCGACAATGATTCAGACTTTTCAATGCGTTGGAATCAAATAAAGCGTTATGTAAGTCACCATTGCCAACATTATGACAATATAGAAAAAACCAACAATGAACTAAGAAAGCGACAAAGTAGCATTTGGCAACAACGATTTTGGGAACACTGTATAAAAAATGAAGAAGATTTCGAAAAACATTTTGACTACATTCACTATAATCCTGTAAAACACGGATACGTTTCATCAGTAACTGATTGGAAATACTCAACCTTTCACAAATACGTTCATCAAGGTATTTATCCAAAAGATTGGGCTGGGGTTAATCAAGATTTTGATTATGAGTAGTGCTATATTTCGGGATGTCGGGCATAAATGCCCGACCTACCCTTCTAATTTATTTAGTTTTGAATAGCGCTAGATTTCGAGATGTCAGGCAATAAATGTCCGACCTACCCTTTTAATCTGTTTGGTAAAACAGACTGAAACAGCTCTCTGCTTTTCAGCGGTGCTGATCCCAAATAAGGCTTTAAAGCAATACGGGTGAAACGTTTTGCCGATTGTAAGGTTTCTTTCTCTGAAAAATCCATTTCCGCAAAAGCTAATAAATCCTTGCCGATAAAGGTATAGTTATTTTGTAATAAAGAGGCAATAAAGCCTTCATTTTCTCTAAATTGATAGCTCATTTTTGGATCGACAGGCTTACCTGTTGCGGCACAATGGCAAAAATCCACCCCATAACCTAACGCTTTAAGTGTTTGAAATTCAAAAGTGCGTAAGATCGGTTCGATCTCGTTTGGCTGGCTTGCCAACTTTGTCATACACTGTAGATAATGCTGAAACAATTCAGGGTAAGCGGTGTGATTTTCCAAAACTCTTGCAAGGACTTCATTGACATAAAAACCGCTATACAGTGCCAGCGTTTGCATCGGGAGGGTTAAAGATGCAGGTTCAGCTTTGGTAAGTGTTTTGAGATCGCCTTTGCTCGTCCATTTCAGCAGTAAAGGGGTAAAGGGCTGGAGAATGGATTTCAATGGCGAACGTGGTCGTCTTGCCCCTTTGGCAAGTAAGGTAATTCGCCCGTGATTTTCAGTAAAAAAATCAACGAGCAAACTGCTTTCACTGTACTCTCTGCGATGTAGCACAAAGCCACGTTGCCACTGTTCGATCATTATTCGTCAATATAGCCCAAACTTCTTAACGCACGTTCATCGTCAGCCCAGCCGGCTTTGACTTTCACCCACAGCTCAAGGTGGACCTTATTATCAAACAAGCGTTCCATATCCGCACGAGCTTCAGTGCCGATCACTTTGATCTTCTGACCTTTGTTGCCGATCACCATTTTTTTCTGCCCTTCACGTTCCACTAAAATCAAACCATTGATTTCGTAAGTGCCACGCTCGTTAGTTTTAAACTGCTCAATTTCGACCGTTACAGAGTAAGGCAACTCTTCACCCATAAAACGCATTAATTTTTCACGGATAATTTCTGACGCCATAAAACGTTGCGAACGGTCGGTGACATAATCTTCAGGATAGTGATGAATGCCTTCTTTTAGTGACTCACGCACAAATTTCTCTAAAATATGTACGTTTTTGCCCCGTTGAGCTGAAATCGGAATGATCTCTTTAAACGGGAATTTCTGCGATAAAGCGGTCAGATGTGGCAATAATTCTTCTTTTTCCTTGATATTATCCACTTTGTTAATCGCTAAAATCACAGGGGCTTTGGTCGAGCGCAATTTATTGAGTACCATCTCATCATCATCGGTCCACTTCGTGCCTTCTACCACAAAAATCACCATATCGACATCACCAATCGCACTGGCTGCCGCACGGTTCATCAAGCGGTTAATCGCTCGTTTTTCTTCAATGTGAAGCCCTGGGGTATCAACATAAATCTCTTGATACGCCCCTTCGGTTTTAATCCCTAAAATGCGGTGACGTGTCGTCTGAGCTTTGCGAGATGTAATCGAAATTTTCTGTCCTAAAATTTTGTTTAATAGCGTTGATTTCCCTACGTTTGGGCGACCAACAATGGCAATAAAGCCGCAATATGTTTTTTGATCTGTCATTGTGTTCTCTTAAATAAATACAAATTGAAATGGTGGGTCAAGAGCCACCCTGCATTAGGCTATTTTATTCCCAACACCTTTATCACCTGCAATGCCGCATCTTGCTCGGCTTTGCGACGGCTTGTGCCGTTACCGATAAAGATTTCATCAACTTTTTCGACTTTACAACTGACTTTAAAAGTTTGATTATGGGCTTCGCCTTTAATATCAATCACTTCGTAAGTTGGTAGTGGTAGCTTACGCCCTTGTAGATACTCTTGCAGACGAGTTTTCGGATCTTTTTGTGCTTCCCCTAGTTGCATGTCATTTAGAAGTTGCTGATACCAACAATGCACACGTTCCATCGCCCGATCAATCCCAGCATCTAAATATACCGCGGCAATAATCGCTTCCACACAATCGGATAAAATAGACTCTCGGCGATAGCCACCACTTTTTAATTCTCCAGCCCCTAATTTCATATATTCGCCTAACTCAAACTGACGAGCGACAACCGCAAGGGTCTGTTCTTTCACCAATGCCGCACGCATACGGCTTAATTCCCCTTCATTCGCTTTTGGGAATTTTTCATATAGGGCTTTACCAATGGCAAAATTTAAGATGGAATCGCCAAGAAACTCAAGGCGTTCATTATTTTTGGAAGCAGCACTACGGTGAGTGAGGGCTTGGGTGAGGTAATCAAGGTTAGCAAATTGATAACCTAATTTTTTCTGTAATCGTTCTAGTTGCATTTTAGTGTATCTTCGTGGAATACCCCCCTTTGAAAAAGGGGGGCTAGGGGGAATTTTGCTAACATTGAATAAAATTCACCCTTTAAAAATCCCCCTTAATCCCCCTTTTTTTCAAAGGGGGAAATGTTCTCTTTATTTAATCGCCGTAAACATTCTCTCAAAACGTAATCCGCTTGGAAATTCATTCGGTTTCTTATCAAGGCTTAACCAAATAACACTTGCTTTACCGACCATATTCTTTTCAGGGACAAACCCCCAAAAACGGCTGTCTTCGCTGTTATCACGGTTATCTCCCATTACAAAATAATGCCCTTCTGGCACTACCCATTCCCCAGCAGGAATACCGTCTTGTTTGAAGAAATAAGGCTCGTAGTTAAAAGCGTGCGGATTATTTAAAATTTGGTGGGCAACATCACCAATTTCAGTGCGTTCAACTTGCATTTCACCGTGGTAGAAAAAGTCCGGATTTGGTGCACTGCCTTCGTATTTAAACACCACTTCTTTGCCTGAATCGCCGTGAACAACGGTTAAATTACGGGTATGGAAATCATATTTCACACGGTCGCCACCAACACCCACAACACGCTTAATATAATCAACGTGTGGCTGTTTTGGAGCTTTAAATACCACAATATCCCCACGTTCAGGCTTACCCATCGGAACAAGCGTATTTTGCCAAATCGGGTCTTTAATTCCATAAGTAAATTTATTCACTAACAGAAAATCACCCACGCGTAACGTTGGCTCCATTGAACCGCTTGGAATTTGGAACGGCTCAAAAATAAATGAACGTAAAATAGTGACTAATGCTAACACCCCAAATAGTGACGCAAAAAAATCCCCCACTAATGAACGAGGTTGAATTGTGGCTTTTTCTTCTGCTGAGAGCGGTTTGCCTAAACGCTTTTCTTCACGCTCAATCGCACGCAAGCGGCGAGGTTCAGCACTAAATTTGTAAAATGACCAAAAGCCACCACAAATAACAACTAAACCTACTAATATAATGGAAATCGTGTTTGGTAGCTGCATTGAGTCCAACACTTTCCAAACACCGTACAATACTGCAATAAAACTAATGGTTAAAATATTGCTCATATTTAAAATTCACTCCTTTTGGAATTTATTTACTATCCAAAATGTAGGGACACACTGAGTGTGTCCATTGCAACATTTATCAATAGAATAGATATGAATGTTGTATGCGGACACACTCGGTGTGTCCCTACAATATCTATTCACTAATCCTTCCCAACGTGCAAAATCGCTAAGAACGCTTCTTGTGGCACTTCCACGTTACCTAAAGATTTCATACGTTTTTTACCTTCTTTCTGCTTCTGCAACAGTTTTTTCTTACGACTTACGTCACCACCGTAACATTTTGCCAATACGTTTTTACGCAACTGCTTCACCGTCGAACGAGCGATAATATGGTTACCAATCGCCGCTTGGATCGCAATATCAAACTGCTGACGTGGAATTAACTCTTTCATTTTTTCCACTAACTCACGACCACGATAAGGGGCATTGGCTTTGTGGACGATTAACGCTAACGCATCGACACGCTCGCCGTTGATCATAATATCCACACGCACCATATCTGCCGCCTGGAAACGTTTGAAACCATAATCCAACGACGCATAACCACGCGAAGTCGATTTTAAGCGGTCGAAGAAATCTAACACCACTTCCCCCATCGGGATTTCATAAGTCAATGCGATTTGGTTACCGTGGTAAACCATATTCGTCTGTACACCACGCTTCTCCACACATAAGGTAATCACATTACCTAAAAACTCTTGTGGTACAAGCATATTACATTCTGCAATCGGCTCACGAATTTCCGCAATATTGTTAATCGCAGGCAACTTCGACGGGCTATCTACATAGACAATTTCGCCATTCGTTTGTTCCACTTCATAGACTACCGTCGGTGCTGTGGTAATGAGATCCAAATCATACTCACGTTCTAAACGCTCTTGAATGATCTCCATATGCAACAAGCCTAAGAAGCCACAGCGGAAGCCAAAGCCTAATGCCGTTGAGTTTTCTGGCTCATAGAAAAGCGACGCATCATTTAAGCTCAATTTTGCCAATGCATCACGAAACGCTTCATAATCATCTGAGCTAATCGGGAATAAACCTGCATAAACTTGCGGTTTTACTTTTTTAAAGCCTGGTAGCACTTCGCTTGCAGGATTGTGATGATGGGTTAAAGTATCCCCAACAGGTGCGCCTAAAATATCTTTAATCGCACAAACTACCCAACCTACTTCGCCTGTTTTTAATTCCGTAGTATCAACTTGTTTTGGCGTGAAAATACCAAGACGATCTACTTGATAAGACTGTCCTGTACTCATCACTTTGATTTTATCGCCTTTTTTCAACACCCCATTTTTGACACGCACAAGGGAAACTACACCTAAATAGTTATCGAACCACGAGTCAATAATCAAGGCTTGTAACGGTGCATCAGGATCGCCTTCAGGGGCTGGAATTTTCGCCACGATTTCTTCTAAAACGAGATCGATACCCACACCGGTTTTTGCTGAGCAACGCACCGCTTCCATCGCATCAATCCCGACAATATCTTCAATCTCTTCTGCAACACGCTCAGGATCCGCCGCAGGCAAGTCAATTTTGTTTAAAATCGGCACCACTTCCAAATCCATCTCAATTGCCGTGTAACAGTTAGCAAGAGTTTGTGCTTCCACCCCTTGTCCAGCATCAACAACCAACAACGCCCCTTCACAGGCGGCTAGGGAACGAGAAACTTCATAAGAGAAATCGACGTGTCCTGGCGTATCGATAAAGTTTAACTGATAGGTTTGACCATCTTTTGCTTGATAATTTAAGGTAACACTTTGTGCTTTAATGGTAATACCGCGCTCACGCTCAAGATCCATAGAGTCTAACACTTGAGCTTCCATTTCACGATCTGACAAACCACCGCAAATTTGGATCAAGCGGTCAGATAAAGTCGATTTACCGTGGTCAATGTGAGCAATAATAGAAAAGTTACGAATGTTCTGCATTTTCATAAGGGCAGTAAATGTCCTATTGTATTGTTATTGATAAAAGAAAAATAATCGGCGGATTTTACCTGAAAATTACAGGAAAGGGAAAAGGAAAGGAGAATATTAGAATGAAAATTTATAAAATAGAGAAAAATCTAGACCTAGTAAACGACTATAGCCTTCAATATAAGGCTATAGTCAATTTTATAGCAGCTATTTTTCTGCTTATCTAAAATACTTGACTGATGTAGTTAAGTCTTTTACTAGTGTTTAACTATTAAAAGTATACAAGAATTCTAGTTATTTTTCTCATCAGACATACTTACCGCTGCGGTAAATAATACGTCCGTTGATGAGTTAAGTGCTGTTTCAGCTGAGTCTTGGATAACACCAATGATGAAACCTACGCCGATAACTTGTGCTGCAACATCGTTTGGAATGTTGAACAAGCTACATGCAAGTGGGATTAATAATAATGAACCGCCGGCTACACCAGATGCACCACAAGCACAGATTGAAGCAACAATACTTAATAATACCGCTGTTGAGAAATCTGGCACGATACCTTGGGTGTAAGCTGCTGCTAAGGTTAATACGGTGATAGTAATCGCTGCACCCGCCATATTGATGTTAGCACCAAGTGGGATTGCGATAGAGTAAATCTCTTCTTTGATACCTAAGCGTTTCGCTAATCCCATATTTACAGGGATGTTCGCTGCTGAGCTACGAGTAAAGAATGCTGTCACGCCACTTTCACGTAAACAGGTGATGGTGAGTGGGTATGGGTTGCGGCGAATTTTCCAATACACTAATAATGGGTTTAGGATAAATGCCACAATTGCCATTGCACCTAACAATACCGCTAATAAACGTGCATAACCGATAAAGGCATCTGCACCGTTGGTTGCCATGGTTTCTGCTACTAAGCCGAACACCCCGATTGGAGCAAAGGCGATTACCACTTTTACCACGAAAGAAACAGCATCAGAGATGTCGTTTAACATGACTTTGGTGCTTGGTGCTGCGTGGCGTAATGCGATACCTAAACCGATAGACCACGCAAGAATACCGATGAAGTTACCGTTCGTAATTGCACCAAGTGGGTTATCGACTAAGTTGAAAACAACGGTTTTTAATACTTCACCAACGCCTTGTGGCGGTGCAAGCCCTTCCGGGCTGGTAACAAGTTCAAGTGTCGTTGGAAATAAATAGCTTAAAATAACCGCTGTTACTGCTGCAACGAAAGTACCTAAGACATACATCACTAAGATAGGTTTTAAGCGGCTATCGCTGCCAACTTCTTTGTTAGCAATGGAAGCCATTACAAGAACAAAAACTAAAATCGGTGCAATTGCACGTAATGATTTTACAAAGAATTGTCCGAGAACCCCAACGCTTTTGGCTGCATCTGGGCTAACTAATGCTAAGCAGATACCTAGCACTAAACCTACGGCAATGCGTAATACTAAATTACCGCCAAGGATTTTTGAAGATAAAGATTGGTTACTCATAAAATTTCCTGTAAGACAAATAAAAAAGACTTCATTTACCAAGGTAAATGAAGTCTGCGAGATTAGCCGAAAATGTAGAATAAGGGAATAGCAAGCGGCAATTTTTCTGCAAAAATTTTTAAAAATTAGAATTTTAAGAAAAAACACCTTAAAAATTTAATAAAAATCTCCGAGAAATGATAATAACTATTAAATAAACACCTGTTCTGTCACTTGATAACCTTGCGGAACCTCTGCTTTATCATCAAAGGTTACAAATTCCCAAGCATTTTCATTCGCTAACACAGCTCGTAATAATTTATTGTTTAAGCTGTGACCTGATTTATAGGCTTTGAAATCACCTAAAATATTGTAGCCACACATAAATAAATCACCGACAGCGTCTAACATTTTATGACGAACTAGTTCATCTTTAAAACGTAACCCTTCTTCATTCAAAATGCGGTATTCATCTAAAACAATTGCGTTATCTAAACTACCGCCTAATGCAAGACCAATAGATTGAAGATATTCAACATCTTTCATAAAGGTAAAGGTTCTAGCACGGCTTAATTGTTGAATAAAGTGTTGTGCTGAAAATTCCATTTTGTAGTTACGCACTTCTTTGGTAATCATTGGGTGCGTAAAGTCAATAGTAAAGTCTAATTTCAGACCGTGGCTATAAGGTTTAAACTCAGCCCACTTATCCCCTTCTTCTACTCGTACACTTTCTTTAATACGAATAAATTTTTTCGGCGCATCTTGTTCTTCAATCCCTGCATCTAATAAGAGATAGATAAAAGGACTTGAGCTACCGTCCATAATTGGAATTTCGGCTGCATCAACTTCTACAATTAGGTTATCTAAACCTAACGCAGACATTGCTGCGTTTAAGTGTTCTACTGTTGAAATACGCACACCTTCATCATTGATCATACAAGTACAAAGTTGTGTATCACGGATAGATTCAGCACTTGCAGGGAAGTAAACGACAGGATCAAGATCTGTTCTTGCGTAAATAATCCCTGTATGTGCCGGTGCTGGACGCAACGTTAAGGTTACTTTCTTGCCACTGTGCAAGCCAATACCTGTTACTTTTGCTGCTTGTTTAAGGGTTCTTTGTTTAATCATATCGTTTCCTTATTTCCCGAAATGGTTATTGACCATTTCTCATAAACCCTGGGATTGAGTTCGGCGAAAAGACCTGTGCTGTATCAACTTTCTGTGGTCTTGGCGCTGTTTGCTGAACCTGTTGTGGTTGCTGAGACATTTGATGCGTTGTATATTGGTTTTGGTTTGGGTAACCGCCCATATTATTTATAAATTCAGGCTGACGAGCACCACCAAATCCGTTATTAATAATAGATTGTTGCGAAATATCGGTTCTTCCTTGCACACTTGGAATTTTTGGCATTTCTTCTGGTTGTCCGATACCTGTAGCAACCAATGTTACACGGATCTTACCATCCATTTCTGGATAGAATGCAGAACCAAAAATAATAGCTGCATCAGGATCTGCGAAGCTAGTAACATATTCCATAATGGTATTGACTTCTGCAAGTTCAATATCATAGCCAGAAGAAATATTCACAAGAATGCCTTTAGCACCTGATAAATCAACATCTTCCAATAACGGGCTTGCTACAGCTTCTTTTGCTGCATTTTCTGCACGGTTTTCACCCTCTGCAATGCCTGTTCCCATCATTGCTCTACCCATTTCCGACATCACTTTTTTCACGTCTGCAAAGTCAACGTTCACAAGACCTTCGGAAGTAATCATATCCGTAATACCTAATACCGCATTGCGTAAGACGTCATTTGCAACGCCAAAGGCTTCATTAAATTTTACACTTTTAGGTAATACTTTTAGTAATTTATCATTTTGGATAATGATGAGTGAATCCACATGTTTTGCAAGTTCACGGATCCCTTGTTCCGCATAGTTAGAACGTTTTCTACCTTCAAAAGAGAAAGGTTTAGTAACAATACCAACTGTTAATGCTCCTTGGCTTTTAGCAATTTCAGCAATTACAGGAGCTGCACCAGTACCTGTGCCACCACCCATACCAACAGCAATGAAGACCATATCAGCACCTGTAAGCATATTCGTTAATGCTTCTCTATCTTCTTCAGCTGCTTGATGACCAATGTTTGGATCTGCTCCTGCCCCTAAGCCTTTTGTTACACTTGCACCTATTTGAATCGTATTGCGAACGGCACTACTACGTAATACTTGTGCATCCGTATTAACCGAAAAGAATTCAACACTACCAACATCAGATTGGTTACTAACCATATGATTTAGTGCGTTACCACCACCGCCACCGACACCGATAACTTTGATAACCGCATCTTGCGTTGCTTCATAAATAGGTTCAAACATTTGTGATTCTCCCTCACGGCTTAATATTGTTATTAATGCCTATTAAAAACTTGATTTTATCCAATTATACGCTTTTTTAGCACTATGACCTAATGTATCAATAATGCCGCCCACCTTATGACTAATTTCTCCACTTTGGCTACTATCAACGTCATTATAATGACTATACTGTAGCAATCCTAATACGGTTGCATAAGAAGGTTTGTTTACATAATCCGTTAATCCTGTAATGTTCAATGGATTACCAACTCGAACTTGAGATCCAAAGACAGATTTTGCACATTCTACAATATCTTCAACCTGAGAGCCACCACCTGTTAATACAATTCCAGCAATTAATTCTTGTTTTATGCCTTTTTGATATAGTTCATTGCGTAATTGGGATAATTCCTGATTAATTACGCTCAGTAAATCGTGGTAGCATTGAGATGTAACATTAGATAATTGGCTTTTTGTAAAAGTTCTTGGCATTCGTCCACCCAAGCCTGCCACCTCAATTTTTTTCTCTGGAAAATGAGTTGGGGGTGCAATAGCACATCCATACTGTACTTTAATATTTTCTGCATCTTGGCGAGAGGTTGTGAAAACATGAGCAATATAGTCCGTTACATTATTCCCACCAAAAGGAATAACTTTACTAAAACGCAAAGCACCATCTGTATAAACAAGAACATCCATAGTGCCACCGCCAATATCAATTAAACAAACCCCAAGTTCTTTTTCATCTTCTGTTAACACAGAATAACTTGAAGCAAGCCCCGAAAAAACGATTTGATCAATTTTTAATTTACTTCTCTCCACTGCATTTTTTAAATTACGTAGCCAATCGTTATGGCAAGCAATTAAATGAGCTTGAGCCTGCAAACGCATACCAGATAAACCAAGGGGATTTTTAGTAGCAGGTAATCTATCTACTCTATATTCCTGAGGAATAATGTGTAATGTTTCCAGCCCATCGGGTAATTTAATAGAACGCGCAATATGAATAGCATTATCCAAATCTTCATTTCTTACACTACCAGACAACGGCACAGTTCCACTTTCATTAAAAGCTGTAATGTGAGATCCTGAAAGGGCAAGAGTAACACATACAATATCATATCCAGAAATCGATTCAGCTTCTTCAATCGCACGTTGAATAGCACTTGTTACAGCATCTAAATCAACAACGCCACCACCTTGAACACCTTTAGACGGGCTAATTCCAGAGCCAATCACATTAATCACCCCATCAGGCAATACCTCACCTACCACAGCAACTATCTTGTGTGTTCCAATTTCTAAACCTACTCTAATTCTAGATTCTGCTACTTTTGTCATATTAATTATGTTTGCAAGTTAATAAATTATTGATTATTAAATCCAACGGAAGCCCCGTGTTCATAACGTAAATCTACGTAGGATAAACGTTTCCCCTCAGGAATATCAATTTCAGGAAAAATAGTCACAAAACGATCGATTTTTGATAGCCATTCCCCTCGCCCTAATTTTAGTTCAACGCCATTATCAAGTCGAATTGACCAAGCTCCTCGACTATCCATTGCAATGGAATATAATCCTAAATTACGTGATTTTAAATCTGCTTTTATTTTATCCCAAGCCTCAAGCACAACCTTACTTTCTGTGTCTGGTCCGTATAAAATAGGTAAGCCTGTGTTATCAAACCTATCTTTCGGCAAACTGAACACTACTCCATGTTCAGAAACATACTGACTATTATTCCATACAGCCATTGGACGATGTTCAAGTAACGTAATACTTAATTTATCGGGATAAACTTTTCTCACAGAAACATTACTGATCCAAGGAATTGTTAGAAATTTCTCTTTAATTTCTTGAATATCCTGTTCAAAATAGCCTTTTAACAGGGGTTCTTTAGCTAAAACTTCACGAATATCATTATTCGTCGTAAATTGTGTTTTATGCGTTAATGCATAAGAACGGATTGGCGTTCTATCCAGTGATGCAAGCAAACTAGACCAATTGGTATAAATTGCATAAACCATACCGAAACATAATAACACAACGATAGGCTTAACAAAAACAAACCAATTAATCGGATACTTCGGCTTACTTGCTTGTGTACGAATTACCGAAGTCGGTTTCTTACGTATTACCGCAACCATTACGCACTTAACTCCAATACACGCTCAACTAAACGCTCGAAACTATAACCCACAGTCGCCGCTGATTTTGGGAAAATACTATGACTGGTCATACCTGGGCAAGTATTCACTTCAACTAAACGGAAGTTTCCTTCGCCATCTTCCATTACATCAATTCGGCTCCAACCACGACAACCCACTACATCATAAGCCTGTTTCACTAACTTAGCGACTTCTGCTTGGCGATCAGCATTTAACGCTGGAACAACATACTGGGTATTATCCGAAATATATTTTGCGTGGTAGTCATAAAACTCGCCGTCTGGAATAATTTGTACCGCGGGTAACACTTCACCATCAAGTACTGGTACAGAGTATTCCGCCCCTGCTAAATTTTCTTCCACCAACACAATTGAATCATATTTTAATGCTTCTTCGATTGCAGGTAATAACTGTTCTGCAGTTTTCACTTTACTTACGCCAACGCTTGAGCCTTCACTCGCAGGTTTCACAAATAATGGTAAACCTAATTTTGCAATAATTTCATCGGAATTGACCGCTTGCCCACGGCGTACCACTTCCATTGCCGCTGTTGGTAAGCCCACTGCATTCCACAATAGCTTGGTGCGGAACTTATCTAAGGTAATCGCAGAAGCCATCACGCCACAGCCTGTATAGGGAATACCTAGTTGCTCTAACGCCCCTTGAAGCACACCATTTTCACCGATACCACCGTGAAGAATATTAAACACACGCTGAATGCCTTTTTCTTTTAATTTTTCAATCGGAAATTCTTTTGTATCAATCGCTTCAACGTTATAGCCTAAACTCTGTAAGGCTTCAAAGACCGATTTACCTGAATTGAGAGAAACTTCACGTTCTGCTGAAACGCCACCAAATAACACCGCAATTTTTTCGTTTTTTAAGCTCATTATTTTTACCTTATTTGGTTTATAAATTTATCTATTCCCCCCTTTGAAAAAGGGGGGCTAGGGGGGATTTTTAATTAATTTTTGGGGAAATATACATTTTAAAATCCCCCTTAATCCCCCTTTTTCAAAGGGGGAAACTTATGTTCTTTATGCCTTCCAACTTTCCGCTAAATCACGCGAAAGCTTGCTCACGTTGCCCGCACCTTGTGCCAAAATTAAATCACCATCTTGAATAATTTGATCTAACACTTCGCCAAGTTGTGAAGTATCTGACACTAAAATCGGATCCACTTTGCCAAGATTACGGATTGAACGACACAGATCTTTACTCTCTGCCCCCACAATCGGTGCTTCACCTGCGGCATAAACATTGAGCATAATCAATGCATCAACCTGCGACAGCACTTGCACGAAATCGTCGAATAAATCACGGGTACGAGAATAGCGGTGCGGTTGGAATACCATTACCACACGTTTATTTTCCCAGCCTTGGCGAGCGGCTTTAATCGTCACATCTACTTCCGTTGGATGATGTCCGTAGTCATCGACTAACATCACCTTACCATTTGGACGAATAAACGAACCCAACTGGTCAAAGCGACGACCTGCACCTTGGAAATCTGCAAGAGCAGCCAAAATCGCCTCATTCGCAATACCTTCTTCTTTTGCAACCGCTAATGCTGCCGTTGCATTCAGTGCATTGTGTCTACCCGGCACGTTTAGTAAGATCTCAATACGCTCACCCGTTGGGCAAACCACCGTATAATGCCCTTGGAAGCCTGTTTGTTGATAATCTTCAATACGGTAATCGGCTTTTTCACTAAAACCATAGCTAATCACTTGGCGACCAACTTTTGGGGCAATTTCCATCACTGTTTCATCATCAGCACACATCACTGCTAAACCGTAGAATGGTAAGTTGCGTAAGAAACGTACATAGGTTTCTTTCATTTTCTCGAAATCGCCACCGTAAGTATCCATATGGTCTGGTTCAATGTTGGTCACAACAGAAACCATCGGCTGTAAATGTAAGAATGACGCATCACTTTCATCGGCTTCTGCAATTAAGTAACGGCTTGCACCTAAATGAGCATTTTTACCCGCTGATTTTACTAAACCACCATTTACAAAAGTAGGATCTAATCCTGCTTCCGTATAAATCATTGAAATCATTGCGGTTGTGGTCGTTTTACCGTGAGTTCCTGCAATCGCAATACCGTGACGGAAACGCATAATTTCCGCTAACATCTGCGCACGTTGAATCACAGGAATACGTGCTTCTTTTGCAGCCGCAACTTCGGGATTGCTTTCATTAATTGCACTGGAAGCCACAACAACACTTGCCCCTTCAATGTTTTCAGCTTGATGTCCGATAAAAACTTTTGCACCTGCTTTTGCTAAGCGTTGCGTGACTGCACCATCAGCAATATCCGAGCCCGAAATTTGATAACCTTCGTTTAATAATACTTCAGCAATCCCAGACATACCTGCGCCACCAATCCCAATAAAGTGGATTTGATTTACACGGCGCATTTCAGCGACTAATTTTTTAACTTTATCTTGGAAATTTTTCATTATTACATTTTTCCTTCGTATTCGTAGCAACTGTGTTTACACACAAAAAAGTTATTCAATTTTGACCCACAGATTCTGTGGATAAGTAGCGTGTAGCATCCCATTTTTCATTGCGTCTAACCAACGCATTCATAATGGTTAGCAGTTTACGCATACACGCCATAATAGCGACTTTCTTCGCTTTGCCTTTTGCAACCAATCGGGTGTAAAAGGCTTTAAAAACAGGTTCAAAGCGAATTGCCGATAGTGCTGCCATATATAAGGCATTACGAACAATCGCTCGACCACCATAGCAAAAGGATTTTCCTTTCCATTGACCGCTTTCCTGTGGATGCGGAATAACGCCAACGAGTGAGGCAATTCTTTTGCTGCTTAGCTTGCCTAATTCCGGCAGGCTTGACATCATCACGGCGACGCAATTTTTGCCAACGCCTTTGATGTCTGAGATAAGGTCAGCTTTATCACTAAAATGCTTACTTTGGTCGTCGATATCTTTATCAAGTTCGGCGATTAATTTATCAAGCATTTCAATGTGTTGTTGGATATTGTCCAACTGGGTTTCGTGGCTTTGTTGCAAACGATTTAGCTCTGCTACTCGCATATCGACAAGCTGACGACGGCGAACCACAAGGGCTTCCAGCTGTTCTTCTTGCTCAGAAAGCGGAACATACAACTGATGCTCTACTTCGCCTTTAAGCTCACAAGTGAGCCCATAGAAAGCGAGATTAACCGCATCTTTTGCATCGGTTTTGGCTCTCGTTTGAGATTTTGCAAACTCACTGGCTTTCAGTGGATTAGCAATAAATACACGATAACCTGCTCGAGCAAGGGCTTTTGCCACGGGGATTTCTAATCCACCCGTTGCTTCAAGCGTTATCAGAGCCACATTAAACTGGCTTAAATAGTCCAAGGTATGTTGAATACCTTTGGCGTTATTGGTTTCGGTTTTGGTCTTTTTCTGATGGGAAAAACCAATCACGAAATTGCGTTTAGCAACATCAATACCACAATAAATCGGAGCGTTCATCGGTAACCTGCCTTGTATTCGGGTTTATATTTCAACTGTTCGGTTTTGCTGATGAAGTTATCCACGCCTACGCTACAGAACGAGTTTTAGCTCTAGGGACACCCAAGCTGTGGATAACGTTATGGTTTATGTTGCTAGTTTACTATAATTTTAATATACAAGGGACACACTGCGTGTGTCCGTGGATAATTTTTAGAGTGGACACACGCAGTGTGTCCCTACAAGGCTAATTTCTGATTACAAACTATTTTCCACAATCACTTCTGCCACTCGTTTTGCGGCTAATGGTGTGGCTTTCGCTCTTGCTTTTATTGCCATTTCCGTCAGTTTTTGACGGTCGGCAATTAACGGCTCTAATGCTTTTAATAAACTTTCAGGGGTAAAATCCTGCTGTTCAATAATCATTGCAGCACCTACTTGTGCAAGGTACTCTGCATTTAAAAATTGTTGGCGATCTTTATGTTGAAACGGCACAAAAATCGCAGACAATCCTGCTGCAGCAATCTCGCATACAGTTAAAGCACCAGAACGGCAAATCACCAAATCCGCCCATTCATAAGCGGCTTTCATATCATCAATAAATTCGCTAGCAATGCCGTTACCTGTTGCTTGATAAACTTCTTCCACACCGGCTAATTTGCCTTTGCCGACTTGATGACTAATAAATACGTTTTGTCCTAACACTTTCGCTACTTCCAGCACGGTTTTATTGATCACCAATGCCCCCTGACTACCGCCCATCACTAAGATATTGATCGGATAGCCTTTTTCAGCAAAACGTTGTTCAGGCGGTGCAATTTCAAATAGATCTTGGCGAACAGGATTTCCCACCACTTCCGCATTTGGAAACGCCGTTGGAAATGCTTGTAAAGTACGTCGAGCAATTTTAGAAAGCCATACATTCGTTAAACCTACCACCGCATTTTGTTCGTGCAAAATCACAGGCACACCACATAATTTCGCTGCAATACCGCCAGGTCCGGATACATAACCGCCCATTCCGAGTACTGCATCGGGCTTGTACGCGTTAATAATTTTTTTCGCTTGAAGTACCGCCCTTAAGATCGCAAAAGGGGCAGTAAGTAATGCTTTGATCCCTTTGCCCTTTAATCCTGAAATTTGAATAAACTCAATCGGAATACCGTGTTTTGGCACAAGATCTGCTTCCATACGATCTTTGGTACCAAGCCAACGGATTTCCCAGCCTTGTTGTTGTAATTCTCTTACCACAGCAATCGCCGGGAAAACATGTCCGCCAGTTCCGCCAGCCATTACCAATAATTTTTTTGTCATATTATTTTCCAATATTAATCATCGCTGAAATGTGCATGACCAATTCGATCCAAGCGGTTTTCGTAATCAATCCGAATTAATACCGCAATTGCAATCGCCATAATCACTAAACTTGAACCACCATAGCTTACCAATGGGAAAGTTAAGCCCTTGGTCGGCAGTAACCCCGAAGCAACACCAAGGTTTACAAAGCCTTGAATAAAAATCCAAATTGCAATACCAAAAGCAAAAAAACCTTTAAATCGCTCTTCTAACATTAACGCTTCCCGACTAACCTTTAAAGCTCTAAAAGTTAAAGCGAGTAATAATAGCACAACGACAACAATTCCAACTAATCCAAACTCCTCAGCAATAACAGCCATTACAAAGTCAGTGTGTGCTTCGGGTAAATATTCTAATTTTTGTACGGAGTTACCCAAGCCTCGTCCCCAAATCTCACCTTGCCCGAAAGCCATTTGTGAGTTAGATAGTTGGAAACCATCGCCATAAGCATCAGCAAAAGGATCCATAAAAGAAGTTACGCGTTTTAAGCGATATTCCGATGTTAAAACTAATAGAGCAAAGACTACAACGCCTGTGATACCAAGAAAAATAAACTGTAAGACTTTCGCCCCCATAATAAAAAGCATTGCAAATGTCAGCACAAAAAGCACCGCTATACTTCCCAAATCAGGTTGAGCCAGCAACAAGCAGCTAAATAAAATCAGGATTACCATAGGGCGAATGAAACTAATGCTTTTTTGTCGCATTTCATCAAATTTTCTTACATAGAAGCTCGCAAAGTAACAAATCACCGCAAATTTTGCTAATTCTGCAGGCTGGAAATTAATAGGACCGATAGGGATCCAGCGTGTTGCCCCATTTACTGTTTTTCCAACAAACAATGTAATTGCAAGCAAAAGTAGGGCTGAAATAAATAACCAACCATTATACTTTTCCCAATGTTTACTTGGAATTTGAACAAAGAAAGTACAAGCACAAATAGATGCGATAACATAAAAACCATCTCGCACCGCAAAATAGAAGGGGTCTTCGTGTAGCCGACTACTCACAGGAATAGAGGCTGAAGTCACCATAACAAATCCAATGATCAGCAATGCGAGAAATAACCACACCAATGTTCGATCATAGAGTGCATTAACAGGCGTTAATCTTGTCCACTTATCCCACTCAATCCGAATTTTTTCTAGCATTAGATAACCCCTTGAGCCAACGCCACAAACTGTCTGCCACGCTCTTCAAAATTTTTAAACTGATCTAAACTGGCACAGGCTGGTGAAAGTAGCACCATATCGCCTGATTTTAATAGTAAACGAACTTGTGCGACAGCTTGTGTCATTGTTTCCACTAAAACGCTATTTTGAGTTAAAGCGGCAAGTTCCGCCCCATCTTTTCCAAAGCAGTAACAGACTGTATTTGGCTGATTAATAAAAGGTTTTAACTCAGAAAAATCAGCATCTTTCCCATCGCCACCCAACAACAGATAAAGCGTTCCTTCGACTTGTAAACCATTTAATGCAGCCACAGTACTGCCGACATTCGTGGCTTTTGAGTCGTTAATCCAGCGTACGCCATCATTCGTCGGTACTAGCTGGAAACGGTGATCTAATCCTGAATAGCTTTGTAGGGCTTTCACAATCCCTGAACGAGCAACACCAGCCGCTTCCGCCAATGCCATTGAAGCCAAGGCATTCATCACATTGTGACGACCCGTGATTTTCAGCTCATTAATCGCAATAACTGCTTCATCGCCAGAATAGAGTTCACCATTACAAGCGGTATATTCTGCATCTTTTTCTGCAAATTTTTTCAAAGATCTGATCGCTTGCTCTGGGAAAGTTTGTGGATCTTCGCCATTTACAATAATATTTTCCGCATTTTGATAGATACGCAATTTTGCTGCACGATATTCTTCAACGGAGTTATTGTAACGATCCATATGATCTTCACTGATATTTAAAATGGTTGCTGCTTTCGCTTTTAAGGAATAAGTCGTTTCCAACTGGAAGCTTGATAATTCCAATACATAAAGTTCGTAATCGCTTTTCAATAAGCTCAAGGCAGGCACGCCGATGTTACCGCCCATACCGACTTTGATACCTGCTTGTTTTGCCATTTCCGTTGTCAAAGTCGTTACCGTACTTTTACCATTTGCCCCTGTAATCGCAATAATCGGTGCTTTTGCTTCACGGCAGAACAACTCAATATCGCCAACCACTTCCACACCTGCTTGAATAGCTTGCTGAATTTCTGGCGTTGCTAAGGCAAGTCCTGGGCTAATCACAATTAAATCAGAACTTAATAACCACTCAAGGTTTAAACTGCCTGTATGCAGTGGAATATCCCTCGATAATTTATCTACCCCAGCAGGATTTGCACGGGTATCAATCACTCGCACTTGAGCCTGTTTGTCCGCAAAAAATTCGACACAAGATAAGCCTGTTGTGCCTAAGCCGATAATCGTGATGGTTTTGCCTTGATATTGATTTTGCATTTTGTTGTTCTCTAGAAACGGTATTTTCAGATGTAGGGACACACTGCGTGTGTCCGCTTTATTTTCATTATTCCTCGATTGGTAAAACTGTAACGGACACACGCAGTGTGTCCCTTGTATATTAAAATTATAGTAAACTAGCAACATAAACCATAACGTTATCCACAGCTTGGGTGTCCCTAGAGCTAAAACTCGTTCTGTAGCGTAGGCGTGGATAACTTCATCAGCAAAACCGAACAGTTGAAATATAAACCCGAATACAAGGCAGGTTACCGATGAACGCTCCGATTTATTGTGGTATTGATGTTGCTAAACGCAATTTCGTGATTGGTTTTTCCCATCAGAAAAAGACCAAAACCGAAACCAATAACGCCAAAGGTATTCAACATACCTTGGACTATTTAAGCCAGTTTAATGTGGCTCTGATAACGCTTGAAGCAACGGGTGGATTAGAAATCCCCGTGGCAAAAGCCCTTGCTCGAGCAGGTTATCGTGTATTTATTGCTAATCCACTGAAAGCCAGTGAGTTTGCAAAATCTCAAACGAGAGCCAAAACCGATGCAAAAGATGCGGTTAATCTCGCTTTCTATGGGCTCACTTGTGAGCTTAAAGGCGAAGTAGAGCATCAGTTGTATGTTCCGCTTTCTGAGCAAGAAGAACAGCTGGAAGCCCTTGTGGTTCGCCGTCGTCAGCTTGTCGATATGCGAGTAGCAGAGCTAAATCGTTTGCAACAAAGCCACGAAACCCAGTTGGACAATATCCAACAACACATTGAAATGCTTGATAAATTAATCGCCGAACTTGATAAAGATATCGACGACCAAAGTAAGCATTTTAGTGATAAAGCTGACCTTATCTCAGACATCAAAGGCGTTGGCAAAAATTGCGTCGCCGTGATGATGTCAAGCCTGCCGGAATTAGGCAAGCTAAGCAGCAAAAGAATTGCCTCACTCGTTGGCGTTATTCCGCATCCACAGGAAAGCGGTCAATGGAAAGGAAAATCCTTTTGCTATGGTGGTCGAGCGATTGTTCGTAATGCCTTATATATGGCAGCACTATCGGCAATTCGCTTTGAACCTGTTTTTAAAGCCTTTTACACCCGATTGGTTGCAAAAGGCAAAGCGAAGAAAGTCGCTATTATGGCGTGTATGCGTAAACTGCTAACCATTATGAATGCGTTGGTTAGACGCAATGAAAAATGGGATGCTACACGCTACTTATCCACAGAATCTGTGGGTCAAAATTGAATAACTTTTTTGTGTGTAAACACAGTTGCTACATTAATTAACGTAATTTCAACGTCACCAATCCAATTAACACCAACATTAAGGTGATAATCCAAAAACGCACGATAACACGTGGTTCCGGCCAGCCTTTAAGTTCAAAGTGGTGGTGGATCGGTGCCATACGGAAAATACGTTTTTGGCGAAGTTTGTACGATCCAACTTGTAAAATCACCGATAAGGCTTCAACCACAAAGACACCGCCCATCACCACTAGTAATAATTCTTGGCGAACTAATACGGCAATCACCCCCAATGCACCGCCAAGTGACAATGAACCGACATCCCCCATAAAGACTTGTGCTGGGTAAGTGTTAAACCATAAGAAACCTAAACCTGCCCCTGCAATTGCCGTACATAAAATCACTAATTCACTGCTATATTTGATATAAGGAATGTGCAGATATTGTGCAAAATTATAGTTCCCCGTTGCCCACGCAATTAATGCAAATGCCCCTGCGACCATAATGATCGGCACAATTGCCAAGCCATCTAAGCCGTCGGTTAAATTCACTGCATTACTGGTTCCGACAATCACAAAATAGGTGAGAACAATATAGAATAAGCCAAGCTGTGGCATCACATCTTTAAAGAAAGGAACAACTAACTGGGTAGCAGCGGTATCTTTACCAATCGCATACATACCAAAAGCAGATACTAAGGCAATCACCGATAGCCAAAAATATTTCCAACGAGCAATCAAGCCATCGGTATTTTTACGGGCTATTTTCCAATAATCATCTACAAAACCGACAACCCCATAACCAAATAGGATAAATAGCACAAACCAGACATAGGGGTTACGCAGATCCGCCCATAACAACGTACTCACACAGATAGCTAATAAAATCATAATACCGCCCATCGTTGGTGTACCCCGTTTTTTGTAGTGGCTTTCAGGACCATCGTGGCGAACTTCCTGTCCAAATTTGAGAATTTGTAAACGGCGAATGACCGTTGGTCCAATCCACAAGCCGATAATTAACGCTGTCAATAACGCCATAATAGAACGGAAAGTAATGTACGACACCACGTTAAACACGGTGTTGTATTGCACCAGATATTCAGCAAGCCAAACTAACATAAGCTAATCCTTAAAAAGAAACATCAAAAGAACGACATAAGGAAGCAATTACTTCTTCCATTTTTTGGCTACGAGAGCCTTTTGCTAATAATACAAGCGGTTGATCTTGTTCGATTTTTTGCAAAATGTTCGGGAGCAAAAACGCCGCCATTGCTGTTTTATCATTAAAGTGGTGAGCTGAATTACCGCTAATCACCTCACTCTCTTTGCCGAAGCTGACCACTAAATCGAGCTTCGCCTGTTTAACGAAATCAGCGACTTCTTGGTGACAAGCTGGGCTGTCTTTGCCAAGTTCCGCCATATCACCCACCACAAAAATGCGGAAAGCCGGATACTGTTTTAACACTGATACCGCAGATTTCATTGAGTCCACATTGGCATTGTAACTGTCATCAATAAACAGTACATTCTCTTTAATTTCAATCGGATACAAACGCCCTTTAACCGCTGAACGCTGTTCCAATCCAGCTTTAACCGCAGTTAAATCCGCCTCGACTGCCATTGCGAGTGCTGTTGCCGCTAACGCATTACTCACATTATGTTCGCCTAGATAAGGCAAGTTGATCTCAATTTCGCCTTGTGGCGTATGTAAGGTAAAGCGTGAACCATTGAGGTGTAACTCAACATTTTCCGCCCAAAAATCTGCATAGCTGTCTTTATCTTCGCCGGTGTAGCAGAACGACTGTAACTCGTGATCGCCAATCTCTTTCTGCCATTCTGGATAGTAATGAGCTAAATTCACAATCGCCTTACCACCAGCCTTCAAGCTACGATAAATTTCACCTTTAGCTTGAGCCACACCTGCCAACGAGCCAAATCCTTCAAGATGAGCAGATGCCACGTTATTCACTAAACAGGCATCAGGTTGTGCAATTTCGGTGGTATAAGCAATTTCGCCGATGTGGTTCGCCCCCAGTTCAACCACGGTAAATTTATGCTCAGGGGTTAAACGTAATAAGGTCAATGGTACACCTAAGTCATTGTTTAAATTACCAAAGGTATAAAGCACCTGATCTTCACAAGCGGTCACTTTTTGCAAAATTTTTGCAGTCATCTCTTTGACGGTGGTTTTGCCTGAAGAGCCCGTAATTGCCACAGTTTTTGGGTTAATTTCCGCTTTCAGCCATTTTGCTAACTGCCCTAATGCCAAGCGAGTATCTTCCACAATAATTTGCGGTACATTCACCGCCAATTCACTCTCAACGACTAACGCCACACAGCCTTGTTCTATCGCTTTTTCTACATAATCGTGAGCATCAAATTTTTCGCCTTTTAAGGCAAAAAATAAACCTTTTTCGACCGCTTGACGGGTGTCTGTACTGATGTTTTCAACAACAACCTCGCCACTACCGAGTAGTTTACCCTTTAGGGTTTGAGCGAGTTGTTGGGTGGTTTGTTTTATCATCTTTATTTACTTATAAATTATTTTGACTATTTAAAATCTACTTTTGTAGGGGCTAATTACATTAGCCCCTCTTCCTTATGATTGCTTTTGGGGCAAATGTAATTTGCCCCTTGTATTAGAATATGGGCAAAAGAAAACCCCATTACGAGTACCTTCATAATGGGGTTATAGAGAAAGTAGAGTTGCTTCGCCCCTTGTGCCATTAAGCACGTAGTGTAGATATAAGCCTACTTTCTCATCCACTATCACCCCGAATGGTATCTCAGGCACGTTTTCCGTAGCCCGCATTCACAAGGTTTGGAGGTCAAATGGATAACCCATTATATTACGTTGGCATTGATATTGCCAAAGCTAAATTTGATGTTGCCATTAAATTACAAAATGGCAAACATAAGCATAAAGTGTTTAAAAATAATCCAGAAGGATTTCAATCACTTATGCAATGGCTCAATACATTTGGTGAAACTTTTCACTGCGTGATGGAAGCCACCAATATTTATCACGAAGCTTTGGCAGATTTTCTGTTCCAACAGCAAATCACCGTTAGCGTGATTAACCCTAAATGCAGTGCAAATTTCACGAAAACCGATAATTTACGCTCTAAAACCGACAAAATCGACGCAAAAATGCTTGCTGATTATGCCGATGAAAAGCGTCATAAATTACCGATTTATCAGCCAATTTCACCTGCTCAACGGGAATTGTTGCGTAAAAATCGCCAACTTGACCACCTGAAAAAACAGTTGGCACAAGAAAAAACACGGCTAACAATGTTGCTTGACAGCGATTGCATTGCTTCAACACAGCAGATGATTGCCTTCATCAAAGCGCAAATTAAGGCTTTGGAAAAAACAATTAAACAGTGCATTAATGCAGATAATACATTGAAAAACAATGTAAAATTACTTTGCACTATTCCTGCTATTGGCTTTGCAACCGCCGTTCAACTGATTGCCCATTTAGGTGATGGAAATCGTTTTAAAAACGCGAAAGCAGCCGCCACTTTTGCAGGTTTAACCCCGATGATTAAAAGTTCGGGGAAAAGTTTAAATACCGTTATTGGTATTTCAAAAATCGGGCAATCCGACATTCGTAAGGCACTCTTTTGCCCTGCAATGAACTTTGCCTTTGGCAGCTACAAAAACAGCGTATATCGCTCGTTTGTGCTGCGATTGCTTGAATGCGGCAAACCTAAAATGGTGATTATCACGGCTTTAATGCGTAAATTAGTCACTATTGCACAGGCTGTTTTGCAAAAACAGACAGCATTTAATTTAGACACATTTATGAAATAAAATTTGTTGTGTCTTATGGTATCTACAAATTATTTTGTGCAATAGATTAAATTCCAACTACCCCAAAAACTTCCTCGCCCACTCTTGATCCGAAAAGTGATATTTCTTCGTGCCAATAATTTGATAATCTTCGTGTCCTTTACCAGCAATCAAAATCACATCCTTTGGCTCGGCTTGGGCGATTGCTTGTTCAATCGCATATTGACGGATATGCATAGACTGCACCGCTTTTGGCTTGCGGAAACCTTTCATAATATCGTTAAAAATCACATCAGGATCTTCGGTGCGTGGGTTGTCATCAGTTACAATCACTCTGTCCGCTAGCTGTTCAGCAATGCGTGCCATTAATGGGCGTTTGCCTGTATCACGATCACCACCGCAACCAAAGACACACCATAATTCGCCTTCGCAATGTAAACGGGCAGCCTCTAAGGCTTTTTCTAAGGCATCAGGAGTATGGGCATAATCAACAATGACCATCGGACTTTCTTCAGGATTTTCTTCGCTGATTAAACATTCCATTCGTCCGCATACGCCGTTTAATAGCGGTGCGGTTTCGACTAATTTTTGCAAATCGTAGCCCAAAGCTAATAGACCAGCGAAAGCAGTTAATAAGTTGCTGACATTAAATGCCCCGATTAAACGGCTTTTGAGTTCGCCGTTGCCCCAGCTACTTTCAAATTCAATGGTCGCACCTTGTAAAGTAAACTGTACCGTTTTGGCTTTAATCCAACGGGATTGTTGTGGTTGGAATTGGCTGTCGGTGCTGACAGCGACGGCTTCAGGCAATTTTGCTAACCATTCACGCCCAATTTCATCATCAGCGTTGATCACTTGTTGTTTTGATGAAAGCTCGCCAAATAAGCGGAATTTCGCTTGGGCGTATTCTTCCATTGTGTTGTGATAATCAAGGTGATCACGGCTTAAGTTAGTGAAAATCGCCAAGTCGAAGTCTAACGCTTCAGCACGATATTGAGCCAAGCCGTGAGAAGAGACTTCCATTGCACAGAAATCTGCCCCCAATTCGACAAAGTTCGCAAGGTTGCGTTGAATTTCAACGGCAGAACCCGTGGTGTTTACCGCTTCTTGTACTTGCCCGTATAGCCCATTGCCGATGGTTCCCATCACCGCTGATTTACCGCCAAGCAAGTTTCGCCATTGTGCAAAAAGCTGTGCAGTAGTGGTTTTGCCGTTGGTACCTGTAATGCCGACAAGGGTTAATTTTTCTGACGGATTGCCATAGAACGCTCCAGCAATCGCCGAAAGTTGCTTCGGTAAATTCGGCACTTCCAGCACACAAGCGGTCTGATTTTCATGATTTTTTGCAAATTTTTCTGCCAATCTTACCGCTTGCACATCATCATCCGCTTCGGCTAAAACTAAAGCAGCTCCTTGTTCAATCGCTTTTTCAATAAATTGACGACCATCGACTTGATGTCCTTTTAAGGCAACAAACAGATCGCCCTTTTCAACTTGGCGACTATCTAAGGTCATTTTGTTTAAGGTTTTTAATTCTGCCCAGCTTTCAAGTACCGGGAAAAATGAAAGTAAACGTTTCATACTATAATCACTTAATGAGTTTCTGAAAGATTATCCGGTTTAATATTATACGCTTTTAACGTATACCCCATAATTTTGGAGAATAATGGCGCGGATACGGCACCACCATAGTAATTGCCTGCTTTAGGTTCGTTGGTCAACACGACTAATGCAAAGCGTGGATTACTTGCAGGCGCAATACCTGCAGTGTAGGCAAAATATTTTTTAACGTATTGCCCTTTTTCTAACTTACGGACTGTACCTGTTTTTACCGCCACACGATAGCCATCAATCATTGCACGTTCTCCACCTTCACCTTTTTGCGCAACGCTTTCCATCATCTTCACGACATCACGCGTTATCTTTTCAGGTAGAGCTCTCTCACCTAACACCGGCGGATCGACTTTCGTAATAGAAAGAGGACGATAAACCCCAAAACTTCCTAAAGTTGCATAAGCTCGGGCTAATTGTAGCGGTGTTACGTTTAAACCATAACCATATGCTATGGCCGCACGCTCAATATCCGCCCAACGTTTACGATCCCCGTTTGTACCACGTTGTTCACCAAGCCCTAAGCCTGTATCTTTACCAAAACCGACCTTGCTATAAGTTTCGACTAATGCGGTTGATGGCATTCTTAATGCTAAACGGCTGACCCCAATATTACTTGATTTTTGTAAGATCCCCGTCAGCGTTAAACTATCGCGAGGAGCAACATCTTTAATCGTATGTCCATTAACGACAAAAGGTCTTGTGCTAATGACTTCACTTGGATAAGTCACTTTATTTTGCAGTGCCGTTAATACCACTAGTGGTTTTACTGTTGAACCTGGTTCAAAAGTATCGGTAATCACTCGGTTACGCGCTAATTCAGATTTGAATTCTGCACGGTTATTTGGGTTAAAAGACGGTGCATTTGCCATCGCTAACACTTCACCCGTTTGAATATCCACTAAAACAGCCGTGCCTGATTCTGCCTTGTTTTCAATCACCGCTTTTTTGATTTCACGGTAAACCATAGATTGAAGTTCTTCATCAATGCTCAACATCACATCTTGCGGATCATATTTTTTCTCATCGCGAATATGCTCAATCACATTGCCACGAGCATCTTTGCGGATAACCTGTTTACCGTTTTTGCCCACTAATAAGCTATCAAAACTACGTTCTATTCCTTCCGAACCTTGTTTATCATCAACATCGGTAAAGCCGATTAATTGGGAAATTTCTTCTGCAAGAGGATAAAAACGGCGAGTTTCTGCTTTTAATACAAGCCCATCAATTTTTAATGCTCGAGCATAATCTCCTATCACATCTGATTCGTGACGAGAAATATATAAAAAACGTTGATTTGCTGAAGCATAAAGTTTATCCATCATTACGCTGTATTTCATACCTAATGCTTTGGCTAACTCTTGCATTTTTTGGCGTTCAAGCTGAGCATACTCATTTTCCAAATGTAAAAACATAGAATTTGGATTATTGCGTATGCGTTGAATTAATACGTTGTAATCTAATGCAGTTGCACGAGCGAGTAATGTCCAATAATCCTCACTTTTATTGTTTAAAATCGCTCTAGGATCATATTTATTTTCTTTATTCTGTGGTTTTTCTTTAATAAAACGATTCACACTAGCTTCAATTTTACTGGCTGAAGCCTCCATTTCCATAGCCAAAACTCGCCATAACGATTTATTACGACGAAGTTTAGTATCAAAATATTCTTTAGGATCAATCGTAATTGAATACATCGGCACACTAATTGAAAGCACTCGCCCATTTCTATCTAAAATTTTCCCCCTTGTAAAAGGAAGCTCTTTTGTCCGTAAAGAGCGATCATTTGCTTCTTTGATTAAACGTTCTGAATCAGTGACTTGTAAGAAAAAACTTTGACCGATCAAGGCACAGGCCATTACACCGATAAACAGATAAACAAATCCAAATCGGGCAGGCAAAAAACTAGGCTGGGGTGAAATATCTACCTCTTTTAATTCATCTCCCATCGTATTTTTATTTTTAGGGTTATATTTCACTGATTTTTTCATTTTTATTCCACTAAAATGATTTCTTGTTCTTTTTTAACTGGTTGTAATCCAAATTTTTCAGCAACAGCTTCGACTAAAAACTTCTGACTTTTTGAATTTTCTTCTAATTGCAAATGAACATACTGATTTTCAAGCTTCTGTTTTACTTGCAATAATTTTCCCTGCTCTGCTGTTAATAAACGTGTTTGGTGCGTAATCCAAATCGTTGCAACAGCACTAATCACCACCCCAACAAGTAGCAATAACGCCACTTTATTATGGCTAGTTAAATCGTCTAAAATCACTTGACGTAAAGGATAGCGTTCACTCGACATTATCTTTTCTCCGCAACTCTTAACACCGCACTGCGTGAGCGTGGATTGGCTTCAATCTCCGCTTCACTTGGCATAATCGCTTTGCCGACGGTTTTTAAAGGAATATTCTTATTTAACTCACTTTCTAAAATCGGCAGACCTTTCGGCACCGTCTCGCCTTTGCTCTGCTTACGCATAAACTGCTTTACCATTCTGTCTTCTAGAGAATGGAAGCTGATAATAGACAAACGCCCTTCAGGTGCGAGTACAGTTAGGGCTGAATTTAATGCCTTTTCTAATTCATCTAACTCACTATTAATGTAAATACGGATTGCCTGAAAAGAGCGAGTTGCTGGGTGTTTATGCTTATCTTTAAACGGCACGGCATCTGCAATAATTTGGGTCAGTTGCAAAGTACGGGAAATTTTTTCAGTTGCAGATTTATTGTAAGAAACGACCGCTTGTGCAATGCGTTTGGCAAAACGCTCTTCGCCAAACTCTTTTAACACCCAAGCGAGATCATCAACAGACACCTGTGCTAACCACTCCATTGCTGACAAGCCTTTGGTGGTATCCATTCGCATATCTAATGGTCCATCACGCATAAAACTAAAACCACGTTCTGCTTCGTCAAGTTGTGGGGAAGATACGCCAAGATCGAGTAAGATACCGTCAATTTTGCCGACTAAATTAAGTTCGTCACAAATATCAGGAATGGATGAAAAAGCACTGTGAACAATTTGAAAACGGGGATCAGTGATCGTGTTCGCTTCTGCAATCGCACGCGGATCACGATCAATCGCAATCAATCTACCCTGTTCACCCAATTTGCTTAAAATAAGACGTGAATGCCCACCACGCCCAAAAGTACCATCGACATAGATACCGTTGGGTTTAATGGCTAAACCATCAACTGCTTCGTGTAATAACACCGTAATATGTTTGGGTGAGTCACTCATTTTGATTATCCGTTATTGTTATAAAGAAAGGTTCTTTAATGCCTCACAATGAAGCATTTCTTCTGAGCTACCAATTGCAAGATCTTCGCTAATCTGTTTCTGCCATTGTTGATCTTGCCAAATTTCAAATTTATTTAACTGCCCAACCAACATAATCTGCTGTTCTAATTGAGCGTGCTGACGCAAAGTCGGGCTAAGTAAAATCCGTCCAGCAGAATCCATTTCACATTCTGTCGCAAAACCTTGCATAACCCGTTGAATACGACGCTGTGCAGGATCGAAGTTAGACAGAGCGAGCAATTTTTGCTCGATAATTTCCCATTCGTGCAACGGATACAGTAATAAACAAGGCTGGCGAATATCTACGGTACAAACAAATGACCCGTGGTAACTCTCCAAAAGCTCGGCACGATAACGGGTCGGAATAGCGATCCGCCCTTTGCTATCAATGCTGATTGAAGTTGCTCCACGAAACATTTTTTTGCTCACTTAACCTTAGAGATTCGGAAATTTGGAAAAAATTCCACAAAACACCACTTTTTCCCACTTTAATTGGAGAATTTTATAGTTTTCGTAGATTAGGGGCAAGAAATTTGTCAGAAAAATACGAATATATTTAATTATAAATAGAATTCATTACCCGCAGCAAAAACAACAAACTACTTTACATTGCCTCAAAATCAAGCAAACGAAAACATTTGTAATTGTTGTAAAACACAGTACATTTACTTGTAAACGTTTTTACAATAGGAGAGCTTTTTAAGCTTATTTACATGAAAAACAGAGTTCGGTGGAATCATCAATTTAGACAAAGTTCGTTCTGACAAAGTATATAGCTTAAATTTAACGCTATGGAAGCGCAATTGGTATTGGTTAGAAGTAACACCTAGGGCTACAATTTACCTATCGTAAGCAAAATAGTAATTTGCCAACGCTCTATTCCTGTACGGATAAAAACGTCAATATCTTAGTTGAAAGCCAGTTTTAAATTGTAGGGATAGGGACTATCCGCTTCGATCTCTATTTCCTTGCCTTTGACCAATCTAACGAGGAAACAAGCGAAAATCCCCTCTTACATAACTTTTCTTAAAATTAGCTGTTGTGCAGCTGCTACACAACACCAGATAAAATCTTATTTAAAACAAATTGATCTCGTCGCCCTATTCCTTTATTCCCTAACTTTCTCTATAATCCTAATCCTCTTATGTTCTTTAAAATCTGGTGGAATTATGAACCCAATGTTAAATATCGCTATTCGTGCAGCACGAAAAGCAGGCAATATTATTGCTAAAGGCTATGAGCAAGTGCCTCAAGACACTCAAGTTGCTCAAAAAGGCGCAAATGACTATGTTACCGAAATTGATAAAGCAGCAGAAGCAGCCATTATTGAAGTGATCCGTAAATCGTATCCTGATCATGCTATTGTTGGCGAAGAATCAGGCGTTTTAGCTGGCACAAATAACGATGTACAATGGGTGATTGATCCATTAGATGGCACAACAAACTTTGTTAAACGCTTGCCACATTTTGCGGTGTCGATTGCTATTCGTGTGAATGGTCGTACTGAGGTAGGTGTTGTATATGATCCTATTCGTAACGAATTATTTACCGCTGTGCGTGGCGAAGGTACAAAATTAAATGAATTCCGCCTTCGCATTAGTAATGAACATCGTGATTTACAAGGCATAGTGTTAGCAACAGGTTTCCCGTTTAAAGTCGCAAAACATCGTACTGCTCACTTAAATATGATTGAAGCCTTGATGAACAATGGCGTAGCAGATTTCCGCCGTACTGGTTCTGCAGCATTAGATTTAGCTTATGTGGCTGCTGGTCGTGTTGATGGTTACTTTGAAATCGGATTAAAACCGTGGGATTGTGCTGCAGGCGATTTAATTGCTCGTGAAGCAGGTGCGTTAGTGACCAACTTTGTTGGTGGTACAGATTACTTAAAATCAGGTAATGTAGTGGCAGGTAGCGGTCGTGTTTTAAAAGAAATTTTAAACAGTATTCAACCGACCTTAACTGAAGAACTCAAAGCCTAATAATAGATTTTTTTGATGGGCAGTTGCCCACCCAACGATTAAAGATAAGCTTATGCAAAAGACCTATCCATTGCTCAGTCAAATCAACTCACCTGATGATTTGCGTTTATTACCAAAAGATAAACTTCAACCTCTTTGTGATGAACTGCGTGCCTATTTGTTAGAGTCCGTCAGTCAAACAAGCGGTCACTTAGCCTCTGGATTAGGCGTGGTCGAATTGACCGTTGCCTTGCATTATGTTTATCAGACCCCATTCGATCAACTTATCTGGGACGTAGGACACCAAGCCTATCCACATAAAATTTTAACGGGTCGCCGTGACCAAATGCATACTATTCGTCAAAAAGACGGCTTACACCCATTCCCTTGGCGTGAAGAAAGTCCTTTTGATGTATTGAGCGTTGGACACTCTTCTACCTCTATTAGTGCTGGTTTAGGCATTGCCGTTGCCGCAGAAAAAGAGAACGCAGGGCGTAAAACGGTCTGTGTGATTGGTGATGGCGCAATCACTGCAGGTATGGCATTTGAAGCGATTAACCACGCAGGTTCAATTCATACCAATATGCTGGTTATCTTAAATGACAACGAAATGTCCATCTCAGAAAATGTGGGAGCATTAAATAATCACTTAGCTCGCCTTTTCACTGGTTCGCTTTATGGTACTTTACGTGAAGGGGGCAAAAAACTGCTCTCAGGCATTCCGTCGATCAAAGAGTTTGTGCGAAAAACAGAAGAACACGTTAAGGGCTTTGTTTCGCCTGTTGGCACAATGTTTGAAACCCTTGGCTTTAACTATATCGGCCCGATTGATGGGCATGATATTGAAGAGTTAGTATCTACATTAAAGAACATGCGTAATATGTCAGGACCACAGTTCTTACATATTAAAACCAAAAAAGGCAAAGGCTATACCCCAGCGGAACAGGACCCTATCGGCTTCCACGGCGTACCGAAATTTGACCACACAAGCGGTAAGCTACCACAAACAAAATCCGCACCGACCTATTCCAATATTTTTGGCGACTGGCTTTGCGAAATGGCAGAGCGTGATCCGAAAATTATCGGCATTACTCCTGCGATGCGTGAAGGATCGGGAATGGTTGAGTTTTCTAAACGCTTCCCACAACAATATTTTGATGTGGCGATTGCCGAACAGCACGCCGTGACCTTTGGAGCAGGGCTTGCGATTGCAGGTTACAAGCCTGTGGTGGCGATTTACTCTAGCTTCCTACAACGTGCTTATGACCAACTTATTCACGATGTGGCTATTCAAAACTTACCTGTCATTTTTGCAATTGACCGTGCTGGTATTGTGGGAGCAGACGGGCAGACCCATCAAGGCGCATTTGATTTAAGTTTTATGCGTTGTGTCCCAAATATGACGATAATGTGTCCAAGTGATGAAAATGAAATGCGTCAAATGCTTTACACTGCTTACACAATGAACAGCCCTGTTGCCGTGCGTTATCCGCGTGGCAATGCACAAGGCGTTGAGCTTCAACCGATGCAAACCCTTGAAATCGGCAAAGGCAAAGTGTTAAAACAGGGGAAAAAGGTCGCTATTCTCAATTTCGGAGCATTATTAAACGAAGCCAAACAAGTGGCAGAAGCCCATAATTACACCCTCGTTGATATGCGTTTTGCAAAACCGCTAGATGAAGCCTTAATTGCAGAGCTTGTCGACCGCCACGAATTATTAGTCACCCTTGAAGAAAATGCCCTTCAAGGTGGGGCTGGTAGTGCAGTAAACGAATACTTGCAACATATCGGCAAAATCAAACCGCTATTAATGTTGGGTATCCCTGATTTCTTTATCCCACAAGCTACGCAAGCCGAATCCTATGCGGATTTAGGGTTAGATGCGAAAGGGATTGAGCAGAAGATTCTATCTATGAAATGAGTTAATTTCCAAATCTCATTAAAAAGCTAAGATACTAAACCTAAGTTGCCCATTCTTAGGCATGGCAGACAAATGGGCACAGTAGACAAACTAGTTACTAATGTTTATTTTTTCTAAATATTAGCAGCAAATTTGTCTATTATCCCCATTCTTATGCCATAAATCTATCTTCCACAATATCACTATTAGGAGATATTACTTCAACTGCTCTTCAATAATCCCACCACCCAAACAGACTTCGCCTTGATAAAATACGGCGGACTGTCCTGGGGTAACGGCGATTTGAGGTTCATCAAAAATCACTCGAATGGTTTCGTCATCAAGCGGTTGGATTTCACATAAAATATCCGCTTGGCGGTAGCGTGTTTTTACTGTGCAACGTAGTTTTTCACGGATCGGTTGACGATCTACCCAGTGAAGTTGGCTTGCAATCAGACCGCTTGAAAGCAACGCGGAATTATCCTGACCTTGAGCGACAATTAGCACATTATTCACCAGATCTTTTTCCACTACATACCACGCATTTTCACTCGCCCCTTTGACACCACCAATACCTAAACCTTTGCGTTGTCCTAAGGTGTGATACATTAAGCCATCGTGACGACCAATCACTTGCCCATCGACGGTTTTAATCTCCCCGGCTTGTGCAGGTAAATAACGAGCAAGGAAATCTTTGAATTTACGTTCACCGATAAAACAGATACCTGTCGAATCTTTTTTCTTCGCCGTCGCTAAACCTAAGTCTTCTGCAATGGCTCGCACAATCGGTTTTTCAATATTCCCCACAGGGAAAAGACTTTGTGCGACTTGTTGCTCACTTAGGGTGTAGAGAAAATAACTTTGATCTTTGTTACTATCAAGTCCACGCAATAATTTTGGCTGTTGTTCAAGCGGTGGACGACGGACATAATGCCCAGTGGCAATAAAATCCGCCCCTAAATCCTCTGCAGCATATTCTAAAAAGGCTTTGAATTTGATCTCTTTGTTACACAAAATATCAGGGTTTGGTGTACGTCCAGCTTCATATTCTGCAAGGAAATGCTCAAACACATTATCCCAGTACTCTGCGGCAAAATTGATTTTATGCAGTTTAATACCCAGCTTATCGCAAACGGCTTGTGCATCGGCTAAATCTGCCGCCGCCGTGCAGTAATCCGTATCATCGTCTTCTTCCCAGTTCTTCATAAACAAGCCCTCCACTTGGTAGCCTTGCTGTTGAAGAATAAAGGCAGAAACCGAAGAATCTACGCCTCCTGACATTCCGCAGATCACTTTTTTCTTTGCATTTTCCGCTAATTGTTCATCGGTAAGTGCAGGAAAATGTTGTAGGTAAGTTTTTGATTTCATTATTGTTGTTCTGTCCGTTGATAAAATTGCTGTCCCACTCTGTCGATATGCTGAATAAAATTTTCGTGAGCCAGTTCGTGATAAATTGAAAGATCAAACAGATAAGGTAGGCTAGAGTCTTCTAAATCTAACCTGATTTTACCCAATATGCTCTGATTAAGATTTGGTCCTTTAAAAGTTAAGTCAATATCAGAAGCTATCCGATAATTACCCTTTGCTCGAGAACCATAAATAATCGCCTGCTCAATTTCGGGGTATTTCTTGAGAATATCAGTAATTACCCTAATAGATTGTTCATTTAATCCAAACTTTTCTGCCATAATTCCATCATTCTCTTTTCTAATGCAAGGAAAAGGGGAAGGTAAATGTGAACGATTTTTTCAAATTCTTTCAACAAAATTTGAGCATCGTAAATATGAACTGTCATATTACAGCTATTCAACATTTCCATCCAATGATGCCCCTCAAAAATAAGCTCATATTGAAAGGCTATTCGAGTTACGTTTCTAGGTCCATTTGCATCTAAAAGACCTTGATATTTCAAATAGTCTTGCATTACTTTCCAAGCAAGTTCGTGAGCGATTTCAAAACTTTGAATAATCCCTTTTTTGATAATATCAAGATCAGTATCTGCATACTTTTCTACATCATCTTTTAGATAAGCAACAGCCTGTTGATAATTTTCAAAACGCTGTTTCCAGCGAATATCTTGTTGCTCCATTTTTCCTTCCTATTGATGAAAAAATTATTTTACTTCGTAAAACTGAGCCTCTTTCTTGGCAAATTTTTCTTCATATTCGGCTTTAGCAGCTTCATCGCCAGCTTCTAATTTTGCTTTTAAATTATCACAAGGCTCATCGCAGTCACAGACTTTTTTCATTCCTAGTGCAGAAATACCGCCACAACTACCTTTAATTGTTTTACCTTTGACAATAAAGCCGATTGACATCATAAATACAATGGCTACAAAGAAAGCAAAGGTCAGTAAAATTGTTTCCATTTTTTGTCCTATTATTTTTGATTAATTAATTTTTCAAAGGCACTCGACATTTTAGTTTCATATCCGTCGCCTTTTTTGATAATTAAGAAAATTGCTAAATTTTCACGTTCTGCCACTTCCAGTGCTTTTTCTGCTCCTAACACATATAAGCCTGTTGAAAGTCCATCTGCAGTCATTGTGGTTGGTGCAAATACAGTAATTGAGGCTAAGTTATGGCTAATCGGACGTAACGCTTTTGGATCGATAATGTGAGATAGGCGATTACCCTGTTCATCTTCAAAATAGTTGCGGTAATTACCCGAAGTCGCCATACCTAAATTATGCAATGGCACAACAATTTGACTTGATGTTCCTTGAGCAAATTCAGGTTTTTCAACTGCAATACGCCACGGTTGCCCTTTTAAATTTAGTCCTTTTCCGCGTAATTCACCGCCGATCTCAACAAGATAATGTTGTACTCCTAATTGCTCAAGGTAATCCGCTAATTTATCTACGCCAAATCCTTTGGCAATTGCTGAAAGATCAAGATAAAGCTCTGGTACTTTTTTTGTTAATGTGGCTTTTGTAGCATTATCATCTAAGACTAATTTTTCAATACCAACCCAAGTGGCACGTTCTGCAATTTGTTCTTCCGTTGGTGCTTTATTTAGGCGTTTATCTGGTCCAAATCCCCATAAATTAACGAAAGGCCCAACGGTCACATCTAACGCACCTTCTGTCACTTTATTTAGACGTACCGCTTCTTTGACCACTTTGGCAAAATCAGAGGCAATTTCAAACGGTTTATCTGCCTCTTTCATTTGATTAAATTGGCTAATTTGAGAGTCTTTTTGATAGGTGGACATCTCGTTATTTACCATTTTTAACAACGTATCCATTTGACGTTGAACTTCTTCTGGTTTAGGTAAATTTGTTAAGCTACCATCATCAATATATTTGATATGGTAGGTTGTTCCCATTGTTTTACCTTCAAAGGCAATTTGTTGGGGTTCTTTATTACAAGCAGAAAGCATTACAGCGAAAAATGCCGAAATTGCCCACATTAGTAACGTTTTGATTTTCATACATCCTCCCAAAACGAATAATTAAATTAATAATGGAAAATAGACAAGGGCGATTTCCTTATCTATTTTCCATTATTGGATTGTTAATACCCTACATAGAATTATAGCATAATCTATTAGATTCAGTATGTGGAAAATGCTCCATTTGTAAAACACAATAGATTTTTATGATATAAAATTTACTATTTAGCAGTTTTATTCACCAAAATTTTTCGGTAAAATTTTTAACATTTCAGTCCAAATTTCTGCACTACGCTGACGACTCATTGCTAAACATTCTACCGCTTTTTCATAATCATTAGTTTCACAAGCGCTTCGAAGTGCTTGATAAAATGCAAAACTTAATTGACGAGAGCTAGGATTGGAGAAAAATAAAGATGCCGTTTTTAAATAGAGATCTTTAAAACTATTTAAAATCAACCCATAAACAGGCTTATTGGCAATAAAGGTAAATTCCCGATATAGCTTATAGTCAAATTCAGCATAAGCTTGTGCCGTGTCTTGAAGCGATTCAAGATCTTTTAAAAGTGACGAAGAAGCTAAATGATCAGCTTTAATTGCCTTGGGAATAAAGTATTCCCCCATTCTAGTACGCAACGAAACAACATTTGAAATAATCGTAGGTGTGATAGACTCATCTAAATGAATTAATGTACTAATGATATTTGGACCCGCTGTTTCCCAAATATTATTTACTTTGGTTGGTTTACCGTGTTGGATACTCAACCAACCATCACGCGCAAGACGCTGTAAAACTTCTCTTAACGTTGTACGCGTAACACCAATAATATCTGCAAGTTCACGCTCTGCAGGTAAATCTGAACCAGCAGGAAAGCGGTTACTCCAAATACTTTTGATTAAATATTCTTCAGCAAGGGCTGCTGGGCTTTGGGCTCTTAAAATGTCTGATTGATTCATTGATTTATCTCAAAAAATGAAGAAATACTTCAAATAAATAATAAAAAGTGTGATGTACTTATCAAAAATGATATTGCCTTCCATATAATGGCTCTTGGGCTATTATCGTTTAATCTAAACTAGATTACAATCCACAATCATTTTTACTTTTTTAGTTAAATCTATGAATAATCTTGACGCTTTTTATAAAAATTTTCTCGGTAACGCACCAGAATGGTATAAGGCTTGTATTATTGCCTTCTTAATTATCAATCCATTGCTCTATTTTTTCATTAGTCCATTTGTTGCTGGTTGGGCATTAGTGGCTGAATTTATTTTTACGTTAGCAATGGCATTAAAATGTTATCCTCTACAACCAGGTGGTTTACTTGCCATTGAAGCTATCGTTATTGGAATGACGAGTGCTGAACATATCAAAAAAGAAATCCTCGCTAACTTTGAAGTTGTCTTACTGTTGATCTTTATGGTGGCAGGCATTTACTTTATGAAACGCTTGTTACTTTATGCATTCACTAAGCTACTGATTTCCATCCATTCTAAAAAAATGCTTGCACTCACTTTCTGTTTAAGTGCGGCATTCTTATCTGCATTCCTCGATGCTTTAACGGTAATTGCGGTGATTATTAGTGTTGGAATGGGATTCTATAAAGTTTACCATAAGGTCGCATCAGGTGGGCTTTTGGACGATGATGAGTCCGATGATGCTTCAAATGATAAATTAATTACAAACAAACAAATTTTAGAACAATTTCGTGGTTTCTTGCGTAGCTTATTAATGCACGCTGGAGTAGGTAGTGCGTTAGGTGGCGTGATGACAATGGTCGGTGAACCGCAAAATTTAATTATTGCTGCTCAAGCTGATTGGGGATTTGGGGAATTTTTCTTACGGGTAGCTCCAATTAGTATCATTGTGCTTGTATCAGGTATTGCAACCTGTTATCTCGTAGAAAAATACAAACTTTTTGGTTATGGTGACCGCTTGCCGCGTAAAGTTTGGGTGGTATTAGCCCATTATAACTTGCGTAAAGAACAAGAGATGACAAAACGAGACCGAATGAAATTGGTTATTCAAGCCATAGCAGGTGTTTGGTTAGTCATTGCGTTGGCATTGCATTTAGCGGAAGTAGGATTAATCGGTCTCTCTGTTATTATTTTCTGTACAGCTTTCTGTGGTATCACTGATGAACACGCCTTAGGACGTTCTTTCCAAGAGTCGCTACCATTTACCGCATTGCTTGTGGCTTTCTTCTCTATCGTTGCCGTGATTGTAGATTTGAAACTCTTTGATCCAATTATTCAATTTGTTCTGTCCGCTGAACCAAGCTCACAATTGGTGCTGTTCTATACATTTAATGGATTGCTTTCAATGATTTCGGATAACGTTTTCGTTGGAACCGTTTACATTAACGAAGCAAAAGCGGCTTTCCAAGCTGGCATTATTAGTAGGGAACAATTTGACCTGATTGCTGTCGCAATTAACACAGGAACCAATTTACCATCAGTTGCTACTCCAAATGGACAAGCTGCATTTTTATTCTTATTGACTTCTGCTATTGCACCATTAATTCGTTTATCCTATGGACGAATGGTCTATATGGCATTACCATATACCGTAGTTTTATCAGGAGTAGGGTTCTTTGCATTAGAATTTTTACTGCCACAATTAACAAAATTAATGACGGAGTGGGGCTGGTTAATCACTCGTTAAAAATAAAGGGAACCGTATGCTAACTTATTTTAAAGAGCTATCAATAAGTCGTAGTGCTTGGCTACTTCTCACTGCAAGCTGTACAGCACTAGAAGCTGCTGCGCTCTATTTTCAACACGGAATGGGACTAAACCCTTGCGTGATGTGTATTTATGAACGATTAGCTCTATTGGCGATTTTAATTGCGGGGATTATCGGCTTTTTAGCCCCCCGCAAAACGCTCGTACGTTGGCTTGCATTATTACTTGGTTTATTTGGCTCAATAAAAGGTTTAAGCCTTGCAATTAAGCATACGGATTATCAGCTCAATCCTGCTCCGTGGAACCAGTGTTCACCTTTTGTAGATTTCCCTGAAACATTGCCATTGAACAAATGGTTCCCAGATCTCTTTGAAGCTACAGGTAAAGGCGATTGTGGAAAAGTGGTCTGGCAATTTTTAGATCTCTCTATGCCACAATGGTTGATTGTGGTTTTCTCTATTTATATTGTCGTTTTTGCTGTTATTATTATAAGTCAATTCAAGCAAACTTCTTCATACAGAACATTATTTCGTTAGGTGAAATATGAGTAGCGAATCTAAATCTTTTTTTCGTACATTATTAGAGAAATACAACGAGTTATGTAAAGATCTTGACGTTGACCAAGGTGCTTGTCGAGGCTGTGTACCCGTTGTAAAATTTGATCCCGAACAAGATGATAAATCTGGAGAAAAAACAAAAGATGTTTAAATTATCTTAAATGGGATAGAGAAAAATCTATCCCATTTATCCGTTCTAAACATGTCATACTATGATGTCCCCCCCCATTCATTTCTAAAAGAATGATTTAACTCTCGCAATTTTATTCATAATCTCTATACCATTTGAAAATTTTTATTTGGAGTCTTTATGTCATCTACTCAACAATTCCAAACGCTGTTTGAACAGTCGTTGAAAAACTACTGTGAAGAGCGTTTTTTAAAACCTGAACAACTTTCTACACAACAATGGTATCAATTCATTGCCGAAGTCAGCCAACAGGCGATTTTGCAAAATTTTCCTAAAAACGCACCGCTTGTAAACACTCGCAAAGTAAACTATCTCTCAATGGAGTTCTTAATCGGACGTTTACTGGGTAACAACTTAATGAGTCTGAGCGTTTATCAATATGTCCATTTAGCCCTTGCTCAATATGGTAAAAATTTAGTCGATATTCTCGAAGAAGAGCGTGATCCATCATTAGGCAATGGCGGTTTAGGTCGTTTAGCTGCCTGTTATTTAGATTCAATGGCAAGCCTTGCTCAGCCAGCAGTGGGATACGGATTACACTATCAATACGGCTTATTCAAACAGAGCTTTGGCTGGGCAGGTGAACAGCGTGAAGAAGGCGATGCGTGGAGCCGTGATTTCTACGCTCAACAATATCATCGCCCAGATTTTCGTCAAACCGTTGGCTTTGGTGGCGAAGTATGGCATCGTGACGGTGATAAATATGAATGGAAACCAGCGTGGACAATTTATGGTAAAGCCTTTGATTTACCTGTAGTGGGTTATAAAGGGGTTCAACAGCCGTTGCGTTTATGGCAAGGTTATAGCGAAACGTCCTTCGATCTTGATCAATTTAACGACGGCGACTATCTTGAGTCTGAAAGCAAAGTGGTTGATGCGTCAAAATTAACCAAAGTGCTATATCCAAACGACAATCATCAAGAAGGTAAAGAGTTGCGTTTAATGCAACAATATTTCCACTGTGCTTGCTCTGTTGCCGATATTCTAAAAAATCACCTTGCACAAGGCAGAACCTTAGAGCAGTTGCCTGAATTTGAAGTGATCCAGTTAAACGATACACACCCTGCGATTGCAATTCCTGAATTAATGCGTCTTTTGATTGACGAATACGGTTTATGTTGGGATCGAGCTTGGGCAATTTGTTCAAAAACATTTGCTTACACCAACCATACTTTATTGCCTGAAGCGTTGGAGCAGTGGGATCAAAATCTCGTCGCGAAATTGTTGCCACGCCATTTAATCATCATTGACCGCATTAACCACGAGCTTTATCAACAAGTGAAAGCGGAATTTAGCGAAGCAGAATTTGCAGATGCGTGGGACGAAACAGCGGTCTTAATGAACCACCGTGTGCGTATGGCAAACCTTTGTGTTGTAGGATCTTTTGCTGTCAATGGTGTGGCACAAATTCACTCGGATTTAGTGGTAAGCGATTTATTCCCAGCTTATAACCGCTTGTTTAAAGGTCGCTTCCATAATGTAACTAACGGTATTACCCCTCGTCGTTGGATCCGCCAAGCAAACCCATTACTAAGTGCGTTGTTAGATAAATATATCAAAGGTGACTGGACGAAAGATCTTGAATTGTTGGCTCAAATTGAGAAATTTGCCAAAGATCCACAGTTCCAAGCAGATTACAATCACATCAAACAGCAAAACAAACAGCTATTAGCGAAAGAAATTGAGCAATCACTTGGTTTAAAAGTGAATTGCAATGCGATTTTCGATGTTCAAATTAAACGTTTCCACGAATACAAACGCCAACATTTGAACCTGTTGAATATCATCGCCACTTATCAAGAGCTTAAAGAGAACCCACAACAAGAGGTTGTACCACGCCTGTTTATCTTTGCAGGTAAAGCGGCACCAGGTTACTTTATGGCGAAACAAATTATTCAAGCCATCAACGCTGTGGCAAAAGTGATTAACAACGATCCTGATATGCAAGGTAAATTACAAGTAGCATTCTTACCAGACTACCGTGTAAGCCTTGCGGAGAAAATCATTCCTGCGGCAGATGTTTCTGAGCAGATTTCTCTTGCGGGTAAAGAAGCGTCAGGTACGGGCAATATGAAATTAGCTCTCAATGGTGCAATTACGCTTGGCACATTAGACGGTGCAAACGTAGAAATTGCAGAATTTGCAGGGGAAGAAAATGTCGTGATTTTCGGACATACCGTTGAATCTGTGCGTGAATTGCGTGCAAAAGGTTATGTGTCTAAAACGTACTATGAGCAAGATCCTGCATTAAAACGAGCAATTGATGCATTAGCGGACGGCACATTCTCAGGTGGTAATAAAGATACCTTTGAACCGTTAGTTTATGATCTGTTAAACAAAGATTATTTCTGTGTGTTAGCAGATTTTGCAAGCTACCGTGAAGCTCAAAAAGAAGTCGCAAAACGTTATCAAGATCAAACCGCTTGGGTTGAATCTGCGATTCTTAATACGGCTCGTTTGGGTATGTTTAGCTCAGACCGTTCGATTCGTGATTATCAGACACGGATTTGGAAGAAATAGAGATATGGTAGCTAAAAATGATTTTTGGTATTCTTAGCTACTATGTTCTCTATTACACTGTAAATACTGGTGCGAGCTAGACACTCGCACCAATTAATTTAGATATTATTAGAATTTATAGGTTAAATTCGCAGTGACTTTACGTCCTTCGCCAAAGAAGCAAGCGTAACTACAACCACTGATATATTTTTTATTCGCAACATTCGTTACGTTTACTCTTGTCTCCCAATTCTCTGAAAGGCTATATTTCGCCATCAGATCCACTAGTGTTCTTGCTGGAACGCGAATATTGGCATTATTGTAGCCATCCATTTCTGTTGGAGTTGTTCCAGTATAACGAGGCACAACCCCTAATGTTAAGCCGTTAAGTACATTATCCTTAAATGCATAATTAACTAATGCAGAATAAGTATGGTTTGGTTGTAATGGAGTATCAATACGAGGTTTATCTAAGCGATGGGATTGAGCAAATATATAACTATAAGCTAAAGAAGTAGATAACGATTCAGTAATATTTAAATCAGCTTGAATTTCTACACCACGATTTTTTTGCTTTTCAACCTGAGCCATTGTGGTGACATCCCCACTACGAGCCGCGACAAGAGCATTTTTCTCTTTTAAGTCAAAATAAGCCACAGAAATCTGCCCATTGATAAATGATGGCAAATATTTAAAGCCAACTTCATATTGCTTACCTTCATAAGGCTTATAAATTGATGAACCGTTTGTAGCATTATCTAAACTACCTGAAAGAGGCCTAAAAGATTCAGAATAGCTAAAATAAGGTGCTAACCCTAAATCTGTCATATACATTAAACCCGCTGAATAGGTAGTATGATTAACTTTATTTTCTGATTTTGTTCCTCGAATATCGCTGTGACCTTTAACAAAATCACGTCTTACGCCACCAGTTACAGTTAATTTTTCGTTTAAACGTAATTGATTTTGCAAGTACAAGCCTAGCTGGCGTTGTTTATCTTTATAAACTGGAACATCAGTCAAGGTAACTGGAGCGGTAACAAGTTGAGTAATATGATAGCTTGTAGCAGGCCAAGGGAAATCATATACCCCATCAACCTTGCTGTGTTGATAATCAAAACCACCAGTTAGGGTATTTGAAATATTATCTGATTTCCATTCTTTGCTTAAACGGGTGTCAATAGTATGGGAATATGTTTTACCATCAGCAAATAGGAAGCCTTTTTTAGCCATAGTATTACTTGCGCCACCTGTTGTAAGATCCCATTCCATGCCGTAGTAATAGGTTACAAATTGCTCTTTATCTGTTTTGGCAAAGCGGTAGTTTTGTGAGAAAGTTAAGTCATCGGTAAATTTATGAGTAAATTCATATCCAATAGCATATTGTTTATTACTTACATATTTAATAATCTCAATACTTTCTAAACCATAGACATTTGGTTCCCAGCCAAAGTACGCATTTTTATATGATGAAGTTCCATCTACTCATACACTTGATCCTAAGCCACGAATACTAAACCAGTCATTAGTATCTAAATCTGAACCGTACATTTGGGTATTAACACCAGCTTCATAGCGTAATGCTTCATCTAATTGATGGACGGCTCTATCCGTTAACTGCTCTTGCGAAATCACACTAACAGATCGAGGTGCCATATAATCAACTTTCCCAGCCTTTGCAACTGACCCCACCACACTCACTTCATCGAGTACAGCGGTATTGTTGTTTGCAGTCTCATTTGCTATTGCATTGCTTGCAATGGCAAGTAGTACTACTTGAGAAATTGTTGAATAAACAAATGTTTTTTTTCATTTTAAAGTCCTTTGTGTTAATACCAAATTGTAGGGTTGAACCCGATGTCCACACAATCAGTTGGTTCGCTCTTGGGTCGCCACTGGCAATGGCGATGCGTTGCAAAGTGTCAAACAGTGCCGATAAGCTGATCCCTGTGAGTAGTATTTTTTCGGGCAACATTCCGTTGCGTTGGTTAATTGCCATTAGCACCAACAGTGCTACAACTGCCCCAGTGATCCCTGCCAACCAATACCATTCTGTTTGAGCTGTGTTGGTAAGAAACAGTACCGCCAAAATCCCCATACTTGTACCAGACGACACGCCAAGCAGTTCAGGGCTTGCCATCGGGTTTAGGGTTAAACATTGCAATAACACGCCAGCCACTGCCAATAAAATCCCAACAGCAACGGCGGTCAAAATGCGTGGGTAACGTAGCTCGACAAGCGGTGCGTAAAATTCGTTAAATTCCAATACATTCCAACCGCTTGTGCCTTTGCCTAATACGAGTGCAAGCCATAGCACGAGTGCAAAGACAAGCACAATCGGCAGTAAGGTGTAACGATGAAAACGGCGAGATAGGCGAGTTGATGTTTCTGTTAAACGCCCCGAGTAATTGCCATTTCAGCGTTCTCACACCAAGTTGGCGAATAATGGTGGCGGACGCTAACCCGATAAAACCGAGCATACCGACACAACTGACCACCGCTGAAATCATATAAGCACTGATAAACACCCCGAAAAAACGCAGACGATTAACCGGCACACCAAGACTTTGGGCATTGCTGTCGTTTAATGAAAGTATGGTAAGCGGACGAAGCAATATGGCAATTAATCCGCCACAAATCACCGCTTGTATTGCCAAAAATTGCGGATCTCGCCAGCTCTCTTGTGCCAAAGAACCAGCTCCCCATTGTGCCAAGCCCCGTGCTTCTTCAGGGTAAAACAACATCATCAAGGCGGAGAATGAACCGAAATAGAGATTAACCACCAAGCCAGCCAAAATCAGTAACAGTGGTGACATTGTTTTTCGCATTGCCAAAGTTAAAACAAGGATCAGGCTCAAGCCTGCCCCAACTAATGCGATGGCACTTGAGCTAATGTCTAACCAATTCGGCATAAAAATAGCCGTGATAAACAGGGCAATTGGCAAGTAATTTGATTAACGTGGATTTACCTGAACCGTTATGCCCGATCAATCCATACACTTTTCCTTGTTCAAATTGCACCGAAATCGGCTGTAACAACGTACGATTTGGAATGGCAAAACTTGCCTGTTTAACCACAAACATAAAAATCCGAGTGAAGTGTAAAGTTCTAAAACAAAGTTGGCATTCTAATTAGAAATTATTATCATTAAAATAAGATTTACATTTCTTTATGCTATTTATGAATTTACTTTTTAGTTGCTCGGAACTGAACACACTTCGTCAAAACTTATTTTCAGAACGCTTAAAACATTGCCGTAATTTGCTTACTTTTGTGGAAAAGCCTGTGATGTGAGTGAAACCTACCGTCAAATTCTGCTTGAAAAGAAATGGACAGAATACGAATGGTCGCCTTTTTATAACTCCGTTGAATATATTTCCTTCCCCGAATTGCCTTTTCCACAGCCCGTCCGCTTACGAAAAGTCTGTTGCCACGCCCACTTGGATAGCAAAAATGATTACTGTGGCAATTGCCCGAAATTGAAAAAACTGCCGAAAGATGAGTTGAAAGAATGGGTGAGTAAGCTCTGCTAATCTTCAAAATCAAATTACTTAATTCAACTTTTACCTTTAGTGTTTACACATTCACTAGATACTATCTATCATTCACAAGGCAAGATCTTAATTGCTAATCCACCTGTTGAAGTTTCGCGGTATTTCGCATTCATATCTTTCCCTGTTTCATACATCGTTTCGATCACTTTATCTAGGGTTACGCTTGGTTGTGTCGTTCGGCGTAATGCCATTTGGCTTGCATTGATTGCTTTTACCGAAGCAATCGCATTGCGTTCAATACAATAAACATCGACTTGCAAGCGGTCAGTTTCTGCCAATTTTTTGCAATCAATTAAATGATCAATAAATTCTTTACCCGCTTTCATCGGACCAACGGTGTGGGAACTTGAAGGCCCAATTCCCACTTTAAACATATCAAAGACACTAATCATAAACACACTCAAACATAAGCCACTCAAGACATATTTTAGCGTAAGTTCTCTATAAGAGGAATGTTACCGATGTATGTATATCATTTTGGTTATAAGTTAGAGCCTTCAGTTATTTTAATTTTTTCACTAAAAACGGTAGATTGAGCTGGAATTTTCAACTTAGGGAACTTATTATGCAATATTCAAAACTCTTTCTCGGCTTGGGTTTTCTTTCTGCTTCATGTGCCGCGATTTCGGCACCGACAAATACATTGGTCAACTGTATTGCGACAGCACCGATGAAACTTAGTCCGGCAATTACAAATGATGCTAATGACTTCAATGCCAGCTCACAACAAGTCTATAACCGCTTAGTCGAATTCAAAGCCGGTAAAATTGAAGTAGAGCCGGGTCTAGCCGAACGTTGGGAAATCAGTGAAGACGGTTTGGTCTATACATTTTATCTACGCCAAAATGTGAAATTCCACAGCAACAAAACCTTTAGCCCAACCCGCCCGTTAAATGCCGATGATGTGGTGTTCTCATTCCAACGCCAAGCGGACAAAAATCATCCTTATCATAATGTTTCGGCAGGAACCTACTTCTACTTTAACTGGATGAACTTACCGAGTATCTTAAAATCCGTTGAAAAAGTGGATGACTACACCGTTAAAATTACGCTGAATAAACCGAATACGCCGTTTATTACCACGGTTGCCATGGACTTTTTATCTATTTATTCAAAAGAATATGCCGATCAGCTTCTTGCCCAGGGTAAGCCCGAAACTCTTGATCAACAACCGATTGGAACGGGGCCTTTTATTTTCCAAACTTATCAGACCGACCACGCGGTACGTTACACTGCTAACGTAGATTATTGGAAAGGCAAAGCAGACATTGAACGTTTAATTTTTAGCATTACCCCTGATGCCGGAACACGTTATGCCAAGTTAAAAGCCGGCGAGTGTGATGTGATTGATTTTCCGAATATCTCGGACATTGCTCAGATGAAAAAAGACCCTCAAATCAATCTACTTGAGCGTGAGGGATTAAACTTAGCTTACATTGGGCTAAATACCACCAAACCTGAACTAAACAACGTAAAAGTTCGCCAAGCCCTTCACCATGCTACCGATAAAAAAGCGATTGTTGATGCGGTTTATCAAGGCGGCGGAACGGTTGCAACCAATCCGTTCCCTGATGCAGTATTAGGTTATAACCCGCATTTGCCACAATATGAATTTAACTTGGAAAAAGCAAAAGCATTATTGGCAGAAGCTGGCTATCCAAACGGTTTTGAAACGGAAATTTGGGTGCAACCTGTGGTTCGTCCATCCAATCCGAACCCTCGCCGCACGGCTGAAATTATTCAAGCAGACTGGGCTAAAATTGGCGTGAAAGCAAAACTAGTCACACATGAATGGGCGGATTTTAATAAACGCACCCGTGAAGGCGAATTTGCCGCAGGTACTTATGGTTGGACAAGTCGTAACGGTGATCCTGATAATTTCCTATTCCCTTTATTTAGCCAAGCAAATATCCCCGGCACCAATTACTCTCGCTGGACAGATGAAAAATTTGAGGCGCTACTCGCCTCAGCGGTACAAATTCAAGACACACAAACACGTGCAAAACTATATCAACAGGCAGTCGAAATTTTCCAACAAAACAGCCCGATCATTCCGTTTGCCCACTCCATTAACTACGTACCGTTAAATAAACGGGTACAAGGCTTTGTTCAAAATCCGTTTGGCTATACCGCATTTTATGGCGTAAGTCTGAAGCCTTAATCTATTAGGGAGCTTAAAATATTAAGCTCCCTTATATAAGTCTTTCTAAAAATAAATCGTTTACATCATTTACTTACTATTTTGATCCACAGTTGATAGAATCCTTTCATATCTACACTAAAAATAAGGAAATATTATGTCTAAACTCTTTCCCAATGCACAACCTCGTACCCAAGCCCCTTATCGTTTTGATATTGTGGGAAGTTTTCTACGTCCTGAAAGCTTAAAACATGCTCGCCAACAATGCCAATGTGGCAATTTATCTTGTAGTGAACTGACTCAAATTGAAGATGCTGAAATTACAAAATTAGTTGAGCAACAAAAATAATAATAGCCAGCTATTAGATGATATTGCTGATGCTTATAAATAGGCAATAGAAAAATTCTATGCATTAGGTTGCCGTAATTTACAATTAGATGATACAAGTTGGGGAGAGCTTTGTTCAGAAGAGAAGCGAGCTGCTTATCAAGCTCGAGGGTTCGATTTAGAACAACTCGCAAAAGACTATGTTTATTTAGTCAATCGCGCCAATACATAGACATTAACCAACTCTGTCTTAGTCCACAATGTGGCTTTGCATCAACTGAAGAAGGTAACATTCTAACAGAAGAGCAACAGTGGAATAAATTAAAATTTATCCGAGACATCGCTGAAGAGGTATGGGGTAAATAATACATTTAATTTATAAAGCGGTCGGATTTGCAAAATTTTCGTCAAATCCCACCGCTTGTTAATCAATTAAGCCCTACGCCACGTTGTACCATTTGCACCATCTTCAAGCACAATGCCCATTGCGGTGAGCTTATTGCGTGCCTCATCGGCTACCGCCCAGTTTTTGCTGGCTCTCGCTTCGTTACGTTGTTTAATTAAGGCTTCGATTTCTGCCACTTCATCATTATTGGCATCACCTTGTAAGAAGGTTTCTGGATCTTGCTCTAACAAACCTAGCACGCCTGCAAGTTGTTTCAGACGAGCTGCAAGTTTGTTCGCTTCCACCTGATTTTCTGCTTTGAGTTTGTTGATTTCACGGACTAACTCAAATAATACTGCTAAAGCCCCTGGGGTGTTGAAATCATCGTCCATTGATTCTTTGAAAGCGGTCACATACTGATCGTTTTCTACAAGTTCGACATTCCAATCACAGCCACGCAATGCCGTATATAAACGCTCTAACGCTTTGCGAGCCAAGCCGATATTTTCTTCGCTGTAATCCAACAAGCTACGGTATTGTGCGGTTAAGAAGAAGTAACGAACACTTTCACAATCATATTTGTTTAAAATATCACGAATGGTGAAGAAGTTATTGAGCGATTTTGACATCTTCTCTTCGTTGATCGTAAGCATTCCAGTGTGTAGCCAATAATTCACATAATCGTCACCGTGAGCGCAGCAAGATTGTGCAATCTCGTTTTCGTGGTGTGGGAACATTAAGTCAGAACCGCCACCGTGAATGTCAAAATGGTTGCCTAACTCTTTGCTGTTCATTGCTGAACATTCAATATGCCAACCTGGACGACCTTTGCCCCAAGGGGAATCCCAGCTTGGTTCGTTCTCTTTCGACATTTTCCATAATACGAAATCCATCGGGTTGCGTTTGACCGATTTAATTTCAACCCTTGCCCCTGCTTGAAGCTGTTCAAGATTTTGGCGAGATAAGGCACCGTATTTTTGGAAAGATTCGACATTGAACATCACATCACCATCTTCTGCCACATAAGCGTGACCTTTCGCTAAGAGTTTTTCAACAATCGCAATAATTTCAGGGATATGTTGCGTTGCACGAGGTTCAACATCAGGGCGAAGGATATTTAACGCATCAAAATCTTTGTGCATTTCGATGATCATACGATCAACAAGCTGATCGCAAGTTTCATTATTTTCTAACGAACGTTTGATGATTTTGTCGTCCACATCGGTAATGTTACGCACATAGCGTAAGTTATAGCCGAGATAGCGAAGGTAACGTGCGATCACGTCAAAAGAAACAAAAGTCCGTCCGTGCCCAAAGTGACAGAGATCGTAAACCGTGACACCACAGACATACATTCCAACGTGATCAGGGTGGATAGGTTTAAATTCTTCTTTTTCACGTTTTAAGGTGTTATAAATTTTGAGCATTATTTCCTCTATTATTTAATAAAAAATTGTCAATCCATCTAAGAAAATAAGAGGAAATATTATAAAAAATTATATTTATATTCTTCATTTAATACCAAATTTCTCTTTTAAATCGCTTTCAAATTTCTGTAGTTCTTTATTCAGTAACAATAATCTATCCGACTTTTCTTTAATTTTTTCCTGTCCTTCTAAAGTCGGGTTTTGCATAGTTTCTACTGATTCAATAATAAAATCATTTAATAAAATCAGATTTTCTTTAATCCTTAATTTCAATAACTGAATATCCGTATTTTTAACCTCTATCATCTCTAGATTTTGTATAATAGAAGATATTCTAGTTTTAAAGATATTCAATCCATCTTCAATTTCAGATTTATCTTGACTGCTCAGCTTTTGTTGCAATTCTGCTAATACCTGTTCTTGCTTAATATTCCATAATACCAACTTATTAAAGTCTTCCACAGCTTCAATAGAAGCCGAACTCTCCACTGTATGCACATCTTCTTTTGATGTTTTTTTTCTAAAGAAGTACTATTGATACTCTCATGCTTTCCGACATTATCACAAGAAGATAAAAACATCATACATAATACTAAGGTAATAATTTTAATAAACTTATTTATTTCAAAATATCCAAATAATACTAAAAAAATCTTTATTAAATATATTCATATAAATCATTCTTATCCAGTTATTACACACTTATTGCCTGCTGAATAAGTAGCTTTTTTACAAAACTATTTTGATTAGTTGCAGATAATCCAACACCTCTAACTAATTTTTTAAATGGATTATTGCCAGAGAAAAGGTGCTTTAAGCCCTCCATTGCAGCTAAAACCTTTATAGCTTCTAACTTTCTAACTCGTTCAAATTGACGTAAATTGCGGTACTCTCCTATATCTTTTCCAAAGGAGAGTAATTTCTGTAGCTCTTTTGCCAATAGAATAGCATCTGCAAAACCTAAATTAACACCTAAACCCGCTAGAGGATGGATCGTATGAGCTGCATCACCAATCAAAGCAATCCTTTGCTGGGCAAAATCGCGAGCATAACGTGCGGTCAAAGGATAAACATCCCTTTCACTTTGTAACTCACATATTCCTAATTGATTATCAAAAGCAATATTCAATTGTTTGAGAAAAGATTTTTCATCACTATTAACTAGTCTACTAGCCTCAAGTGTAGGCAAAGACCAAACAATAGAACAAAGATGTTCATCTTTTAAAGGTAAGAAAGCTAAAATACTATCAGGTGAAAAAACTTGACGAGCCACTTGTTGATGCATTTCTGTTGTTCTCACATTACATACTAATGCAGTGTGTTGATAATCTCTACTAATCAATGGAATTTTAGCTTGTTGACGAACCCAAGAATGAGCTCCATCTGCACCTATAACTAACTTACTTGTAATCATCTCTCCGTTTTCTAGAGTTAAAAAAGCGCAGTTATCATTAATGCCTAAAAATTTAGGAGCATCCAATATCACTTCTACATTATGCTGATGAATGACTTGCTTCCATAGAGCATAACGAATCTGCTGATTATCAATAATAAATCCTAGCTGCTCTAGTCCAAGTTCTTTGATTACGGGATCTTTATTGTCAAAACAGAGACTTGAAAAACTATCCTTTTCCCAGACATACATTTGGTCATAAGGAGATAAATCACTTTCAGAAATATGATACCAAGCACCTATTTCCTCAAGCATTCTTTGGCTAGTAAAATTAATTGCACTTACTCTATTACTGATTGACTTACTTAAATAGGGAACTGTTTTATCAATAATCTTGATTTGACAATTACTATTTGCAAGTAATCCTGCTAAAGCTAAGCCAACCATTCCTCCACCAATGATGGTAATATCTGCTGTTTTCATTCTACGATGTCTTATAATGTTTTTCTAAACTACAGTGACGAACTCTTACTTTTTTGCCTTTACTTTCAATATATCTGGCTAATTTCTCTGCAACAAATACAGAACGGTGCTTTCCGCCTGTACAGCCTATGGCAATCGTTAAATAACTCCTATTATTTTGCTCCAATAAAGGCAACCACACTTCTAAATAATTACAAGTATGAGAAATAAATTGATGGACTTCTGACTGATTTTCTAGAAAATCTATAACAGGTTTTTCTAATCCTGTCATAGGACGGAGCTCAAGATTCCAATGGGGATTAGGTAAAAAACGGACATCGAAAACATAATCTGCATCGGCAGGAATGCCATACTTAAAACCAAAAGATTCAACAATAATATTTAATTCTTTCTCCGATGATCCATTTAATAATTCTCTTAATTTCTCTGCTAACTCATGTGAAGAAAAGTACGTTGTATCAATAATATAATCCGCATGCTGAAATAATGGTTCAAGAAGATGATTTTCTAAATCAATCACATTTTCTAAAGATAAATCATGGGTAGATAATGGATGTAAACGACGAGAGTCACTATACCGACGGACTAAAGCCTTACGCTGACAATCAAGAAAGATTAAAGTTTTTGAAATGTGAGAGGGAAACGCATGTAATACTTGCTCAAGCACATCTGGATCTTCTGGTAAATTTCTCACATCAAGGCTAACAACAACAGATCTCTTCAATTTTTCTAAATAATCTGTTAACTGGGGAATTAAAGCAAGAGGAATATTATCCACACAATAATACCCTAAATCTTCCAACGCTCTTAACGCAACAGACTTTCCTGAACCAGATCGCCCGCTCATAATAATCAATTCCACATTACATTCCTCGATTCTAAATTTTTGTTTACCGAATAATCATAATAACTCAATACTTGCCAAATTTCTTCTCTGGATAATGCAGCTCTTAGATGCTTTAACAAATTCTTATCACTTAATTGCTGTGCTATTTCTCTCAAAGAATCCTTATATTCTACACAAATTTTTTCTGAAAAGAATATGGCATAAATAATATCCACATCCTTATGATCTATTGATTCAAAATTTATTCCTGCCTCTAGTTTCAGGAAAATAGCAATTGGTTTCTCTAGCTGAAATTCTTGACTCATCAACAATTTTGCGTGAGGTAAAGCCACTCCATTATTAATTCCGGTAGAACCTAATTTTTCACGTTTAAAGAAATAGCTAAAACATTCTGCTGGATGAATACATAGTTTATCTGTAGGTGAAAGGCTATTATTTAATATTTCTGCCATCGCCTTCCCCAGAAACTCTAAAGCCTGTTTTTTATTAGAAATGGGAACATTGTAATAAATATTATTAATGTCTAAAAATGTGGTTAATTGCATCATAAAAAATCAAACGACAAAAAAATATCTTAAGAATTTTATATTACAGCCTAAATTGCTCACCTAAATAAACTTTTTTCACATCCTCATTATGTAAAATTTCTTGAGGAATCCCACTAGCTATCATCTGACCATTACTCACAATATAAGCACGCTCACAAACATCTAAGGTTTCTCTTACATTATGATCTGTGATTAAAACACCTAATCCTCGTTCCTTTAAATTCACAATAATCTTCTTAATATCGATCACTGAAATAGGATCAACCCCAGCAAAAGGTTCATCCAACAAAATAAACTTAGGATTAGCTGCCAACGCACGTGCAATTTCTACTCGACGGCGTTCACCGCCAGATAAAGATTGCCCTAAGCTGTGACGAATATGCTCAATATGAAATTCTGCGATTAATTCATCTGCTCTTGCTTGACGCTCTGCATCGGTTAGATCTTTCCTAATTTGTAACACCGCCATCAAGTTATCATAAACACTTAAGCGACGAAAAATAGAGGCTTCTTGAGGCAAGTAACCAATACCTTGTTTTGCTCTATCATGCATAGGTAAAACACTGATATCTTGATCATCAATACGGATTTTACCATGATCGTGACGCACAAGGCCCACTACCATATAAAAAGTAGTCGTTTTTCCTGCACCATTAGGACCTAATAGTCCAACTATTTCGCCTGATTTAATATTTAAACTTACATCTTTAACAACTTGGCGACTTTTATAACTTTTAGCCAAATATTCAGCATATAATGTTGGCATACAGAATTCCTATTTCTTATCACTTTGCAATTGGTTTGGAATTAATACAGTTTTTACTCTTTGTCGGTCATTACTCGTCGCTTTAAGGTTCTGTTTTTTGACATCATAAGTAATTTTTTCTGCTTTAATGGCACTATCTAGCTGCTTTAATTCGGCATTGCCTCTTAATATCAAAAATTCAGAATCTAAATCATAATGTACAGAATTAGCCGTACCATTAACAATCTTACCATTATCAAGGGTCTGCTGAAAAACAACCGGTGTGCCAAAAGCCTCAATAAGTTCCTTTTGAGTATCCCTTCTAATGATTGTAACTTTTTCTGCATTAAGCTTAATTGACCCTTGAGTAATAACAACATTGTCGCTAAATGTCACAATATTTCTTTCTATATCCAATGACTGGCTACCTGAATCAATTTTGATGGGCATATTTCTATCTGTTTCCAAAGCCTTAACCGATAGATTTACAAGACACAATGCAATTATTAATACAAGTTTAGTTCTAAAATTCATTCTATATCCCTATGTAAAACTCTAATTATTTATCAACATTAATAAATTTTGGTTCAATATAAGTTTTCACATCTTTGGTTAAGGTTGCCGTTTGTTTTTTCAAATTGCCTTTTAAGCCAATTCCAGTACTTGTAAATCCAATGCCTGTTGATTTCACCATACTGTCTGAAAAAATATCTTGAGTATTTAAATCTATGCTTAATACTTCTGCTTCGATTTTCTGTAACCGAGAAGTCGGATCTAAGCTATTAATTTTAATATTTCCACGCAAATTCAATATTTTGTCTTTGGTAACATCTGCATAATCGGCTTCGACTTGCCACTGTTTTAATGCACTTTCTGCATCAAATAAATTAAGTAATGGCTTTAGAAATTCTATTCGTTGCGTACTTTCGTAACGTTTAACCTCTTCTGCTTGAGCAAAATATTGCGGCTTTCCATTTAAATCATAAGCACTTGTAGAAATCTTTTGCCCTATATACTCTGCACTTCCTTCCTTTTTTATTAGCTGAGATAATCTAGTATCATCGCTTTGTTGACTATAATACCAACCAGCAAGTACTGCTGCTAATGTGGCTAGAATAATATTTAAACGGATATTCATACAATCTCTTCTTCGTTTAGATACAGCTGAGAATTTTAACATAAATTTCTACGGCAATATAGAACGAAAATTGCAAGAAAAGTTCATACAAAAAACCTCAAGGTAAGCCTTGAGGTTTTTAAGCGATGTCTATGGAATTACTTCGCAGCTTTTAACTCTTGATAATATTTTTCATAGAGCTCAATCGCATCACCCACATCATCTTGCCACTGGCTTTTTTGTAGCACTTCAGAGGTCGGATAAATTGCTGGATCTTCGGTAATCTCTTTTGGTAATTTTTCTAACGCTTTTACGTTTGAAGTTGGATAACCGATTTCTAATGTCAATTTCTCAGCCACAGGTGCACTCAATAAGTAGTTAATTAACTTGTGAGCTGCATCTGGGTTTTTCGCATTAGATGGAATTGCAAGCGTATCCACCCATAATACTGGGCCCTCTTTCGGGAACACCATATTTACAGGAGCTTGCTCTTTTTTCGCAATACGTACAGAACCGTTCCATAATTGACCCACTTCTACTTCACCAGAAATAAATGAGTTAGCAGGGTTATCAGAGCTAAATGCTAATACGTTTGGACGTAATTTTAATAACTCTTCATAAGCCGCTTTAATCACTGCTGGATCTTTAGTATTTGGATCTTGACCTAATTTTAATAAAGCAATGTTGAATACTTCACGAGCATCATCAAGTAATTGAACCTTACCTTTAAACTCAGGTTTCCATAAATCGCCCCAAGCGGTGAAATTGTCACCATTGTATAAATTAGTATTAAATGCAATACCTGGTGCACCTAATAATTGTGGTAAAGAGTATTTATTGCCTTTATCGTAAGGTTTATTTAACCAGTCTGGGTTAAGATCTTTGATCACAGGTAATTTGCTATGATCAAGCTCCATTAACATACCTTCACGTCCCATTTTTGACACGAAGTAGTTACTTGGTGCGATTACATCATAACCACCATCTTTACCCTGAATTTTGAGTTTCGCATACATTGTCTCATTTGATTCAAGACTTGAAACCACAACCTTAATACCTGTCTGTTTAGTAAATTCTTCTAACAAACCTTCTGGCACATATTCTGTCCAAGTATAAAGATGTACAGTGTCATTTGCTAATGCACTATTTGCCCCTAACATCACCATACCCGAAGTGAATGCAACAGCCCATTTTTTCATCAATGTGTTCTCCTAAAAGAGTAAAATAAAGAAGAGGTTGGATTACTCCAAAAAACCAAGTCTTTCAAATAAAAGACGGGGGCATTCTAAGCCCCCCCCTGTATTTTGCAACAACTTTATTTCAAAATAGCTTATTTTTTAAGCTATCAAGCCTAATATTACATTACTACTACGTCAAATTGATCTTGGTGATAATACGGCTCAATTTTAATTTCGACTTTTTTACCGATAAAGACTTCTAATTCCGCAAGCAATGCGTGAGATTCTTCATTAATCAAGTATTCCGCCACGCTACGAGAAGCATATACTACATAACGTTCCGACTTGTATAAATGATGAACTCGAACGACCTCTCGAACAATCTCATAACAGACTGTTTCAACGGTTTTTATCGTACCTCGCCCTTTACAAGAAGAACAATCGCAACATAACACTCGTTCAAGGCTTTCTCTGGTACGCTTACGCGTCATTTCAACCAACCCAAGTTGGGTAAAACCATTGACATTTGTTTTGACTCGATCACCTTTTAAAGCAAGTTCTAAGGACTCTAGCACACGCTGGCGATGTTCTTCTTCCTGCATATCAATAAAATCAATAATGATAATACCGCCCAAATTTCGCAGTTGTAATTGATGTGCGATTGCCTGTGTTGCTTCAATGTTAGTATTAAAAATCGTATGGGCAAGATTTCGATGTCCGACAAAAGCCCCAGTGTTAATATCTATGGTGGTCATTGCTTCTGTCTGCTCAATAATTAAATACCCACCTGATTTTAGATCGACACGTTTATCCAAGGCTTTTTGAATACCATCTTCAATGCGATAAACATCAAAGAGGGGTAAAGTCCCACTATATAAACTCACATTCTTGGCTAACTCTGGCATAAACTCAGCTAAGAACTCTTTTACCTGCTCATAGGTCATTTTTGAGTCAATTTGAATTGAATGAATATGCGTTCCAACGAAATCACGCAACACTCGTTGTGCCAAAGCTAATTCCCCATAAAGTAAAGATCTCGCAGGATATTTTCCTTTTCGCTCTAGTACTTTTCGCCATAACCGCTTTAAGAAAGCCGCATCTTGTTCAAGGCTCTCTTCGCTCACACTGTCAGCAGCCGTTCTTACAATAAAACCGCCTAGCTCATCACAATACGGCTCAACTAACGATTTTAAGCGATTACGTTCTTCTTCACTTTCAATGCGTTGCGACACACCAACATGGCTATTTTCTGGCATAAAAACCAAATAACGAGAGGGCAATGTAATGTCTGTTGTCAATCTTGCCCCTTTAGTACCTAAAGGATCTTTGACCACTTGCACCACAATATCCTGCCCTTCTCGCACTAACTCGCTGATATTTTTGACAACAAATTGCTTTTTCTCGCTTTCATCAACACATTCAGTGTGAGAAACAATATCTGATGCGTGTAAAAATGCCGCTTTTTCTAAGCCAATATCAACAAATGCCGACTGCATACCAGGCAAAACCCGTGTCACTCGTCCCTTATAGATATTACCGACAACACCTCGCTTTGCCTCACGCTCAATATGGACTTCTTTTAACACACCATTTTCAACCAATGCTACCCTCGTTTCACTTGGGGTTACATTGACTAATAATTCTGCACAACTCATCTTAAATTTATCCCTAGAATCATTTACAAAGATACTAGTACTGATTTTCTTAAAATATACATAAATAGTTATTTACCATAATAGAATAAAGGTCCTAATGGCATCTGAGGAATACTAAATTTCTCAGGATAAATAACTTCAACCAAGTATAGTCCCTCAGCTTTCGCTGTTGGTGCAGCCAACGTCCTATCTCGTTTTTCTAATAGCCATTTAATCCATTCAACAGGTTTATCGCCTCTTCCAACCTCAATCAAACTACCAACTATATTTCTTACCATGTGGTGAACGAATGCATTCGCTTGAATATCCAATATAATATAGTCTTGATGGCGACTCACAATGAGATGATGAACATTTCTCCATGGCGTATGTGATTGACACTTCGCAGCTCGAAATGAACTGAAATCATTCTCTCCCAATAAAAACTGCCCTGCTTCATGCATTTTTTCATGATCCAGAGAATAGTGATAATGAGAAATCCCTTTCGGTAATATGGCTGAACGTAATTTATTATTATAAATAACATAACGATAGCGACGAGCAAGAGCACTAAAACGAGCATGAAAATCGTCACTTACTCCAATAGCCCATTTCACCACAATATCTTCTGGTAAATGAGCATTGGTCCCTAAACACCAACTCTGCATAGGTCGATTTACATCCGTATCAAAGTGTACAACCTGCCCAGTAGCATGTACTCCAGCATCAGTTCGCCCTGCACAAAACACTTCACAAGATGAATTTGCAATGACTGATAAGGCTTCTTCCAATCTTTGCTGTACTGAATCAACATATTGTTGGCGCTGCCACCCACAATAACGGCGACCATCGTACTCAATTCCAAGGGCAATTTTCATTAGACAACCTAAAACATTTAATTAATCTGATTAACTCTTTTTTTCATAAGAAAGTAACTTGATAAGTTACTATAGCTAAATCGTATTATTTATACCGCTGGCCGTATCATTTAATGATTGACATCCAAACAAAAACAGCCAGTAAATCATTTTATTCAGAGATTAATTCGCTCTTCGGGCATTATGCCAAATTAGTATTTAATTTAAAACAACTACACAATTTTGCCCCCGAATAGAATACAACATCAGTAAACTCATGCAGATATTGTAAAATTAATTATTGTGGAAAAACTCAAATTCTTCCCTACTTTTACTGAACATTTGTTCTTTTAGAACGCCGATCAGCTCTTGTCTGACAACAGAAAGTTTTGGACGTTCATTTTGTTGGAACGTCACCGGGCGGCAAAATTCCATTGCCTTAATGCCTAAACGAGCAGTGAGCAGTCCCACACCAATCCCTTGTGCTGCTCGAACTGATAAACGAGCGGTGAGATTTTGTGAGAAAAAATCTAATCCAACATCACTGGCAATTTCCGTCGCCCCTGCAAAGACCATATTCGTCATCACCATTCGGAACAGTTTCAAACGGCTGATATAGCCCAATTCCATTCCGTAGGCTTTGGTGATTTTATTGACTAAAGCAATGTTTCGCCACGCCACCATTAAAATATCCACCAATGCTAAAGGACTTACCGCAACAATAATTGCATTTTCCGCCGCATTTTTGCTAATCATCTTTTTGACTTGGTTATCAATCGGGCTTAACACATTTTCACTGAAAAGATACAGCACTTCTTTGCTGTTATAGGCTTCATCAAGCTGAGACTGCCAACGTTGCTCCGCTTGTTGAACCATCGGTGTTTGAGCCAAATTTTTAGCCACCAATTTGCAAAATTCTCGTGCTTTTTCACCGCTTGTATCGGCTGTTTCCAGTAGTAATTGTTGGCTCACTTGTTGATTATAATTGTGTTTACGCAACCAACGTAACTTCCGCCATTCATTGATGATAGCACCAACACCAACCAAGCTGATACCAAAAAAGGCAACGGCAAAGGCAAAGTAAATCCATTGATTTGCTTGCCAAGTATCAATCAACCATTGTACCGATTGAGCAATAGTCGCAATGCCAAACAAGGCTAATGCCGCCAGAAATAACCTTAGCCAAAAGCGAGATGGTTTTAAACTTTCTTCAATAATCAGTTCTGCTTCAACTGCTTTTTCTTCTTCGTCAAGCTGAATATCGGCATTGCTAAACTCTTGTTTAGGTTGATGTTTTTCGTCTTTTTCAACTATTTCTTCAGTAAAAATACGTTTTTCCATTAAAATTTCACCGCTTGTATAATATGCTGTTTCAACCCTTCATAGCCGTGTTCTGTTTTGAGAATATCAAACAGTTGCACCGCTTCGGGATACTCTTTATCGAGATAACGTAGCCACTGTTTAATGCGTGCAACGTGATAAAAACCGGTATCCAGTTCGTTTTCCATATGCACATATTGAAATAAGAGCTGTAATACCTCGTTCCACGCCATTTTAGGCTGATTATATTTCACAACTTTGCTTAAATTTGGCACATTTAGCGCCCCACGCCCAATCATTAACGCATCGCAAGCGGTCACTTCACGGCATTTTTGAGCAGAGAGATAATCCCAAATTTCACCATTCGCAATCACGGGGATAGGCAACCGTTTTTTTATCTCGCCGATTGCTTGCCAATTAATGCGTTCTGCTCGATAGCCGTCCATTTTAGTTCTGCCGTGTACGGTAATTTCCGTTGCACCGCCTTGCACCACCGCATCGGCGATCTCAAAGGCTTGTTCGCTACTATCCCAGCCCAGTCTCACTTTGACCGACACGGGAAGATGGCTAGGCACCGCTTCTCGCATTGCTTTTGTTGCTCGGTAAATCAACTCAGGTTGTTTCAACAAGGACGCACCGCCATTGCTGCCATTCACCGTTTTAGACGGACAACCGCAGTTGAGATCGACCCCGTGCGAGCCAAGCTCTACGGCAAGTGCTGCGTTTTCCGCTAACCATTGTGGATGTTGCCCTAAAATTTGTACACGCACAGGCGTACCCGATGGGGTAAAGCCGTTATTGTGTAGCTCAGGGCAAAGGCGGTAAAAGATTTTCTTCGGCAGTTTTTGATCGACCACTCGCACAAATTCTGAAATGCACAGATCATAATCATTGACTGCCGTTAATAATTGACGCACAAAAGGGTCTAACACCCCTTGCATTGGTGCAAGGATAACTTTTGGTAAATTTTCCACAAAATCCGACCGCTTGTTAGTAAGAAGAATGGCGCAAACGTAAGTCAGGTCGGGCAATTAAGTAGATGATTAATGCGGTAATTGCCCCTAGTGTATCAGCGAGCATATCTTTTTGAGCGTCCCAAATATCACCTTGCGAACCTAAAAATTCAATGCCCGCATTGCCCCCTTCAATTACCGCATATTGCCATTCGATAATTTCATAGGCAGCGGCAACCGACATAATAAAAAAGAGCGAAAAGAAGAATGCCACGCCCAAGCCGCATTTACGTTTACGCAATAACCATTCCGCCATCGGGAAGCTATAAAAGCCGATAATGTAGTGAGCCACACGGTCAAAGTGGTTACGATCTTCGCCTAAAAAGGTCAAATATTGATTTGCCCAGTCAAACGGCACATTCGCAAAGGTATATTTTGCACCGATTAGGTGCATAATCATCCACAGTGACATCAGCACATAGGCAAGTCCACTAAATTGAAAACGAGGATAAGTCACCACCAATAAGCCGAACACCACAAAAATCGGCATAACTTCGGCATACCACACCGCACGATCAGTCGGATTAAGTCCTGACCACACGGCAATTACGATGATTACAATAGCTAAAAAAAGCGGAACAATATGAGAACGGGTTTGCATTATTTCCATCCTTTTGATTTACAAATAAGATCATAAGCGGCTTGAATTTGCTGTGCTTTTTCTTTTGCCACTTCCATCATTTCAGGCGGTAAACCTTTTGCGACTAATTTATCCGGGTGATGTTCATTCATTAATTTACGATAAGCACGTTTAACCGTCGTTTGATCGTCGCTTTCTGATACCCCTAATATACTATAAGCGTCTTTTAAACTTGGCCCGCTCGAACGCTGATAACCGCCATAATTTCCTTGATATTGTCCTTGTTGGCTTGAGCCGTGCTGTTCATATTGATAATAGCCTGAACGGAAACGTTGAGCCGCCACCACCATTGCGATCATCTGTTCAAACTGTAAGCGAGACATTCCCAATGTTTCAGCAATAGTGAATAAAATTTGCTGCTCATTGCCATCTAAATTGCCATCTTGTAACGCCGCTTGCATTTGGACTTCTACGAAGAAACGCAATAAATCACGGCGTTGTCCGCAGGCTTCACGAAATTCTTGCATAACTTGGCGTAGCGGAAAGTTAGCCTCTTTCCCCAAAGTAAAGGCTTTTTGGGCAAGTTGCTGGTTATTTGCGTCAAGTTTCATATTCGCCATTAGCTGACGGGCGAGCTGAATATCATTTTCCGTTACTCGTCCTTTTGCTTTGGAAATATGTCCTAATACCGCAAAAGTTGTCTGCATAAAGAGTGACTGACGAGTTAGTGCTTTGCCAAACATAGTTGAAGATACGCTACCTAGCTCATACAGTTTTTTATCGCCCCAATGCCCAATAATAAGCCCTAGCAAACCGCCAAAAAATCCGCCAAAAAACTTATAACCTAAAATGAAACCGAGAATTTTCCCAATAAATTGCATCTATTGCCCTTATTTACTTATTCAAAATTGTGAGCATTTTAACGGAAAATCCTTAAAAAATAATTAAGGAATGATGAATTTACACATAAAAATAAAGCCCCGAAAATTCGGGGCCTTACTATTTGGCATTTTAGAAAACTAAAAATTAGTACTCTAACACTGCACGACGGTTTTTAGAGTAATCAGCTTCTGAGTGACCTAATACTGCTGGTTTTTCTTCACCGTAAGAAACTGTTGCCACGTTGCTAGCACCTTTAGTTGCTAAAAAATCTTTAACTGCGTCAGCACGACGTTGACCTAAGGCGATGTTGTACTCTGGAGTACCACGCTCATCAGCGTGACCTGCAACAGTTACTTTGCCTTTAGATGCAACTAAGTATTGTGCGTGTGCATCTAAAAGTTGTTGATCTTCAGCTTTTAGTGTGTAGCTGTCGAAATCAAAATATACAGTGTTGTAACGGGTTTGTAAATCTTGAACAGACATACCACCGAATGTTTGACCTGCATTAGCACTTGCATTAGCACTTGCATTGTCGTTTGAGCTGCTACATGCTGCCAAAACGAAAGCTGGTGCCGCAATCATTAAAACTTTAGCTAGTTTTTTCATTTTTTTCTCCAAAAAGAATTATTGTTTAGTCAGATAAGGTGACCAAGCAGGGAATTTATATTGTCCACCTGCTCCCGGCAAATTAGCTTTGAAACGCCCATCTGCGGACACCAATTGTAGCACTTTACTCACACCTTTGGTAGAGCTATAAATAACCATTGTTCCATTTGGTGAAATACTTGGACTTTCGTCTAAAAACGTAGAACTGATTGCTTCTGTGCTACCTGAAACAAGATCTCGTCTTACAATTCTATCACCTGAAACCATGATTAAATTCTTGCCATCTGCCGAAATTTTACCACTGCCGCTGCCACCAATTAAGCTAGCACCGCCACCAGATGAACTCATTTGATAAACCTGTGGTAAGCCACCACGGTCTGATGTAAACAGGATATAACCACCATCTGGTGACCAGCTTGGTTCGGTGTTATTTCCTGCGTTACTGGTTAATTGTCTTGGTGAACCACCGCCCACCCCTGTTACATAAATATTTAATACACCATCTTGGTTAGAAGCAAACGCCACTCTTGAACCGTCTGGTGAGAATGAAGGCGCCCCATTATGCCCTCTAAGAGATCCGATCACTTTTCTTGCTCCCGAACGAATATCGTGAACAACAACCTGTGATTTTTTGTTTTCAAAAGTCACATAAGCTAATTTTGAACCATCTGGTGACCATTCTGGTGACATCAAAGGCTCTTTACTTTTTACGATGGTAAAGGCGTTAAAACCATCATAATCTGATACACGCAACTCGTAAGAGGACACTCCACGTTGTACCACATAAGCGATTTTAGTTCTAAATGCACCACGGATCTGTGTTAATTTTTCAAATACTTGATCGCTTACCGTATGAGCCCCTAAACGCATTTGGGCAGCTGGAACATTAAATGAACCTTGAGCAATCACATTTCCTGCTGCTCCTGAAGTTCCCAAAGTATCCACTAATTGATAAGCGATGTTATAGCCACCACCTACTGCAGACACTTGCCCCACAACCACATTATCAATGCCGATATTTGTCCACTGTTCAGGATTGACTTCTGCTGCTGAACTCGGTTGAGCTGGTAAACTAGCACGATCAAGCGGTGTAAACTTACCACTATTTCTCAAATCATCTGCGATAATTTGAGCGACATCATCAGGTACGCCCCCCATTGCTTTAAATGGAATAACCGCTATCGGTTGAGCCATACTCACACCTTGGTCAATCGAAATTCTGACATCTGACTCAGCTTTTACACCGACAGAAAAAAATAATCCGACAATACCAAGAATACTCGTTAAACGAGATACTAATTTCATCTTAACCCTCTAGGTTGAACTATTGAACTTTTAAACTAAAATCTAATGTTGGTGATCTATATTGCTGATAAACTGCATCTGACGGTGCAGGCGGCACTTTACGGGTTGCCACAATCGCACTTACAGCTGCATCACACACTGCTTTATCCCCTGAAACGACTTGATAGTTGGTAATAGTACCATCTCGCTCTAGGAAAATCTTCACATCACATTGTTTACCTGCAAAACTCGGATCAACACGGTATTTTGACTGAATAAGTTTCTTAATTCGTTGCCCATAGGCATTACCATCAACATTAGCACCCTGACCTAAACCTTTTGTACCGCCAGAGCCTTGTGAGCCGGCACTATTTTTATTACCGCCGTTGCTCGTGCCACCGCCAACTTCGCCACCACTTAAAAAATCATCAAGTACTTTATTATTTTTCGCTTTTTCAGCTTTTGCAGCCGCTTCTGCTTTCGCTTTTGCCTCTGCAGCGGCTTTGGCTTTCGCTTCTTTTTCCGCTTTTGCCTTAGCTTCTTTCTCGGCTTTTTCTTTCGCCTCTTTTTCTGCTTTGAGCTTCGCTTCTTGTTCTGCTTTCTCTTTTGCTTCTTTTTCTGCTTTGAGCTTCGCTTCTTGTTCTGCTTTCTCTTTTGCTTCTTTTTCTGCTTTGAGCTTCGCTTCTTGTTCTGCTTTCTCTTTTGCTTCTTTTTCTGCTTGTGCTTTAGCTTGAGCTTGCTGCTCTGCTTTTAGCTTTTTCTGCTCTTCAAGTCGTTTTTGTTGCTCTGCTTCTTTTATTTTCCGTTCTTCTTCCGCTTGCTTTGCAAGGGCTTCTAAACGTTTTGCTTCAGCTTCAGCTTTCAAACGGGCTGCTTCTGCAAGTTTACGTTGTGTTGCTTCTTCCTGCTGTTTTTTCAACTGTTCTTGCTTAATTTGCTCTTGTTTCAATGCTTCTTGACGAGCCAATTCTTGCTGACGTTTTTCTTCTTGTTGCTTCTGCTGAGCTAACTGAATTGCCTTCTCACGTTCTTGTTGTTCAGCAATTTCTTCTGGGGTAGGTTTATCTTCAACCTCTTCCTTAACTTCCTCTTTAGGCTCTTCTTTAGGTTCAACCTTCGCTTGCCCTTGCTTTTCAGCTTTTAATCGCCCATATTCAGCGGCTACCTGTCCAGTATCAACCATCACAGCTTCAAGAGATTCACTATCACCGCCACTTCCGCCAGCAGAAGCTAAGTGAGTATTAGTGAAAAAAGAACCCAGTATTAATAAGCCTATCAACAATAAATGCAGTAAAACTGACACAATTATAGCGAGTTCTAATCTATCATTTTGATATTTCACGCTCTATCCTCGCTGACTATTTACCTTCGGTCATTAAACCTACGGTTTTGATCCCTGCATCTTTTAATAATGAGATCCCTTTCATTACCTCTTCGTAAGGTACGTCTTTACCACCTGCCACAAGGAATAAGGTATTATTGTCTTTTTGGAAAGCCTCACCAGCATAAGCAATGACTTCTTGCTCCGCTAAGTTCTCTTGTTCATTAACTTGAATGTAGTTTCCGTCAATTTTCAATTTGTACAAAGCGACCCCAGCGATCTCTAAAATAACAGGGGTTTTATCTTCATTTGAAACGGATTGACTATGGCGATCTTCAGGCAATTCCACTTCCACACTTTGACTAATAATCGGTGCTGTTGCCATAAAAATCAGCAATAACACCAGTAACACGTCCAAAAATGGCACGATGTTAATTTCAGATTTAATGTCATTACGTTTACGACGACGGTAAGACATAGTTTCCTCTTTATCTATCCATTCAAACTACCACAACAAGCGGTAGCATTTCACTTAATTTTTACTTATTTTTTCGCAAACGCTTTGCGATGTAGAATTGTGGTGAACTCATCAATAAAGTTCACATAATTCTGCTCTAATTTGCCTACACGCAAGTTCAAACGGTTATATGCCATTACTGCAGGAATTGCTGCAAATAAACCAATCGCTGTGGCAATTAATGCTTCGGCAATACCTGGTGCAACAGATTGTAAGGTTGCTTGTTTTACCGCACTTAGTCCCATAAATGAGTGCATAATCCCCCAAACTGTTCCAAATAAACCAATATATGGGCTGATCGAACCAACAGTACCTAAGAACGGAATGTAATTTTCAAGTTCTTCTAATTCACGGTTTAATGCAAGATTCATTGCACGGCTAGAACCTTGAATAATTGACTCTGGCGAATCTGGGTTTGCTTGCTGTAAGCGGTTAAATTCTTTAAAACCAACGTAGAAAATTTGTTCAGCTCCAGTTAAACCATCTCGACGATGTTCTAACCCTTCGTGTAAACGATGTAAATCTTCGCCAGACCAAAAACGATCTTCAAAGTTTAAAGAATCTTTTTTAGCTCTTGTTAATACGCGGCTACGTTGAATAATCACTGCCCAAGATAACACGGAAAAAGAGATCAGTATTAAGATAACTAACTTAACAACAATACTCGCTTCCATAAATAATGAAACTAAATTAAATTCAGTTGCCATTGATAAAAACTCCAAATAAAACAATTACATTGAGATTATAGCGTTAAAAGCCTGCTTAATATCTTCAGGTATGGCGATTGCTTTCATTTTTGCTAGATCAACACTCACGACAACCACACTCACTTCACACAAGCACTCCTCATCTCGCCATAATGTCTGTTTAAAGACTATTTTTGCACCCTTTAGTTCAGAAATAATGCTTTTAACTGTGAGAAAATCATCTAAATAAGCAGGTTTTTTATAGTCAATATCCATTTTTTTCACAACAAAAGCCATTGATTGACTTAATAATAGCTGTTGAGAAAAGCCTAATTGACGTAAAAATTCTGTTCTTGCACGCTCAAAAAAATGTAAATAACGCGCGTGATAAACCACACCACCTGCATCAGTATCTTCATAATACACACGAATAGGAAAATCCATTGCAATGCCCTATCTATCTTTCCAAAACGAAAAACGCCCAAAAATCAGGCGTAAATTACTCGCCATTTTAGAGAGAGAAAAATCGTTGTGCAAGTATTTTTAGAAATAAATTAAATATAAAACAAGCAATATGATAAGAACCCATTGCTTTGGGTTCTTAATTTAAAGGCTAATGCAGCACGACTAATGCAATTAATGAAGGTAAGATAATGGCATATCCCAACAACGGCATAAAAACCATTTGCCATCGTGTTGATTTAATCTCAAAGCCAAAACCGTGAACAAATAAAATCAACATACCATAGAAAACGCCTGCTACTAAATAAGGAATTTTTCCACCAAAGTAGAGAGCAAAGGTGTTGGAATAGAGCAATATCATTGCAAACATTGCAATAGAAAGGATAAAAGAAAGGGCTTGTAGCCAGCCCTTTCTTGTGAGTTGATAGAGTGAATTAACCATCTTACTCGTCAAACTTACCTGTTTTTTCAATACTTACAGTGATTACTGTTGCAAACAGAATAGCAAGTAACACACCTAGTACCCAAGTTACATAAAACATATTGGTTCTCCTTAGTATAAACTTGCACTTTTCTCTTCAATATATTTAGCGTCAAGACGACCAAACATTTTGAAGTAAGTCCACACAGTATAAGCTAATACGATTGGAACGAAGATACACGCCACAATAAACATTACTGTTAATGTGTTATGGCTTGCAGTTGCATCCCACATTGTTAAACTCATTTCTGGGTGAGTAATTGACGGCATTACGAATGGGAACATTGCAACACCTGCCGTTAAGATCACGCCCGCTTGCATAATTGATGAACATAAGAATGCAAGTCCACCATTATTTGCTTTAGAGCTAACCACAGTACCTAATGCACCAATCACCGCTAAACCAGGAATGATGAATAATACAGGCATTTCAAAGTAGTTTTTGAACCAAGCACCGCTTTCTAATACGACTGTTTTGTTCACTAAACTAGATTGACCATTGTGATCCAAAGCACTGGTAATCACAAAGCCATCTTTGAAGTAAACCCAAACACCTGCAAGTAAGAATGCACCTAACGCTACTAAAGCGGTCACTTGAGCAACATTTCTTACACGGTTACGCAATTCGCCCGTTGTTTTCATTTGTAACCAAGTTGCACCTTGAGTGGTGAGCATCATTAAACTTACCACACCGCAAAGTAATGCAAATGGATTTAATAAGCCTAATAATTTCCAAAGGGTTGAACCTTCGTAAGTTACTTGGTTTAACTCGTTAAAGTGGAATGGTACGCCTTGTAATAAGTTACCGAATGCAACACCAAAGATTAATGATGGAACGAAACCTCCCACAAATAATCCCCAGTCCCAAGTATTACGCCATTTTTGATCATCAATTTTCGCACGGTATTCAAAGCCCACTGGACGGAAGAATAATGCCGCTAGAACTAAGATCATCGCCAAATAGAAACCTGAGAATGATGCTGCATAAACCGTTGGCCAGGCTGCAAAGATCGCACCACCTGCAGTTAATAACCAAACTTGGTTACCGTCCCAGTGCGGAGCGATTGAGTTAATCATTACACGGCGTTCAACATTGCTTTTACCTACCATTGGTAATAGGGTTAATACTCCCATATCGAAACCATCGGTAATCGCAAAGCCGATTAAAAGTACACCAATTAAAATCCACCAAATAAAGCGTAGAACTTCATAATCTAACATATTTTACTCCTACTTATTTCGCAGATTGTTCAAAGTGGTAACGACCTGTTTTTAATGCACTTGGGCCAAGACGACCATATTTGAACATTAAATACATTTCAACTACCAAGAATACGGTATATAAACCACATAGCAAGCCGATTGAGATCCAAAGATCTGCCGCTGTTAATGCAGAGTTCGCAACCCCTGTTGGCAATACTTCGTACACTGCCCAAGGCTGACGACCATACTCAGCTAAGAACCAACCGCTTTCAATCGCAATCCAAGGAAGTGGAATACCCCATAACAATGCTTTTAATAACAATGGTTTAGTACCTACTGTACCGCGTACATTTTGAACAAATGCTGCGATAATGAGTAATAACATTAAACCACCGGCAATCATCATAATACGGAATGACCAGAATGTTGGACCTACGTTTGGAATAGTATCCGCTGCTGCTTTTAAGATTTGCTCTTCTGTTGCATCAATAACTTTATCTGTATATGGTTTTAAAAGTAAACCAAAGCCAAGATCTTTTTGAACCGCTTTAAATGCTTCTTTATCTGCTTCAGTATAGTTACCAGAACGTAATTTTTCTAATAAACCATAAGCAACAATACCATTGCGTACACGTTGTACATTCTCTTCACGAAGATCTTTCAAACCTTTAATTTCTTTGTCTAAAGAACGCGTTGCGATAATACCTGCAGCATAAGGAATTGAAATTGCCATTTCATTTTTCATTTCAGCGGTGTTAGGAATAACAAACGCATTCCACGCAGCTGGAGCTGGGTGAGTTTCAAATTCACCTTCCATTGCCGCCAATTTCACAGGCTGTGCTTTACCGATTTCATAGCCTGACTCATCACCCATGATTAATACAGAAATGATGGCGACTAAACCGAAACTTGCACCTACTGAGAATGAACGACGAGCAAATCCAAGATCACGACCTTTTAAGATATAGTATGCACTAATACCTAATACGAAGATCGCACCACAGGTATAGCCCGCTGAAACAGTGTGTAAGAATTTAGATTGTGTTACTGGGTTTAGCACTAAGTCAGAGAAACTGACCATTTCCATACGCATTGTTTCAAAGTTAAATTCTGAACCTGCAGGGCTTTGCATCCAACCGTTAGCAACTAAGATCCACAAAGCAGAGAAGTTAGAACCAAATGCGACCGCAAAAGTCGTTAGTAAGTGTTTACCTTTTGATAAACGATCCCAACCAAAGAAGAAAAGACCAATAAAGGTAGATTCTAAGAAGAACGCCATTAAGCCTTCAATCGCTAATGGAGCACCAAAAATATCACCCACATAATGAGAATAATATGACCAGTTAGTACCGAATTGGAATTCCATTGTAATCCCTGTCGTTACCCCTAGAGCAAAGTTAATACCAAATAACTTACCCCAGAACTTTGTCATATCCTTATACACTTCTTTACCTGTTGTTACATATAAGGTTTCCATCACCACAAGAACGAAAGAAAGGCCTAATGTAAGCGGTACAAATAAGAAGTGATAGAGAGCAGTTAAAGCAAACTGCAAACGTGAGAGTTCAACAACGTCTAACATCTCAAACCTCTTTATATATACAAGTCTGAATTATTGATTACAAGAATACCAAGTAATCCCCCAATCAACATTGTTTTTGCACAGTTACCAATCAAAGATTAATAAGTAGCAATAATGTCAAGAATCTATTCTACTCGTAAATAAGCAAATAAAAAATAGCAAAATTATTACATTGATCACATTTTTGAGCTAAATATTTAAAAAATATGAAATTTATATTGTTACAACTTGATATAAATCAAGTTAGGCAAAATACCACTCATTTATCTGCTTAGCAGCTTTGTAAATTATTTGTGAATAGAATTTCTAGATTTAACAAATTATTTACACCGTAGATAAAGATCCTTAAATAGTACGTGACGATACCTTGAGATCTATGTTAATATGCGTAACTTTCATCTAACAGTTAAACTAATCATTAGGAACACTATGAAAAACGCTATTTTACGTTCAATGATTATCGCAACTGGTGCGTTATTCATTGCAATAAGTGGTTTCACTACTGAATTGAAAACATCTTCACTGGTAATGACCAAACCTCAAACCAATGGCATATTACCTGAACAGTGCCAAAAAATGTTTCAAGAAGTTGATAAACTGATTGCTGATGCAGAAAAACAACCTGGTACACATACTCAAATGCAGACAATGAAGAACAAACTCTCTTCATCAAAACAACAGATCCTCAAATTAGATCTCATCATGCAGAAAAAAAGTTGTAATAAAGGGCTGGTTGCGCTTAATGGACTGAAACACAATAGCAATGGAGAGTAAAGAACACGATCTATGTGATCTCATACCCTGCGATATTACTCCCGACAGTCTAAATATTTATAATGATTTCTTAATTGCTATTTTGTCTATTACACCAGCTCCTATATTGATAATTCTATTCATCATAATAGGTTCCCATATGAAATAAGTATTCTAAATTCATAAAAAAACTGATCTCATATCTAAATATAACGATTTTTAATAGACTAAAATAATGAATAATTTTTGTTGATTAGAAAGTTAAAGCCTTATAACAATAAGGCTTTAACCTAATTCTTATATAAATTTTTGTATACAATCCCTTAAAAAGCTCTCTCATATGTCAGGAGCCTATTATAGGCAATGCTACAGATTAACTAACCGAATTCCAAATGGGTAAGTTAAAATCTTCTTATAATTTAATTCCAAACTTCTCTTCTATAAGAGGAGCAAAATCCGAATAACCGCCAACGTGAACCTCATCTAAAAAGATTTGTGGCACAGTCGCAACAGGTTTACCCACACGCGGTTCTAAATCTTGTTTTTCAATACCTTCAGCGATCATATCGACAAATTTAAAATCGAAATCAGGTAATTCTGCTTTCATTTTTTCTGCAAGCTGTTTTGCTCGAACGCAATAAGGGCAACTTAATCTGCCGTAAATTTCTACAAACATTTTTAATCTCCTATAAATTATTAGGGGCATTGTTGCCCCTACTTCTCATTACTTCGTGCTGGTACTTGTCGTGGTACGACTTGCACGTTTACGTTCTACTTCAGTGAGTAATTTTTTACGAATACGCACTGATTTTGGTGTTACTTCCACTAACTCGTCATCATCAATAAATTCTAACGCTTGTTCCAAGCTGAATTTAACTGGCGTTGTTAAGGTTAAAGCATCATCTTTACCTGACGCACGCATATTGGTGAGTTTTTTCCCTTCAAGCGGGTTTACGGTTAGGTCATTTGAACGGCTGTGAATACCAATTACTTGCCCTTCATAAATTTCTGCACCGTGATCGATCATTAATTTACCACGATCTTGTAGTGCATAGAGCGAGTAAGCAAGGGCTTTACCTGTGCCGTTTGAAATCAATACGCCGTTAATACGCTGACCAATTTCACCTGCTTTTACATCGTCATAGTGGCTGAAACTTGAGTAAAGTAAGCCTGTACCTGATGTCATCGTCATAAACTCATTACGGAAACCGATTAAGCCACGGCTTGGAATAATGTATTCTAAACGAGTACGACCTTTACCATCTGGGATCATATCACGCACTTCACCTTTACGGATACCAAGCGCTTCCATCACCGCCCCTTGATGTTGTTCTTCAATATCAATGGTCACTTGCTCAAACGGCTCTTGTTTACGACCATCAATCTCTTTGAAAATTACTTTTGGACGAGATACCGCTAATTCATAACCTTCACGACGCATATTTTCGATTAATACAGACAAGTGCAATTCACCACGACCCGATACGCTGAAAACATCAGAGTCATCAGTTTCTTCTACGCGTAATGCGACGTTATGCACTAACTCTTTCTTCAAACGCTCTAAAATTTGGCGTGAAGTAACGAATTTACCTTCTTGACCGCAGAAGGGTGATGTGTTTACACAGAAGAACATTGTCACTGTCGGTTCATCAACAGATAAAGCTGGAAGTGCTTCAACATTGTTGATGTCACATAAGGTATCTGAAATGTTTAATTCGCCTAAACCTGTAATCGCAATGATGTCGCCGGCATAGGCTTCGGTGGCTTCATAGCGTTGTAAGCCTAAGTGACCTAACACTTGACCAACACGACCATTACGGGTTTTACCTTCTGCATCAATGACAGTCACAGGTTGGTTAGGTTTAACCGTACCACGTTTGATACGGCCGATACCGATAACACCTAGATATTTGCTGTAATCCAACTGTGAAATTTGCATTTGGAACGGTGCATCAAGTTCAACATCTGGCGGAGAAACTTGCCCTACAATTGCTTCAAAGAGCGGATCCATATTTGGTGCAAGATCTTCGTGATCCAAACCTGCAACACCATTTAATGCAGAAGCATAAATAATTGGGAAATCTAATTGTTCGTCTGTCGCACCAAGGTTCACGAATAAGTCGAATACTTGATCCACCACCCAGTCAGGGCGAGCACCTGGGCGGTCAACTTTATTGATAACCACGATAGGTTTTAAACCGTGAGCAAATGCTTTTTGGGTTACGAAACGGGTTTGTGGCATTGGACCGTCAAAGGCATCGACCACAAGTAATACCGAGTCCACCATTGAAAGTACACGCTCAACTTCACCACCGAAGTCTGCGTGTCCTGGGGTATCTACGATATTGATACGATAGCCGTTCCAGTTAATTGCGGTATTTTTCGCAAGAATGGTAATGCCACGCTCTTTCTCAAGGTCGTTGGAGTCCATTACACGTTCATCTACATCACCACGAGAAGTGTCTAATGTGCCTGAAAGTTTTAATAATTTATCAACCAGCGTGGTTTTGCCGTGGTCAACGTGAGCAATGATTGCGATATTACGCAGTTTTTGAGTATCTAATTGTTGCATTGAAATAACTTAATTGTAGGGTGGGGCTCGCCCACCGAGAATAAAAAATAATGAGCTAAAGCTCATCTGACGAAATCCAAAATTGTGATGAAGATCACAAAAGACGAGCGATTATACAGAATTTTGATTGAACTGACTAGAAAGCAAGCGGTTTGTTTGAAGTAAAAATTTGCAAATTATTTCGAATAACTTACCGCTTGTATGAAAACTCAGGCTTAAATAGGCTATAATCCCCACATAATTTTATTTATTGGAGAATCGTTATGCCTTTACTAGATAGCTTTAAAGTGGATCACACTCGTATGAACGCTCCTGCGGTGCGTGTTGCAAAAACAATGACAACCCCGAAGGGAGATACGATTACTGTGTTTGATTTGCGTTTTGTCCGTCCAAACATTGAGATTTTATCACCTCGTGGTATTCATACGATGGAACATTTATTTGCTGGTTTTATGCGTGATCATCTCAATAGCGATACCGTTGAAATTATTGATATTTCCCCGATGGGTTGCCGTACGGGATTTTATATGTCGTTAATTGGTTCACCTTCGGCTGAAGAAGTGGCAAAAGCGTGGGAAGCCTCTATGCGTGATGCGTTAGAAAAAGTGCCTGATGAGTCTAAAATTCCTGAATTAAACGAATATCAATGTGGCTCTTATAAAGAACACTCTTTAGCTGATGCACACGAAATTGCGCGTAATGTGTTAAAACAACCGATTGGTATTAACCGTAACGAAGATTTAGCATTAGATGAGAAATTGCTAAATCCATAGTTATTGCTACGGAACTAACAATAGTTTCTTTTCAAATGGTAGGGACGCACTGAGTGTGTCCGCTACATTTATCACCTTTCAATTTTTACTCCCCATCATACTTATAAGGAAAGCTCGTGTTAAATAAATTATTTGGTTGGTTTGAAAATCGCATTAATCCTTATCCAGAAGATATGCCGAATACACCTCGAGCAAAGGTTATTTCTTTTATTTTTGAAAGCATCAAAGGAATGAGAAGCTATTTTGTGGCGTTTGATGCTCGGACAAAGTATGAGCTTTTATCAGGACGAGGTTGAGCGAGCCTCCGCCTCTGATTTTATTCCGCTTCTCAGTGATGCTAAAGGCAGAACAGGCTATGATGCACATGTTGGCGAGCGAGGGGTTAAACTGTCTGGTGGGCAACGGCAACGTATTGCGATTGCTCGTGTGATGTTGAAAGACGCACCGATTTTATTATTAGATGAAGCAACCAGTGCCTTAGACTCTGAAGTGGAAGTCGCTATTCAAGAAAATTTGACCGAATTAATGGAAGGGAAAACTGTCGTTGCCATTGCACACCGTTTATCGACCATTATGGCAATGGATCGCTTGATTGTATTAGATAAAGGCGAAATTGTTGAGCAAGGTAGTCACGAGGAATTATTAGCTCTCAATGGTGTCTATGCAAAACTGTGGGCTCATCAAAGTGGTGGGTTCTTGCAGGAATTACAGGACAATATATAAGATAGAAGAACTATTTAAATCAAAGAGTTGGTAAGAATCAGGAATATAATTATTACCAACTTTTTGTTCTACAGCCCTATGGGGTTATTCATACTCTTCTAACCAAATCGTTAAAATCGCTTCCAAGATATGTTCATTTGACGCTTCTGGATCATCATCAAAATCTTCCATCTCGCAGATCCATTTGTGCATATCAGTAAAACGCACGGTGGTTGGATCTAAATCTGGGTTCATATCATACAGATTTTCTGCGATCATTCTTACATCAGTCCATTTCATTAGTGTGCTGCCTCATTTGCGTGATTTAAGTTATATTTTGGAATTTCAACAACGAGATCTTCTTCACCCACGATACATTGACAAGACAAACGGCTGTCGATTTCTAAGCCCCACGCTTTGTCTAACATATCTTCTTCTTGATCTGATGTTTCATTTAAGCTGTCAAAACCTTCACGAATTACAACGTGACAAGTAGTGCAAGCACAAGAACAGTCACAAGCGTGATGAATTTCAACTCCTGCATTGTGAGCAACTTCTAATAAGTTTTCACCTGTTTGAGCTTCAACAACCATACCCTCTGGGCAAAATTCTTCGTGTGGAAGAAAAACAATTTTTGGCATAATGTCCTCTAATATCTTCTGTTTATTTGTAGGGACACACTGCGTGTGTCCGTTATTTATTTTGCGGACACACGCAGTGTGTCCCTTGTATATTAAAATTATAGTAAACTAGCAACATAAACCATAACGTTATCCACAGCTTGGGTGTCCCTAGAGCTAAAACTCGTTCTGTAGCGTAGGCGTGGATAACTTCATCAGCAAAACCGAACAGTTGAAATATAAACCCGAATACAAGGCAGGTTACCGATGAACGCTCCGATTTATTGTGGTATTGATGTTGCTAAACGCAATTTCGTGATTGGTTTTTCCCATCAGAAAAAGACCAAAACCGAAACCAATAACGCCAAAGGTATTCAACATACCTTGGACTATTTAAGCCAGTTTAATGTGGCTCTGATAACGCTTGAAGCAACGGGTGGATTAGAAATCCCCGTGGCAAAAGCCCTTGCTCGAGCAGGTTATCGTGTATTTATTGCTAATCCACTGAAAGCCAGTGAGTTTGCAAAATCTCAAACGAGAGCCAAAACCGATGCAAAAGATGCGGTTAATCTCGCTTTCTATGGGCTCACTTGTGAGCTTAAAGGCGAAGTAGAGCATCAGTTGTATGTTCCGCTTTCTGAGCAAGAAGAACAGCTGGAAGCCCTTGTGGTTCGCCGTCGTCAGCTTGTCGATATGCGAGTAGCAGAGCTAAATCGTTTGCAACAAAGCCACGAAACCCAGTTGGACAATATCCAACAACACATTGAAATGCTTGATAAATTAATCGCCGAACTTGATAAAGATATCGACGACCAAAGTAAGCATTTTAGTGATAAAGCTGACCTTATCTCAGACATCAAAGGCGTTGGCAAAAATTGCGTCGCCGTGATGATGTCAAGCCTGCCGGAATTAGGCAAGCTAAGCAGCAAAAGAATTGCCTCACTCGTTGGCGTTATTCCGCATCCACAGGAAAGCGGTCAATGGAAAGGAAAATCCTTTTGCTATGGTGGTCGAGCGATTGTTCGTAATGCCTTATATATGGCAGCACTATCGGCAATTCGCTTTGAACCTGTTTTTAAAGCCTTTTACACCCGATTGGTTGCAAAAGGCAAAGCGAAGAAAGTCGCTATTATGGCGTGTATGCGTAAACTGCTAACCATTATGAATGCGTTGGTTAGACGCAATGAAAAATGGGATGCTACACGCTACTTATCCACAGAATCTGTGGGTCAAAATTGAATAACTTTTTTGTGTGTAAACACAGTTGCTACTGGATTTTATCCCATCACCTCATCAACCGCCTTACCTGCTAAGGCTTTTTGAATGGATAAATTCATTCGTCTGGCGGCAAATTCTTGGGTGGCAAGATCAAGATCTTTAATACCTTGCTGGATAGCTTGGCGATCTGTTCCTTGTTTTGCGTAAATCAATTTCTGTAATTCCGCTTCAATCCCTTTAAATTCATCAACCGAAAGTAGCTCTGCACCATCTTCTTGCAACGCAATGACAACGCTATCAATCACACGATCTGCCTCCACACGCTGTTCCGCCAGCTGACGGGCTTCCATATCTTGCTTCGCATTCGTCATTGACGATTTAATCATTTCAGTGACTTCTTCGTCCGTTAAACCGTAAGACGGCTTAATTTGGATAGAGGCTTGCACTTTGGTTGATTTTTCCATTGCGGTGACACTCAGTAACCCGTCCGCATCAACTTGATAAGTCACGCGAATGTGTGCTGCACCAGCGACCATCGGAGGAATACCACGCAAGGTAAAACGTCCAAGTGAACGGCAATCATCGACTAACTCACGTTCACCTTGTACAACGTGAACCGTCATCGCAGTCTGTCCATCTTTAAATGTGGTGAACTCTTGTGCTTTTGCCACAGGAATAGTGGTATTGCGTGGAATGATTTTTTCTACTAATCCGCCCATCGTTTCAATTCCTAGCGAAAGTGGCACCACATCTAATAACAACATTTCTGCATCAGGCTTATTGCCGACTAAAATATCCGCTTGAATAGCCGCCCCCAACGCCACCACTTTATCGGGGTCAATAGAGGTTAATGGCGTTTTGCCGAAAAACTCGCCCACTTGTTCACGCACAAAAGGCACTCTCGTTGAACCACCAACCATCACCACTTCACGCACTTCTTGAGCTTCTACCCCAGCATCTTTCAAGGCTCGGCGACAAGTCATTAACGAGCGTTTTACAAGCGGTTGGATTAGCTCATTAAATTGCAAACGGCTGATTTCACCCTGCCAATTTGCAAATTTTGCAGTAAAACTCTCCGCTTGTGACAAGCCAATTTTCACTTGAGTGGCAAGAGTAAGTAGTTCACGTTGCTGACTTACTGTATTTGGCTGAATACCTGCTTGTTCCGCAATCCAATTCGCTAACAGATGATCGAAATCATCGCCACCTAAAGCGGTATCGCCACCTGTTGCCAAAACTTCAAACACACCACGGCTCAGGCGTAAAATCGAAATATCAAAAGTACCGCCACCTAAGTCATATACGGCAATAACACCTTCTTGACCACTGTCCAAACCATAAGCAATAGCCGCAGCAGTTGGCTCATTTAATAAACGCAGTACATTAAGCCCTGCCAAACGAGCGGCATCTTTGGTACTTTGACGTTGTGCATCATCAAAATAAGCAGGTACAGTAATCACCACGCCAGCCAATTCGCCTGCTAAGCGTTTTTCTGTAAATTGATTTAAGTGACTTAAAATATCGGCAGACACTTCAATCGGACTTTTATTGCCTTGTAGCGTTTGAATTAACGGCAAGCCGTTATCCGTCGCAACAAATTGATAAGGTAAATTTGGATAACGCTGTTCAACATCTGCCAAAGAACGACCAATTAAACGCTTTACAGAAATCACTGTATGTTGCGGATCAGCTACTGCTTGCTCAAAGGCTTCCACACCAACAACTTTATTCTCAGCAGCATAATGTACTACCGACGGCACTAACGCACGCTCTTTCTCATCAAGTAATACCTGAGCTTGTCCGCTACGCACCGTTGCTACTAAAGAATTTGTCGTCCCAAGGTCAATCCCCACCGCCAAGCGATGTTGGTGCGGCGCTGCCGTTTGCCCTGGTTCTGCAATTTGAAGTAATGACATTTTATTATCTCTCTATAACTCATTCCCCTCCCCCGTTTACGGGGGAGGGCTAGGGAGGGGGGGATTGTCCGTTAGGACAACTACAAGCGGTTTGATTTTGAAAAAATTTTGCAAACTTCGTTTGCCCCCATCCGCCTTCGGCACCTTCCCCCGTAAACGGGGGAAGGGATTATGTTAATTCACCGCATACCCCATATCATCAGGTGCAAATGTCGCTTGATAATGGCGTTCAATCGGTTGTTTTTGTTTTGTGTCTAAATTTATCACTTGATTGCCGTTTAAATCTGCAATCTCAGCTTGCCAATTTTCACTACGCAGGCTGTGGTAAAAACTAGCAGTATCGGCAGTTAATGCCCAGCCGATAAATTGTGAATAATTTAAGCCAATACTTTCCCATTTCTGCTTTTTCGGGTGGAAATAATAAACTAAACCGACTTTTTCGCCTAATCCGCCCCCGTTCACCGCAAAATAACCACCAATGGCATCATCAGCAATCAGTAAATGAAACGGTCTTTCGCCCGATTGTTCAAAGGTTTTACCAAAATTCCACTCAAACAAACCGCGTGGCAGTTTCTCATTACCCGAACCTAAAATGCGTAACCAGCCGTGATCGACTAAAATACCGCCCGTTTCATAAATTACCGCACCCAGTGGCGTACTTGTCGGTAACTGCATTCCCACCAATTCTGCCCCTGCATTTTCCACATCTCTCGGCAGGATTTCATAATGGTTATTCGCTTGCTTGAACCAATCTTGCATAATTGGCCAAGCGGATTTTTGTTTATCGTTCAGTTCTTCGAGGGTTTTCATATTTATTTTTCTATGTAGGGACGCCACGCTTGGCGTCCATTCTTTAGATGAGTGAAAAGTCTATATTCAATGGACGCCAAGCGTGGCGTCCCTACTTTCTTTTGTGCGAATACCACACAATTAAAACTCAAACAACTTCTCTTCTACTCGCTCAACTTCTACCAATAATTTTTTAATAAAACGAAGTTTATCGTTAATGGCTAGTGCGTCCGTCCATTGTTGAGCACTGAGAGCCTGTTCAAGTTGTTGCAAAATGACTTTTTGCTGTTGCTCAATCTCTTGGGTGAAAGCGGTGAGATCCGCTTCGTTTTTTGTGGTTTCAATGCTTTCTAAGGTTTCACGCCATTCCATTTGTTGCATTAAAAACGCCATATCTCGGTTACTTTTTTGCTCAATATCTTGCTGTTCACCCGTATGAATAGCGATGATCGCTTCAGCACGCAAAATCGGATCTTTGAGAATATGTAACGCATCATTAATTTCCGCCGATTTCTGCATTGCTAAACGCTGTTCTGTCGCAGAACTTGCCGCAAAATTATCGGGGTGAAGCGATTTTTGTAAGGCTAAATAACGCTCAGAGAGTTGAGCATTATCTACTTGGAATTGCACAGGCAGATCAAAAAGCGTAAATGGATTTGACATCAGAACCTCTTAGACGTTAAAACTTTCACCACAACCACATTCGTTTTTCACATTTGGGTTGTTGTACTTAAATCCTTCGTTTAATCCTTCTTTGACAAAATCTAATTCTGTACCACTCAGGTAAACAAGGCTTTTTTCATCGACGATAATTTTAACACCGTGTTGTTCAAAAACGTGATCATCTTCGTTTAATACATCAACAAATTCAAGGACATAAGCTAACCCTGAACAGCCAGACGTTTTAACACCCAACCTTAAACCAATGCCTTTGCCACGGTTTTCAAGGAAGGTACGAACACGATCTGCCGCAGTTTCTGTTAGGGTGATACTCATTTTTTCTCCTTGTGAATATAGTTAATTTTAAAAAGATCTCATTCCCCTCTTTAGTAAAGAGGGGTTAGGGGAGATTTGTCAAACGAATAAACGAAGTGAGAGATAATTCAGAACAGAGTTACTGTTATTTGGGAATAAACAATTTATATTCTTCGTTCTTTACTTCTGCCAAATCTCCCCCAGCCCCTCTTTGCTAAAGAGGGGAGCAGAGCGAAGTAAATTTTCTTTCATTCGTCTGATACAATAAAACCTTTTTAAAATTAACAATAAACGAAAACACAAGCGGTCAGATTTGCAAATTTTTCGCAAAAACCAACCGCTTGTTAAAGATTACTTACCGTTTTTCTCTTTGTAATCTGCAATCGCTGCTTTAATTGCATCTTCTGCAAGAATTGAGCAATGTACTTTTACTGGTGGTAATTCAAGCTCTTCTGCGATGTCGCTGTTTTTGATTGCTTGAGCTTCATCTAATGATTTGCCTTTTACCCATTCAGTAATAAGTGAGCTTGATGCAATCGCTGAACCGCAACCGTAAGTTTTGAAACGAGCATCTTCAATGATACCTTGTTCGTTCACTTTAATTTGAAGTTGCATTACGTCACCACACGCTGGTGCGCCCACCATACCTGTACCGATATCTGATGCTTTTTTGTCGAATGAACCTACGTTACGTGGGTTTTCATAGTGATCAATAACTTTATCGCTGTATGCCATTTTTTAATTCCTCTGTTTTATTCTGCCCCCGTTTACGGGGGAAGTGGTTGAGCGAAGCGAAACCGAAGGGGGATTGAATATATAGAAAAATTTACTTGATTATTTGCCCCCATCACCTTGCTTCGCAAGGTACTTCCCCCATTACATGGGGGAAGAATTTCATTTTAATGATGCGACCACTCAATTGAGTTTAAGTCGATACCTTCTTTGAACATATCCCAAAGTGGTGAAAGTTCACGTAATTTTGTTACTGCTTTTTTCACGATTTCGATAGTGTGATCGATCTCTTCTTCCGTTGTCCAACGACCGATTGAGAAACGGATTGAGCTATGTGCTAATTCATCGTTTAAGCCTAATGCACGAAGTACGTAAGATGGCTCTAAACTTGCAGAAGTACAAGCAGAACCTGAAGATACCGCAATGTCTTTTAATGACATCATCATTGACTCGCCTTCAACAAAGTTAAAGCTGATATTCAGGTTACTATCAACACGTTTACCTGCTTCCATTGTACCGTTCACATACACTTCTTCCATATCTTTGAAACCGTTGTATAAACGGTCACGAAGTGCTTTGATGCGTGGCATTTCAGTTACCATTTCTTCTTTTGCGATACGATATGCTTCCCCCATACCAACGATTTGGTGAACAGGTAATGTACCTGAACGCATACCACGCTCGTGGCCACCACCGTGAATGATCGCTTCTAAACGTACACGAGGCTTACGGCAAACATATAAACCGCCGATACCTTTTGGCCCGTAAAGTTTATGGCTTGAGAAAGACATTAAATCTACGTTTAATGCTTGAACATCCACAGGGATTTTACCTACTGATTGTGTTGCATCCACGTGGAAAATGATTTTTTTTGCACGGCAGATTTTACCGATCTCTTCGATTGGTTGAATAACGCCGATCTCATTGTTCACCTGCATTACGGAGACTAAAATTGTGTCTGGACGAATTGCAGCTTCTAATTTAGCAATATCCACTAAACCTGTTGTTTCAGGCTCTAAATAGGTCACTTCAAAACCTTCACGCTCTAACTGACGGCACGTATCTAATACCGCTTTATGTTCAGTTTTAACCGTGATGATGTGTTTACCTTTGGTTTGGTAGAAATGTGCTGCACCTTTAATTGCCAGGTTGTCAGACTCGGTTGCACCTGAAGTGAATACGATTTCACGAGCATCTGCACCGATTAAATCAGCGATTTGATTACGAGCTACATCAACCGCTTCTTCTGCTTCCCAACCAAATTTGTGAGAACGAGATGCAGGGTTACCAAACACGCCGTCCTTTGTCATATATTCCATCATTTTTTTTGCAACACGCTCATCAACGGGCGTAGTTGCGGCATAATCCAAATAAATTGGTAATTTCATTGTTACTCCTAACTAAGAGATTTTTATAAGATTAATGGTGATGATCGTGGCAGTGAGAACTCTCACAATCGTGATCGCTATTTTCTTCAACTAATTCGGCTAAAGTTATCGTATGTAAATACTGTTCGATTTGATTTTCTAAACGCTCCCACAACGAATGGGTTAAACAACGACTGTTATTACTGCAATTCCCATTGCCTTTACATTTAGATACATCAACACTTTCATTCACAGCGGCAATAATCAAGCTCACATTAATTTCCTCAGGCGTTTTTGCTAACTGATAGCCACCGCCAGGGCCTCTCACACTATGCACAAGACCTTCTCGGCGAAGTTGTGCAAAAAGTTGCTCTAAATAAGAAAGTGAAATGGCTTGGCGATCTGAAATATCTACCAAACTCACAGGCATATCTTTGCCATGCAACGCAATATCTAAAATTGCAGTTACAGCATAACGTCCTCGTGAAGTTAATTTCATACTCAAACCTTTTAAAAATGCTCGATTGTTAAGAAAGAATTCTATATACCCTACTAATTTAGTCAATATTTCTACACAAATTAAATCAAAAGGTTTTTTTAATCAATTTGCTAATCTTATTCACATAAACATTATTTTAAAGTTTAGATAAAACACTAAGCGGCGAAATTCTAAACTATTTTTATAACCATAGTTAAAATCCCACCGCTTACATCAAGATTACAAAGTTAGCAACTATTTGTAATCATATTGATAATAATCATAACGATTAGAAGCCTTACGTTTTATACCATTCAAAATAAAACCTTTAATAAAGACCCCTGCACGTTCAAAACGTTCTTTAGCTAATCCAACTTCTTTAAGTGTAGTTTCACCAAAACGCCCAACAAGTAAAGATGTTCCTGCATACCTACCAATAATAGCTGCATCTGTAACAGCCAAAATAGGCGCTGTATCCACTATCACTAAATCATATTCTTTTGCCGCCCATTCTAATAGTGCCTGAAAACGAGCATTAGATAGTAATTCAGATGGATTTGGTGGAGTTTCTCCTTTAACAATAATATCAAAATTATCATAATGTTGAATCACTTGTTCAAAAGGAATTTGCTGTGCAATCACATCACTCAATCCAACCTCTTTTGCTAAACCTAATAATCGACGCAAATAACTCCTTCTTAAATCTGCATCAATTAACAACACCTTGTGCCCAGCTTTAGCAAGAACATTAGCCAAATTGGTTGAAATAAAACTTTTTCCCACAGACGGAGAAGCTCCAGAAATCATTAATATATTATTTTTAGCTTCTAACATTGCAAAATGCAAACTTGTACGCAAACTACGCAAAGCCTCAACTGCTGGATCTGTAGGCGTTGACTCCGACAATAATTTAAAATGCTGAACCTTATGCTTAGAAAAAATAGGCTGTTCATTTGAATATGGAATCATAGCATACGTTGGCAAGCCTAACACATCTAATTCAGATGTTCCCTCAATACCTCTATGCAGTAGCGTTTTCGCTATCGCAGTAACTGAGGCAAAGATAAGTCCTAACATAAATGCCGAGGCAACCACAATCATTTTTCTAGGTGAAACGGCATTAGGCAAAACTTGCGCCTCATCTAAAATACGAACATTTCCTACCGTACTAGCCTTAACAATTTCTAACTCTTGCATTTTATTCAACAATTGAATATAAATTTGCTGGTTTACCTCCAAATCTCGAGTTAACCGAATAACCTCTTTTTGAGTATTAGGTAAACGTTCTACTTGTTTATTTAAACGAATTTTTTCCTCATTTAATACTTTACGCTTATCAATCAAAGCAACATAAGCAGGGTGATTTCGAGTGAATTTCTGAGAAATTTCACTCTCCTTTAATGTTAACTCATTTAAATCTGCTTCTAACTGAACTATAGTATCTAATGCTGATTTAGCTTCTAGACTGAGATCTACTGATTCATTTTTTAAGCGGAATTCATTCAAATTATTCTCAGACTCTGCCAAACGAGCTTTAAGTTCTGGTAATTGTTTAGACAAAAACTCTAAACTCTTAGACGCTTCTGCAGAATCACGAACAATATTTTGCAGCAAATAATTTTCAGATACACTCTTTACTATCTTCTTAATTTGAGCTTTATTCTCTCCATTAATAGAAATTTCAATAATGCCTGTCTGCTTACCACTCTCTGTTACCGAAATTTGTTTTTGTAAAGAGTTAATTGCTAACAACACATCATTCTTTTTAATTTTAAATAATTGTCCTGGCTTAGCCTCTAATTCAGAAATCGCAAACGAAAAATCTTCCGTTTGATACTTTTTCCCAATGCTCCCTTCAAGAACTTTTTCATCTGCGAAAAATAATGAGAACTCTCCAGCATTCTCCCCAACCTCCAAAATCATCTCTTTCATCTGAGGATTCTTAAGCTCAAATAAAGAGAGCGACAATTGTGGTTCATATCCCATCAAACGATGAAGACCTTTACTAAGAAAAGGGATCGAGAATTGAGGTTCAACTACCGTAGTTAAATTAAGTTGCTCAACAGTATTAGATAAAACCATTCTTGATTTTAAAATTGCAATTTCAGTACTTGAAGATGATTCACCCTCTAAAATTCCTGGGAAATCGTTTAAAAGCCCCCTTGAAGATTTACTTTCTACTTGAATTGAAGCATTCGCAGTGTAAACAGGCGGAGCTAGTAAAACATAAGCAACACCAAATAACGTCACCAACAATGTAAAAAGAGCTATCCACCACTTATAATCTAATAAAGCCCCCAACAACTTTACTAAATCAATTTCATCATGATTATTTTCATTCATCTTTTAACTGCCTTAAAATTAGAGTTTCAATTTCCATCTCAATGCTGCATCCTCAATCAATGCATAAACCTCTCGGAACATATCTTCACTTTGACGATAAGGATCTGGAATATCTTTATTGCTATCCAACCAATGACCAAATAACATGACTTTTCCAGAACTTTCTGGTGAAATTTGTCGAACCAAGTCAATATGACCTTTTTCCATGACAAGAATCAAGTCTACATTCTTACATAGTTCAGACGTTAATTGCTGTGAACGATGTTCAGAAAGATCCACTCCACGAGAAATAGCAACTTGTTGCATTGTTGGATCTACACCTTTTCCAACTAAATGGCTACGCTCAGCTGAAATACCTGCTGAAAAAATACGCTTTTCAGGAAAATATTGTTTTAATAATTTTTCTCCGACGGGGGAGCGGCATATATTACCGATACAAACAACTAAAATACTTCCAAACATTAATTACCAATTCCTCACTCTTAAGATAGACTCTGTTAGATTATTGAAACCAGATAATGACGGAACAACATGGGCAATCACTCTATTCCAACGAGTTGCTGGCGCTGTTGTCACATAAACAATGTCATAAGGTTTTAAATAAAACTCTGTTCCTAATACATAGGAAGTTGCATTAGTCAAATCCAATTGATAAATATCTGCAATCTTATCTGTTTTTTCAGCTTCATTTGAAACCGTTGACTTATTTACATCACGTTGACCACGAATAACAAAAATACCCGTTGCATCTGCAGATAATTTATCAATTCCCCCACTTTGAGCAATTGCTTCAGTTAACGTCATACCATAATGAGTAATTTTCAACATCTGAGGTTTTGACACTTCCCCCACAATAAACACCTTATTCGCATCATTGCGTGGAATATGAACCACATCGCCATCAGATAACAAACGATTCTGCGTTAAATTACCAAATTGAATCAATTCTGCTAAAGAGACTTTCTCCTCTTTGCCATGACGAGTAATAGTCACATTATGCCAATCCGCATTATCAGACAATCCTCCAGCCTTATTTACAGCATCTAACAAAGTTAGAGGAATATTAGTTAAAAATTGCTGTCCTGGATTCTTGATTTCGCCTGTTATATATGCTTTTTTAGATTGATATGCTGCAACAGTCACTTCAATTTGAGGATCGGTAACATAGGCAGATAGCTGCTTCGCCAATTTATCTCTCACCTGATTAACCGTTAGTCCTACAACCTCAACTTTTCCGACATAAGGGTAAAAAATCGTTCCATTGGCATGGACTTGGTTACCTGATTCAGCAGCTGAACGATAAGCACCTGCAGGTGTTGTCAACTCTGGGTGATCCCACACTGTGACATTTAATATGTCGCCTACACCAATTTTATATTGATAACTTTTCAATTGTTGTTCTAATCGAGCATTAACTTTAGCCACAGATACACGAGGCGCTAATTGCTTAACCAAAGACGGGGTAATTAAATAAGCATCAACAACTTTAGCAATATCTACTTTTTCTCCTCTTACTTTTACATTTGAATTAATAGGAGATTGTGTCGTAGGATAAACTGTAGCACATCCAGATAAAGATAAAGCAATTCCGGTGGCGATAAGAGCTTGAGTTAGTTTACGCATAGTTTGTTCCTTATTTATATAATTAATAGAAGTCTATTATAACAAGTGGTTTGATTTTGTAAAAATTCTCAATAATGTAGAGTGTTTGTTACTTAAGGTTTTATGTATTAGTTTATATCGTTGCCTACCTTGCACCAAATCCAGTGAGCATTGTTTTAATTGTCTTGAAAACAATGAGAATATCTAACCAAATAGAAAAATTCTTAATATAATATAAATCATATTGTAGCTTTATTTTTGTGTCATTTACGTCGGCAGTATAGCCTTGAATTACTTGTGCCCAACCTGAAATACCTGGTTTTACAATATGTCGATAGTTATAAAAAGGAATTTCTTTAATAAACTTATCTACAAATACTTTCTGTTCTGGCCGTGGCCCTATTAAACTCATGTCCCCTTTTAATACATTAAAAAATTGCGGCAATTCATCAATACGCGTTTTGCGAATAAATTTCCCTACCTTTGTTATACGCATATCATTTGTTGTGGCAAATTTTGCACCATCTTTTTCAGAATCTTGACACATACTTCTGAATTTATAAAGATTAAATTCTTTCCTGCCTTGACCTACACGTTTTTGTATAAAAAGAACATTTCCTTTACTTTCTAAACGAATAGCAATTGCTGTGATAAGCATAATACAAATAGTAATTGGTAAAGTGATTAATACAGCAATGACATCAATGACTCTTTTAATGATCTGATAAATTCCTGATGGTTGAAGAGTTCCTAAGTTATTTTCATAAAAATAACGAGATCTAACACGACCTGTTAATGATTCCTCTAAATTTTTAGCGTTATATATTTTGATATTCATTAACGCAGTTTCAGCTAAAAATTTCTGCCACTCTTCTGCTAGATCTTCTGAATAAAGATCGACAACAATTGCATCATAAGTTTTTTCTGATAAATCTGGTTTTTCTAATTTTATCCAATCTACGGTGGTGATTTTTTCTAAATTCTGTATGTTACCTAAGGGGATAATGGCAATACGTTTTTTTGAAAACCGTATCGTAATAAAATATAGAATGAAACCTGAAAGCAAGCTCATAAAAAAACTAGAAATAAGCAATAGAGAGGAGTAGTTTAATCTAAAAATAGCTAAGAATAAAATAAGACATCCATAAACTGAGATAACAGAACTAGGAATAAACCCGACAGAACGGTTACCAGGATAACGCATCAATATTATAAATAGCGCTAAAATAATGAATTGACTAATAATTAATGGAATAATAAATTTACCATCCACATTTACCCCTAATAACATGATAGGAAATATAACGTCCAATATGAACATTACTATCATCTGAAAAAATATATTGGGGAGTAATTTATTAAGTAAATTAACATATCTCTGTAGACTATTCACTAATTTTTCCTTATCAATTTTGACAATTACATATGTTTTACAATTCCATTCATTGCATAATGAATAAAATAATAAACAGATTTTAATGTACTTAGTTTTAATATATTTCTATATATACTCCATTGCCATTTAGCTGCTTTGTATTTATTAGAGGACAATGATCCTTGATAAACTTGGTGATGACAGAGTATACTATTACTTACGACTTTATGAGCTTTATAACCTAAATTTAAAATACTTAACCAGAAAATATAATCCTCATGACCATGATTAACAAACCTAATATTTTTAGCTATATCAGACTTAAACATACAAGTAAGGTTTCCAATCACATTAGATTTTAATAAACGTTGAAAATTACACTCATTTGGAGAAATTATTTTTTTAACAAACCCAAGGTTAGCATTCACTTGATTATAATCCATATATGATATATATAAATTATTCTTAGTCATGAAATCCAATTGAACCCATAATTTATTTTCCAACCAAATATCATCAGAATCTAAGAAACAAATATAATCTCCTGTTGCTAAATCTAATCCTTTATTTCTAGATGATGATACACCTTCATTTTTATCATTTATTATATAAAGAATATCTAACTTAGACTCTTTAATGAAAGAGACAATAATATCATTCGTGGAATCATTAGAAGCATCATTAACTACAATCCATTCAAAATTCTTAAAAGTCTGACAACAAAGAGAGTTATATACATCATACAAGAATTTTTCAGAATTATAACAAGGGGTTATAATTGAGACTTTATTATTCATGTTATTTCCTTTCACACTCTATTTTAGAATTAGATAAATCTTCAGGATGAGAAAAAATCTTACAATATGTAAAACCTTTGATACTAGATTGAATAGCAAGATTCCCCCAATCATCTGCTAAATAACAAAACTTTTTATGTACATGATACAATCTTTCCACAACAGCTCTAGAAACCAAATAACTACACGTTCGATATAAAAAGAATCCATAAAAAGGGGAATTAAGAATTTTTATATTTTCTCGAAAAAGAAACTCTAGCACTCTAGGTCTTTTCAACCCCTCCTGTCCCCCCAGAATATTAATATAGTCACTATAATTTTGATTAATAATACTCTCCAATAGAAAAAATAAATTACTATTTATAGTTACATCATCTTCTAGAACTAATAACCATTCCTTATCACTATTTAAAAAATCACGATACACGGAAAAATGACTTAACGTACATCCTAATTCACTTGGAGTGATATATCCTCTATTCTTAGCTCTACCTCTTAACCTCCTAAGATATTTAAAGTATTTCATAGACAATAAATCTCTTCCATCAATAGCATCAAAAAAAGAGAAATTCATGACTTCTTTTAACTCGTTAATAATATGTTGTCTTTTTTCTATTTCATCTTTTAATGAAATTACTTTAACTAATACAGTATCCTCTACAATCATGATTTTAAAACCATCTCCCATTGCTTTAGAAATGAAAATGTTGAAAATTTAGACAAATACACACTATAAGCCTCTTCTGAAAACTTTTTGTATGTTTCTTTATTTTGTATATAGTCTACCATTGCTTTTTGTAACTCTAAAACATTATTAGGGGAAATCAATCTAGCGGTTTTTCCATCAACTAGAATTTCTGTACATCCTCCAACATTAGTAGATATAATAGGAATCTTTAATGACATAGCCTCTAATAAAATCATTGGAAAGGCTTCGCTTAATGAAGGAGATATCATACAATCTATTTTAGAATAAAACTGTTGCGGATTAACTTCTCCCATAAATATAACCGAATCACTTATATCTAAATCTTTTGCCAACTGCTCTAATTCTTTTCTCTTATACCCATCTCCCGCAAATACTAATTTAGTATTAGGATATACTTTATGAATAACACTAAAAGCTTTTATTAAATTACGATTACCTTTCTTTTCTATAAGTCTACCTATTCTACCAAAAAAGATTATATTAGGATCAGATTCATTGACTACATTCATTGCCTCAATACCTGTATAAATCTTCACTGTTTTCTTATATAAATTCCCATATAATCTAGTATTAGAAACAGTGATATCATTCAAAGCAATAAATAAAAATAATTTTTTATCAAACTTATATGAAATTACTCTTTTTAAAGTATGTAATACACCTATACGATAAGGTTTATATATTAACCATTCTTCATTACTATGCCCAATTACAATGATCTTCTCATGCGAGATAAAATTAGAAAAAACTCCTATCTCTGATAAGCCATTTAAAATTACAAAATCATATTGGTGCTCCCGTAAAATTTTTCTGATTAAAAAGATACATTTTAGCGCTGCTATATGTTGATTTTTTGCCATAATAAGTTTTTTATTATTACATTCTAAATTTTTGAACAAACGCTCATTGGATACAATAAATTCTGTAAAAAAACCTAATTGGTTAAGTATATTATTTAATTGTAATAGGTAACTTTCTCCTCCTCCATAAACTAAGGCAGGAGAAACAATCAAAATTTTTTTATTCACTAATATCTCCTTAGATTATTAGGTTTATACGTAGCTATAATACTCATGACAAACCAGAAAATAGGTTGCATATAATCAAATTTGAGCATTCCTAATGCAACAAATAAAACCGCAGAAAGAATGGATATTGAAAATAACTTTTTTAAAAAAATGTAATAAAATATCACAGTTATAGGTATCCCAAAAGAGAATATTAAATTAAAAAACAACCCTGCATCCCTTATATTTGAATGGTACAATGTATAATTGCCCAATTGAATTGGGATTTCTGACATATAAATACCATGACCAATCAATAAATTCACCCAATTACTTTCTAATAAAAAATAAATTATAAGGCTCCTAAAAGAAATTGCATCATAATCATCATAAGATAGCCTATATTCTAGAATTATATATCCGATATATAAAACAATACAACCTAATAATAAATAAAGTATGCTATTTTTTTTAAAACTTCCTGATAATATACTAAAAAAATAAACAGGAATAAATACTAATATTGATGTGAATGATAATGTAATCGCTGGAGATAATATTAGATATTTTTTAGATATATTATCTTCCAAAACAAAATATAAACATATCAAATATGCTATAGTAGAAGATGCATTTGATGGTTCAATTGACAACCCTGTAGCTCTAATCATCCCCAAACTAGAAATAGTATTACTATCAATCCTACTATGATATTCTCCCAAAGTAATAATATTGTGGAAATCAAGATATATTTTAAATGTAAAAAATAAGATATATTGCAAAATAATAATTGCTATGTAAAAATAGATAAAGTACTCTATAGCTTTTATATAATAAACTCTTTCAAATCCTAAAAATATCTTAGCAAAGATAACAGCAATACAAAAATACAAAAAAGAAATTAAATATAGTTTATCATTGCTATCTTCAAAAAATTCCCATCCGATAATTAAATACCCAATAAAAATAATGTAAATACAACATTCAGAAAGGGAATATCTCAATAATAACCTTTTCCCACCTAACAAAATTAACGCCGAAAATATTATTGTTAACAAACCAAAGTTTATAATAGATACACCTAGTATAAACAAAAAGGGCATTACTATATTCATATTAAATCCGTTGGAATTTTCATTTTAATAATCTGCTGAGAATCTAAATATTTAGAAGCAACAAAAGTATGGTTATCATCTCCTAACCCAGAGCTAGAAAATAAAGATATTCCTTTAAGGAAGCTATAATTAGGATATATTAACCCCAAAAATTCTGATGGAATATCCTTATCTAAAAATAATAAATTTTTATATTCGCTCAATAACTCCTCATAGTTTATACTATCTCTTGGATGAGGTTTCAATAATATAAACTCATTGACAGATAAATTCCTTATGGAATCTCTTATGATTCTTAAATATATATTAATATGCTCTTCTCTGGAGATAAATCCATCTTGATATAGCGGTTGTGTATATATAACAAACTTAACATTATCTAGCAAAGTATGATCAACGCCAAACAACTTACTAATAATACAACTTCGTCTCTGCATATAAGGACGTTCTAGAATAGATATAGGAATAGTTACAACCTTATTCAAAATATCACTAGGGATTATATTTCTGCCAGTCAGAATAATTTTTTTACAGAAGACGCTTCGACCTAACCCCAACCATTTTCTATATATAATACTGTATATAACCCCTCGTTTAGGTCCTAAATTTGCATAATTACCATACCCATCTTCAATTAGAACGTATGGTTTAGCTAGCAAATTAGATATAAATAAATGATCATGACCAATGCATTCAGAATATTTATATCTAATAAAAAAACTAAATATACTAGATATTAAAATATATTTTAAATAACTTAAAATTCCTTTTGGATAAGGAATATAAAATACATCAACGCCTAATTTTAATAGTTTCTCTCTTATCTTTTTAGATATCCCATCACTAACTACAAAAGTTACATTTTTATGACCAAACAAAATCATTGAATATACTAATCCAAACATAGAATTAACAATTATTAATTTTTTTTCATTTTTAAAATCCCTATTACTAGATTTACCTAGAACATACAAAATGATTACACTACTTAAAACACTCGCCCAAGGTATATAGCTAATCTCCGTAAACATTAACCCACCTAGTGCAATCAAATAAATCCCTGTCGATAAAACAGAGCAATATGAAATCTGTTTTGTTTTTCCATGATAAAATAAATAATTTACTAAAAATAAATAGGGAATAATCAAACTTGTTGAAAGCAAGAATAGTGCCACATAGTATTTCACTCCCTGAAACTGCTCACCTAACAACCATAAAAATAGTTGTTCGGGAATTAATAGTGTTATCAATGAAGGTATTGGTACAATAAACAATGAATACATTGCCCATTTTTCTAAATGTTTTAATGTTACTGTGCCTTGTTTTAATCTTTCAAATAAATAAGGAACTAATGCTTTGTTTATTGCCAAAATGACTACCGACAAAATACTCGCAATTTGTACCCCCATCGCATACAAACCAAGATCAGCTTCGCTAAATCTGTGATAAATAAATATCCTATCTAACTGTCCTTTTATAAAGAAACTTCCGTGATGAAATATCATTGGAAATCCGAAAGCAATTACATACCATAATGCGAGCTTATATTGTGCGATATTAAAAATTTTAGTAACCGTCTTTCGCTTATAAATAACATAAGCTAGAGCAGCAATAAAAATATTGCTACATAGTACTGCTAAAATACGCTTTTCTACCAACGCTGTTTCATAGATTTCTAACATGAACACTGTGAATACTGCATTGGTTATTGCAGAGCCTAATTGAATCAGCGTATAAGGAAGCGCTTGTTTTTGGCATTGTCTTATACTAAGTTGTACTACTAGAAATACTTGAAATATGCTACTTAATACTAAATAAAACATAATTTCAGATTTTGCTACCCAACAGGCAATTAGCCCTAAAGCTCCTATCGTAATAGTATAAGCATACCCCGTTGTTACCACTAAATCTAAAGAACGTTTTCCATATCGATAAAAATAGCGGGCAACAGCACCATCTTGGCTTAGTCCAATAAAAATAGCAAATAATGCTAAAAATGTTTGATAATAAGAGAGTTCTCCAAATCCTTCTACACCTAATTTTCTAGATAAATAGGGCAGTAAAAGAAAAGGAATTGATTTTGAAACTAACTCTCCAAATAGATAGATTGCACTATCTTTAATAACTTTCATTGTTTACCAAACTTTCAGCAAGTTGCAGATCCAATGTTGTATCAATATCAATAGAGCGGTAACTTGGCATTAAATAAAACTTCACTTCAGGAATAAAGAAATTTTTTTCTTTTAATAAACTTGCGGTATCGTTGATGTAAATTGCACCATTTGCTCTATAAGCTTTAGGCAACGACTGACGAGGAGCTTCAAAATCGCTTAATTGATTAATAGGCAGAATTTTATGATTTTCATCCAAAATAAACGATTTATAAGGGTGGTGTTCACATTCACATGCTGACACGACTGATTTGCAATTTCCTGCCAAGAATAATTCCATGGCATTACGAATATCCAAGCCTGAACGTAATGGACTAGTTGGTTGGAAGTGTGCAGTGATACCTTCTGTTAATCCAAGTGTTGTTACACAATGTAAAATGGTATCAATTGTTCTCGTATCACTTTGAGCTAATTCTACAGGGCGGCGAAATGGCATTGCTCCATATTTTTCTGCTTCGGCAAGAATTTTATCACCATCTGAGGTTACAATAATTTCGTCAAAAGCCTCTGATTCTTGAGCGGCTAAAATGGCTCGCCCAACTAGAGATATTCCTCCAACAAGTTGTAGATTCTTATCTTTGATTCCTTTTGAACCAGCTCTTGCTGGGATAATGGCTACTTTTTTCATATTTATCTCCTTTACACGCCCCCATCCCCCTCGCTATCGCTCGGGGACTTCCCCCATAAATGGGGGAAGAATTTTTACCTTCAGACTACATTACTTTTTTAATACTTCCCCCGTTTACGGGGGAAGGTGCCCGAAGGGCGGATGGGGGAAATCTCTTTGTATATTTGTATACATTCCCCTAATTTCAATCACAACTCATACAACCCACTCGTATCAAAACTCAACGCTGGAAATTTTATTGATGTAACTACATCACCTTCCACCACAGGTTGCACACCTATGTAGCGTCCGTTTTCTAGCACATAAATTTGGATATGTTGTTCTTCAGGGCGGACTATCCAATATTCACTTACGCCTTGTTCTTGATAGAGTTCGTATTTGTCTTTCATCTCTCTTTTTGAATTACCTGGGGAGAGAATTTCAACGATTAGATCTGGCGCGCCGATACAGCCTTTTTCGTCCAATTTATTCGGGTCACAAATGACACACAAATCGGGTTGCACTACTGTTTTGATTTTGCCATTGCTGTCTGGAAAACGAACATCAAAGGGAGCAACATATAATTCACACTGATGACTATCAAAAACATCTAAGAATGCTTTTGTTAATTTCATCGAAATCCGTTGATGTAATCGATTAGGCGCTGGCGACATTGCCATTATTTTGCCTTTGATAATTTCAACGCGCTCTTGAAATTTCCATTTTAAATAATCGCCATAGCTATAACTGCCATTTAAATCTAATTGGCTAAGGCTTGTGATTTCATTCATATTAAGCTCCGAATTACTTAGCTGTTTATGTGAGTTTTATCTAGCGCTTCGCTATCTCATTCCCAACTCAAAAATCATTGATTCAACTTGGTAGCTAAATTTGAAACAAGCGGTAAGTTGGAAGCCATTTTCTGTAGAAATAATTTCACTGGTAATCTCACAAGGCTCAGATTCTGTTGATCGAGCTTTGCTGGTTAAAAATGCTAAAGCGTCTTCAGCTTCTGCTTTAGTAGTGTAAAGTTGAGTAAAATTTACAGCACAATCACTGTTATCAATAATAGTTCCCACATCAATAGAACAGCAGGAACTTGAATTACATTCGGACATATTTTACCTCTCGAAACTGGCAAACTGTATTCTTATACCACTGATTGTACTACCTTTTTCCAACAACAACAACAACAACAACAACAACAACAACAACAACAACAACAACAATTTTTAGTTTAAAAAACATCCATTTTAAGATGTCATCTTTTTATTTGACTGGTCGGAACTCTTTGTATTTTAGAGGAATTTTATTGCGACCGATGATTAAGCTACATAGAATGACAATATATTTTCATTTCAGTTCTTTAATTTATTTTTTACGTGAAATAAATTAATTTTGATACAGTCGATTCTATAAAGGATTACCTAATGAATAAATTTACTAAAACAGCTCTTGCTTCTATCTTTACTTTTTCTGCAGCTGGTGCTTCTGCGGCAGCGTTCCAATTAGCTGAAGTGTCAACTTCTGGTTTGGGTATGGCGTATGCAGGTAATGCGGCAGTTGCAGATAACGCTTCTGTTGTGGCAACAAACCCAGCATTAATGACCAAATTCAAACAAGTAGAAATTTCTGCAGGTGGGGTTTATGTTGATGCCGATGTTGATGTTGAAGGTTCTTTTAAAGGTTCTTTTAATAGAACAGTAAATGGAAGAGCGATTCCATCATCAGCAACAGGAAATGCAAATGCAAAAGACATTATTCCAAGTGCAATTGTCCCTAATTTATATGTTGTTGCCCCAATCTCTGAGCGTTTTGCTGTGGGTGGCGGTGTTAATGTTAATTATGGCTTAAAATCAGAATTTGAGAAAACCTATAGTGCTGGCGTATTAGCAGGTAAAACAAAACTTAGTGCGGTAAACTATAACTTCAGCAGTGCTTATGATCTTGGCTACGGATTTAGCTTTGGTGCTGGCTTAAATGCAGTACATGCAAAAGCAACATTAGAGCGCCATTTTGGTGCTTTGAATCCTATGGCACCGACAGCGACAGCAAGTCGATTAAAAGGCGATAAATGGGGCTTTCGTTGGAATGTGGGCTTAACCTATGATATTAATGAAAACAACCGTCTTGGTGTTGCATACCATTCTCCAGTGGATTTACGTTTCAAAGGGAAATATGTGGGTACTCAAAGTGCCAATGTTGAAATTCCAGGTCGCTTAAACCTTGAGTTACCAGCATATTGGGAAATCTCAGGTTATCATAAACTTACTGAGAAATTGGCTGTACAATATAGCTATAAAAAGACACATTGGAATAGCTTCCGAGAGCTTCGTGCAACAGATAACAACGGTAAAGTATTGTTACAAAAAGATAAGAAGTTCAATAATAACTCTCGCATTGCGTTAGGCGTGTCTTATGATGTGATTGAGGCATTAACATTACGTGCAGGTATTGCTTATGATGAAAGTGCAAGCGTGGCACATCCATCTATCTCAATCCCTGATACATATCGTACATGGTACACTTTAGGTGCAACTTATCGCTTTACCCCGAATTTATCTGTTGACCTCTCTTATGCACATTTGAGTGGTAGCAAAAATACCTTTACTGAGAGCCAAGTTACAGCAGTTACAAGTGCAGTGGGTGAATTTAAAGTTAAATCAACTGCTAACCTTTACGGCTTAAACGTAAACTACAAATTCTAATTTTCATTTGATGTAACCTCAAAGGCGTGTACACTAAGTGGCACGTGTCAGATTATTGCCAAAGTAGCTTGTAGGGTGGGTCTTGACCCACCATATAGCCGTAACATATTGATTTTATTGGTGGGTTAAAACCCACCCTACAATATTCAATCCATCTAATATATGGTTTGTCAGCAGCCTGAGGTGTGTACACTAAGTGATACGCGTCAGATTATTGCTAAAGTAGCTTGTAGGGTGGGTCTTGACCCACCATATAGCCGTAACATATTGATTTTATTAGTGGGTTAAAACCCACCCTACAATATTCAATCCATCTAATATATGGTTTGTCAGCAGCCTGAGGTGTGTACACTAAGTGATACGCGTCAGATTATTGCTAAAGTAGCTTGTAGGGTGGGTCTTGACCCACCATATAGCCGTAACATATTGATTTTATTGGTGGGTTAAAACCCACCCTACAATATTCAATCCATCTAATATATGGTTTGTCAGCAACCTGAGGCGTGTACACTAAGTGGCACGCCTTTTGTTTTAGGATAATCCTATGAAATTTCAGATATTCTATCAATTTTATGATTCGCCAGTGGGGAGATTGCTTCTTATTGCAAACCAAACAGGTTTACTTGGCATTGAATTTGAACAAGAGCAACAAACACTTAACCTTCAACAATGGAAAAGTTCAGAACAGGCAAGCGGTGAAATTCAACAACTATTTTGCAAAACAGTGCAGGTATTAGACCGCTATTTTTCAGGGGAAAAAGTAGCATTTTGTCAGTTGGATTTTTTAAACCCTCAGGGTACTGCTTTTCAGCAAGCAGTCTGGGAAATATTGCTTGAGATTCCTTATGGTAAAACAGTAAGCTACGGCGATATTGCCAAGCAGTTAAATAATCCTAACGCCGTTAGAGCCGTTGGCGGTGCAGTTGGACGAAATCCAATTTCAATTTTAATACCTTGCCACCGAGTGTTAGGCAAAACGCAAGCGCTTACTGGTTTTGGTGGTGGGCTTCCTACTAAACGTTATCTACTTGAATTAGAAGGTATTTCTTATCAAAATAAAGGCACTGAATTTGTAAACCCAAAACATAAAAAATGGACATCAATATGACAAAGCACAACTTAGCAACTCAACTTGTTCACGCAGGGCGAAAAAAACGTTACACCCAAGGTTCTGTAAATAGCGTTATTCAACGAGCCTCTTCCCTTGTATTTGACTCTGTTGCAGATAAAAAAGAAGCGACTAAAAACCGCTATAAAGGGGCTTTATTTTACGGCAGACGTGGTACGCTAACCCACTTTGCTCTACAAGATGCAATGTGCGAACTGGAAAATGGGGCAGGCTGCTACCTTTACCCTTGCGGTGCAGCGGCGGTTAGTAATGCGATTTTATCTTTTGTACAACAAGGCGATCACGTTCTGATGACTGGAGCAGCCTATGAACCAACGCAAGATTTTTGTCATATCGTATTGAAGAAAATGGGCGTTTCAACCACTTTCTATGATCCATTAATTGCAGAAGGCATTGCAACGCTTATTCAGCCAAATACCAAAGTGCTTTTTCTTGAATCACCAAGTTCACTGACAATGGAAGTTCCTGATATTCCAGCGATTGTTCGTACGGCAAGAGCAATAAATCCTGAAATTGTGATTATGATTGATAATACTTGGTCTGCAGGCATTCTTTTTCCAGCCCTTGAACACGGCATTGATATTTCAATCCAAGCAGGAACAAAATACCTTGTGGGGCATTCTGACACAATGATTGGTACTGCCGTTTCAAATGCTCGTTGTTGGGATCAGCTACGCGAACACTCTTATTTAATGGGGCAAATGGTTGATGCGGATTCTGCTTATGTTACCGCTCGTGGCTTACGCACTTTGGGCATTCGCTTAAAACAACACGAAGAAAATAGTCTTATCGTTGCTCAATGGCTGGCTCAACGCTCTGAAGTAAAAGCGGTTTATCACCCAGCGCTGCCAAGTTGCCCTGGAAACGCATATTTTAAACGTGATTTTAAAGGTTCAAGCGGTCTATTTTCCTTTGAACTTTGTAAAACTTTATCTAATGAAGAGCTTGCGAATTTTCTCGACCATTTTGAGATTTTCTCAATGGCATATTCTTGGGGCGGATTTGAGTCGTTAATTTTGGCAAATCAACCTAAAGAGATTGAACGTATTCGCCCAGCCATTGAACGTAAATTAACAGGGACACTCATTCGTGTTCATATTGGTTTGGAAGATGTGGAAGATTTGATTGCTGATCTTGAAGCTGGGCTTGAGCGAATTACATCGTAAATATCTTCAGAATATATTTGTTTTCATACCTTCCCCCGCTTACGGAGGAAAGTTCCCAAAAGGCTGATAGGGATTTCAATGACGGAAGTGGCGCATTCCCGTTAGTACCATTGCCATTCCGTGTTCGTTGGCGGCGTCGATCACTTCTTGATCTCGCATTGAGCCACCTGGGTGGATAACGCAAGTAATGCCGACTTTTGCCGCTGCGTCAATGCCGTCACGGAATGGAAAGAAGGCATCAGATGCCATTACACAACCTGCCACTTGTAAGCCTTCGTCTTCCGCTTTGATCCCTGCGATTTTCGCTGAATAAACTCGGCTCATTTGTCCTGCACCGATACCAATCGTTTGTTTGTTTTTGGCATAGACAATCGCATTGGATTTGACGTATTTCGCCACTTTCCAGCAGAAGAGTAAATCGTCTAATTCTTCTTGGGTTGGTTTGCGTTCAGACACAAATTGTAAATCTTCAACAGCAACTTGCCCTTGATCGGCATCTTGGACTAGTAAGCCACCATTGACACGTTTGAAGTCTAAACGTGGTTGTGCTTCGCTAAATTCGCCACACGCTAATACACGAACGTTTTTCTTTTTCGCTAAGACTTCTTTGGCTGCTTCAGAGATGGTTGGGGCGATGATCACTTCAACAAACTGGCGATCTGCAATCGTTTGTGCCGTTTCGCCATCTAATTCACGGTTAAAGGCGATAATGCCACCAAAGGCAGAGGTTGGGTCGGTTTGGTAAGCTCGGTTGTAGGCTTCTAAAATATCTTTGCCAAGAGCAACACCGCAAGGGTTGGCGTGTTTAACGATCACACAAGCTGGCTCGTTAAATTCTTTAACACATTCAAGGGCTGCGTCAGTATCAGCAATGTTGTTGTAAGAAAGGGCTTTGCCTTGTAGTTGAACTGCGGTTGCTACAGACGCTTCTTTCAGTTCGTTTTCAACATAGAATGCGGCGTTTTGGTGGCTGTTTTCACCGTAACGCATTGTCTGTTTACGGGTGAAATTTAAGTTTAATGTGCGTGGGAACTGTCCGCACACTTGGGTAATATCTTCTTCCTCAGCACCTTGATATGGTGGTACTTTTTGTCCGAAGTAGTTGGCGATCATTGCGTCGTATTGAGCGGTGTGTTCAAAGGCTTTGATTGCAAGGTTGAAACGGGTTTCTAAGGTAAGTGAGTTTTGGTTTTGATCCATTTCAGCAAGAATAGCGTTAAAGTCGTTGTTATTGACGACAATCGCAACATCTTTATGATTTTTCGCCGCAGAACGCACCATTGTTGGCCCTCCGATGTCGATATTTTCGACCGCATCTTCAAGGGTGCAGTTCGGTTTAGCAACGGTGGCGGCAAATGGGTAGAGATTAACCACGACCATATCAATTCGTTCAATGCCGTGTTGTGCCATAATTTCATCGTCTGTGCCTCGGCGACCTAAGATCCCACCGTGTACTTTCGGGTGTAGGGTTTTAACACGTCCGTCCATCATTTCTGGGAAGCCTGTGTAGTCCGATACTTCGGTTACAGGTAAACCGTTGTCTGCGAGTAATTTTGCTGTTCCGCCGGTTGAGAGTAGTTTTACACCACGTTGAACTAAGCCTTGAGCAAATTCGACAATGCCTGTTTTGTCAGACACACTTAATAATACTTGTTGGATTGGACGATGAGCCATTATGGGTTCCTTTGTGTATTGATTGAACGTTAATCATCGATCTCCCCTCTTTAGCAAAGAGGGGCAGGGGGAGATTTGGCAGAAGTGAATGACGAAGAAAATAAGTAATTAAAGAAAAGGAATACTTGCTTTTTATATTGTGAAGTTTCACTCTCTCACTTCGATTATGTCGTCTGCCAAATCTCCCCTAACCCCTCTTTGCTAAAGAGGGGGATCCGATCTGTGGAATATTTTCGGTTAAATTATAACGCAATCGTTTGCGTAAATCCATTATTTACAAAACTTGAACTTTAGATTTTGCGAAAATCTTTTTTTCTCAGTAAAATGAACGAACGTTCAGTAACTAATTTGTTTTTTTATGTTTAAGGATATTTTTCCTCAAAATGAGGTGGCAATACGTATTCTCAATGCAACAGATAGGTTGATGGCAAAAGAAGGGGTTCAAAATCTTTCGACCCACAAAATTGCAAAAGAAGCTGGGGTATCTGTGGGTACGATCTATCTTTATTTTAAGGATAAAGAGACTTTGCTTAATCAGCTTGTGTTGTATTTGTTTAATACGTTTCATTCTGCGGTAGATCGGGAATATGATCCTGATTTGCCTCTGTTTGAGCAATATAAAAAATTGTGGAATGCAACTTGGCAGTTTATGTTGGATAACCCTAATATTGTTAAAAATATGCATCAGTACGAGTCGCTACCACAATTTCAAGCGACAATGGTGGAATGTTTGAATGCAGATTGGGTGACGTGGAATAAATTTGTCAAGCAGGGGCAATCGCAAAATATTATTGCGAACTTACCGCCTTTTGTTTTACTTGCAATTAGTATGAAAACAGCGTGGGAGTTGAATGTATCAGCAGTTAATGTTAAATCAACCTTATGCTCAAGAGATGCTTGAAGAAGTGATTATCCGTACTTGGAAAGCGATTACGATTTAATCAAAATTGATATGGAGAAAATATGATAATAAATATGAAAAAGACAACGAAGGGTAAGCAGTTTGCTATTGTTGTGACCTTATTGGTTGTGCTTATCGTGTTTGGTGGTGTTGTTGGTATGCAACAGTTTATTTCGATGAAAAAGGCTGAAGCTGCGGCGAATATGCCTGAGCCTGTGAGCAATGTAACAGTGATGACCGTTAAAAATAGAGAATGGACACCTGTTATTTCTGCGGTTGGTTCTATTCGTCCGAATCAAGGGGCTATGTTAAGTTCACAGGCGGCTGGCACGGTCACTAAAGTTTTGGTGAAGTCTGGCGATAAAGTGAAAAAAGGTCAGCTATTAGTTGAAATTGATAGCAGTGCGGAACAAGCCAGTTTGAAAGCGACAGAAGCTCAGTTATCGACAGCGAGAGCAAACTATAATCGCTATCGTAACTTAGTAGCGTCAAGCAGTGCTTCAAAAGCGGAATTTGATAATGCCAAAGCAACTTATGAGCAACTTGTGGCGACTATTGAGGCGACAAAAGCTCAGATTGAGCGTCGTCAAATTTATGCGCCTTTCGACGGTGAAGCGGGTATTGTGAATGTGAATGTAGGGCAATATGTGACGATTGGCACAGGAATTGTGCGTGTGGAAGATCAGTCTGCGATGAAAATTCGTTTTACCTTACCTCAGACTAACTTAGAAGATATTTTTGTTGGGCAAAAAGTGACCGCAACCATTGATGCTCTACCTGCTCGTACTTTCCCTGCGAAAATTACCGCTATCGATCCTGCGGTGGATACATCAACTGGTTTGATTAATCTTGAAGCAGTGGTCACAGAAGGGCAAGATAAGTTGCTTTCAGGTATGTTTGCTCGCTTAAATGTTGCATTACCAACCTTATACGATCAGGTTGTTGTGCCACAAATTGCGGTTACTTATACAATGTATGGCGAAACTGTTTATGTGCTTCAACCATTATCTGATGAAGATAAGGAAAAAGTGACTAAAATGGCTGAAATGAACAAAAGTTTAGACATCAATAAAATCTATCGTGCTAAACAGATGGAAGTTACGACGGCTGAACGCAGTGGAGTCTATTCTCATTTGAGCAAAGGCTTAAAAGCCGGTGATGTGATTGTCACTGGTGGCTTACAACGTTTAAAAAATAACGCCTTAATTCAAATTTCTGATGTACAACCTGTTGGGGTTATTGCACCAGCGACAAAAACAAAACTGTAATGGGGTAAGCTGTGAAATTTACCGACATTTTTATCAAACGCCCCGTACTTGCTATCTGTATTAGCCTATTGATTACAATCTTAGGCTTACAGTCTATTAGCAAGCTACAAGTGCGTGAATATCCTGAGATGACGATCTCAATTGTTACTGTGAGTGTTAATTATGCGGGTGCAGATGCAAGTTTAATGCAAGCACTTGTTACGTCACAAATTGAAGAAGCTGTTGCACAGGCAGATAACATCGACTATATGACTTCATCAAGTTCACCAAGTACTACGACGGTAACGGCAAAGATGAAGTTAAATACCAATCCTCAAGAGGCGTTATCGGATATTTCTTCTAAAGTAAATGCAATTCGTGGAAGCTTGCCTAGTGGCATTGATGATCCTGCGATCAGCGTATCATCGGGATCAAATGATGCGTTTATGTATATTCGTTTTACCTCTGATGATCTTTCATCTCCACAAGTTACGGACTACCTAAATCGCGTGGTGAAACCGCAATTTTTTACGATCAATGGGGTGTCTAGCGTTGGTATCTTTGGTGGTTCAACCTTTGGCTTACGCATTTGGTTAGATCCAGATAGAATGGCTGGCTATAACCTTTCAGGTGCGAATGTGTTATCGGCATTAAGTGCAAATAACCTTTCGACGGCGGCAGGCAGTGCAAATGGTTATTACACTGTCTATAAAAACAAGGTGTTATCGACAACTCCAACGGTAGAAGAGCTGGCAAACATTACTGTGGCAACCAAAGCAGATGGTATGCAAATTAAGTTAAAAGATATTGCGACCGTTGAACTGAATAAATCTTCAGATAATGCTCGAGCCACAGCAAATGGCAAAGATGCAGTGGTGATTGCTGTTGAGTCTGCAGCAACGGCAAACAAATTAACCGTTGCCAAAAATATCTATCCGTTATTTGCACAAATTGAGAAGAATCTGCCCGCTTCCATTAAAGCTGAGATTTTGTATGACAGCACTATTGCGATTAATAGCTCTATTTCTGAGGTAATTAAAACCATTGGTGAAGCAACAATCATTGTGCTTATTGTGATTATCCTATTCTTAGGTTCACTCCGTGCGATGATTATCCCTGTTATCACTATCCCGATTTCATTGATTGGGGTGTTATTCTTATTACAGATGCTTGGGTTCTCGATCAACTTGCTCACCTTGCTAGGATTGATTTTGGCAATTGGTTTGGTGGTAGATGATGCGATTGTGGTATTGGAAAATGTAGAGCGTCACGTTAAAGAGGGTAAACCGCCTTTCGATGCGGCAATTATTGGGACGCGTGAGATTGCATTGCCTGTCATTTCAATGACCATTACTCTTGCGGCGGTATATTCACCGATGGCATTAATGGAAGGGGTTACAGGATCTCTGTTTAAAGAGTTTGCTTTAACCCTTGCTGGTGCTGTATTTATTTCGGGGATTGCAGCATTAACCCTTTCGCCGATGATGTCTAGCCGTGTGTTAAAAGAACATAAAGGGGGTGAAGAAGGGCGTTTAGTCAAATGCATTCACGCTATGTTAGATAAGATGACAAGCTGTTATCAAAATATGCTTTCAGCAGTGATGGCAGTGCGTGGCTTTATGCTGTTCTTTGCGATTGCTATTTTTGCGAGCTTACCATTCTTGTTTACTTCATTGTCTAGTGAGGTTGCACCTTCTGAAGATCGTGGTGTTGTGGTTGCTTTTGGATCTGGTCCCGCAAATACTAACTTGGATTATACGCAGGAAGTGATAAAACCTTTTAATGAGAAAGTGGTTAAATTGCCTGAGGTTCACGGCGCAATGTCGATTGCAGGCTTTAACGGTGGCAACAGTTCATTGTCGATTATCTCTTTAAAAGATTGGTCTGAACGTAGCAAATCGCAGTTTGAAGTGAAAGACATTGTTGCAGGTATGGCAAAACAAGTGGTTGGTATGGATATTAACGCCGTTGCTTTCCCTGAAATTCAGACAGGTGAAAGTGGACTGCCGTTCTCACTGGTTATTACGACTGCAGATAGCTATGAAAAACTTGCAGAAGTCGCCAGTGAAATTTTAGCCAAAGCACAAGCGTCAGGGCAATTTTTCTTCGCTAACTTAGACCTTAAATTTAACACGGCAACGATGAAGATGAAGTTTGACCGTGAGAAAATGGGGACTTATGGCGTAACGATGCAACAGGTGAGTGGCACTTTAGGTTCGTTCTTGTCGGGGGCTATAGTTACTCGTGTTGATATTGATTCCAGAGCTTATCCGATTGTATCGCAAGCGGTGAGAAATGACCGATTAAATCCAGAAGATTTAATGAACTACTATGTGACAACAGCGAGCGGACAATCTATCCCATTGGGTTCTTTTGTCACAATGGAATTAAGTACAGAACCAGCTTCCCTCAGCCGAATGAACCAGCTTAACTCGGCAACAATTGGCGGTGTGGTGTCGGGTTCTATTGGTGATGCCGTAAAATGGGCTGAAGCTGAGTTAGCTCGTTCTTTGCCATCAGGCTATCAATACGATTTTAAAGCCGAATCTCGTCAATATATCCAAGAGGGTAACGCATTAATGTTTACCTTTGTGCTGGCAGTTGTGATGATTTATATCGTCTTAGCTATTCAGTTTGAATCGTGGCGTGATCCGTTGGTGATTTTAGTTTCTGTTCCGTTAGCAATTAGTGGTGCATTATTGGTGATGAATATTTTGGGCATTATGAAAGTATCAGGTGCAACCTTGAATATTTATTCTCAAGTAGGCTTAATCACCCTCGTAGGCTTAATAACGAAACACGGTATCTTGATGTGTGAAGTGGCAAAAGAAGAGCAGTTGCTTCACGGAAAATCTCGCCGTGATGCTATTTTCCACGCTGCAACTATCCGCTTACGTCCGATTATGATGACGACTGCCGCGATGATCGCAGGTCTTATTCCTCTGCTTTATGCTTCAGGGGCTGGTGCGATTGCTCGCTTTAGTATTGGTATGGTGATTGTCGCAGGTTTAGCTATCGGTACACTCTTTACACTGTTTGTATTGCCTGTGATATATACCTATTTAGGTAGTGAGCATACGCCGTTGAGAGAGTTTGATGAAGCGAAATATGCTAAGGATTAAACTTTAATTCCTGATGTAGCGGTAAAATTAATAAGCAACTCGGTAAGGGTTGCTTATTTTTTTGATAGTGCAGTAGCCAAGACATAGCGACATAGTAAAAAGGTTAAAGCCTGATGAAGCTTTAACCTTTTTTAATAAAAGATGTAATTTATTGGTGTAATAGACAAAATAAATATTAGCAACAATTTTGTCCACTTGGCATAGTTTTTGACGAATCAGCAACTATTTTGTCTACTATGCCAATTTATCGTGACTTTGGATACTGTTTTTAGAAGAACTAATGTACCTTTTTAACCATAAATAAAATGGTATAACCTTAGCTAATATATTGTTCGATCAAATTTCCCATCTCCGAGGTAGTTACGGGCATCGTAGTATGATCAGCAAGATCTGCCGTGCGGTAACCCTCGGCTAATACTTTTTGAACCGCATTTTCAATCGCTTTCGCAGATTCTTCCAAACCAAAACTATGACGTAACATCATCGCTGCAGAAAGAATTTGTGCGATTGGGTTAGCAATATTTTTACCTGCAATATCTGGCGCTGAACCACCCGCTGGTTCGTATAAACCAAATCCTTTTTCATTTAAACTCGCAGAAGGTAGCATTCCCATAGAGCCAGTAATCATCGCACACTCGTCAGAAATAATATCGCCAAAGATATTAGAGCAAAGCAACACATCAAAGAAATCAGGTTGCTTGATTAACTGCATTGTTGCATTGTCAATATAAATATGATCCAGCTTCACTTCAGGATATTGTTTTGCTACTTCATTTACGGTTTCACGCCAAAGGATTGAACTCATTAACACATTGGCTTTATCGACGGAAGTAACGTGTTTGGTGCGTTTCATTGCCGTTTCAAATGCCACTTTTGCAATACGTTCAATTTCATAACGGTGATAAACTTCCGTATCAAAAGCTTTCTCATTTTCTCCCTCGCCTTCACGACCTTTAGGCTGCCCAAAATAGATACCACCCGTTAATTCACGGACTGTTACCATATCAAAGCCTTTTGCTGCAATGTCCGCACGCAATGGGCAAAATTGTTCTAAGCCTTTATAAAGTGTAGCAGGGCGAAGATTGCAGAATAATGCAAAGTGTTTACGAAGTGGTAACAAAGCACCACGCTCTGGTTGCTCATTTGGTGGAAGATGTTCCCATTTTGGACCGCCTACAGAGCCAAACAAAATAGCGTCGGCTTCTTCACACCCTTTTAATGTGCTTTCTGGTAATGCTTTTCCGTGATTATCAATGGCAACGCCACCAATATCATAATAGTTATAATTTAATTTAAACCCGTACTTTTGTTGAACAGTATCAAGCACTTTAATCGCTTGAGCCATAATCTCAGGGCCAATCCCGTCACCACTTAACACGGCAATGTTGTAGTTTTGCATATAAATACCTCAATATTTGAAAATAGAAATGTATTTCAGTGTACAAGATTTTTAATCTCACACGGAGCTTTTTAGTAAAAAGACCTAACAATAAACCTATAAAAATTTATAAAATATAAGTTATATTAATAAAAATAAATAAAAGAACAACATTTTTTTATAAAAAATCAATTTTTATTATTTTTTAGAATTTAAATCTAAAAATTAAAGAAAACATTGTTTTTAATGCTAGACAAGCGGTCAGATTTTTTGCAAAATGCCCAACATTGTTTTTATGGTGTAAACCTTATGTTAATTTTGTTGGAGGATTCAATGAAAAAACTCTCAGGAGCGGAAATGATTGTGCAATCCTTGCGTGACGAAGGCGTGGAATACGTTTTTGGTTACCCAGGTGGCTCAGTCCTTGATATTTATGATGCAATTCACACCTTAGGGGGAATCAAACACGTTCTTGTCCGTCACGAACAAGCAGCTGTACATATGGCTGATGGCTATGCACGTTCTACAGGTAAAGTCGGTTGTGTATTAGTCACATCTGGCCCAGGGGCAACAAATGCGATCACAGGGATTGCAACCGCCTACACAGATTCCATTCCACTGGTCGTTTTTTCAGGACAAGTGCCTTCAAGCCTTATCGGAACAGATGCTTTCCAAGAATGTGATATGGTTGGTATTTCTCGCCCTGTGGTTAAACATAGTTTCCTCGTCACCAATCCAGAAGAAATTCCTGAGATCATCAAAAAAGCATTTTATATCGCTTCAACAGGTCGCCCTGGCCCTGTCGTTATTGATGTGCCAAAGGATATGGTAAATCCAGCAAATAAATTCAGTTACTACTACCCTGATTCTGTATCATTACGTTCTTACAACCCCACGCTACAAGGACACAAAGGGCAAATTAAGAAGGCATTAAAAGTGCTCTTAGTGGCTAAAAAACCTGTACTTTTTGTAGGTGGCGGTACAGTGATTTCGGAGTCAAATAAAGAGTTGATCGAATTTGCTCAGAAATTAAATCTACCTGTCACAAGTTCTCTAATGGGATTAGGAGCATATCCAAGTACAGATAAGCAATTCCTAGGTATGTTAGGTATGCACGGTACCTATGAAGCTAACAATGCAATGCACGAAAGTGATTTAATTTTGGGTATCGGTGTGCGTTTTGATGATCGTACTACCAATAATCTCGCAAAATACTGCCCAAATGCTAAAGTGATCCACATTGATATTGATCCTACCTCTATTTCTAAAACCGTCCCTGCATATATTCCCATTGTCGGCGATGCAAAATTTGTATTAGAAGAATTTTTAGCATTGTTAAGTGAAGAAAATCTGGCAAAAGGTCAAGCAGATCTGACCGCTTGGTGGCAACAAATTAATGAGTGGAAAGCTCGTCAATGTTTACGTTTTGAGCAAAGTGATGTGATTAAACCTCAACAGGTTATTCAAACCATTTATAAATTAACAAATGGCGATGCCTATATTGCTTCTGACGTAGGACAACATCAAATGTTTGCTGCGTTACATTATCCTTTCGATAAACCGCGTCGTTGGATTAACTCTGGTGGTTTAGGCACAATGGGCTTTGGCTTACCTGCGGCTATGGGAGTGAAATTTGCACACCCTGAAGCAACGGTTGTTTGTGTCACAGGTGACGGTAGTATTCAAATGAATATTCAAGAACTTTCTACGGCAAAACAATATGATACCCCTGTGGTGATTGTGAGTTTAAACAACCGCTTCTTAGGTATGGTGAAACAGTGGCAGGATATTATTTATGCAGGTCGCCATTCCCAATCTTATATGAACTCACTACCTGACTTTGTCAAACTGGCAGAGGCTTATGGACACGTCGGTATTCAAATTAACACCACTGATGAATTAGAGGAAAAATTAGCACAAGCCTTTGCAATTAAAGATAAACTTGTTTTCGTTGATGTGTTAGTAGATGAAACAGAACACGTTTACCCAATGCAAATTCGTGGTGAATCAATGAAAGATATGATGTTAAGTAAAACGGAGAGAACAGATGCGTAGAATATTATCCGTCCTATTAGAAAATGAATCGGGGGCTTTATCCCGTGTCGTTGGGCTTTTCTCTCAACGTGGTTTTAATATTGAAAGTCTTACGGTTGCCCCAACGGATGATCCGAGTTTATCTCGAATGACCATTGTGGCACAAGGCGATGAACAAGTCTTAGAGCAGATCGAAAAGCAACTGCATAAACTCATTGATATATTCAAAGTGACAAATCTTAGCCATTGCGAACATATTGAACGAGAAGTGCTTCTGCTAAAAGTTCGGGCTGTGGGTAATACACGAGATGAAATTAAGCGAATGGTTGACATTTTCCGTGGACAAATCGTGGACATCACGCCAAAACAATACACCATTCAGCTTTCTGGTACGAGCGATAAACTCAATGCTTTTATTGAAACAGTGAAAGCAGAAACAACGGTTATTGAAATCGTTCGTTCTGGGGTGATTAGTTTGGCTCGAGGGGAAAAAAACAGTTTATAAAATTGATTAAATAAATAGCATAGTAGATACAACATCAATCGATGTGAGTACACACACTTTTAGTTAAAATCATTCCTACTATGCACTTCACCTAATATAAATCAATTAACTAAACAATGCCCAAATCGGCTTACAGCTTGAAGGTAATATCAAATCCTTCCCTAACTCAACCCAACCTGCTGGGTAGTGGAAATCTGAGCCGACAGAGGCATAGAGATCAAACTCTTTTGCCCAACGAGCAAGAAGCTGACGCTGGTCTGGAGTTTGGGCAGCTCCCGTTACCTCTATGCCATCTCCGCCAGCCTGTTTAAACTCTTCAATAAAACGGCGGATCCATTTCGTTGTTAATTTATAGCGTAATGGGTGTGCAAAACAGATAACGCCACCAGCTTGGTGCGTCGCTGCGATGGCTTCTTCGGTGCTGCACCATACGGGCTTTACATAAGCCGTTTTGCCGATCCCTAGATAGCGTTTGAAGGCGTGTTCATCATTGCGAGCATAGCCTTCTGCCACAAGAAAACGGGCGTAGTGAGCACGGGTAACTGCACCGCTTGCAAGGGCTTTTGCCCCTTGATATGCGTTAGGGATACCTGCTTTGGAGAGCTTTTCGCCAATCAATTCGGCTCGTTCTTGGCGTAATTGTTTCTGGCGAGCAAGTAAATTGACGACAGCAGGGTGGGTTTCGTCGATATTTAAGGCAGTGAGGTGAAGGCTTTTCCCCTCCCATAACACAGAAATTTCTACACCACTGATAAAGGTAAGCGGTCGGTTCTGGGCAAAAGTTTTCGCTTCGGCGATACCAGCGACGGTATCGTGATCGGTTAAGGCTAACATTGTTACACCTTGTTCCACCGCTCGTTTAACGAGTTCTGTGGGGGTAAGCACGCCGTCGGACGCAGTGCTATGGCTATGTAAATCATATTTCATTTAATTATCCTTAATCCCTCCAACCATAACAATATACCATTTTGTAGGGACATACTGCGTGTGTCCATTCGTTCCAACAAAAACCGCAATTCGTATCAACAGACATACGTTGACGGACACACGCAGTGTGTCCCTACGATTATTTTCTTTATTGTTGTTTTTCACAGGACTTCACAGAAACAGACCATTCTGCCCCTGATTTAATTTTGTATTTGTCCGCAAAATTATCCATATTTAAGGCAAAAGAAACATTCAATAGGCTATTAAGGTACATCAATGGTCTGCCTTCTTCGACATCACCGAAGCTACTCTTATATGGCATTGAGCCACTATAACGGACTTTGACCTCATCTGCCGTTGTTTCTTTGATTTCAACACAGACTTTGCCATCTTTTTGAATACCTGATTGCTCAAGTAATTCGTGGCTGATATTTGTCCAAACATTGCCATATTGCATATCTAGTACAGGAATGTTGCCTTTTAATGTACCTTCTTCAATAGCAGGTTTTTGGTAGCCAATTTCGGTGACTTTGGCAGGTAACTCTGCACCGACTTCTTCAAAACTGATCTGCCCGGATGCTAATTTTGCCCCTGTATAAGCATAGACATCACGACCGTGGAAAGTATAAGATTTTTCAGAACCTTCCAAGCGGTGTTTTGTTTCATCAATTTCACGAATGCTCCCAATCCCTAAAAATTCTGCCACTAACGTTAATGTGCCATTATCTGGGGTCACAAAATAGTGTCCTGTTTTGGTTTTTAATACGACCGATTTACGATCTGTGCCAACCCCTGGATCAACAACGCTCACAAAAACTGTGCCAGCAGGCCAATAGGTTGCGGTTTGGTATAAACGATAAGAGGCTTCCCAAATATTATATGCAGGAATTTCGTGAGTTAAATCAAACATTTTTAACTCGCGATCAACCCCAAAAGCCACCCCTTGCATTGCAGATACTGCACCATCTTTTAAACCGAAGTCTGTTTGTAATACGAGGGCATTTGCAGCTTTTGTTTCCTTAGAAGCGACCGCTTGTTTTCCGTTTGTTGTTGCAAAAGAAGTTGCAGAAAAAGCCACAAGGGCAAGAGCAAGTAATGTTTTATTCATATCGTTTTCCTTATCGTCGTGTTTGTAAAAATTGGAGTGATAGTAATCGTTTGCCTAGCCATTGTCTATAGCGAGAATAAGTTTATTTTTTATTAAGCAAAGCCCCAATCGCTTTTAATTTATCCGCTTTACTCAGCCCTTGATCAGCAAGTTGATTTAATTCCGATACTAATAGCTCTGAAGCTGGTGAATTGACGGATTTGGTGGCTTTAGGCTGCATTAATTGTGCTGCGTAAGCGGTGAGATCCGTCAATAATTTTATCTTTTCAGAATTATCGTGATATTGAGCCGATAACAGATCAAGTGCTTGTTCAAAGGCCTCTGCTTTTGCTTCAAGTTGTTGATAGCAATACTTTTGCCAACGTACTTGTTCTGCCCGTGTTAAGGTTTCTGCGTAGTGTCTTGCTCGATAATGGAAAAGCAGAGGCTCAATTCTAGGATCGCTAAATTTCAAACCGTGATGTGCAAGCTCTTCAGGTTTTAGGCTTCGTAAGATTGCCATATTGTTTTTATCTGCAGGTTCAAAAAAGCCATCGTATAACGTGGTTTCTATATTATTTGACGTTGGATAGTTTCTTTCTTCAGAAAAAATATCGAGAACCTTTTCTCGCACAAGGTTTTTTTGTGATTTTAGCCGTTTTAAATTTTCTAAACAGGCTAGACGATCAATGCCTAAACGTGTTGCATTTTCAGACAGTAACGTTTTGGCTGGAGCTAAAATTGGGCATTTATTAATATGCACGAGTTTTAGTGGAACAGCATAAAGCCCTTGAGCTTCTAATTCTACTTTTTTGGTATAAAGACGTTCACGCAATATTTCGCTTGGCTCATTCAATAGGTCGTTTATATTCCCCGATAGATCACATACAATCACTGCGTTTCGATTAGTCGGATGCCAAGCCAATGGCACAACCCAAGCGGTGTTACCTCGATAGTTGCCTAACATTCCAGAAACGTGAACAAGCGGTGTCATTTCACCGACATCAATCATCTCTTCTAGGGCTTTTTTACCTCGATTTTGCAGGAAAAAGTCGAATAATTTAGGTTGTTTTTGTTTGATTAACTTTGCCATTGCAATAGTAGCATACACATCAGCCATTGCATCGTGAGCGTTGTCGTGAGCAATACCATTTGCTTTGGTCAAATTTTCTAATTTAAAGCTCGGCATACCTTCATCATCATACGCCCATTCTATCCCTTCTGGACGTAAAGCATAACAGGCACGCACAACATCAAGAAGATCCCAACGAGAATTGCCGTTTTTCCAGCTATATTCATAAGGATCGAAAAAATTGCGGAAAAAGGTATAACGGGTCATTTCATCATCATAGCGAATGTTGTTATATCCCATTACGCAGGTGTTAGGTTGGCTAAATTCGGCGTGAATACGAGCGGCAAATTCAGGTTCAGGTAGCCCTTGTTGATTACAAAGCTGTGGTGTAATCCCTGTTACCATCACAGCTTCTGGTGAAGGCAAATAATCTTCTGTTTGTTGGCAGTAGAACATCACGGGTTCACCGATAATGTTGAAATCGCTATCGGTGCGGATCCCTGCAAATTGTGCAGGACGATCTGTAGCAGGATCGACACCAAAACTTTCGTAATCGTAAATAAAAAAGGTGGTTTGAACCATTTATTCGCCTCGTTATCTCATTAATTTATTAATTATTTCAATAAGATATAATTTTTTTAAATTTTTTAGCATTTTATTGAACTAAATTTTATTGGGGTAGTCTTAGAATACGCATAATGTGCTAGTTTTATTTTTCATTTCCTTAGGTAAGACCTCCCCCGATACTGTTTTTTGGTATCGGGTTTTTTTATGCCCTTTTTATTATTTTTGTTTATTATCATCTATTACACAAACCTTTTTATACAAGCAAGTATAGAGTAGAAATTGCTAAATGTGGAGCCAAAAAGTCAAAAAGATTAAACAATACGCATTGATTGTGTGTATTTGTGTGTATATAATTGCTCTTGATTAAGACAAAGGAGGACGAATGCACTCAAGCGACTTAATCAAGGAATTGAAAGAAGCTGGTTGTTTCTTTGTTAGGCACGGAAAAGGCGATCACCAAATATGGCAATCACCGATTACAGGAAAACGATTTCCTGTACCACACCCCAAACAAGATTTACCTATTGGCACTTTGCGTTCCATCAAAAAATCGGCAGGGCTTTTATAGCTCTGCCGAGCTTAGCAAAGGAGAGGATTATGTTATTTACCGTTGGTGTAGAAACTCCACATAATGAGAATGAAGCATTTGGACTTTGTGTACCTGCACTATTTACTGATGAATATAGTTGCTTTAGTGCGGCCGATGCAATTGATGAAATTATCCCTAATGTAAAAGATGCCATTCATACAATGTTAGAAATGATGGTAGAAGATGAGTTTGATATTAGCACGCTTCAAGATAAGGGATTTATCCACTACAAACAACAAGAAGATTTTTCCCACTGTGATAGTTGGTTGCTTGTTGATATAGATATTTCTGCATTCTTGGGAAAAAAGCAACGAGTAAACATAGTCTTACCACAATACCTGCTAGACAGAATTGACAATCGTGTTTCACATAGTAATTTTTATCGAGATAGAAGCCATTTTTTAGCAGTCGCTTCTCAACGAGAATTAACCTCTCAACAGGTTTAATCATTTTAAGAAAAGTTAGGGGAAATCAAAACATCATCAAGCGTGACATTTGTGTTTTGGACGCCAAGCACGGCTCCCCTACTTAATAATCCTTAAGACCTCAACCCAACCCCTCTCTCAATTAAGCCATAAACCCAAGCGTAAAGTGCTAGGATAAATAAGATTAACACAGCAAAAGTATAGTAGATCGACACATCGCTAATACCTAAAAAGCCATAGCGAAAACCGCTGATCATATAAACAATCGGGTTAAATTGGGACACTTGTTGCCAAAATTCAGGCAATAAGCTAATGGAATAAAACACACCGCCAAGATAGGTTAAGGGTGTTAGTACAAAGGTAGGGATAATGCCAATGTCATCAAAGGTTTTCGCAAATACCGCATTAATCAATCCCCCTAGAGCAAAGGCAATAGTCGTCATCAACATCGTAAGGATAATGATGCCCCAAGAGTATATTTGATAAGAAACAAAGCACAATGTCACCGCTGTCACAAGGATACCGACCATTACGCCTCGCATTATACTGCCTGCCACATATCCCCAAATAATCGTATGGGTAGATAGCGGTGACACAAGCAACTCTTCAATGTTGCGAACAAATTTGCTTAGGAAAAATGATGAAGCTGTGTTGGTGTAAGAAGCGGTAATTGCTGACATCATTATTAACCCAGGAGCAATAAATTGCATATAGCTTACACCGCTCATCTCACCGATACGGTGTCCGATAAGTTTACCGAAGATTAAAAAATAGAGTGTCGTTGTAATAATTGGCGGTACTAATGTTTGTCGCCAAATGCGTAAGACACGTTTTGTTTCTTTTATTGCGAGTGTTGAAAATCCGATCATATATTTATCTAATTTTATTGGCTATTTTAATTGCATAAACAACTCTTCCAAGCGGTTGGACTTATTTCGCATACTTAACACTTCAATATGTTGTGAACTAAGCTGTTGGAATAAGTTGTTTAACCCTTGTTTTCGGTTTACTTCTACTTCGATAGTGGTTTCATCTACCCATTTAAACGGATAACCGTCAATAACAAGCGGTCGGTTTTCACTTAAATCTAGCAAAAAGATCTCCGTTTCGAGTTTTGCCAATAACGCTTTCATTGAGGTATTCTCGATGATTTGCCCTTGCTGAATAATTCCGATATTACGGCACAGAGTTTCCGCTTCTTCTAAATAGTGCGTAGTCAGAATAATGGTTGTCCCTTGCTGATTAAGCTCTCGCAAAAAATCCCACAAACTACGGCGAAGTTCAATATCTACCCCTGCTGTTGGTTCATCTAAAATCAGCAGTTTAGGGTTATGCATTAATGCACGGGCAATCATCACTCGGCGTTTCATACCGCCTGATAATTCACGGGTAAAATGATCACGTTTTTCCCATAAGTCTAATTTTTTCAACCAAATTTCCGCTTGGATTAAGGCTTGACTACGCTTAATGCCATAAAATCCTGCTTGGTTAATTAAAACGTCGATCACTTTTTCAAACTGATTGAAATTAAACTCTTGGGGAACTAATCCAATCTGTTGTTTTAATTGAATTTTTTGTTTATCAAGATCGTAGCCAAACACTTTTATTGTCCCACTTGTTTTATTCACTAGTGAGCTAATAATTCCAATCGTCGTGGACTTGCCAGCACCATTATGCCCAAGCAATGCATAAAAGTCTCCCTGTTCAACACAGAGATCTATGCCTTTAAGAGCTTGAACACCTGTTGGATATTGTTTGATTAGGTTTTTTATTTCGAGTGCGTACATATTTTCTACTCCGCCACTGCCCGAATAGTTGCTTCGTCCATTTGAGCATCAAAGGCTTGTTGTAAAAGTTTTAACTTTTCGTCCGCTTGTAGTGCTTGTTTAGCCTCTTGCGTGAGCTGTTCAAAAATAACTCGACGAATTTCTAATGGGGTTTGGAACTCATCACTTTCGCCTATTCGCATTTCACTACTAAAGCCTTGTTGTGAGAGGGCATTGTATAAACTTTGGGTCGCTTCATTGCTGTTTAAATGTGCCATTGTGGGGTTTAAAACCAACAAAAGATGATTGTTGTTATGGCTTTCTAAATAGCTGTTTAAAGCGAGCTGACGAGAAACTCCGCCCAGTTTTAAACTGTTTACAATTCGGCTCCATTTATCTCGTTCACAACCAAGCTCAATCGTTTTTTTAACTAGCTTAGGTGTTCGCTCTTGCAAAATGGCTTGCTTAATTTCTGAAGGCTTCGGGGCTTCCTCTTGATTTTCTAACTCAGGATTAAGCCACGTCCAACGGTAGTCTTCATCATTTTGTGAAGCGATATTTTTTTGAGGTGTTTCTTCTATTTGTTGCCGTTGATCTTGAGCGGTCACTAGGTTCATTAAACCTTGCTGAACGCTCTTTTTATTCATCGTTTTTGGTGGTTGAATGGGAGTTAAATCAGACTTTTTTTTTTCGTCTTGTTGCTCTTGTTTCGCTTTTAATTGCTGACGAGCTTGCATTGCTTTTAAGGCAGGCGATATGCTTTCTGTATTCGTTTCAGTTGGGGAAGCGGTTGGTTGAGCGAGATTTTTTGCAAAATGTTGTTCAGTATTAACCGCTTGTGTTGTCACAGTTTGAGCTGAATTTTGCTGTTGAGCTAAACGTTCTCTTAACTGGCTAATGCTATTTGGCGATTGCACAGGTGCAACGGGCGTTGTTGGTGTAGGTGTAGCAACTTTTATCGTGGTTGCAATATTTTTAGGGTGGAAAGCCAAGGCTCTTAAAATAGTCATTTCCACGCCTGAACGTTGCTCAGGGGCAAAAGGCAACTCTTTTTTGCCTGAAAGCATTACTTGATAGAAAAACTGCACATCTTCTGGAGAGATCTGTTTCGCTAAAAAATGCAGTGGGGTTTCTTCTTGATGAGGATGTTTCAACAACTGCAACATCGCAATTTGGTGCAAGGTTTCTGCCGTATCGCTTAACAGTTGTTGCCAATCGACACCTTTTTCCGCCACAGACTGAATTACTGCCATGGCTTTTTCGCCGTCCGCATTTGCAAGGGCTTGCACCAATTCTAACGGTTGATGATCGTCAATTAAGCCGAGCATTTGGCTTACAATCGGCAAAGTGATATTCGCATTGCTGACGGCAATCGCCTGATCGCTTAAGCTCAACGCATCACGAATACTGCCTTGTGCCGCTTTTGCTAGTTTAGCAAGTGCTGACAATTCGTAGGGAATTTGCTCTTGGGTTAAGATAAATTCAAGGTGTTGCTGAATTTGCGATTGTTCCAACGCACGCAAATGGAACTGCATACAACGAGAAAGAATGGTAATCGGCAGTTTTTGCGGATCCGTGGTCGCAAGTAAGAATTTGACATATTCAGGCGGTTCTTCAAGGGTTTTTAATAACGCATTGAAGCTGTGACGAGAAAGCATATGCACTTCGTCAATCAAATAGACCTTAAAACGTCCGACGGTTGGTTTGTATTGCACATTGTCGAGCAATTCACGGGTATCTTCGACCTTCGTGCGTGAAGCCGCGTCAATTTCAATCAGATCGATAAATCGCCCTTCTTCAATGGCTTTACAGTTCGCACATTGACCACAGGGATCAGCACTGATCCCCGTTTCACAGTTCAAGCCTTTTGCAAATAGACGAGCAATTGACGTTTTCCCTACACCACGCGTTCCTGAAAAAAGATAAGCGTGATGTAACCGCCCTTCTCGTAAACCATTTTCGAGAGCGGATAAAACGTGTTGTTGCCCGACCACTTCGCTAAACCGCTGTGGTCGCCATTTGCGTGCTAGAACTTGATAGGACATTTGACCTCTTTAGATGTTGCGTAGCTCTTGAAATCCCCCCTACCCCCCCTTTTACAAAGGGGGGATTGCAAAGGGAGAAATATAAGATTAGTGACCTTCAAAGCTCACTAAGGTATAAGAATTGACACCGATTTTCTCTAAGCGTTCTTTACCGTCAAGATCAGGCAACCAAATCACAAAGGCTGCATTCTCAACTGTACCACCTAAACGGCGAATAAGTTGTACTGTTGCTTCCACCGTACCGCCAGTTGCAAGTAAATCATCAATGACAAGCACATTATCCCCAGCTTGAACAGAGTCTGTATGGATCTCTAAGGTATCTTCGCCGTACTCAAGGGCATAAGATTGCGAAATTACCGCACGAGGTAATTTTTTCGGTTTGCGCACAAGTACAAAAGGCACACCTAAAGCTAATGCCACTGGCGCACCAAAGATAAATCCACGAGATTCAGCCCCCACAATTTTGGTGATCCCTTTATCTTTAAACTCAGCCACAATTGCATCAACAGAGGCTTGGAATGCGGCAGGCACTTCTAATAAAGAAGTAATATCACGGAAGATAATGCCTGCTTTTGGATAGTCAGGAATAGATTTAATGGAAGATTTGATTAACTCAAGTTGTTGGTTCATTTTTTGACCTTTTAAACAAGAAAAATAACCTGTGGAATGTAGCAAAATTTGCAGGAATTACAAGGAAAAAATGATAGAAGCGGTCGGTTATTGCAAAAAATTTTATATTTTGTAGCTGTTCCACAAGAAAAGAAATGTAGGAACACAACTCACCAAGTATTCCTACAATATTTAATTAGAAAGCGCCCTATATTTATATATTATTTACCTCTTCCAACTTGACCATCGCTCCTTGAACAGTATGTTGAATTTCAACGGAGATCAATCCCCTGATCAACTCTTCAGTAGATTGAACTTTTGATACGATCGTATCCCCTTCTTCATCAAAATACCCCTGTTCTTTCAATGTGGCACTAAAGGTCGAGAACAATGCTTTATCAAAGAACTCTGGAGCATTAATACCGTGTAGCACAGACAGACGTTGTGCAATTGAACGGCTTTCTTGTTCAAGCTCATTTCGACTAATTTCAGGTTGCTCAATCAAAATACTCAAGCTGATGTAATAACGTTGTAATAACTCACGGACACCTGAAGAGTGTAACTGTAATGAACGGATACGTTGGCGGTTAATCACAAACATATCGCTTTCATTTTTAATCAGATTTTGAGCAACAAATTCCGCTAAAATTGCCTCAATATGCCCACGAACTTCCTCTGTTTTAAAGTGCATAAAGAGTTCTGCTTGTAAGAACGGATAAATGCGATTAACACTCTGGATAATCAAATCTTGAGATACCGTCTCGTGATGTAACACAATACTTGCGACCAATGATGGAAAAACAAATAAATGCTGAATGTTATTGCGATAATAGGTCATTAATACTGCAGATTGACGATCTAAACGGATAATTTCACCAAAGTTGTCTTTTTCTGAGATAACACCTGAACGAGGTAAATTAATAACGTGATCTAACATCGCTTCAGCTGTATCCGTTGGCAAAGTGACTTCCGCTGTATAAGGTACATTTTTGAACAGTTGCATATAGCTTTCAACCTGCTCAATAAGCTGTTCACGCGTTAAAGAACGTTGGCGTGAAGCAAGCAACACAGAGCCAATGAGATTTTTTGCATTGACTGCGGCGGCATTATTAATATGCACCATCACTTGTTTAGATACCGCTTCAACGGCACTATTTAACCATTTTGGACGACCATTTTCATCTGTAAGCGGTTCTTTCCATTCAGGAAAATACTGATTGAGATAGTGATTAAGTGGAATAGGTTCGCCAAAATTCACATAGCCTTGCCCTAGTTTTTTCAGTTTCTTAATCACACGTAACACCAAGCCAGCATTCTCTTTCTCTTTCTCTGCACCTCGTAATTCTTTAGCGTAAGTATCTACTTCTAAAACGTGTTCATAACCAATATAAACAGGCACAATGCTGATCGGGCGAGTTAAGCCACGTTGCAATGCTTGTAACGTCATCGACATCATTCCTGTTTTTGGATCAAGCAAACGACCAGTCCGTGAGCGACCGCCCTCGATAAAGTATTCCACGGAATAACCACGGTAGAACAGCTCCGCAAGGTATTCACGGAAAATCGTAGAATACAGACGATTGCCCTTGAAAGTACGACGAATAAAGAACGCTCCCCAACTTCTAAAAATAGGACCTGCAGGCCAGAAGTTTAGGTTGTTCCCAGCAGCAATATGTGGCGGCACTAAGCCTTGATGATACAGAATATAAGAGAGAAGCAGATAGTCCATATGGCTACGGTGGCACGGCACATATACTAACTCGTGTCCTTCTAATGCCAATTTACGCACACGCTCTGCATATTGCACGTTGATCCCTTGATAGAGTTTATTCCACAACCAACTTAGCACACGATCTGCGCTTCTTAAACTGTCGTGACGAACATTTGCAGCGATTTCATCAAGAATTTTCTCCGCTTCTTTGCGAGCTTTTTCAGGCGAACTTTTCGGTTTTTTCGCTTCATCTTCAATCGCTGCTAAAATTGCAGGGGATTGCAGTAACTTATTGAACATCGCTTGACGATCAGGCAACTGAGGGCCTGTTGCCGAATAACGCTGTTTAGCAAAGTGCATTTTTGCCACACGAGCCAATTTTTGAGCCAGATTTTTATCGGTTCCGTGATTGGTAATCATATAGCGTAAAGAAACCGCTTGTGAAAAACGGATAAAATTATCACGCCCAAACCACAGCATTGTCACTAAACGTTGGAAAGTTCCCAGCAGACGTAATACTGGCAAACCTTTCTCTTTACCCGGTGCTCGCCCCCATAGCACAGAAACAGGCACCACTTGAATGTCTAACTGCTCATCATTACGGTTTAAATCTAAATAACGATAGAAAACCAACTCTGTTTCACTTTTTGCCCCTTTAGATTTAAAGAAACGACGCCCTTCATCTAAAAAGACAAAACGAGGCAAAGATACCCCTTGAATATCATTGTTTACCAGCGGATCAGGCAGGTTCAGGGCTTGACAGTTTTTTTGCAAAATTAACAGATCCGTTTGTGAGGTGTAGGGCAACACATACACAATAGGTTGATCTAACTTCAGCCCTAATTCATTCACAGGATCTGTAGGAATTGAACGTGTTTTCACTAACAGCGAAAGCGGTAGGTTCAATGCTTTACGATACAGGTTTAATAGCATAGACATTTTTATATCCTTTTATAGTTATGATCGGATTAAAACGATGTGCAGTTTAGCATAAATTTCTTAAGGAAATCTGAGTTTATTCATAAAAGTTGAGGAATAAGAAAGATATTATATCGCATTCGCCCCAAAGCCCATTTTAAGAGAATAGGTGTAGGGAACAATGCCGGAACCAACCCAAAAGAACTGCCTAAAAATCCACCGTTTATCATAAATTCCAACAAAAAACCGCTGATTACATCTTGATTGCATTTTGTTTTTTTTTGTACAATTTTGTCGTCTTAAAACCATAGTCAAAAGGAAAACAAAATGACACTTCGTAAAACCCTACTCTCTACCTTATTACTCTCCTTTGCCATTGCCAGCAATGTTTATGCTGAAACCGCAGAAGAAAAATTTAGCCGTGCAGTCCAATATGATAAGCAACAAAATTATCAAGCCGCTTTTCCTATTTTTAAGGAATTAGCTGAACAAGGGGATGCATCATCTCAATTTAATTTAGGTTTGATGTATAACAATGGAGACGGTGTTAGTCAAGATTATCACCAAGCAGCCAAATGGTATCAAAAAGCGGCTGAACAAGGCTATGCAGAGGCTCAATTTAATTTAGGTTTGATGTTCTCCAATGGAGACGGTGTTCACCAAGATTATCATCAGGCATTTAAATGGTATCAAAAAGCGGCTGAACAAGGTGTTGCACAGGCAGAATATAATTTAGGTGTAATGTACGACAATGGGCGAGGTGTTCGCCAAGATTATCACCAAGCAGTCAAATGGTATCAAAAAGCGGCTGAACAAGGGGATGCAAGGGCTCAATTTAATTTAGCTTTGATGTACGACAAAGGTCAAGGCGTTAGACAAAATTATCAGCAAGCATTCAAATGGGTTCAAAAAGCAGCCGAACAAGGGGATGCACAAGCTCAGGCAGCGTTAGGGCTTATGTACGTCTTAGGAAAAGGTGTTCGACAAAATGGTGCTGCTGCCAAAATGTGGATTGGAAAAGCCTGTGATAATGGTTATCGAGATGTTTGTGATTTATATCGTGAATTAAACGGGGGGAAATAATATGGAATTTTCTGGGGCAAGCTTTGGATTGATTTCTAAAGTTATCCAATTTATTTGGATTGATATAGAAAAGGAAATCAGGAATTTACAATTCTATATTAATGAGTTAGATGAAAATGAAATAGATGAATATATTATTTTATCTGCTAGAGAAAATAATAATGCTGTGGATTTTACCAATAAAACTAAATATCTTAATTTTTTTAAACAATTAGAAAGTGCTTTATCTAAAATTGATAATAAGTTTTTTCTGCCAAAGAAATATAAAGAAGACAATGTAAAGAAAATCATTATTGCAATACCCAATAGGTTATTATGGCTTATTTCTATTTATTGTTTAAGTGATAAAGAGCTAAAAATACTTTGGAGTCGATATTTTAAATTAGTATCTTTATTACCTTTACATAATTACTCTTCAGTTGAAATGGGAGTCATGAATGAAAAGGAATTTGCTGATGTATATTCTGACGATAAGCCAGAACCTAAAAAGTTTTATTATTCTGATCAGTTAGAAGCATTAAAATTTAAACTAGAACAAGAACTAGCCATAAATATTGCTAATGGCAACGGATCTAAAATGAAAAAAACAACCAAAATTCTAACCGCACTCACTTTACTCGCTGCTGTTTGTGGCGGTGGTTATTATTACACACAGATTTATCCCGATCATAAAGATATTAGTCGATTAGAAACCTTAATTCATCAAATTGATTTTTATGGTGATAAGTTAGCTAAAGCAGAACTAGATATTTTCCCAATCGATAGATTAAAACAGCTTGCGGAAAAAAATTATCCGATTGCTCAATATATATTGGGTAGGTATTATCGGAAAGAAAAAAAATAAAGAGGAAGCAAAAAAAATGGTTTAGCCGTGCAGCAAATCAAAACTTTGCACCAGCATATAGAGCATTAGCTTATACCTATGATCGTAACAGTTATGAAAGAAAAACATTTTTAGCTAAAGCAGCATCACTTGGAGATATGCCGGCAAAATATGACTATAAAAATATCCCTATCCCTGTATTAGAAGAATTAGCTAAAATGGATTATCTTCCTGCTCAGCTGGATTTAATCGATTTCTATTTTAATGATAAAGATAACCATAACTGGGAAAAGGCATTTTATTGGGCTGATAAATATTATGAAAATACTAAAAGATATAATTTTAATATTTACAGAAATAGTTACCTGGGACTTGCCATATTGTATTATTTAGGTATTGGAACAACCCCAGATATTGCTAAAGCGGAAAAAATCTTAACAGAATATATTGCTTTACTAGAGAATCATGCTCGCGATCAATATTCCAAAGAAGTTTTTAAGGATATTGAACACTTAAAAATGGAATTAGTTGTTCTTAAAGACAAAGATGAGATACTTGATAAAGTTGCCCAAGATAAAATCCAACAGATTAGAGAAGAATTACAGGCTAATAATGGTGCTGAACGCTTTTTCAAACAGGCAAATGTTTTTTTCTAGATATGGATTTAAAATATTATGCCAAAGCCTATTTTGGCATTTCTTGCGATATGGGAAGCCAAGCAGGTTGTGATAAATATGCAGAGATGAATACAAAATAAACAAGGACACCAAGCGAGCTGTCTTTGCAATCATTTCAACTAATGACAACGGACACACGCAGTGTGTCCGTGCCGTTAATTAAGCTAACTCCATTCTTCATTTCTTACAGAAATCTAAAATTATTTCGTTGCAAATGAAATTTTACTGTATATAATATCATAAATTTCTGTATATAAAGACAGTGAGGAACTTATGAAACGTCAGCACCTAACGGCTCGTCAGCAAGAAATCTTTGAATTTGTAAAAAATCATATTGAAAGTACGGGTATGCCACCAACTCGTGTAGAAATTGCTCGTGAAATTGGGTTTAAATCACCAAATGCCGCAGAAGAACACCTTAAAGCCCTTGCTCGTAAAGGCTATATTGAAATGCTTTCAGGGACTTCGCGTGGGATCCGTATTTTAGTGGAAGATGAAGCAGCAAACGATGAAGAAGGTTTGCCTTTAATTGGTAAAGTTGCAGCAGGTACGCCGATTGAAGCCATTGAACATATCGAAAAACATTATCCTGTGAATGGGGCAATGTTCTCGCCAGCTGCCGATTATCTTCTTAAGGTGAATGGGAACTCAATGGAAAAAATTGGTATCTTAGATGGTGATTTACTCGCAGTGCATAAAACTAAATCTGTTCGTAATGGGCAAGTCGTTGTCGCCCGTGTTGATGATGAAGTCACCGTCAAACGCTTAGAGAAAAAAGGCGATTTAATCTATTTACACCCAGAAAATGATGAATTAGAGCCGATTGTCGTCGATCCTCGTCAATCTTATATTGAAATCGAAGGCATTGCCGTAGGCGTTATTCGTAGTAATGCGTGGATGTAACCTTTCAGATTTCTATTGAAAAAGTGTTCAGAAAAATCCAAAATAACGCCTTTCAAATTTTGGCTTTACGAAGAGATTATTTATGAATTTAGCAGAATTTCATCAAGCGATTGAACAAGTGTGGGAACAAATTGAAGAGCAACTTGAAGAACAAGGTTGCGATGTCGATTGTGAAACACAAGGGGCGGTTTTTACCATTACTTTTGATGATGATTCACAAATTGTCATTAACAAGCAAGAAGCAATGCTTGAACTCTGGCTGGCAAGCAAATTAGGTGGTTATCACTTTGCTTACCGTGATGGCGATTGGGTCAGTGCGGAAGGGCGTTCATTTTGGACACATTTAGAAGAGGCTGTCGCTCGTCACGGCGAAACAATCTCTTTTAGCTAATGTCAGTTACACCGCTTGCCAAAGCTGAAACGGTTTTACATAACGTTTTCGGCTACCAATCTTTCCGACAAGGTCAATCAGAAGTGATTGAAGCGATCTTGTCGGGCAAAGATTGCTTGGTGATTATGACAACAGGGGGCGGAAAATCCCTTTGTTATCAAGTGCCAGCCCTCTGTTTTGAAGGCATAACTCTCGTGATCTCACCTTTGATTTCGCTAATGAAAGATCAGGTAGATCAACTGCTTATCAATGGTGTTGAAGCTGGCTATATCAATTCCACTCAAACTATTGAAGAACAGCAAGCGGTTGAACAAAAAGCGATTTCGGGACAACTCAAGCTACTTTACCTTTCACCCGAAAAGGTAATGACATCAAATTTTTTTCAATTTATCTCATTGTGCAAAATTAGCCTGATTGCAGTCGATGAAGCCCATTGCGTATCTCAATGGGGACACGATTTTCGCCCTGAATACACCTTGTTAGGCGGTTTGCGAAAAACTTTCCCAAATATACCGCTTGTTGCGCTGACTGCAACCGCAGATCCGACAACCCGTTTTGATATTATTCATCATCTTAAGTTAGAAGATCCCCATACTTATTTAGGAAGTTTTGATCGTCCTAACATTCGCTATACGGTGCAAGAAAAATTTAAACCTGTGGATCAACTGATCAAATTTATCAGTAGTCAGCAAGGGAAAAGTGGGATTGTTTATTGTAATAGCCGTAAGAAAGTTGAAGAACTCACGGAAAAACTTTCTTCTCACCGTTTTTCTGTAATGGGCTATCACGCAGGAATGACGATGCAACAACGGGAAACCGTTCAAAATGCGTTTCAACGAGATAATATTCAAATTGTCGTTGCTACTGTTGCCTTTGGAATGGGGATCAACAAATCCAATGTGCGTTTTGTTGTGCATTTTGATCTGCCAAGAAGCATTGAAGCCTATTATCAAGAAACAGGACGAGCAGGGAGAGATGATCTTCCTGCGGAAGCGGTGTTATTTTACGATCCTGCGGATTATGGTTGGCTACACAAGGTATTACTAGAAAAACCAGAAAGTGAACAACGTCAAATTGAGCAACATAAATTGCAAGCCATTGGGGCTTTTGCCGAATCACAAACTTGCCGTCGCCTTGTGTTACTCAACTATTTTGGTGAAACACGCCAAGTTGCTTGTCAAAATTGTGACATTTGCCTTGATCCACCGAAAAAGTATGATGGCTTAGTTGATGCCCAAAAAGTGATGTCCGTTATTTACCGCACAGGACAACGCTTCGGCTTACATCATATTATTGCAGTTCTTCGGGGCTTAAATCAGCAAAAAATCCGTGAATATCAACACGACACTCTATCTGTCTATGGGATTGGCAAGGATAAATCTCAAGAATATTGGATTAGCGTAACTCGCCAGCTCATTCATCTTGGCTTTATTCGCCAAAACATTGTTAATCATTCTGCCCTACAACTCACAGAACAAGCTCGCCCCATTTTACGCGGTGAAACAGCCTTGGCACTGGCTTCCCCACGTTTAAGTTTTTCGGCGACAACTTATATGCAGAAACAGCAAACTAGCAAGCGGTATGATAAAGATCTTTTTGCCCGTTTACGCTTTTTACGCAAACAGATTGCCGATAAGGAAAATATCCCTCCTTATGTGGTTTTCAATGACGCTACCCTACAAGAAATGGCAGAATTTATGCCAACGACGGCAGATGAAATGCTTTCCATTAATGGGGTAGGTGAGAGAAAACTGGAGAGGTTTGGAGAGGCGTTTTTAGGGCTTATTAGAGAGCATTTATATCATATAGAAAGTATTGTTTGTGATTAACTTTAGGGGCTGTATTAGATTAGCCCTAAAGTTAAAATCAAACTCTTGCTTCACATATTACGATACTATAGTCGTAAAATATCCAATTAACTCGTCCTCACTCAAAATTTTCACTCCCAATTCCTGTGCTTTTGCCAATTTTGAACCAGCCTTTTCCCCTGCAATCAAATAATCCGTTTTACTTGATACACTGCCAGATACTTTACAACCGAGTTGCTGTAACAAGGCTTTTGCTTGATCACGGGTGAGCTGTGTTAATGTCCCTGTTAGTACCACTGTTTTATCTTTTAATGGATTGTCAGCAATCTCTTGTGGCACCACATCTTGCCACGTCACCCCTTGAGCAATCAGATCCTCCACGACTTCAACATTATGTGGTTCTTGCCAGAATTGGAATAGGCGGTTTGCCACAACTTCCCCTACATCTTGTACCTGTTTTAGCGTGTCTAAATCCGCTTGGCGAATCGCATCAAGCGTACCAAAGTGATTTGCGAGATTTTGTGCGGTAGATTCGCCCACATCTCGAATACCCAAAGCAAATAAGAAGCGGGCAAGGGTGGTATTTTTTGCCTTTTCGATACTTTGTAGTGCGTTATTGGCGGATTTTTCTCCCATTCGATCTAAACGCATTAAGGTGGTGTGATCGAGTTTAAACAGATCTGCCGGGGTATGGATCAGCTCACGTTCCATCAGTTGTTCAATCAGTTTTTCACCCACGCCGTCAATATCCATTGCTTTGCGTGAAACGAAATGCTTTAACGCCTCTTTACGTTGGGCTCCGCAGAATAATCCCCCAGTACAACGAGCAACCGCTTCGCCCTCAACACGTACTACAGCTGAGTTACACACAGGACAAGCGGTTGGAAAAGCAATTTTTTTTGCATTGTCAGGACGACGTTCAGCCACAACGCCCACAATTTGCGGAATAACATCACCTGCTCGGCGAATAATCACGGTATCCCCAATTGCGATCCCTAAACGCTCAATCTCATCACCGTTATGTAAGGTGGCATTGCTCACTGTTACCCCAGCTACAAAGACGGGCTCTAATTTTGCCACTGGGGTAATTGCCCCTGTTCTGCCGACCTGAAATTCAACATCGTTCAGAATCGTCATCTCTTCTTGTGCAGGGAATTTGTAAGCAATTGCCCAACGAGGTGCTTTTGAGATAAAGCCAAGCTGTTCTTGCAATGTAATCTCATTGACTTTCAACACCGTGCCGTCAATGTCGTAACCCAGCGAACTACGTTTGGCTTGGATTTTTTGATAAAACGCAGTCAAGGCTTGAGAACCTGTTGCTAAGGTAATTTCAGCATTGACAGGAATCCCCAAGGTTTTTAACCACTGCAAGCGGTCAAAATGTGTCGTTGGGAGTTCATCATCACTTTCATAAACCCCAATGTTATAGGCATTCAACATTAACGGGCGTTGGCTAGTGATTTTCGGATCGAGCTGACGAAGTGAACCTGCCGCTGCATTACGAGGGTTAGCAAAGGTCTTCTCACCTTTTGCCAGTGCTTTTTCATTTAACTGCTCAAATCCTTGCTGTGGCATAAAAACTTCACCACGCACTTCTAAACGATGCGGAGGATTATTGGTTTTCAGTTTTAACGGAATATTGCGGATCGTGCGGATATTGGCGGTAATATCTTCCCCTGTTGTTCCGTCGCCACGGGTTGCAGCTTGAGTTAGTACTCCATCAACATAAAGAATACTCACCGCTAAGCCATCAAGTTTAGGCTCACAACAAAATTCAATTTGATTACTGTTGATCGCAATACGATCTTCAATACGACGCAAAAAGCCTGTGAGGTCATCATCTGAAAAGGCGTTATCCAGAGAAAGCATTGGAATTTCGTGGGTAATTTGAGCAAAACCATCTAACGGCTTAGCACCAACCCGTTGTGTCGGTGAATCGGACGTAATCAATTCGGGGTGTTGCCATTCCAGATTTTTTAACTCGTTCATCAAGCGATCATATTCTGCATCGGGTACAAGCGGATTATCTAAAACGTGGTAGTGGTATTCATATTCACGCAATTTTTCACGCAAATGTTCAAGTTGGGTTTCAATAGAGTGTGGCATCTGTAAATTTCTCGATAAAAAAGACCGCTTGCAAGCGGTCATATTTAAACAATGTACTGCAAATTAATTGGCTACTCGTAGTAGATAATTTTGGCGAGATTCATCGTTAAAAATTTGATGTTGTTCATCTAAGACAAAACCGCCGACAGATTGAGCAAAGCTCTCTACGGTACGAATCATTAATTTTAAATTAGCTAGATCATTACCTACTGAAGGTAGGTGCATAAAGAATACTAATCCCACGGTAGAAAACTGTTCCATTCTTGCTAAATCAAAGACTCCTGGTTGCATCATATTGGCCACGCTGAACAATACAGGGCTTGCAGGATTATCTAAATGACGGTGGAAGATCTGATATTCACCAAAATGAAAACCTAACATTTCTAAATTTTGTACAATGGCATTACCTTGAAATTGAACGCCTTCTGGTGCAACAACATACAAAGTGATTATATTATGCTCCGTAGTTTGTTCTATTGTTTCAACTTGCTCTACTTGGACAGTCTGTTCTTGTATCTGATTTTGTTGATATGCTTCAGATGGAGATTCTGGCATAGTCTCTTGATATAGAGGTTGAGATATTTCTTGAGTTTGTAAACTAATACGAATATTTTTGACACTATTCTCAACTTCTTGCTGAGATTGAATAAAATCAGCAGGTGTTTCAGTATTGAATGGTTGCTGAGCTACGACACCTTGAGGATTTAGCGTTGTTGGAATATCTGCTGTAATTTCATTGCTAATTGGAGACGAAGGTGGACGAGTAGAAAAGGTATTTGAAAAAATACGAGATTTTTCTCTGCGTGCAGACCAAATACTGTATCCAATTAAAACAGCGATTAATAATCCTGCTAAAATAAAGAAAAGAATATGAGTTTCCATTTTGCCCTCTTTAGCTCATAAAATCATCAAAATTGAAATTTAACACTTTGTGAAAATGTACGCATAGCTTACCATATTTCTTTTAAAAAATTGAATAGAAAGGTTAATATGTTGTCGTTCTTTTCTTCTTTTGATTCTGAAATTAAAGCAGGTTTTCATTATTTTATTTATGGTTGGCGTTTAATGTTACAACGTCAGTTAATGCCATTTATTATTTTTCCTGTGATTATCAATGCAGTGTTGATGATTAGCCTAGTTTGGCTCTTTTTTGCCAATGTAGGAGGAATGTTAGATTCGCTCTTGCCATCGTGGTTAGAATGGTTGAGCTTTATCCTTATTCCATTAGCTTTTTTAATGATTTTAGTGGCTTTCTACTTTGCTTTTACCACTTTAGCGAATTTTATTGCTGCCCCATTTAATGCGTTACTCGCAGAAAAAGTTGAGCAACAACTTACGGATGAAAATCTCACGGAAATGAGTTTTCATGAAATGTTAAAAGATGTACCTCGTATGCTCAAACGTGAGTGGCAAAAAATGTGGTATAGCATTCCGCGTTTGGTTGCCTTATTTTTATTAGGTTTTATACCTGTTTTAGGGCAGACTATTATCCCTATCTTGGCATTTATTTTCGGGGCTTGGTTAATTGCAATTCAATATTGCGACTACCCTTTTGATAACCATAAAATTCAATTTCAACGTATGCGAAATGCATTAGCACAATATCGTACAATGAATTTTACTTTTGGGGCTTTGGTAAGTATTTTTACGATGTTGCCATTTATTAACTTAGTGGTAATGCCTGTTGCGGTGTGTGGTGCTACAGCAATGTGGGTTAATGAGTACAAAAGAGCTCTGCATGATTAACGGAAAGCCGACATTAACAGAGGAACTAATCTTATAAAGCAGTGCGTATGTTTTCTTCTCCCAAAAGACTAGTTAAGGGAGAGGAAACTTTAAGCATAGACTCGGCACTTAGCTATTCTAATTCTGGCTGCTTTCTTCCGAACCTGACCAAGTAAATTAAAGACTACTGCGAGAAGCCCAAAGTTTCCTCATAGAAAGACATCTACATTTATACTGTAGATGTCCTAATTATATGAGCTTATCTCAAAGAAGACAAGAAAAATGTCTACTATAAATAGCTATTTCTTACAGGGAATAGCTGCTCAACAAGACTTTAACTTATAAATTAATCACCGCAAAAATCACTAATACACTATAAAGTGCAGATAAACCATAGAAAATCCAACCGCCTGCAGGAACGTGAATTTTAAAGTCGTGTAAACCTAAGTGAACACGGTGCATACCACACCACATTGGGAAAATCAGTAATGCAAGAATTGCTAATTTACCGATCCAAGTGTGTGCAAATGAAATAATATTATCTGGTGTAATCAGTCCGAATGGCAGTAAGAAACCTAAGATTAATACAAGCACAGGGAAGAAGATTGCACTGATCGCACCGCCTGCACCGAAAAGTAACCATACTAATGGTTCATTTGAACGTGGAGGATTGAGTTTGTCCATTTTTGACTCCCTATACTAAAATTAATGCAAGAATACTTACTACGGCAGTGATTCCCCAAAAGACGCGTGAAACTAATTTTACGTCAATACGTTCATTTTTGATAATCACGTTCATCATTTGAGGTGCCATACCGAAGAAGGTAAAGCTGTTTAGTAATACTGCACCTAGAGTGATGATGTTTAAGATCACTACCACTGGGTTTTGTAAGAAACCGACAAAAGTGGTTGCAAAGGTGCCATTACCTAAACAGACTAGACCATAAAATAGCACTAAACAGAACCAAACTGTTGGTACAGAGGTACTTTCACGCAAAACGTAGAATTTGTAAAAATCTAACGCTTTCCACCAAGTTGGTTTCACTTCACGCACATATTTTTTGCGTTTACTTGCTGTTGTTGTCATTTTACTCTCTCCTTACTTTTGCGGTTTTAACATTGCAAAGACATAATCTTTAGCACTTTCGATCTTACCTTGGTTTACCGCAGAGGCTGGACCAACATGCTTCGGACAAACTTCAGAGCAGTAGCCGACGAATGTACAGCTCCATACACCGTTTTTGCCGTTGATAATTTTCATACGTTCCGCTTTACCATTATCACGGTTATCTAGGTTGTAACGGTGAGCTAAGGTTAATGCTGCTGGGCCAACAAATTCAGGGTTTAAGCCAAATTGTGGGCAAGCGGCATAACATAAACCACAGTTGATACACATTGAGAATGTACGGTATTTCTCAAGTTGTGCTGGGGTTTGTTTGGTACGGCTTTTCGCAAGCTCTGCTGATGGGTGTGGTTTGCCATCAAGTTCAGGCGCTTTGTTGTCAATAATGTATGGCTTGATGCTTTCTAAACTTTCGATGAAGTGGCTTAAATCAACAACTAAGTCACGTTCAATCGGGAAGTTTGCAAGCGGTTCAATTCGCATATAACCCCTGTAATCGCGTAAGAATGTTTTACATGCAAGCTTTGGTTTGCCGTTTACCATCATACCGCAAGAGCCACAGATCGCCATACGGCAAGACCAACGGTACGAAAGCTCTGGCTCTAATTCATCTTTGATGTAGCCAAGTGCATCAAGTAACGAAGTTTGGCTATCGTAAGGCACTTCATATTTTGATAAGTACGGTTCGTTATCTTGTTCAGGGTTATAACGAAGTACTTCTACCGTCATTTTACTTTGGTTAGTCATCTTCTGTTACTCCTTTTTCGCTGCTTTTTCTTGAGCTTCTGCTTCTGCACCATAAACACGTTTAGCTGGTTGTGATGTGGTAATTTTCACGTCGCTGTATTTGATTGTTGGTGCGCCGTCTGCATTGTAGAATGCAAGGGTGTGTTTTAAGTAGTTCACATCATCACGTTCAACGTAGTCTAAACGTTGGTGTGCACCACGAGACTCTTTACGTTCTACCGCAGAAGATGAGATAGATTGTGCTACGTCAAGGATATAACCAAGTTCAATTTTGTAGAGCAAGTCTGTATTAAATACACTTGAGCTGTCTTTCACTTTGATACGTTTGTAACGCTCTTTTAACTCTGCAATTTTCGCTACGGTTTTTTCCATACTTTCTTGAGTACGGTAGATACCACAACCCTCTTCCATTGAGTCGCCCATTTCGTTACGGATTTGTGACCAAGACTCTTCACCCTCTTGACGGGCTAAGGCATAAACACGTTCTAAGACATCTTTTGCTTGAGCGTCAATTACGGCTTGATTACGAGCGGTCGCTTCAACAGCACGTTTTGCAGCCATTTCACCTGCAACTTTACCGAATACCACAAGTTCTGCTAATGAGTTAGAACCTAAGCGGTTTGCACCGTGTAAACCAGAAGATGCACATTCGCCCACTGCAAATAAGCCTTCGATACAGGTTTCTGCGTGCTGATCAACTTCAATACCACCCATTGTATAGTGAACAACTGGACGAACTGGAATTGGTGCTTTCGCTGGATCTACGCCTTCGTAGGCTTTTGCTAATTCACAGATAAATGGCAGACGTTCGTGTAAATATTTTTCACCTAAGTGACGTAGGTCAAGATGAACCACATCAACACCTTTGGCAGTTTTTAAGGTGTTACCTTTACGCCACTCTTGCCAGAATGCTTGGGAAACTTTATCACGAGGGCCTAATTCCATATATTTATTTTCTGGTTTGCCAACTGGAGTTTCAGGGCCTAGACCATAATCTTGTAAGTAACGATAACCATCTTTATTGACTAAGATACCGCCTTCACCACGACAACCTTCGGTCATTAAGATACCTGTGTTTGGTAAGCCTGTTGGGTGATATTGTACAAATTCCATATCACGAAGTGGCACGCCGTGACGATAAGCCATTGATAAACCGTCACCTGTTACGATACCGCCGTTGGTGTTGAAACGATAAGCACGGCAACCACCACCTGTTGCGATAACTACCGCATTTGCATTGATCTGAACAAAAGTTCCTTCCATCATATTCATTGCAACACAGCCACGCGCTTGACCATCATCAACGAGAATATCCACGACAAAATGCTCATCAAAACGGATAATTTGTGGATATTTAATTGAGGTTTGGAATAGGGTGTGTAATAGGTGGAAACCTGTTTTATCGGCTGCGAACCAAGTACGTTCAATTTTCATACCACCGAAACGGCGAACGTTCACATCACCGTCTGCTTTACGGCTCCACGGACAGCCCCAACGCTCTAATTGGGTCATTTCAACAGGGGAATGCTCAACGAAATACTCCACCACGTCTTGTTCACAAAGCCAGTCACCTCCTGCCACAGTATCGTGGAAGTGTTTATCGTAAGAGTCTTCCTCTTTAGCGACTGCCGCCGCCCCACCTTCTGCAGCAACCGTATGGCTACGCATAGGATAAACTTTTGAAATTAATGCAATTTTCAAATTCGGGTTAGCTTCTGCTGCTGCGATTGCGGCTCTTAAACCACCGCCACCTGCACCCACAATTGCAACATCTACATTGACAGTTTGCACGATTTCCTCCTTGGGAAAGTAAAGTATATAAACCTAATATGGAAGCATTTTGCCATTAATTTGGATATTTTATAATGAATTTTTACAATTTTGTAACACAAAAAAATAGTTTTGTGATCTATCTCAAAAAATAATTTTCAGAATGCTATGTAGTGATAATTAATCTCATTAAGTAGGTGATTTTTAAGGATATTTGAGCATTTAATACGGAAATATCTTTCACTTTATTCTCAGATTTTCGTTTGATTTTTAGCATTTCATCTACATAATGATGTTGTATAATTGATAGCGTTCTAAAATGGAAGAAGATATACCAATGCAATATAAGTAGACAAACGAGTTGGTTTTAATTATTTTCCCTAATTATTACCAACTCTTTTTATTCAAAAAATCCTTTATAAACATAATCTTATGCTTTTTCGTTAATCCGCTATGAACCGATAATTTCTGCTTCAGTTCTTTAAATAACCCTTCCAACCTATTTGTTGTTTTTTCTATATTTAAATGAGCATATTCTTCAAAAAGTGAGCTTAAAGCCTTGTGCTATAAGGCTTTAGCCCACTTTTTACCAACATTGTCTACTATGCAAAATATCCTATCTAAATCACCGCTTTCATTAGATTTCCGCCTATTATTTCTAGCTTTTATTGATAAAAGTTGAAAAATTCTTGTTATTTTATTCTTAGTTTTGTGTAACTCTTGTTTTTTTTTTTTTACAATAGCGTGCGGGGGCATTTGTACATCCTGAAAATGTAAATAAAGGTTTATGATTTTTTATTAGGAAAAACAGCTTGTAGGGTGGGTCTTGACCCACCATGTAGCCGTAACATATTGATTTTATTGGTGGGTTAAAACCCACCCTACAATATTCAATCCATCTAATATATGGTTTGTCAAGGAGTTAACTTCCCCCGCTTGCGGGGGAAGTGCCCGAGCGAAAGCGAGGGCGATGGGGGCATTTGTACATCCTGAAAATGTAAATAAAGGTTTACGATGTTTTATTAGGAAAAACAGTAGAGAAGATTATTATGAATAAAATATTTAGAGTTATTTGGAGTCATGTTCAACAGGCTTGGGTGGTTGTGTCTGAGTTAGTAAAGTCTCATACCAAAACATCCGCTTACACGGATAAAAGAGCTCAAGTATGCACCTCAGATTATTTTTTAGATAAACAGCAAGATAAATTTAAATTAAGTTTTTTAAGTCTAGTATTACTAAGTATATTTTTTAATCCAGTATTAGGTGTAAAACACACAGGACAACCATATCTTATAGATGGTGCTACTAAATCGAATTTAGGAACTGACGACGGTACTATTGGTATTGGTAAAACTAGTGAGGCTGGGTATGGTGCTATTGCTATCGGTCAGCTCGCAAAAGCTAAAGCTAGGCATAATGTTGCGATAGGTTATAAAGCAGATTCAGGAACACAGGTAAACACTATTACGATAGGCTACAATACTAAAGTAAGTGGGCAGGAAGCAATTGCCATCGGGAAAGAGTCAAAAGCGGGAAAGGAATCTGTTGTCTTAGGCGGACAAGCCAAAGGGGAAGGTACTCAAACAGTTGTAGTAGGTAACCTTGCTATTGCAAGTAAGTTACAATCTATTGCTATCGGTGCGAGAAGTAGTTCTACCGCTGAGTACGGTATTGCGGTTGGTGGTGGTGCAACTGCTGGAAAGAACGCCGTTGCTCTTGGTAGGGAGTCGAACGGTGCTGGGACAGATTCCATTGCGATAGGTAATTCTGCGAAAACAACAGGGGCAGACTCTGTTGTTGTGGGTGCCAATATCAATGTGACAGATGGACAATTAGTGGCAATTGGATACCAAGCAAGTGCTAAAAGTCATTCTACTGCCTTGGGTTATAAAGCCTCTGCCGGTGGTACGCACTCTGTTGCTGTGGGTGAAAGTGCCACGATAAATGATGGTGCTGCTAGAGCAACCGCACTTGGTAATAATACCGTTGTCACCGTGGGTGGCGGTGTGGCATTGGGTTATGGTTCTAATGCAAGTATAGCTGGCGGTGTAGAGGGGTTAAAACAAGCTCATTCTGTCACAACAGGGGCAAGCACTGTCGCTAACGGCTTTAAATCTACAGAAAGTGTTGATAACAATTCTATTCCTATTGGTGCGGTTTCTGTGGGTAATGACAACATCAAACGCCAAATCGTCAATGTGGCGGCAGGTAAAGAATTAACCGATGCGGTAAACGTGGCACAGCTTAAATCTTTGACGATGAAAATTGCAGGCAATACCAACGAACAAGCACAACCACAACCAGCGGTTGGCTTGTGGAATGGTACGCTCAAGGTAAAAGGCGACAACGGTCTTACTTCCCATGCTAGTGGCGATACGATTACGGTTAAATTAGAGCAAGATGTCAAAAATAAAATTGATAAGATTGACAATTTAGGTTGGAAACTTGAAATTGCTAAGGGAATGGGGGGTGAAGCAACGACTCCTAATACTCCATATCTTATCAAAATGAGCGATATGGCAACCGTAACCTTTACCGCTGGAAAGAATATTAAATTAGAACAAAAGGACGGAAATATTACGATTTCTACGATTATTGGTAAGTTAATTACAAAGACTGAAATGGTAGATGGTGATTTGAAAATTACTTATACGGATGGCAGCACTGATACTATTACTAAGGGGAAAGACGGTAAAAATGGTGCGAAAGGTGATAGAGGGGAACAAGGGCCTCCAGGGGTAGCAGGTCCTAAAGGTGAAACTGGCCCTGCGGGTCCAGTAGGTCCAACTGGACCACGAGGTGCACCTGGTCCTGCAGGTCCAAAAGGAGAGGCAGGAGCAAAAGGTGATAGGGGTGACCGTGGTGAAGCAGGACCAATGGGCCCTCAAGGTCCTGCGGGTCCAGCGGGACCAAAGGGTGAACAGGGTCCTAAAGGTGAACAAGGTATTCAGGGACCTAAGGGTGACAAAGGTGATACGGGTCCAGCAGGACCACAAGGCCCTGCGGGTCCAACGGGACCACAAGGACCTACGGGTCCAACGGGATCACAAGACCCTGCGGGTCCAACTGGAAATTCGGAATTAAAAGGCATTACCTCGATTGCCAATGGTAACGACGCCACCAAGGCGAATGGGGCTAAGATTACCTTGTCTGCAGGTTCTACAAATAAAACAGTTAATGTTAATGATGCGAAAATTACCAATGTGGCGGCTGGTACAGCAGATACTGATGCGGTAAATGTGAGCCAGTTAAATACTAAGGCAGCAGCTTCAAAAACAGAGGTTGAAGCGGGTAAAAATGTGAAAGTGACTTCAAAAACGGGGGCAAATGGTCAGAATATTTACAATGTGAGCGTGTCTGGAGATTTAAGCGACATTACTTCAATTAGTAATGGCGATACGAAAGTATCTTTAGGTAAAGATCAGAAAGGAAATCCAGTTGTAAATATGAATGGCGCCAGAATTACCAACGTTGGAGATGGTAGTGCTGAGGGCGATATTGTGAATGTGCGTCAGCTCAACAAAGTGGTTTCTTCTGTGAATACAGGATTTAATCAATTATCAAGAGATATTGGTCGTGTTGATGTTAATGCAAGAGCGGGTATTGCTTCTGCTGTGGCGATGGCTAATTTGCCACAAATTTCTTTACCAGGTAAAAGTGCTATTTCTGTTTCTAATGCACAATATCGCGGGCAATCTGCCTATGCTATAGGTTATTCCAAAATTTCTGATAATGGCAAATGGCTTATTCGAGCGTCTGTTAGCAGTAATACTCAGCGGGATACTGCGATTGGAGGAGGGGTAGGTTTTGTGTGGTAATCTAGCACCTATAAATTAGAATTTCATGCTCAATGCCATTGTTATTTTAACAATGGCATTGTTTGGCATAGTAGACAAAAGTGTTGGTTTTTCTGCAAACTATGTCTCTAAGAGCCTCTCCCACAATTTGTGTAAATACCTGTTTCTAAAATAGTACATTCAGACACAGGTATTTTTTATAATGAATGAAACGTGGGGAAAAACGGCTAAAATTCACTAAAATAAAGGTCCTTAGCGATTAAGATCATTGAAAATTTACTGCGGTTAATATTGCATTTTGTTTTTTTTATTCAACTGCTACATAATGCCGCTATAAGAGACTTTAAGCCACTTTTTAGTGGCTATTTTATATTACTCCCATTCCGATACATGCAAAGGAAAATACAAGAATTATTCTATATCCTCTGATTGTAAATCCAGCAACTCTGGCGATAACACAATCCCTGTTAAATCCGCATAGACATAATCTTCAGGTAAAAAGGTCACTCCACCAAAATTGACAGGGGTATCAACTTCACCCACCATTGAGTCATCAGCTCCAACAGGAATTGGGGCGAGGGCTTGAATACCAATATCTAAGGTTTCTAATACATCTAATTGACGTACTGCACCATTGACAATAATACCTTCCCAGCCATTATCCACGGCAAGTTGGGCGAGTTCTGCATCAATTAATGCTCGACGCACTACACCACCACCATCGACTAAAAGCACTCGTCCTTGACCTTCTTCTTCCAACACTTCTGCAATTAAGCCATTGCTTTCAAAGCATTTTACTGTGGTGATTTTGCCGTAGAAAGATGAAAGTCCGCCAAAGCTAGAAAAAATAGGTTCGACGACATCAACCTGATCGGAATAAATATCACAAAGTTCAGAAGTATCAACACGCATAACTTGCTCCTTTTTTCAATTTTATTGGTGGAAGTATAAACCTTTGCAAAATTTTGTTCAAATCTAACCGCTTGACTGGGTTGTATTATGCTCTCGATGTATCCGCCATAACATTCTGGCATCAATGTTTGATGATGAAATCATTGTTAGAAAAACGGCTGCCCCAAAATAGAAAGCGGCTTCGCCCACCGAGAAGCTGATAATTTGCCCTCGTTCAACCAAAGACATCATCAATGCAAGGACAAACAAGTCTAACATTGACCAGCGTCCGACAAAGTGAACATAGTGTAGTAGTTTCATCTGCCAGTGAATTGGGTGTTTCCAGCGGTAATGGATCGCAAGCAACAAGTAGAAAATCACGGCAACTTTACTAAACGGCACGGCAATACTAGCAATAAAGATAATGGCTGCAATTAAGTAACTGCCCATTTCCATAAATAAAATCACCCCGCCCATTAATGTATCTGCGGAAGTTGTCCCTGCAAATTCGGTAGAGGAAATCGGCAAAAGGTTGGCAGGGATCATCATCACAAAACCAGCAATCAAGGTTGCCCATACCCGTTGTAGTTTAATGCTATCGGACACATCTAAATTGCTTTCACAACGTGGGCAACGATGTCGTCCTTTTTTATCCACGATATTTTCATCAAAGGTATATTCGCAAGCCGAGCAGATACTTGGTTGGCAAGGGTGATCAGCAGGCAGCGTATGATATTCAGGATAAAACAGTTCCCACCAACGTTTCGGATCGATTTTGATAAACAGTAACGTGGTTAAAATCGCTGTCATTATGAATGCGATAATGTAGTAGTCAAACTCCAACTTGGCATATTCACGCACTTTAAATGCCGCCACGGCAATCGCCACGAGATAAACATCTAACATCACCCACTGTTTCGCTTTGCTGAGTAAAATCAAGGTGTAGCGTGGTCTATGGTGGATTAGCCGTTGAATAAAGATCAACAATACCAAGCCAGCAAAGGCAAAAGGCATAATCACCGAACAGAGCAAAATCATAAATGCTGTGTAGGGAAAGCCTTCCGTCGCCATTTTCCATACCCCACCCCAGACGGACGCATAAATCGGTACGCCTAGTAGGTCGATATTCATCAACGGCAGCCATAAGCCAAAAGGCAATAAAATAAGAATAGATAAGGCGATAATGGCACAACGTCGCAAGCTCCAACGGTTACCAGATTGCAATACTTCATTGCAATTCGGGCAACAAGCGGTCTGATTGGGTAGATCTTTTGCTATGCTGACAACGCTATCACATTCAAGGCATCGCTGTAAGTAAATCTCGTCTTTTTTCATTCTTTGGTTAATCGTTGTGCAACAGGGGCAAAACTCTTACGGTGATAAGGGGTTACGCCCAAGCTTTCTAATTTTTCAAAATGTAGCTTGGTTGGGTAGCCTTTATGCTGTGCAAAGCCGTACTCAGGATACTGTTTATCGATTTCGTCCATTTCCTGATCCCGTGCCACTTTGGCTAAAATAGATGCAGCACTGATTTCAGCAACAAGACTATCACCTTTCACGACCGCTTGTGCTGGCATAGGCAAGGTTGGAATACGATTTCCGTCCACTAACACAAAATCAGGCTGAATACGAAGCCCTGCAACCGCTCGTTGCATTGCCAACATTGTGGCGTGCAAAATATTCAGTTGGTCGATTTCATCAGGCTCTGCTCGCCCTAAAGACCAACACAATGCCTTCGCTTTAATTTCTTCCGCCAACGCAAGACGGCGTTTTTCCGAGAGTTTCTTCGAGTCGGCAAGCCCTTCAATCGGCTGATTAGGATCAAGAATAACGGCAGCCGTTACCACCGCTCCAACCAAAGGCCCACGCCCGACTTCATCTACCCCTGCAATGAGCTTTGCTTTTGGATATTCAAACATCAGTTTTCTTCCAAACTATAAGGCAATTCAAATAATGCCAAGCTGACATTGCCGACACGGAAATTGGCTTCTGGCTCAAGTTCTTTATTCAGCACCACTTGCAACCAAAGCTGTTGTTGATAACGCTGTACCGCTAAAATTACCCCCGTGCTTTTCCAGTTCTCGCCCAACTGCATTTCAATGCTAGAGGCGATCGCTGGCAGTTCGATCTCACCTTCCACATTACCCACAAAGGTAAACATCGCCCGTTTATTTGCCCCACGATATTTCGCACGAGCCACCGTTTCCTGCCCGATATAGCACCCTTTGGTAAAGGAAATGGCTTTATCAAGTAGTTGCAGATTGGTTGCCTGTGGAATTAGCTCAAACTGATTAGCCTTGTAGAGTAAGGGCACGCCCTGCTGAATATCAATCAGATTCCACAAACGACTATCGCCATTGGTTTCCACCACAATATCGCCCCAAAAGATCGCCCGTTTAGGCTCTTCGTCAAGGTAACAAGCGGTCACATTTTCGTTAAATTTTGCAATGATCTCACCGCTTGTCGTTCCAAACAGAGCCTGATCTAATTCGGTAAAGGTCACTTTGGAAAACACCGCATATTTCTTCAACTGCACCAGTGCTTCAGGCAACAGATCTTGTTGAATAATCAGGAAAAATTGCTCCGCCGTTGCACGATATAAACGGAACAACGCACTCATTTTTCCTTTCGGATCGCAATGGCAAGTTAAGCTCTGCTCACCAACAGCAAGTTTCGCTACATCACAAGTAAGCTGTCCTTGCAGATATTTTTCCGCATCAATCCCAGCTACTTCAATCAAGCGATATTGAGTTAAAGCCACACACAATTCAGGCTGTTGATGTGTCACTTTTTGACATTCACATTTCATCTTATTATCTCAAAATAGGGTTAAAAACAGGCGGATCATACACGATTTGCCCGATGGGATAAATTGATTTGCTGGGGGAAATTTGTTACTCCAAGCTTTCCCCCAAATAATCAGCACAATCAAGGCGTAAGCGAGCGCAGAAACCAGCTGCCCATTTAGCACCGCATTTACCGCAAAACTGCCCACCAAAGGATAAATCAACAACAGCAGATTTTCCGCCGCCACCAAGCCGAATGTGGCGAACAGCCGTTTTTTTATGTTGCAAAGCAAGGGTTTTGAGCGAACGGAACATTGTTGGTTCGAGGGGTGGCTCAAAGGTCGGTTCAAGATTTGCTAAGGACATCAAGCCACCGTATCCGTTTTGTCGATTTGCTCACGGCAAACCGTGCAAAATTCCGCCAACAACGCAAATAGTTGAGCGGTCTTTTTCTCGCCTAATTTTGCAAAAGTTTTATCCGCCAACTGCTGTGTCGCCTGCCAAACCGGTTCCGCCTTCGCCTTGCCGTCTGCGGTCAAATGCATTATTTTTTCCCGTTTATCCACCGCACTTTCGCTAAACTCAATCCAGCCTTTTTCCTTATATTCCTTGCAAACATTAAACACCGTCTGTTTCGGCAACAGCCATTCATCGCAAATCTGCTTTTGCGTACACTGCCCATTTTCCGCCGCCGCCAACGAAAACAGCACCGCAAAATGGTTATAACCCAAGCCTAATTTGGCGATCCAAGCGTCCATTGTGGCATCTACTTCACTGATTTGTTTGCCTAGTTTATCGAAGTTGCTCATTGTTTAAAGTCCTAAAAATTACTAAATTGAGTGCTATTTTAGATGTGAGAAAGAGAAAAGGCAAGAGATATTGGTATTAAAATTTGCTTTTTAAAAGGCGGAATATCTTTTTATCAATTGAAAAAATGTTATTTATATTCACTTTTTCATTGGAAAAAGTGTGTTTTTAGCAAGATTTTCGTTGATAAAAATGTTTTTGCTGCCTAAATTTAAAGGGGCTTTAACCGAGCAATATGTGTTACAACAATTGCTTGCAACCCAAGAAAATCCCGTTTTTTATTGGGCAACAGAAAAAGGCACGGCAGAAGTAGATTTTGTACTACAACGCAAACAAACCGTAATCCCCATTGAAGTCAAAGCCGAAGAAAATTTGAAAGCCAAAAGTTTGAAAGTGTACGTAGAACAATTCCAACCCGAACAGGCTTTTCGTTTTTCAATGGCGGATTTTAGGGAACAGGATTGGATGGTGAATGTGCCGTTGTATGGGTGTTGTATAAAGGAATTGATATAAAATTTTTTCCTATTTTGAAGATTTAGGTTTGCGAAACGCCTTGATTGGCTATCGTGTGCAAAATCGTGGAAAATTGTTCAAAATTCAAGACAACTACCCGAAATATGTGGTGACGATAGATGAATTTGAGAACAATACTTTTGAAGGGGGATAGCTCTTGATTTTGAGGGAGTTTTTGAAGATACTTTTAGGGTAGACGGCGATTGGCTATGTATTGCTGATGTAATATAGAACAGGCATATATGATGTTTTAGGAGAAAAACTTATGAAGTTACGAAAAATCCATATTAAAAATTTCCGTTCTATTCATGATGTTGAAATAGAAGTTCATAACTATACGATGTTAGTTGGTGCAAATAATGCAGGTAAAAGCAATATTATGGCTGCATTACGAGCTTTTTATGAAGATGTCGCATGGACTAAAGATGATGAGCCTAAATTTAACAGTAGTGTATTAGAAAATGAGATAGAAGTCGAAAGTTGGGTTGAACTTAAATTTGAATTAACAGATAACGAATGGAATGCATTAGCAGATAAATATAAAGGAACTAAAGAAAAGCATTTAACTGTTCGTAAGTATTTTATTTCTAAAGAGAAAGTAAAACCAAGACAGAGTAATATATATGGGATTGTTGATGGTGTAATTGACGAATCACTATTTTATGGAGCTAAAAATATTGGCTCTGCAAAATTAGGACAAATCATTTATATTCCTGCTTTTATATCAGCTAGCGAACAAATGAAAACATCTGGAGCATCTCCATTGAGAGATATGCTGAATTTGATGTTAAAAAAAGCTTTGGTTAATAGTCCCGCTTATCAAAAAGTAATAACTTCATTTGATGAGTTTAATGATGAAGCTAAAAATAAAAATGGTTTTTTGGATCAAATAGCAAATCCTATAAATAGTGCTATTTCAAGCTGGGGGATTAAGTTTGATATGTCTATTGGTGCTATCTCTCCAGAAGATATTACAAAAAATCTCATTAGACATTCATTTGTTGATTCTATGTTAGGTGATTATGCTTTATCTCTTGATAGATATGGACATGGATTCCAGCGTTCTTTTTTATATGAATTAATTAAATTAGTGCCTGAAATATCCAATGAAAACAATACTACTCAGGAGAAGAATGATTTTAACCCTGATTTTACATTAATTCTATTTGAAGAACCTGAAGCATTTTTACACCCAACACAACAAGAAAATATGGCATATCATTTGAGAAGATTAGGAGAAGGCAACGAGCAACAAGTCATCATCACTAGCCATTCACCTATTTTTGTAGGAAAAGCAACAGACAGTTTGTGCCAGATAGGACGAGTTCACAAAAAAGATGGATTAACATCTTTAGGGCAAATAAAATTGGAAGAATTGGGCAATATTTTTTCAAGTGGCTTGGATTTTAAAATTTGCTTACAAAATTTTGTGAATAATGCAAATATTCCCGATGATAGGAAGAAGACAGCAAAAGAACTATTAAAGAACTCTGAACAAAATAATGAAATAGAAATCCAAAATGAAAAATTTCGTTATCAACTTTGGCTGGATTCAGAACGCTCATCAATGTTCTTTGCAGATAAAGTATTATTGGTAGAAGGTCCGACCGAAAAGGCGTTATTTAATTGGTTATTGGCAAACAACCATGATTGGCATACATTTACAAAACATCGTATAGCTGTTGTTGATGTTATTGGTAAATTTAATTTTCATCGTTATATGACTCTTCTTGATATTTTTGGCATCCCATATGGATTGATACTTGATGATGATTTAAATAAAAACCATCATCAGGCTATAAATGATATGCTTAAAAACTATGATTGTAATTGTAAAATTGCAGAGCCAGTTTTCATACCACAATGTATCGAGTCCTATTTAGGATTAAATTTACCATCAAGAGCTGACTTAAAACCACTTGAAATACTTAAGAAATTAGAGAATAACGAAATAAATGCAGATAAATTAAATGATTTGAAAAGAAAATTCATGTTAGCTTTAGATCTGGGTTGATATAAAAATGCCGTCTGAAGTTTCAGACGGCATCCTTCACAAGCAGTCAAATTCTCCCAAAACTTTGTAAAAATCGACCTCACTTCAAATATTACCCACGATACTCCGCCAACCATTTCACCATATTCGGATCACGGTGATTGAAGATGATTTCATCACGGTTGAGTGTGGTAATTTGGGCTAAATCTTGCTCATCAAGAGTGAAATCAAAAATCTCACAGTTTTTGATCATACGTTCTACTTTGACTGATTTGGGAATAATCGCCACGCTACTTTGATTAAGCCAACATAAGACCACTTGAGCTACCGATTTACTGTCTTTTTGGGAAATTTGGATTAAAATTTGGTTACTGAAAATTTACCATCTTTATTACCCCAACCACCGATAAAATTCACCGCTGTTTAGGGCATTGGTGGAATTTTTGAGAACATAACAAAACAGTCCTAAAATTTACTTGATTTAGTCTTAAAAATAACGAATAATGCCGCAAACTAGTAATTTTTGAGACTTTAAAATGAAAAAATTGATTTTATTATCTGTCTTACCCATCTTATTTCTAACCGCTTGCCAAGAGCAAAACAATGAGCAAGCCAACGAGCAAACCAAAGCAGCGTTAATGAAAGTAAATATGGTTCAGGTGCAACCTGCCACATTAACGCAGACGTTGCGTCTTTCGGGGGCGATTACGGCGAAAGAAGATGTTGCTGTTGGAACGGCATTGCTTGGTTTGCAAATTCAATCGGTCAATGTGGAAGTGGGCGATGTGGTTAAAAAAGGGCAGGTTTTAGCCACGCTGGAAACAAGTAATGTGCAATCGCAGTTGCGTCAGAATGATGCGAATTTACAGCGAGCTAAGGCGAATTTGGTTTCGCAGCAATCCGCTTTAACTGAGGCGGAAACTACGCTGAAACGTTATCAAACCTTGATTAAAAGCGATGCCATAAGCCGTCAGGAGTTGGAGCAACAACAGGCGAAAGCCCGTGCCGCTCGCGCGGCGGTTCGGGCGGCGAATGCGGAAATCGCTCAGGTACAGGCACAGCTTGACGACAGCCGTTATCAACGCAAAAAAGCCGAGGTGCTTGCCCCCGCAGACGGCATTATCACGCAACGCCGTGCGGAAGTGGGCAATTTAACGGACAGCAACGCCTTGTTTCATCTTGCACGCAATGGTGAGTTGGAAGTTACCGTTGATGTCAGTGCGGAAGACCTATCTTTGCTCAAAACGGGCTTGCAGGCGGAAATTCAAGTGCTTGACCAAACGACAAGCGGTCAAATTCGCTTGCTTTCTTCCCAAATTGCCCAAACAAGTCGTACCGGCAAAGTGCGTATTCAGCTGCAAACCCCAGCCCAAATCACGCTCGGCACACCGGCTTTAGTCTTAATCAAACTGCCCGAAATGCAAGCCCAAACCACCTTGCCGTTAAGTGCGGTCAATTTTAACGCTGACGGAACCGCCTTTGTGATGGTGGTCAATCGCAATCAACAAATAGAACGCCGCCCGATTAGCCTAGGCGAAGTCAATCAAGGCACAGCCGAAATCCTATCTGGCTTGAAAGTGGGCGAGCAAGTGGTACAAAAGGCTGGGGCGTTGATTAACGAAGGGGATCGGGTTGAGCCGATGGTGAAGTAGTGGGGGAAGTGCGGTCGGATTTTCACAAATTTTTGCGATCTGCATCGAAAAAATGCTTTTCCCCCTTTGCCAGTGTTGCAAATGTCATTAGACTAAACAAGATTTCAGTAAGGAGCTTGTATGACCAAATCAGAAATTGTTTCTTCAGTGGCTGAATATCTCACCTTTATGACCGCTACAGGCGAGAGCCAAGTCAATGCCATTTATGCGGACGAAAATGTTTGGCTGAGCCAAAAAATGATGGGGCAGCTTTATGATGTTGAAGTGCCTACGATTAATTATCATCTAAAAAAAGTATTTGATGATAATGAGTTAGACGAAAATTCAGTTATTAGAAATTTTCGAATAACTGCCGATGACGGTAAAAATTACCAGACCAAACACTATAATCTTTCGGCGATTATTGCCGTGGGCTATAAAGTCAATTCCGAGCGAGCGGTGCAATTTCGCAAATGGGCGACCGAGATTATTCAAACTTACACCATCAAAGGCTTTGCGATGGACGATGAGCGGTTGAAAAATGACGGCACACGTTTAGGCAAAAAGTATTTTGAAGAACAACTTGCCCGTATCCGAGAAATTCGCCTGTCAGAACGCAAGTTTTACCAAAAAATCACCGATATTTATGCGACTTCCATTGATTACGACCGCACTGCCACCGCGACCAAACGTTTTTTTGCCACGGTGCAAAACAAGTTACATTGGGCAATTCACGGTCATACCGCCGCAGAATTGATTGTGGAACGAGCAAACGCCAGCAAGCCGAATATGGGCTTGACCACTTGGAAAGATGCACCACAGGGCAAAATTTATCCTTTTGATGTAGTGGTGGCGAAAAATTATTTATCCGACAATGAGCTGGCTCAACTCCAACGGTTGGTATCCGCTTATTTGGATATGGCAGAAGATATGGCGTTACGCCAAATTCCGATGACAATGCAAGATTGGGAAACCAGACTCAACCGCTTTTTAGACGCCACTGACCGAGCCATATTGCAAGACGCAGGCAAAGTTACCGTCGAAATCGCCAAAGCCCACGCCTTGAGCGAGTTTGAAAAATATCGTGTTATTCAAGATCAACATTTTGAAAGCGATTTTGACCGCTTGTTGAAAGGGGAAGAGTAAAAGAGTGGTAGGTTCTGGGGAGATTCGGTATTTTTGCTGGCATATTATTCGGAGGTATCACTTATTGGCTTGTTGGGTTATTTTCATCTAGCTTAGCTATAGCTGCTGGAATTGCAATAGGTATGATATTTTGGATTGTGATACCATCTGTAAACAAAATGCAATAACTAAGTTAATATGTAATGCCTCCAATATGGGGGCATTACATCTCAGACCGCTGACAAACTATATATTAAACAGATTGAATATTGTAGGGTGGGTTTTAACCTACCAATAAAATCAATATGTTACGGTTATATGGTGGGTCAAGACCCACCCTACAAGCTGATTATCTATTTATTTGCAAAATCTTCATAAGAGAATACCGCTTATTTAATTACCAAGTGGTATAAAACAAATAGATATTTCTAAATACCACTTATAATATTACTTCATCTCAGCCAACGCCAAATCCGCCATTTCAAGCGTATAAGCAATATCTTCGTCGCTATGTGCTAAAGACATAAAACCTGCTTCAAAGGCTGATGGTGCAAGATAGACACCTTTCTCTAACATTTTATGGAAGAAGGTATTAAACGCCTTCACATCACATTTCATCACATCTTGATAGCTTTCTATTTTGGCTTGTTCGGTAAAGAATAGACCAAACATACCGCCAACATACTGAACTGTCATCGGAATACCGTGTTTATCCGCTAAGGCTTTGAAACCTTCCGCAAGGGTTTTAGTTTTCTCTGCAAGCAGTTGCTCATTACCTGCTTTTGATAGCTCCGTTAAGCAAGCCAAACCAGCGGACATTGCAATCGGGTTACCTGAAAGCGTACCTGCTTGGTAAACAGGGCCTGTTGGTGCGATAAATTCCATAATCTCTTTTTTACCGCCAAACGCCCCAACCGGCATACCACCACCGATGATTTTACCAAGCGTGGTTAAATCTGGGGTTACGCCGTAGTAACTTTGAGCACCACCAAGTGCAACACGGAAGCCTGTCATCACTTCGTCAATAATAAATACGGCACCATATTGAGTACAGAGTTCACGCAAGCCTTGCAAGAAGCCTTCTTTTGGCGGAATGCAGTTCATATTACCCGCCACAGGCTCAATGATTAGACAGGCAATGTCGTTTGGATATTGTTCAAAGGCTTGTTTAACCGATGCTAAATTATTGTATTCGCAAGTGAGTGTATGTTTTGCAAAATCTTCAGGTACCCCTGGAGAGCTTGGCTGACCTAAGGTTAATGCCCCTGAACCTGCTTTAACTAATAGTGAATCTGAGTGACCGTGGTAACAGCCTTCAAATTTAATGATTTTGTCACGTTTCGTATAGCCACGAGCAAGGCGGATAGCAGACATTGTCGCTTCTGTGCCAGAGCTGACCATACGCACCATTTCGATTGACGGTACGAGTTTGCAAACTAATTCAGCTAACTCAATTTCAATGGCTGTCGGCGCACCAAAACTTAATCCGTTGGGTACGGCTTTGAGTACGGCATCAATAATGGCTGGGTGATTATGCCCAAGTACCATTGGCCCCCAAGAGCCAACGTAGTCAATATAACGCTTGCCTTCGCTATCCGTAATATAAGCACCTTTCGCACTGTCAATAAACACGGGCGTACCACCGACACCTTTAAAAGCTCGCACAGGCGAGTTCACCCCACCTGGGATAACACGTTGTGCTTTTTCAAAAAGAGATTGAGATGTTGTCATAAGAATCCTTAACGTGAATCACGTAAAATGGAGTTATTTTACTGTAAATTACGCTTTCTGCGTGAAAAAAATTGAGTGTTTCAGCGGTTATGCTATGCTAGCCAGCATTTTAGTTTTCCCTTATTGAAAGGATAAACCGAGTATATGTGGCTGACATTTATTGCTGTATTTTTGGTTTCTTTTATCTCACTTATTGCAATGCGTCCTGTGGCGGAAAAAATTGGTTTAGTCGATAAGCCCAATTTCCGTAAACACCATCAAGGTGTCATTCCCTTAATTGGTGGTATTGCCCTTTATCTTGGCAATCTCGCTTTCTACTTATTGGAATGGGAACAGATGCGATTGCCAGAGCTGTATTTGATCGCATTAACCATTTTGTTAATGATTGGCGTGTTAGATGATCGCTTTGATCTTAGTCCATTTCTGCGTGCAAGTATCCAAGCCGTACTCGCTGGGGCAATGATTTACAGCGGTTTATCCATTGAAAACCTAGAACAACTGAACGCTCCTTTTAGCTTGGAAATTGGGGCATTAGGTGTCGTACTAACCGTCTTTATCACCATCGGCATGATTAATGCGTTCAATATGATTGATGGTATTGATGGCTTGCTCGCAGGACTTTCTTCGGTAAGTTTTGCTGGATTAGGCACATTAATGTTACTTGACGAGCAATATACGCTAGCCTATTGGTGCTTTGGTATTATCTTGGTGTTACTGCCTTACGCAATGTTTAATCTCAGCGTTTTTGGGGCAAAATGGAAAGTCTTTATGGGCGATTCGGGCAGTACCCTAATTGGTTTTACCATCATCTGGATTTTACTACTCAGCACACAAGGACAAAGACACCCCATCAGCCCAATAACAGGTTTATGGCTGATTGCCGTGCCATTAATTGATATGGTTGCGGTTTTCTTCCGCCGTTTGAAAAAAGGTAAAAGTCCATTCAGACCAGACCGCTTGCATATTCACCATTTGATGATGCGTGCAGGTTTAACCTCACACCAAGCGTTAGCGGTAATTACCTTTGGTGCAGGGCTTTGTGCGACCTTCGGCGTAATTGGCGAAGTTTATTACTGGAACCAATGGGTAATGTTTGTTGCCTTTGTTTTCCTTTTCTTTCTATATTCTTATTCTATTGTCCAGGCGTGGTGAATTACTCGATTTGTTCGTCGCCACAAACGCCGTGCAAGAAGAAAACAAACTGTTTAGAGGAATAATTTAATGAGTGAGCAAGTGAAAACACAACGTTCTAGTGTAGGACTATTTTTTACATCTTTATTTTTATTATTAATGCTTTCTGCTATTGGCGGTGTAGCGGGTTGGTTTGGTGCAACAACGCAAACAGCTTATTGGAAAGCTGAGGCACAATTTGAAGCCCCTAAAGATCAGCTGTTATGGACAGCTATTGGTGGCGGTATTGGGTTACTGCTAGGCTTTTTCGTTGTGTTGTTCATTAATCGTAAGAAAAACTAGCTTGTGGCATATCGTATCTTAGCGGTCTTTGGTACTCGACCAGAGGCAATAAAAATGGCTCCTCTTATTAAAAGATTGCAACAGGAAGAGGCTTTTGCTATTCAAGTTTGTGTAACAGGACAACACCGCCAACTACTCAATCCTGTGTTATCTTTGTTTGATATTCAACCTGACTTTGATCTAAATATCATGAAATCAGGGCAAGATCTGGCAAATATTACAAGCCGTATTTTACTAGGAGTAAGTGAGGTGTTGTCTCAATCTCAGCCAGATCTTGTTTTAGTTCACGGCGATACAACTACCACATTTGCTGCCAGCTTGGCATGCTATTATCAGCGTGTACCGATTGCCCATATCGAGGCAGGATTACGTACAGGAAATCGTTTTTCCCCTTACCCTGAAGAAGCTAACCGTCATTTAACCAGCGTGTTAGCCAACTATCATTTTGCCCCAACAGATAAGGCTAAAGCTAATTTATTGGCAGAACATCATGCAGAAGATCGTATTTGGGTAACGGGAAATACGGTTATTGACGCTTTAATGATGATGTCGCAAAAAATCATACAAAATCGACCGCTCGCTCAACAGATGCAGCAGCAGTTTCCCTTTTTAGATCTACATAAAAAACTGATCTTAGTCACAGGACATCGCCGAGAGAACTTTGGCGATGGATTTAAACGGATTTGCCATGCTTTGCGAATATTAGCAGAACAGCATACTGACATACAGATTGTCTATCCTGTTCACCTTAATCCTAACGTAATTGAGCCTACCCAACGTTTGTTAGCAAATATTGATAATCTCTTTTTACTTGAGCCTCAACCTTATTTGCCTTTTATCTATTTAATGCAAAAAGCCTATCTAATTTTAACTGATTCTGGCGGCATTCAAGAAGAAGCACCCGCATTACAGAAGCCAGTGCTATTAATGCGAGAAATCACCGAACGTCCTGAAGCTGTGTTAGCTGGCACAGTGAAGTTAGTAGGAACTAATACCGAGTATATTGTTCAAAGTGTGAAGGCATTATTAAACGATCCACAACAATACCAACAAATGAGCCATGCTCAAAACCCATACGGTGACGGTAAAGCGAGTGAACGTATTGTTGCGGTGATAAAACAACTTGCACAAGGAACAATGTAATGGCTGTATTTGAAAAAATAGTCGTTGTAGGACTGGGCTATATCGGTTTACCTACAGCAGCGGCTTTTGCACTTGCAGGGCTACAAGTGATTGGCATTGATTGCAACCCTCGTGTGATCGAACAAATTAATCAAGGTCGAAGTCATCTACATGAACCTGAACTAGCTCAAGCTGTATTACAAGCGGTAAGTTCAGGGCATTTTTATGCAAGCACGGAACCAACCTTTGCCGATGCATTTATTATTGCAGTTCCCACCCCTCTACAGGCAAACCGTCAACCAGATTTAACCGCAATACAATCAGCAGTGAAAAGTATCGCACCCTACTTAAGACAAGGGAATTTAGTAGTATTAGAATCTACCTCTCCCGTAGGAACAACTGAACAACTTGCTCAATGGATTGAAAAAGAACGCCCTGATTTATCTATTCCCACAGATGTGGCGGTCGCTTATTGTCCTGAGCGAGTATTGCCTAGCAATATTTGGCATGAGCTCTATCATAACGACCGTGTGATTGGCGGATTGACCCCGAACTGCACACAACAAGCGGTAGCGTTGTATCAGCTTTTTGTAAAAGGAGAATGTATTACTACTGACTCTCGGCTGGCTGAGATGTGTAAACTCACTGAAAACAGTTTTCGAGATGTGAATATTGCTTTTGCCAATGAGCTATCAATGATTTGTGATCAACTCAATGTCAATGTTTGGGAGTTGATCCGCATAGCGAACCGCCACCCTCGCGTAAGTATTTTACAACCTGGAGCTGGGGTTGGAGGGCATTGTATTGCTATCGATCCATGGTTTATTGTTGCTCAATCAGAACATGCACGCTTGATTCGTACTGCACGAGAAGTCAATGATAGTAAAGCTTTTTGGGTTATTGATAAAATAAAAAGTTGCCTAGCCGAATGTGCCGTTGCAACAAATCGTAAAATTTCTGATCTGACATTAGCTTGTTTAGGGATTACCTTTAAAGCTAACGTATCCGATCTGCGAGAGAGCCCAGCCCTAGCAATTACAGAATACTTTGCCGATTGGCATCAAGGTAAATTATGGGTGGTTGAACCACATATAGCTCAATTGCCAGCTTCCCTTGCAGAAAAAGTAGAATGGGTGGATTTTGTTCAAGGTATCACAGCGGATGTTGTCGTGTTCTTAGTAGATCATCTGGCATTTCAGCAACATGCTAAAAGACATCTATCTCCTACATGGTTGGTGGATACAAGGGGATCGTGGACAAATTAATTTGGTTTATTACTCTGATTAAGTGAAAGAGCTTGTATATATAAAGCAATCATCTACAATTCACTTTATCTTGAAGGGATAAAATTATCTATGTTTAAAATTATTTTTACACTCTTTTCCTTGAGTACATTTTATTTGCCTGCTACTGCAAGCCTATTTAGCTCACAACCTAAATTTCTACCCAGCGATCAGGCATTTGCGTTTTCATCTCAACAGCAAGCGGATCAACTGCAACTCGCTTGGCAGATTGCCGATGGCTACTATCTCTATAAAAAAGAGATCGCTATTTCGTCAAACAATGCCAAACTGGGCGAGCCACAATTTCCAACGGCAGAGCGTTACCAAGATGAGTTTTTTGGGGAAGTAGAAATTTATCGCAATCAGCTAACAATCCCCGTTGCCCTTGAAGCGAATGCGACTGGGCAAGTGCTGGTGCGTTATCAAGGTTGCACCAAAGGCTTTTGCTATCCCCCTGAAGAAGTGACCCTTGATTTACAAGCGGCGACTTCCGCTGATAATGTTGCAAAAAATACCGCAGATATTACCGCTATTTCTGTCGCTCAACCTAAAGCCGAACAGAACCAACTTGCCGAAACCTTAGCCGAAAATCGCCTTGCTATTTTTTGGTTCTTTGTGTTAGGGCTGGGGCTTGCCTTTACGCCTTGTGTGTTACCGATGTTGCCACTACTGTCTGCGATTGTGATCGGCAGTAAACAGCGTCCGAATAGCCTACGCGCGTTTTTGCTCAGTTTAAGCTATGTGCAAGGAATGGCAGTCACTTACACGCTCTTAGGGCTACTGGTTGCGGCGATTGGCTTGCCTTTTCAAGTCGCTTTGCAAAGTCCGCCTGTACTGATTGGGCTTTCGTTGCTCTTTATTTTGCTCGCAATGTCGATGTTTGGTCTCTTTACCCTACAACTTCCACACCGTTGGCAACAAAAATTAAATCAACTAAGCCAACAGCAACAGGGCGGATCGTTTTTTAGCGTATTTGTAATGGGAATGATCGCAGGGCTAGTTGCTTCCCCTTGCACATCAGCACCCCTATCTGGTGCATTGCTCTATGTGGCACAAAGCGGTGACTTACTGACAGGCGGTTTAGCTCTCTACCTATTAGCCTTAGGAATGGGCATTCCACTGATGTTAGTGACCCTTTTCGGCAACCGCATTTTGCCAAAATCGGGGGATTGGTTGCTGAAAGTAAAAACGCTGTTTGGCTTCGTAATGTTGGCTCTGCCTGTCTTTTTGCTCTCTCGTGTGCTACCCACTGTTATTGAGCCACTGCTGTGGTCGGCTCTGGCGATAGTCTTTTTACTCTGGTTAAATGAGCAGTGCGATGGTTTGCAGGGCTGGAAAAAAGTGTTTCGTTTGCTTGTATTGGCAACCTTGGTCGTTGCGAGCAAACCTTGGCTAGATCTTGCGTGGCAACCTACGCCAGTAAACCAAACTCAAAGCAACCATTTTAAACGCATTCACTCCCTTGCAGAATTAGAGCAACAACTGACCGCTAACAAAGGTAAAAAAGTGATGCTCGACCTGTATGCCGACTGGTGCGTGGCTTGTAAAGAGTTTGAAAAATATACTTTCGTTGATCCAAAGGTGCAGGCGAAATTGGCAGAAATGGCAGTGTTGCAGATCGATATGACAAAAAACTCTGGTGAAAATGATGAATTGATGAAGCATTTTCAAGTGCTGGGCTTGCCGACTATCCTTTTCTTTGATGAGCAAGGCAGGGAATTGAGCCAATCTCGTGTGACAGGTTTTATGCAGGCAGGTGACTTTGTTCAATGGTTAAACGGATTAACACAATGAAAACCATCTTAATTACAGGCTGTTCGTCGGGCATAGGTTATGCAACAGCCCATTATCTCAAACAACAAGGCTGGCGAGTAATTGCCAGTTGTCGCAAAGCGGAAGATGTACAACGTCTGCAATTTGAAGGCTTTGAATGTGTTGAACTTGATGTGACTAACTCAGCCCAAATTGCCCAAGTCTTTGATTATATTCAACAAAGCGGTGGTTTAGATGCAGTTTTTTGCAATGCAGGTTATGGACAGCCAGGGACAGTGGAAGACATTCCCCGTGAAGCCTTGCGTGAAATTTTTGAAACCAACGTATTTGGGGCGTGGGAAGTGATGAACTACGCTTTAAAGCTATTTCGCCAACAAAATCACGGACGGATTTTAATCAATAGTAGCATTTTAGGCTTTGCCGCAATGCACTTTCGTGGGGCTTACAACAGCACTAAATTTGCTTTAGAAGGTATGGCAGACACCCTTCGCCACGAATTGCACGGCTCGAATATCTATGTCAGCCTGATCGAACCAGGCCCTATTCAAAGCAAATTCCGCCCTAATTCTGTGGTGAAATTACAGCAATATATTGATATAGAAAATTCATTCCACAAAGAAGCCTATCAGCAACAGTTGGCACGCCTAAACACCAAAGGAAATGCCAACCCCTTTACGCTACCAGCCATTGAATGTGCTAAAGTTTGTTTAGACGCACTCAATGCCAAACAGCCCAAAGCACGCTATCAAGTGACCTTCCCAACCAAACTATTTTGGTGGCTAAGACGCATTCTGCCTACAAAAGCCTTTGATTTTTGTTGTAGGAAGGGTGGGGGATGATAGTAGAAACTTACTATGATTGATGCTTTTTATGTTAGCTTTCTCATCACAATTGTAACCATATGAAAATGACACTTTTGTCTACTATGCCGATAATTATTTCCCGATACAAAAGGAACTAAAAATATTGCCGAGCAAATCATCTGAGGTAAATTGCCCCGTGATTTCGCTTAAGGCATTTTGTACCATTCGAAGTTCTTCTGCCAATAATTCACCTGCATAGAACTGGGTTAATTGAATGTGTCCACGTTCTAAATGTTCTGCCGCTGTTTCAAGTGCAACTAAATGGCGGCGACGAGCAATAAAGCCACCTTCGGTAGAACTTTGATAACCCATTGATTTTTTTAGATGTTCTCGTAATAAATCCACACCAACTTTAGTTTGTGCTGACAGGCGAATCACAGTGAAATTATCTGCTTGAACCAAACTTTCTGCTTCTCCTGTTAAATCCACTTTATTACGAATAACAGTCACGGGAATGTTTTTCGGCAACTTCGCTAAAAATGTCGCCCATTCTTGTTGGAAACTATCCGCTTGAGATTCATTGCTATCAATCATTAATAAAACGTGGTCAGCCTGTTCAATCTCGTCCCACGCACGTTTAATTCCGATCTTTTCTACTTCATCACTGGCTTCACGCAACCCTGCGGTATCAATAATATGCAACGGCATTCCATCAATATGAATATGTTCACGCAACACATCACGGGTTGTCCCAGCAATATCGGTAACAATTGCCGCTTCACGACCAGCTAACGCATTGAGTAAGCTAGATTTGCCCGCATTAGGTTTACCTGCAATTACAACTTTCATACCTTCTCGCAAAATTGTACCTTGCTTAGCCTCCTGACGAACATTAGCAAGTTGAGCGATGATCTCATTCAGTTTTGCTTCAATTTTACCATCAGCTAAAAAATCGATCTCTTCATCAGGGAAATCAATAGCCGCTTCTACATAGGTTCTCAAATAGATAACAGAATCAACCAATTCATTGATTTTATTGGAAAATTCACCTTGTAATGATTTTAGAGCGGAACGAGCCGCTTGTTCAGAGGTTGCATCAATTAAATCTGCAATGGCTTCTGCCTGTGCAAGATCGAGTTTATTGTTTAAAAAGGCTTGTTCAGAAAATTCACCTGCTCGAGCAATACGAACCCCTTTTACTTTTAAAATGCGGTTGAGTAAGAGGTCTAAAATCACTTGTCCGCCGTGTCCTTGTAGCTCAAGGACATCTTCCCCAGTAAACGAATGAGGGGCTTTGAAAAAGAGGGCAATACCCTGATCTAACACGGTCCCATCTTCATCTTTAAAAGGAAGATAATCAGCAATACGAGGCTTAGGGCATTTACCTAAGACCGCTTGTGCAACCTCTGTAGCGAGAGGCCCCGATACTCGCAAAATTCCAATTCCACCACGTCCAATTGGAGTGGCTTGTGCAGCAATGGTTTCTTTCATTCTAAATAAGTTGAGTATAATGAGAATAGTGTATTGTACCCCATAAAAGCGGTGAGATTGAGATAAAATTTTACTAGAGTTGAGATTAGACGAAAGGAGAAAGCCATTTTTAGTGTAGATATCTACTCATGTAAATTCTTGTGATCTAGTTCACATTTATAACTTATTGATATTGAAAGGATTATCTATAATTTATTATGGTATAGCTTCTTTCATTTATCAGGAGGTTATATGTTAAATCTAACTCGTCGTTCTCTTCTATTAGGGTTAGGTGGAGCTGCAGCTCTAGCTATCACACCATCTATTGCGAATTCAGCAGGGTTTAAAGTACGTTCTGCTCAATATAGCACTAAAGATCGTCAAGTAGGGCTAGCTTATGCACGTTCTAATGATGGCATCCTGTGGGAAAAACCTAAGTTGGGCATCGTGGATTTTGAAGGGAGTAAAGAGAACAATATTATTATGCGAGATGTGGCAGGAACAGGTATTTTATATGAACCAACGGAAGTTGATCCAAATAAACGTTTTAAATTAATTACTCGTAAAGAAGATAATAAGAAAATGGCGGTTGCTTTTTCAGCAGATGGTATACATTTCTCGCCGTTAGTTGAATGGAAGGAAAATAGCCCAATTTTAGGAGCTGATTGCCATAACTCTGTTTTTAAAGATAGTCGTACTAATCAATATGTGCTGACTACTCGTTTATAGGCAAGTAACTTTCGGGTTCTGGCTATCTCACGCAGTGATGATTTTATTCACTGGTCACCATTGGAAGAGGTGATCCGAGGTCAAGGGTATGGTGAACAAACTTACTCTATGACGGTATTTGAATATAATGATATCTATTTGGGACTGGCATCTATTTATAAACAAGGTGACAATTCAGTGATGGATTTTGATACTTTGAATTTAGAACTGTACTGGTCTACAAATTTGACGGAATGGAACAAAGCTGTACCTGAACATAATATATTGATTCCTGCTGGAGCAGGCAGAGAGAAATACCTTGATGGGGAGTTTTATAGTGCAACAATATTTGCATCGTCCATGACGGCAGGAGATAACCGTATTTATTATATGGGAGGGAAAGGTCGACATCGAGGTTGGCGAGAGAGTGGACTAGGGCTTGCATTTGTAGATAAAGATAGACTTGCAGGGATGGTTGCTCGAGATCCAGCTAAACCAATGCATTTTTCGACCCAATCATTTAAGTTCTTTGGAGAAGATCTTTTTATTTTGGCTGATATTGAAGTTAATGGCAGTTTAAGCATCGAAGTAGATAAAAAAGAGGGGTTCGAATTCGCAAATGCAGAGTTGATTCAGGTAGATAATGGATATTATCAGGTACGTTTTAAGGGGCAATCATTGGTTTCTGCATCTCAAGAAAAAGGTATTCCATTTTCAATCACTTGCATCAATACAACGTTTTGGGGGATTAGAGGGAATTTTGAAATGGATGAATCTCGTTATTGGAAGGGATAAATATGTATATAAAAAAGGAACTCAGAATATACAATCTTTTAATTATATATTAACAAGCGTATAGTCTATAAAGGCTAACCATTTTTGTTTGATAGTAGAAAAAAGTGTTGTTGAAGAGTTAAATCCTTATAGTGCAAAGTTTTAAGCCCTCTTTTAATTAAATCTATTGCAAATGATAGATGTAGAGGGCTATTCAATACATCAATCCAAACGTATCACTTTCATGTGGTCATCATTGCTATGGGTGGTTAAATTTTTCTTCTGACAGTACCGCTTACGAATCTACAACAGCTTTAGGATCCGCACCGTATTTATTTTCAAAACGATCTCCGTCAATGAAGAAGAGTAACAGATAGAAAATAACAGTGATAATTAATACTACAATAATAACAACTGCTTTCAGCGTTGAAAAATGATTGTTTATGACATCTTCAATATTATATCCTGCAATGACTAGAACAATTGACATGGCTAGCTGACAAAGTTGCCACCAACCTGAACAACCTAGATCATGTAAACGGCGAGTAACAAGGCTGATTGATGGAATAATCAAAATCAATCCAAACAATAGATTTAATCCATTGAGCAGTTCCGCCAAACTAAACATTCGTAATACAGTTGCAGCTGAGCTAAATAATGAAAAACAGAGATCAATAAGAATGATGATTAAGATAAACCAGCCATACTCTGCTCGTCTTGCTCTGCCCTTAAAATTAAAGCTGTTTTTTAGTGCGTGAATAAACCATTTCATTCATTTTCCTCCTTTGGTTAGATTAAATTTTGTGAATAATGAGGTTTATTTTTCCACTTGTAAACTTCAATATGTGGATTATTCCTAATAATTAGCTATGAAGAGGGGGTTAGATAGCTTATCGCATAATCTAACGCATAGTCGTAACCTTTTGCCCCTAAGCCACAGATCACCCCTTTTGCCACATCGCTCAAATAAGAGTGGTGGCGGAAAGGTTCACGGGCGTGTACATTGGATAGATGAACTTCAACAAAAGGAATAGCGACAGATAATAAGGCATCACGCAAGGCGATGCTGGTGTGAGTAAATGCGCCTGGGTTGATAATAATAAAATCAACTTTTTGGAAGCTTTGATGAATGCGATTAATCAAAGGTTCTTCACCATTTGCTTGAAAATAGTCAAACGCAAAGCCTTGGGCTTCTGCTTGTTGTTTTAAATGTTGCTCAATATCAGATAACGTTTGTGAACCGTAGATATGAGGTTCACGCTTTCCGAGCATATTTAGGTTGGGGCCGTTTAACAGTAAAATGGTTTTCATACATTCTCCTATAGGATATTTGTATTTAATTTATGTACCAATAATAACATTACATATTAAAGCATATTTTTAGAAAAAAAATACTAATCTAATTAAAGTTGTTTCTGATTTAAAGTTCTTATTTATTCCGATAATATCTTTCAAATCAGTAGGTAGAAGAGGGTTATTAAAAGGAAGAGCTATTGTAGACTTTAGATAACCTATTTTATTTTTAAGAATTGGGCGGTTAGGATAAATGATGGATGTAAAAAAGGCAATATATTTGACTATATTGCCATTAAAGATAATAACGGTATTATGCCCAATATTTATCAATTTCCGCACGAATTGCTTCAGCGGTTGCTTTACCTTTTTCACCGACTAAGGCACGACCTGCGATGAAGGCTTTGGCATTTTTAACTTCTTTGAAAAGATGAATTTCTTCAGGAACGATACCGCCTGTAATGGATAGTTCTAAACCTTTTGCAGAAAGTTGTTTCATTAATTCAATATCTTCTGCTGTCCAGCCTTTTCCTGCTAATTCAGCATCGCGTGAGCGGTGGTAAATCGCTTGTTTTACGCCTAAATCTACCCACTCTTGTGCGTCTTTTTCAACTGTCCAGTTGCCGTAGATTTCGATTTGAATTTCTTTTTTCACTTTTAATTCAGGGTGAGCGGCATTAAATTCATCTGCCACTTTTTTACAAGCTGCTTTGGTTGCTGGGTGAGCTGCTGCTGAAACGGTAAGCCAGTCTGCTCCTGCTTCAAATGCCATTTTGGCAAGGATTGCACCGCCATCGGTGGTTTTTAGGTCACATACGATGATGTGGTTTGGGTGTAATGCTCTGAGTGTTGAAATGGCTTTCATACCTTCTGCACAAGCTAGGATTGTGCCACATTCGATAATATCGACAACATCTTCTGCTTGTTTGGCATCAGCAACAGCTTTTTCTAAACTTAAAGAATCAAGGGCAATTTGGAGAAGTGGTTTTGACATATTATTTTCCTTTTAAAGATTAAAAATTAGGGTTGCAAGCGGTTAGATTTGAGAAAGAAATAGCGAAACTATATAAATATTAAAACAACATTGTAGGGACGCCACGCTTGGCGTCCTTTAAATATCATCTTTACTATATTTGGGAAATGGACGCCAAGCGTGGCGTCCCTACATTTCTCTTGTGTGCTGAATATTTACCAAAAACAACGTTTTCCCAACCGCTTGTATGAATTAGCCGTTTAATGCTGCATCAATCACAGCATACACATCTTCTGCGGTTTTACAGCGGCGGATTTTATCTAAATCAACGCCTGTGTCGCTATCTGGATCATCAAGCACTTGGGTGATTTCCATTAAGCCTTGCATATGTTGATCTGAGTCGCTACCTGCAAGGGTTAAAAGTACATCAACAGGCTCGTCTTCACCTTCAAAATAGATTGGTGTGTCAAGGGTAACAAGTGCAAATGATGTTTTGATTACCCCTTCTTCTGGGCGAGCGTGTGGCATTGCTAAACCTGGTACGAGAATGATGTAAGGTCCCATCTCTTTGATTTTGCTTACAATATTGTCGTAATAACGTGGTTCGATTGTGCCAGCGGTAACAAGTAAGTCTGTGCCGATTTTGATGGCTTCTTCCCAGTTGCTTGCGGATTGATGAAGCTTGATTGAGTTATTTTCAATTAAAGATTGTTTTAAATTCATTGTACACCTCTTGGATAAATTCCCCCCTTTGAAAAGGGGGGGATTGACTAGGTTACTTAGCGTTATGTTTATTGATTAACTCAACGAGTTCATCACCGAATGAGTTAGGGTTTAACATATTTTTCACGCCTAAGAATACTTTGCCTTCTGGCACTTCAATTTCTGCTGCTAAGTGTTGAGATGAAACGATAATGTCGATTTCATTTAATTTGCCTTTGTAGTCCGTTACGGCACAAGAGTCCATAATATTTGGGATACCACGTTTATCTAAGTAGCCTTTGATCTTCATTTTCATCATCATTGATGAACCTTGACCTGAGCCACATACCGCTAAGATACGAACTGGTTTTGCATCACTTTGAGCAGGTGATACTTCTGCTTTTTCTTCTACTTTTGTTTCTTGTTGAGTTTGAACTTCATCTAAGCCGTAGCCGTCTAATTGTTCAAGTGTTAAGCCTTTTGCTGCAGCTTCTGCTTCTTCAGCGCGTAAGTTGCGAGAAGCGAAGAACATATAAACCATCGCTAGAGCAACAATGATGAAGAAGAAGCCTGGTACGCTAATGATACCTTGTAGGATTGGTGGGAAGAATAACGCCCAGTCAGCCATACCCATCCAACCGTTGAAGGTTGTACCTTGGCTTGCTAACATTTGGATTACCCACGCAGAACCTAATACTTCGATCATACCCATCACGAAACAGATTTTCATTACTGCTTTCCAGCCACCGAATTGGTTTGCAAATACACCGATTGTTGCGTTAGAGAAGAACATCGGGATAAAGCCTGGAATGATGAGAATTGGTGAGCCAAAGCCTAATAGGATACCTACTGCCACGAACTGACCGATTGCACCCCACATAAAACCGAATACCATCGCATTTGGTGAGAAAGCATAGATTGCCGCACAGTCGATTGCAAGTACTGAGTTCGGGATTAAACGTTCAGAGATACCTTTGAATGCTTCTGAAAGTTCTGCAACGAACATACGCACACCAGTTACGATGATTTGAATTGCTACTGCAAATTTCAAGCCCATTTCAAGAATGTACATAAACCAGTGGGTTTTACCTGCCATTTGTTGCAAGTTATCTAAACCGAATGAAAGTAAGATGATACCGAAGAAGATTGTCATTACTAACGCGGTTGCAGAGATACTGTCGTGGAAGATATGTAACCATTTTGGTAGGTTCATATGATCGACTGAGTCATCTTTGTTACCGAGTTTCGGTGCAAGTTTTACTGCAATCCAAGACGCGATTTGTTGTTGGTGACCGATAGAGAAACCTGCACCGCCAGTAACCGCTTGTGTTGGTTTATATATAATGTTAGAAGAGATACCCCAGTAGAGTGCCATTAACACAGAAGTATAGATAATGGTTTCCCACATAGAAGCACCGATGATCATATAGAACACCGCAACAAGACCTGCTTGTTGGAACATAATATGACCTGTAAGCATAATGGTACGGATACCTGTGAATTTTCTAAATACCACTAATAAGATATTTAATAATAATGCACCGATAACTGCATAACCTACCCATGCATAGTTGTCTGCCATTGTTTGAATAGTCGCTTGCATACTGGTGTAAGGGTCGATTACTGCACCTGTTAAGTTATGGAATTTAGATAAACCTTCGATAACGGGTTTGAAGTTGGTTACAAGGAAACCCGAACCCGCTTGTACAATCATAAAACCAACAATGGTTTTGATTGTCCCTTTAATCACGGTAGTGGTGTCTTTTTTCAGAAGAATGTAACCCAAGCAGGCTACGATACCAAGTAAGAATGGTGCTTTATTTAACACCTGATCTTTTAAAAAGAGCAGGATATCTGTGAGCATTTCCATAAGAGTACCTCTTATTTTATCAATAAATATATGGAGAAAAATTGCTCTCAGCGCAATGCTGAGTGTCGAAATTCCGATAAGTACGAATTTAACATCGTGCATAATAGCAATTTCATACGACTAAAAAAAAGGGCTGGAAGTGATTTTGGCTTAGAAATCCCCCCTCCCCCCCTTTTTCAAAGGGGGGGGGGAATATCAAGGAAATTATAAGCAATCTGGATAATGTAATAGAACAAATTTATCAATATTCAAATACATAATAATGCTCTCTCCGAATATTCCCCCCCTTTGAAAAAGGGGGGATAGGGGAGATTTAAAAACAGGAGCAACCCGTGAGAAAACATAAACTAGGTATCTATGAAAAAGCCTTGCCAAAAAACATCAGCTGGCAAGACAGACTGTCTATCGCCAAAACCTGTGGTTTTGACTTTGTGGAAATTTCCATTGATGAAACTGATGAACGCCTTGCTCGCCTTGATTGGGGTAAAAAAGAGCGTTTAAAACTTGTGAAAGCGATAGTGAACACAGGTGTAACCATTCCATCAATGTGCCTATCAGGGCATCGCCGTTTCCCATTTGGTAGTCGTGATGAAGCGACTCGCCAAAAAGCCTACGAAATTATGGAAAAGGCAATTCAATTAGCGGTGGATCTCGGTATTCGCACCATTCAACTTGCGGGCTATGATGTCTATTACGAAGAACAAGACGAAGGTACAATCCAACGTTTCCAAGAAGGCTTAGAATGGGCGGTTGAGTTAGCGGCAAGTAACCAAGTGACCATTGCGGTTGAAATTATGGATACTAAATTTATGAGTTCGATTTCCCGTTGGAAAAAATGGGACGAGATCATCAAATCACCGTGGTTTACCGTTTACCCAGATTTAGGCAATCTTTCTGCTTGGAACGACAATGTTGCGGAAGAGCTTAAACTTGGTATCGACAAAATCTCGGCTATTCACTTAAAAGATACCTACAAAGTTACTGAAACCTGTAAAGGTCAATTCCGTGATGTACCGTTTGGTGATGGTTGCGTGGATTTTGTCAGTTGCTTCAAAACCCTTGCAGAATTGAACTATCGTGGGGCATTTTTAATTGAAATGTGGACAGAAAAAGCGGAAGAGCCGATTGCTGAGATCATCAATGCTCGCCGTTGGATTGAACAAAAAATGAAAGAAGGGGGCTTCGAATGTTAAAAGAATTGCGTGAACGTGTTTTAAAAGCAAATTTAGAATTACCAAAATATAAATTAGTCACATTCACCTGGGGTAACGTGAGTGAAATCGACCGCGAGTCTGGTTTAGTTGCCGTTAAACCATCTGGCGTAGATTACGATGTAATGACAGCTGATGACATTGTGATTGTTGATTTACAAGGCAATCGTGTCTGGGGAACGAAAAAACCGTCTTCAGATACCCCAACACACTTAGAGCTTTATCGTCAATTCCCTGAAATTGGCGGCGTGGTTCATACACACTCTCGCCACGCAACCGCTTGGGCGCAAGCAGGGGAAGATATTTTGGCACTTGGTACAACACAAGGCGATTACTTCTACGGCTCTGTACCTTGCACCCGCCGTATGACCCCAGAAGAAATCGCAGGCGAATATGAGTTGGAAACAGGTAAAGTGATTGTTGAAACTTTCCGTAAACGTGCGATTGAGCCATCAATGGTACCTGGCGTGCTAGTTCACTCTCACGGACCTTTCACTTGGGGTAAAGATGCATTTGATGCGGTACATAACTCAGTAGTATTAGAAGAAGTTGCCTATATGAATTTTGTCAGCCACCAAATCCGTCCGAATATTGGTTCAATGCAACAAGAGCTGTTAGACAAGCATTACTTACGCAAACACGGTAAGAATGCGTATTATGGGCAGTAATAAATCGGTGTAATAGACAAATTTGTTGCTAAAAAGAGGCTTAACGCCTTATAGTACAAGGCTTTAAGCCTCTTTTTGAAACATGAACAAAAAAACTGCCCATTTTGCCAAAGTCTGAAAATAAAGAAACATGGTACATCAAATAATATTCAACGATATTTTGTCATAAGGGTCATAAAACATTTTCCCTTAAGAATAAATTAGATCCAATAAAAATTTGGACTGATTACACATCCGGAAAACAAACCTATCAACAACTTGCCGTTAAATATCATTGTTCAGTCAGAACTATTCAAAGATATATTGATAAAGCCCCTACAACAGCTTTAAAACTACCTTTAAATCGATACTTGAACATCATTATGGATACGACATTCTTCGGTCGTTATTTTGGTGTATTGGTGTTAATGGATTCAAATTCAAACAACGTCATTTCCCATTATTTTGTGCGAACCGAAAAAGATATTTACTACAAACTTGCCCTGAATGGGTTAAGAGAAAAAGACTATATAATTCAATCAATTGTCTGTGATGGTAGACGTGGTTTGATGAAAGATTTATTTAATACGCCAGTACAGATGTGTCAGTTTCATATGGTGGCAATTGTGATGAGGAAATTAAGAAAAAAACATCAATCACAAGCGGGTAAAGAATTAAAAATAATTGCAAAAACACTCACAAGAAGCTCAAAAAATGAATTATCGGCATAGTAGACAAAAGTGTTGGTTTTAATTATTTTCCCTAATTCTTACCAACTCTTTTTATTTAAAAAATCCTTTATAAACATAATCTTATGTCTTTTCATTAATCCTGTATGATGCGATAATTTTTCCTTTAGTTGCCCAAATAAGTTTTCAAGTCTATTTGTCGTTTTTTCGATATTTAAATCGCCATGCTTTTCATAGGTAAATAGATAATCCATATAACGTTTAAAACTATGATAAGCACTTCTTACATTCCGATGTTTATAAGGATAATATCCCTTTTCATTCGGTTTACCTGGCCGTTCTTCTAAAAAACGCTTTATGTTTTAAATACCAATGATGTAATCGTAAATAGACGTCTTTTTTAGCGCTCTGTTTAAGAGTCAATGCAATAATTTTTAATTCTTTTCCAGCTATAGATTGATGTTTTTTTCTTAATGCTCTCATCACAATAGCTACCATATGAAAATGGCACATTTGCGTCGATGTATCCAATAAATCTTTCAATATACCCCGTCTGCCGTCGCAGGTAATTGATTGAATGTTATAGCCTTTCATACGAAGTGAATTAAATACTATTCTGTAATACACATCTTTTTCCGTTTTGATGACACGATGGTAAACCACTTTTTTAGAAAGCGAATCCATCAGGACTAAAATACCAAATTCACGACCAAAAAAGGTGGTATCCGCAATAATATTTAAATCACGTGATAGTGGTGGATTTAATTTCTTTTTAAGGGTAAATGTTTTATTACAAGCATTACATTTATAGCGTTGAATATTATTTCTTATACCATGTTTGCGAATGTCGCTACTGTGGCAAAAATGACATTTTTTGGGTTCATAATTCAAAAAAGTGGCTTAAAGTCTGTAATATAAGGCTTTAAGCCATTTTTAGTGGCCAGTTTGTCTACTATGCCATTTTTCCCTCTCGAGAAACATTAGCCTGCCTATAAAGAAAACTGTTAAATATCTCCCAGACAATTAATATACTCTCACTTTTGGTGGAGTATAACTTTGAATAAAACTTTCAATTTCTACCAAATTATCTGAAAACAGTGTTTTGTCTCTATCCGTTTGAGTGAGAAAGCCTTGTTTTACCATATTGTCAAAAAAGGCTTTTAAATCATCATAATAGCCATCACTATTAAACAAAATACACGGATTGGGGTTTTGACCAATTCTCGCCCACGAAATCACTTCAGCGATCTCTTCTAATGTACCTGGTCCGCCCGCTAACGCAATATAAGCGTCACCTAACTCTATCATTTTGCTCTTACGTTCAGGCATAGAATTGACGGTTATCATCTGCGTCAAGCCCTTATGTGCCAATTCTCTTTCCTGTAAAAAGGTTGGCATAATACCAATCACTTCACCACCATTTTCCAACACAGTATTTGCCAATAAGCCCATCAACCCCGCGTTACCACCACCATAGACTAACGTATGTTGATGTTCTGCAATCCATTTACCCAATTTAATCGTCGCTTGTTGGTGAGCCAAATTATTCCCGACACTTGCTCCGCAATAGACGGTTATTTTCATTTCTTTTTCTTCCTGTTTTGTTAAAGTAGTGGCAGATGGTAACAAATAATGAGAGAGAACAAAATGCACTTTCAAGAATATCAACAATGGGTGAGGGAATTTTATCAACAGCAGAATTGGTACGAGCGAGATGTTTTTCGTCGCCTTGCTTATCTCACAGAAGAAATTGGCGAGGTTGCCTGTGCCGTGCGTGCTATTGAGATTGGTCGAGAGCGCCCTGATGAAATTGAGCAAGATGCCTTACAGAAAAAAGAAAATTTAATCGAAGAATTGGGTGATGTGTTTGATAACTTATTTATCTTAGCGGATAAATACGATATTGCGATTGAAGATGTGATGGCTAAACATCAACAGAAGTTTACCAAACGTTATCGTGGAGAATAAGCAAGCGGTGAGATTTGCAAAAAATTTTGCAAATCTCACCGCTTGTCACATCAATAACTAAAGTAAAATACTACCAATATAAGCAATAATAAAACCTACAACACCAATAGAGGTTTCAAGGGCTGTCCAAGTTTTCAAGGTTGTTTTTTCATCCATTTCTAAGAAGCGACTTACGAGCCAGAAACCCGAATCGTTTACGTGAGAAAGCACTGTCGCACCAGAAGCAATAGAAATCACAATAAAGCAGAGATCAAATTGAGTTAGGCTTGTATCTGCAGCAACCATTGGTGCAATTAATGCTGCTGTTGTGGTTAATGCGACTGTTGCAGAACCTTGTGCGACACGGAAAGTTGTTGCGATAATAAATGCTGCTACGATAATTGGCATACCTGTATCTGACATTAAGGCAGAAAGTTCATCACCAATACCGCTTGCACGGAGCACGCCACCAAACATACCGCCAGCCCCTGTTACTAAAATAATAGAACAGATCGGCCCTAAAGCGTTGTTACAGATTTTTTCAATTTGTTCATAGCTACGATTGCCTTTTAACAGCAGAATTGCCACGACTAAAGTAATCAATAAGGCAACGGGTGTTTTACCAATCAAACGTAAACTTTGAACCCACAGGTCTGAACCATCAACCACTTTAGCAACGGTTAATGTATTCAATCCTGTATCAAATAAAATCAAGAAGATCGGTAATAACAGGATAATCAGAACACGTTTGAAACTTGGCGGATTTTGTACTGCCGTCTCATTTACAGCTAATGAATTTAAAAAGGCTTTTGGTAAATCCACATGGATACGTTTACTCACAAACATACTGAATAAGTAAGTACCAATATACCAAGTTGGAATCGCACAGATTAATCCAACAATCACCAACAATCCCATATTAGCCCCCAATAAATCACCAGAAGCAACAGGGCCTGGATGAGGAGGAAGGAAGGCGTGCATCACGGCAAAAGCGCCCGCTGATGGTAATGCATAACGTAATACTGAACCACCAAACTGTTTTGCTACGCTAAAAATAATCGGTAGCATCACCACAAGTCCGGCATCAAAAAAGATAGGGAAGCCAAAAAGTAAAGAGGCTACACCAAGAGCGAATGGAGCTCGTTTTTCCCCAAATTTATTGATTAGGGTATCGGCAAGGACTTTTGCTCCGCCCGTAATTTCAAGTAATCGACCGATCATCGCACCTAAACCGACCAATAAGGCGACAGATGCTAATGTACTGCCAAAGCCTCCTAACAAGGTTGGTAAAATTTTATCGACAGAGATCCCTGTCGCTAATGCGGTTAATAAACTCACAATAATTAAAGCCACAAATGCGTGCACTTTAAATTTCATAATCATCACAAGTAGCAAAATAATCGCTACAATCATCGTAAAAATTAACATATAACCCCCTAAGGCATGAATTGTTACTGGTAACATATTATTTTGTATCTAAAATGTAAACATTATTCTTAAATTTATTTTAAATCTGTGATCTTGTTCAAATTTTAAATAAAAACCTTATGATTTAATCTATCAACGTGTTACATTATAGAAAAAATTCAGTTATCGGTAACATTTTTTGTTGTAGGAGAACCGTTATGTCAGAAGGGAAAGCATTTATTTTAATGGGCGTATCAAGTACAGGGAAAACCTCTATCGGGACAGAAGTCACACGCCGTTTAGGTATGAAATTGATTGATGGCGATGATCTTCATCCAAGAGCAAATATTATTAAAATGGGGAGTGGCATTCCACTCAATGATCAAGACAGAGAACCTTGGCTAGAACGGATTAATGATGCGGCATTTAGCTTAGAACAGAAAAGTGAAAAAGGTATTATCGTCTGTTCTGCGTTGAAAAAAATCTATCGAGATCGTATTCGACAAGGCAACAATGATGTTAAATTTATCTTTCTGAAAGGCTATTTTGAATTGGTGTTAGAACGCATGAAGCAACGCAAAGGGCATTATATGAAAACAGATATGCTGAAAAGTCAATTTGCAACCTTAGAAGAGCCACAGGCAGATGAAAAGGACGTGATTTTTATTGATATTGATGCACCTTTTGAAACCGTGGTAGAACGTTGTATTGAAGCCATCAAACCGTTGCTTTAAATACTTTCGCCCAAATGAATCTGATAGCCTAAATTAATGATACTACTCTGCTGTGGCTCACCCTTTAGGCGATTCAATAGTTCTTGAGCTGCAACTTTGCCTATCTCTAAACGAGGGGTAATAACCGTTGCTAATTGTGGGGTAAGCGATTGCCCCACATCATGTCCATGAAAGCCTGCAATTGCCATCTCTTTTGGCACCTTAATGCCTAGACGTTGACATTCAAACAATGCCCCAATCGCTAAATCATCATTGGTACAGAAAATACCATCAATATCAGGATATTGTGCCAATGCCTGTTGAAGTTGTTTTGCACCAAGGGTAAAAGATGAAGGCTCATCGGTAATCAAACTATGTGGTTCTAAATGATATTTTCGCATGGCTTGTTCATAGCCTTGCATTTTCAATTTTGTCCGTTTATCCATACGTGCAGTAAAATAAACAATATTTTTATGCCCACGGCTAATCATAGTTTCAACCATAGATTGTGCTGCAGAAATATTGTCAAATCCGACCGCTTGTTGAATGCCAATTTCACTACTATCCATGATCTCAATCACTGGAATATTCGCAACCTCTAGCATCTTCAAAGTACGTTTAGAATGGTGATTTTCCGACAGAATAATGCCATCCACATTATAGGAGAGTAACGACTCAATTCGCTGTTCTTCTTTCTCTTGGCTATAACCATAGTGAGCTAACATCGTTTGATAACCTGCCTTATCCGTGACTAATTCAATACCTTTAATCACATCAGCAAAGACTTGGTTGGTTAAAGAAGGCACCAACACTCCTATGGCTCGGCTTTTTGCATTCGATAAAATATCAGGTGCTCGATTGGGAATATAGCCAAATTCTGTAATCGCTTCTGCAATTCGCAGCCCTGTTTGATGTGCGACTGCTTCTGGATTACGCAAATAACGACTGATCGTCATTTTAGTAATCCCTAAATGATCGGCAATATGTTGAAGCGTTGGGCGTTTACGTTTTGGTGCCATAAATAGAATAGATAAAAGAATAGATGACTTATTCTACTGAAATTTAAGAGAGGTTCCAATGGAGAGGCAATAAATAGAAATGATCAAGCGGTGAGATTTGCAAAAAATTTTGCAAATCTCACCGCTTGTATTCCTTATTTCTCTGAAGAGAAACCTGATTTCACCCCGTGCATATTTGGCAACTGGTGAGCAATCCCTTTATGGCAGTCAATACAAGTTTTACCTTCTTGTTCAGCCATTGCGTGCATTTTTGCCGCCACATTTTTTTGCTGAGTGAAGTCCATATCGCTGAAGTTATGGCAGTTACGGCACTCTTGTGAATTGTTGGCTTTCATTCTCGCCCATTCACGTTGAGCCATTTCTAAGCGGTGTGCTTCAAATTTCTCTTTGGTGTCCACTTTGCCTGTTAGATGAGCAAAAACTTCACGAGATGCGACAATTTTGCGTGTCCATTTCGGAATAAATTCGTGCGGTAAGTGGCAATCTGCACAGTCCGCTTTAACACCACTGCGGTTTGAGTAGTGAGCAGATGCTCGATACTCAGGAACAACATCATTCATATGACAGCTTGAACAAAACTCTTCTGTATTAGTGTGCTCTAATGCTGTGTTAAATCCACCCCAGAATAAAATACCGCCGATCGCAGAAACGACAATGAGAAAACCGATACCGATTTTGCTTGGGGTTTTAAACCACGTCCAAAATTTTTTGATGAGCTTAAACATTATTTACCCCCAAATGCTTTGGTCGGTTCAAATTGGTTTTCGATAATTGGATCAACATTTGCTTGTGGAACGTGGCATTGTAAGCAGAAATAACGACGTGGTGATGTGTCACCAGTTACTTTGCCGTCACGATCCATAAAGTGTGTTGGGCTAATGCGGGGTGCACCTGTGGTACGATAGTTCTCTACGCCGTGACAGTTTAAACATTGGTTGGTGTTTTTGGTCACTTGGTAGCCTTTAATGCTATGTGGGATCATTGGGGGCTGGTTCACATAGCTAAGCGGTAACTTTCCTTCATCTTTTGGCATATTGTGGAAAGCTGGCTCAATCGCTTCAACACCTTTATCTGGACTTGACGGGACTTTTTCCACATTCGCAAAAGCCACACCTGTTACTGCGATTAATAATAGGGCGAGATATTTTTTCATTTTTCACTCCGTTCACGTTCAAAACGTGTTGTAAAACTAAATACATTTTCTGCACAGACATCAACGCAACGTCCGCAACTAATACAATCTTTCGATAACACTATTTGGCTATCTTCGGGTTTACCATTTAAGGGTAAGCGTAGTACCTGTGGTTCAGGGCAAACGTGGAAGCAATCCATACAGCGATCACACTTCGCACGATCAACAACCCCTACTCGTACAATGCTTTTTGCACCGATTAAGCCGTAGGTCGCTCCGATTGGGCAGAGATGTCCGCACCAACCGTGTTCCACAATCAATAAATCAAATAAGAAAACCGCTAACACTAACCAAAGCGTTGCACCAAGACCAAAGACGAACACTCGACCAAGTGCTGCAACGGGGTTGATCCATTCCCATAATAATGTGCCAGAAATTGCTGACCCGACTAAAATCATCGCTAAAATACCGTAACGTAATGAACGGGGTAATTTAGCAGATTGGCGGATCCCCAGTTTTCGTCGTAGCCAAGCTGCACAATCCGTGACAACATTGACAGGGCAAATCCAGCCACAGAATACCTTGCTGGCGAGTAAGGCATATATTGCCACGATAATCGCTGCCCCCAGTAAGGTTTTCCATTCAGGCAAATAGCCTGTGGCAAGGCTTTCTGCGGTAATTAGTGGATCGGTTAAGGGGATAAGATCAAACAGCATACTTGAGCTGTAATTGCCTTTTAAGATCCACACATTCCACATCGGACCGCTTAAGAACATTAACACTACACTGAGCTGGCTTAATCGGCGTAAAATTAAAAAGCGATATGCACGCCACCAACCGAGTTTTTGTCGGGCTTCAAGCCCTGCATCTTTCGGGGAATTTGCCATTACTTCACCCCCTCTGGCATTCGTGTTGGTAGGGAAATAATGCCTTCTGGGTTGGTTTCATCAAGCAGAGAATGTCCTGCTTTCTGTTTTTCTTCCCAACCAAGTCGGTAATGTTTACCTAACATTCCTTTTGCCAACGACATTGGTAATACTTTGATTGCGGCTTCATCTAACACACAGGCTTCTTCACACTTACCACACCCTGTACACGCATCGGAATGTACCGTTGGGATAAACATTGCGTGTTTACCCGTACGATCGTTGCGTTGCATTTCAAGGGTGATCGCCTTGTCAATTAACGGGCAAACCCGATAACACACATCACAACGTAAGCCTTGCCAGTTCAAACAGGTTTCGTGATCCAGCAGAACGGATAAACCCATTCGAGCATCATCAATATTCGTTAAATTTGGATCTAACGCACCGCTTGGGCAAGCCTTAACACAAGGAATATCAGGACACATTTCGCACGGTTTATCACGAGCGATAAAGTAAGGTGTTCCTGCTTCCATTGGTGATAGCAATGAAGCCAAATGCAACATATCGTAAGGGCAAGCCTGTACACATTGTCCACAGCGAACACAAGCGGCGGTGAAATCTTTGTCATCGGCTAATGCACCTGGTGGACGCAGTGCCACGCCTTGTCGAGCAAGGCTTTGGTTTTGTTGTAAGGCTAAGATGATCCCCACACCACAAACACCGCCTGCCGTGCGTGTCGCATTTTTTAAAAATTGGCGACGATTTGGATCGAGTTTCAATGCCTGTTCCTTATTTGCAAATTGTTGCTCAAATCTAACCGCCTACGGGGTATCTGATATTCTTCCCCCATTTATGGGGGAAGTACCGCCGCAGGCGGGGATGGGGGATATCAACTATGCCCCCATCGGTTTCGCTTCGCTCAACCACTTCCCCCACAGGTGGGGGAAGTGTTCTTGGCTAAGCCTTCACAACCTTAACCGCACATTTTTTGAAGTCGGTTTCTTTTGAGATTGGGTCGGTTGCATCTAAGGTTAATTTATTGGCTAACTGACCTGCATCGAAGAAAGTGGTGTAAATTAAGCCTTCAGGCACTTTGTTACGACCACGAGTATCTAAATGCGAGATCATCTCACCACGGCGTGAAATCACTTTCACTTTGTCGCCGTGACGTAAACCACGTTTTTGAGCGTCCGTTGGGTGCATCCACACTAAGTTATTCGGGAATGAACGGTGTAATTCAGGTACACGACGGGTCATTGAGCCTGAGTGCCAGTGTTCAAGTACACGCCCTGTTGATAACCATAAATCATATTCCGCATCTGGTGCTTCCGCAGGTGGTTCATACGGTACGGCTAAAATCACTGCACGTTTATCTTTATTGCCGTAGAAAGATACGCCTTCCCCAGCTTGAACATATGGGTCGTAGCCTTCACGGTAACGCCATAAGGTCTCTTTACCGTCCACGACTGGCCAACGTAAACCACGTGCTTTGTGGTAAGTTTCAAAGCTCGCTAAATCGTGACCGTGACCACGTCCAAATTCGGCGTACTCTTCAAATAAACCTTTTTGTAAGTAGAAACCGAAGTGGTCTGCTTCATCATTGATATAGCCTGCTTTATCTGCCGGTACTTGGAATTTATCAACTTGACCGTTGCGATATAACACGTCAAATAGTGTTTTACCTTTGTACTCAGGGTTTGCCGCTAACACTTCTGCTGGCCACATTTCATCTGTGGTGAAGTATTTAGAGAACTCCACTAATTGCCATAAGTCTGATTTCGCTTCGCCTGGTGCTTTCACTTGTTGGAACCAGAATTGAGTACGACGCTCTGCGTTACCATAAGCCCCTTCTTTTTCTACCCACATTGCTGTTGGAAGAATTAGGTCTGCAGAAAGTGCTGAAACTGTTGGGTATGGATCTGATACCACAATAAAGTTGCGTTCATCACGCCAGCCCGGCATACGCTCTTGGTTAATATTCGGACCACATTGCATATTGTTGTTACACATTACCCAGTAAGCATTGAGTTTGCCGTCTTTTAATGCACGGTCCTGTGCCACGGCGTGCAAGCCGACTTTAGTTTGGATAACGCCGTTTGGTAACTTCCATAATTTTTCTGCAGTTTTAACGTGTTCAGGGTTAGTCACCACTAAATCCGCTGGTAAGCGGTGAATAAATGTTCCTACTTCACGTGCTGTACCACAGGCTGATGGCTGACCTGTTAATGAGAAAGGTCCGCAACCTGGTTTAGAAATTTTGCCTGTGAGTAAGTGAATGTTATAGATAAGATGGTTTGCCCACACACCACGAACGTGTTGGTTAAAGCCCATTGTCCAGAACGAAACAATATTTAGGTTTGGATCTGCATACATTTTTGCAAGGCTTTCTAACTGATCTTTTGGCACGCCAGATAATTCGTGAGCTTTATCTAAGGTATATTCAGAAACAAGCTGTTTGAACTCTTCAAAGCTACTATCGTGCATTTTACCTGCGGTTTTTGCATTTTTCGCTGCTTGTTCTAATGGGTGGTTATCACGCAAACCGTAACCGATGTCGGTTTCACCACGTTTGAATTTGGTGTGTTTTTGGATAAAGTCTTGGTCAATCGCATTGTTTTGAATTAAGTAATTTGCGATATAGTTCATAATCGCTAAATCACCTTGTGGTTTAAATACGATAGGTAAATCTGCAAGTTCAAAAGAACGGTGTTCAAAAGTAGAGAGTACTGCCACTTTCGCATCTTGTTTAGATAAACGACGGTCAGAAATACGCGACCATAAGATCGGGTGCATTTCCGCCATATTTGATCCCCAAAGCACAAATGCATCGGCTTTTTCAATATCATCATAGCAACCCATTGGTTCGTCCATACCAAAGGTACGCATAAACGCAACCGCTGCTGAAGCCATACAGTGACGTGCATTTGGATCGATATTATTTGAACGCAAGCCTGCTTTAAACAGTTTAGATTTTGCTACCCCTTCAAAGATCGTTGATTGACCTGAAGTGAACATACCCACGCCATTTGGCCCTTGCTCTTTAATCGCTTTCTTGAATTTTTCCGCCATAATGGTGAATGCTTGATCCCAAGAAACAGGGGTAAATTCACCATTTTTGTCGTATTTACCGTCTTTCATACGCAACATTGGCGAGGTTAAGCGGTCTTTTCCGTACATAATTTTCGGCAGGAAGTAACCTTTAATACAGTTCAAACCACGGTTTACTTCTGCATCAGGGTCACCTTGAGAAGCGACCATACGCCCATTTTGCGTACCCACAAGTACGCTACAACCCGTACCGCAGAAACGGCAAGGTGCTTTATCCCATTTAATGCTATTGTCGTTAGCGTACACATTTTTCACAGGTAACGTAATACCTGCAGCGAGAGCTGCTGCTGCCGCTGCATTTGCTTTCATAAAATCGCGACGATTGAGTTCCATAAATTCCCCACAAAATAATAGGTAATACCAAATTAAAGTGTTTCATCTTGGTGGCTATAAATCAGCGACACCACGATAACCCCTTCAATATCTTTAATCATCTCCATACGATCAACCAAATCAGGTTGATAACTGGACTCCAAAACAACCACGAGCTTACTCTCTTCAAGTTTCACCCCGTGGATTTCCGTATTCGGTAACTCAGTTAAGGCTTGCTTCACCAAGTCTAACTTTTCAGGTTTCACTTGAACTACAAGGCTACAAACATACCAGTTGTCCGCTTCGTCATAGTTCAATTTATCAGATACATTTCTCATTATTACTCTCTTTTATCCCTATCCCGTTTACGGGAGAGGGAGGAGAAAGCCTTTAGGCTTTCGGAGGGAGAGGGCTTTGGACATTTCTCACCAAAGTGACCGCTTGTGTCGGACAAACTGCCATACAAGCCCCACAACCATTACAACTTTCCACATTTAATTCAGGCATTGCCACTCGCCCTACTTGTCGCTTAAAACGAATGGCTCGGCTTTCACAACTATCTTCACAACTACGGCATTCCACACCGCTAAACGCCATACAACTTTGCTGAATTTCAACATAATGAAACCAAGCTCGCTCATCTGTTGAACGAAACACACCAGCTTCACACGCAGTCACACACGCCTGACAAAAAGTACATTCCCCCCGTCCATTCATAAAATTGACTTCGGGATAACCGCCAGCCCCTTTCACTAAAATTTGTGTTTCACACACGGCAATACACTTATCGCAAGCGGTGCATTTATCAAAAAAATTTGCAAGATCAGTCCAAGGTGCTCGAACGGCTTGATGCCCTTGCTGAGCCACTTTTTCGTCCTGAAGTGATTTCAAAAAATGTCCACGCAAAAAGCTACGGCGAGGTAAAGTCGTTTCTGTAAAATTAGCCAAAAATAGTTTACTCAATGGATAGGTTATTGATGTTAATGATTGTAACATTTATAAAACATAAAAAATGCAAACAAAATACATTTTATGAATGTTATTTGACAATAATCAATAAAAAAGCGGTGAAAATGATTTAATTCTCACCGCTATATATTTGATTTTATAATGCTTTTCTTAACGCTGTCTTGCCTTAAAGCGAGGGTTCGTTTTACAAATCACATATAATTTGCCCTTACGACGAACCACTTGGCAATCTGGGTGGCGTGATTTCGCTGATTTAAGCGAATTTAAAATTTTCATTTTGTCCCCTTTTATTTCTTATTTTTTCGTTAAGCTCGAAATGCCTTTAAAGCGTTCATTGAATTTGCTTGCACGTCCTTCAGTATTTGCTTCACGGCGTTTACCCGTATAAACAGGGTGAGAAGCAGAAGAAGTATCTAATGGATAAAGCGGATACTCTTTGCCATCTTCCCATACCATTGTTTTATTGGTTGCCGCACAAGAGCGGATAATCCAGCCTTGTTGCACACTACCGTCGTAAAATAACACTTCACGATAATTTTCAGGGTGAATCCCTTTTTTCATATATTCTCCTAGTCAAAAACTCAGACTTAAAACCATAAATTAAATACGGGATTATTTTGCCTGAAACAAAATAAAAAAGCTATAATTTTTTTATGGTCTTTGTTAATTTTTTCAACTTAAACGAAAGGAAATAACGAAATTGCGAACTGGATCTAAGTTTCTTCGCGATAAATATGCTAGGCTATTGCTATTTTGTAAGTAGGAGATCAGACAATGGCAAAACAACCTTATCTAATCGCTCCGTCTATTTTATCTGCGGATCTTGCTCGTTTAGGCGATGATGTGGCAGAAGTATTAAAAGCAGGGGCGGATTTAATTCATTTTGATGTAATGGACAACCACTATGTGCCGAATTTAACCTTCGGACCTGCAATTTGTAAAGCCCTACGGGATTACGGCATTACTTGCCTGATTGATGTACATTTAATGGCAAAACCTGTTGATCGCTTAATCCCTGATTTTGCAAAAGCAGGGGCAGACATCATCACTTTCCACCCAGAAGCAACAGAGCATATTGACCGTTCATTACAACTTATCCGTGAACACGGCTGTAAATCAGGCTTAGTATTTAATCCTGCAACACCATTAAGCTACTTGGACTATGTGATGGATAAAGTCGATGTGATCTTATTGATGTCGGTAAATCCAGGTTTTGGCGGACAAGCATTCTTACCATCTACCTTGAATAAATTGCGTGAAGCTCGTCGCAGAATTGATGCCAGTGGATTTAACATTCGCTTGGAAGTTGATGGCGGTGTGAAAGTCAATAACATTGCTGAAATTGCAGAAGCAGGGGCAGATATGTTCGTTGCAGGCTCTGCGATTTTCGATCAACCAGATTATAAAGCTGTGATTGATCAGATGAGAGCGGAGTTGGCTGTAAAATAATACTGTAAAATATCTAAGAGGTTAACCAGAGTAAAACTATTTATTATATCTATCAGGTTAACCCCTTAATGGCCTTAAATTTCATCAATAATCCGATACACCCAATTCTCAAGCGGGTCGTTCAGACGTTTCATTTCCAAACGCATCTCTTCGAGCATCTCTTTTTTGATTGCTTTGTAAGCGTCATCATAGAAGAGATTGTGCATTTCCTCAGGATCTTTGCGGACATCATAAAGTTCGCACAAATCCGTGGCGTTGAAGACCAGTTTGTAATCTTTACGTCGCCACATACGCTGTTCAAAGTAAACAAAGTGTCCTGCAAGTTGGCAGAGCAAGCCTTTGCGGTCGTTCTCTTTGTTTTCTCTGGTGATCGGTAAAATGGTTTCCCCTTGGAACTCTGGCGGAACTTCCTGTCCTGCGACATCATAGACCGTTGAGGTGAGGTCGTGAAGATAGACGAGATTGTCATCAACTTCATTGATACGGTTAGATTGTGGGTCTTTGATGATCAGTGGGACGTTGTAGGTGGTTTCAAACATAAACTCACCTTTTTCAATCATACGATGTGCACCCATTGCATCACCGTGATCCGCTGTGGCAACGAGGAAGGTGTTTTCGTATAAGCCGTTTTCTTCCAAGAAGGTAAACAGCTCACCGATGGCATCATCGATTAAGGTAATGTAGCCCCAGAATTTCGTGATCACTTCTTTCCAACTCTCTTCGCTGGCTTCCCACATTCCCCACATTTTTGAGATGGTGCGGAAATGCCCTGGTTTGCCTTCAAGCGGTTTGAAGAAACTTTCATCTAGCACAACATCTTTTGGATCGTACATTGAGTAGTAAGGCTCAGGCACGATACAAGGGGTATGTGGCCCCCAGAAGTTAATCCAAGTGAAGAACGGTTTGCCTTCAGCCAGCGACTCGCGGATATATTTTTTCGCTTCGTCAATGATGAAGTATTCAATGGTTTCTTCTTTTGTACCAGAAAGTAAACCGCACAATTCTTGTACACGTAAATGTGGGTTATCGCCAAAGTAAGCTCGGCTAACTTCGGGGATTTCATAGCCTTTTTCTTCTAGCCATTCACGATAACGGTTAGAGTGTGTCGGCGGTTGGTTGAACACTAGATTTTTATAGACTTGGCTACCTGGGTAACCGTAGCCATCAAAATTGTGTCCTTTAATTCCATAATCTTCAGGAACAGATTTTGTGCCAACGTGCCATTTTCCTACGACATAAGAGTTGTATCCTTCTAAATTACAGATGTTCGGTGCTTGTTGGCTGATTTCCCCTGTGCCACCTTTTTCACCGTTTTTAATAATCCCGTGACTAGATGGCATTAAGCCTGTAAACAATGATGTTCGAGCAGGTCCACACACAGAAGCAGGCGTAAAGGCATTATTGAAACGAATACCGTCTGCTGCAAGTCTGTCAAGGTTAGGGGTTTTGACAATTTGGTGTCCGTAAGGACCAAGCATATCTTTGCGGACTTGGTCTAAAAGAATGTAAACGATGTTGTTCATAGCAATATCCATTTTTGAATTTCCTTCCCCCGTTTACGGGGGAAGGTGCCGAAGGCGGAAGGGGGGCTACGCTTTATCTACCACTTTCTTTTTACCGAAGAAAATCAGGATAAGCACTTGCACCACAGCCCATACGCCCATAATCATTGTCGCATTACCTTCTGCGGAAGCTAAACCAAGTGGTGATAACACCAAGTGTAAGGTAATTAAGCCTAACACTAATGAAGCCACAGCTGTTCTTGCATATTCCCAGTGGGTTAAGTCCACGTTTGAATGGTTGATTTGGTTATCTTCGTATGGGGTCGCACGTTTTAAGAATTGACCTAAGATAAGCATTAACGCCACATCAAAGACAAAGAGTGAACCCATTACATACACGAAATTCACTTTGACATTAATCACCCACACTAAAGTGAAGTAAAGTACAACGTGAGCTAATAGGGTAATACGAGCCGCTAAACCTGATACATAGCGGTTGAACAATCCAACGGCAAAGAGTGCCACGATAGGAATGTTAAAGAAGCCTGCAAAACGGCGAGTAAACAAGAAGATACCGTCTGTACCGAACATTAATAACGGTGCAACAATCATTGTGATGATCGCCATTACGGTACCGATTTTTTTCGCATAGGCAATAAGTTCTTCATCGCTGCGTTTTACTTTGGTAATCGCAGGCAATAAGTCGTTACAGTAGATGGTTGCCGCTGAATTTAAGAATGAGTTGAAGGTACTTAAAATCGCTCCGAATAATGCAGCCACAAAGAATCCTTGTAACCAAGTCGGTAACACTTTATTGACTAAACTTGGGTATGAGGCATCAATCGGTTTTAAGCCTTCGCCCAGAATGTGATAGCTCAATAAACCCGGTAAGTTAAGGATTAACGGTAGCAACAAGAGGAAAAGTGCTGCAATTAAAATCCCTTTTTGACCCGCTTTTAAATCTCTTGCCCCTAACGCACGTTGTACTATCGCTTGGTTTGTTGTCCAGTAGAAGAAGTTGACGATTAAGATACCCGTGAAGATAGCTGGCCAAGGCACAGCGTCTGTGGCACTACCGATAGCATTGAATTTTTCAACGTGGGTTGTGCTGATAATGTGTAAACCTTCTGAAATGCTACCGTTACCTAAATAAGCAAGGGCAAAGATAGGCACAAGTAAAGCACCGATCACTAAGATCACCGCATTCCAAGTATCCGATACGGCAACGGCTTTCAAACCACCGAAAATCGCGTAAATTGCACCGATGATACCGATTGCAATTACGGTGTAAGTAATCGCTTCGCCATAGCTGAGATTAAACACTTCTTGTAGGCTGAAGATTTTATTAAATGCAATCGCCCCTGTATAAAGTGCGGTTGGAATAGCAATGAAAAGATAGAAGAACAAGAAGAGCGTGGACATAATCAAACGAGTTTGTCTGTCAAAACGTGCTTCAAAGAACTCTGGAATAGTGGTGTAACCGTTACGGATATATTTTGGTAACAGATATAATGCAAGGAAACAGAGTGGGATAACAGATTGTACCGTCCACGCCATAATCGAGAAGTTACCTGCATAAGAGTTTGCATTGATCCCGATTAACTGTTCCGTTGAAAGTGAGGTTAATACCATTGAGCAGCCGATGACTGCACCACTCAATCCACGCCCTGCAAGGAAATAACCTTTTGAGGTGCTTAAATCATCATCTTTGGTTTTATACCAAGAGATTAAACCGACTGCAGCGGTTACGATGATAAAACTGACTATCGTAAGAAACATATAGTCCTCCTTAGTTTCAGATAAAGTTTATGAAGTTGCTATTCTAGAAATTTAGAACAGCTTTAGCATAATCTCGTTAGATGTAAATAAATTATGATAATTGTCATAACTGTAAAGTGATCTTGCTCACAAATTTAGAAAATAATGAAATTTCACTCGGAAAAATATGAGGACGATCATAATGGGATAGCAGATTTCACTTTCATAATAGAAGCTGTAGGACTTTCAACACCTCTATATTAGGGGGAATTTATGACAATAACCACAATTTTGATTTTAATCGCCTGTGGCATACTGACTAATTTAATGTCAGCACTGTTTGGGATCGGCGGCGGTGTGCTAATGGTGCCGATTTTACACACGCTGTTTCCTGAATTTTCGTTACAAATGGTTGCGGCGACCTCTTTAATGACAGTAATGGGAACAGCGGCAATCAATTTAGTCTATTTCTATAAACAACGTGTTCCTGTCAAAATGAAATCTCTGTTGCTGTGGTCAATTGGAATGATTATCGGCGTTCAGCTTGGGTTTGAAATCAGTTTTTTCATTCCAAATTGGGCAATTGTTGCAGTGTTTGTGACTACACTTGTTGTCCTTGCATTATGTCTTATTCTCGCAAAAAAATCTGAGAATTCCACCGCTTGTAGCTCGTTAAAAGAGAACATTAAGGGAATTTCAGTGTGCTTATTTGGTGGAAGTGTCGCAGGAATTACAGGTATTGGCGGTGGCTCAATTATGGCACCTCTTATTAGTTTGTTACCAAGCGTCAAACCACATCAAATCGCCGCTTATAGCAACTATATGATGATTATTGGTGGATTAGGAAACTTATACGGTTATCTAAGCAAAATTCCACCAGTCTATTTAGAAAACTCTTGGCAAGTGGGATATGTGAATTTTACCGTTGTGTCTATTGTGGTGCTATGTTCATTTTTAACCAGTTTCTTTTCAATGAAGCTGAGAGGGATTTTAAAACCGCTTACAATGCAAAGGCTGTTAAGCGGTATTTTGTTGGTGATTGCTGGTTATATGTTGATCTTGCAGGGTGTTCGTTATTAGGCTGGTAAATATTATTTAGATAGCGTAATTTGATGTTATGCTCTATGGTATATTTAAAACATTAATATTTTGTCATCAAATATGGCATAATTTAATTATTGATTTAATGGGGACTAATATTATATGAATATCCGAGATCTAGAATATCTAATCGCTTTAGCTGATTTTAAACATTTTCGTAAAGCAGCTGATGCTTGTAATGTAAGCCAGCCCACACTGAGTGGGCAGATTCGTAAGTTAGAAGATGAGCTCGGAACTGTGCTATTGGAAAGAACTAGCCGGAAAGTACTCTTTACCCAATCAGGGCTTACCTTAGTTGAACAAGCAAAAACTGTGTTAAGAGAAGTGAAGATTCTTAGAGAAATGGCAAGCAACCAAGGTAAAGTAATGTCTGGCCCCTTACATATTGGTATCATTCCAACATTAGGACCTTATATTTCACCGATAATTTTTCCTCAACTAAAACAACTTTTCCCTAGATTAGAGCTTTATATTTATGAACTACAAACATCATTACTTGTGGAACAACTTGAGTCGGGACAACTAGATTGCGTTATTTTAGCTTTTGACAAAGAAAGCGCGCCATTTATCGAAATACCTATTTTTAATGAAAAAATGCTACTTGCAGTATCCAATCAGCATAAATGGGCAACAACAACCTCAATAGACTTATCAAAATTACGCGATCAAGAAATGTTGATGCTAGATGGAGGACATTGTCTACGAACACAGTTGATGGACTATTGCTTATCAATCGGAGCAAAAGAGAACAGCCACTTTAAAGCAAATAGTTTAGAAACATTACGTAATATGGTTGCCGCAGATGTAGGAATTGCGTTTATCCCTGAACTAGCAGCTAAAATTGGAAAAACAGATAATTTACACTATATTCATTTTAATAATCCTGAACCATATAGAACAATTGGGTTAATCTATCGCCCCGGCTCCCCGTTACGGTTGCGATATGAACGCCTTGCAAAAGAGATTCAAAAAATAATGTCAGAGATTCAATAATGAGTAGTGGAATCAGAGCAATCCAAAAAGAGAAAACTCGCCGTGCATTAGTTGATGCTGCATTTAACCAGCTAACTGCAGACAAAAGTTTTTCAAATTTAAGTCTACGTGAAGTTGCCCGTGAAGCGGGCATTGCACCCACGTCTTTTTACCGACACTTTAAAGATATGGATGAATTGGGGTTAGCAATGGTAGACGAATCAGGGTTAATCTTACGTCAATTAATGCGCCAGGCTAGAAAAAGATTAGAAAAAGGGGGGAGTGTTATTGCTATCTCCGTAGAAACCTTTTTTGAACTTATTGAAGACCGCCCTAATATGTTTCGTCTTTTGCTGAGAGAACGATCAGGAACCTCGCAAGAATTTAGAACTGCCACGTCACGTGAAATACAGCATTTTGTAGCAGAACTCGCAGAATATATTCAACAAAGAGATCACGCAATAACTCAGGAACTAGCTTATATTCAATCTGAAGGACTTGTTACTCTCGTTTTCACAGCAGGTTCCCATGCTTTAGACTTAAATAGTCAAGAACGAGAAAAATTAAAACAACGTGTAATTACACAATTAAGAATGCTAGCTAGAGGAGCTGCAGCTTATACTGATGGTAAGAAATAAAATGAAAAAGCATGGCATTATCAACTGTTCTATGAAAAATATTTTGTTATTTGTGAGTTTATTTGTATTGATCAACACTGCAGCAGATTGGTTTCGTAGACCCAATCCCTCTCATCAATTTGCAGAACAAGTTTTATATGATTTGGAGAAAAATCCTCAAATTATTGCACAACTAAGCCACCAAAAATCACTGTTACTCTATTTTTGGGGCAGTTGGTGCAAATTTTGTGAATATACCTCCCCATCTATTTCTCAGCTTGTACTAGATGGCGCCAATGTTTTAAGTATTGCTCTCAAATCGGGAAGTGATGATGAAGTAAAACAGTATATGAAAACTCATCAATATCATTTTGTGACTATCAATGATCCAATAGGAACATTTTCAAAAAGTTGGGATATTCAAGCGACTCCGACATTAATTATTGTAAAAGATGGCAAAATGATTAGCCACACTACTGGCTTCTCAACCTATTGGGGGATTAAAATTCGGTTATGGTTAGCCGATTGGGTGAGATAAAAACAAGCGGTCAGACTGAACGCTTGTTTTGCAAATACACTCTATTTTTTCACTAAAAATAAAATCGCATCAATATAACGTTGAACAAATTCGTTGGTTGAGCCTGAGTCGGAGAAACCCTCTGGATTTAGCTGATATTGTTCATTCACAAAAAATGCTGGCACGCCACGCACTTTAAACTCTTCAGCAGCTTGAGTTTGTTTTGTCACTAAACCATTCACCGCAAAGCTATTAATGCCGCCGTCAAATTGTTCTGCGGTAATGCCATTTGCTAAGAAAATCGCACGAATGTCGTCCATTGATTTAATTGCATCTTTTTGTGCCGCTTCAAATAATGGGGTTTTCACCTTATCTTCCGCGCCTAATGCCATTGCTAATGCCCACGCTCGTGTTAATTCTGTCGATTGACGACCTAAAAAATCAACGTGGTACTGTTTTAACACAGCCCCTTCAGGTAAACCTGCTTTGACTTTACTTGGAATTTTGTAATTCAATTCAAAATCATAGCAGTGTGGGCAATAGAAAGAGAAAAATTCTAACACCTCTTTTTGAGCCGAAGGCACTTGGCGAACTTCGAGATACTCTTTATTTGCAACAGGATCTTGTGCCATTGCGGTTGTTGAAAAAGCCCCTAATGCAGAAAGGGCAATGAATACGGTTTTTAAAGCAAATTTCTTCATAAATTCCTCGAGTTAAAAAAGTCGATCCTACGACAACATTAATCATTTAAAATTCCACGCGCTTTTAATAAAGCGGTTTTAAAATCTTCTTCATAATCTTTTTTGATACCAGGGATCACTTCGGTTTTATCTTTTTCACTCATTTTGAGTTGATAAATTAACACTTCATCACGCAGTGCATCTAAATCATTCGGTTTGCCAACTTCTTCAGCAAGTTTGTGTAATAAATCAAGTAAGTGAAGATCGGGTTCTTTACGCCAATGTTCACCTAATAGCTCTAACACTTCGTCTAAACGTTTACATTTCATCAGAAAATCCTTAAAAAATTTGGAAAAAACTAGGCAGGATCATATACTTTTAAGGTCAATTTTGCAAAAACAAGGGGAAAATAAATGCAATTTAATCAAATTCAAGGGGTAATTTTAGCGGGGGGGCTTGCTCGTCGTTTGAATGGGGTACAAAAAGGATTGCAACTTCTACAAGGTAAACCTCTGATTTCTCATATTTTGGAAAGATTATCCCCACAAATTTGCAAAATCTGGTTGAATGTGAACCGCTTGCAAGCGCAGTATCAGCAACACTATCCTGATATTCCGCTTTATGCCGATTGTCTTGAAGGCTTTCAAGGGGCATTAAGCGGTATGTTAGCTGGCTTTGAGCAAATTGATAGTGAATATTTGCTATTTGTCCCTTGCGATAGCCCATTTTTACCTGAAAATCTTGCCGTAAAACTAAGTACAGCCTTACAGATCAACAATGCTCAAATTGCCTTTGCCCACGACGGTGAACGCCCACACCCGACTTTTGCTTTAATCCATCGTTCTGTCGTACCTGCATTACAAGATTACCTGAATAATGGCGAACGCCGTCTATTTCAGTTTTTCCAAAGCCAACGCAGTATTGCCGTTGATTTTTCCGAACAAAAACAGGCGTTTAACAATTTTAATACCCCAGAAGATTTTCTTCCGTATTCCCTCCCTCCGCTTGCGGGGGGAGATTTCCGCAGGACAGAGGGGGGCGTTCCGTTGCTTGCAGTGACAGGTTATAGTGGCACAGGCAAAACCACTTTACTTGAAAAGCTCATTCCCCAGTTAAATCAAAAAGGGATAAAAGTAGGTTTAATTAAGCACTCTCATCATAATGTCGATGTCGATAAAGCAGGAAAAGACAGCCATCGCCTACGTTTAGCAGGGGCAAATCCGACAATGATTGTGTGTGAACAGCGTTGGGCGATGATGGTGGAAACGAATACTCTCGCGTCTTTTAATGTACTGGTAAAACAGATGGAAACACAAAATGTCGATCTGATTTTAGTCGAAGGCTTCAAACACGAAACCTTGCCGAAAATTCAGCTACACCGAAAAGAGATGGATAAACCCTTACCTGAGTTAGATCCTTTCACCCTTGCCACCGCAACGGATTATCCGTTGGAAAGAGAAAATCTGTTGGATATTAATAATGTGGAGCAGATTGCGGAGTTTATGGTGGGTGTTTTGGAAGGGTAACGTATTGGAGCTAATAAACGACATAGTAGGAAAATTTATGTAGCAACTGCTACATAATATCGATAGTACAAGGCTTTAAGCCCTCTTTTTGAAACATGAACAAAAAACTGCCCATTTTGCCAAAGCCTGAAAATAAAAAAACATAGGACATCAAATAATATTCAACGATATTTTTGTCATAAGTGTCATAAAACATTTTCCCTTAAGAATAAATTAGATCCAATAAAAATTTGGACTGATTACACATCTGGAAAACAAACCTATCAACATTCCTTATAAATATCGTAATGTAAGAAGTACTTATACCAGTTTAAAGCGTTATATAGATTTTATTTTTACCTATGAGAAATATTCTGAATTAAATATAGAAAAGACAATAAATCACTTAGAGGGATTATTTAGAAAACTTAAGTGGAAATCAAATAATCACAAGGGGTTAACGAAACCTATAACACGTTGTTTATAAATAATTTTTTAAATAAAAAGAGTTGCTAATATTTAAAGAAAATAAACATTAGCAACTATTTCGTCTACTATGCCAGATATCTATATTAGCATATAACCATAAATAATAGTTTACTGCTTATAGTAAATCACTTCCTTAGCCACCAATCTATACTTTATATTCTAAATTACTTTAGATTAGACATAGTAAGTCATTGGTAAGATTAAATTTCCTTCCACCCTAACTCCTGCGAAATAGCTTGTGCAGTTTGTTGTACCTCGCGTATAAAATCCCCCATCGTATATTCATTCAAACGATGAATAGAAGTTGAAACTGAAATGGCATATTCCACTCTGCCAAGGTGATTAAATACAGGTACAGCGAGGCAGCACACGCCAAGTTCATTTTCTTCCCTATCCATTGCAAAACCAGATTTAAGAATATCGTTGAGTTCTTGACGCATAGCTTGAATGTCCGTAATGGTTTTGCAAGTTCTCTGCTCAATCTGACCGCTATGTGCCTGCCAATAACGATCTAAATATTCTTTATTTTCTTCATAAGCAAGATAAAGTTTACCCATTGCAGAACAATAAAGTGGCAAATGTTGCCCAATATAGGCACGCGTTTTCATCATACCCAATGTTGGCTCGAGCTTGTAAATCATAATCGCGTGATCGTCTTCTCGCTTTGAAAAATTGACGGTTTCACCTAAGGCAAGATTTAATCGTTCTAAATGCGGGGAAGCTAAATGAATAATATTCATTGAAGCAAGGGTTTTCTGCCCTAAACTTAGACATTTTGTTGTTAAACGATAGCTACCAACAGAACTTGCTGCTTTCACATACCCCTCGTTTTGTAACCCTTGCAGTAAACGGTGTACGGTACTTTTGTTAAGTTCTGAAATTTCAGCCAATTTCGCTAGTGGGCAACCATTTGGAAAGTTACTTAAAATATCCATTAAACGTAAACCACGAATAAGGCTTTGATTTCCACCACTTTTTTCCTCTGCCATTCTGTTCTCCTATTTCATTTTATACCTCCTATCATAGCATATTTTTCTGTTTCATATTTTGGAATGCAATCCCATAAAAATGAGATCTTGCTCACAAAACTAAAAATTTACAAATAACATATTGATTTTAAATGGTTTTTATTTTTATGGTTTGATTGACTTTTAATCTGTTTAGGTTTAATTTATGAAATATCATTTTGATATATGAAACAAAGGGGTTACTAATGAAAGTATCATATCAAGAGCTTAAAGCCGAATTTAAACGTGTGCTACTTGCCCGCAATGTTCGTGAAGAGATTGCAGAAGAGTGTGCCACAATGTTTGCTGACACTACCCAAGCGGGTGTTTATTCTCACGGTGTAAACCGTTTTCCTCGTTTTATTCAACAGTTAGAAAAGGGCGATGTTATTCCTGATGCAGTGCCAACCAAAGTGCTTTCGTTAGGGGCAATTGAACAATGGGACGCACATCAAGCCATCGGTAACTTAACTGCTAAAAAACAGCGAAATCGGTCAAGGTTTATTAAAAGATTTAGAAGCACAAGGATTAAAAGGCTTAGCTTTCTGGGAAGTCGGGTTCCGCTCATTTACTAACTCAAAACACCCAGTTAAATCACCTGAAGATATCAAGGGGTTAAAAGTCCGTACTAACCAAAACCCAATGTATATTCAGGCATTTAGCCTACTTGGTGCAAATCCTGTGCCAATGCCACTTTCTGAACTTTATACTGCGCTTGAAACACGAGCAGTAGATGCACAAGAACACCCAATCGGTATTTTCTGGTCGGCTAAACTTTACGAAGTACAAAAACATTTAAGTTTAACCAATCACGGTTATACTCCATTAATTGTTGTAATGAACAAAGCGAAATTCGACAGTTTCTCACCAGAATTACAACAAGCAATTCTTGATGCTGCCAAAGAAGCAGGCAACTATCAACGCCAGCTTAACTTAGAGAATGAAAAAGAGATCATCGCTAAATTACAAAAAGCGGGTATTCAAGTGATTGAAGAAGTAGATAACAAACCGTTTAAAGCCATCATTGAAGCAAATGTTCGCAAAGCCTTTATTGAGAAAAACGGCAGTGAATTAGTTGAAAAAATTGATGGGTTAGCGAAATAATACACCTTCTCTATCCCCCTTTTTCCCAAAAGGGGGATTTGCTAATACAGAAATAAAAAGGAACTCAAATGAACTACTACTTAGGCATTGATTGTGGTGGCACTTTTATTAAAGCAGCACTGTTTGATCGTCACGGACAAATCTGCGGACTTGCTCGTGAAAATGTGGCAGTCATCAGCGAAAAAGCAGGTTATGCAGAAAGGGATATGGCTCAACTTTGGCAGGTCTGTGCTAATGTTATTCGCCAAACACTTGAAAAAAAGTGGTGTAGAGCCAAGCGCAATCAAAGGAGTAGGCATTTCAGCTCAAGGAAAAGGTGCGTTTTTACTGGATAAAAATAAACAACCACTAGGTAGAGCGATCTTATCTTCCGACCAACGTTCTATCGACATCGTTAAACAGTGGCAAAAAGAAGGCATACCAGAAAAACTCTACCCAATCACCCGCCAAACCTTATGGACAGGGCACCCCGTTTCCATTTTACGTTGGATAAAAGAACACGAACCAGAACGTTATGCACAAATCGGTTCTGTATTAATGTCACACGACTACTTACGCTTTTGCCTTACTGGTGAACTACATTGTGAAGAAACCAATATTTCCGAGTCCAATCTCTACAATATGGCAGAAGGAAAATACGATCCGCAACTTGCTGAAATACTTGGCTTGCAAGAAATCATTGATAAATTACCGCTTGTGATCGCCCCAAATCAAGTGGCAGGTTATGTGACCGAAAAGGCTTCCGCTTTTTGTGGTTTAGCGGTGGGAACACCTGTGGTCGGCGGCTTATTCGATGTCGTCTCTACCGCATTATGTGCAGGGTTAGATGATGAAACCAAACTTAATGCCGTACTCGGTACTTGGTCGGTTGTCAGTGGTATCACAGACCATATCGATCCAAACCAAGATTTACCGTTTGTTTACGGACGTTATGCACAAGCGGGCAAATTTATCGTCCACGAAGCCAGCCCAACTTCAGCGGGTAATTTAGAATGGTTTATCAAACAGTGGAATTTAGATTACGCTCACATTAATCAAACGATTGCCGAACTCGTGCCTGCCGCTAGCTCTATACTGTTTGTCCCATTCCTTTATGGCTCTAACGCAGGTTTAGGTATGCAAGCAGGTTTTTATGGAATACAAGCATATCATACACAAGCTCATCTACTCCAAGCCATTTACGAAGGCGTACTGTTCAGCTTAATGCATCATCTCAACCGAATGCTACAACGCTTCCCGAATACTCAGATACTCCGTGTTACAGGCGGGCCAACGAAGTCGCCAATTTGGTTACAAATGCTGGCGGATTTAACAGGAGTGATCTTAGAAGTACCAAATATTGAAGAAACAGGTTGCTTAGGGGCAGCGATGATGGCAATGGAAGCGGCTGACGAAAATCCCCCAGAACTATTGCAACAAGCAATGCGTCAAGTGCAACCAAATCCTGAACATTTTGAAGCCTATCAACAAAAATATCAGCGTTATCAACAGTTAGTTACTACGCTGAAAGCATTACACTAGATAAGTTCAAGCGGTAAGATTTATTGCAAATTTAGCAACTGCTCTTACCGCTTGTACATTTCCAATCCCAAGGCTCCTACAAAACAGGCAATTTTGCACTCTCCACAACCGTTGTATACCGATACAAACAGATGTTCGGGGCAAGAAAACGGCGGGCGGGCAACTTGGCGAGCGATTTCCGTACTCACACTTTTTTGCGTACCGCCAAGCAAACTGCGAAATAGCCCTCTGCACGAAAGGGGGCAGTTTTTGTATCGGGATTCCATCAACCTCTACCCAATTTGCCTGAATTAACCACGTTCTCTAATGTTTATGCAGTTTCACCTGACTGCCAGCCGTTTAAATCTTATGTTGTCGCTTCGCTTGATGATACTGTTGTGCCACATCAATATAGTGATGATTTAGCCAAACATTTAAAAGCAGACTATATCCGTTTGCCAACTGGGGGGCATTTTTTAGATCGGGAAGGTTGGAATAAATTTGAGCTTATACTTGAATTAATTTGTAAATTAAAAGGATATACAGAGAAGAATTAGAAAAATAAGACATTTATTTAACATTTAACTTTGGCATAGTAGACAAAATGCCATGCCTGTCTACTATGCCGCCTATTTGGCTAAAAATAGCGATAGGCTTCCTTTACTTATTGCAATAATATTTATTAAGTATTTTGCTTCTCTACCTGATTAAATTCAAGTTCAACAGGCGTTGCTCGGCCAAAAATGGAAACGGACACTTTGACACGACCTTTTTCATAATCCACCTCTTCCACAGTGCCTGTAAAATCTGAAAAAGGACCTTCTTTAACACGAACTTCTTCACCTGGGTGGAACTCTGTTCTGTGACGTGGTTTATCCGCCGTTTCTTGAACACGGTTAAGGATACGCTCTGCTTCACTCTGAGAAATTGGTGCAGGCTTATCCGCAGCACCTCCGATAAAGCCCATTACACGCGGCACGCTTTTTACCAGATGCCACGTATCATCATTCATTTCCATTTGAACTAACACATAACCTGGGAAAAATTTGCGTTCTGTTTTACGACGGCGTCCACCAACATTCTCAACCACCTCTTCTGTGGGAACGAGCACCTCACCAAATTGGTCTTGCATATTATGCAATTTGATATACTCACGAAGAGTCATTGCAACACGGGCTTCAAAGCCCGAAAACGCTTGTAATACAAACCAACGCATTTTGCTTGTATCTTTTTCTTGTTCGACTATTTCAATCTCGCTCATATTAGAATCTCAAATTTGTTAGGAAATCAATAATTAACACAATAATAGAGTCGATACCCCATAATGCTAATGCCACTACAACGCACATTGCGACAACCATTAAAGTTGTTTGCGTCGTTTCTTGGCGATTTGGCCAAATAATTTTACGTAATTCTTGGCGCGAATCTTTGATAAAACCAATTGATTGCTGACCTTGGTTAGTCATTGCAGCAATACCCAATGCAGCAACACATAGTACAACTAACAGCAATATACGAACAATTAATGAAAAGTATTCTGCAAAATAGGTATTTCCAATAGCTACTATTGTTAATAATGAAATTGAAAATACCCATAATACATTATTTATACCTTTACTTTTAACACCCTTTTCTACTTTATCCAGGGTTATGTTTTGAATTTCTTTAGCCATATACAACCTAAAATTTATTACAAAAGTGAATATTCAATTATAAAGCGTGCAATTCTAACATTTTCTGCTGGTGTTGCCACGATCTTTTCACAAATTTCTTGTGAATCTTATTATTTTTTGAGTGTTACAAGGATTTTCAAGTACGTTATTACTTTGCACTATAACCTTGTCATCTATTTTTAGAATCATTCTAAAAAAATACCATAAATTCAATCTGTGATAATTTCAACTAGTAAGCAAAAATAAAGCACATCTAACCCCTTCCCCCCACAGTAATCTTATCCAACTTCACCGTAGGTTGCCCAACGCCAACAGGTACAGATTGCCCTTCTTTACCACAAGTGCCTATACCTAAATCCAGTTCCATTTTTTTGCCAACCATTGACACCTGTTGCATTGCTTCGATACCGCTGCCAATTAAGGTTGCCCCTGTGGCTGGTTTGGTGATTTTGCCTTTTTCGATTAAATAGGCTTCGGACGTTGAGAATACGAATTTGCCTGAGGTAATGTCCACTTGTCCGCCGCTGAAATGGGGAGCGTATAAACCAAAGTCCACAGATTCAATCATTTCGTCGAACTCGTGATTGCCTTCTGTCATATAGGTGTTGGTCATACGGGGCATTGGTAAGTGGGCATAAGACTCACGGCGACCGTTACCTGTTGGGGCAACGCCCATTAAACGAGCATTGAGCTTATCTTGCATATAGCCTTTTAAAATCCCGTTTTCAATCAATACATTACGTTGTGAAGGTACACCTTCATCATCAACGGTAATCGAACCTCGCATATTTGGCACAGTACCGTCATCGACAATGGTACAAAGTGGTGATGTCACAAGTTCGCCGATTCTGTTTGTGAACATTGATGATTCTTTGCGGTTAAAATCGCCTTCTAAACCGTGTCCGACCGCTTCGTGCAGTAAAATCCCTGGCCAGCCAGCCCCAAGCACAATCGGCATTGAGCCAGCAGGTGCAGCGACCGCACCTAAATTCACAACCGCTTGTCGTACGGCTTCTTTAGCAAGATAGACGGCACGACTGTCGCCTGTATAGTGTGGTGCTAAGAACCATTCCAAGCCAAAGCGTCCACCAGCCCCTGCACTGCCTCGCTCACGTTTACCGTTCTGTTCTACTAATACCGAAATAGATAAACGCACTAACGGGCGAATATCCGCTGCTAAAGTGCTGTCCGTTGCAGACACTAACATTTCTTCATATACGGCGGACAGATTTGCGTTCACTTGAATGACACGGGGATCTTCAGCTCTCGCCACTTTATCGACTAAGTGTAATAGTTCAACTTTCTGCTCACGGCTTAAGGTATCAAGGGGATTGATCGAGGCATAACGTTTGATAGCGGTCGTTTCTTTGAAAGGTTTTACCAACAACCGACCGCTTTCTTGCGTAATACTACGAGCTGCCATTGCACACTGCTCAAGCTGGCTGAGCGAGATTTGATCGGCATAAGCAAAGCCCGTTTTTTCCCCTGACACCGCACGCACGCCGACACCACGGTCGATATAAAAACCGCCTTCTTTGATAATGCTATCTTCTAACGACCAACTCTCATCTTGGCTAAATTGAAAATAGAGATCAGCATAGTCGATTTGACGGCTAGAAAAATGATCCAACACTTTCGTCAGATCGGATAATTGAAGTCCGCTAGGTAACAGCAAACTGTTTGAAACTTGGTTTAACATTGGTTTTCTCTAAATAATAACAAGCGGTTAGATTTTAACGGATTTTTGCAAATGATAGGGAAATTTTTAGGGGAAAGATGATTTGTGATATACTTCGCCCGATTATCTGTTTTATCCAAGAAGTTTTACAATGCTAGATCCTCTTCAATATTATTTCCTTGAAATGCGAGAGCATTATCTAAATGTACCTTATCTCAACCAACAACGCCGAATCCGTGTGCTTTTACCCAAAGGGTATCGTGAAGAAGCAGGGCATTATCCTGTGTTATATATGCACGACGGACAAAATATTTTTTATAGCAAAGAGTCTTATTCGGGACATTCTTGGAAAGTGATTCCGACGATTAAAAATCACAAAGAATTTCCAAAGATGATCATTGTTGGTATTGACAATGCAGGCCCTGATCGTCTTGATGAATATGGTCCGTGGCCAACAGACACAGGCTCTACCCCTGAAACCCAAAATGCTGGAGGATATGGAATGGCGTACGGGCGTTGGGTGGTTGAAACGGTTAAGCCTTTCATCGATCAACATTACCGAACTAAACGTGATCGTGATCATACTCTACTTGCAGGTAGCTCAATGGGCGGTATTATCACTGCTTATATGGGAGCGGAATATCCTGAAGTATTCGGGCATTTAGGCGTATTTTCTCTTGCCTCGTGGTTTAGTGAACCTGCCTTTATGGAATTTATTCATACACACCCACTCAACTGCTCAAGCAAAGTGTTTATTCAAGTGGGAACGAATGAAGGCGATGAAGTGGATTCACATTTTATTTCAAATATGAATCAGGCTTATATTGACTGTACGCTGCATTATTACCAAGCACTAATCCGCACGGGACATCCTCTCGATAATATTCGTCTAAAAATTATGGCAAATGAAATCCACCACGAAATGCACTGGGCGGATCATTTTGTCGAGTTTTTACGGTTTTCATTGATGAATCATTAAAAAGTTATTGGAATAAATACCCAATACTTCTATACATCATTTCAGATTATCTATATACGCTATAAAGTATAAAACCATAGTTATACTTTACAGCGTATATTTCATAAATTATACTTCACTTAGTATAAAATAAATTTGGAAGAAATATGTTAATCACGACACCAGATATGCTTGGAAATAGCCTACGCGATATTCGTAAGCAAAAAAAGCTTTCTCAAATGCAAATAGCAAATCAAGTAGCTTTAAGACAAGCCACGATTTCCACCTTTGAGAAAAAAACCGATAAAGCCACTATTGAAACATTATTTAAGTTACTTTCAGGTTTAGGCTATGAACTACATATCCAACCTCGTCCTGAAAAAACAGAGGGGAATGATGAATGGTAATGCGATTACGAGTATTAATGAATGGCGAAATGGTTGGGTATTTTGACCGCACTTTATCGGGTTCCCACCATTTTACCTATGCTGAAAGTTGGCTAAATTCCCCATTAGCTCGCCCGATTTCCCTTTCTATGCCCTTGCAAAGAGCAACATATCAAGGCAAAGAAGTGATTAATTTCTTTGATAATTTACTGCCCGATAATCCTCAAATTCGAGCAAGAATTGCGACAAGATTTAATGCTGAAACACAACAACCTTTTGACTTACTTGCTAAAATTGGTCGCGATGCTGCGGGTGCTATTACTCTTTTAGGGGAAGATGAACAAATTCCTAATCATCGAATAATTCAAGCCACAGAATTAGACGAAAGTGAAATGACGAAAATTCTACAAAGTTATCAATACAATGCCCCGCTTGGTATGATTGATAATAATCAGGACTTCAGAATTTCTATTTCAATTTCTGTTTTGGCTACTGGCAGCCATTGATGGACACGCTAAAAACTTTTCTCTCGCCATTGAAAAACAAGGGCGTTATCACTTATCCCCTGTGTATGACGTAATTTCTGCTTATCCAATGTTAGGCGGAAAAGGTTGGCATCACAGTGAATTACAAATGGCAATGAGCTTGCGTAGCACGCAAAAAGGAAAAAAATGGCATTGGAGTAAAATTTATGCTGAACATTTCTATGCCACAGCTAAGTTTGTCGGATTTAGCTCAAGTGATATGAAACAAGTGATAGAGCAAATTTGCGATACAGTGCAAGAAACCATTGATAGCGTAGCAACAACACTACCCAAACAGATAGATGAAAATGTACGGGATCAAATATTCACGGGCATAATGAAACAGGTGCAAAAAGTTTCTATGAAGTAACCGCTATTTTGTTAATACCCTCACCAAAACCCCTAACGCCTGTTCGATCCCTTGGCTCCAAGCAAACGAACAATTAACCCTAATCCCTTTATGCTGCGAAGTAAGCAAAGTAAAAAGCTCGCTTGGGCTAATGCTGATTTTTTCTTCGAGTAACTGTTGATAAATCCGCATACTATCCAAATGTTCGGGCAGGTGTATCCAAAGGAAATAGCAGCTGCTGTGGTGTTCGATAGGACAACTTGCAGGCAAGTGCTGACGTAGGTAATCCAAACACTGCTTTTTGTTTTTTTCTAAATGACGGCGAAGATGTCGCAGATGTTTCTCGTAGTGGTGATTAGAGATAAATTCTACCAAGGCTTGTTGAATTAAAGCGTTAGCAGAAATGGTACTCATCAGTTGCAAATGTTGGATTTTATCGGCAAATTGCCCTGCGTGAACCCAGCAGATACGGAAGTTTGCCCCTAAAATTTTAGAAAAAGAAGAACAATGCAACACCCAGTTTTGTGCATCAAACGCCTTTATCGGCAAGGGCTTTTTACCCCGATAATAAAGCTCTTGATACACATCGTCTTCAATTAAATGCACTTGATATTGAGCTAACAATTCCCCAATCCGCTGTTTGATTTCAGGGCTAACGGTAAACCCAAGCGGATTGTGGCAGTTGAGCATAAACCAACAAACCTTGATCGGATAACGCTGTAAGGCTTGCTCAAACGCCACAAGGTCAAAACCGCTTGGGTGGTCGGGCAGGGTGACGACATTTAAACCTAACTTTTCCGCAATCTGCCACACCCCATAAAATACCGTCTGCTGTAATAAAATATAATCGCCCTGTTGCGTTAAGGCTTGTAGCGAAAGGTTCAAAGCGTCTAAACAGCCAGACGTAATCACAATATCATCGGCTTGCGTAGGAACACCTTGCAAGCGGTAACGTTGTGCGATTAATTTACGCAAGTCCACATTGCCCGACAACACAGGCTGTGGCTCAATCTGCGTTCTATCACGGCTAAGCTGGCTTAGAATTTGTAGCAATTTGGGTGGATTGAGATAATCGTGGCTCGGAAAAGGCGACCCCAAAGGCACAATATCCGTAATGGATTTCAGATAACGAAACACCAACGAATTAATCTCGACTTGTTTGTTCAACCTAATTTCACTATTGGCGTGCGGACGAGAAGACGGGTAAAAAGGTGCAACAAAATAACCGCTCTTTTGCACCGAATAAATCAACCCCTTTGCCCCCATTGAGAATGGCATTAGACTAAACAGGATTTCAGTTAAGAAGTTTAAATCGGAAATTGTTTCTTCAGTGGCGGAAAATTCAGTTATCCAAAAATTTTGGATAACTACTGAAACGTGAACTGATTTTAAATTTGTGCAGCAGGTTGCTGCACAATTGCTATGGCTAACCACTTTACCAACCGTAGAACAACTCGAAAGCGAGCTGTCGGATTGGTAAAGTGAGGAAGATAAAGTTTGGGGATTTAGGTAGATAAAAGAGCGGTCGTTTTTGTAAAAGATCTTGCGAAAACAACCGCTTGTCATTCTATCTTCTGAATAGGTAATAACTACCCTTCTAACTGCAGCATCACCTCACGCAACCATTTTTGCACAGGGTCGTGTTGAGTTCGTTCGTGCCAAGTCATCACTTTATCGTATCCTTCCACTTCAAAAGGGATTTCTTTGGTGATAATACCGTGGGCATTTTGAACCAGATGATAAGGCACAACGGCGGCTAAATCGCTTTGTCGCAATAATTCGGGAACAATGGCAAAACTTTGCACCGATAACACCACATTGCGAGATGAACCAATTTTTTCCAAAGCCCTATCTGTTACCCCAACAAAGCTGTCGCCAAACAAGGAAACCAGCACAAAATTTAGGCTACAAAAGCTGTCTAAAGTCCATTTTTGTTGCAATATCGGGTGCTGTTCACGCATTGCACAAACGTAGCGTTCGTGATGTAAACGGCGGACAAATAGGTTGGGAGAAACCGCAGGATCGCAAAATTCGGATATTAAATTCGGCTGGGGCTGGTGGGCGAAATTTGGTGAATGGTCGTGGGGGATTGAGGTGACGTTTATGGCGGTGTTGCTGGGCTATGCGTGGTTTAAATCCACTAAAAATGGTGTGAATTTAACGTGGCAAGTGCTGTTTTTGAGTGTGACTGCTATCAATATGTCGCCGTGGTTATCGCCGATGAAACACGTTGCGGTGTTGCCTGAACCTTGGTCGCATTTAATTCACGGTTTTTTGGTTACGATTGGCTATGTTATTCCACCTTTGATTTTGGTGTGGATGTATGCCCGTCAGCGTAAAGAAATAAAATGGTATTGGGCTTAATTTAAGGCTTGTTAGGTGCGTATGAACGCACCTTTTTTGTCTAAAATTTTATTTTGTGATCTTGATCGAAAAAATCACCGCTTGTTATTTTCTTGGTTGTGGTTTTATTCTATGTTTACGCAAAATTTAACCGTTGCAAAAAATGCAACAACTGCTTCTGATGGAAAAGTTTATCAAGTAGATTATTACAATCTCGATGTTATTATTTCTGTCGGCTACCGAGTAAAATCAATGCGTGGCGTGCAATTCCGTCAATGGGCAACCCAAACGCTGAAACAGTTTTTGGTACAAGGTTATGCGATTAACCAAAAACGCTTGCAGGAAAAAGGCGTGGAATTTAGCCAAGCAGTGGCATTGTTAAGTCAAACACTCACCAACCAAGCCTTGATTAGTGATGAAGGTAAGGCGGTTATTGGTGTGGTGCAGGACTATGCGAGAACTTGGAGCTTGTTGCAGGCATATGACGAGCAAAATCTAGCGGCAATTTCGGTGCAACAGCCTGAAATGAAACCGTTAGTGTTTGAAGATGTCTTAACCGCCATTTCGCAATTAAAACAAGAACTAATTGCCAAAGGCGAGGCGACCGAGTCTGTTTTTATGGTATTTACACCAAAATCAAGCCCTGCTTGCCAAACCCGTTAATGAATTGATTAACGATAACACCTTGGTTGCCCTTGCCTTGTTGGTAGCAGAAAGTTTGCCTGAACAAAAAGAGCTAATGATCCGTTTGGTGGAGCATTTTATTTTGTTGAAAGGGTAGTGGTGCATTAGCAAACGCCTCCTACCACGCTTTCCCTTCAAAACTCTCCACCCAAAAGGGGCTAATCTACGTCAGCCCTTTAAAGCAACATAACGACTGATCATCGGTTTGGAAATCTCTAACCGTTCTGCAGTGGCGGTAAAACTGCCTGTTTCGGCAACGGTCATAAAGACCTTGATTGCGGTGAGTTTGTCCATAGTTATCCTTTTTGTTTCTTAATCGGAAATAATTATATTCTAAAATCGCACTTTTTCTCTCTTTTTATTTCATTAAAATGCACACCATCAATAGCAATCAAGCTGAATATATAATCCAACAAAAGGAAAACAAAATGAAAAAATTACTTTTACTTTTAACTGCACTTTTCTCATCAACCGTTGCAATGGCACAAACTACGCCAGAGCAAAATAAAGCGAATGCGTTGGCGTTCTATGAAGTGGCGTTTAACCAACATCAATTACAAGACGCAGTGGATAAATATATCGGCAAAGAGTATTTGCAACACAACCCAAGTGTAGCCGATGGTGGTCAAGCCTTTATTGATGCTTTTGCTCCGTTTTTGAAAGAACACCCAACTTCGCGAGCAACAGTTAAACGTGTATTAGCGGACGGCGATTTAGTAGCATTACACGTTCACAGCCAGCTCAATGAAAAAGATAAAGGCGAAGCGGTGGTGGATATTTTCCGTTTCGATGAAAACGGCAAAATTGTAGAACATTGGGACGTAATCCAAGCGGTACCAGAAAAAACAGAAAGCGGACGTGGAATGTTTTAATGAAAATTTATTATTTATTCGATCCCCTTTGCGGCTGGTGTTATGGTGCGTCAGCAACATTGCAAAAACTCAATGAAATCTATCCGCTTGCACTTGCGCCAACGGGGCTGTTTTACCAAAGCGCTCGTAAAATGGACGCCGATTTCGCCCGCTATGCGTGGGATAACGATCAACGGTTGCATATTGTGCCGAGCCAGTTGTTGTATGGGGCTGGTGCAAACCTTGTGGACTATGTGCAACGGCTTTAATAAAAAACGTAAGGTTTTATTGTAATAGATAAATCCCTAAACAGAGCAAGCTGACCTGATTCTTGCATAGATTTAGAACAGTCTATGGAAACTTTTTTATCAGGTATGGAACAACGTTTGGGGAAATAACAAAACAACAAGCGGTGAGATTTTGCATATTTGAGACAATCCCACCGCTTTGTGTTATCAAGTCCTCACCAACCTACTCACCACCTGCCCTGCTGTTTTTTCTTTAATTACCTGCCAATGTTCAGGCAAGACCAACAGCGAGTGATTTTTTTCTGTTTCGACATAAATCAAGGCGTTTTCAGCCAGCCAGCCGTTTTGTTCGAGTGCCGTTAAGACTTGCGGTACAAAGCCTTGATGAAATGGCGGATCGACAAAAACCAGATCAAAAGGCATTTCGCTATTTTTCTGTGCAAGAAATTGTAGGGTATCCGTTTGAATAACTTTGCCATTTTCAGCTTTTAGGCTGACTAAATTCTTTTTGAGTTGGTTTGCTGCGTCTGCAAATTTTTCTAAGAATACAACCGCTTGTGCTTGGCGTGAGAGTGCTTCGATCCCAAGTGAGCCACTGCCTGCAAAGCAGTCTAAGCAACGAGAGCCGGCAATATCCATCATCAGCCAGTTAAAGAGCGTTTCTTTTACTCGGTCAGTGGTTGGGCGTAATCCTTCGGCGTTTAACACAGGCAGTTTTCGCCCACGCCATAAGCCAGCAATCACACGGACTTCGCCAGCAGGTCTGTTTTGTGTGGAAATTCGAGTTTTTTTCATACGAAATCGTAAAAATTAGGGTTAAAAATGATAGACTAATACAAGTTTATTCCATTTTTATCGAAAATGGATTTTTTAATTTTAAGAGAGAGCAAAAAATGTCAGATGAAAAGAAGAAAAAAGGCTTTTGGTCTTGGTTAGGTTTCGGGAAAAAAGAAGATGTTGAACAAACGGGAACGACCGAAGAAAAAGTAGAAGAGAAAGCAGAAGTTCAGCCAGAGGAAATCACCGAACGAGCGGTCAGTTCTAAGCAATATTTTGCAAAAGATGAAGAAGTTATCGAAGAAAATATAACAACCGAAAACGTGACTGAAGTCCCAACTGAAGTTGTCGAAGATGTTATCGTTGAACAGACGGCGGAAGAAACAGTTGAAACTGTCGAGCAAGCGGTTGTTGAACCCACCGCAGAAACTACAGAAAACTCAGATGAACAAACGGAAGAGTTGCAAATTTCTGAGCAAAATCCACCGCTTGTCGAAGATGAAAGTCCAGTCGAAGAACGTGTTCAGGCAGATGAATATCAAGAAAAACCAACCAGCGAAGGCGGTTTTTTCAGCCGTTTAATCAAAGGATTAATCAAAACGAAGCAGAGTATCGGCTCTGGCTTCCGTAATTTCTTTAGTGGTAAGAAAATTGATGATGAGTTGTTTGAAGAGCTAGAAGAACAGTTATTGGTGGCGGATTTAGGTATGCCGACTACCACGAAAATCATTAAAAATTTAACCGAACACGCCACAAAACAGCAATTACGTGACGCTGAGTTGCTCTATCAGCAGTTAAAAGTTGAACTTGCCGATGTGCTGAAACCTGTTGCTCAGTCATTGGTATTGGAAGATAAAAAACCTTATGTGATCTTGATGGTGGGGGTAAATGGGGTTGGTAAAACAACTACTATCGGTAAATTAGCACGAAAATTCCAAGCGGAAGGAAAATCAGTGATGTTAGCGGCCGGCGATACGTTCCGTGCGGCGGCCGTTGAACAGCTTCAAGTGTGGGGCGAACGCAATCACATTCCAGTCGTGGCACAAAGTACGGGGGCTGATTCTGCGTCAGTGATTTTTGATGCAATGCAATCGGCAGCAGCAAAAGGGATTGATGTGTTAATCGCAGACACCGCAGGACGTTTGCAAAACAAAAATAACTTAATGGACGAGTTGAAAAAAATAGTGCGAGTAATGAAAAAATATGATGAAACCGCACCGCACGAAATTATGCTTACCCTTGATGCTGGTACAGGACAGAATGCGATCAGCCAAGCGAAACTGTTTAATGAAGCGGTTGGTTTAACGGGGATTACCTTAACAAAACTGGACGGTACTGCGAAAGGTGGGGTAATTTTTGCGATTGCGGATCAATTTAATATTCCAATTCGCTTTATTGGGGTGGGTGAAAAAATTGATGATTTACGCTCATTTGATGCCGAAGAATTTATTGAAGCCTTATTTACTCACGAGGACGAGAAGTAATGATCCGATTTACTAATGTCAGCAAAGCCTATAAAGGCGGTGGACGACCAGCTCTGCAAGGGATTAACTTCCACCTTGCAGAAGGGGAAATGAAATATATCACGGGGCATTCAGGGGCAGGAAAAACCACCTTGCTGAAGCTGATTATGGGCATTGAACGAGCCAATGGCGGACAAGTGATGTTCAACGGACACGACATTACGCTCCTTGCAGAACGAGAATTGCCGTTTTTACGTCGTCAAATTGGTATGGTTCACCAAAATTATAGCCTACTGAGCGACCGCTCGATTTTAGATAATGTAGCATTACCTTTGATCATTATGGGCGTTAATCAAACCGTTGCAGAACGTGAAGCTCGCCTTGCTCTTTCTCGTGTTGGCTTGGAAAATAAAGCGAACTTCCGACCGCTTCATCTGTCAGGTGGGGAGCAACAACGTGTAGATATTGCTCGTGCGATTGTTCATCGTCCGCTGTTATTACTTGCTGATGAACCAACAGGCAATTTAGACGACAAACTCTCTTTTGAAATTTTTCGTTTATTTGAAGAATTTAACAAAGCAGGCACAACAGTATTGATTGCCACCCACGATACAAACATTATCGCCCAACGCCCTAAACCGTGTTTAGAGTTGGAAGAAGGACATTTAAAGTAAGGATCGACAATGCTAAATTCACTTAATGCTCAAACCCGTTTTATTCTGCGTTCAGTGTGGCAAGATCTACTCAAACGTAAATTTGGCACTTTCTTAACGGTATTAGTTATTACGGTGTCCTTAACGATACCGACCGTCAGCTACTTGCTATGGAAAAATACGAGCCAGGCAGCGACGGAATTTTATCCAGAGCCAGAATTGACGGTCTATCTACATAAAAACCTAGCAGAACACGATATTAATGCAGTTGTTGAACGGATTCGTCAGTTTGATACCGATAAGGTGGACTCTCTTAATTACATTTCTCGCCAACAAAGCCTAGATGAGTTTCGTTCTTGGTCAGGATTTGGGGAGGCATTAGATATTTTAGATGACAATCCACTACCAGCCGTGGTGCTCTTAAAGCCGAAAAAAACCTTTACCTCACCTGAAAATATGCTGGAGCTTCGCAATGGTTTGCAGAATATTAAAGGGGTACAGGAAGTGCGTTTAGACAATGGCTGGTTAGAAAAACTCACAGCGATTACCCAATTAATTGCTCGTGTAGCGGTTACTTGTACGGTGTTGATGCTTATTGCTGTTTTCCTTGTTATCAGTAACAGCGTTCGTTCTGATGTGTCTAATAGCAAAGCGTCTATTGATGTGATGCAACTATTGGGGGCGACGGATCATTTTATTTCACGCCCATTCTTATATATTGGAATGATTTATGGCTTGCTCGGAAGCCTACTAGCGATGCTATTTAGTTTAATGACTATCAGCTATTTTACAGGGGTAGTTCGTTATGTATCAGATATGTTTACGGTAAAATTTGAACTACACGGCTTTGATGTTAGTGAGGCGATTTTTATTATGGCACTGAGTATCTTTCTTGGGTGGTTATCTGCGAAGATTGCGACGAATAGGTATATTCAGAAGATTGGTGGAAAGTGGTAGAAGCTTTTATGAAAGATAGAATAGCTGTTAATTTTTGGCAAAGCGATATAAGAAAATGCGCTGCATTAGAGATGTAGAGGCTGTAATAAAATAGGAGACTGATGTAGATCGACCCTATCCCAAATTCTGTGTAAACACCCATTTCAACTTAACGGTGATCGTCTAGGCGATCACCAAAATCAATCATAAATCGATTCATCGCCAGTTTCCAGTTCTGAATCGGCATTGTCCATTTTTTTGATGCATCTTTAATCGCAAGCCAAATCACTTTGAAAACTGAATCATCCGTCGGGAATACATTTCGTTTTTTAATCACGCGACGAATCACGCTATTAAGCGATTCCACAACATTCGTGGTATAAATCGCTTTACGAATATCAGCCGGATAATCAAAAAATGTGGCAATTAAGGCAATAATCTGCTCATCCATTCCTGTGATGCGGGTTTGGTTTTTCTTGATAAGTTGCGGTTCAAAGGTGCCGTCACGGTCACGAGGCGTCTCAATTTCTATCTCACCTTCATCACAAATGACGGTCTTAGATGTGTAACCGTTAGGTGCATTTTTACCTTTTCTAGGCTGATGTTTTTAGGTTTTTGGCAAATTCCGCTGCCAAGGCGTGAAGTTGTTTTTCGTTCATAATAAAATACCTGTGTCTGAATGTATTATCTCAGAAACAGGTATTTACACAAATTGTGGGAGAGGCTCCTTTGTCATATAGGCATAGTTTTTACAAAATTAGCAACCATTTTGTCTACTATGCCCTTTTTTATAGATAGACGTTAGAAACCAATGGTTCTACCATCTGGATTTCTCGGATCAGAGTAGCCATAAAATCCATCTTCTCTCGCTTGAATAATCTGAATTCTTCCCATAGGAGCTTTAACATTAATTTTATGTCCTTTTTGCTCCAAGAGTTTGAGGGTATCAGGACTAATTCCTTCCTCAATGCGTAACTCATCAGGTAACCATTGATGGTGTACGCGAGGAGTTACAATCGCTTCAGCTGGGTTCATTCCATGATCAACGGTGTTTAAAATACTTTGTAACACCGTGGTAATGATACGAGCACCGCCAAGGCTACCAGTCACTAACCATGGTTTATCCTCTTTCAGAACTAAGGTTGGTGTCATAGAAGAAAGTGGGCGTTTTTTTCCCTTCAACAGCATTAACGTCTCCGCCAATTAAACCAAAGGCATTTGCAACACCAGGTTTAGCTGAGAAGTCATCCATTTCATTATTCAGAAGAATTCCTGTTCCTTCGGCAACAATACCACTACCGAAATTGAGATTTAACGTATAAGTGACTGCTACAGCATTACCTTCTTTATCCATCACGGAATAATGGGTGGTTTGATCACTCTCGTAAGATTGTGGTTGTCCTGGTTTGATATCAGATGCTGGGCGTGCTTTTTCTTCATCAATACCTTGGATGAGTGATTTTGCATATTCTTTAGAGGTTAACCCTTTCGCAGGAACTTTTACAAAATCTGGGTCACCTAAATATTCAGAGCGATCGGCATAAGCCAATTTCATTGTTTCAGCGAGATGGTGAATCGTTTTGGCGCTATTAGAACCAAATTCATTTAATGGGTAGTTTTCTAACATATTGAGGATTTGTACTAAGTGAATCCCACCTGAGCTTGGCAGTGGCATTGTCACAATTTTGTATCCTCGATATTCACCAGTAATCGGTTTACGTTCGACGGCTTGATAACCTTTCATGTCATCTAAGGTGATTAATCCATTATGTTTCTCCATCTCAGCAACAATCTTTTTCGCAATGTCGCCTTCATAGAAGGCTTTAGATCCCTCTTTTGCGATTTGACGTAATGAGTTTGCCAAATCTGTTTGAACTAAACGCTCACCAGCTATTAATGGTCTGCCATCTTTGAAAAAGATTTTTTTACTGCTTTCCCATTTACCTAATGTTTCCGTTTCTTCTTTTAATGTACTTGCTAAGGTGCCACTTACCACAAATCCTTCTTCGGCAAGCTTAATTGATGGCTCTAGAATTTTTTCTAGTGGCAAACTTCCCCATTTTTTCAAGGCATATTCCATACCAGCAACTGTTCCTGGAACACCAACAGCAAAATGGGTGTAAAGTGATTTGCCATCTACAACATTACCTTTTTCATCCAGATACATATCTCTTGTAGCTTTAATTGGTGCCATTTCACGAAAATCGACTGTGAAGTTTTCGCCACTTTTTGCATCATGTAGTACCATAAAACCACCACCGCCAATATTTCCTGCATTTGGTAATACAACAGCTAATGCAAAACCGACCGCAACAGCAGCATCAACGGCATTTCCGCCTTGTTTCAAAATATCCACGCCAATTTGTGTAGCGAGTTCTTGCTCAGAGGCAACCATACCGTGTTTTGCATAAACAGGATGGAAAATATCTTTGCTACTGTCATAACGCTGAGCAGCAATTTGTGTCATAGTAGGTTGTGTGTTTGCAAGTAGCTCTGTGGATAGAGGCAAGGCTAATGTTGCAGTCAAACTGCTAAGTAAGAAATATTTTGTCATGGTTTTATGCATCATATATGCCCCTTGGTAGTGACTAATTGAACAATTTTCATTATGCATAAATAAAATAAAAATAAAACAAAAAGCTAACATTTATAACATTTTTGTTAACAGTTAGTGAGACAAGCGGTTACTTTCATGAAAAATTTTGCAAACTGGGCTTAATAGCGTGCTATGATCATTAAGCTTATATCAGCATTTATTATTAAGGATTCCTATGAAACTTTATTATCTACCGGGCGCTTGCTCATTTGTTCCGCATACTGCGTTAGAATGGATTGGTAAACCGTACGAAGCGGAAGCGGTCAACCGTGACAAAATCAAATCGCCAGAATACTTGGCGTTAAATCCGCAAGGTGCGGTGCCGCTTTTAGTGGATGGTGATTTCGCACTATCACAAAACATTGCGATCTTAACTTACCTCGATAACCTTCATCCTGAAGCGAAACTGTTTGGTAGCGATACAGCACAAGACAAAGCCAAGGCAATGCGTTGGTTGTCATTCTTCAACTCAGATGTCCATAAAGCATTTACTCCGTTTTTTCGTGTACCACCTTATGCACAAGGAAATGAAGCTTTAACGGTAGAAATTCGTCAAAATGCGGCGGACAATATGTTAAGAATGTTAGAAATTGCCAACGATCACTTAGAGCACCACGCCTTTTTCGGTGAACGTCTCTGTGTCACAGATGTGTATCTCTACACCATGTTAGGCTGGGCGAAACGTGTTGGATTGGATGTTAGCCACCTCACTCACTTCAAGTCCTTTATCGAACGTGTCGAAGCGGATAAAGGTGTAGATGCTGTACGTGTTCAGGAAGGCTTAAAATAGAACATAGGCGAGAATAATTCTCGCCTTTTCTCTTTCATTCTATCTGTTTTTTGATTAAATCGATCAGAAGAGGAAATTCACACCATCCTTCCCTATCTAAAAAATGCCCACCTGACGGTAAGCGAATATAATCTGCTTTCAAATGTTTGGCTAATTCATCACTATATGGATGTGGGACAACCGTATCATCTAACGCGGCAACAACATAAGACTTAAATGCTAAACAGCTTGGTGCAACAGCATAACTATTTGAAAACGAACTCAGTTCAGGAATCGTATCCAATGGCTGATAAAATCCTGACACAAAAATAGCCGCTTTAGGTTTTAAAAAGTTTCTCGCCAAAAAGTTAAGCCAAGCGATACAGCCTAAACTATGTCCGACAACGATAGTCTCATCATCAATGGTGATGTGTCCTTCCAAATGTCTCAGCCATTTATCTGGATTTGGGTTACTTGAATCTGGCATATTCAAGCGATAACACTCAACCCCGATTTTTGCTAATTCTTGTTCTAACCACGGAAACCAATGTTTATCCGCCGATGCAGTATAACCGTGAACAATATAGACTTTTGCCATAAAACCTCCTCAATACAAGCGGTCTGATTTTGCCATAAATTTGCAAAAATAGGTAAATAACGAAATATTTTAAATTAGTGTAACTTAGACTAATAATAAATTAACATTCATACTGCTAATAGATTCTTGGGCATTTTCTAGTAATCCTTTATCGCAAATGATCTGGTCAAATATGGTGAGAGGATATACAAAAAAAGTCGCAAATTTTCCATATTTAGAAGAATCAGTGACAAGAATATTTTTACGAGAGGCTTCTATAATTGCTAGTTTCACAGAAATTTTGTTTTCATTAGGCGTGGTGAGTCCTTTAAGATTCCATGATGAAGTCGAGATAAATGCGATATCAATAGATAAGTTTTTTAAGAATTGTGCGGCAAGCATGCCTGCTGTAGATAAATTTTCTTTACAGACACTTCCGCCAATGTGAATGATTTCACATCGACCTGAGTTACTAAGAAAATGAGCGATAACAAAATCATTAGTGATAACTAAGATGTCATTGCGCTCTGCTATTTGATGTGCAATTTCTAGTGTAGTTGTTCCTGCATCAAGGTAAATCGTGGCATTATGAGGAATCTGTTTTGCTGCTGCAACACCAATTGCCCATTTTTGGTCGTGAAATAATTGAGATTTATCACTATGCGTGGGTTCCGTGGTCAGTCTCTCAAGTGACTGAACACCCCCTGACACAGAGGATATTTTCCCTTCTTCTTCCAATTTCTGAATATCTCGGCGGATTGTCATATGTGAGACATTCAAACGGTTAGCAAGAAAATTAATACTTGTGCTACCAAAACTATTAACAATTTGAATAATCTGTCTTTGTCTTTCTGCTGGAATCATATTCTTTCCTTACATTATCTTCGGCCTGTTCATTATACCCATCTATGTTACCTTGAGCCATTAACAAAATTTAACAATTTTGTTAAATTTTGTGAGCTTTGTCACAGATTTTATTTTTATTGTTATGTATGATTTGTAAACATAATTTATGAGACATCATTTTATGAGGAGTTAGTTATGAGTAAATCTACTTATAGTATCGCAGTAATTGGGCTTGGTGCAATGGGAATGGGGGCGGCTAAGTCTTGTATTACAAAAGGATTAGATACCTATGGTATTGATCTGAATTCTAAAGCGTTAGAAACACTAAAATCCTTTGGCGCAACTGATATTGGGGAGAGTGCCATTCCTTTTGCATCTAAATTAGATGCTGTATTACTACTTGTCGTGAATGCTAATCAAGTGAAATCAATTTTATTTGGAGAGAAGGGACTAGCACCTCACCTTAATAAAGGTACTGTGGTGATGGTTTCATCTACCATTTCTGCCCAAGATGCTAAAGAAATTTCACATAAATTAACAGAGTTAGGGTTATTAATGTTAGATGCACCTGTTTCAGGTGGGGCAGCTAAAGCAGCTAATGGTGATATGACTGTGATGGCATCTGGTTCTAAAGAAGCTTTTGAGAAATTAGAGCCTGTGTTAGATGCGGTTGCAGGAAAAGTTTATAACATTGGTGAAGAAATTGGACTTGGAGCTACAGTCAAAATAATCCATCAATTATTAGCTGGTGTTCATATTGCAGCAGGCGCTGAGGCGATGGCATTAGCAGCAATAGCGGGAATTCCTTTGGATTTGATGTATGACGTGGTGACAAATGCTGCAGGTAATTCTTGGATGTTTGAAAATAGAATGAAACATGTTGTTGACGGAGATTATACACCATTATCAATGGTTGATATTTTTGTCAAAGATCTTGGTCTTGTTACGGATACCGCTAAAGCATTGAAATTCCCACTTCCTTTAGCAAGTACTGCATTCAATATGTTTACATCGGCAAGTAATGCTGGGTATGGCAAAGAAGATGATAGTGCAGTGATTAAGATCTTCGATGGTATTGAGTTACCAAAAAAGGGGGAGAAATAAGATGTTAGGTGTTATTGCAGATGATTTTACTGGGGCAAGCGATATTGCCAGTTTTTTAGTTGAAAATGGATTAAAGACCATTCAGATGAATGGAGTGCCAACATCAAATTTAGTAGAACCTGTTGATGCTGTAGTTATTAGTTTGAAATCACGCTCGAATCCAGTTAATGAGGCGATTGAGCAATCATTAGATGCGTTGAAATGGTTACAAAATAATGGCGGAAAACAGTTCTATTTTAAATATTGTTCTACTTTTGATAGCACAGAGAAGGGCAATATAGGTCCTGTTACAGATGCATTACTTGATGCATTGGGTGAGGATTTCACAATTATTTGCCCTGCGTTACCAATCAATGGGCGGACCATTTTTAATGGTTATCTCTTTGTTGGAAATGTATTACTTAATGAATCGGGTATGCAAAACCATCCTATTACACCAATGAAAGATGCTAATCTCGTTCGTTTAATGGATATGCAAGCTCGTGGGAAAACAGGTTTAGTAAGCTGTGCTGAATTATTCAAAGGTGCTGACTATGTTAAACAACGTTTTATAGAGTTAAAACAACAAGGCTATCGATATGCTGTAGTTGATTCAGTGGACAATACTCAGTTAGCTGTTTTAGCAGAATCGATTGAAAGTTTTAAATTAGTGACGGGTGGTTCTGGGCTGGCAGCATATATGGCTGAAAGAATTTCAGGCGGTAAAAAAGGTACTGATGCCTTTACGCCAACCAAGGCGAAAACCGTTATTTTATCAGGATCTTGTTCTGTGATGACTAATAAGCAAGTTGAGTATTATCAGAAACATGCACCTAGCTATTTCTTAGAGGCTGAACAAGCTATCAATAATCCTGAATATGTAGAACAGCTCTACCAATGGGTGATTTCTCACCTAAACCAACCGCTTGCTCCAATGGTATATGCAACAGTCCCTCCTGAAACATTAAAAACAATCCAAGCCCAATTTGGTGCAGAGAAAGCGAGTCATGCCATCGAAACTACCTTTGCTCGTTTGGCAGAAAAACTTAAAGATACAGGCATCACTAATTTTATTACGGCTGGAGGAGAAACATCGAGCATTGTGGTTCAGCAACTAGGTTTTTCCGGTTTCCATATTGGTAAACAAATTGCACCAGGGGTTCCTTGGCTAAAAGCGGTAGAAGAACCGATTTATTTAGCATTGAAATCAGGTAACTTTGGAAAAGAGGATTTCTTTAAATTCGCTCAGGAGATGTTTGTATGACGGATTTGGCACAAAAAATCCAAATGGTTGAACTTGCAAAGTCGTTATTTGATCGAGGATACACAGTAGGTGGTGCTGGAAATCTTTCCGTCAAACTTGATGATAATAGGGTGCTTGTCACACCTACAGGTTCATCTTTAGGACGACTAGAAGTTAATCGTTTATCTGTTTTAGATATGAAGGGAAATCTCATTGAGGGTGATAAACCTTCCAAAGAGTCTGTATTTCACTTAGCACTTTATCAAGCAAATCCTCAGTGTAAAGCGATAGTTCATTTACATTCAACTTATCTCACCGCCTTATCTTGTTTGGAAGGAATAGATACTACAAATGCGATGAGAGCTTTTACACCATACTATGTTATGAGAGTTGGACAACTTGCAGTGATCCCTTATTACAAGCCTGGTGATATCAATATCGCAAGGGAGTTGAGTGAAAGAGCATTACAGGCTAAAGCTTTTCTACTTGCCAACCATGGTGTTGTAGTAACAGGACACAGTTTAGTGGATGCGGTGGATAACACGGAAGAGTTAGAAGAAACTGCAAAATTACATTTTATTTTGCAAGGGAAAAATATTCGCTATCTCTCTGAGAGTGAAGTGAAGGATCTAGAAAATAGGGGGAAATAAAAATGCCTAAATTTGCTGCAAATTTAACGATGATGTTCAATGAAGTACCTTTTTTAGACAGATTTGAAGCTGCTGCCAAAGCAGGATTTAAATATGTTGAATATTTATGGCCTTATGAATATGACAAAGAGGTATTAAGACGTTTATTAGACCAATATGGTCTGAAACAAGTTTTATTTAACACTGCAGCAGGTAATGTATCTGCTGGTGAATGGGGTGTTTCTGCAATACCAGGGCGAGAGGCTGATAGCCATAAGGATATTGATATGGCTCTTGAGTATGCTTTAGCGCTAGGTTGTGAAAATGTACATGTCATGGCTGCTGTTGTGCCAGAAGATCAGGATAGAGAAGCATATAAACAAACATTCATTGAGAATGTGCGTTATGCGGCGGATAAATTCAAACCTTATGGCATTAAAGTATTGTTAGAAGCGTTAAGTCCAGAAGTTAAACCTAACTATCTGTTAAAAAGTCAATTTGACACCTTGGAAATTGTAGAAGCTGTGCAGAGAGAAAATGTATTTGTTCAGCTAGATTATTTTCATGCCCAGAACGTGGATGGCAATTTATCTCGATTGACAGATAAGTTGGATAGCAAATTTGCTCATGTCCAAATTGCATCTGTACCAGATAGACATGAGCCAGATGAAGGTGAAATTAATTATGCTTATATTTTCAACAAATTAGATGAAATCGGTTATGAAGGCTATGTAGGTTGTGAATACAAACCAAGAGCAAATACGGTTGATGGCTTGCAATGGTTTCAACCATACAAAAATCGTTAATCTATTTAGATGAAAGAGAAAGAAATGAAAGTAGTAATTACAGGTGGACAAGGTTTTTTAGGCCAAAGACTTGCTCGTACTTTATTAAATCAGCATTCAGAGAAAATTGATGAGCTTGTGTTAATTGATGTAGTAAAACCGATTGCTCCAAATGGTGATTCAAGAGTTCGTTGTTTAGAGATGGATTTAAGAAATCCAGAAGGATTAGATCAAATTATTACAAAAGAAACAGATGCTATTTTTCATTTAGCTGCAATTGTGAGTAGCCATGCGGAACAGGATCCAGATTTAGGTTATGAAATTAATTTCCTTGCAACAAGGAATTTATTGGAAATCTGCCGTAAAAATAATCCTGCTGTACGTTTTATATTCTCTAGTTCTTTAGCTGTTTTTGGTGGTGAGTTACCAGATGTAATTGTTAATGGAACTGCTGTTACTCCGCAATCTACTTACGGTACACAAAAAGCAATGTGTGAGTTGCTAATTAATGATTACAGTCGTAAAGGATTTGTAGATGGTATTGTCGTTCGTTTACCAACAATTTGTATTAGACCAGGAAAACCGAACAAAGCAGCCTCTTCTTTTGTGAGCAGTATTATCCGTGAGCCATTGCATGGCGAAGAAGCGATTTGTCCAGTATCACAAGATCTACGTTTATGGTTATCAAGCCCAAATACGGTAATCAATAATTTCATTCATGCGATGACATTGACATCCCTTCCACCACGTCATTGGCATGTGATTAATCTTCCAGGTTTTACCGTGAGTGTGAAACAGATGTTATCTGATTTAGTTCAAGTGAAAGGAGAGCCTATTCTAGAAAAAGTCCGTTTTGATTTTGATGCAAACATTAACAATATTGTCGCAAGTTGGCCTGCTGAAATAGACAATACTTATGCTCTTCAATTAGGTTTTACTGCTGATAATGATTTTAAAGACGTGATTCAACAATTTATTCAATATGATATGTAGGAGAAAACATTATGTTTGGACTACCGATTCCTATCATTGGGCTAATCATTGCGGTTTTTGTTTTAGTCTATTTAGTTCTTAAGACACGTGTTCATGCATTTATTGCGATGCTTATTGCATCCGCGATAGCAGGTTTAATCGGCGGTATGACGGTAAATGAGACTCTTGGGGCAATTAGTAAAGGTTTTGGCGGTACTTTAGGTGGTATTGGTATTGTCATCGGTTTAGGGGTTATGATGGGAAGTGTGCTTGAAGTTTCTGGGGCAGCAGAAAAAATGGCATATAGCTTCATCAAAATGTTAGGTAAGAAAAAAGAAGAGTGGGCTTTAGCTATCACAGGTTATGTAGTTAGTATCCCTATTTTCGTTGATTCAGCCTTCGTTATTTTATATCCAGTTGCAAAAGCTTTAGCAAAAAATGGTAAACGTTCTTTATTAACTTTAGGTGTAGCTTTAGCGGGTGGTTTAGTCGTAACTCACCATACCGTTCCACCAACACCAGGCCCGTTAGGCGTAGCAGGATTATTTGGGGTAGATATTGGCGTAATGCTTTTGGTTGGTATGGCTATGGCAGTATTACCTGTTATCGGTATTGTTTTATATGCAAAATGGCTAGATAAAAAATATCCTGAATTTAACCAAGAAGTATTTAGTAAAGAAGAGCTAAAACAAAAATACGATGACTATATTGAAAGTCGTGAGAAAAAGAATTTACCAAGCTTAGGTTTATCTCTTCTCCCAATTGTATTGCCAATCGTACTAATCTTTATTAAAGCGATTTTAGATTTAGTAGCAAAATCAAATTCTACGATTGCAGAAATGGCACTTTATGATGTATTTGCTTTTATTGGCCATCCGATGATTGCTTTAGCAATTAGTGTCTTAGTCGCTGTTTATACGTTACTTCCGCATGCTGACAAAACGACAACCGCATTACATCTGGAAGAAGGTGTTAAAACTGCAGGTATTATTCTATTAGTAACAGGTGCTGGTGGTGCTTTAGGTACCGTTTTACGTGAGAGTGGTGCAGGTGCTCAACTTGCAGAGCAAATTGCGAATTTACCGATTTCTCCTATCTTAATTCCATTTATTGTTTCAACTCTTGTTCGCTTTATTCAAGGTTCAGGTACTGTTGCAATGGTGACTGCGGCATCAATCTCTGCTCCAATTCTGGCACAAATTCCAGGTGTGAATATGATCCTTGCAGCACAGGCAGCAACAATGGGTTCTCTTTTCTTTGGATATTTCAATGATAGTTTATTCTGGGTTGTAAACAGAATGATGGGGATCAATGATGTGAAAAAACAAATGATCGTATGGTCTGTACCAACTACCATTGCTTGGGGTATTGGCGGTATTAGTGTCATCTTAGCAAATTTAATTTGGGGTAATGATGGCTCACTATTCGATCTAGTTCTTCCTGTTGTAGTTATGATAGGTATTGGCTTATATATCAAAGCTCAAAATAAACATCTTTAATTTTTAATGATCAGGCTGTAAATACTATATTTACAGCCTGTTTTATTTAGGAGGAAAAAATGAAAACTTTATATGCTTTATTAGGTCTATTTTGTGTATCCCATGCTTATGGGATAGATGATCAACCTCAAAAAGTATCAGAAAAAGTAGATATAACTTTTCTAGCAGAAACTACAGCTAAAGGTCAAAAAATAAAAGCTCTTGCTTTAAAGTATGAAGATAATATCTTATCAGGAAGTGATTTGTCACAATTATATAAAGTAACACCATATTTGGATGGAAAACCTCTTAAAGATAGGGTTATTTTAAAAGCATATGTAAATGATCAACCTGATGTTTCCTTTAAATCAAAACAAGGTAAATTTATTATTATTGAGATGGATGTTAGAGATAAGGGTTCAGATTTATACGAAATTAAAGTAGAAAATGATACTCCTATGTTATTTAGAGAAAAGGATATTCAAGGTAATATCATCCCTAATGAGAAAAAACAGGCAATAAGAGTACCAGTATTCTATGGAGAAAGGCTATCATATAATATAGAACAAACAGGTTTTTTAAAGTTAACTAATGGTAAAACATTAGATAAAGAACAATGGACAGAAACGATTCTTCGGGGTAATTTAAAAACAGACACAGATAGTTTTGTGGAAGGAACAGTTACTATCGACGATCCAAAAAATAAATTGAATTATAGATTACATATTCCCTCTTCCTTAAATAAAGAAAAATATCCTCTAACCATCTTCTTACATGGTTCAGGACAAGTAGGAAAAGACAATATTGCTCATTTACTATCAAGTAAAGGAGCTATAGCTACTTTACAGTATGAAGATGGGTTTGTCTTAGCACCTCAATACGATAGTGTTTTTGATTCTTTTGATAATTATTCTACAGGTAGTAAAGGGGGGATTCATTGGCAAACTGATAATCGTCATAACCTCTTGTTTAAAATGATTGACAATACATTGAAATCTTATCCGATGATAGATCCCAATAGAATTTATATTACGGGATTATCTCGTGGTGCAGAAGGCGGGCTATATTTGTTATTAAAGCATCCAGATTTCTTTGCAGGAGCGCTTTTAATGGGAGGTAGAGAGGCCTATACAATTGAATGGATAGATGGTAATGCAACTAAAGAGAATTTATCTCCAATTAAAAATATACCGATTTGGTTTTTTCACAGTAAGGAAGATAAAGTTTCTCCAGTAAAAGGCTCTAGAATTAATTATCAAATACTTACTAAAGAACTAAATGCTCCTTATGTTAAATATACAGAATTTAGCACAGAGAAAGAAGGAGATAATGGAATTATTAATAATAATCCGCATAATACATGGGATGCTGTATTTAATAGTCCAGAAGTATTAAATTGGTTATTGCAACAGAGACGGGCTAATTAATGTAAAAACTCCCCAATTATTTGGCATAGTAGACAAAATGGTTGCTAATGAATATTTTAATGAGCCTCTCCCACAATTTGTGTAAATACCTGTTTCTGAGATAATACATTCAGACACAGGTATTTTATTATGAACGAAAAACAACTTCACGCCTTGGCAGCGGAATTTGCCAAAAACCTAAAAACATCAGCCTAGAAAAGGTAAAAATGCACGTAACGGTTACACATCTAAGACCGTCATTTGTGATGAAGGTGAGATAGAAATTGAGACGCCTCGTGACCGTGATTGGATTGCTGAAAATGAAGGTGCGAAGTTCTGGGCAAATGTGCTGACAGAGCTTCAAAATCGAGGCTTAAAAGACATTTTTATTGCCTGTGTAGACGGTTTAAAAGGCTTCCCAGAAGCCATCAATGCAGTCTATCCTAAAACGAAGATTCAGCTTTGCATTGTGCATTTAGTGCGTAACAGCTTGAAATTCGTTTCGTGGAAAGATTACAAAGCCGTCACCGCAGATTTAAAGCAGGTTTATCAAGCCCCGACGGAAGCACAGGCTCGCGAAAATCTGACCGCACTTTCGCAAAAATGGCAGGCAAAATACCCGCTTGTGGCGAAAGGCTGGGAAGATAACTGGGCAAATATTGCCACATTTTTTGATTATCCGGCTGATATTCGTAAAGCGATTTATACCACGAATGCCGTGGAATCGCTTAATAGCGTGATTCGTCGCGTGATTAAAAAACGAAATGTATTCCCGACGGATGATTCAGTTTTCAAAGTGATTTGGCTTGCGATTAAAGATGCATCAAAAAAATGGACAATGCCGATTCAGAACTGGAAACTGGCGATGAATCGATTTATGATTGATTTTGGTGATCGCTTAGACGATCACCGTTAAGTTGAAATGGGTGTTTACACAGAATTTGGGATAGGGTCGCAAGTGGTTCATATCGGACACAGCCTAATTTAAAAATTTAAAATGGGTTTTAAAATTTCTTAAACCCATTTTAAAAACCGATCAAACCTGCCCAAACCTATGCAAAAAATATTGCAAAAACTGCCCATTTTCAACCATTTTTGCCCATTTTACTTTTTGCATAACTCCCCCCCCCCAACAAAAAAATGCGGTAAGCCCCATCACACAAAGCTCCACCGCATTTTTTCAGCCCAAATTTTTTTCTTTCTTTCTATGCAAAAATAGTCAGTACCCCACATCTCCACACGAATTTAGGGGCTGATGTAAGTTAGCCCTAAATTTTAGGCATAGCAACCATTTTTACTATGTCAGTTTTAATGAATATGCTATCTCATATAGTTGCGATTGATGCTTTTTTCTTAATTTTCGCATCATAATCTCCACCATATGAAATTGACACATCTGTGCTGGCGTATTAAATAAATCTTTCATCAAACCACTCCAACCATCGAAGGTAATTGATTGAATTATATAGCCTTTTTCTCTTAACCTATTTAGAGCAAGTTTGTAGTAAATATCTTTTTCGGTTCGGACAAAATAATGGGCAATGACGTTATTTGAATTAGAATCCATTAGCACTAATACACCAAAATAACGCCCGAAGAATGTTGTATCCATAATGATATTCAGATGTCGATTTAAAGGCGGTTTTAAAGATGTTTTAGGGGCTTTATCAATATATCTTTGAATCGTTCTGACTGAACAATGATATTTAACGGCAAGTTGTTGATAGGTTTGTTTTCCAGATGTGTAATCAGTCCAAATTTTAATTGGGTCTAATTTATTTTTGAAGGAAAAGGTTTTATGGCATTTATGACAAAAATATCGTTGAATATTATTTGATGTACCATGTTTCTTTATTTTCAGACTTTGGCAAAATGGACAGTTTTTTGTTCATGTTTCAAAAAGAGGCTTAAAGCCTTGTACTATAAGGCGTTAAGCCTCTTTTTAGCAACAAATTTGTCTATTACACCTATTTTTTAAGGTTATAAAAAAGTAATCTGCACTCAAAAAGTTGGACTAAACAACCAACTGATTAATGTGTAGATTTTTTATGACCAAATATAACAAATTATTCAAACAACAAGTAATCGAGTTTTATCCTCAAAATGGCAAAAATCGATCTCTCACTCATCGGCAATTTCAACTCAAAGACACAACGCTATGTCGTTGGATTTCAAAATATAATCATAATGGAATCAATGAGTTAGAGGTTGTCAGCAAGAATCAAAATGAGGGCTTAAAGCCTTGTAGTATAAGGCTTTAAGTCACTTTTTACCAACACTTTTGTCTACTATGCCAAATAAAAACAACCTGTATCAAACAAGAAACACAGGTTGTTATATCAATCTTGTACTAAATCTTCGAATATATCTCAGCTATTGCCAATATTTTTTCTTTGAAGTTTGTCCGATACCTGGGTTAAAACTATTTGTTGGATCAAGATGTTGATAGAATTTACGTAAAGTAGGTTTTGCTTCATACAAATGTCCTACATTATGCTCAGCAGGATACTGGGCACCACGTTGGTCAAGCAATTCTAACATTTTATGCTCTAATGCTACGCAGTCATGACCTTTTTTCACAATATAATCCTGATGAAAAACATGGCACATAAAATGACCGTAATAGAGTTTATGGCTAATTTTATCGTTGATCTCTGTTGGTAATACTTCAAACCATTCACTATCATTGCGGCGCAACGCAATATCTAAAGCAACAATATCCTCTACCTCTTTTTCATGAATAGCTCTGTAACGTACTGCCGCAGAAGCAACAGCAAATCTGTGAAGCATTGCCGCTTGAGTTTCTTCCGAATTACATTCGAAATAACCACCTTTAGCACTTTCTGCGAAGTAGGTTTTTAAATATTCTCTTGCTTCTGTAACACCTCCCCCCCCCCCATTTTAACGATTAAATGATGTTCATATTTATCTCGATATTGACGAAGACTTAAAGGTAAATGCTGTGGTAATACTTTAGAAATTAATTGTAATGCTTTATCACTCAAATGGTTAGGTAAAAAATGATATTTTTTAGCTAAACGGTCTACTCTCGCTTTTAGTGCGAATAACATTGGTAAACGATGAGTACCCAGCTTTTTAATTACCCAAAATGTATCTTTACCATATTCTGCAGCCATATCAAAAGCATCACGATGAATATATTCTCCTGAAATTGGTAACTGCTGAAAATTAGCTAGCATATAACGGCGAATATCATTAAGAACTTCAGTTCGATTTGTTCCAATATAAAATACAGCCGTTTCTTTTTCTGCAGGAAAAGTATCTAAACGTACAGCAAAAATAGCTAACTTCCCTGCACTTCCGGATGCTTCATAATGACGAGCCGGATCAGCATTAAAACGAGCGGGTGAATCTTCGTCTATTTGACGAACATGATTACAGTAAGCATGATCATGTCCTTTTCCACATTCTAGTTGAATATCCTTACGTTGATAACGCTGTTCTTGTAGATTTTGTAAAATCTCTTCAGGTGTTTCACCTAAATCAATCCCTAAGTGATTTTTAAGTTCTAATTCACCTTTTTCATTTAATTGAGCATAAAGTGCCATTTCGGTATAAGCCGGTCCTCGTTGTACTAAAGCCCCTCCCGAATTATTGCAAACACCACCAATAACCGATGCACCAATACATGATGAGCCTATTACAGAATGTGCTTCTCTATTGTGAGGTTTTAATGCATTCTCTAGAGCATTAAGAGTAGAACCAGGCAAACACACAACCTGGCTCGCATTATTAATAAGTTGAATTCCATTGATTCTCATTGCATTAATAATCACGATATCCCGATCATAATCATCGCCATTCGGTGTCGAACCCCCTGTCAACCCCGTATTTGCAGCTTGGGTAATCACTATAACATCAGCTGCAACACAAGCCTTTAATATTTCCCAAAACTCTAGTAATGTCGCTGGACGTACAACGGCAAGTGCATTTCCTGATCCAAAACGATAACCACTTCGATAAACTTCTGTTTTGGAGGCTTCAGTAATAATATATTTCTCCCCCACAATTTGAGTGAGTGTACTAATAAGCTTCTGGGCTGACACATAAATTCCTTATATTGGTTAATAATTAACAAAATTATAACATAATTGTAGAAATATCTACATTATGAAGTCAAATTCAACGAAAAAACTCAATTTTTTCCACCACACTTTTATAAACTTGAAAAAGATTAATTGGGTTAAAATCCCTTAGTTTTGTTTTCCCGAACAAAAAGCAAAAACCCCAGTATCTCTACTAGGGTTTAAATTAATGCCCTGATGGTGCCCTACTCTCACATGGGGAATCCCCACACTACCATCGACGTTACAGCTTTTCACTTCTGAGTTCGGTATGGAGTCAGGTGGGACCACAGCACTATTGTTGCCAAGAAATTCTTTTATTAAGTTAGTTCACTAATTTAATGAACTAAGTTAATAAAACCCCGACGATGCTCTACTCTCACATGGGGAATCCCCACACTACCATCGACGTTACAGCTTTTCACTTCTGAGTTCGGTATGGAGTCAGGTGGGACAACTGCACTATTGTCGTCGGGAAAATCTTTTGATGATTCTCTCTATCTTCTTTTTTCTGTTCTTTAAGGGCAAATGTAATTTGTCCCTACATCTTTCCGTTCTTTAAGGGCAAATGTAATTTGCCCCTACATCTTTCCGTTCTTTAAGGGCAAATGTAATTTGCCCCTACATCTTTCTGTTCTTTAAGGGCAAATATAATTTGCCCCTACATCTTTCTGTTCTTTAAGGGCAAATGTAATTTGCCCCTACACTATTCTAATTTCGAAACAAGCTGTTCTGAGTCTCTTTGTTTTATTTTGTTTAGTTAGTTTGTTGCTTTTATTCAGCTCTCTCACGTCTACTTCAAAAACGCTTGAGGTTGTATAGTTAAGCCTCTCGGGCAATTAGTATCTGTTAGCTCAACGGCTCACACCGCTTACACACCAGACCTATCTACGTCGTAGTCTTCAACAACCCTTACTAGCTTATAGCTAGGGAGAACTCATCTTAAGGCGAGTTTCGTGCTTAGATGCTTTCAGCACTTATCTCTTCCGCATTTAGCTACCCAGCAATGCCTCTGGCGAGACAACTGGTACACCAGTGATGCGTCCACTCCGGTCCTCTCGTACTAGGAGCAGCCCCTCTCAATTCTCCAACGCCCACGGCAGATAGGGACCGAACTGTCTCACGACGTTCTAAACCCAGCTCGCGTACCACTTTAAATGGCGAACAGCCATACCCTTGGGACCTACTTCAGCCCCAGGATGTGATGAGCCGACATCGAGGTGCCAAACACCGCCGTCGATATGAACTCTTGGGCGGTATCAGCCTGTTATCCCCGGAGTACCTTTTATCCGTTGAGCGATGGCCCTTCCATTCAGAACCACCGGATCACTATGACCTGCTTTCGCACCTGCTCGACTTGTCTGTCTCGCAGTTAAGCTTGCTTATACCATTGCACTAACCTCACGATGTCCGACCGTGATTAGCAAACCTTCGTGCTCCTCCGTTACGCTTTGGGAGGAGACCGCCCCAGTCAAACTACCCACCAGACACTGTCCGAGACCACGTTTCGTAATCTTCGTTAGAACATCAAACGTTAAAGGGTGGTATTTCAAGGACGACTCCACAAGCACTGGCGTGCCTGCTTCTAAGTCTCCCACCTATCCTACACATCAAAATTCAATGTTCAGTGTCAAGCTATAGTAAAGGTTCACGGGGTCTTTCCGTCTAGCCGCGGGTACACCGCATCTTCACGGCGATTTCAATTTCACTGAGTCTCGGGTGGAGACAGCCTGGCCATCATTATGCCATTCGTGCAGGTCGGAACTTACCCGACAAGGAATTTCGCTACCTTAGGACCGTTATAGTTACGGCCGCCGTTTACTGGGGCTTCGATCAGGAGCTTCTCTTTCGATAACACCATCAATTAACCTTCCAGCACCGGGCAGGCATCACACCCTATACGTCCACTTTCGTGTTTGCAGAGTGCTGTGTTTTTAATAAACAGTTGCAGCCAGCTGGTATCTTCGACTGGTTCAGCCTTCGGAGGTATACTCTTACAACCTACGCCAGCGCACCTTCTCCCGAAGTTACGGTGCTATTTTGCCTAGTTCCTTCACCCGAGTTCTCTCAAGCGCCTGAGTATTCTCTACCTGACCACCTGTGTCGGTTTTCAGTACGGTTTAGTAAAGCCTTTCGCTTAGTGGCTTTTCCTGGAAGCGTGGTATCAGTTACTTCATTTCCGTAGAAACTCGTCATCATCTCTCAGTGTTATGGAAGTCCGGATTTGCCTAAACTTCCCACCTACCAACTTAAACAGACATCCAACAGTCTGCTAACCTAACCTTCTCCGTCCCCACATCGCAGCTTTACCAAGTACGGGAATATTAACCCGTTTCCCATCGACTACGCTTTTCAGCCTCGCCTTAGGGGCCGACTCACCCTGCCCCGATTAACGTTGGACAGGAACCCTTGGTCTTCCGGCGAACGAGTTTTTCACTCGTTTTATCGTTACTTATGTCAGCATTCGCACTTGTGATATCTCCAGCATACTTCTCAATACACCTTCATCGACTTACACAACGCTCCCCTACCCAACAGGCGTATCACAAATATTCCTCTGATTTCTATCCGCACTTTATGCCAACTCAACGTGTTGGGTGCTTGACCAACATCTTATTCCGTTTCACTTCATTCGATGTTGTTAATCGAAGGCGTATTTGTGATACGCCTGATGCCGCAGCTTCGGTGCTATATTTTAGCCCCGTTACATCTTCCGCGCAGGCCGACTCGACTAGTGAGCTATTACGCTTTCTTTAAATGGTGGCTGCTTCTAAGCCAACATCCTAGCTGTCTAAGCCTTCCCACTTCGTTTCCCACTTAATATAGACTTTGGGACCTTAGCTGGCGGTCTGGGTTGTTTCCCTCTCCACGATGGACGTTAGCACCCACTGTGTGTCTCCTATGCATTACTCTTCGGTATTCGCAGTTTGCATCGGGTTGGTAATCCGGGATGAACCCCTAGCCGAAACAGTGCTCTACCCCCGAAGGTATTCACATAAGGCTCTACCTAAATAGATTTCGGGGAGAACCAGCTATCTCCCGGTTTGATTGGCCTTTCACCCCCAGCCACAAGTCATCCGCTAATTTTTCAACATTAGTCGGTTCGGTCCTCCAGTTAGTGTTACCCAACCTTCAACCTGCCCATGGCTAGATCACCGGGTTTCGGGTCTATACCTTGCAACTCACCGCCCAGTTAAGACTCGGTTTCCCTTCGGCTCCCTTATTCAGTTAACCTCGCTACAAAATATAAGTCGCTGACCCATTATACAAAAGGTACGCAGTCACCCAAAAGGGCTCCCACTGCTTGTACGTACACGGTTTCAGGTTCTATTTCACTCCCCTCACTGGGGTTCTTTTCGCCTTTCCTTCACAGTACTGGTTCACTATCGGTCAATCAGGAGTATTTAGCCTTGGAGGATGGTCCCCCCATCTTCAAACAGGATTTCTCGTGTCCCGCCCTACTTGTTGCAAGTTTAGTACCACAACATAAACTTAAAATACGGGGCTATCACCCTGTGTCGCTTGGCTTCCCAGCCAATTCTTCTGTCTTTGCTGCTATCACTTGCTGGCTCTTTCGCTTTCGCTCGCCGCTACTGACAAAATCTCGGTTGATTTCTTTTCCTCGGGGTACTTAGATGTTTCAGTTCTCCCGGTTTGCCTCAACAGACTATGTATTCATCTATTGATAGTAGATTCTTCATCTACTGGGTTTCCCCATTCGGATATCTTGGATTAAACGCTTCTTATCAACTCATCCAAGCTTTTCGCAGATTAGCACGTCCTTCTTCGCCTCTGATTGCCTAGGCATCCACCGTGTACGCTTAGTCACTTAACCATACAACCTCAAACATTTTCACTTGAAGTTGATATTAACTACTAAACACTTGACTGCTTTTGTTCAGTCAAGATTTTTCTTACTACTCAGACTTTCTTGTTTCAGGGCAAATGTGATTTGCCCCTACAGAAAATCTCTCAGTTTTCAGCTTGTTTCCAAATTTTTAAAGAACATTCGATAATCACCTTTCGGCTAAATCATCATACTTAAATTAACAAGCGGTCACTTCTTGCTTTTATTTCGCATTCAGTTTCTATTTTGCTTGTTCACTTAAATATGATGATTGGTGGAGATAAGCGGGATCGAACCGCTGACCTCCTGCGTGCAAGGCAGGCGCTCTCCCAGCTGAGCTATATCCCCAAAATGTCATCACATCGCTTTCTTCGTTTCACTCACTATTCAGTATAGATTTCTCTTCACCGTTTAGAGTGGTGGGTCTGAGTGGACTTGAACCACCGACCTCACCCTTATCAGGGGTGCGCTCTAACCACCTGAGCTACAGACCCAAAAGGATGTCTTCGTTCTCTTTCTTGTCTACAATTACCAAACAATCTGTGTGAACACTTGCAAATCTCTTCATTCAGGTAAGGAGGTGATCCAACCGCAGGTTCCCCTACGGTTACCTTGTTACGACTTCACCCCAGTCATGAATCATACCGTGGTAAACGCCCCCCCTTTCAGTTAAGCTATCTACTTCTGGTACAACCCACTCCCATGGTGTGACGGGCGGTGTGTACAAGGCCCGGGAACGTATTCACCGCGACATTCTGATTCGCGATTACTAGCGATTCCGACTTCATGGAGTCGAGTTGCAGACTCCAATCCGGACTTAGATGCACTTTCTGAGATTCACTCCACCTCGCGGCTTCGTCACCCTCTGTATGCACCATTGTAGCACGTGTGTAGCCCTACTCGTAAGGGCCATGATGACTTGACGTCATCCCCACCTTCCTCCAGTTTATCACTGGCAGTCTCCTTTGAGTTCCCGACCGAATCGCTGGCAACAAAGGATAAGGGTTGCGCTCGTTGCGGGACTTAACCCAACATTTCACAACACGAGCTGACGACAGCCATGCAGCACCTGTCTCTAAGTTCCCGAAGGCACACTCTCATCTCTGAAAGCTTCTTAGGATGTCAAGAGTAGGTAAGGTTCTTCGCGTTGCATCGAATTAAACCACATGCTCCACCGCTTGTGCGGGCCCCCGTCAATTCATTTGAGTTTTAACCTTGCGGCCGTACTCCCCAGGCGGTCGATTTATCACGTTAGCTACGGGCACCAAACATAAAGCCCAATCCCCAAATCGACAGCGTTTACAGCGTGGACTACCAGGGTATCTAATCCTGTTTGCTCCCCACGCTTTCGCACATGAGCGTCAGTATTTTCCCAAGGGGCTGCCTTCGCCTTCGGTATTCCTCCACATCTCTACGCATTTCACCGCTACACGTGGAATTCTACCCCTCCCTAAAATACTCTAGCCACCCAGTATGAAATGCAATTCCCAAGTTAAGCTCGGGGCTTTCACATCTCACTTAAGTCACCGCCTGCGTGCCCTTTACGCCCAGTCATTCCGATTAACGCTCGCACCCTCCGTATTACCGCGGCTGCTGGCACGGAGTTAGCCGGTGCTTCTTCTGTGACTAACGTCAATGTAATGCTCTATTAAAACATCACCCTTCCTCATCACCGAAAGAACTTTACAACCCGAAGGCCTTCTTCATTCACGCGGCATGGCTGCATCAGGGTTCCCCCCATTGTGCAATATTCCCCACTGCTGCCTCCCGTAGGAGTCTGGACCGTGTCTCAGTTCCAGTGTGGCTGGTCATCCTCTCAGACCAGCTAGAGATCGTCGGCTTGGTAGGCCTTTACCCCACCAACTACCTAATCCCACTTGGGCTCATCTTATGGCAGGTGGCCCGAAAGTCCCACCCTCTAGTCCTTAGACATTACGCGGTATTAGCGACAGTTTCCCGTCGTTATCCCCCTCCATAAGCCAGATCCCCAAGCATTACTCACCCGTCCGCCACTCGTCAGCAAAGAAAGCAAGCTTCCTCCCTGCTACCGTTCGACTTGCATGTGTTAAGCCTGCCGCCAGCGTTCAATCTGAGCCATGATCAAACTCTTCAATTTAAAAAGTTTAATCGCTCAATAAACTGCTTAGCTAAAGTTTACATATTACTTTTAAGTAAAAATGAATTTCTAGTTTAAGCACCTATTAAGACTTCAAAATTAAAAAAATATATTTAAACAAAGTCAATCAACAAGTGCCCACACAGATTGTCTGATAAGTTGTTAAAGAGCAAAATAAAGTGGTCGGCGAGATAGGATTTGAACCTACGACCCACTGGTCCCAAACCAGTTGCGCTACCAAGCTGCGCTACTCGCCGTCTGATATGCCACTGCATATATTTAATGGGGTGGCTAATGGGACTCGAACCCACGACAACTGGAATCACAATCCAGGGCTCTACCAACTGAGCTATAGCCACCATTTCTAGTCGATATTGCATTACCTCTGGCGCGCTCGACAGGATTTGAACCTGCGACCTTTGGCTCCGGAGGCCAACGCTCTATCCAACTGAGCTACGAACGCGTTGTTTTCAGTACTGCGTCGCAACGGAGGCGTATATTAGTGATTTCACTCTCGCTTGTCTAGCACTTTTTTAAAAAATTTTCTTGTATGCTCTTAATTTATTCAAAATGTCTAGAGCGTGTTGATCTTTTAAGTACAAAAAAACAAACGACATAGAAATTTGGTATAATTTAGTTCGCCAAAACCTAACCATTCCGTACAAACTAAGCGGTCAAAATCCGCAAGCGATTGGCAAAAGTGTGGCGGTAATAGCACAAAAATTCATTTAGCGGTAGATAGTTGTGGAAATCCTATTGATTTTGTTCTGACGGGGGTGAAGTTCACGACAGTAAAGCTGCGCCTGAGCTTGTGGAATTGTTACCTGACAGTGAGACCATTGTTGCAGACAGAGGTTATGATTGTGAAGCCTTACGAGCACTTATTTTGACGACAACAAAAGCAGTTCCAGTTATACCTCGTAGACGAAATTCAAAGGTGGGTAATGATGATATAGACTGGTGTTTATATCGTTATCGCCATTTAGTTGAAAATGCGTTTGCTTTTTTAAAACAATACCGAGCCATTGCGACTCGGTACGATAAGTTAGCAAGAAATTATGCGGCATCGCTAGCAATGATTTGTTGTATTCGCTGGGGGAAATTGTTGTTTGGTTAAGATTTAAACTCAAAAGATCAACAGCCCCTAAGGCTTTAATTGTATTGGTTTCATCGCCTACGTCTTTTATACGTTTCAGCACGTCAAATAGAGGAGCGGTACAACAAGAAAATAAATCGGCTAAGGCTTCATAGCTTAATGAACGGTTATTATTCACTTCAAGTAGCATTTGCTCAAAAGCGGTGCAAGCTCCTTTCATTCGCTCAAGTACTATTAAATCATCTTTACTTAATAAAAAATGAACGCCTTTATAAGAAAAATATTGTTCAAAAAATGCTTGTGTTTGCGTAATGTAGTGCTGTTTTGTGATTTCTTGATTTATTATACTTTGTTCAAGTTCAGGAGATTTACTTGAAAGTAATTGAGCGATCGCTTTAATGCATTTTTTACTTTATCCGTTGTTTCAAAAGTGTTTAAGTAAATTAAAGCTGTTTCGGGTGTAATTAAAAAAGTAATTGCCAATTGATCAGATCGCCAGCTTTCAACCTCAATGTAGTCTTGATTAAGAATAAAGCCTAATTTAGGTAACATCAGTTTTAATGTGCCAGATACTGGAATGCCTTATCAATCGCAATATATAAATCTTGCAGAGAAATCAAAAGCTGTGAACGGTTATTGATAAGACGTGAATAAAGTTTGAATGAAAATTGTTGAGCGTTCATAATGAACTCCTTTGTGTATTTACGAAATTTTACCCTATAAAATAGGGTGCCAAGGGGGGTTCGTAAGCCACACAAAGACGGCTGGAGTTATTTCCCTTTCGGGTGTTGTATTCCTCGCCCCCTCGGTATTGAGTTTAAATAAATTGTGCCTTTTGCCCCAAAATTGCAAATTTTAGGTACAAAAAACCGCTTGATCTATCGGGTGCGGTTATCCGCTTTGTGTAAGGTTACGACACCTTGAGAACAGTCATACGCGTTTTAAGATAAATAGCAAGTGTTTAATTAAAAAATTGAATGTTCAACTTTAAAATCATTGTTGTTTACTCATAACTATTTGATTTTTATAAAATAGAATTTCTTTCATTAAGTTGAACCATTCAAATCTTTTCTTGCAAGCGGTCAAATTTCCCCTAAATTTTACCAATCCCCACAAAAACGCCCTTTTAAGCCCTTTTTCTGTTTAAGCCGAACAAGTGTAGCTCTTTTGTCTTTTAGTGTGTTTATAAACGCTCGTAAACGCCTTAAATTTGATTCTTGCTTGTTGTATTTGGCATTAGTTATGTATTGCAGTATAAGTGTTTTATTAAAGTAGTTTAAAAGAGCAGTTTTATAAATCAGTTTAAAGTTTGCGGTATTGGTTGAATGATTAAAACAGAGCGATATATGAACAATGCTGAAGTTGCTTACAATAATTTAATCGAAACTTTAGACAGTTGTATTGAACAAGCTTACGAAAAGGCACAAGGTGATAAAGCAAAGTTTAGGTTTCATTTTTTAGAATTATTTGGGAAATTTAATGGAGGTTTAAATTTGTATATTCCTAAATTTGATAACCTTACAAAAGAAGCGGGCAAAATCCCACAGTTTGGGCGTTTAGCTTTTCGCACTCGTTCAACCGTTCGAGAATTACACGGCGACTCTAACCGCTTAACGCCTGAAGATGTAACAAGTTTAAGCGTAGAATTAAAAGAACACGATATTGAATACCCTATTGATTATCGTGAAGATAATGATGCCAGCTATCCTTTGAAAAAATACGCTCTTTCTGTTGTTCAAGATGTCATTGCGTTAGGGCGTGAAGTGGCTGTTGCTGAAATTGCACAAAATGCAGCTAATTATTCAGCTGAAAATGTTGTTACACTGACTGAAACACAACGTTTCACAAATGCAAAATCTGGCCCTTTAAAATTCATCAATGATGGTTTAGAAGCTGTTTCTGCTACTATTGGGCGTTTGCCTAATGTTTGTGTAATTGCTTCAGATGTTTGGAAAATTTTAAAAGAAAATACAAACCTTTTAGAACGTATCAAATACACTCGCACAGGCATTTTAACCCCTGAAATTTTTGCTGAATTGATTGGCGTTGAAACGGTAAAAATCGGTGCTGCTTCGCAAGAAAAAGACGGCAATTTAGAAAAAATCTGGTCAAATAGCATTGTTTTGGCTTATGTTGCAAACGGTAAAGATAAAGGTAAAAAAGGCAATATTTTTGAACCGTCTTACGGTTACACGGTAAGACGTAAAGATGGCTTATTTGTTGATACTTACCAAGAGAAAGGCGGTAAAGTGGAAATTATTCGTTGCACGGATATTAACGCCCCTTTCCTTGTTGGAAAATCAGCAGGTTATTTAATTCAAGGTTGTATTAAGTAAATAGGTTTTACCTTTCAATCAGATTGTTTGCTTGCACCGTCAAAAAACGGTTTTCTGATTGATTGAAAACGTCACTAAAGACGTAAAAAAGACTAAAAGGGCTTTAGCTAGTGGAATAGTTAAAGCCCTTTTCTCTAAAAAATGAAATTTTATTGCTGTATGTGAAAAAAGCGAAATTGTTATTTATCTTGCTTTTTTTGTTGTAGTTATGTCGCTTTGTTTTAATAAAATTCGATGACTTTTTGTTTGAAAGATTGGGTGTATTTAGTCATAAAAACCTGCACCTTAATTAGTTGGTTGTTTAGCCCAACTTTTGGGGTGCAGATCATCTACGTCAGCCCCTAATTCAATTTAATCTTGCAAGTTATGATAATGCGCTACTGCTCTTGCTTTGCGAACGTAAGGGCTAGTTGTAGAATACCAAAGCCTCATATTAATTAAACCAAACACAAAAAGCCCACTATTTCCATAGCAGGCTTTTTTATCACTAAAAATTAGTCACCAACAGCAATGCGTTTCATATCTGTCATATAACCACGCAATTCTTGGCCGATTAACTCAACCGGGTGGTTGCGGATGGCATCGTTAATATCACGCAAGTACACATTGTCGATTTCAACGGTTGGTGTTGGTTCGCCTAAATCGCCTTTTTGTAACATTGGGATTAATTTCTCTGCAAGAATTGGCGTTGCAACGTGTGAGAATAAGTAGTTACCGTATTCCGCAGTGTCTGAAATAACCACGTTCATTTCGTATAAACGTTTACGCGCGATAGTGTTTGCGATTAACGGAAGCTCGTGTAGTGACTCATAGTATGCAGACTCTTCATAGATACCGCTTGCAACCATTGCATCGAATGCCATTTCAACACCGGCTTTCACCATTGCAACCATCACTACGCCGTTATCGAAGTATTCTTGTTCAGAAATTTTGATACCCTCTGCTTTTGGTGAATTTTCGAAAGCAGTTTTGCCTGTTTCTTCACGCCATTTTAATAAGTTTGCATCACCATTTGCCCAGTCAGCCATCATTGTTGATGAGAACTCACCGCTGATGATGTCGTCCATATGTTTTAAGTAAAGATCGTTTAATTGGACTTTAATTTCTTCCGCTAATTCAAAGGCACGGATTTTTGCTGAGTTAGAAAGACGATCCATCATTAATGTGATACCGCCTTGTTTTAACGCTTCAGTAATGGTTTCCCAACCGTATTGAATTAATTTGCTTGCATATGCCAGATCTTTACCGTCTGCCACTAATTTGTCGTAGCACACGATAGAACCTGCTTGTAACATACCGCAAAGGATGGTTTGCTCACCCATTAAGTCAGATTTCACTTCTGCCACGAATGAAGATTCTAACACGCCCGCACGGTCGCCACCTGTCGCACTTGCCCACGCTTTTGCAATCGCCATACCTTCGCCTTTCGGGTCATTTTCAGGGTGAACTGCGATTAATGTAGGCACACCGAAACCACGTTTATATTCTTCACGCACTTCTGTACCTGGGCATTTTGGTGCCGTCATCACAACGGTGATGTCTTTACGAATTTGCTCACCTTCTTCAACAATGTTGAAACCGTGTGAATAACCGAATGCTGCGCCTTGTTTCATTAATGGCATCACATCTGCAACCACTTTTGAATGTTGTTTATCCGGGGTTAAGTTAATCACTAAATCTGCAGTTGGGATTAACTCTTGGTATGTGCCAACTTTAAAACCATTTTCGCTTGCACGAGTAAATGAAGCACGTTTTTCTGCAATCGCTTCTGCACGCAATGCATAAGCAATATCTAAACCAGAATCACGCATATTTAAACCTTGGTTTAAACCTTGCGCACCACAACCTACGATCACGATTTTTTTGCCTTTTAAGAAGTTGCAACCGTCAGCAAATTCGCTACGATCCATAAAACGACAACGACCTAATTGGTCAAGTTTTTCACGTAAGTTTAATGTGTTGAAATAGTTAGCCATAATAAAAATCCTGTGTTGTTAATGTTGAATGTTTGATGTTGTGTTTACATACTGTAGTTGTTTTTGCGAGTTTGATTATAGCTGTTTTTGTTATTGCGTAAATTGACATTATTAGAATTTATCATTGCACTAAATAAAATCACAAGCGGTCAGAACCCTATTATTTTTTGCAAATTTTTGCGGAGTAAGAGCCTTAACACTCAAGTTATCTTTGCTATAATTCCCCAAATTTACCTAAAATTGAAGGAATTCTTATGTCCCAACTTATCGAACTCACTCATAAACTCAAAGAAATCTTCCAAATCAACCGTGCAGATTTGGATTTTGGGATTTATCGGATTTTAAACACGCGTAGCCAAGAGATTGAAAAGTATCTTTCGCAAACCTTGCCACAAAAAGTGAAGCAGGCGTTGGGTGATAACCAAAGTGAGCAAATCGCAGGCTGGCAGGCGGAACTGGAGCAAGCCAAAAAACAAGCTCAAGAGCTAGGCATTGACCCAAACCAATCACCCAAAGTCCAAGAACTGCAAAGCAAAATTGAACAAGCCAAAAAAGGCAGTGCTGATCACGAGACGGCGGTTTATCGCCATCTTTTAACCTTTTTCAGTCGCTATTACGAAGAAGGCGATTTTATCAGCCAACGCCGTTATAAAGGCGATACTTATGCCGTGCCTTATTCAGGCGAAGAAGTGTTGCTACATTGGGCGAATAAAGATCAGTACTACACCAAATCGGGCGAGAATTTCAGCAATTATCGTTTTAGCCTTGATGATGGTCGTACCGTCTTTTTCCGTTTAAACAGTGCCGATATTGCCAAAGACAACCGCAAAGATAACGATACGAAGCGTTTGTTTACCCTTGCTACCGCACAAACCATTGAACGTGAAAATGAAGATGGCGAGTTGGAAATGATTGACATCAACCCAATCACACAAAGCGAAGACGGCAAAACTTTAACCATTTTGTTTGATTACAAACCGTTTGAAAAATCGGCAAAACAAGAGAAAATTTTGGAACAAGATTTAGCCACGTTGCAAGCTCACGATTTGCTACAAACCAAGTGGATTGCCTTAGCCGAGCGTTGCCCAACCGAGAAAAATCCTAACCGCACTTTATTGGAAAAACATTTAAGCGACTACACCCAGAAAAACAGTGCCGACTATTTTATCCATAAAGATTTAGGCGGTTTTTTACGCCGTGAATTGGATTTTTATATCAAAAACGAAGTGATGAATTTGGACGATGTGCAAAATATTAGCCATTTCGCACCGCTTGAAGCCAATTTACGCCTAATCCAAACCTTACGCAGCATTGCTTTAGAGCTTATTGCCTTTTTGGCACAGTTGGAAAATTTCCAGAAAAAATTGTGGCTGAAAAAGAAATTTGTGGCGGGGCATCACTATTTAATTACTCTTAGCCATATTTTGCAGCTCGAACAAGCGGGCAAATTTATTGAAGAAATTGCAAATAACAGCAAACAACTTGCTCAATGGCAAAGCTTATTTAACCTGCCGTCTGCGGATGCTCAAGCATTTTTAAATGTTCAAAAAGCAAACAATGCGGGGGGGGGTAAAACGCCTTTAAATTCAAATGGTTACGATGATTTACAACATCTTGTTGTGGATACATCACTCTTTTCTGCCACATTCCAATCTGCACTAATTTCCACACTTTCACGCTCACTGGGCGACTTTGACAGCCATATCAACGGCACACTTATTCATTCGGATAATTTCCAAGCCTTAAATTTATTACAAGCCCGTTATCGCGAACAGGTGAAATGTATTTATATTGATCCGCCGTATAACACCGAAGATGACCGTGCAAAAGGTAAATTTATTTACAAAGATGGATATCCTAGCTCTACATGGGCAAGCCTTATTCATAGTCGTTTGTTACTTGCTAAACCACTATTAAATCAAGCAGGCGTACTTTTTCAAAGTATTGATGATAATGAACAAGCAAATTTAAAATTACTTTCTAATGAAATTTTCGGAAAAGAAAACTTCATTTCCCTATTGACAGTTGAAAATAATCCAAAAGGTAGAAAAAACTCTAAATTTATTTCTGTATGTAATGATTATTGTCTAATTTATGCTTTTGATAATACAAAAAGTTATTTTATTGAAAATATACCAAAAGATATTAAAGACTTAACACAGGATGAATACGGTAATTATGTTCATAACAGCGGCAAGCGAGTATTGGTCGGTGAAAATAAGTTTAATAATTTAGTCCAAAACTTCAATTCAGATAAACACTATACTATTTATTATCATGATGCATTAAAACATTTAGTCACAAAAAAAGAAACTCAATTAAATGAAATAGATGAAAATTTAGTTTCTCAAGGTTATGTAAGATATATTTCTTATATCGGAAATTCATTTGTAGAAAACACTTATACAGATAGAAAATTCTTAAAGTTATTTGAAAATAAAGCTTTAGAATTCAAGGATAATAAAATATATGAAAAAAATTTTAGTACGACTATCAGATTGAAAAGCATCTTATCTAATAAAAAATATGTTGGAGTCACTCAAAATATTAAATCTACAATCGAATTAGATTTTAAGACCACTTCTGCTGGGACATTGTTGAAAAATTTATTTAATAAGGATGATGTTTTTAATGCTCCAAAAAATATTACTTTTATTAAAACATTAGTAACTTTAATTGATGACAAAAATCAAATCATTCTCGACTACTTCGCAGGTTCAGGCACCACCGCCCACGCCGTTATTAACCTAAACCGTGAAGATAACGGCAACCGTCAATATATTCTTGTGGAACAAGGTGAATATTTTGATACGGTGTTAAAACCGCGTGTGCAAAAAGTGATTTATAGCAAAGCGTGGAAAGAGGGTAAGCCCGTTGCGGAAGGTGGTGCGGAAAATCTACAAGGTGTACCGCAAATTGTTAAAGTACTGAAACTGGAAAGCTATGAAGATACGCTGAATAATCTTGAACTTCGCCGCAGTGGTTTATTTGACCATTTGCCTGAAAATGTACAACAAGATTATCTGCTGAACTATATGCTGAATATCGACAGCCGTGGAAGTTTGCTCAATGTATCGCACTTTGAGAAACCGTTTGATTATGGCTTAAACATTAGCACCACCAGTGCCGGTGCTTATGAATGGCAAAAAGTGGATTTGGTGGAAACCTTTAATTATCTGATTGGAGCACGGTTAGTCAGTATTGATGATCAGCGAGTTAAAAGAGGCTATGTAGCGATAGATTGTCAATTACCTAATCAAAGCGGGGATGACAAAACATTAATTGTTTGGCGTGATTGTGAACAATGGCATTATGAAAATTTGTATGCAGAAAAAGAATTCAGCCACAATTTTCAAGGTAACAAAACGACGCTATTTGGTAAGATGAATTTTAATCCTAAAAATACCGACTATGCACAAGTCTATATCAATGGCGACCATACCCTTGAAACAGTGTGGGACGGTGAGCAAAGTGGTAGTTTGAAGATTGTCAGCATTGAAGATGCGTTCTTATCCTTAATGTTTGAGGGGGACGCATAATGGCAAAAGCACCCCAAAATACCAAATTCCATTTTGATGAGCATTTAATTTTAAATCGTTGGCTGTTTTCGTTATTTCACAAAACATCGTTAAATGAGTTTAAAAGCCTGTTGGAAAGCGTAGAAAATGACGACTATATCGCCAGCGATGGACAGAGCCATTTTTATCACCGCCTAAGCAATGAGCTATTTTTTGAACACGACAATCCGCTAAGCCTTGCGGAGCTTGCTGCTTATGATTTGCGGTTGGTGCATTATTGGCAAAAAATCACGGAAAAGCGTAATCGCACAAGCGGTCATATTTTGCGACCAAAATACTTCCAGTATCTATCGCTATTGTTTACCGAAATTTATTTGGATTGGTATTTTAATAAAAAAGCCGAGTTGCAGACCGCACTTAATCAGCAGTTGGTGCAATACGCCAAAGAGATGGGCAAAGAAGCACAAGATTTTGAAGAGTATCGCTTAAATGATTTAAATAAAATCGCCTTTTGGAACGCCACAGGTTCGGGCAAAACCTTGTTAATGCACGTCAATATTTTGCAGTATTTGCATTATTTCGGCAAAAACCAACCGCTTGTACGCCCTGATAAAGTGATTGTGCTTACCCCAAACGAAGGTTTAAGCCGTCAGCATAAAGAAGAGCTTGAATTGTCAGGCTTTCAAGCCAGTTTTTTTGATAAAAATGTTATCTCGCAGACGGCATTTAATTTTAGCCAAGATGAGGTGGGTATTGGCTTGGGCGTTGAAATCATTGATGTCAATAAACTTGCCGACAAATCGGGCGATAAAACCGTGTCGGTAGAAGCCTTTGAAGGCAATAATTTGGTGTTGGTGGACGAAGGGCATCGTGGCATATCGGGCGAACAGTGGCTGTTACGCCGTGAAGCCTTAGTCAAAGGCGGATTTGCCTTTGAATATTCGGCAACGCTTGGGCAAGCGGTGGCAGGCCGCAAAACCATTGCTAAACAAGTGGAAGACAAGCAAAAAGCAAAAGCCAAGTTATTGTTTAATAAAGGTTCGTTAAAAGGTTTATCAGAAGACGACTTAGCCAAATTAACCCTTGATGAGCTGGAAATGGCAAAGGTTCGCACCACTGCAGTGCTTGAAACTTATGCTAAATCGGTGTTGTTTGATTATTCCTATAAGCATTTTTATCACGATGGCTATGGTAAAGAGAGCCTGATTTTAAATATTGAAAAACAAGGTTTTGATGAGCATTTGCCTGTTTATTTTGTGGCAGGTTTGTTGTCGTTTTATCAACAACTTTATTTGTTTGAACAACACAAATCGACATTGGCGGAATGGAATATTGAAAAGCCATTGATGGTGTTTGTGGGGCATCGTGTTAAAGAAAGTAATAAAGAAACAGAAGAACAAAAAGTAGAAAAATCTGATATTTTAACTGTTATTCGACAGCTGGCTTTCTTTGTGAATCAATCTCAACAGGTAAAAAAGTGGTTGAAAGAACTCATACTAGATAATCCTCAAATATTGGGTAAGAATAATGAACACCTTTTCAAAGGGCGTTTTGTGCCATTACTCTCTTTTGTCGATGACGTGGATGCTTTGTATCAAGATATGTTGCGTAAGATTTTTGGGGCGACACATTCAAGCCGTCTGCGTTTAACCCATTTGAAAAAAAGCGATGGCGAACTGGCATTATCCCTTGGCGAACAAGGCGAGAAATTTGGTGTTATCAATATCGGCGATGCTTCTGGTTTACTGAAAACCGCACAAGAAAATTTTGCCGATGAGTTTGAGGCGGTGAGCGATGAGTTTAATGGCGGTTTATTTGCTGAAATTAATCATAAAACATCTCCCGTAAATATCTTAATCGGTTCGCGTAAGTTTACCGAAGGTTGGTCAAGCTGGCGTGTTTCTACGATGGGCTTGCTCAATATGGGCAAAGGCGAAGGTAGCCAGATTATTCAGTTATTTGGGCGTGGCGTGCGATTAAAAGGGCGTGAATGGTCGCTCAAACGTTCATTGCCAAGCGTTCGCCCGAAAGGTGTCTTTTTAGAAAAACTGGAAACGCTCAATATTTTTGGTATCAATGCCGATTATATGGAAGTGTTCCGTGGCTATTTGGACGATGAAGATATCCAAACCGGCGATGAAATGCTGACGTTGGATTTCCCTGTACAAAAACGCTTGCCTGCCATCAAACTGAAAACCTTAAAACTCAAAGAAGAAGTCAAAGGCAATCGTAAGCAGTCGTTTAAGCGAGTAGAAAAGCAGATTTATCTGTTTGAAATTCCTGAAAAATGGCAGAACAAAATTAAAGGGATTGAAATTAGCCTAGATCGCTATCCAAAAGTGCAAAGTTTTGCCACCAAAGGCACGGCAATCACTCAAGTGCAAGGCGAACAGCGTGATGAAGTGAAGTTAAATTCGGCACTGTTTGATTTTTTTGATTGGGATAAGATTTATCTGCAAGTGGCACGTTTTAAACATCAGCAATCTTGGTATAACTTGCGATTAGATAAAGCGAAGTTACGCCAATTTGCCGAGCAAAGCCATTGGTATCGTTTGTATATGCCAAAAGCGGCGTTAAAGATGGATAGTTTTGCCCAAGTGGCGTTGCAGCAAGAGATTTTGATCGATTTATTGCTGGAATATGTGAAAGCCTTTTATAACCGCTTAAAAGCTGCCTACGAAGGGCAGTTTTATGAAGTGGTTACGGTGGATGACAGCAATGGCTCTATGTTGGATAAATACCAATTTAGTTTGCCTGATAATGACGAAGGTAATGAAATCAAACAACGATTAGAAGCCTTAGCAGACGGCATTAGCGAGTTTAGCAATGGGGTAAAACCTGTTTATGGTGGCGACAAAGGGTTGCAAATGCTCTGTTTTGATGGGCATTTGTATGCACCCATTTTTGCTTGCTTAGAACGCCAAGATTTGCCGTTTAGTATTCAACCGCTTGCCATTGGCGATGAAAGTGAACTGCGTTTAATCAGTGATTTAGTCAATGCCAAAGCAAGTGGCAAGTTGAGCGAGTGGACGCAAGGCAAAGATTTGTATCTATTACGCAATGCTGCCAATAAGTCCAAAGGCTTGGGTTTTGCTTTGGCGGGCAATTTCTATCCCGACTTTTTGCTGTGGCTTGTGGACAATCAAACAGGTAAACAATGGCTTAGCTTGATTGATCCGAAAGGCATTCGCAATATGGATTTAGACAATGCCAAATTTGGGTTATACGATGAGTTGCAAAAGTTGGCAAGTGAATTGAAGATTGAGACTCCGATTTTATCTGCCTTTATTTTGTCTATTACCAAACAGGCAGATTTGCTCAATGTGGGGCATTTAACAACACAAGATTTCGCCGAGAAACATATTTTGTTTATGGATGGCAATCAGGTTTATCTCAAACAGATGTTTAAGATGATGCTGCAATAGTGGTGTAGATGCTTGAAATGGTAAAGTGGGAATAACGTACACAAGAAAAGTGGATTTTGTGTGCATATCGGAATAACATACACAAGAAATCCCATTTTCTTGTGTATGTTGTGTGAATGTGCACATTATTCCTAATTTTTATGTTGATGAGAACGAAGTATGAATTACGTCATTCCTGATTTATTCGCGTTGGGAGATTTGGAAAGCAAATCTGTTTTTAAAGCCTGTACCCACGCACATCGTGCATTGGGGGAGTTAAAAGGTGTCGTGCATACGATGCCAAATCCCAATATTTTGCTTGGTACTTTGCCTTTGCAAGAAGCAAAAGAAAGTTCAGAAATTGAGAATATTGTAACCACACAAGATGACTTATATCAGAGTAATTACGCCACACAGCAATTTGCTTCTGGGGCAGCTAAAGAAGTTCATCATTATGTTCAGGCAATGAGTTTAGGATTTCATGAAGTACAAAAAAGTGGTTTGATAACCCTAAATTTAATTAAAGAGATACAGCGTGAGTTGGAAGGTAATAACGCAGGCTTCCGCAAACAAGCAGGAACTGGTTTAGTGAATCAAACCACGCAAGAAGTGGTGTATATGTCACCTCAAACCTATGATGAAATCGAAAATCTGATGGCTGGTTTAGAAAGGTTTATCAACGACTCTGAACAAATGGATTATGACCCTTTGGTTAAAATGGCATTAATTCATCATCAATTTGAAAGTATTCATCCTTTTTACGATGGAAATGGTCGTACAGGGAGAATTATCAATATTTTGTATTTGATTCAGCAAGGATTGTTAGATACGCCTGTTTTGTATTTATCACGATACATCAATCGTAATAAAAGTGAATATTATCAATTGTTACAAGCAGTACGAGAAACCCAACAATGGGAACCTTGGCTGATTTTTTATGCTTAATGGTATTGCTGAAACGGCTATTCAATCGGTTAAATTGATTAATGAAATCAAAGCTCTAATGATGAAGCAAAAACAGATGATTCGTGAAAATTTACCTAAAGTGTATAGTCATGAATTATTAAATAATTTATTCAAATATCCCTATACAAAAATTGACTTTGTAATGGAAGATTGTCAAATCCATCGTAATACAGCCGTTAAGCGTCTTGACGAATTGGTTGCTTTAGGTGTTTTAGCGAAAACCAAAATAGGAAAAGAAAATTTTTATATTAATGTTGAATTGTTTCATTTGTTGATGCAGTAGGTAATTGGAAAATTTGTATGAATATCACAGCGTATCAAGCGAAGTATTTTGCCAATGAAATTTTGTGTCGTTCCGAAAATGGAGTGGCTCGTATTTCAGACGGTTTATTTAATGCTAAAGTAGATCTTAATCCCCATCAGATTGATGCAGCGTTATTTGCACTGAAAAATCCGCTTGAGCGTGGCGTATTACTTGCCGATGAAGTGGGTTTGGGCAAAACGGTGGAAGCTGGTTTGGTGCTTTGCCAATTATGGGCGGAACGAAAACGCCGTTTGTTGGTAATCTGCCCTGCGGTGTTGCGGAAACAGTGGGCAAATGAATTGGCTGAAAAGTTTGGTTTACCTTGTGTGATTTTGGATAAATCGCTATTAAAACAAGAATATCAAGGCAGCTTGCCAAGTTTTTTGCAAGCCAACATGGGCAAGAGAGTCATAATTATTTCTTACCAATATGCAACCAAACTCGCGAATTTTTTGGCCGGAGAACTGTTTGATTGCGTCGTGATGGATGAGGCGCATAAACTGCGTAATGCCCATCGTACCAGTAATAAAATGGGGCAAACATTACGCTCGGCATTTGATGGGCGTAAAAAGTTACTACTCACTGCAACACCATTGCAAAACAGTTTGATGGAACTTTATGGTTTATCTACCTTGCTTGACGAATATTTATTTGGTGATGAAAAGGTGTTTCGCCGTGAGTTTGTCAATGAGCACAATATGGCGGAATTAAAAAGCCGTCTGCAAACTGTGGTAAAGCGAACGTTACGCAAAGATGTGTTGGAATATATCCGCTATACCAAACGCCATACGCTTACCCAAAATTTCTATCCAAGCGATGAAGAACAGGCGTTATATCAAGCTGTATCGGATTTTATCAGCAAAGAACATAGCTTGGCGTTACCGAAGCGACAACGTCATTTGATTGGCTTGATTTTGCGTAAATTATTGGCTTCCAGCCCTTATGCCGTGGCGGATACGCTTAGCATTATCTTAAAACGCCTTTATACACTCAAAGAACAACAGGCTAAACAAGAATATTTATTACTTGATTTGAGAGAAAGTGAAGCAGACTTAGCCGATGAGTTGGATGAAGAGTGGGAAGATGATGAGTCAAATGATGATGAAGGATTAACATCGGATGATCGTCAAACACTAGATGATGAAATCGCTCAAATTGAAGGTTTTATCGCACAAACCAAACAATTACGCCACGATAGTAAAGCAAGTTCACTTTTAACCGCACTACAAACCGGTTTTGCCAAAATGGCGGAACTTGGTGCAGCTCAAAAAGCGATTATTTTTACAGAAAGTGTGCGAACGCAAGCCTATTTATATGACTTTTTGATTGCCAATGGCTATGCCAATCAAGTGGTGAGTTTTTCAGGTGCTAATCATCACACTGATGCCAAACGCGTTTATGAACAGTGGCTTGCTGATGAAAATAATGCCGGTCGAATAACAGGTTCTCCACAAGTGGATATGCGTACGGCGTTGATTGATCACTTTAAGAACAATGCACAGATTATGATTGCCACTGAAGCAGCAGCCGAAGGGGTAAACTTGCAATTCTGTTCCTTGCTTATCAATTACGATTTGCCTTGGAACCCGCAACGAGTGGAACAACGCATTGGTCGTTGCCATCGTTATGGGCAAAAATTTGATGTGGTAGTAATTAACTTTTTGAGCCAACGCAATGAAGCCGATCAACGAGTTTTAGAACTGTTAAGCGAAAAATTTAAGTTATTTGATGGCGTATTCGGTGCATCTGATGAAATTCTAGGGCGTATTGAAACAGGTTTGGATTTTGAAAAACGTATTGCTCATATTTACGATAGTTGCCGCAGTGCGGAAGAAATCAAGCAAGCCTTTGATGACTTACAAAAAGAAATGGAAACACAAATCCAAGAGGCAATGCAGACGGCAAGTTCGGCTTTGTTAGACCATTTTGATGAAGATGTGCACGAACGCTTGAAGTTACAGCTTTCCCAAAGCCAACAATTATTGGATAAAACCAGCCGCTATTTTTGGTATGCAAGCCAATTTGCATTACAAGATTATGCGAAATTTGACGAAGCCCAAAAATCCTTTTACTTGCAACAATCGCCTATTGAAACAGCTCAAACGGGACGCTATCAATTGCAACAACGAGAGGGGCAGACAGGATACGATTATCGCTTAAACCATCCTTTAGGCGAATGGTGTTTAGAGTATTGTCAGCAAGTTCAAACCGATGTGGCTTGTGTGCAGTTTGATTATAGCCGGCACCCAACGAAATTATCTGTGTTAGCGGAACACCAACGGCAATCAGGTTGGCTATGGGTGGATAAGCTCGGTTTTTATGGAGAAAACCAAACACAGGAACAGCTTGTTTTTACCGCCAGAACCGATACAGGTGAATGGTTAGATGAGGATTTTTGCCGAAAATTGTTTAGCGTATCGGCTCAGGTAAACGCAGATAATGTTGCTTTACCCGATGACTTACAAAGCAATGTCAATCAAGCTATTCAGGGCATAAGTGCAAAACAGGCTGAAACACAAATGGCGTTATTAAAACAAGAAAGCGAACGTTTGGATAAATGGGCAGAAGATAAAATCAAGGCTGCTCAGGAAGCCATTGTGGAAGTGAGTGAAAAAATCAAACAAGTCAAACGTGAGAAAAACCAAGCAGCAAATTTAGAACAACTTGCAAATTTTGAAACACAATTGAAAGATTTAGAGAAAAAACGCCGACAATTAAGGGCAAATATTTTTGATGTGGAAGAGGAAATTGAGGAAGAGCGAGATAGGTTATTTGCTCGTATCCGAGATAAATTAGAACAACAGCGTAAGGTTGAACATTTGTTTGCGGTAAGGTGGGTAATTACTTGATTACTACAAGCGGTCAGAACCCTATTATTTTTTGCAAATTTTTGTGAGAATCTCACCGCTTGCTTTGCTGATTGGCAATGAATCCGTTATAATCTTGCCAATTTTTCACCCTTATTTAATAGAAGGAAACCAAAATGGGCTTAGAAAATGTACCTGCTGGTAAAGAGTTACCAGATGATATTTATGTTGTAATTGAAATTCCTGCAAATTCAGATCCAATCAAATATGAAGTGGATAAAGAAAGTGGTGCAATTTTCGTGGATCGTTTTATGGCAACAGCAATGTTCTATCCTGCGAACTACGGTTATGTAAACCATACCCTTTCTTCTGATGGCGATCCTGTGGACGTATTAGTTCCAACGCCATACCCGCTTCAACCAGGTTCAGTGATTCGTTGCCGTCCAGTTGGCGTGTTAAAAATGACTGACGAAGCAGGTGGCGATGCGAAAGTAGTTGCAGTTCCACACAGCAAATTAACCAAAGAGTACGATCACATTAAAGATGTAGGCGACTTACCAGCATTATTAAAAGCACAAATCCAACACTTCTTCGAAAGCTACAAAGCATTAGAAGCAGGCAAATGGGTGAAAGTTGAAGGTTGGGGCGATGTGAATGAAGCTCGTCAAGAGATCTTAGAGTCTTTCGAACGTGCGAAAAAATAATTAAACTATTAACCGAATATAATGCCAAAGTAAACGCTTTGGCATTTTTTATGATAGGAATTAAGTATGAAATTTTTCAAGAATCTTAGCGTTATAGCAATTTGTTCACTACTTTTAACCGCTTGTGTTAGCACAGCCCAAATTAATCAAGAAGCAGAAAGTAATTATGCTAAAGTGAAGCAGGAAGCAAGAGCAAAAAGTATGTTAGATACTAGCTCAACGACAGCTCATCGCATTCATTCGGTTTTCAATAAGATGAAGCTTTATGCGGAACGAGCAAATAAAACAGGTGTGCCGTTTCAATGGGAAATCATTGTGCTGAAATTAAGTGAATTGAATGCTTGGGCGATGCCTGGTGGAAAAATGGCATTCTACACAGGGCTGGTGGATAAGTTGAATTTATCTGATGACGAGATTGCGGTTGTGATGGGACATGAAATGGCTCACGCTTTGCAAGAACATGGCAAATCAGATCGTACTGTTAGCGCAGTGACAGGTATTGTTGGTGTACTTGCTGATGTTGCAGTGACCGCAACAACAGGGGTAGATACAGAGGGTCTGCTCAGTGCAGGGGTGGATTTAGTTGCCAATAAACCCTTCTCTCGTAGTCAAGAAACAGAAGCCGATGAAGTCGGTTTGATGTTAATGGCAGAGTCAGGTTATAACCCCGAAGCAGCACCAAATGTGTGGGTGAAAATGAGCCAAGCGAACGGCAGTTCAGGTTTGTCTATTTTTTCTACTCACCCGTCAAACGAAGATCGCCAAGCGAATTTAGCACGTTTAGTGCCTAAGGCTAAGGAAATTTATAATCGGAAAAAATAATACCTAAATAACCTGAAAAATTCTATGAGCCCCACTATAAATAGCGGGGAACTCACAAAATAATATTCTATTTATGGAAAACAGAATATATTTTTTCCCCTAATTATTAGGATTCACTATTTAGTAAAGGTTACCGAGGTCTGCTCAGGCAAATGTAAATCTAACTGATTATACGGAATCGAAATCCCAGCCTTATCAAAGCCAATTTTTACTTTTTCCAAAATCGCAAATTGTGTAGTTGAATAGTTATTCGTCTGTACCCACGGACGCACAAATAACTGCACACTGCTTGCCGCTAAGTTACCGACTGCAATGGTAGGCTCTGGATAGTGTAAAACATTTTCATCTTCAAACAGAATTTGAGCAATAATCTCTTTAGCTTTCTCAATATCGGACTCATAGCTAATATCGAAAATGAAGTCGATGCGACGAGTTTCATTGCGGGAGTAGTTGGTGATACTGTCGGCAAATACTTTACCGTTTGGGATCAACACCGTTTTATTATCGACCGTTCTTAGCTCTAACATCAAAATCCCCATTTGCTCAACTTTGCCTGATTTACCACCAGCTTCAATAAAATCGCCTTTGTTAAATGGTTTAAAGATTAATAGCATTACCCCAGCAGCAAAGTTTTGTAATGAGTTTTGCAAGGCTAAACCAATGGCTAAACCAGCCGCACCTATCAATGCTACTAACGAACTCGTATTAATGCCTAATTGTGAAAGTGAGGCAATCACTGTAATCAGCAAAAACAGAAAATAAGCGATAGATCGAACAAAACCTTGTAGCATTTCATCTTTGCTTGATGCTAATACCGCTTTGCCGATAAGGGTACTGATAGCCCTTGCCAAATAACGCCCGATAACAAAAATCGCAATTGCAATTAACAATTTAGTGCCATAGGGAATAATCCAATTTTCCAGGAGTTGTTGAAGTTCAAGATTTTTTACATCAGTAATAATCTCTTTCGCTTCAGGGGGTAAAGTGATTTCAGGTATGATTTCTTTTGTTTTTTCTGTGGTACTCATTATGTTCTCCTATATCAATTTCAGCCTATTCTAACACGAGACAGAATTTGTGATAAAATCCAATTCATTTTTCCTTTCTTTATATCAAAATGACAACAGAAAAAGTAATTAGTGCCAGCGTTCAATTTTTTACGATCAGTGATGATGAAGCTGGGCAACGTTTGGATAACTTTTTACTCGCCAAGCTCAAAGGCGTGCCAAAAAGCCTGATTTACCGTATTGTGCGTAAAGGCGAAGTGAGAGTAAACAAAGGGCGGATTAAACCCGAATATAAGTTGCAAGCGGACGATATTGTGCGAGTTCCGCCTGTGCGTGTGGCAGAAAAAAATGAAGCACCGATTTCGACCAAACTCAACAAAGTTGCAGAGCTTGAACATCAAATTCTTTATGAAGATGAAGTGATGTTAGTGATTAACAAACCGTCAGGCATTGCCGTCCACGGTGGTAGCGGTTTGAGCTTCGGTGTGATTGAAGCCTTACGAGCGTTACGCCCACAAGCCCGTTTTTTAGAGCTAGTTCACCGTATCGACCGAGATACATCGGGGCTGTTGTTAGTAGCGAAAAAACGTTCCGCATTGCGTAGTTTGCACGAACAGTTGCGTGAAAAAGTGGTACAGAAAGATTATCTCGCGCTCGTGCGTGGGCAGTGGCAATCGCACGTTAAAGTGATTAAAGCACCACTATTGAAAAACGAATTAGCCAGTGGTGAACGTATTGTACGAGTAAATGAAGAAGGCAAACCGTCCGAGACCCGATTTGTAATTGAAGAACGTTATCCGATAGCGACCTTAGTCAAGGCTTCGCCTGTGACAGGTAGAACGCACCAAATTCGTGTACATACTCAATACGCAGGACACCCAATTGCCCTTGATGATAAATACGGCGACCGTGAATTTGACCAAAAAATGCAACAAGCGGGTTTAAACCGTTTATTTTTACACGCCCATTCTATTCGATTTGTTCACCCTAAAACGGGCGAAGAAATGGTCGTGACAGCACCGTTGGATAAACAACTAAAAGCCGTGTTGGCGAAGTTGAGAGTAAAATAATCTAATCAACCTCACTACTACATCCATAGATAGTGAGGTCTATTAAAAAATTTATAGTCTAACCCGTTTTTATTTACCTTTTTTTCAAAAACTCCACCCCAGTATCAGGGAAGTCAGTAAATACACCTGTTGCACCAGCTTTGTTGAGTAGGGCATCATACATTTCATCAATGTTGGTGAAGAACTCAGGTAGTGCGTCTTTGCGTACTGTGTACGGGTGAAGTTCCATCTTATATTGGGCTAACTCTTTAACTAATGGAGTGTAAACAATGTTGCCTACTTTTGATTTCTCTTTGTCGATCAACATATACCAACCTGGTCCAACACCGTCTGCGTATTTCGCTACTTCTGCCATCGCACCTGGTTTAAACATCCAGTCGTAGTTGTAATTTACCCATTTACCTGATTTGTCTTTTTCTTCCGTTTCGTGCCAGTCAGTGTAAGCCACTAATTGTACAAGTTTTACGTCCATACCAAGTTTTGGTAACAATTCGGTTTTGATACGTTTTAACTCGTTGAAGTCAAAGGTTTGTAGATAAACAAGGTCTGATTTTTGGTCATAACCGTATTTTTTCAACACTTTTAAAGTTTCCAGTGCAATATCTTTACCTTCTTGGTGGTGTAACCAAGGGGCTTTGATTTCAGGGTAGATGCCGATTTTTTTGCCGGTGGATTTTTCTAAGCCTTGGATAAATTCAATTTCGTCTTCAAAGGTGTGAATTTTGAAATCAGATTTCCACATTGGGAAGCGGTTTGGGTAGACTTGAACTTGTTTGCCATCTTCTACTTTGAAGTTTTCGGTCATTTCAAGGGTTTGGATTTCTTTTAACGTGAAATCCGCCACATAATAACGCCCATCTTTTCTCGCACGATTTGGGAATTTTTTCGCGACATCGGTTAAACCATCAAGGAAATGGTCGTGAATAACTACGAGGCGATTATCTTTGGTCATTGCAAGATCTTGCTCTAAATAATCCGCTTGTTGCCCAAAGGCAAGAGCTTTACTCTCTAAAGTATGTTCTGGTAAATAACCACTTGCACCACGGTGAGCTATAATTAATTTATCTGATTGTGTTGCGACTAGGGTTGATGTTGAGCAACCTGCTAATACTGCTGTTGCGACTAAACCTAATGCAAATTTTGTGAGTTTCATACTGTTTTCCTCTTTTTGTAGATACAAAAAAGGAAGACCAAAATGTCTTCCTTTTAATCATTAATTATTTACCATAGCTATCTTCTAATTTCGCTTTATGTTTGCCTTCTTCAAGCATTGTGATGAACATTAACAATACTGCTAATACGCCACCTGCGATCATTACATAGAAGCCACCGTCCCAGCCGTAGTACTCTGCTGCCCAACCAACCACTGCTGATGCAGATACTGTACCACCTAAGTAACCAAATAAGCCTGTGAAACCTGCTGCTGTACCTGCTGCTTTTTTCGGTGCAAGTTCAAGAGCGTGTAAGCCGATTAACATTACTGGTCCGTAGATTAAGAAGCCGATTGTGGTCATTAAGATGAAGTCCATTAATTGATATGGGTTTTCATACCATCCTTTGCCTGCGTATTGTGCAAGTTCTGCTTCTGGTGTTGCTGGGTTCATCCATAATGCAACTACTGCTGCTGTGGTAAGGATCATAAAGATGAAGCCTGTTAAACCACGTTTACCTTTGAATAGTTTGTCAGATACCCAACCACAGAGTAATGTACCTGGGATTGCTGCTAATTCATAGATGGTATATGCCCACGCGGTACCTTTGATGTTGAAGTGTTTTACTTCGCCAAGGTAAACCGGTGACCATTTCAATACGCCATAGCGGATTAAGTAAACGAATACGTTAGCGATTGCGATGTACCATAACAATTTATTTTTTAACACATAAGTCACTAAGATTTCTTTCGCGGTTAAGTCGTGTTCATAGGTTTTTTCGTTATAGTCATCTGGGTAGTCATTACGCCATTTTTCAACTGACGGTAAGCCGCAAGATTGTGGGGTGTCACGCATAATTAAATAGATTGGAATTGCAGCTACCATTGCAGCAATACCTGGATAGTACAACGCTTGTTGCCATACGTCTTTAGCGGTTGCTTCTACGCCGTAGTTGCTGAAGTAGATTGCACTTGCAAGTAACACCATCGCACCTGGTACCATACCCCCTAAGTTGTGCGCACAGTTCCAGATAGATACGATGGTTCCACGTTCTGATTTAGACCACCAGTGAACCATTGTACGTCCGCACGGAGGCCAACCCATACCTTGGAACCAACCGTTTAGGAAGATCATTACCCACATTACTAAAATGCCTGAAGTTGCCCAAGGCATTAAGCCCATCATTGTCATACAAAGACCAGAGAGTAACAAACCAAACGGTAAGAATACGCGTGGGTTTGAACGGTCTGAAATGGTTGCCATAAAGAATTTAGACAAACCGTAAGCTAAACCTGCTGCTGTACCGATCACACCAAGTTCTGCTTTTGTGTACATTCCTGCTTCGATTAAACCTTTTTGAGCTAAATCGAAATTCGCACGAACGAAATAATATGCTGCGTAACCAAAGAAGATCCCTGCAAACACTTGCCAACGTAAGCGGTTATAAGTGGAATCTATCTTCTCTTTTGGTAGCTCCGGGATATGCGGAGCGGGTTTAAAAGGACCAAACATAGAGCCTCCAACAATAAAGTTTATAGACAAATAAGGTCTGCTTTGTTTGTAAACATATCCAGACCTTGACGTTGTTCATAATATCCCTTTTTTGAAAATTAAAAAGAAGTATTTCTTCATTTTGTGAGCTATTTCACAAAATTCGCTCAGCAATTTGGATAAATGTGAGCTTTATCACAAATTTAATTTCTTTTTCGCTCATTTTATTGTTTAAAAATGTTGATTAGGGATAGAATATCAACAATTTAATTTATTTTTGTTTGTTTTGTGGGGGTAACAATGAAGATATCACCTCATATGTATAAAAATGTGGAAGATTTTTCACCCTTAACGACGGATGTGATTATCATTGGTGGCGGTGCAACAGGGGCAGGGATTGCTCGTGACTGTGCATTGCGTGGCATTGACTGTATTTTGCTTGAACGTCGAGATATTGCGACAGGGGCAACAGGGCGTAATCACGGTTTGTTGCATAGTGGAGCAAGATATGCGGTAAATGATCGTGAGTCTGCAACGGAGTGCATTGAAGAAAATAAAATCTTACGTCGGATTGCTCGTCACTGTATTGATGAAACGGAAGGGTTGTTTATTACTTTGCCTGAAGATGATCTCGCCTATCAAAAAACCTTTATTCAAGCCTGTACGGAGTCAGGCATTGAAGCGGTGGCTATCGATCCAAAACTTGCGATGCAAATGGAGCCTTCGGTAAATCCAGCCCTTGTCGGTGCAGTGGTTGTGCCTGATGGTTCCATTGATCCATTTCGCCTAACAGCATCAAATATGTTAGATGCCACAGAGAATGGTGCGAAAGTCTTTACCTATTGCGAAGTGAAAGGGTTAATTCGTGAAGGCGGTAAAGTGATTGGCGTGAACGTTTACGACCATAAAAACAGAGTGGAACGTCAATTCTTTGCCCCTGTGGTTGTGAATGCTGGCGGTATTTGGGGACAAGGCATTGCTGAATATGCCGATTTGAAAATCAGAATGTTCCCCGCCAAAGGCGCATTACTGGTGATGGGACACCGTATCAACAAAATGGTGATCAACCGTTGCCGTAAGCCTGCCGATGCGGATATTCTCGTGCCAGGCGACACTATTAGCGTTATTGGAACAACATCAAGCCGTATTCCTTACGATCAAATCGACAATATGATCGTCACCCCTGAAGAAGTCGATATTCTCTTTAGAGAAGGCGAAAAACTTGCACCAAGTTTAATACATACCCGTGTATTGCGTGCTTACGCTGGGGTTCGCCCGTTAGTGGCTACCGATAATGATCCATCAGGACGTAATGTCAGCCGTGGTATCGTCTTACTCGATCACCAAGAGCGTGATGGCTTAGAAGGCTTTATTACTATTACAGGCGGTAAGTTAATGACCTATCGCTTAATGGCTGAGTGGGCAACGGATCTTGTTTGCAAAAAATTAAACAAAACCGACCGCTGTGTTACTGCAGAAAAAGCCTTACCGGGTTCAAGTGAAAGCCGAGCAGAAACCAACAGCAAAGTCATTTCACTGCCAAGTACCATTCGCTATTCTGCAGTTTACCGTCACGGTTCTCGTGCTACTCGCCTATTGGATAAAGAACGCCTTGATCGCTCTCTTGTTTGTGAGTGTGAAGCGGTCACCGCAGGGGAAGTTCGCTATGCGGTGGACGAGTTAAGTGTCAATAATCTTGTCGATCTACGTCGCCGTACCCGCGTTGGTATGGGAACCTGCCAAGCAGAACTCTGTGCCTGCCGTGCCGCTGGGCTGATGACCCGTTTTGAAGTGGCAACACCACGACAATCCACCACTCAACTGGCTTCTTTTATGGAAGAACGCTGGCGTGGGATTGAGCCGATTGCGTGGGGCGATGCCATTCGAGAAGCCGATTTTACTAGCTGGATCTATTACAGTTTATTAGGTCTAAATGATGTGAAACCGCTTGCAGAGCAAGCTCAACAGGGGACAGATAGCAATGAATTTTGATGTAGTCATTATCGGTGGCGGTCTTGCAGGCTTAACCTGTGGGGTTGCCCTACAAGAACAGGGTAAACGTTGTGTGATTATCAACAATGGTCAAGCGGCGATTGATTTCTCATCGGGTTCAATGGATTTACTCAGCCGTTTACCAAGCGGTGAGTTTGTCGCTGATTTTTGCAAATCCTATGCAACTTTCGCAAAACAGTTGCCACAACACCCTTACAGCTTACTTGGCAAAGAGAAAGTCCTTGCCAAAGCGACACAATTTGAACAACTCGCTACATCGCTCAAGCTCGATTTGGTCGGCTCTACCGCACAAAATCACCTACGAGTAACGCCTTTAGGTGGCTTGCGTGGAGCGTGGTTATCGCCAAACAGTGTGCCAACAGTCAAAGGTAGCGAACCTTTCCTCTATAAAACAATTGCGATATTGGGGATCGAAGGCTATCACGACTTCCAACCACAACTGTTAGCCGATAACCTAAAACAGAACCCACAATTTACCCACTGCGAATTAAGCACTGGCTATCTCAATATTCCAGAGCTTGACCAACTGCGTAACAATGCCCGTGAGTTCCGTAGTGTGAATATCGCTCAAGTGTTAGAACACAAATTGGCTTTCCGTGATCTTGTGGCAGAAATCAAAACGGCAACCAAAGGGGCAGAAGCGATCTTCTTACCAGCTTGTTTTGGCTTGGACGATCAAAGTTTCTTCAACCAGTTACAACAAGCGGTGGAAGCAACGATTTTTGAATTACCAACCTTACCGCCATCATTACTCGGCATTCGCCAACATAAACAACTTCGCCACCGTTTTGAACGCTTGGGCGGTTTGATGTTAAACGGCGACAGAGCATTAAAAGCCGATATTGAAAATGGCAAAGTACAACGGATTTATACCCAGCTTCACCAAGACAATGCGATCAGTGCAGAACATTTTGTACTCGCCACAGGAAGCTATTTCAGCAACGGCTTAAAAGCAAACTTTGATCGCATTTTTGAACCAGTGTTCCAAGCCGATATTATTGGTTGCAAAGATTTCAATGAAACTGACCGCTTGTCGTGGACGGCTAATCGCTTTTCATCGCCACAACCGTATCAATCGGCAGGGGTTGCGATCAACGAAAAATGCCAAGTTCGCAAAGATGGGCAATTTATGGCGAATTTATATGCAACTGGCAACGTCATTGGCGGTTTTAATAGCCTTGAATTAGGCTGTGGCTCAGGTGTGGCAGTGGTAACGGCACTTGCCGTTGCAGAAGAAATTGTGGGGGCATAATATGAACAACATTCAACGTTTAATCGAACAAGCTCAACAAAATACCCATTCTGCCGTTGTTCATCACGGTTTTGATGAGTCCTTTGAAAGTTGCATTAAATGTACCGCTTGTACGGCGGTTTGCCCTGTTTCGCGTAATAACCCGATGTATCCAGGTCCGAAACAATCAGGCCCAGATGGTGAGCGTTTACGCTTAAAAAGCCCTGAACTTTATGATGAAGCACTCAAATACTGCACCAACTGCAAACGTTGCGAAGTAGCTTGTCCGTCTGATGTCAAAATTGGTGACATTATTGTGCGAGCGAGAAACCGTCATTTAGATCGCCAAAACAAACCGCTAATGCACAAACTGCGTGATGCTATTTTGAGCAACACCGACATTATGGGCAAAATGAACACCCCATTAGCCCCGATTGTCAATACCATCACAGGTCTAAAAGCAACCAAATTCTTGCTTGAAAAAACCATCAAAGTAAGCCGTCATCGCTCGTTGCCAAAATACGCTTTTGGTTCATTCCGTAACTGGTATATGAAAAAAGAGCAAGAACGCCAAGCCCTTTATCGTGAAAAAGTGGCTTACTATCACGGCTGTTATGTGAACTACAACAATCCACAACTTGGTAAAGAGTTGATTGATGTGTTTAACGCAATGGACATCGGCGTAATGCTACTTGAAAAAGAGAAGTGCTGTGGTTTGCCATTAATGGTAAACGGCTTCCCAGATAGAGCGAAGCAACAAGCGAAATTCAACCTTGCTGAACTTGAAAAAGTGGTGATGAACCGAGAGCTTGACGTAGTAGGGACATCATCAAGCTGTACAATGAATTTGCGTGACGAATATCATCACGTTTTAGGAATGAACAACGCCAAAGTCCGCCCACACGTTCATATCGTCACCAAATATCTCTATGAACTGTTTAATCAAGGCAAAAAACCAAAATTCAAGCAGATGCCATTACGCATTGCCTATCACACCGCTTGTCACGTTGATAAAGCAGGTTGGGCGCCTTACACCCTTGATGTATTAAAACATATCCCAGGGATTGAAATTGTGATGTTACCATCACAATGTTGTGGTATTGCAGGGACTTACGGCTTCAAAGCGGAAAACTACGAAACCTCACAAGCCATCGGCAATCCGTTATTCCAACACATCAACAACGGCGGTTTTGATTATGTCGTTTCCGAGTGCGAAACCTGTAAATGGCAAATTGATATGTCCACCAACTTAACCTGCCTACACCCGATTACTTTGTTGGCGATAGCGTTGGAGAGATAGTTCCCTCTCTACCAAACTTCCTGCGTACTTTCATCGAACCTTAGTTTATTACTCATTAACCCCTTCCCCCACAAACGGGGGGAAGGGCCCGAAAGACGGATGGGGAAAATTTAACATTATGGTATCTACTGTTCTTTTTATGCAAAATAATGTTGAGTAGCTCTAATGAAACATTGATACCTTTCTGCTAATTGTTTATAGGTTTGTTTTACTTGTGTAATCAATCTAAATATCTATCAGACGTAATTTCTTTGTGAAAGAAGACAGATGGTTATTTAAAAAAGGGCTTAAATCCTTGTACTATAAGGCTTTAAGCCACTTTTTAGCAACCATTTTTCTACTATGCCTAGGTATAGAGAGAAAAAGAAAAACCCCGATGATTTCTCATCGGGGCTAAAAATATGGCTCCTCCTGCGGGACTCGAACCTGCGACATATGGATTAACAGTCCACCGTTCTACCGACTGAACTAAGGAGGAAAAGAGTTGTAACATAAATGGTGCCTCGAGGCGGAATCGAACCACCGACACGGGGATTTTCAATCCCCTGCTCTACCGACTGAGCTATCGAGGCATCTCGTCGTCACGGGGTGCATTATGCTGATTTCCGCCCCTCTCGTCAAACGTTTTTTTCAAAAAAATAAAAAAATCTGTTTAACGGATCGCTTTTTATTCAATTTGTTTAAAAAACAACGTGTTATCTCACGTTACGGTATTTTTGTTGGGCTTTATTTACCTTAACCAAATAGTTTCTTGCTTGTGAAGATGGATGAGCGGTGGTTAAAATTCGATAAATTGCTGACGGATCTAAGTTATTAATTCGCTCAATCGCCATTAATTTATCATTATCAAACACTCTCAGTACTGCGCCAGCCCCACTATTATATGCTGAAATCATTGCGTAACGTTTTGATGTAGGATCAGTTATTCCTTCTAGATACTCATCACGCAAAATCGTTAAGAACATTGTGCCTGCATCAATATTCTGACTTGGGTTATAAAGATAATCACGATTAGGCTGGCCACCAAAACCTTTACGCGCAAAAATATCCCGTCCAGCTGTACGAGGTACAACTTGCATTAAACCAATCGCATTCGCATAACTTACTGCATAAGGGTTAAATGCTGATTCAACTTCCATAATACCCAGAATTAAGCTCATATCAATGCCATAGCGTTTTGACATTTGACGAACCAATGGCAAATATCGTCTTGCACGAACTTCAACGTGGTTTGCAATCATTGGAATCGTGACATAAGTAACGGTATGTCCATTTTTCAAGCGGCGTGTTTTTAATTTATTTTGCAATAGGTAAGTTGCAAAATCATTAGCAACCGCCACATTGGTTACAGAACGCCCATATTGATCCACAACTTGACCTGCTAAAAAAGGATTATTGCTAATAGGAACATCACCCGAAGCAAATAAATCTATCCCTGTAGCATCTGATCCCATCAATAATGTGTGAATAATCGAATTACGCAAGCGGTTGTGATCCGCCAAAGTTTCAATGGTAATTTGACCATCTTCAAAACTAATATGGCTACGGGTGTAATATTTGTCCGTATATTTTACATAGTCTTTCTGGCTTGCTTGGAGCAGTTCATTAACGCCCCAAATTTGATCGATATTACGTGAAAATTGCCCCATCAAAATATCTAAACCATTGGTATTTTTAGAATAATCAGGGCGAGGCTTTTTAGAACCTTTTCTCGTCGGCGTATCACTTCCACAAGATGCTAAAAAAGGGATCAGTACCAATAACGGCAGGAATTTTTTATATTTGTTCATTAGGTTATCTCTATTTTGACTCTACAGGCACATAACCTTCAATATGGACTTCTTTTCCTTCAAACAAAAAATTCACCATTTCTGTTTCCAGAAGCTGACGATGTTCAGGGTTCATCATATTAAGCTTCTTCTCATTGACTAACATTGTCTGCTTTTTGATCCACTCTGCCCACGCTTGTTTACTGATTGAATCAAAAATACGTTTACCTAATTCCCCAGGATAAAGTTGAAAATCTAAACCTTCTGCTTCTTGTTTCAAATATGCACAAAATACATTACGCGCCATTTTTCTGTCCTAATGTCAAAGTTAATTCGTCTAAAATGCGTTTTATCGGGGTTGCTAAACCCACTTCGCTAGGTTGAGTTAAATCATACCAATAATCCGCTGTTGAAGATACACGCAAATGATAATTTCCCTGATTTTCTGCCACCCCAAGCGGTAGGACTTCGGCATTTTTTTGTAAACTAAGTTCCGCCAAAATAGGATAAATATCCAAATGGAAATGGCTAAAAGTATGCCGAAAGGCAATTAATTGTGTCATTTGCAAATTTTTGCCCGAAACTGACCGCTTGAGATCGTCTAAATGTTCAAATTGCGGAAAGACATAAAGTCCGCCCCAAAGTCCTTTTGCTTCACGTTTTTCCAATAAGACTTTTGTCCCCTGTTTTAAAATCAAAAAGTAGCTCTGTTTTTCAGGCAACGCCTTTTGCGGTTTTTTGGCTGGAAAATCCGCCCAAGCCTGTTGAGCATTTGCCTGACAGCCCTTTTCTAACGGACAAAGGAAACATTTCGGCTTAGATCGTGTGCAAATCATCGCCCCTAAATCCATCATCGCCTGATTAAAATCCGCCACTTGCGAAGTTGGTGTAACACGAGCGGTCAGATCCCACAATTTATTTTCAACCGTTTTTTCGCTCGACCAACCTTCAACCGCAAAATAACGAGAAAGCACACGTTTAACATTGCCATCTAAAATCGGGTAAGGTGCATCAAGTACCGAAGAGAGTACCGCCCCAGCCGTACTTCTGCCGACACCTGAAAGTGCAAACACATCAGCAAAATCTGTCGGAAATTGACCGCCAAATTCATCTCTAATTTGTTGTGCAGCCTTATGCAAATTCCTTGCTCTTGCGTAATAGCCTAACCCCGTCCATAAATGCAACACTTCATCAATGGGTGCATTCGCTAAATCAATAATAGTGGGAAAACGTTGAATAAAACGCTCAAAATAGGGAATAACCGTTGCCACTTGGGTTTGCTGTAACATCACTTCGGATAACCAAACGCCATACAAGGTTTTATTTTGTTGCCACGGCAGATGTTTACGCCCGTATTGCTGATACCACGCCAATACGCCTTTGGCAAAAGGGGCATCGACACGAGATTGTGCCAAGGGAAATTCGGATTTTTCTTTTTTCATTTAGATAATGATATAAGTATTAATAATAGGGGCTGATCAACGTTAGCTCCAAAGAAAATATTTCTATAGTTCTTTTGGGTTTTCCCACACACAAACAGGGATTATAAACAACCATTTTATCTAACATGCTAAATACTTTACCTACATATCATTACTCAATAGACCAATTTCGATTGAATCAATCTCACCATCTCTTGCAATGCCTCTGTTGGCGGTGTGTCTTGATTCATAAACCAGCGGAACAGTTCGGGATCGGTATAGCGAAGCATTTCCACGAAAGTGCGCTGTTGTTCAGCGGTTAAACTATCAAAATGTTCTTGATAAAACGGCATAATCATTTTATCTAATTCACGCATACCTCGACGGCATTCCCATTCAATTCTAAAACGATTCATCAGTTTACCTCCGTAATGCGTAGCTCTCTTGGCACTTCAAATACGGTATTTTCTTCACAACCTTCCAGTTCTTCAACTTTGGTAACACCCAATGTTTTTAAGTGTTCAACCACTGACTGCACCAATATTTCAGGGGCAGATGCACCTGCAGTAATACCGATAGTTGTTACCCCTTGTAGCCAGTTCGGATCAATGTCCTGCGGCCCATCAATTAACTGTGACGGTGTTCCCATTCGAGAAGCCAACTCGGCTAAACGATTTGAGTTGGACGAGTTTTTAGACCCCACTACTAGCACTAACTGTGCTAATTTCGCCAATTCTCTCACCGCTTGCTGACGGTTCGTAGTGGCATAGCAAATATCATTTTTACGCGGACCTTGAATTGCAGGGTATTTCTGTTTTAAGGCTTCAATCACATCGCTGGTATCGTCGATAGATAAAGTAGTTTGGGTCATAAAAGTCAGATCCTCATCTTCTTTTAAGCCAAGTTTAGCAATATCTTCCACATCTTCTACAAGGAAAATACCCCCTTTCTCATTATCATATTGCCCCATTGTGCCGACGACTTCAGGGTGTCCTTCGTGTCCGATTAAAATCGCTTTTGTGCCTTTTTTGCTCGCTCTAGCCACTTGCATATGGACTTTGGTTACAAGCGGGCAGGTTGCGTCAAACACTTTCAACTCACGACGTTTAGCTTCGTGGCGAACGGATTGAGAAACGCCGTGAGCAGAGAAAATCACAATAGCACCGTCTGGTACTTCATCAAGCTCTTCAACAAATATCGCCCCTTTGGCTTTTAATCCGTCCACCACAAAGCGATTGTGTACAACTTCGTGACGCACATAAATCGGTGCGCCGTGAATTTCAAGTGCAAGCTCTACAATTGAAATAGCACGATCTACACCTGCACAGAATCCTCTTGGATTCGCTAAAATAATGTTCATTTAATTACTCTTTTTACTTTTACGATGTTCTAAAATGGATTCTAAAATCAGCAATCCTGCCCCCACCACAATACCAATATCGGCAATGTTAAATACAGGATAATGATAAATGTCCCAATAAAAATCTAAAAAATCAACCACATAGCCATTATAAGCACGATCAACCGCATTGCCTATTGCCCCACCAATAATCAAGGCATAAGCTGAATTTTGCAGTTTGAGCTCCGCTTTATTTTTAAACAGCATTACAATCAATGCAATAGAAATGACAATAGCTAAACCTAAAAAGAAATATTTTTGCCAGCCTGAGTGATCCGCTAAGAAGCTAAACGCCGCCCCATAGTTTCTCACATACGTAAGATTAAAGATCGGCAGAACATTCACGCTTTCATAAAGCTCAAAGCGTTGTACCACAATGTATTTGCTCAATAAATCTGTGATTAATACCACGGCACTTAACCACAACCACGATAAACCTGTTTTTTTCATTTTATTCCTTAAATTGCTTCTTCGTTCTCTTCGCCCGTACGAATACGAATAACACGTTCTACATTATACACAAAGATTTTACCATCGCCGATTTTGCCTGTTTGTGCGGTATCAATGATCGCTTCAATACATTCATCAACTTGCTCATCAGCCACAATAATTTCTAATTTCACTTTTGGCAGGAAATCAATCGCATATTCTGCCCCACGATAAAGTTCCGTATGCCCTTTTTGACGACCAAAACCTTTGACTTCAGTGACCGTCATTCCCGTAATTCCCACATCCGTTAATGCTTCACGGACATCATCTAATTTGAATGGTTTAATAATCGCTTCAATTTTTTTCATAAGTTATCCTATCTTCTCGCTGATTTCGGTCTAAAACTCTCACAAATTTCAGGGTAAGTTTCAATATAAATGTCGCTTAAAAGTTGTAAACAGTAGGGAACTGCACTGAAAACACCACGAACAAGCACTTTTCCATCTTGATCTTTCACCCCTTCCAAAGTTTCTTTAATTGCTTTTGGCTGTCCTGGTAGGTTTAAAATCAGTGAGCTATGTCGAATTGCCCCCACTTGACGAGAGAGAATGGCGGTTGGTACAAAATGTAGGCTCACTTGTCGCATCTGTTCGCCAAAGCCAGGCATTTCTCGATGGGCAACAGCTAAGGTCGCATCGGGTGTAACATCACGTTTAGCAGGGCCTGTACCGCCTGTGGTTAAGACTAAGTGACAAGCGAGGTTATCGACTAATTCAATTAGTGTTTGCTCAATAACCGCTTGTTCATCAGGAATTAGACGAGTTTCAAGTTCAAAAGGCGTGGTAATGGCAGTTTGTAACCAAGCCTGTAATTCAGGAATGCCTTGATCGGCATAAACACCGGCAGAAGCTCGGTCAGACACGGAAACTAAGCCAATTTTTAAGATTTCTTTGCTTAAACAAGCGGTCATTTTCTTTCTCTTTTTGCAAATTTAGACAGCTTGTTATTTTACCTTGAGAGCCTATTTTTCTAAAGTCTTAATCTTAAAGATGAAGTAATAATATTGAAAGATAATCACAGCAATTAAGATCAGTTTGCCGATGATGTGAGGGATTACAAAGAAAGCAAAAATACAGAATGGCACAGAAAACGCCAAAATACTGATTTTCTGTTTAAGTGTCATGGCTCGTGTTTGATCGAAAGACTTGAGATATTTGGAATAGATAGTGGTAGATAAGAACCACTGTTTTAGTCGTTTAGAACCTTTGCCAAAGCAATATAATGCTAAAAGCAAAAACGGAGTGGTTGGTAACCCAGGTACAATAATACCGATTAAACCTAATATCATTGAGATAAAACCGAGTAAGATGAATAGTGCTTTCATGTATTTAAGGGAAAAGTAGTGATGGATGTTGATAATACGTTAATTCAATTCATTTTTCAACGAAGCAAGCAACTAGAAAGTATATAACTATTTTTACAGCCTAAAAAAGCATAGTGGACAAAAGAGTTGGTTCTGTTTTTCTAACTTTCACTAACTCTTTTGATTACGGCATCCCTAAAATATGAATTGAGATAGGGACGATTAGTTTCCTCTCAATGACATTTCACCTGTCGCAAAACGGCGGATAATTTCTCCTTGCTGTAAAATCAATTCCCCTTCTTCATTAATCCCAAGGGAGATCCCATGAATTTCTTCATTTTCAGTGATTAATCTAACCGCTTGATGACGGAAAATATCAAACTGTTGCCAACGTTCCGCATAGGGTTCAAAGGTGGTTTGTGGGTAAGTCACTAGGGCATTTTGTAAATGTTTAGCTAGCTCAGCAACCAGTTGGGAACGATCTATCTGATGTTCTGAGAGATCGCTCCAAGCCTGCGTTACCACATTTTTATCGACAGTGTTCATTCCTAAATTCAAGCCGATGCCAATCACAAGGTAAATTCCCGTTTTATCGACACGGCTCTCAATTAGAATGCCCCCCATTTTTTTACCTTGATAGTAAATATCATTGGGCCATTTAATTTGAATATGCGGTACGTTCAGTGTTTGGAAGGTCTCGGCAATTAATACTGAGACCACTAAACTTAGTGATGAGAGCTGTGGAATATCCAATGAAGGATAGTGCCATAACATTGAAAAATAAACGTTTTGACTTTCAGGTGAATACCACTGCCGTCCACGTCTGCCACGCCCCGCCGTTTGGGACTCTGCAACACAAAGTGAGCCTGACGGTAAGGTTTTATAGTGCGTCAGTAGATATTCGTTAGTAGAGTCAATCTCTTTAAATACAAGAGTTTGTCCTTGCGTTAATGCCGATGTAATTAAATGTTGATCAAATCCCATTACCGATCACCTTGTCACAAATTCACTATCCACTTCGCCCTGTCGTCCCATAAAACGTACTTCTGGGTGTAATTCCACGCCAAATTTTTCACGGACTTGACGACGGACTTCTTTGGCTAGTGCCACAACATCAGTCCCAGTAGCATTCTCTTTATTAATCAGCACCAACGCTTGTTGGGTATGAACTGCCGCTCCACCGATTTGGAAGCCTTTTAAATTTGCTTGGTCAATCAACCAGCCCGAAGGTAATTTGACCGAACCGTCCGCTTGCGGATAGTGTGGAATATTCGGGTGAGCGGTTTGAATCTGCTGAAACTTTGCAAAGTCCACCACAGGATTTTTAAAGAAACTGCCTGCATTACCAAACTCATCAGGATTTGGTAATTTCGCTCGGCGTACGGCACAGACTTCATCAAACACTTGCTGTAGCGTTACTGTGTTTGGATCAAATTGTGCCAAAGAACCGTAATTTAAAACAGGTTGCCACGCCTTTGCTAACTTCAAACCGACAGCCACAATCGCATAATGCTCACGATATTGATGCTTGAATACACTTTCTCGATAGCCAAACTCACACTCGTTTTTCGTTAAACGGAACTGCTCACCCGTTTTAAGATTTAGCACATCGACATAATCGCAAACACGCTCAAATTCCACCCCGTAAGCCCCGATATTTTGAATCGGTGCAGAACCAGCAACACCAGGAATTAACGCCAGATTTTCAAGCCCGCCAATTCCTTGCTTCAACGTCCATTGCACAAGTTCGTGCCAATTTTCACCACCAGCAACTTGTAGATAGTGAAAGTGGTCGTCTTGACGATGCTCGATCCCTTTGAGCTTATTGACTAATACTGTGCCGTCAAAATCATCTAAAAACAGCACATTAGAGCCTTGCCCTAACAATAAAATCGGTTGTTGTGCGTGATCAGCTTTTTGCCATTCGGTTAATAGTTGTTCAATACTGTTGAACTCGATAATGACCGATGCTTTTGCAGGCAAATGAAAGGTATGAAATGGGGTTAAGGTCTGACTCATTGACTACTCCAAATTCTGAATTTGCTCACGCATCTGTTCAATTAACACTTTCAACTCAACGGCAGAATTAGTGACATCAGCGTTAATCGATTTTGATGCCAGCGTATTCGCTTCACGATTTAGCTCTTGCATCATAAAGTCTAATTTACGTCCAACTGCACCGCCTTTTTTCAAAATAGACGTGGTTTCTTTGACGTGTAGCTGTAATCGGTCTAACTCTTCCGCCACATCGACTTTTTGAGCCAGTAGTACCATTTCTTGCTCTAAACGTTGTGGATCAAGTTGCAAGTTCAGTTCATCAAAACGCTGTTGCAAGCGGTCTTTTTGCCACTGTAAAACGCTCGGCATTTGAGCCTGTACTTTTGTCGCTTCTGTGGCAATAGCGTCTAAACGTTGTTGAATTAAGGCTTGTAAATTCGCCCCTTCACGTCCACGCATTGCGATAAATTCTGTAAGGATCTGCTCAAAACCGTATAATAAATCTTGGCTGATCTGGTCGAGATCTTGATTTTGGTTATCGACAACCCCAGGGAAACGCAGAATATCCACCAAGTTAATTTCGCCTTCTTGAGCCGTTTCTTTTAGCCATTGTAATGAACTTATCACCTGTTTGGCATACTCTTGATTTAAAGCTAAGCCATTGTTTTGATTAGCATTTAATTCAATGCGTAAACTACACTCTACTTTACCACGGGTTAGTGTCGTACGCAGACGTTCACGCAAGGTCATTTCCAAATTGCGAAAGGCTTCAGGCAGACGGAAATAAGTTTCTAAAAAACGTTGATTAACCGAACGGATTTCCCATACGGCGTTACCCCACTCTTTTTTAAGCTCAAGGTGGGCGAAAGCGGTCATACTGTAAATCATTGTACTCTTTTCTCTTTGTTACAAAATTTGGCATATTGTACTTGGTATTCTGCTAGAATAGGGGAAATTTTTTAGAGAAAGGGAATAAATATGCGTCCAAATAATCGTCCTGTTGATCAAACTCGTCCTGTAAAAATCACTCGTAACTATACTCGCTATGCCGAAGGGTCTGTGTTGGTAGAATTTGGTGAAACCAAAGTGCTGTGTAATGCCACTGTCGAAGAAACTGTACCACGTTTTCTCAAAGGGCAACAACAAGGTTGGGTGACAGCCGAATACGGTATGTTGCCAAGAGCAACCCATAGCCGAACCCAACGTGAAGCGGCGAAAGGCAAACAAGGCGGTCGTACAATGGAAATTCAGCGTTTAATCGCTCGCTCTTTGCGTACTGTCGTTGATTTGAAAGCCTTAGGTGAGCGTACAATTACAGTAGATTGTGATGTGATACAAGCCGACGGCGGTACACGCACAGCGTCTATCACAGGGGCTTGCGTTGCGTTACACGATGCGATTAACAAATTGATCGCCGATGGCTTATTGAAAGAAAATCCGATGAAAGGATTAGTGGCGGCAATTTCTGTAGGGATTGTCGATGGGCAAGCGGTCTGTGATTTGGAATATGTGGAAGACTCTAACGCAGAAACCGATATGAATGTGGTGATGGTTGAAGACGGTCGTTTAGTGGAAGTACAAGGCACTGCCGAAGGTGAACCGTTCAGCCATATGGAATTATTGCAACTCCTTGATTTAGCACAGAAAGGGATTGAGCAGTTGTTTGAAGCACAGCGTCAGGCGCTAAATGCAACTTCTGATGTTATACGATAGTCGTACAAAAATTAAAATTTTAAGAAATCATTTAGGGGATTATTCCCAGCAATATTGGGGCATAGTAGACAAAATAGTCGCTATGCCAATTTTTTGAAACATATTATGTCAAAATAACTTACTCAACCAGCCCAATTTTGAACCTAAAACATTAAAGTAGTTGTAATCTTTTAAATGCAATAGACGCAACTTATCCGGGCTTTTTTGCACAAGAATACGTTCATCAGGGCTAAACGGCAGTAAACGTTGGCTATCACAGCTAATCACTAAATTTGACTGATTGTACTCAGCAAAACGCATTGAAATAACACTATCGCCATCGACAACCAAAGGACGAGAAGAAAGGCTGTGTGGGTTCATCGGAACAAGAGCAATCGCATTTAAATTAGGGGTTAAGATTGGGCCACCAGCGGAAAGCGAATAGGCGGTTGAACCTGTAGGTGTTCCAATAATTAACCCGTCGGAACGTTGCGAAAAAGCAAATTTGCCATCAATACTCACTTCAAAATCAATAGTACGAGCGATTTGGCTAGAGTGAACGACAACTTCATTGAGAGCATTATTTGCTTCAATGATCTTACCATTTTGCTCAATTTTCGCATCAAGTAAGAAACGTTCTTCAATCATAAACTCGCCACGCTCAAGACAACTATGCAGTTGCTCAAAGGCTGTTTGAGGGGCAATATCTGTTAAAAAACCAAGATTTCCACGGTTAATGCCAATCAGTGGTACACGATATTTCGCTAATTGCCGAGCCATACCCAGCATATTACCGTCACCACCAATCACAATTACTAAATCCGCCCATTCGCCAATTTCTGCAATGCTCATCGGGTTAGCTAAATTGAGTTGAGTGGCAATTTTTTCTTCGACTAACACATTATATTTACGATCTTTTAGCCAGTTATACACAGCTAAATGCGTTTCTAAAGCTATATCGTGACGAGGTTTGCCGACAATCGCAATGGTTTGAAATCTACGGTGCATCATTTGAACTCGTTATCTAATAAAATTTGGCTATATGGTAGTACGCAATCTGCTGTTTGTCATCTTTTTCCTATCAGCTTACTAATTGTTTAAATCTTAGGGATAAATAAAAAATTACCCTATAAAATAGGGTGTCATCTATTTTATAGGGTTAGCATGAATTTAACTAAAAATGAACTAAATAAAAGAGTTATTGATGATTTCTTATTCGTTTTATAGCGTATAAATTAATTTTTATTCATCATCCTAGAAACTCTTTATGTTTAATCAATCGCCGGTGTATATTCACCTTTTGCAATTGCATCTTTGATACGCTCTGCTTCACTCAATACTTGAGCTAATAAAGCCTGAACGTTTTCTAAGGTCGCAATTGGACTTAAGGTGGTCATTTTTAGCGATTGTATGTTGTTCACTTTGGTTACGCCGATATTCGCTTCGCCACGGGCAAAGAGTTCATCTGCAACGTTCTGGTTCAAGGTATCAACAAACTCTGCTGGGTAGCCTTGCGGTACAACACGGAACAACACGGAAGCGAATTGAGGTTCAACTAATAGCTCTAAGCCGTCGGTCGCTTTGATGTAGTCTGCAACGGCACGAGTTAATTTCACGCCGTGGTCAATCATTGAGCCGTAAAGATTTTCACCAAGGGCTTCCACCGTAAACCATAATTTTAATGCGTCAAAACGACGGGTGGTTTGTAGTGATTTTGTCACTAAGTTTGGTACGCCGTGTTCTTCGTCATACTCTGAGTTGAGATAATCTGCTTTGTAGTCGATGTAGCGGTATTCGTTTTCATCTTTTAATAAAAACGCTCCACAAGAGATACTTTGGAAGAAGTGTTTGTGGAAATCAAGGGTGATTGAGTCGGTGAGCTCGATACCGTCTAGGAAGTGGCGATATTCATTGGATAGCAGTAATGCACCGCCCCACGCCGCATCAACGTGTAACCAAACACCGAATTTGTTGGTAATCGCACGAATGGCTTTGAGTGGATCGATCGCCCCTGCGTCCGTTGTGCCTGCTGTTGCCACAACGCAAGCCACAACTTTGCCTTCTAAATAAAGTTTGGCTAAGGTTGCTTCCAACGCATTGGTGTCCATTTGGGCATTTTCATTGCACGGTACGGTCACTACAGATTGGAACCCCATTCCCATCATTGCCATATTTTTTTGCACGGAGAAGTGTGCGTTTTCTGAGCAAACCACTTTCACCTTTTGCATTGCATCAGGCGGAATACCGTCACGTTGCACCGACCATTCCGTGCCGTCCGCATTTTTCCAGTATTTTGCAATGCACGCATCACGGGCAAGTAATACGCCCATTAGGTTAGATTGCGTACCACCTGAGGTGAAAACCCCCGCTTGTCCTTTGTCGTAGCCCACTTTTTCACGCAACCACTCGATGAGTTGCACTTCCATTAATGAACCTGCTGGGCTTTGATCCCAAGAGTCCATTGATTGATTGGTGGCATTGATTAATACTTCGGCGATTTGGCTGGTGACCATTGTTGGACAGTGTAAATGAGCCAAAGAGTGTGGGTGGTGTACTTTTAAACTTTTGTTGAGGAATAATTCAATTAAGCGATCTAGGGATTTAGCAACGCCTAAGCCTTCTTTTGGCGGGTTAAAGGCAATTTCTGAGCGTAGCTGTTTAATGCTACCGCCAGTGTACATTTTTTCATTTTGTAGCCAGTTACTCACCGCTTGTACGGCAGTTTCCATTGATCTTTGAACCTGTTGCCATTGCTAATTGGTTACCACGGAATGTACCTGTGTGTCCTGCTGGTTGCCAAGCGTCAAACTCTTTTTTGATCGCAAGTACAGCAAGCGGTAAGCTACCACCTACAGCTTTTGACATCACAACAACATCTGGCTCAATGCCTGCGTGTTCAAAGGCGAACATTTTACCTGAACGGCAGAACCCTGCCTGAACTTCATCTAAAATCAACACAATTCCGTGTTTTTTCGTTACTTCACGGATTTTTTGTAACCATTTCACTGGTGCGGTAACCACACCGCCTTCACCTTGAATTGCTTCAAGAATAACAGCTGCTGGTTTTACCACACCGCTTTCAACATCTTCGATAAAGTTCTCAAAATAGTAAGTTAAAGCATCAACACCTGCTTCACCGCCGATACCTAATGGGCAACGGTATTCGTGCGGATATGGCATAAACTGTACGCCTGCCATTAAGTTTTGCACGGCATTTTTCGCATTAAGGTTACCTGTCATTGAGAGCGAACCGTGGGTCATACCGTGGTAGCCACCTGAGAATGCAATTACATTACCGCGACCTGTATAGGTTTTCGCTAATTTGATTGCTGCTTCTGTGCCGTCCGCACCAGAAGGGCCACAGAATTGTAAACGGTATTCACCTTTCGGGAAGAAAGAGAGTAGTTCTTCGGTAAAAGCATCTTTTAACGGCGTAGTTAAATCAAGGGTATGAAGCGGTAAACCACTTGCTAATACATCTTGAATAGCCTGAATAACGGCTGGGTGATTATGTCCGAGTGCTAAAGTACCTGCACCAGCCAAGCAATCTAAATATTCGTTACCTTCAACGTCAGTGACCCAGCAACCTTGTGCTTTTGCAATTGCAAGCGGTAATTTACGAGGATAACTACGAACATTCGATTCCATTTCGTTTTGACGAGTTAAGTAATATTCGTTAGTTGCTTGATTGATCGGATTTACAGGAATTGTTGTCATTTGAAAATAGACCTTCTATAAGAGGTTAAAAAAATAAGTCGGGTGCCTTGCGGGAAGCCTAAGCTTTCTTATCTTGAAAGATAAGATGCCTTGGGGCATTTGACTCGCTACTTATTAAAAAAAGCGTTTCAGCTTTTTTGTTTTTACCCTATTGCTCCCTAGGATTGGATAGGTTGGAAACAACGCCTCAAATGTTGGGTTATATTTGAGGACGGCGTATAGTAGCGATTTTTAAAAAAAAGAAAAGTTTTTTCTGAATAAAACTTTACCTGTGATACAGCGAGCTTAATTGTTTAGAATAAGTCTTTGGGAGATTTTTGTAGGGATGTTATTTTTAATTTGTTGTTTGGCGTAATCAATTGCATAGAAAAACGCTCGCTCACTTGCCCCACCATGGCTTTTTACAACCACGGACGATAAGCCGAGCAGTGTGGCACCGTTATGGCGATCAGGGTTGATCTGTTGTAGCTTTTTATAGTAACGATAAAAGATTAAACGTAGTAAATAACGTTTGGTATTGCGACAAAGATGTGAATCTTCCGTTGTTTTTTTAAAGAGTGAAAGGATATTTTTTGCCGCACCTTCAAGTGTTTTAAGTGCAACATTACCGCTAAATCCATCGCAGACAATTACATCAGCAAGATGATTCATTAATTTATCCCCTTCTAAGAAGCCAATGTAATTTAGATGATTACATTGTTTTAATTGCTGGTGAGCATCTCGAATTTGCTGTGTTCCTTTATGCTCTTCTGTTCCAATATTCAGCAACGCTAAACGTGGATAGACCAAATCCAACATCACTTCTGCAAACACATTGCCCATTTCCGCAAACTGAAGCAATAGTTCACTATCTGCTTCAACGTTTGCACCAAGATCTAACATCACACTTGAGTTGCCGTTGATTGTTGGAATCAAAGATGTTAATGCGGGACGATCAATGTTTGGCAAGGGTTCAATCAATTGTTTTGCCAGCCCCATTAGTACACCTGTATTTCCGCCACTTACACAGCCTTGAGCATTTCCATTTTCTACCGCTTCAATCGCTAAACGCATTGAACTGCCTTTACTTTGACGAATCGCTTGCACAAAAGGCAAGTCTGCTTCGATCACTTTTGTTGTATGGACTAATTCGATACGTTGTTGAATATCGGGAGAAAGTTTATTGAGATAGGGGGATATTTCAGCTTGGTCTCCGAACAAGATGCAACTGAGTATTGGATGTTGAGCCAACGCAAGTGATAATGCGGGGATAGTAATACGGGGACCAAAGTCCCCGCCCATCGCATCTAACGCAAGAGTTAGATGAGTCAATTTAAACCTCTACGAGATCCAATTGATTATTTGATTTTACGACCACGGTAATAACCGTCAGCGGTAACGTGGTGACGTAAGTGGGTTTCGCCACGTGCATCTACAGATACTGCAGCTGTGGTTAATGCATCGTGTGAACGACGCATATCACGACGTGAACGAGATTTCTTATTTTGTTGAACAGCCATTGGCTATACTCCTACTAGATCTAGTTTTTCTTTAAATTAGCTAATATTGCGAAAGGATTTGGTTTCTTTGCCAGTTCTTCTGGTAATTCGCCAAAAACTAATTCGCTTTCGGACACTTCACAGTGTTCATCGGTATGCATCGGCACTAGGGGTAATGACAGAATGAATTCGTCTTCTATCATATCTAGCAAATTTATCTCACCAAAAGAATCAACTTCAATTGGTTCATAAATCTCGGGCAAATTGTCCGCCTGATCCATATTAGACACTGGACTGAAACAAAATGTGCAGTCGAGTGTTTGCGTAAATGGGTTACTACAACGTTGACAGTCTAGCTCCACATCAACTTTCGCAGTGCCTTTAACCACTGTGAGTTTTTGCGGATCAACATATAACGATAAAGTAACTTGTGCATCGCCCAGCATTTGACCAACAGATTCACCCAAACGGCTAAGTAGGTTCGCAGAAATGTAGCCTTCGTAGTCCATTCGACGCTGAGCGTCTTTATATGGGTCAATAGTTAGGGGTAGTTTTACCTTTTGCATAGGGTGCGAATATTACAGATTTTGAAGTAACTAGTCAAAGAGAAAATCTGGATTTGTAAAAAATCCGTAGAATCATGCCGCTTATATGTATCTATTACATTATTTTGTGAAATTTAGTAGCAATCCCATCGCTTATATGTTAAAACGTTCGCCGTTTTTATTTAACTTACAAGAAGGAAATGCAAATGTCATTACAAGCAATTATTGAAGCGGCGTTCGAGCGTCGTGCTGAAATTACTCCAAAAACTGTTGATGCACAAACTCGTGCGGCTGTCGAAGAAGTGATTAAAGGATTAGATAATGGTTCACTGCGTGTTGCAGAAAAAATTGATGGTGAATGGGTTGTTAATCAATGGGTGAAAAAAGCGGTTTTACTTTCATTCCGTATCAACGACAACGAAATCATTGATGGTGCAGAAACTAAATACTACGACAAAGTGCCGACCAAATACGGTAAATATAGCGAAGAACAGTTTAAAGCAGACGGTATCCGTGCTGTACCAGGTGCGGTCGTTCGTCAAGGTTCACACATCGAGAAAAACGTAGTATTAATGCCATCATTCGTAAACATCGGTGCTTATGTTGGCGAAGGCACAATGGTGGATACTTGGGTAACGGTGGGTTCTTGTGCGCAAATCGGTAAAAACGTGCATTTATCAGGTGGCGTAGGTATCGGCGGTGTGTTAGAGCCGTTACAAGCTAACCCAACGATTATTGGTGATAACTGTTTTATTGGCGCACGTTCTGAAATCGTAGAAGGTGTGATTGTTGAAGATGGCTGTGTGATTTCAATGGGTGTGTTTATCGGTCAATCAACCAAAATCTATGATCGTGAAACAGGCGAAATCCATTACGGTCGTGTTCCTGCCGGTTCTGTGGTGGTTTCAGGTAGCCTTCCTGCAAAAGATGGTTCACACAGCTTATACTGTGCAGTGATCGTGAAAAAAGTGGATGCGAAAACATTAGGTAAAGTGGGTCTTAACGACTTATTACGTTCTATCGAAGAGTAATTTTCGCACTGAATGGCACAAGCAACGGCTTGTGCCTCTTTTTTGGAGATCTTGTATGACGACCTATTCGCTACGTTTAAAAGCCAAAAATGAGCTCACGCCGCATCCAACGGCACAATATTGGCGTAAATGCCAAGTTGAAGAACTTTTTGATTTGCCTTTTATGGACTTAGTTTTTCGGGCGGCAGAAATTCATCGACAACATTTTGATCCAAATGCCATTCAACTTTCTACGCTACTTTCCATTAAAACGGGCGGTTGCGCTGAAGATTGTGAGTATTGCCCACAATCTGCCCGCTATGACACGGGTGTTGAAAAGCAAAGTATGCTTGATGTGAACTATATTGTTGAGAAAGCCCAAATTGCCAAGGCTCGAGGAGCAAGCCGTTTTTGTATGGGAGCAGCGTGGCGAGGTCCTAAACCTAAAGATATTGAGACGGTCTCCGCCATCATTAAAGCGGTCAAATCCCTAGGTTTAGAGACTTGCGGTACTTTCGGTATGTTAGAAGAAGGTATGGCGGAAGATTTAAAAGAAGCTGGATTAGATTACTACAATCATAATTTAGATACCGATCCAGAACGCTATCATCAGGTCATTCACACTCGTTCTCACGATGATCGAATGGATACCTTAGGTAAAGTGCGCTCCGCAGGGTTAAAAATCTGTTGCGGCGGTATTGTTGGTATGAATGAAACAAGAGCTGAACGAGCCGGACTTATCGCCAGCTTAGCCAATCTTGATCCTCAACCAGAGAGCGTGCCGATTAACCAATTGGTTAAAGTGGCAGGCACACCACTTGAAAATGCAGAAGATCTCGATTGGACAGAATTCGTGAGAACCATTGCTGTTGCGCGTATTACGATGCCAAAAAGTTATGTTCGCCTTTCAGCCGGGCGTAGCAATATGCCGGAAGCCATGCAAGCCTTGTGTTTTATGGCCGGTGCAAACTCGATCTTTTATGGGGATAAATTATTAACGACGGAAAACCCAGAAGAAGATGGCGATAGAGTGCTGATGGAAAAATTGAATTTATATCCATTAAGTTGTTCGAATGTTGAATGATAAAAGTAATTACAACATAAGTAGCTAAATTCTCTCCCCTCTCCCTGTTTTTTCTTGTAAACGAAGCAAAAACTGCCCCTCTCCCACAAGGGGCGAGGGTTAGAATTTGATAACATTGCAAAATCTTGCTCATTTTTAACCGCTTGTAAGGATAATATAATGAAAAAAATCTTGTTATTAAACGGACCTAATTTAAATATGCTAGGGAAACGAGAGCCCCATATTTATGGTTCACAAACCTTAGCCGATATTGAAAACCACCTCCAACAATTAGCGAAGGCAAGAGGCTATTGTCTAGAGTATTTTCAAGCAAATGGCGAAGAGCCGATTATTAACCGTATTCATCAATCATTCCAAAATACCGATTTCATTATCATTAACCCCGGTGCGTCTACTCATACCAGCGTTGCTTTGCGTGATGCTTTATTGTCAGTTGCTATTCCTTTTGTTGAAGTCCATTTATCCAACGTACACGCCCGTGAACCTTTCCGTCATCATTCCTATTTAAGTGATGTCGCAAAAGGCGTGATTTGTGGATTAGGGGCAAAAGGTTACGATTACGCCTTAGATTATGCTATTCAATTTCTAAAGAGTGGGAAATAAATCCATTTTTTGTTGTCTGAAGTAAAAAAAAGAAAACTGAACTGCTACGATTAGTGGCAAATTTGCTAATAAATTCGGCAAATTTATCAGATTTTCGTCGCAAATTAATAAAATTTCAGGTAATCTACGCAAAATTTTGCTCTATGTTCTTTGAACATAGAGTTTGTTTATTTTTACATTCAAATACGGATCTCATTATGGATATTCGCAAAATTAAAAAACTTATCGAGTTAGTTGAAGAATCAGGCATTACTGAATTAGAAGTGTCTGAAGAAGAAGGCACAGTACGTATTAGCCGTGCAGCACCAGCAGTTGCACCTGCGGCAGTACAATATGTTACTGCACCACAAGCAGCGCCAGCACCTGCAGCAACCCCTGCACCAGCAGCTCAAACAGCACCTGCGGCAGCGCCAGCACCAACAGCGGAAGTATCTGGTCACGCGATTCTTTCACCAATGGTAGGAACATTCTATCGTAGCCCAAGCCCAGAAGCAGCTCCATTTGTTGAAGTGGGTAAAACCGTGAAAGTAGGCGACACACTTTGTATCGTTGAAGCAATGAAAATGATGAACCGTATCGAGTCAGACAAAGCAGGGGTAATCAAAGCAATCCTTGTAAACGACGGCGAAGCGGTTGAATTTGATCAGAAACTCTTCATTATTGAATAATCCATTTCTTACAAGCGGTCAGATTTTTGCAAAAAATTGCACGAAAAAGACCGCTTTCAATTAAGGGTATCTCTTATGTTAGAAAAAGTTGTCATTGCAAACCGTGGCGAAATTGCATTGCGTATTCTGCGTGCGTGCCGTGAACTTGGCATTAAGACGGTTGCTGTTCACTCAACGGCAGACCGTGAGTTGAAACACGTTCTCCTTGCGGATGAAACAGTATGTATCGGTCCTGCGCCATCAACAAAAAGTTACTTAAATATTCCTGCGATTATTGCCGCTGCAGAAGTAACTGGTGCTGATGCGATTCACCCTGGTTATGGTTTCTTATCTGAAAACGCAAACTTCGCAGAACAAGTAGAAAATTCAGGCTTTATCTTTATTGGTCCAACAGCAGATGTAATTCGTTTAATGGGCGATAAAGTTTCTGCAATTAATGCGATGAAAAAAGCAGGCGTACCTTGTGTGCCTGGTTCTGGTGGCCCTATCGGTAATGATGTCGCCAAAAATAAAGAAATTGCACAGAAGATTGGTTATCCAGTGATCATTAAAGCATCTGGTGGCGGCGGTGGTCGTGGTATGCGTGTGGTTCATCACGAAAAAGATTTGGAAGAATCTATTGCGATGACCAAAGCAGAAGCGAAAGCAGCCTTTAATAACGATATGGTTTATATGGAAAAATACCTTGAAAATCCACGCCATATCGAAATTCAAGTGCTTGCAGATACACACGGCAATGCGGTTTATTTGGCAGAGCGTGATTGCTCTATGCAACGTCGCCACCAAAAAGTGGTAGAAGAAGCACCAGCGCCAGGCATTACCCCTGAATTACGTCAGTTTATCGGTGAACGTTGTGCGAATGCGTGCCGTGAAATCGGCTATCGTGGTGCAGGTACATTTGAATTTTTATTTGAAAATGGCGAGTTTTATTTCATTGAAATGAACACCCGTTTACAAGTAGAACACCCTGTCACAGAAATGATTACAGGTATTGATCTTGTAAAAGAACAGCTTCGTGTTGCTGCAGGTTTACCAATCTCAGTTAAACAAGAAGATATTAAAGTGCGTGGTCACGCGATTGAATGCCGTATTAATGCGGAAGACCCAAGTACATTCTTACCATCACCGGGTAAAATCACCCGTTTACACGTTCCAGGTGGATTAGGTGTTCGTTGGGATTCTCACATTTATGCTAGCTATTCAGTCCCACCGCATTATGATTCAATGATTGGTAAATTGATTACCTTTGCTGAAAATCGTGATATTGCAATTCGTCGTATGGAAAATGCATTGTCAGAAACGATCGTGGAAGGAATTAAAACCAATATCCCACTTCATAAACAGATTCTTTCTGATGAAAACTTCTGCAAGGGTGGAACGAATATCCACTATCTTGAGAAGAAATTGGGTTTAAAATAATGATATAGTAGAAAACATATCTGCTACTATGTCAAAATAGATACAATAAAGCCCTACCTTACGGTAGGGCCTGAGAAAAGATGTAATTATAAACTTTCAGTGAAAGTACGAGTAATAACATCACGTTGTTGTTCTGGTGTTAATGAGTTAAAACGAACTGCATAACCAGAAACACGGATAGTTAATTGTGGATATTTCTCAGGGTTTTTCACTGCATCTTCTAATGTTTCACGACGTAATACGTTTACGTTTAAGTGCTGACCACCCTCAACTTTAATGGTTGGTGCAACATTAACTGGGACTTCACGGTATGAAACTTGACCTAATTCGCTGATTGCAACTATTTGGTCTTCTTGGAAATCACCTTTAGCTGCTAAGCAACGTGCTTCATTTTTCTCTTCATCTAATAACCAGAAAGAGTTTAATAAGTTTTTGTTGGTAGATTCAGTGATTTGTACACCTTTGATCATTTTTAGCTCCTAGTATGTTGGGTAAATTATAAAAAAAGTTTAAAGTTTCAAAAAATTTTGAGCATTCTAACTTTAATCCTTTAAAAAGCGAGAAAAATTTAAGCATTTTTATCAAAAAAAACTGATGATGGCTTAAAAAATAGACAAGAGTTAACAGTTCATTTTAATTTTTAACAATTTAATAATAGGATAGAATATGAACAGTTGGACTGATGCCATTGGGGAAGAAAAAACACAACCCTATTTTCAACATATTTTGCAATATGTACATCAAGAACGTTTAGTTGGAAAAGTAATTTACCCACCTCAAAATGAAGTGTTTAGTGCTTTTGCTTTAACTGAATTCAAAGATGTGAAGGTAGTTATTTTAGGGCAAGACCCTTATCACGGCCCCAATCAGGCACACGGTTTATCTTTTTCAGTAAAACCAGGAATTGTTCCGCCTCCCTCGCTGGTTAATATGTACAAAGAATTATCCCAAGATGTTGGGTTTCAAATACCATCACACGGCTATCTCATTGAGTGGGCAAAACAAGGGGTGCTATTGTTAAATACGGTTCTCACCGTTGAGCAAGGAAAAGCACATTCACACGCCAATATCGGTTGGGAAACCTTTACTGATAAGGTGATCCATCAACTCAATCTACATCGTGAAAATCTGGTATTTTTGCTTTGGGGAAGCCATGCTCAGAAAAAAGGACAATTTATCGATCGCTCTCGTCATTGCGTTCTCACAGCCCCTCACCCATCACCGCTCTCTGCACATCGTGGCTTTTTAGGCTGTCGCCATTTTTCAAAAACCAATGATTACCTTCGTTCTCACGGAGTCGAAGAAATTAATTGGCAGCTGCCATTATAAGTAACATGCTAGGAATATCTAAGAGATTTCCTAACTTATATTGTTGATTTGGACTGGCTCAATAATTTCACTTGGATAGCAACCCAATACTTTTAAGAAACTCGTCACTGTTTTAAGTTCTTTCAAGGCATTTTGGGTATTTTCATTGTGAATATTGGCATCTAATTCCACATAGAACATCTCTTCCCACGGTTTACCATAAATAGGTCGAGATTCAAGTTTAATCATACGAATGCCGTGTTGCTTGAACACCATCAACGCATCAACCAAAGCACCCGCTTGTTGAGTCGTCGTCATTAATAACAAGGTTTTGGTCTGTACTTGTGGCGAAACATTGATAGTTTTTTTAGACACTACAATAAAGCGAGTAATATTGTTTTCTTGATTCGCAATACCACTTTTTAACACGCTTAAACCGTACAATTTCCCGCCATCTTCATTACCTAACGCAACGCAATTTGGTTTATTTAAACGAGCCACTAACTGCATAGCGTGAGAACTACTTTCACAGTATTTGATATGCACTTTATCTAAACTATGAATAAATTGGCTACATTGTTGTGCAGGTTGTGGGTGGGTATAAATGGTATCCACTTGGGCAAAATCAGCATTGTTTGTTCCTAAAACACAGTGTTTAATAGGATAAGCTAATTCGCCTACAAGGGTTAAGTCTGTATGTTGCAACAAATCATAAACTTCATTGATAGAACCTGATGTGGTATTTTCTAACGGCAACACGCCATAATCGGCTTCATCTTGCTGAACTTTTTCAAAAACTGAATCGAAAGATTCGCAACTGAGTTCCACTAAAGAAGCCGTGCTGTTTTTCATAAACTGGCGAGAAGCAAGATGAGAATAAGAGCCACGCATACCTAAAAATGCAATGGTGGCATTTTCTTGATTCTGATTCAGTTTATTTTGCAAGTAATGTTGCTGTGTTAAGACAGAGTCTTCAATGATACGTTGGAAAATTTGCGTAACATATTGTGGGTCAAGTTGATAATTTTCCGCTTGAGCAAAACTAACCAATTCTTGTAACAGTTGTTTTTCACGTTCGATATCTCGTAGAGGCTTTTTCGTGATCTCTTTGCTTCTCACTACATCGAACGCAAGTCGATGACGCTCCGATAATAATTTCAATAAGTTGCGGTCAATTTGAATGATTTGTTGTCGAATATCCGATAAATCTAAAGACATTGCGTTTTCCTAAGCGGTCGGTTGTGTTTAATTTTTTGCAGTTTGCAGTTTGTATATAACTGAAATTTTAACGGCTTCCCCCATAAATCACAATCAACTAATGAAAATAATCGCTAAAATGGTAAGATGTCGCACTTTTATCAAATAAAGAGGAAATCGAATGTCAAATCCACTTTTAAACAACACAAGTTTACCTAAATTCTCTCAAATTCAACCTGAACACGTTGTGCCTGCTATTGAGCAGTTAATTCAACAATGCCGTGATACGATTGAACAAGTTTCTCAAATTAATACACCAACGTGGGAAAACTTCTACCTACCGCAAGCAATCACAGGAGATAAACTCTCTCGTGCGTGGTCGCCTGTTGGGCATCTCAATTCAGTAAAAAATAGCTCTGAATTGCGTGAAGCTTATCAAGCGTGTTTGCCGATGTTATCCGAATACAGCACTTGGGTTGGGCAACATCAGGGGTTGTATCAAGGCTATGTCAAACTGAAAAATAGCCCTGAGTTTGCCACTTATTCGCTCGCTCAGAAAAAAGCGATTGAAAACAGCTTGCGTGATTTTGAGTTATCAGGGATCTCATTGCCAGCAGATAAACAAAAACGCTATGGCGAAATTTCTGCTCGTTTATCTGAACTTAGCTCACAATTTAGCAACAATGTCCTTGATGCAACAATGGGTTGGGATATTGTGATTGAAGACGAAGCGGATCTAAAAGGTTTGCCAGAGTCAGCACTTGAAGGGGCGAAACTTTCAGCACAAAGTAAAGAGAAATCAGGCTACCGCTTTACCCTTGAATTTCCAAGCTATTTGCCTGTGATGACCTATTGTGAAAACCGTGAGCTTCGCCAGAAAATGTATGAAGCTTATAACACACGAGCGTCAGATCAAGGTCCAAATGCAGGTAAATGGGATAACTCTGCACTTATGGCGGAAACCCTTGAGTTACGCTTAGAGTTAGCTAAATTACTCGGTTTTGAAAACTATGCCGAGCTTTCCCTTGCAACCAAAATGGCGGAAAACCCAACGCAAGTGGTTGATTTCTTGGAAGGTTTAGCAAATCGTTCTAAAGAGCAAGGCAAAAAAGAGTTAGCTGAGCTAAAAGCCTTTGCAAAAGAGAGCTATGGCGTAAGCGAATTACAGCCGTGGGATATTGCGTTTTATAGTGAAAAACAGAAACAAGCCTTATATGCGATCAACGATGAAGAGTTGCGCCTTTATTTCCCTGAAGAACGTGTGCTTTCGGGGTTATTTGAACTGGTGAAACGCATTTTTGGTATGCGGGTGGAGGAGCAGAAAGAATTTGATAGCTATCACGAGAATGTCCGTTTTTTCAATATTTTCGATGAAACTGACCGCTTGCGTGGTTCATTCTATTTGGATCTATATGCCCGTGAAAATAAACGTGGCGGTGCTTGGATGGACGATTGTATCAATCAAAAACGTCTAGCGGACGGTTCATTACAAAAACCTGTTGCCTACTTAACCTGTAACTTCAATAAACCGATTGGCGATAAACCAGCTCTGTTTACACACGATGAAGTTACTACGCTGTTCCACGAGTTTGGGCATGGTATTCACCATATGCTGACCGAAATTGATGTGGGTGACGTTTCAGGGATTAACGGCGTGCCGTGGGACGCAGTTGAGCTACCAAGTCAATTCCTTGAAAACTGGTGCTGGGAAGAAGATGCCCTTGCCTTTATTTCAGGACATTACCAAACAGGCGAGCCACTACCAAAAGAGAAATTGACCCAGTTGCTGAAAGCGAAAAACTTCCAAGCAGCAATGTTTGTGTTACGCCAGTTAGAATTTGGTTTATTCGATTTCCGTTTACATATGAGTGAGCCGAAAGAAAATATTGTGTTAGATACGCTAAAAGCGGTAAAAGCACAGGTTGCAGTGGTGGAATTACCGACTTTCGTGCGTACCCCACACAGCTTCTCCCACATCTTCGCAGGGGGCTATGCCGCAGGCTATTACAGCTACTTATGGGCAGAAGTATTATCGGCAGATGCCTTTGCACGCTTTGAAGAGGAAGGTATTTTTAATCGTGAGGTTGGGCAGTCTTTCCTAGATAATATCTTAACCCGTGGCGGTTCAGAAGAGCCGATGGTCTTGTTTGAACGCTTCCGTGGTCGCAAACCTACGTTAGATGCGTTGTTAAGACATAAGGGGATTGCTCGTCAAGAGGATAAGACTTGGTAGCATAATACATTAAAGAAAAGAGCTGGCTTGTATGCATTAATTTGAAAATTGTTGAATATAAATCATATATTCCAAGTGATTCAATCAACGTTGATAATAGGGATGAGACAATTCATTTTGTTGCAAAAGTTCATAAATCCGCTATACTCGCCAGCCTGAGTTGGTTAGACAATCGCTGGTTTATTGAAGCCCTTAACCGTTCGTAAGAACGACCTAGTGGGACAAGTAAACGAGAGGAAAGTCCGAGCTACACAGGGCAGAGTGCCAGATAACGTCTGGGAGGCGTGAGCCTACGACTAGTGCAACAGAGAGCAGACCGCCAGTTTCTGCTGGTAAGGGTGAAAGGGTGCGGTAAGAGCGCACCGCGTGAGTGGTAACATTTCACGGCACGGTAAACTCCACTCGTAGCAAGACCAAATAGGAATCCAACGAGTTGCCCGCTTGGGATTCGGGTAGGTTGCTCGAGCGTATGTGTGAATGTACGCCTAGAGGAATGATTGTCCACGACAGAACTCGGCTTATCGACCGACTCAGCCTAATTTTTAAGAGCGAACAGATTTTGTCTGTTCGCTTTTTTATTGAAGCATGTCGGAACAAAAAGCCCTTATAAAAGTCTGATATAATGATTTTAAAATTGATTTCATTATAAGGATTTCAAATGCTTAAGCGTTTTTTTATCGGCACGATTTCGTTATTACTCTCTTTTTCTGTATTTGCCCACCCACATTCTTTCCTTGATATGAAAAATAAAGTGTTAATTCAACAAGGTAAGCTGGAAGGTTTTGAATTGTACTGGACACTTGATGAGATTACATCAGCTGAACTGATCTATGAAATCAACAGCAGTAAGGATAAAAAACAGGCAATGAATAAAATTTTGCGTGAGTTAGATGAATCTGCGGTGAGTACCCACTATTTTAGCGAGCTTTATAATCAGCAAAATGAACCGATTAAGTTTAAAGCTAAACCGCATAACTCGTCCGTTGAAATTCAGCATAATCGTATTATTTACCATTTCACCTTGCTACTGGCTGAACCTAAAGCGGTAAAAGGGCAGTCATTCCGTTTTTTTACCTTTGAGCCAAGTTATTACTTAGCAATGAATTACGAAAAAGCGAGTGATGTCAGTAGCACAGAGCAAAATCTTTGTAAAGTTGAGATGATTGAGCCGACGGTAAATCAATCTTTGCGGTTGTATGCATCGACATTAGATAAAAATGAAACCCCCGATATGCCAGCAGAACGTGGCTTGTCTTTAGGCGCACAATTTGCGCAAAAAGTGAGTATTGTATGTCAATAAAGGCAAAGTATTGGGCTGGGATAGCGATCGGATTGGTGGCTCTTTTTGCGATTTATCAGGCTTATCCCTATCTCTTATTTAAAGTCAGCGAGTGGCAGAGGGAATTTAATTTTGCCCTTTCAGGGGCGTTAAATCGTCTAAACGAAAACCAGCAACAGGCAGGGCTGAGCTTAATGGCGGTGAGTTTTATCTATGGCGTGTTTCACGCCGTCGGCCCAGGTCACGGTAAGTTTATTCTGACCAGCTATCTCTCTTTTGAACAAACCAAACTGCCACAAGCGGTAAAAATCACGTTGTTGTCTGCGTTAGTGCAAGGCTTGGTGGCGATTGGGTTAGTGACGATTATTGTGGTGATTTTTACCCTTTCTCGTAGCTATTTTAATCTAGCGTTAAAATGGGTTGAGCGAGGCAGTTTTGTTGTAATGATGTTGTTTGGGCTTTATTGGTGTTATCAAGCGTTAAAAAGCGTGAGAGCAAAGCCAAAGGGCTTTCAAATTCGCCATTTGCAAAAAATAGCCCCAAAATCACCGCTTATTACTGCTCATCATCAACATTCTGCAGATTGTGGCTGTGGGCATAAACATTTGCCAAGTTCATCTGAAATGGCAACTGCAACGGATTGGAAAAGCACGCTGATGTTGATTTTTAGCATTGGCTTACGCCCGTGTTCAGGGGCAATTTTAGTGCTGTTTTTAGCTTATACCTTGGATTTGTACCTGTGGGGGGTAGCTTCTGCGTTATTAATGGCAACGGGAACGGGGCTAACGCTAACGCTTTTTGCCTGTTTGGTACTTTTCGCTCGCCGTAAAGCGGTGCATATTAGCCATTGGTATCTTTCATTTTCTGCTCACAAGCGGTCTGTTTTATTCGGAAAATTGCTGATTGGATTACTTTTGATCGGTTTTGGTTTTACCTTATTCCACAGTAGTTTGTTAGATACAAGCCAAAATCTTTTGTTTAAGCGTTAAGTTATGTCATATTCAATGGACACCAAGCGTGGTGTCCCTTGTATTATTTGCTAATTAGACAGAATTTGTTATTTAAACCAGTCCAGCTCGCTAAATAACTAATCATTAACTTTTTTTATCATTTTAATTAAAAAAATCTTTTCAAAAGATAAAAAATCGTTAAAATGCCGAAATTGTTTTACTTTTTTATGAGGTCTTTTCGATGGATAGCATCGTTTCAATTTTTGAAGATGTTTTAAAATGGATCGTGAACACGATTGACGGTCCACTTTGGGATATTACTGTATTAACCCTTTTAGGTGCTGGTTTATTCTTTACCATTACCACTGGCTTAGTTCAATTACGTTTATTACCTCGTAGTATCCGTGAAATGTGGTCTGGCCGTGCTGCAGAGGGCGAGTCATTAACCCCGTTCCAAGCCTTTGCAACAGGCTTGGCAAGCCGTGTGGGTGTGGGTAATATCGGTGGAGTTGCGACTGCTATCGCATTAGGCGGACCAGGTGCAGTGTTCTGGATGTGGATCACAGCGTTAATTGGTATGAGTAGTGCATTTGCAGAATCATCATTGGCACAGGTTTATAAAGTGCGTGATCCAAACGGTATGTTCCGTGGAGGCCCAGCTTATTACATTAAGCGTGGTTTAAAAGCTCCTTGGCTTGCGATTGCCTTTGCAATTACCTTAATTTTTACCTTCGGTTTTGCGTTCAATGCGGTTCAAGCAAACTCTATCGTTGAAGCAACGCGTAATGCGTGGGAATGGGATCCGCATTATGTGGGCATTGTGTTAGTGATTGTGACTGCAGCGATTATCTTCGGTGGGATTAAACGTATCGGTCAGGTTTCAGCGAAAGTTGTGCCGATGATGGCGTTATTCTACTTAATTATGGCAATGATCATTTTAGGGATGAATATTGAGCGAGTACCTGAAGTTTTAAATAAAATTATTACCAGTGCCTTTGACTTTTCTGCAATGGCTGGCGGTATCTTTGGTTCATTATTCTCACAAGCGATGTTAATGGGGATTAAACGTGGTTTATTCTCAAACGAAGCGGGTATGGGTTCTGCACCAAACTCAGCGGCAACGTCAGATGCAAAACACCCTGCAAGTCAAGGCTTAATTCAAATGTTAGGGGTATTTGTGGATACCATTATTGTATGTACTTGTACCGCAATCATTATTTTAATGTCTAACGATTATGGTAGCGAATCATTGCGTGGCGTATCTTTAACCCAAAAAGCGTTAGAGTTCCACATCGGTGAATTTGGCTTACACTTCTTAGCCTTTATCTTATTGTTATTCTGCTACACTTCAATTATCGGTAACTATGCTTATGCAGAAAGCAATATTCGCTATATCCGTAACAAACCAAGTTTCGTATTAGCCTTCCGTTTAATCGTGTTATTTTTCGTTTACTTCGGTGCTGTGCGTGATGGCGGTATTGTTTGGGCGTTTGCCGATACCGTAATGGCATCAATGGTGATGATCAACTTAGTGTCTATCGTTTTACTTGCTCCAATTGTTTGGGTTATCTTAAAAGATTACCAAAAACAAGTGAAAGCAGGGGTAGAGCAGCCTGTATTCAAAATTGAAGATCACCCAGAGCTTATTCGCCGTGGTGTTGATCCGTTAATTTGGAAGTCAAAAGAGTAACCTATTAAAAGTTTAATCTAATAAGATCCCTGCTTATCATGCAGGGATTTTTATGAGGTATAGGGATCTTAAGTAGATTTATATGTATTATTTATTTCTAATTACATAGATAATCTAGTTTTTATCTGTTCTATATTCCCCCTAAAGTAACCGCTTCAGAAATTAGAATAGCGGTTTTTATACAGCCTTAATTTATCTATTTTGTGAAGTCGATCACAGATTTGATAAAAGGATTAAGGCATTTTAGAGTATTATTGACTATAATACTCTCCCTTTTTTTATATCAATGAGGATACTTGTTATGATGAACAGAGGACGTTTTCTTCAAATTGGTGCGACCACTGTATTAGCCATTAGTGCAAATCGCTTTGCATTTGCAGCTGGTGATAGCAAAGTTTCTTACGTGTCATTGGCACAACGGATATTCACAGTTTTTTAACGGATTTTGACTATTATAAAGATGCGCCAACAACAAAATTTGGTTTTACTCGTGCCGCAACGTTAATTGAACAAGCTCGAAAAGAAGCTTAAAATAGTGTACTTGTTGATAATGGTGACTTAATTCAAGGTAATCCGATTGCGGATTATCAAGTTGCGGTCGGTTATAAAGAGGGTAAATCTAACCCTGCGATTGATGCGTTAAACCAGGTACTGATGAGCCAGTTTACCAACCATACTTCATTCAGAAAAAAGAAGTGGTTGATGAAGATGGCGTGAAACATACTTTAAATGTCGGTTATATCGGTTTCGTTCCACCACAAGTAATAGTTTGGGATAAAGCCCATTTAGACGGCAAAGTGGAAGCTCGTGATATTGTGAAAACGGCTGAAAAATATGTGCCAATCGTGAAAAAAGCGGGGGCGGATTTAATCGTAGCACTTGCTCACACTGGCCCATCTGATGAGCCTTATTTTGAAACGTCGCCAAGCGATAAAGCGAAAGCCTTTATTGCAGAAAAAGCACAATATCCAATGTCATTCGTTGGCACTGATGAAACAGGCTTTGCGATTTATCAGATTGATTTGACGAAGTAATATATTTATAGCCAAGCATTTTAATTAAGTTCTTTTTAGAATGCTGGGCTCTTTTTTTAGAGTTTTCATCCTACACCCTCATCTTGTATGCTTCATTTTATCGAACTCAATCATCAACAATACCCCACAGACGAACACGGCTATTTGAAAAATTTAGACGACTGGTCGCCTGAACTTGCCGTAGTTATCGCTCAAAAAGATAACCTTGAACTTAGCGAAGCCCATTGGGAAATCGTCTATTTTGTGCGAGAATTTTATCAAGAATACAAAACATCCCCTGCAATCCGAATGCTGGTAAAAGCCTTGTCACAGAAATTTGGTGAAGAAAAAGGCAGTAGCCGTTATTTACAACGTTTATTCCCCGAAGGCCCAGCAAAACAGGCAACCAAAATTGCAGGCTTGCCAAAACCTGCGAAATGTTTATAGGAATGAAGATGAACAGCCCACAATCAATCTGTATTTTACGCCTTTCTGCGATTGGTGATGTTTGCCATACCCTTGCTGTCGTGCAAGCCATTCAACGCCAATATCCGCAAGCTGAAATCACTTGGATTATTGGTAAAACAGAGTCGATTTTAATGCAAGGCATTCCGAATGTAACCCTTGTGCCTTATGATAAAAAAACGGGATGGAAAGGGATTTTGGCGTTATGGAAACAGCTTCGCAGTAAGCGGTTTGATTATCTGTTAAATATGCAAACGGCATTGCGTGCATCTATTTTATCGTTAGGTATTCGAGCAAAACAGAAAGTAGGTTTTAATCAAGATCGGGCAAGAGAAGGACAGTGGCTATTTACAAATAAAAAGGTGGAACAGACCGCTTCCCCCCACGTTTTAGACGGTCAAATGATGTTTGCTAAAGCGATTGGTGTGCAAGATCTACGCCCAACTTGGGATTTACCTGTAAGTGAAGCAGATTTAGCCTATACGTCGCAATTTATTGATAAACAAAGAAAAAATTTAGTCATTGCCCCTTGTTCTAGCAAAAAAGAGAAAGATTGGTCGCCTGAAAATTATGGGCAAATTGCACAGTTTGCATTAGCACAAAACATCAATGTGATTATTGCAGGCTCTCCATCGGTTTATGAGATGGAAGTAGCAGCAAAAATTCAACAACTTGCACTGAACAGCCTTAATCTTGCAGGAAAAACCAATTTAAAACAACTTGCCGCATTAATTCGTCAAGCGGATTTGGTGCTATCTTCGGATTCGGGGCCAGCTCATATTGCGACAACTCAAAATACGAAGGTGATTGGTCTATATGCGATTCATAACCCACGCCGTACAGGCCCTTATTTAGATTTAGATAAAGTGGTGTCTGTTTATGATCAGGTTGTATTAGAAAGTCGTGGAAAACCTTGGGATCAGTTGCCTTGGGCGACAAGTGCGAAAGGTGATGGACTGATGGAGAGAATTTCAGTAGAGCAGGTGAAACAGAAAATTCAAGATTATTTATAAAATCATTGTTTGGGCGGACCGATGTGTCCGCCCGAAATATTATAGGGCTTTGACAGCTTGATAGATTAAACTCAAAAAACCATTGAAACTTTGCCAATTACGTTGTAAATTACCTCTGTATTGATTTTTTTACAATTATAGGAAATAAAAATGAACACTGTATTTAATCAGGATAGTTTACACAACGTAAACATTTGTAATGAAAAAGTTTTGCTAACGCCAAAGGGATTAAAACAAGAGTTTCCGTTGCCGGAGCATCTGCGTAAACAGATTGAAGAATCAAGAAAAGTGATCTCAGATATTATTCATAAACGTGATAAACGCCAGCTTATTGTTATCGGCCCTTGTTCCATTCACGATCCTGTATCTGCATTAGAGTATGCCCAAAAATTAAAAGTGTTAGCTGACAAAGTGTCAGATAAACTTTACATTGTAATGCGAGTGTACTTTGAAAAACCACGAACTACGGTGGGTTGGAAAGGCTTAATTAATGACCCACATTTAAACGGCACCTTCGATGTTGAAAAAGGGTTACGCATTGCACGTAAATTATTGTTGGATTTAGCTGAACTGGGCTTGCCACTTGCAACCGAAGCCTTAGATCCGATTAGCCCACAATATCTTGCTGATCTGTTTAGTTGGTCAGCGATTGGAGCAAGAACAACGGAATCTCAAACCCACAGAGAAATGGCATCTGGCTTATCAATGGCGGTGGGATTTAAAAACGGCACGGACGGAAATTTGGGCGTGGCGATTAATGCAATGCAGGCTTCTGCAATGGGGCATAGTTTTATTGGCATTAACCAACAGGGGCAAGTGACGGTATTGCAAACCAAAGGCAATCCTGATGGACACGTTATTTTACGTGGTGGAAAATCCCCGAATTTTGAAGCACAATATGTGCAAGAGTGCGAGCAAGCATTACGCAAAGCCGGCTTGCCTGAAGCGATTATGATCGACTGTAGCCACGGCAACTCTAATAAAGATTACCGCCGTCAGCCGTTGGTGGCGGAAAATGTGCTACAACAGATTGTCGCAGGCAATCAATCTATTATCGGCTTAATGATCGAAAGCCACCTGTTTGCAGGCAATCAATCATCCGAGCAACCTTTTGAACAGATGCAATATGGCGTATCTATTACAGATGCTTGTATTGATTGGCAGACAACGGAAACCTTATTAACCGATTTTGCAGAGACCCTAAGAAAGTAGTATGAACCCATTAAATCCTATTCGTGAACAGATCGATCAAGTCGATCAACAGTTAATTGAATTATTGTCAAAACGTCTTTCACTGGTGGCAGAAGTTGGCAAAATTAAGCACCGGCACGGTTTGCCGATTTATGCCCCTGAACGTGAAGCCTCAATGATTGCCGCTCGCCGTCAAGAAGCAGAAAGTCAGGGCATTCCTGCTGATTTGATTGAAGATGTGTTGCGTCGTCTAATGCGGGAATCTTATGCCAACGAGAATAAACACGGCTTTAAAGCGACAAATGAGCAAATGCGGAAAATCGTGGTTGTTGGTGGCTTGGGCAAGTTAGGCGGACTGTTTGCCCGCTATTTTGAATTATCGGGCTACTCGGTCGAACGCCTTGATCGAGATGACTGGGAGCAAGCCGAACAGATTATGCACGGAGCGGATTTAGTGGTGGTTTGTGTGCCGATAGCCAACACCTTAGACACCCTTGAGCGTTTACAGCCGTATTTGAACGAACAGATGATCTTAGCTGATCTCACCTCAGTCAAAGCACAGCCGTTAGCGAAGATGTTAGAAGTGCATTCTGGAGCCGTTGTTGGGCTTCACCCAATGTTTGGGCCAGATATTGCAAGTTTTGCCAAACAAGTGATCGCTTGTTGTCACGGGCGTTTTGCTGAACGTTATCAATGGCTGCTTGACCAAATGCGGATTTGGGGAGCGAAGATTGAAGAGATCGATGCCACAGAACACGATCACGCAATGACCTACATTCAAGCACTACGCCACTTTTCCACCTTTGCTTATGGCTTACATTTATCGCAACAAGCGGTCAAATTACCGCAATTACTTGCACTTTCGTCACCGATTTATCGTTTAGAGCTGGCGATGATCGGTCGTCTATTTGCCCAAGATGCGAAATTGTATGCGGAAATTATTGCCGATAAGCCTGAAAATTTAGATGTCATTGCCTCGCTACAACAGAGTTTTGAAAAGAGCTTGGCATTCTTTCAGCAAAACGATAAACAGGGCTTTATTGATGCCTTTGAAAAAGTGCATTGTTGGTTTGGCGATTATTCCGAACAGTTCCTTAAAGAGAGCCGTAATTTATTGCAACAGGCGAATGATTTGAGGGGATAGGAATTTACTTTACTAAGACATTTTATATTTTCTCTTGCTTTTCCGCCCTTAATAAGGGCGGAGTCTATGAGAATAATTATGTATGCCGAGCTTACTTCAACTCTCTCGCTCCTAAATTATCCACCTTACAAATATGGATAAAACCCTCATTATTTTGTAGATAATCTTTTTCAAGATAATCGACCAGTTTTTGAGCGTGTTCTAAATCTGGTGCAATGGCGAACATAGTTGGGCCTGACCCCGAAATACCCACCGCTAACGCCCCCAAATCTTTACAACCTTGGCGGACTTCGGCAAAGTTTGGCAGTAACGACTCACGATACGGCTCAGCAATAAGATCTTTCATCATAATTGCGGCAAGTACATCTTGACGAGTGTGACAAGCGTGAACGAAAGAGCCTAAATAGCGAGCTTGTGAGATCATCTCTTGGCGTGTATAGCTTTTCGGCAAGATCGCACGGGCTTCTGCGGTGGAAACTTCAATCCCAGGATAAGCCAGCACCCAATACCATTCGTCAAAAAACGGAATCGGCTGGCAGATATTGCCGAGAGATTGAGTCATCAGTTGCAAACCGCCTAAATAGCAAGGTGCAACGTTGTCGTAATGGATTGAGCCAGAAATTCTACCTTCTAGTTCGCCCATCATTTCCAACAATTCCATTTTTGAAAACGGTTCATCGTGGAATTTATTCAGTGCTACGAGAGCAGCCACAATTGAGCAAGCACTTGAGCCTAAGCCCGATCCAATCGGCATATTTTTCTCAAGGGTGAGGCGTAAATTTTTCACTACGCCACCACGCAATTTCAAACGTTCGCTAAACAGTACATAAGCTTGATAGACGATATTTTTTTGCGGTTCTTTCGGCAGTTTACGCACAAAATAACCGACACTTTCCAACTCAAACGGTTGATCACACTCTTCAATTTGTACTACATCGCCGAGTAATGAGCCATCAATCGGCGAAATGGCTGTGCCAAGAGAGTCAAACCCGACACTTAAATTTGCACTTGAAGCTGGAGCATAAATTCGTAATGTCATTTTTTTCCTTTGTTTTTATAACCATTTTTGTGGGGACGCCACGCTTGGCATCCGTTATAAGCGGTTAGTTTGGAACAAAATTTTGCAAATGTAGATTTAATTCAGTGTACGCAAAATATCCGCAAAAATACCCGCTGCCGTCACATCATTACCCGCACCGTAGCCACGCAGTAACAGTGGGATCGGGCTGTAATAACGGGTATAGAACGCAAGGGCATTTTCACCATTTTTCACTTTATAAAGTGGATCATCACCGTTTACTTCTTTGATTGCGACACGGCATTTACCGTTTTCAATGGAGCCCACATAACGCAACACATTGCCACAAGCGGTCGCGTTTTCCACACGTCTTGCAAATTCCACATCAAGCTCCGGCAACATCGCTAAAAATTCTGCTGCAGTTTTGCCTTCAGAGAAACCTTTTGGTAAAACACCTTCCACTTCAATATCTTCCAGCTCTAATGGATAGCCACATTCACGGGCTAAAATCAGCAATTTACGAGCCACATCTTGCCCTGATAAATCATCACGTGGATCAGGTTCAGTGAAGCCTTTTTCTTTAGCAATGGTGGTTGCTTCAGACAAACTTGAACCTTCTTCTAACTTACCGAAAATGAAAGAGAGTGAACCAGATAAAATCCCTTCAAATTTCTCGACTTCATCGCCGGCAGCAAGCAAATTTTGTAGGTTTTCGATTACAGGCAAGCCTGCGCCCACATTGGTTTCATATAAGAATTTATGTTGGCTTTGACGAGCATTTTCACGCATTTCCTGATAATAAGCATAGCTTGAGGTATTCGCTTTCTTATTTGGTGTAATCACGTGGAAGCCTTCTTTTAATGCACGAGAATAAAGATTTGCCACCGATTGTGCTGTCGTACAATCGACAAAAACAGGATTAACAACGTGATGTAATTTAATGAATGAAAGCAACACATCAAAGTCAGATGGCTGTGTCGCCGACTCTAAATCCGCACGCCAGTTATCAAGGCTTAAGCCGTTTTCGTTGAGCAACATTTTATTTGAGTTAGCTAATGCACAAACACGGATCTCAATATCCTTCTTTGCAAGATATTCCTTCTGGGTTGTGATCTGTTCGATCAATTCGCCACCCACACCGCCAACACCCACTAAAAAGACATCGACCACTTTTTTGTTATTGAATAACGCTTTATGTGTAGCTTTAACCGCTTCAATCGCTTTATTTAACGGCACAACCGCAGAAATGGAACGTTCTGATGAACCTTGTGCAATCGCCACAATGCTGATATTTGCTTGAGCCAGTGCAGAGAAGAAGCGAGCCGCAATCCCTTTGGCGGTACGCATACCGTCACCAACCACAGAAATAATTGAGAGATCTTTGATCACTTCCACAGGATCAAGCGAGCCATCTTTTAACTCTTGAGCAAAAGTATTGTTTAACGCACAGAGTGCTTTTTCGACCGCTTTTACAGGCACACAGAAACTAATACTATATTCAGAAGAAGATTGTGTAATTAAGTTCACGGAAATACCCGCTTGCGACATCGAAGTAAACACACGAGCAGCCATACCAACCATACCTTGCATACCTGAGCCTGAAACATTGAACATTGCCACATTATCAAGGTTCGTGATCCCTTTCACTTTTAAATTATCATTGACTACATTACTGTCAATGATTGTGCCTGGTGCTTCCGGATTATGGGTATTTTTAATTAAGCATGGAATGTTTAACGGTACTAACGGACCAATAGTGCGAGGGTGGATCACTTTCGCACCGAAGTAAGAAAGCTCCATCGCTTCTTGATAGCTCATAGACTCTAAACAGATCGCATCTGGTACTAAACGAGGATCGCAAGTATAAACACCATCCACATCCGTCCAAATTTCGCACACATTCGCTTTTAAGCAAGCGGCTAAACAGGCAGCAGAGTAGTCTGAACCATTACGACCAAGTAACACCAATTCACCTTGTTCGTTACCTGCCGTAAAGCCCGCCATTAACACGACGTTTTTCTTTGGAATAGAAAGAGCTTCAATACGTTTGGTCGATTCAGCAATATCCACAGAAGATTCTAAATAGCTCCCGTGTGCTAATAATTTTTCGATAGGATCAATGCGAGTAACTTCATAACCTTTCGCTTCAAACCACGCTTTCATCATCGCAATCGACAATTTTTCCCCACGGCTATGCACTGTTGCACCGATATTATCTGGGCAGAATTTATTTTTTGCTGCTTCAGCTGCAATATTGCAGATGTCGTCTAGTTCTGCTTTGATAAAGGCACTTAATCCTTCACGGTCGAAATTGTTATTGACGGCATATAATCCGTTGATGATGTTATTGAAAATGTCGGTGGCTTCGGTGAGATGAGATTCGTAGGATTCGCCTGTTTGGGCTTTATCGACAATAGCGACAAGATGGTTAGTGATTTTAGCTGGGGCGGATAGTACGCCTGCGGCTTGGTCTGCCAAATGTGCCTTTTCGATGATGTCAGCGGCTTGTAAAAAGCGTTCTGGATTGGCTAAAGAAGTGCCTCCAAATTTTAGAACTCGCATAATTTCTCCTGAAGATAATAGTTAATGTTTGCAAATTTTGTTACAAAAAAAACCGCTTGTTAAAGCGGGTTTCGTTGAATATTGTTCCGTTTTCTAGCCACGAACACCCGCACTATGTTTGCACATAATGGTCATCGTCGTGGTAATAATCATAGAAAAACGGTTCATCGCTATTCTCTAAATGTTAAGCATGAAAGACAAGTGGGAGAATCCTCTAAAATAGAACATTTGTCAACAGGTTTTTATAGAATAACTACTATTTAATATGTCAGATTAAAAATCGATGTATCTATATTCTTTAGAACAACATCTTATATGGATACATTTTTGCTATTGATACAGAATGTATGCTCGAATATTTTAATTCCTCAATAAGAGAGCATGAACAAATTAACGAATAATGCCACGCGTAGAACGTTTAAAGAAATCCAAGAATAAACTGACCGCTGCTTCTGTTTTTGCATACTGTTCAATTTCTGGAATAGCTTCTTCTAAGGTTTTACCACTGCGGTAAATTAGCTTATACACATTGCGGATTGCATGCATTGTCGCTTTCTCAAAACCACGACGTTTTAGCCCTTCAAGATTAACCCCGAACGGTTGTGCGTGGTTGCCTTGAGCCATTATATAAGGCGGCACATCTTGGCTAACCATTGAGCCACCACCCAACATAACGTGCGAACCCACAACGACAAATTGATGAATAGCTGACATTCCGCCAACAATCACAAAATCATCAAGAGTAACGTGTCCTGCTAAAGTGCCATTATTCGCAATAATACAGCGATTACCGATAGAGCAATCGTGGGCGATATGGCAGTTAATCATAAATAAGTTATCGTTACCTACACGCGTAACACCACCGCCTTGAACCGTACCACGATGAATAGTCACACTTTCACGGATACGGTTACGATGTCCAATAATGGTTTTAGTTGGTTCACCTTGATATTTAAGATCTTGGTTAATTTCACCAATACTTGCAAATTGGAAAATTTGATTATCTTCACCAATTTCTGTATCACCTTGAATAACAACGTGAGAGTGAATTTTTGTACCAGCCCCAATGCGAACATCTTTGCCGATAACACAAAATGCACCGATTTCTACATTTGCACCAATTTTAGCACCTTCTTCGATCAAGGCTGTTGGGTGAATTTTGGCTGAAGCGTCAATTAATGGCATAGTATTTTCCTCTTTATTCAAGCAAGATTATTTACGTGCACACATTAGGTCTGCTTCGCAAACTAGCGTATCATCTACATAAACTTTACCTGTAAATGCCGTAATACCTCGACGCTCTTTAACAAAGGTCACTTCAATAATCATTTGGTCACCTGGTACTACAGGGCGTTTAAAGCGAGCATTATCTACTGCTGCAAAATAGTAAAGTTCGTTTTCTTTCAATTTACCGTAACTTTTAATCGCTAACACACCTGTTGCCTGAGCCATTGCTTCTAAAATAAGTACACCTGGGAAAACGGGTTGATTTGGAAAATGCCCAGTAAAACAAGGCTCATTTACACTCACATTTTTTACAGCTCGGAGCCATTTACCTTCTTCAAAATCTACCACACGATCAACTAATAGGAATGGATAACGATGTGGAAGCATTTCCATAATTTCAGTTACTTCAATAATTCTTGGTTCACGATTTTCTGTTTGTAATTTGGTTGTCACTACTAAGACCTCAATCAATTATTCAGCTAAACGTTTTTCCAATGCTTTCAAACGTTTATTCATTTCATCAATATTCATTACAAGAGCAGCTGTTTTACGCCATTCTTTATTAGTTTGCAAAGGAATACCCGATGAGTAAATTCCTTTCTCTGTGATTGGTCGCATTACCATTCCCATTCCAGTAATGATTGCCCCATCACAAATTTCCATATGCCCATTGATTACACTTGCCCCACCAATTTGGCAGAAGCGTCCTACTTTCAGGCTACCAGCCATTACGACACCTCCAGCAATCGCAGTGCCATAACCGATATGTACGTTATGTGCAATTTGACATAGGTTATCAATAATCACATTGTCTTCAATCACCGTTGGATCTAAAGCACCACGATCAATACAGGTACAAGCCCCAATTTCAACACGATTACCGATAATCACGCCACCAGTCTGAGGAATTTTAATCCATTGACCTTTCTCATTTGCATAGCCAAAACCGTCACTACCAATAACGGCAGAAGATTGAATTAAACAATCTGAGCCGATTTGTACATTATGGTAAACCGACACATTTGCCCATAATTTGGTTCTTGCACCAATTTTACTGTTTTTTCCGACAAAACAGCCAGCACCAATCACCGCATCATCACCGATTTCAACACCACTTTCAATCACAGCATTTGCACCGACAGAAACGTTATGACCCAATTTAGCATCAGGTGAGATCACGGCACTTTCAGCGATATTTTCGGCAGGGTTTGGGGTTGTATCCATATATTGAGCTAAAATCGCATAAGCAACATAAGGGTTTCCAACCACGATCAAGTTTTGACCTTCGGCACAAAATTCGACATCAGCTTCAGAAACAATAATAGCTCCCGCTTGGCATTGCGATAACTGTGGACGATATTTTGCATTAGAGATAAAGGTAATTTGATTAGAAGTTGCTTTATCTAAAGGAGCAATGCTTAAAATAGCCAAATCGGCGTTACCCTTTAGAGTACCGCCGATCTGCTCCGCTAATTCAATTAAACGGAATTCAGCCATTATTTTTTCACTTCTTCTGGTTTTGTGACTTCCGCTGCAGGCACTTCAGTTTTTGGAGCCTCTGGCATTTTTCCACCCATTGCAACTAGAATTTCTTCTGTAATATCTGCTGCATTTCCATCTTTAGCATATAATGCGACCGATGGAGGAAGAACTAAAGTATAGCCTTTAGATTCCGCGACTTGTTTAATTTTCGCATTAATATCTTCAACGACTTTTTGTTGTACTTGTTCAGGAGTTATTACACCAGATTCTTTTTGTACCTTAGCAATTTCTTCTTGGAAAGCCGCTACTTTCTTTTGAAACTCATCAGCACGTTTTTGGAACTCTTCTGCTTTTTTTCCAAATTCTACTTCACGTTGTTGCAATGCAGAAACTTTATTTTGGAATGGTTTAGCTTCTGCGTTAATTTTATCCTGACGTGCTTGGATCTCTTTCGCTTTTAACCTAGGTGCATCTTTTTCAAGTTGGGCTACCTTTTTCTTCATTGCAGCTTCTAAGGTCACTTGTTCTTTTTGTAACTTCTGTGCATCTTCTTCAATTTTTTTACGCTCATCCAATAATGCTTTTTCTTCATCAGATAATGCTTTATTTTCTGCTGCTAATTGTTTTTCCCTTGGTGCAAATTTAGATTCAGTGTCTTTCATAAATTTAGTGAATTTATCATTTGCTTCAATGGTAAGTGGATGATTTTGTATCAAGAAATTAGGATCAACAAATCCAATTTTTTCATTTGCATTTACTGTATTCGCACTAAAAGCTAAAGCTGAAGCAACTGCGGCAAGTTTAAATAAATTTTTCATTAAAATGTCCTTTCTGAAGTTAGGAAAGATAGACTCGTAAAAAAATGAACAAATCTATCCGCTTGTTTATAAGATTAGAATGAACCACCAATGCTAAATTGGAACTGTTCAATTTCATCACCTTGATATTTTTTAATTGGTTTCGCATAAGAAAATACCAATGGACCTATCGGGGAATTCCATTGGAATGCGATACCTGTAGATGCACGAAAACGTTTATAATCTTTAAAGTTTTCTAAACTAGAATAATTATATTGAATGTCGTTTACTACTGGATTAGTTTTCCATTTTGTATTCAACACTGTTGCAGCGTCCACAAATAATGAAGTTCTTACATTATGTTGATATTTTTCACTTACAAATGGTGTTGGAGTAATTAATTCTAAAGTTGCAGATGCCATTGCATTACCGCCAACAATATCTCTATTTACGGAATTGAATCCGATATTACCATTGTTATCTTTACCCAGATAGATTGCTTTTGGTCCAATAGCTCCATAAGCAAAACCTCTCAGAGAGCCGATACCTCCTGCAGTATAAGTTTGATAGAATGGTAATTCTTTACCACTAAAACCATTTGCATAAGCAATATTCGCTTTAGTTGAGATAACCCACTTATGTTCGCGATTGACTGGTAAATAGTTTTTAAAATCAATACTAACTTTATAATACTTATTGTCTGAACCTGGTGTGGTAATACGTCCACTAATGCTTGTTAAAGTCCCTTCTGTTGGGAGAAAACCTCGATTTAGACTATTATAGTTCCAACCAAAAGAAAAATCGAAGTCATTTGCTTTAATTTTTTTATAGACATTTAAGTCATTATCAATCGGGAATTTCATGGATTGTACATAAAGTTCACGATTAAATTCACGTCGAGCATTCTTAATCAGATCTTGAGTGTAGCCTAGACCAAGGAAATAGGAGTTGTATTCATTTACAGGGAATCCTAAAGTACTATTGACTCCATAGGTTTGTCGTTTATAACTTGCGACACTATTATTTTTTGAATTATCATAATCCTCGTAGAAGATATTTCCACCAAGGCTTACTCCATCCTTAGTAAAGTATGGTTCAGTATACCCTAAATTGATACTTGTACCATAGTCATTACGGGTACCATTTAAACTAATTGTAGAGCCCATACCTAAGAAATTATCCTGTTTTATCCCAGCTTGATAACTTAAACCACTTTCTGTTCCATAACCAACACCGAAATTAATACTTCCTGTATTGCGTTCTTTTATTTTATATACAATATCAACTTGATCCGCCGTATTTGGGACATTTGGATAGCTCATTTCTACACTATCGTAAAACCCCGTTCTTTCTAGACGAGCCTTCCCCAAAGCAGCTAGACTTGTTGACAACCATGCTCCTTCTTGCTGACGCATTTCTCGACGTAACGTTGAATCTGCAGTCACATCATTTCCTTCAAAACGAATCTGTCTTACATAAACACGCTGCCCAGCATCCACAACAAATGTGAGACGAATTGTTTTATTTGTATCATCGAAGGTTGGATGAAGCTCTATTTTAGCGGAAGCAAAACCATTATTTCCAAATACTTGTTTAATATTGTCTTCAATTTTTGAAAGTTCATTTTTGCTAAAGAGCTCGCCTGTTTTATAATATTTGAGCTGTTCATTTAACTCGTTATCTAATTTTGCAGTATTACCAACAATACGTATTTCACTTACAGTATAAGGTATTCCTTCATTGATTTTATATGTTAAAGATACTTCTTTTTTATCATCACTAAATACGGGTTGTTCAGCTTCAACATTAAATTTTGCATATCCTTGGTTCATGTAGAAATTACGTAGATTTTCTAAATCTTGATTGTATGCTGTTTGTTCAAATTTACTACTTTGAAAAATATTGAACCAAGAAACATCAGGTTGAATATCCAGTTGTTTCATTAATACTTTTGATGTAAAAGCTTGATTTCCTTCAAAATTAATAGCTTTTACATAGGCAACATCTCCCTCTTTTATATCTAATTTAATATTTACACCTCCATTGTCTGAGTTTGTTATAACAGTATCAATGGTAGCATTGTAACGACCTATAGAGTGGTAATGCTCAATAAGTGCTGATTTAAATGCGTCTAACTTTGTAGAATTAAATAATTCTCCTTTAGTGATGAGATTCGCTTTTAGATTTTGTTCCAGTGGCTCCTTGGGGATTGCAGAATTACCTTCAATATCAACATTATTGATGACTGGATTCTCTACCACTTTAATAATTAAAATATCTCCTTCACGGGTTGCACTAATATTTTGAAAACGATTTTGTACAAATAAATGACGAATAACGTTTGCAATATCATTATCAGTCGCTAGTTGCCCTACTTTTACAGGTAATGTAGGGATCATTGTTTGGCTTACAGATGTTTGGATACCATCAATACGAATATCTTTGATCACAAAAGGTGAAGCAAAAGCAACACCATTTGCAACTAATAATGTTGAAAGTAATAGTTTTTTCATTTAAATGATCCTATTCGTTGGTAAAATAATATTGAAATCTAACCACTTGATTATAAATGGACTAAATCATTAAATAATGCAAATAACATCAAACCTATAACAAACATTGCACCAATCTGTTGAAATCGCAATTGAAATAGTTCAGAAATAGGTTTCTTTCTCATTGCTTCCCCTGCTAGTAAAATCAACTGTCCTCCATCTAAAGGCAAAATAGGGAACAGGTTCATCACTGCAAGGTTCACACTTATCAATGCCATAAATCCTAAGTAATAGACAAAACCAATTTCAGCCGTTGCCCCAGCCCCTTTTGCCATTGAAATTGGCCCGCCCATATTACTAAGAGAAAGCTCGCCTGTAATTAAATTTCCAATAAATTGTAAAATCGTATAACTTAATGATACGACTTTTTCTAAGCTCTTTCCAAGCGCAGAAAGAATATCATACTTTAATTCACTTTGATACTTTGATTCTAATGGTTGATACGTTGGCACTAAGCCTATTAAATAACGTTCCTCTTTTTTAGAATATTCAGGTTCTAATTTAAAAACAAGTTGTTGATTATTTCTTTCTACCACTAATTCAATAGTTGTTCCCGATTGAACCTGTTTAAGCAATCCTTGCCATTCAAAAGGTTGCTGATTTACCGAAATAACTCTATCGCCAGCTAAAATCCCAGCTCTTGCCGAAACTGAATTTTCGACTACATTTTTAATAATTGGTTCAACCGTTGCACTTTTTGGACGAATTCCTAATGAAGTCAAAGGATTCTCTTTATTTCCATCAACGTTCCAAAGGCTTAAATCAAGTGAAAACTGACGCGGGAAGTCTTCATTGACTAAACTTCCCTCTACACTAATTTCCTTAGTTCCAATTTTGCCTAGCAAAGCTAACGTGACATCTTCCCAATCTTGCACATCACGCCCATCAACACGTTTAATCTCAAATTCAGAAACCAAGTGAGCTTGTTGAGCAATAGAATTCGGAATCACAGAACCAATAACAGGCTTTACCATTGGAATTCCAATAACAAAAACCGCCCAATACGCCAAAATAGCAAATAAAAAATTCGCCACTGGGCCTGCAAGAACGATAAAAGCACGCTGCAAAACAGTCTTTGTATGCAAAGATTGCGAATCTGGCAATTGATGTTCTGCTTCGCCATTGTGCATTTGCACATAACCGCCTAAAGGAATTAATGAAAATGCAAATTCAGTCCCTTGTTTATCTTTCTTACGCCATAATGCTTTTCCAAAACCGATAGAAAAACGCAAAACTTTTACGCCACATTTACGAGCAGCCCAAAAGTGTCCATATTCGTGAACAAACACCAAGACGCAAATTAAAATAAAAAAGGCAAAGATTGATAGCACAAATAACCTCTATAGAAGGAAGAAGAAACCAGTAGCAAAAACAGGAACAGCCGCTGTTAAGCTATCAATACGATCCAAAATTCCTCCGTGTCCTGGAATCAAATTACTGCTATCTTTAATACCAGCTTGGCGTTTAAACATACTTTCACTTAAATCACCCAAAATCGAAACAGCCACAGTAATCACGGAAAGCACGATAAACGCAGACGTATTCAACTCACGACCAAATACATTGTTTGGTGCAAGACTCAAGAAAATAGCGGCAATAATAGTCGATGTAATCACACCACTAATAGCCCCTTCCCAAGATTTACCTCGAGAAACTTTAGGTGCAAGTTTATGTTTACCAAATGCACGACCTACAAAATAGGCGCCTGAGTCCGCTCCCCAGACCAATAAAAACACATAGAGAAGTAAATAAGTTCCCTGATATTGTTCAAGATTATATTGATAAAAACGTAACGCTAAAGTACCGATTAAAAATGGGACGAGTGTACAAAAACCAAAAATAAATTTGGCTGCTACTGACTTACTCCAAATTGAAGCTGAATTAGGATAAGTAATAACCAATCCAAATGCGATGAACCACCAAAAACAACCTACAAATAATAGTGGTATTGTTTCATCTGTTAAAAAACGTGTAGCTTGAATATAACTTGTTTCTGCCATAATAGGAAAAATCAATAAACAGGTCACCACAAAAGCAACAATAGCACGTGCTATCGGACGTTTAAAACCCGCAAACTGAGCCCATTCCCACATACCTAACACAACAATAGCGGATAAGCCAATCGTAAAAGCTAAGGGTGAAAACCAAAACAATGCAACCACTGCTAAAATAATCATCACGATTGCCGAAAGAATGCGTTCTTTAAGCATTGAATTTTCCTTATAGATTAACAACCACCAAAACGGCGATCACGTTGTTGATAAGCAATAACGGCATCTGTAAATGCCTTTTCATCAAAATCTGGCCATAAAACCGGACTAAATACTAACTCGGCATAAGCAATTTGCCATAATAAAAAATTGCTAATTCGCTGTTCTCCACTAGTACGAATTAATAAATCGACCTGTGGTTGATCCTTAGTAGATAAATTGTGCTGGAAATAATCAGTTGTAATATCTTCGATAGGTATGACATTATTTTTTACTTGATGTGCAATACGTTTGGTTGCTTGGACTATATCCCATTGTCCACCATAGTTTGCAGCAATGTTTAAAGTCAATGCAGTGTTTTTATTTGTCAGTTGTTCAGCCAGTTCAATTTTTTCTTGCAGTGCTTCACTAAAAGCAGTTTTATCACCAATAATTTTTAAGCGAATATTATTGCTGTGTAGTTTTTTTATATTTAAATCCAATGTTTCTATAAATAGTGTCATTAATGCGGCAACTTCCAACTTCGGTCTAGACCAATTCTCACTGCTAAATGCGTATAGCGTTAATACCTTAATTCCTTGCGTTAAGGCAAAATTAACAGCTGAATGAACAGCTTTTACCCCTTTTCTGTGACCAAATACTCGTAATTTCCCTCGTTGCTTAGCCCAACGTCCATTACCATCCATAATAATCGCCACATGCTGAGGCATATTTTGAAGATCTATATTCACAGCAACTTACCTATTTGAACAATAAACATGAAAACGTTTTTAACTATATCATATGATGAGAGATAGGGGAAATTAAGAATGATGTGCTAGATAGGATTTAGCTTATATGTATTAAAAATTATCTTTTTTCTGCCTTAATATAATAAATTCATCTAAAGTCACCGCTTGCATAAATGGATTAATCTGTTTTTCAACACCAATCGTACTCGGTAGCGTTGGTTTATGTTGTGAACGCAAAATATCCGCTCGCTCTTGATGTTCCATTAAACTACAGCTTGTTGCCATTACCGCTTCGGCAAATTTCAAATTGCTTTGAGTATATTCGTGACCAGCATAGACTTTCACAAAATCAGGCAAGGCTTTAAAACGTTGTAGGGCATCAAACTGAGCTTGGTAATCCCCTGTAAACACTCTCCCACAACCGCCTGAAAATAACGCATCACCACAAAAGAGATATTCATTATCAACCAAATAGCTAATATGTTGCGCCGTATGCCCTGCACTCTCAATCACTCGCACCTTTAACCCTAACAGTTCAAACTGTTGCTCAGGGTAAACAATCTGATTGGCAAATTGGCTCACTTCTTCTGAGCCATAAATAAGCATATCGGGAAATTGTGCCACTAAACCAGCCACGCCATCAGTATGATCGTGATGATTATGGGTAAGCAAAATAGCGGTGGGATTAAGCTGATGTTTTGCAAGAAAAGCGAATACAGCTTGAGCCTCTGCTGGATCGACAATAATCGCTTGGCACTCTTTTTGTAAAATCCAAATGTAATTATCAGAAAGGGCTGGAATTGGGGTGATTTGAAGCATATTTATTTTCCGTAGGTCGGGCATTTATGCCCGACATTGCCGTGTTTTATGAAAAATTGTTGGGCATAAATGCCTGCTTTGCCATATTTTATGAAAAATTGTCGGGTATAAATGCCTAACTTTGCGGTATTTTATAAATGATTGTCGGGCATAAATGCCCGACCTACTATTTCAAGAATAACGCTGCCGCCCCACGCACACCGCTTGAGTCACCGTGGATCGCTTTTTTAATCACTGGCACTTCCGTATTACGCAATAAATATTTTGGTAAGGCTTTTGGCAAGGCTTCATAAATATAATCAAAGTTAGACAAACCACCACCAAACACAATCATATCTGGATCAAGTACCGTAATATAATTTGCCACCGAAATTGCCATTAACTCAATGTATTTCTCAACAAACTCAACGGTTTTCTCATCTTTATCGTAAAAACGCTGAATAATGTTTTTTGCATCAACTTTTTCGCCGACTAAATCATTATAAAGCATCTCAAAACCACGTCCTGAGATATAGCTATCCAAACAAGCCGTATTACCGCAGCCACATTTATAAATTGGTGCCTTATCCCAACCAAGCAATTTCAACGCGTGGTAGTTAAGCTGAATATGCCCCACCTCGCCAGCCATACCGATTTGACCTGAGTGAGCTTTACCGTTCAACACAATACCGCCACCAAAACCTGTACCAATAATCAACCCTAACACCGTTGAATATTGCAGATTGCTTTCGTCCCACGCTTCCGATAAAGCCAAGCAGTTTGCATCGTTTTCAACACGCACTTCACGCCCTAAACGTGCTTCCAAATCTTGAATAATTTTATTGCCGTGAACCACCGCAATGTTGGCAATTTCCGCTAACCCAGTTTTATGATTAACAAAACCTGGTACACCAAGCCCCACAGTGCCGTGCTCGCCAAATTTTGCATCGGCATTACGCACTAAGGTTTCCACTGTTCTTAACCAATCCTCATAACTCGTTTGTGGGGTTGGCACTCGCTCGCTGTGTAACTTCTCTAATTTCTCATTAAAGGCAGCCAATTCAATTTTTGTACCGCCAATATCCAAACCGTAATAAACCATAGTTAGCCTCGCTTTTTAAATAATGTCCATTTTTCTAAGAGTGGGATTACCCATAAGAAGATGATCAAGTGGAAAACCCACGCAATCAAAGTACTGACAAACAGATCGATAGGATAATGCATTCCTAACCGCAAACGGCTGATCAACATCAAACCAGCCCACAAAATCACAAAAAATTGAGCAAAAATCACCGCTTGTCCACGAATACCAAACAGCAACCCTGCAAACATCAATAGCCAAGATACCCCAAAAATCGTATGCCCTGACGGGAAAGAGTAGCCCAGCTCATCTGCTTGATGTTCAATCACAAACTGATTTTCAGGTTGTACAAATTTCAATACCGCCGTTTCCTGCTCAGCTTTAGGTAAAGCATAAAATGCCTCAGTATCCGCCTGAAACATCTGTGTCACAAAAGGACGAGGCTCTTTAAAGACCGCTTTCGCCCCCTCTTTAATTGCCTGTGTTCCAACTACCGACGTTGCACAAATAAAGCCTACTAAAAACCACGAATAGCGAGAGCGAGCAAGCCACATCAGCCACAACATAAACAGCACGCAAGTGATTAACGCATAAGGCGTTGAACCCGTTTCCGTTAAAATAAACAACGCCCAATCGAAAACATTAACACCAAGATTAGTTTGCAAATTCCATTGCCACCCAATTAACCACGCTGTAGCTGGAATGAACAACATTAATAACGTCAAAAATGAAAGTTTCTTTACCATATTATAAATCCTATGCAATATTAAATTGTATTCCTTAAAAAACTACGTGATATACCTGTAAAATAAATAGAATGTTTCTGTAATATAATGAATAATTAGCACCTGCTTACTAAAAGGCAGAGTCCTACCACCCCTACTGATTGTTATGTGCTACCCCCCAATGGTTTCTTATTGCTGACTTCTAATTAAGCTCAACAGATATATCCTAGTCTGTTTATTCTAATTTCGACTACCACATTATGACTATTGTGAAGAAAATCTAAGGCGCAGAAGTAAAATATGAAAAAGAAATTACTCCATTAACCCTGCCATTGCCTGAGCTTTGCGGTCAATTTCTTGCCATTCTGATTGAGGATCAGATTTTTCGACAATTCCTGCCCCTGCGTAAAAGGTGATTTGATTAGCTTGAATAAGGGCTGAACGTAACATTACGCAAAACTCGGCTTGTTCAGGGGTGAAATAGCCTAATGCCCCTGCATACCAGCCCCGCTCAAAACATTCCTGTTGTTGAATAAACTGCTTCGCCTTAGGGCGTGGCAGTCCTGCGACGGCGGCGGTTGGGTGAATACGAGCAAGGCAATCTGCATCGCTGACCTGCTCTGTCAGTTGCGTTTGGATTTTTCGGCGTAAATGCTGCACGTTATGTAACCGCTTGATCTCTGCATCGCTGACTTGAATATCCGTCGCACAATCCGCCAGATGGCTACAAATATCATCTACTACCAGCCAATTTTCATAGATATTTTTTTGATCGTTGAGTAGCCATAGGGCATTTTGTTCCGTTTGAACAGGATCGTCCGTCACCGCCACTGTGCCTGCAAGGGCTTCGGTAAAAAATTGACGTTGCTGGCGTAAGTAGAGCCGTTCGGGTGTCGAGCCGATAAAGGCTTCCCCTTGTTTTTCCGACCATAAGAAATGATAACAGCCTAGATTTTTTTGTTGGCTGGCAAAAAGCAGAACGTAGGGGGAAATGTGGTGTGTAAAAGTTTTGATGGTCGCATTGGCTAACACCACTTTATTCATTTGCTGTTGTTGAATTTGTTCAATCGCTAATTCAATGTTGTGTTGCCAACGTGAAAAATCACAGGCAACTTTTGTGCTTAACAAGCTATTTTCAATGGGGTGAAGTTCGGCTGTCTGCTCAAACTGAGCTAACAAAGCGATACATTCCTTTTGTTCGCTTTCAAAATGGCGACCATCTAGATTTAACCAAGCGGTGATTTTCTTCTCATTTTTTACTAACAGTAAGCGTGGCAACACAAAATGGCATTGTCCTTCAAATTCTATTCCGCCGACGACCATTAAATCAGACTGTTTGCTAAATTGTTCTACATCGTCTAAATGCTCAAAGGTTTGTACCGCACCGACTGCCACTATCGTTTGTTCTGTATCTCGATTTTGCCAGTAGTAGTGGGGGAAAAGCGGTTGTGCTTTTAGCCAAGCTAGTAATTGTTGATTTTCAAGGTCTATTGCAATTTCTGCTTGCAACTGTACTAAGCCTTGTGCCACAGGCTTTTGTTGTAGTTGTTGATAAAGTTGTTGCTTTAACTGACTAAACACAGACATTGCAAAAAATCCTAAAAATCTCACCGCTTGACAAAAAGAAGTCTATTTTAGCCTATTTCCACTTTTTTTTCCTAACAAATCGGAGTACAGTAGAGTGATTTTTATAAATTAACAGATAATTAACCCTCTATTTTAGGGAGAAACAATGGAACGTTTTGCAAAAACCGATAAATTAGCTCACGTCCGCTACGATATTCGTGGGCCTATACATAAGGAAGCGACCCGTCTGGAAGAAGAAGGACATAAGATTTTAAAATTAAACATTGGTAACCCGGCCCCATTCGGTTTTGAAGCCCCTGCGGAAATTTTAGTTGATGTTATTCGTAACTTACCAACCGCTCAAGGCTATTGCGACTCTAAGGGTTTGTACTCTGCTCGTAAGGCGATTGTGCAATATTATCAATTAAAAGGTATGCGTGATTTAGATGTCGGTGATGTTTACATTGGTAACGGCGTATCTGAACTCATCACAATGTCAATGCAAGCCTTGTTAAATGATGGCGATGAGATTTTAATTCCGATGCCAGATTATCCACTTTGGACAGCGGCGACAACTCTTGCGGGCGGTAAAGCGGTTCATTACCTTTGCGATGAAGAAAATGAGTGGTTCCCAGATATTGAAGATATTAAATCGAAAATCACTCCAAGAACCAAAGCAATTTTGGTGATTAACCCGAATAACCCAACGGGAGCAGTGTATAGCCGTCAGTTATTATTGGATATTGTGGCGATTGCCCGTGGACATAACTTGATTATTTTCTCAGACGAAATTTACGAGAAAATTGTCTATGACGGTGCGGTACATCATCATCTTGCCCCTCTTGCCCCTGATCTTTTAACGGTGACTTATAATGGTTTGTCAAAGGCATACCGTGTCGCAGGTTTCCGTCAAGGTTGGATGGTGTTAAACGGCCCGAAAAATCAGGCAAAAGGCTTTATTGAAGGCTTAGATATGCTTGCGTCAATGCGTTTATGTGCCAACACCCCGATGCAACACGCTATTCAAACAGCGTTAGGCGGTTATCAAAGCATTAACGAATTTATCTTACCGGGTGGTCGTTTATTGGAACAACGTAATAAGGCTCACGAATTGCTCACCAAAATCCCTGGGATTAGCTGTGTGAAGCCAAAAGGGGCGATGTATATGTTCCCGAAAATTGATACGGAAATGTACGGTATCAAAGACGATCAAAAATTTGTTTACGATCTGCTTCAGCAGGAAAAAGTATTGTTGGTTCAAGGCTCAGGCTTTAACTGGCATAAACCAGACCACTTCCGTGTGGTGACATTGCCGTATGTTGATCAGCTGGAAGAAGCGATTGGACGATTAGCGAAGTTTTTGCAGAGTTATCGTCAGGATTAATTAAGCATTTCCATTTAAAATATATGGGACACACTGTGTGCGTCCAAAAATCTATTATGTAACATTGTAGGGACGCCACGCTTGGCGTCCGTCCGTGAACATAAATCGCACTTCGTCTTTGCAATGGACGCCAAGCGTGGCGTCCCTACTTTTATAACACAGATGTTCATATAGGTTATAGGTTCATTTTTTAATGATAAAAGGCATCACATTTTCCGTCACCGCCTCTATTTTATTCGGTGTACTCTATTATTTATCCACCCATTTAAAACCGCTTTCCGGTGAAGAAATCTACGGTTTTAGAATGTGGGTAAGCCTGCCTTTTGTGATTTCAGCACTCTTTATTTTCAAAAAAACCGACGAATTTAACCGCTATTTAAAACGCCTAAAACAGCACCCCCATTTAATTTTGGTATTACTAACAACCACTGCGGTCACAGGCTTGCAGATGTGGCTTTTCCTTTATGCCCCCAACAACGGCTATGCCATTGATGTCTCTATCGGTTATCTATTAATGCCGATTGCAATGGTGGCTGTTGGGCGGTTTTTATTTAATGAAACCTTATCTCTCTTAAAAATTATCTCCATTATTTCCGCGTCTGTTGGGGTATTCATTACATTAATTACCGCAGGTTCACTCTCTTGGGCAACTTTAATGGTATTAATCGGCTACCCTGTTTATTTCAGCTTGCGTAAACATTTTGATATGTCGCATTTATCCAGCTTTGTCTGCGAAATTATATTAATGTTGCCGATAGCCACTTATTTTATGCTCAATACCGATATGCAATTTGTCACCGAAAATAATCCGAATTTTTATTTTTGGTTAGTGTTATTAGGCATTGTCAGTGGTACGGCATTAATTGGCTATATAATGGCAAGTAGCCTTGTGCCGATTAATGTTTTGGGATTATTAAGCTATATTGAACCGCTTGCAATGCTAATTGTTGCTTTTATTATTGGCGAAGTGTTAGATCAATCTTCCTATATTTTAATGGCGTGTTTGATGCTGTCGATATGTCTATTAGTGCTTGATGGCATTATTACTATTCGTAAACAGCGTCGGAGGGAATAATGTTAAAAGGGATCTTATTTTCACTTTCTGCAAATATCTTATTCGGTGCTGGCTATTATTTTGCAGTTTTACTTCGCCCTTTAGAAAGCGATAGTATTTTTGGCTTTCGTATTGTGGTATTAATGCCATTTATTTTACTGGCGATCTTTTTATTTCATCAACAAAAAGCCTTTAAAGATTTATATTATAGAGTAAAACAGACACCTTGTCTTATTTTTATTCTTCTGCTCTTAGCATTAAATACAGCTATTCAGCTTTGGTTATTTCTTTGGGCACCGAATAATAATCAAGCTATTGAAGTTTCTATCGGTTATCTATTATTACCTATCGTTGCAGTTGCTTTAGGTAAACTAGTTTTTAAAGAGCATTTTACTTTATTAAAATGGCTTGCTTTATTTTTTGCAACTCTTGGCGTTACAATCAATATTGTTTTAACCGCAAGTATTTCGTGGGCAACTTTTGTGGCTGGCTTTGGCTACCCTATTTATATTGTATTACGTCGCTATTTTCATATTAATAATTTAGCTACTTTCTTTGTAGAATTATTATTGTTATTACCCTTTGCTATTTATTATATTGCTCAAGTTGATCAAGCCTCTATTTTAATGCAAAATGAATATCTCTATTTTTATCTAGCATTATTAGGGCTAGTGAATGGAATGGCATTTATTTTATATATCGCTTCGAGTAATTTACTGCCGATTAATGTGTTAGGATTACTTGGCTATGCCGAACCTTTGGTAATGTTATTTATTTCCTTTGCCATTGGTGAAGTATTAGAAGCAAAATCCTATATTTTAATGGCGTGTTTGGCGGTATCTATTATCTTATTAAGTGTTGATAGTTTTCGCAAAGTGAAACCCTGATGAACCTCATCCAAATTGCGCTACCCGTGCCGTTGGCACGTTATTTTGATTACCTACTTCCAACGCATTTTGAAAATGTGGTGAAAGGGGCTAGGGTCGTTGTGCCTTTTGGTCGCCAACGTAAAATCGGGATTGTGGTGGACTTTCCGACCACATCAGATATTCCCACCGAAAAACTGAAACCGATTGAGCAACTGTTAGATGAACAAGCTCTGTTTGACGCTGAAATGTGGCAACTTTTACAGTGGGCAAGCCGTTATTATCACGCCCCTTTCGGCGAAGTGCTACAAAGTGCTTTGCCTGTCAAACTACGACAAGGGGAAAGTAGTGAACGCACTGCTCCCGACTATTTTGTTGTCACGGAAAACGGCAGAAAAGCCCTAGCCAACGGCGTGGTTCAAAAGGCAAAAAAACAACAAGAGCTATTAAGCAAACTGGCGGAATTTGCAAATTTCTTTGAAAAACCGACCGCTTGTAGCCCTGCGGTATGGAAAGCTTTGTTTGAAAAAGGGTATCTGGAAAAGCTGGAAATCCCTTTTAACGTGCAAAGCTGGCAGGAAAAATTGGGCGAACAGCCGATTTGCAACAGCCAAAACCGTTTAACGTTGAATAAACAGCAAACCCTTGTCGTCAGCCGTTTGCATTATCAACAAGGCTTCGGGGCGTTTTTGCTCAATGGGGTCACAGGCTCAGGGAAAACGGAAGTCTATCTGCAAGTGATCGAAGAAGTGCTGAAACGGGGCGAACAAGTGTTGGTGCTTGTGCCTGAAATCGGGCTGACCCCCCAAACTATTCAGCGTTTCCAAGCTCGTTTTAATGTGGAAATTGACGCATTGCATTCCCATCTCAACGACACTCAACGGCTCAATGCGTGGCTTCGGGCAAAAAACGGCGAAAGTGCGATTGTGATCGGCACACGTTCCGCCTTGTTCACCCAGTTTCAGCAACTCGGCTTAATTATCATTGATGAAGAACACGATGGCTCATTCAAACAACAAGACGGCTGGCGTTATCACGCACGAGATCTGGCAGTGCTTCGGGCGAAAAATAACAACATTCCGATCATTCTCGGCTCGGCAACGCCTAGTTTTGAAAGTTTGCAAAATGTACAAAACGGTAAATTTATCGAACTTCAGCTTACTGCAAGGGCTGGTAATGCACATTTTTCCAAACAAACCTTAATTGATTTGAAAAAACAGCGGATTTATTCGGGCTTATCGGAAAAGTTGTTAGCAATGATGCAAGCTCACTTGGAAAAAGGCAATCAAGTGATGTTGTTTTTAAACCGACGGGGGTTTGCCCCTGTTTTACTTTGCCACGAATGTGGCTGGATTGCCGATTGCCCGTCCTGTGATAAGCCCTTTACCTATCACCAAAAACAGCGAGTATTGCGTTGCCATCACTGTGCTTCGCAAAAAGCCATTCCACGCCAGTGCGGACATTGTGGCTCAGTCAATTTGATTACCACTGGGATCGGCACAGAACAGCTGGAACAAGTGCTGGCACAGCGTTTTCCGCAGTACAGTATTACTCGCATTGATCGTGACAGCACCGCTCGTAAAGGCTCGTTGGAACAACACCTTGCCGAAATCCAAGCAGGCAAAAGCCAAATTTTGATCGGCACACAGATGTTAGCCAAAGGACACCATTTCCCGAATGTGACTTTAGTCGCCATCGTGAATGTGGATAGTAGCCTGTTTTCCACCGATTACCGTGCAGAAGAACGTTTGGCACAGCTTTATGTACAAGTGTCAGGGCGAGCAGGACGGGCGGAAAAGCAAGGAGAAGTGGTGTTACAAACGCATTACCCCGATCACCCGTTACTCACCAGCTTACTCAACGACGGCTACCTTGCCTTTGCCAGCCAAGCCTTAGCGATGCGAAAAATAATGAGCTTACCACCGTTTTCTTCACAAGTGCTTATTCGTGCAACGGGTAGAGATAGCGACAAAGTTGCAAATTTTCTGCAAGATTTGACCGCTTGTTTACACCAAATTATCAGCGAAAACGGCTGGCAAGGCTTTCAGTTACTTGGGCCTTTCAACGCCCCGATGGCAAAAAAAGCAGGACATTATCGCTGGCAGTTATTAATTCAACATTCGGCAAGAAGTGCGATCCAACAGTTGTTAGATCGTTTTGATGAGCAAAAAGAACAGTTCCTGCGAAACGATATTCGATTGACGGTGGATATTGATCCGCAGGAGTTGGGGTAGGTTATTGTGACCTTTGAGCTTATTTAGCCATTCTAAAAACTATTGGCTAACAGTATTTAACCAAGTATTTATCCAGCGCTTTATCTCACTGTTATCAGGAAGAGTGAAACTTATAGTTTGATAAGTTGGCAATGTGTTAAATAAAGGATCTGCCTTAGTAGTCACAACAGGCTTCATTACATTATAGTAAGAAATAATTCGTTGCGATTCTGGTTGTTGTAGGAAGCTTAGAAACTGTTGAGCTAATTTGAGTTGTCTGCTGCTCTTTGTGATTGCGGCTACTTCCACCTGCACTAAATGTCCTTCTGCAAAATCTGCCGCGACGTATTTATCCGTCTGTTCGTGCCATTGATGATATAGCGGAGATGTTGTATAACTCAACACCAAATCTGCTTCGTTTTTCAAAAATGCACCATAAGTTTCAGACCAGCCTTTTCCCACAGTGACGGTATGTTTGGCTAAATTCTGCCACGCTGATTCTGCCTGTTCGCCATAAACTTGATTTACCCAAAAGAGCAATCCTCGTCCAACGGTGCTAGTTCTAGGATCTTGATAAATCACTTTAAGATCTTGGCGTTCAACAAGTTCTTTTAAACTTTTTGGTGGATTACTGACTTTTTCTTTGTTGTAGATAAAAGCATATTCTCCAAAATCATAGGGTAAAAATATTTTGCTTCGCCATTCAAGCGGTAAGTTATTGGCATTGTTTTGCAGATTGTGTTCTACAAATAAGCCTGATTTTTCAGCTTCGGGCATTAAGAAATGATCGATACCTAACATTACATCGGCTTTAGTCTTATTTTTTTCCAAACGAATACGATTGAACATTGTTACCCCATCTTCAAAAGGCATAAATTTCAAATCGCATTGGCATTGTTTTTCAAATAGCGCTTCAAGTTTAGCAGCAGGCCCCCATTTTGAAGCAAAAGAATCATAGGTATAAACCGTGAGTGTTGGCTGTTGAGCAAAAGTGGTGGTTGCAACGGCTAACGCAGAAAGGGTGAAAAGATTGAATTTCATTGAATATTCCTTCTAAAAGTGAAAATAGAAGGATCTAAAACAGGCGGATATAGATTGTCTGTCTCAAATCCCTACGCTGATATTAGTCAGATCAGGTTCTATGGGTATTTCTCAGCCTTGCTATACAAAGCACCCCGATGAGAACAGAGGTATTCTACTATAATTTTGTGCTAAGATCACTTAAAATATGGCGAATTTTAAAAGTCGCTGAGAATCAGTACAAAATAGAGGAAATCCTTTGAACGAACTTATTTTCACTCTTGAGCCTCAAGACAATGCTCGTCTTCAATCGTTATGCGGTTCTTTTGACGAGCATCTTACCCTTATTGAAAAAAGTTTTAACCTTATTGTTGCGCGTAATGCATTTACCTTTACTATTCAAGCAGTTGAAGAAAATCATTATTCTGCAACATTATTAAAAAATTGTGCGAAATTAATTCAGCAACTTTACAACGAAACTGCTCCAATTAAAGGCAAAGTAAAAGAGCTAGATTTGGAAGATGTTCATTTAGCGATTCAAGAAAGCCGAATGTTGTTGCAAAATCAGTGGACAAGTTCGGCTCATGAAATTGCAATTAAAACAAAACGCGGCGTAATTAAACCACGTGGCGAACATCAACAAGCCTATTTACGTAATATTCTAAGTCACGATATTAGCTTTGGTATTGGGCCTGCAGGAACGGGAAAAACCTTTTTAGCTGTTGCTGCAGCAGTAGAGTCTCTTGAGCGCCAAGAGATTCGCCGTATTTTGCTCACTCGTCCCGCAGTGGAAGCTGGTGAGAAGCTCGGTTTTTTACCAGGGGATCTAGGGCAAAAAATCGAGCCTTATCTTCGACCACTTTACGATGCACTGTTTGAAATGTTAGGTTTCGAGAAGGCACAAAAGCTGATGGAGCGAAATGTGATCGAAATCGCACCGCTTGCATATATGCGTGGGCGAACACTGAATGATGCCTTTATTATTTTAGATGAAAGCCAAAATACAACCATTGAGCAGATGAAGATGTTTTTAACTCGTATTGGTTTCAATTCTAAAGCAGTCATTACGGGCGATATTACTCAAGTGGATTTACCGCGTAGCCAAAAATCTGGCTTAAAACACGCAATGGAAGTATTAAAAGAGGTTCCAGAGTTAAGTTTTAACTTTTTTGACAGTAAGGATATTGTTCGCCACCCTGTCGTTGCAAAAATTGTTCAAGCTTATGATGTATGGGAAGCAGAAGATGAGGCTAACCGAGAAAAAAAGAAATTAGAAAAATTAATAAAAGAGCAAGATAAAATCCTAGAACAAGCAGAAGAATTATAAATATACGTTATAAAGTATAACCATAATTTTAGGTGTAATAGACAAAACATTCTGAATTAAATATAGAAAAGACGACAAATCGTTTAGAGGGATTATTTAGTGAACTTAAGCGAAAATTAAATAATCACAATGAATTAACGAAAAAAGCGTAACATGTTGTTTATACAGGGTTTTTTAAATAAAAAGAGTTGCTAACATTTAGAGAAAATAAACATTAGCAACCATTTTGTCTACTATGCCTATTCTTGGGACAACAGTTTTATCTACTATCCTTTTTTATACTTACATCATCATTCATTTATACAGATAATAAACTCGCCAGCCCAATAACCAACACAAAAATACCTAACCAAATCAAGTGAAGTTTGACGCTTTTGCGGTTTATCTCTTGATTATGCAAACGACGCTGTTCTAGCTTTTGTTTATAAATTTCCAAATCAGCTTCATTGAACGAAAAGCCACAATGTGGGCAAGTAACGGCACTTTCACTGATTTTTTTACGGTATTCGGGGCAACGATGTAAAGCCATTGTAATTCCTACTTTGATATAAACTGAATAAGGTGTTTTACAAATGCACCTGGATTTTCATAATGGGTGTTATGTCCTGCATTTGCAATTTGATGATAGGGGAGCTGATGTTGTTCTGCCATTTGATGAAACTTACTATCCCGCTCTCCCATAATAAATAGCATTTTCCCGTGAAACTGATGACATTGCTCTGGGGAAAAATAGGATTGTTTTGCAAGGCTAGTGGCTTTGAGCATTTGAGCTAGTGCTTGCCCGTGATTATTTAGCCTTTTTTTGATGAAATCTGTCCGCTTGCTTTCGCTTAAATTGGCAAAGACAGGCTGTCGATACCAATCTTCTAAAACATTTGCAAGCGGTTCATTGCTTAGGCGATCTGCCCAGTGGCAATCATTTTGCCAACGTGCTTTTTTTTCTTCATCACTGCTTAAGCCGATATTTGCCCCTTCGAGTAGGATCCCTTTAAGATAAGGATTTTGGGTTGTGAGGGCGTAATCTAAAGCTAATCTACCGCCTAATGAATAGCCGACAAGATAGAAGGGCTGTTCAGCAAGATGTTGTTGCAAGATGTGGTGAAGCTGTTCTCTGGCTTGCTGAAAACTATGGCACGAGATAGCTTGGCTGTGACCGTGACCAGCAAGATCAAGGGTAAGCGGTCGGATTGCAATCTCATTTTGCAATAGCGAGAGGACGGGTTGCCAATCTTGTTGAGAACCAAGAAAACCGTGGAGAAAGACCACGGGTGTTCCTGAATGACTGTGCCAAGTTGTTGCTAACATTAGTCGATAGAAGCACGAGAGATCTGTTCAATCAAGGATTTATAAAGGCTACTACCTTCCTGATCATTCACCTTGATTTCCACAATAGTAACACCTCGACGAGCATAGGCTTGTTTAAGTTTTGTTCCCAAATCCGCCCAAGTATAAGGACGTAGATACTCTAAACCGAACATTGTCGCAATCTGTGAAAACTCAAGATTATGACTAAGACGATAGAATTTATCTTTCGCTTTTTGATCGACCGGAAGCATATCAAAAATTGCACCGCCATTATTGTTAATGACAAATAAAATGGTCGGCTGGCTAATCTGGCGTAAGAGTGATACGGAGTTCAAATCGTGCAAGGCGGAAATATCCCCAATCACTGCAACTGTCGGCTGTCCGCTACCTTTTACAATACCTGCAAGGGTTGCGATTAGCCCATCAATACCGCTTGCACCTCGATTGGTATAGATCGGGTAGCCTTCAGGCAATTTACACAAGGCATCAATTAAGCGGACAAATAAACTATTCCCAATAAATAAATTACCATTAGCTGGCAACACTCGTTCAATATGATGTGCTAGAGAGGCTTCATTGAGATTGCCACCCACCTGCTGTTCAATAAAGGTTTCACAGAATTGTGAAAGAGCCAAAGGTTCCAACAGCCACGGTTTTTGACGAAGTGGTGGGTGAACACGGGTAAAGTGGTGTGCTTTTGCTACAAAACGAGTTTGTTGATGAGCATAGGTATTAAGATAATCTGTCGTTTCCTCAACCAGCCAGAACTCGCCTTTAAAAGCCGATAAAAATTGATTAACTCGCTTGCTCACAATTTGTGAACCAAACTGAATAACAATGTCCGCCTGTAATAAACGTTGTTCTACTGTTTTGTTTGACAGCCAAATGTCTGCATAAGGTAGAGATGCATCAACCCCAGATTGCACATCGCTGATCAAACACCAGCCAAGCGTTTCCGCCCACAGTTTTAATCCCATTCCCTGCTCAAGCGGTAACTTACCTACTACAATTACCCCACGTTTGGTTCGCCAATAATCCCAATTTTCGTGCATCAACACATCTTGTTGGGTTGCTTGTTGATCGTACCATTTCACTTGAGGTTTATTCAGCCAACCTTGAATAGCGTGCAACCACGGATCTTGTCCAATGCTTTCCTCATCAGCTTCATAAAGAGGCTCTGCAAATGGCACATTAATATGGATAACACCACCTTTTTGAGCTTGTTTAGAACAGGCTTGCTCTACACGACCAACTAACCAGCTTGCACTATATTGCGAACTTGGTTTTGGTAAATTGAGATTTGCAATAGGATAATGACTAAAAATATGTTGCTGTTCAATCGCTTGATTGGCCCCACAGCCGATCAGCTCAAGGGGGCGATCTGCGGAAAGCACGATAAGTTTATGGTGTGTGATACTCGCCTCGATCACCGCAGGGTAAAGATTAGCGACCGCAGTTCCAGAAGTTACAATAATTGCAACGGGATCTTGCGTTGCTTTTGCAAGTCCTAGTGCAAAAAAGCCTAAACCACGCTCATCAAAATGGCTATGGCATTCAGCTTGACCTTGTTTTTGCAGATGTAATGCTTCAAGGGTTAAAGGCGTTGAGCGTGAACCTGGGGCAATACAAATATGTTTTACGCCGTAGCGGAGTAAAGCATTTAAAATAACTCGTGACCAAGAACGGTTAAAAGTGCTGATGTTTGTCATTATTCATCTCTTTGCAAATGGAATGTGAGTAGATAGATTGTAGCAAAATTTTGTAAAAAATTGAGAGAGTTTCACCGCTTGTAATGCATATTTTTGTAATTTTAATTTCCATTTGTACTGTAAGTATATAGTTAAAGAATAAACCGACTTAAATCTTCATTCTCAACCACATCATTCAACGCATCAGACACATACTTCTCGTCAATTACGATTTTCTCGCCTGAACGTTCGCTGGCATCGAATGAAATACTATCCATTAGGCGTTCTAACACGGTGTGCAAACGTCTTGCACCGATGTTTTCAGTTTTTTCGTTCACTCGGAATGCGGATTCGGCGATACGGCTGATACCATCTTTGGTAAACTCAATATCCACGCCTTCGGTTTTCATTAACTCACGGTATTGTAAGGTTAAAGACGCATTCGGTTCGGTTAAAATACGCTCAAAATCTTCTTTATTAAGTGATTTAAGCTCTACACGAATTGGTAAACGACCTTGTAATTCTGGCAGTAAATCAGACGGACGAGCCACTTGGAAGGCACCGGAACAGATAAAGAGAATGTGATCGGTTTTGACCATACCGTGTTTAGTATTGACCGTAGAACCTTCGATAATCGGCAGTAAATCACGTTGCACGCCTTCACGGCTTACATCACCGCCACTGTGTTCACCTTTTTTACAGATTTTATCAATCTCATCAATAAAGACGATACCGTGTTGTTCAACCGCTTCAATCGCTTGCTGTTTCAACTCTTCAGGATTAACCAGCTTCGCCGCTTCTTCGTCCACCATCACTTTTAACGCATCTTTAATTTTCATTTTGCGTTTTTTCGTTTTGTTTGGCGACATTCCCTCAAAGAGAGATTGCAGTTGAGAAGTCATATCTTCCATACCTGGTGGAGTCATGATTTCAACGCTCACTTGGGCTGCGACATCAATTTCAATCTCTTTATCGTCAAGCTGACCTTCACGCAATTTTTTGCGGAAGATTTGGCGAGTAGAAGTGTTATCGCTCTCTTGCACGTTTCCCCACTGATCTTTCGCTGGCGGTAATAACACATCTAAAATGCGATCTTCCGCTGCATCTTGCGCACGCATACGGTTTTTTTCGACCGCTTGTTGGCGAACCAATTTCATTGAAACATTAGCAAGATCACGAATAATCGAGTCCACCTCTTTACCCACATAGCCGACTTCGGTAAATTTCGTGGCTTCAACTTTAATAAACGGTGCATCGGCAAGTTTTGCCAAACGGCGAGCGATCTCGGTTTTACCTACGCCTGTTGGACCGATCATCAGAATATTTTTCGGGGTCACTTCTTGACGCAGTTCTTCTGGCAACTGCATACGGCGCCAGCGGTTACGCAAGGCAATAGCTACTGCTCGTTTAGCTTCATTTTGTCCGATAATATGTGCGTCTAATTCAGACACAATTTCACGAGGGGTCATTGACATAGTTTTATTCCATTTTGTAGGGACACACTGCGTGTGTCCGTTAATTCACATCAATATATTTATTTTTGGACACACGCAGTGTGTCTCTACTATACTTCTTCAATCACGTGATTATGGTTGCTGTAAATATCAATATCCCCAGCAATTTTTAACGCTTCTGCCACGATTTCTTTAGCAGAAAGATTATTTTCCGTTCTTAATAGGGCAAGAGCAGCAGCTTTTGCATAGTTACCACCAGAGCCGATGGCTAATACATCAAATTCAGGCTCAATTACATCGCCACTACCTGAAACCAGCAAAAACTCACTTTCGTTTGCGACGATCATCATCGCTTCTAATTTGCGAAGTGAGCGCTCGGTACGCCATTCTTTTGCAAGTTCAACCGCAGATTTGACTAAATGCCCTTGATGTAATTCAAGTTTTTTCTCAAACAGATCACGCAAAATAAAGGCATCTGCCGTTGAGCCTGCAAAGCCTGTTACCACTTTATCTTTATATAAACGGCGAACTTTACGCACTGTACCTTTTTCTACGCAATTGCCTAAAGTTGCTTGTCCGTCACCGCCGATAGCGACTTTGCCATCTTTGCGAACACATACAATCGTTGTCATTGAAATTCCTATTTTTCTAAAAAACTGCGTGCATATTTAAGGGCAATATCATCAGTTTCAAGTGTAAGCGGTAATATTAACCAATATTTTTGTAAAATGAATAGAATTTATCATAATTAGGTCTAAAATATACGCTGTTCATATTTCACTTTATAGGAGTTCGCTATGTTCAAATTTATTAAAAAACCTGTTTAACTCAGAAAAAGAAACGGTAGAACTTTCTCTTTCTGCCGATGAAATCGCCCCTAAAATTATCACTGCATTAGGTGGTGCAGAAAATATAGAATATCTTGATTTCTGTTTAACTCGATTAAGAGTTCAACTAAAATCAAAAGATAAAATTGACCGTAAAGGCTTAAAAGCATTTGGTGCCGCAGAAGTGGTACAAATTGTTGAAAATAACGTACACGTTATTTTTGGCACAAAATCTGAAAGCTATGCGAATGCGATTAATGCTATTTTAAAAAAATATTTAGAGTGTCTAAATTAAAGGGGTAATTAATTCTATTCCTGTTGGTGTTTTTCCAGAGAAAAGCATTTCAGTTTTATATACCAACATTTTTACCCCATTATCCATCCCTTCCTTAAAAATTTGAGCGTATTTTGCATCAATTTTCTTAGCTATCTCAAAGGCCTTAATACCTGTATGTAAAATAGCAAAAAAAATGACTGCCTGTTGCCCTTGCTGGGAAATTGCTATCAATTCTCTTAGATGTTTTTGTCCTCTTTCAGTTTTTGTATCAGGGAACATTCCAATACCGTTTTCAGTGAGTAGCGTAGTTGCTTTTACTTCTACAAAACAGTCCAACAAATTTTGTTGTTTTAAGAGGAAATCAATGCGACTATTTTCTTGACCATACTTCTGTTCGGGTAAGATTTCATCGTAATCTACGAGTTCACGGATCCATTTATTCTTTAATGCTTCAGAAACAAGTTGGTTTGCTCTATGTGTATTTACACAAATAAAATCACCTGACTGAGTTTGAGTGAGCTCCCAAGTATAGGCATACTTACGTTTGAGGTTATTTGATGTTGAAAACCAAACAATGTCTCCAGGATTAGCACAACCAGTCATAGCTCCAGTATTGGGACAGTGAATTGTGATTTGTTCTCCGTTTGGAAGTTTTACATCAGCTAAGAAACGTTTATAGCGTTGAATTAGTATGCCAGACGAGAGTGTCGGAAAGAGCATTAAAACCTCTTCGGAAATAACTAGGGGTAATTTTCAAACTTCAGGGTATTAATTAAGTGATTTTTTAACAGAATTTCTCAAAGAGATTTAACATGGTACCCAAGGCCAGACTTGAACTGGCACGCCCCGAAAGGCGAGGGATTTTAAATCCCTTGCGTCTACCGATTCCGCCACTCGGGCACAATAATGGAGCGGGAAACGAGGCTCGAACTTGCGACCCCGACCTTGGCAAGGTCGTGCTCTACCAACTGAGCTATTCCCGCATAGAGTAAGTCATTTGTGTCATAATGCTTTTTTACCCTATTCTAATTAATTTAATTTAACTGTCAAATAAAAATATTAATAATGGTTGTTGTACGTTTAAAATTCATGCATCTGTAATAGGATTTTTCTATTAAGTGTTAATGATATAGTGTGGGCATTTATATTATGACTTTCTTAAATACTGATAAGTAGATACTTGCTATTACAGGTAAATAGTTAAATCATCATATAAGAGAGATGATACTTATGAAACCTTTGTAAACATATTACTTTTTCCTGATCGCGTCCTTTTATATGCTATAATCCACCAATTTTTGATAGACTGAATAGAAGATATGACCATAAATTTAGTTCAATTTTTAACAGAAACCCTCGAAGGGCTGAAAGCTCAGGATATTCAAGCGATTGATGTAAGAGGGAAATCGAGCATTACTGAAACGATGATTGTGTGTACGGGGACATCAAGTCGTCACGTTGCTTCTACTGCAGATAATTTGATTGTGGAAAGTAAGAAAGCTGGTGTGGAAGTGTTTGCTCACGAGGGTAAAGCAGTTGCTGACTGGATCGTGGTCGATTTTGGGCAGGCGATTGTGCATATTTTGCAACAAGATAGTCGTGAGATGTATCAATTAGAAAAACTTTGGGTGTAGATGAAAATTCAATTAGTGGCAGTGGGAACTAAAATGCCTGATTGGGTTACCAAAGGTTTTGAGGAATATCAGCGTCGTTTTCCAAAAGATATGCCTTTTGAGCTGATTGAGATCCCTGCAGGTAAGCGTGGTAAGAATGCGGATATTAAACGCATTCTAGAGCAAGAAGGCAAGGCGATGTTGGCAGCTTGTGGGCGTGCGAAGGTTGTGACCCTTGATATTCCTGGTAAGCCTTGGACGACAGAGCAACTCGCCCAGCAGTTAGAGAGCTGGAAGAATGATGGGCGTGATGTGTGTCTATTGATTGGTGGTCCAGAGGGGCTTTCACCTGAATGTAAAGCGGCGGCAGAGCAGAGTTGGTCGCTGTCGCCATTAACCTTGCCTCACCCATTAGTGCGTGTGGTGGTGGCTGAGAGTTTATATCGTGCGTGGTCTTTGACAACAAATCACCCTTATCATCGAGAATAATGGCAAATGTTTGGTAAATTCGCAAAACCGCAAAATTATGACAAGGTGCGTAACGGGCAAGCAGAGTTAAATCTGTTTGTACGTCGCGCCTTGATTGCGTTTGTGGGGGTGATTGCTTTAACAGGTATTTTGCTAACAAATCTTTATCATTTGCAAATTGTTGATTATGCCTCTTATCAAACTCGTTCTGATGGAAATCGGATTAAGTTATTGCCTGTGCCTCCGACAAGGGGGCTGATTTATGACCGAAATGGTAAGGTTTTAGCTGAAAATTTGACCTATTTTGGTTTGTATATTGTGCCAGAGAAGATCTATAACCTAGATCAGACCCTTGAAGAATTAAAATTATTGGTGGGTTTAACCGATCAAGATATTGAGAACTTTCATAAAGAGAAAAAACGTACAACTCGTTATACTCCGATTTTATTAAAGCCTGATTTAACCGAAGAGCAGATGGCTCGTTTTGCGGTTAATCAGTATCGTTTTCCAAGTATGGACGTTCACCCTTATTTTAAACGAAATTATCCTTATGGGGATATTTTGACCCATATCCTCGGTTATGTTGCGAAGATTAATGATCGGGATAAGAAACGTTTGCAAGAGGAAGGGAAATTTGGAAATTATGCGGGTTCGCACGATATTGGGAAGCTGGGCATTGAGAAATTTTATGAAGAGCAGTTACACGGTGTAACAGGTTTTGAGGAAGTGGAAATTAATAACCGTGGTAAAGTTATTCGTAAATTGCGTGATCAGCCTGCAGTGGCTGGAAGCAGTATTCGTTTGAGCCTTGATATTGATTTGCAACGCTATGTGGCGAACTTATTGGATAATCAGAAAGGGGCGGTGGTTGTTTTAGATCCGACTGACAGCAGTATTTTGGCGATGGTGACAAACCCAAGTTATGACAATAATCTGTTTGTTGATGGGGTGTCGGGTAAAGATTATAAGCAGTTGTTAGAAGATCCTGACCGCCCATTGTATAGCCGTGCAACACAAGGGACTTATCCACCCGCTTCAACCATTAAGCCGTTTATGGCAGTAGCAGGTTTAACGGAAGGTAAGATTACTCCAAACACGACAATTTATGACCCTGGTTTTTGGATTTTACCTGGTTCTACACAGCGTTTCCGTGACTGGAAAAAAGGGGGGCACGGTAGAACTGATGTGAATAGGGCGATTGTCGAGTCGTCTGATACGTTTTTCTATCAACTCGCCTATGATATGGGGATTGATAAGATGTCGGATTGGATGAAGAAATTCGGCTTTGGTGTGAAAACGGGGATTGATTTGGCTGAAGAGTCCGTCGGAATTATGCCAAGTCGTGAGTGGAAACAGAAACGTTATAGAAAATCTTGGTTACAAGGGGATACTATTTCCGTCGGCATTGGGCAAGGTTATTGGATTTCAACACCGTTACAGCTGGCAAAAGCAACGGCAGTGCTGATTAACAATGGGCGGGTGAATACGCCTCACTTGATGAAAGAGATAATGTCGAGTGAGCTTATTCCTTATAAAGATCCGTTGTTATACGAGGATATTTCTGATGTGCCAAGCCTTTATTGGCAGATCTCAAAACTGGGTATGTATAACGTAATTAATGCGAGCAACGGTACTGGGCGAAAAGCCTTTGCTGGTACTGCGTATCGAGCTGCAGGTAAAACAGGAACAGCTCAGGTCTTTAGTTTAAACGGACAAAGTTATGATGCCAAAGGTTTAAAAAAGAATTTACACGATCACGGTTGGTTTATTGGGTATGCTCCCTATGATAACCCTAAAATTGTGGTTTCCATTATTTTAGAAAATGCGGGCGGTGGCGGTAGTACCGCAGCACCGATAGCAAGACAGATTATGGATTATGCTTTGTTACACCAAACCGAAGCTACAGCACCGTTGCCTGTAGAAGAACGTGAACCCCCAGAAGCAGAGGAATTGAGTGAATAAATCATCATTTTTAGGACGATTTTGGAAGATCTTTGCCTTAGATTTATGGCTATTAATCGGCTTGCTGGCAATTACTGGCTATGGTTTGTTAGTCTTATATAGTGCAAGCGGTGGCAGTGAAAAAATGTTTACCAACAGAGTAATCCAAGTGTGTCTGGGTTTAGGGGTAATGTTTGTGATGGCGATGTTCCCCCCTCGTTTTTACGAAAAAGTATCACCCTGCCTATATGTGGTTTGTATTATTTTGCTGATTTTGGTTGATGTGGCAGGTGAAATCAGTAAGGGCGCGCAACGTTGGCTAAATCTTGGATTTATTCGATTTCAACCCTCAGAGATTGCCAAACTTTCTGTACCGTTAATGGTGGCAAGCTATTTAGGTAATCGTTCCTTACCGCCAAATCTACGCGATACCAGTATTGCTCTGGCGATTATTATTGCGCCAACATTATTAGTTGCAATGCAGCCTGATTTGGGTACTTCTATTTTAGTTTGTGCCGCTGGGCTGTTTGTTTTATTTCTTGCTGGGTTAAGTTGGAAACTTATTGGGGCTGGTATTGTCTTTCTAGCAGGATTTATTCCGATAATGTGGTTTTATTTGATGCACGATTATCAAAAGACAAGGGTAATGACGTTAATTGATCCCGATAAAGACCCGCTAGGAACAGGTTATCACATTATTCAATCCAAAATTGCTATTGGCTCTGGCGGTATTGAAGGAAAAGGTTGGATGGAAGGTACGCAATCTCAGTTAGATTTTTTGCCCGAGCCACATACGGACTTTATCTTTGCGGTACTCAGTGAGGAATTTGGTTTAATTGGTGTTTTGGTATTATTAGCTATTTACCTATTTATTATCGCAAGGGGATTAATGATTGGGGCAAAATCTGCCTCAGCCTTTGGACGAATTTTATCGGGAGGAACCGCTCTCTTATTATTTGTATATGTGTTTGTGAATATCGGTATGGTAAGCGGTATTTTACCTGTAGTTGGCGTTCCATTGCCGTTGTTTAGTTATGGCGGAACCTCTTATGTTACCTTAATGGCAGCTTTTGGTTTAATGATGTCGAGTTATGTTCATCGTGAACGAAAAGAGAAAAGCAATCCATATAAATTAGCAGAAAAATAAATATTCTATGATTAAAAGGGGAATTTAATGAAAATAGGCAAAATTGTTACGCTATTATTAGCTGCAATGATAATGTTTACACCATTGGAAACAATGGCAACAAATACAAAGAAACAAACAACTAAAACGCAGCTTATCGTAAAGAAAAAATCGACAAAAAAAGTAACATCTAAGAAAAAGGTAAAGAAGAAAGCTGTAAGCTCTAACACTAAAAGTACAAAAACAACCGTTCCTAGTGATAATCAAACAAAAAAACTTTATGGGGTAAAAGGAGCAGATTTAGAACGCGTTAAAATATCAAATAATCAAAAATCCTATCAAGAGAAGGGGACAACGCATACGGTAATGGGTAAAGAAGCTTCTCGTCAGTACAGCGAAGTTGGAACTGCAAGTTATTATGCGGATAAATTCCACGGACGCAGAACCGCAAGCGGTGAGATTTTTGATAAAAATGGTTATACTGCGGCTCATAAAACTCTTGCGCTGGGATCTTATGCTTTAATAACAAATTTACGCAATGGCAAAAAAGTAATAGTACGGATTAATGATCGTGGGCCATTTAGTAAAACTCGCATTATTGATTTATCTAAAGGTGCTGCTAAAGTGATTGGTATGGTGGGTGCTGGTACAGCAAAAGTACGAGTGGAAGCTATGCAGGTAGATAAAGAAGGCTATATTATTGGGAAAGGGGCGGAAGCACTCTATCAAATTGCACAACAAGAAGGGTTGAACCTTAAAGTGAAAGGGGATGGTGAAACACTTGCCATTAAAGCCGATACCGAACCTACACCGCAAGCGGTTGTTTCTCAGCCAAAATTTGTGTTAAAGGTCACTCAACTTAAGAATGAACGTATGGCGAAAAAAGTACAGAAAGTGATTTCGACAGTGAATAGCCATATTGTCACGAAAGAAAAGAGATATGAAGTGATTATTGATGTTTCTTCAGCTGAAGAAGCTCAACACGTTAAACAGCAGCTCAACCGTTTAGGTTACACTGTATTCAGTTATTCAGAAAAATAGATAGGATTTTTTATATGTTAAAAAGTAAAGTACTCAAAACGGTCAGTCTATGTGCTATTGCTTATTCAAGTGTGAATATGGCTTATGCTCAAGATATTGATTATGGCATTGCAGCCCCCCAACTTAATGCTCAAACCTATATTTTAATGGATTACAATTCTGGTGCAGTATTAGCCAGCCTTAATCCGGATCAACGCCAAGCACCTGCAAGTTTAACCAAAATGATGACGAGCTATGTGGTTGGTGAAGCCTTGAAAACAGGTAAAATCAAAAACAGCGATTTAGTCACCGTCACCGAAAACTCTTGGGGACAAAAATTCCCAGGCTCGTCTAAAATGTTCTTGAATGTTAATCAGCAGGTGTCTGTTGAAGATTTGAACAAAGGGATTATCGTTGTGTCGGGTAATGATGCTTGTGTTGCGATTGCAGAGCATATTTCGGGTTCAGAGCAAACATTCATTGATAGTATGAATAAATTTGTGCAGAAGTTTGGTTTGAAAAATACGCATTTTGCGACTGTACACGGTTTAGACCACCCAGAACAATACTCATCAGCAAGAGATATGGCGATTATCGGCGCTCATATCATTCGTGACTTGCCTGAAGAGTACAAAATTTATTCAGAAAAAGAGTTTACCTACAACAAAATTACCCAACCTAACCGCAATGGCTTATTGTGGGATAAATCCATCAATGTCGATGGAATGAAAACAGGACATACCGATCAAGCAGGCTATAACCTTGTAGCCTCAGCATACAATAGTAATACCCGTTTAATCTCAGTGGTTATGGGCGTACCAACCTATAAAGGGCGTGAAGTGGAAAGTAAAAAACTGTTACAGTGGGGATTTGCTAACTTTGAAACTGTCAAACCACTTTCAGCAGGGCAAAGCGTGCTTGAACAAGCGGTGTATTATGGTGATTTAAGCAAAGCTCAACTAGGCACATTACAAGATAGTTACATTACCGTTCCAAAAGGTAAAACAGCAGAACTTAAAGCTCGCTATACCCTAGAAAAAACAAATTTGGAAGCCCCGTTAGTGAAAGGGCAAGTCGTTGGAAAAGTGATTTATCAACTCAATGGCAAAGATGTGGCGAGTGTTGATTTACAAGTAATGCACGATGTTCAAGAAGCAGGTATCTTTGGCAAAGCGTGGGATTGGATCGTTTTAACGGTTAAAGGTCTGTTTAATTAACCCCTTGTAATTATCAGAATTGCCCTCATTTAGTGTGCCATTCAAACAAGCGGTGCGATCTTGCAAATTTTTTGCAAAATCACACCGCTCTCATATTCATAAAGGACAATAAAATGACTGAAACAAAAAGCGTAAATTTAGCCGATATTCCACAACAAAAACTCAAAGACTTGCTCGAGTTTCCTTGTTCATTCACTTTCAAAGTGGTGGGTGCGGCTCGTGAAGGTTTAATCGATGATGTCGTTAGCGAAGTACAAAAAGTGGTTAAAGGCGACTATAATCCATCTCTTAAAGAGAGTGGCAAAGGCACTTATCACTCTGTATCCATCACTATTCAAGCCGAAAATATCGAACAAGTCGAAACACTCTATACCGACTTAGCCAAAATTGAAGGCGTGAGAATGGTATTGTAACCTATGCCCCAACTTATCATTCGCCAACTTGGTGTGCAAGATTACCAAGAAATTTGGCACAAAATGCAGGATTTTACCGATAGCCGTGATGAACAAACAGCCGACGAAATTTGGCTGGTTCAGCACCCGTCGGTGTTTACTCAAGGTTCTGCTGGGAAACCTGAGCATCTGCTCAATCCCACGAATATCCCCGTGGTACAATCGGATCGTGGTGGGCAGATTACCTATCACGGTTTAGGACAGCAAATTATGTATGTGCTGATCGACATCAAACGCCACAAGACAAAAGGTAACGATTTGAGCGTGCGAGATTTGGTGACAGCATTGGAACAATGTGTAGTGAAAACCCTTGCTGATTATGGAATTAATGCCTATCCCAAACCAGACGCACCTGGGGTGTATGTGGACGGTAAGAAAATCTGTTCGCTTGGTTTACGCATTCGCAAAGGCTGTTCGTTTCACGGACTGGCATTGAATATCCAGATGGATTTAACACCGTTTCGCAATATCAATCCTTGTGGCTATGCAGGATTGGAAATGTGTCAATTAGCTGATTTTGTCGCTGAAGCTGAAGCCGATTGCGACAAGGTTTCGCCTAAATTGGTCGATTACTTTACCCAAATTCTCGGCTATAATAAGCAACAAATTATTAACAAATAGGACAATTATCGAATGGGTACACCTTTTAAAATGGAACGTGGCGTGAAATATCGTGATGCAGCTAAAACGTCCATTATTCCTGTTAAAAATATCGATCCCAACCAAGAATTACTGAAAAAACCTGAGTGGATGAAGATTAAACTGCCAGCCAACTCAGCAAAAATTGAAAGTATCAAAAACGGTATGCGTCGCCACGGCTTGCACTCTGTGTGCGAAGAAGCCTCTTGCCCGAACTTACACGAATGTTTTAACCACGGCACGGCAACTTTTATGATTATGGGTGCAATTTGTACTCGTCGCTGCCCATTCTGCGATGTGGCTCACGGCAAGCCGTTGCCTTTAGATAAAGACGAGCCGAAGAAACTGGCGGAAACCATTCAGGATATGAAGCTCAAATATGTGGTGATTACGTCTGTGGATCGTGATGATTTGCCTGATCGTGGTGCAGGGCATTTTGCGGAATGTGTGAAAGAGATCCGTGCGTTAAACCCAGGGATTAAAATTGAGATTTTAGTGCCGGATTTCCGTGGTCGTGTTGAACAAGCAATTGAAATTTTAAAAGAAAATCCGCCAGATGTATTTAACCATAACCTTGAGAACGTGCCACGCCTGTATAAAGAAATTCGTCCAGGTGCGGATTATGAATGGTCGCTCAAACTACTCAAAGAATTTAAGGCGGTTTTCCCAGATATTCCAACTAAATCAGGCATTATGGTCGGTTTAGGGGAAACTAACGAAGAGATTTTACAGGTGATGCAAGACTTGCGTGATCACGGTGTCACAATGCTGACATTAGGGCAGTATTTACAACCAAGTCGCCACCATTTACCCGTGGCACGTTACGTTCACCCAACGGAATTTGATATGTTCCGTGAAAAAGCCAACGAAATGGGCTTTGAACACGCCGCCTGTGGGCCTTTCGTCCGCTCTTCCTACCACGCAGATTTACAAGCAAGCGGTGGGTTGGTGAAGTGAAAATTAAATCATATGGTGCACATAAGAAAGTTTTCAAGGGAATTTTAGAGCTAGTTATGTGTATCATATAGATACATACTTACCACATACCTATTATTTAGAGTTTACTTTTAGGTAAAATATTTCTGTGAACTGAGTAAAGTCAGCAGTATATCGCTGATTTTCATCATAAATCGTCAATGTCTGCAAAGCCATTTCAGCATATTGCGGTGAAAAAGTGAGGATAACTCGTTTAGGTGATAGTCCGATTTTTGTGCAGATTTCCCAGTATTCAATACAATATAGCCCTAATAAATGGCTTTGTTCCAACAATTTTTTTCCAGCATCGATAGGCAAAATAAAGCTAATTCTGCCATTTGGGTTTAGCCACTGTTGAGCCCGTTTTAGCCAATCAAAATGGCTATAAGTCACAGCTCTTGCAAGATCTCGTTGCTTATTTCGGCTTGCGAGACTATGTTCAAAATAAGGTGGGTTCGATACGATAAGGTCGAATTTTTTGGTAGATTTCCACGTCATTATATCCGCTTGTAGTACGTCAATTCTGTTATTCCACGGACAATGTTGGGCATTTTCTTGAGCTTGGTGAAACGCGTTTTCTTCCAGTTCAAGTGCAGTAATTTGTGCACTAGCGGTACGTTGGGCTAACATTATTGCAATAAGCCCTGTCCCCGTGCCTAAGTCGAGAATGTGGCGTGCATTGCTAGGATCTGCAATTGAGCCCAGTAAAATGCCGTCTGTATTGACTTTCATTGCACAGCAGTCGTGTGCAATGAAAAACTGTTTGAACTGAAAGCCACTCATTACTATTTTCTTAATTTGACGGTTTCAATGGCGTGATCTTCGCCTTTTACTAAAATCAAATTTGCTCGCTCTCGACTTGGCAAAATGTTTTTGCGTAGATTTAATCCATTAATTTCGTCCCAAATTGTTGAAGCTGTTGTGATTGCTTCCTGTTCACTTAACTTTGAGTAGTGATGGAAGTAAGAATTAGGATCAGAGAATGCACTGCGACGGAATTTTAAGAAACGGTGGATATACCAATCTTTCAATAAGGTTTCATCAGCATCAACATAAATTGAGAAATCAACAAAATCGGAAACAAAGACACTATGTGGGCTATGTGGGTAGTTCATACCACTTTGCAACATATTTAGCCCCTCTAAAATCACAATATCAGGCTGATCAACTTCATTAAATTGATCGGGGATGATGTCGTAAGTGAGATGTGAATAAACGGGGGCTTTGACGTTGCGTTTGCCCGATTTAATATCAGAAACAAATTCAATAAGGCGATGAATATCATAAGACTCAGGAAAGCCTTTTCTCTTCATTAAATTTCGCTCTTGTAGCGTTTTTAATGGATAGAGGAAGCCATCTGTGGTAATTAAATCTACTTTACGTTTTTCAGGCCATTCTGACAGTAAGGCTTGTAAGATACGGGCAGAAGTGCTTTTTCCGACAGAAACACTGCCCGTTAAGCTGATAATATAGGGAACTTTCGGCGATTCTACGTCTAAGAATTTATGTAACACTTCTTGGCGTTTGAGATTTTCATCAATGTAATAGTTGATCAAACGAGCAAGTGGAAGATAAATTGTACTAACTTCTTCTAGGGAAAGCTCTTCATTAAAACCTAAAAGCGGTTTTAAATCCTGTTCGGTCAGTTTTAACGGCACTGACTTTCGTAATGCAGCCCACTGCTGACGATTAAAGGTTAAAAAAGGCGTAATTTTAGTGATGCCCATTGCCAAGTTCTCTATTTTTGCTGAATATAATTTATATTGCGACGGTTTTAATAACCCGAAATATACAATAGAAATAATAAAAGTAGCTATTTTAGCTTACAATATTGAGCAAAAACATCTAAAAAATCAGCAATTTGCGTATTTAACAAGCGAAAGAATGGATTTTTTAATTTTTTTGAAAAAAATGCTTGCAAGGTTTTTCGAAATCCCTATAATGCGCCTTAATTGCTTACGACGCAACGCCGACTTAGCTCAGTAGGTAGAGCAACTGACTTGTAATCAGTAGGTCACCAGTTCGATTCCGGTAGTCGGCACCATTCTAGCGTTATCAAGTATTCAATTATCGTGGAGGGATTCCCGAGTGGCCAAAGGGGGCAGACTGTAAATCTGTTGGCTCAGCCTTCGAAGGTTCGAATCCTTCTCCCTCCACCATTTCTTTAATTGAATTTCTTTGGGACAGACGAATTTAGAACAGCGGGCATCGTATAATGGCTATTACCTTAGCCTTCCAAGCTAATGATGCGGGTTCGATTCCCGCTGCCCGCTCCAAACGCTGATATAGCTCAGTTGGTAGAGCGCACCCTTGGTAAGGGTGAGGTCGGCGGTTCAAGTCCGCCTATCAGCACCACTTCATTACTTTCTATCTTCATCTTTTCCTTAGCATAAATAAGTATTTGATTTCTAAATTTGGTTAATGTGGTAGAATGCCATCTTGACCATATTTGTTTAACTGGACTTTTTTAAACCAATATCGTTTAAAAAATAAGTTCATAAATAACATAAATGGCAATATAATAGGTTTTTACTCTAAACCCTGTGGTGCATATCGTGCTACGGGATTTCATCAACAAAGGAAACTTTACAATGGCTAAAGAACAATTTAATCGTGGCGATAAAGTCCACGTAAACGTAGGTACAATCGGTCACGTTGACCACGGTAAAACAACCTTAACAGCAGCAATCACAACCGTTCTTGCGAAAAAATTCGGTGGTGCTGCGCGTGCGTTTGATCAAATCGACAACGCACCAGAAGAGAAAGCGCGTGGTATTACCATCAATACTTCACACGTTGAGTACAACACAGAATCACGTCACTATGCACACGTTGACTGCCCAGGACACGCGGACTATGTTAAAAATATGATTACTGGTGCGGCACAAATGGACGGCGCAATCTTAGTAGTTGCAGCAACAGATGGTCCAATGCCACAAACTCGTGAGCACATCTTATTAGGTCGCCAAGTAGGTGTTCCATACATCATCGTATTCTTAAACAAATGCGACATGGTTGACGATGAAGAGTTATTAGAATTAGTTGAGATGGAAGTTCGTGAACTTCTTTCACAATATGACTTCCCAGGTGATGACACACCAATCGTGCGTGGTTCAGCGTTACAAGCGTTAAACGGCGTGCCCGAGTGGGAAGAGAAAATTCTTGAATTAGCAAATCACTTAGACAACTACATTCCAGAGCCAGAGCGTGCGATTGATAAACCATTCTTATTACCAATCGAAGACGTATTCTCAATTTCAGGTCGTGGTACAGTAGTAACAGGTCGTGTTGAGCGTGGTATCATTAAAGCAGGTGAAGAGGTTGAAATCGTTGGTATCAAGGATACAACTAAAACAACTGTAACTGGTGTTGAGATGTTCCGTAAATTATTAGACGAAGGTCGTGCGGGTGAGAACGTAGGTGCATTATTACGCGGTACCAAACGTGAAGAAATCGAACGTGGTCAAGTATTAGCTAAACCAGGTTCTATCACTCCACACACAGACTTCGAATCAGAAGTTTACGTATTATCAAAAGAAGAAGGTGGTCGTCATACTCCATTCTTCAAAGGCTATCGTCCACAGTTCTACTTCCGTACAACTGACGTAACGGGTACTATCGAATTACCAGAAGGTGTTGAGATGGTAATGCCAGGCGACAACATCAAAATGACAGTAAGCTTAATTCACCCAATCGCAATGGACGAAGGTTTACGTTTCGCTATCCGTGAAGGTGGTCGTACAGTAGGTGCGGGTGTTGTTGCGAAAATCATCAAATAATCTGTTTTTAGTTTAAGAAGATTAGATTGTTATCTTAAGGGCTGGATGCGATATTTAATCGTATTCAGCCCTTTTATTTGGTGTAATAGACAAAATAGTTGCTGATTCGTCAAAAACTATACCAAGTGGACAAAACAGTTGCTAATGTTTATTTTCTTTAAATGTTAGCAACTCTTTTTATTTAAAAAATCCTGTATAAACAATATCTGACGATTTTTCGTTAATCCATTATGATTATTTAATTTTCGTTTAAGTTCACTAAATAGCCCCTCTGAGCGATTTGTCGTCTTTTCTATATTTAATTCAGAATGTTTTTCATAGATAAAAATAAAATCCATATAACGCTTTAAACTGGCACAAGCACTTCTTATATTGCGATGTTTATAAGGAAAATAGCCTTTTTCATTCGCTTTATCACTCCTTTCTTTTAAAAAATCTTGATGTTTTATAAACCAAGAATGTAATCGCCGATAAAATTCATTTTTTGAGCTTTTTGTGAGTGTTTTTGCAATTATTTTTAATTCTTTACCCGCTTGTGATTGATGCTTTTTTCTTAATTTCCGCATCACAATTGCCACCATATGAAATTGACACATCTGTACTGGTGTATTAAATAAATCTTTCATCAAACCACGTCTACCATCACAGACAATTGATTGAATTTTATAGCCTTTCATACGAAGTGAATTAAACGCTATTCTGTAATAAACATCTTTTCCCGTTTTGATGACACGATGGTAAACCACTTTTTTAGAAAGCGAATCCATCAGGACTAAAATACTAAATTCACGACCAAAGAAGGTAGTATCCTACAATAATATTTAAATCACGTGATAGTGGTGGATTTAATGCTGTTTTAGGGGCTTTTTCGAGATATCTTTGAATTGTTCTAATTGAACAATGCTATTTTTCGGCAAGTTGTTTATAGGTTTGTTTTCCTATTGAATAATCATTCCAAATACTTATTGGATTTAATTTCTTTTTAAGGGTAAATGTTTTATTACAGGCATTACATTTATAGCGTTGAATATTATTTCTTATACCATGTTTGTGAATGTCGCTACTGTGGCAAAAATGACATTTTTTGGTTCACAATTCAAAAAAGTGGCTTAAAGCCCGTAATATAAGGCTTTAAGCCACTTTTTAGCAACCATTTTGTCTACTATGCCGATATTTTTGTTGGCATAGTAGACAAAAGTGTTGTTTTTTACGGACTATGCCTTACATCTTCTCAACCGTCTTAATACCCAACAGATCCAACCCTTGTTTTAAGGTTTTTGCCGTTAAGTGAGCGAGTTTCAAGCGACTTTGCTTAATACTTTCTTCGGCATTAAGTATCGGGCAGGCTTCGTAGAAGCTAGAGAAAATACCTGCTAATTCATAGAGATATTGGCAGAGAACGTGCGGTGTACCGTCTTTGGCAACCACCGTCACCGCTTCTTCAAACTGCAATAATTTAATCGCAAGGTTGCGTTCTTTTTCGTCGGTTAAAACGATATTGCCTGTTAAGCTGTTCGGGTCGATCCCTGCACGACTGAAGATCGAACGCACACGGGTATAGGCATATTGCATATAAGGTGCGGTGTTGCCTTCAAAGCTCAACATATTATCCCAGTCAAATACATAGTCTGTGGTACGGTTTTTGCTGAGATCGGAGTACTTCACCGCCCCGATTGCCACGGCTTCCACCACAGCTTGTTTTTCGCAAGCGGTTAAATCTGGATTTTTTTCTGCAATTAATTTTTCTGCACGCTCAACGGCTTCATCAAGTAAATCCGCTAATTTAACCGTGCCACCTGTACGGGTTTTGAATGGTTTGCCATCTTTGCCTAACATCATTCCGAAGTTGTGATGTTCAAGGCTGAAGCTGTCTGGCACATAACCTGCTTTGCGAGTGATTAACCAAGCCTGTTGCATATGTTGGCTTTGGCGAGTGTCGGAAAAGACTAACGCACGATCTGCTTTTAAGGTCTCAAAGCGGTATTTGGCAGCAGCAATATCGGTGGTGGTGTAAAGGAAACCGCCATCTTTTTTCTGCACGATCACGCCCATTGGGTCGCCGTCTTTATTTTTAAATTCGTCAAGGAAAACCACTAACGCCCCATCATCTTCAACGGCTAAACCTTGAGCTTTTAGATCCGCCACAATTTCAGGCAACATTGGATTGTAAAGGCTCTCGCCCATTACATCGTTTTCAGTAAGCGTCACATTCAAGCGGTTGTAGTTATGTTGGTTTTGTTGCATTGTGATGTTTACCAACTTCTTCCACATCGTACGGCAATAATCGTCGCCACTTTGCAATTTCACCACATAATTTCGAGCTTTTTCCGCAAAGACTTCATCACTATCATAATGCTCTTTTGCTGCGCGATAAAAGGCTTCAAGATCACTTAACTCCATTTCGGACGCGTGTTCGTTTTCCATTTTTTCTAGGTAAGCAATCAGCATACCAAATTGCGTTCCCCAGTCGCCGACGTGGTTAGCACGAATAACTTTGTTGCCTAAAAATTCTAAGGCACGCACTACGCCGTCGCCGATAATGGTGGAACGTAAATGCCCAACGTGCATCTCTTTAGCAACGTTTGGTGATGAATAATCGACCACCACCGTTTGAGCTTGATTTAAGTTAATGCCTAATTTATCGCCACTGAATGCGTTTTCTGTTTGTTGAGCTAACCAAGTTGGGGCTAAGAAAATGTTGATAAAACCTGGGCCTGCGATTTCTAATTTTTCTGCAATGCCGTTTAAATCAACGTTATCCACTACTTTTTGAGCAAATTCACGCGGGTTTAAGCCTAATTTTTTTGCTGCCCCCATAATGCCGTTCGCTTGATAATCACCGAATTGGACTTTGCCTGATTGACGCACTAATGGCTCAACATTTTGCTCTGCCCCTGCGACAATCATTGCTTGCTTGATTTTTTCCGATAGAATGTGTTGAATATTCACGTTTATACCTATTTTCAATACTAAAAAATGTGTGCAATGATACTAAAAAATACTGATAAATGCTCCGAATTTGCAAACTTTTTCACAAATCTAACCGCTTGTTTTGGTGATCTTGCTGAGTTTGAGCGAAAAATAGCGCAGATTGCTAAGATTGCTCAGATTGATTTGAGCCAATATCAGATCGATCATCTGGCGGTGCGAATGAATAGTGATGAAGTCGCTAACCAATGGAAAGCAATGCTGCTGACTGGCTCAACCTTATTAAAAGAGAGTGAAGTTAATGGTCGCCCGATAGGTTTGTTTACTCTAAATCAGCCAGTGCATTTTTGCGGACAGGCAGTTTCCGTGATTGAGTTGCCGTTCCCTAAAGGTAAAAGCTATCCAGAAGAAGGCTGGGAGCATATTGAAATTATTATCCCAATGTACGAAAACGAGAACGTTGAGCAGTGGTGTAAGCGGATAGATGAGCAATTTTATTTGCAAGCTAATCCCGAATTAAAGATCAAAATCAGCCAACCACAAGTCGAAGGCGAACGTTTACCTAATCCAAGTGTGGCAATTTCACTCAAAAATGCAACTTATCAGAATTTTTGCTGTCTTAAGTTGCACCCTTATGATTTAAATGTGTCACTTCTTTAAAATTGGCTTATTTTATACAAAGGGCTTATATGAAAAAGTTATCTAGTATTTTATTAATAGGCATTATATCAGCAGCGTGTACGGCTGAAAAATATACATCTGAAGGTAATGCAACTATTGTAACCAGCGAATATCTATCTTTTGATTCAGTTAAACTTACTATAAAAAAAGACAATGGTGAATTAGTAACAATAAATAGGAAGTACGATGCTCATGCAACAGTGGGGGCCGTGTGCATATAAATGAGATGAATAGACTAGAAACAATTCCTCGTTATGAATTTAAATGAATCTTATATCAATCACATACTTTGTCTGTTAAATTCTTTTTACTCATGTTGAACACATGGGCGGATGAAATAGTTGCTAATGTTTGTATTCCTTAAATATTAGCGACCACTTTGTCATATAGGCATAGTTTTCACGAAATTAGCAGCCATTTTGTCTACTATGCCCTAGCATAGCCGCAGAACTGTTTAATTATGCGGATTTCCTCGCCGTTGGGCATTATCTCGAACTTAAAGGCTTTGCGTAATTGCATTAACAAAGTTTAGAGCGTGATTTTCCACATTTTATATTTGATCTATGAAAAGAAGAAACTGAAATTAAACACGATTTGCTGGCAGCCGCGGTGGTTCCCCCATTCGATTATTCACCAATACATCAAGCAACAACAAATACCTGATTAATTAGATTTGAAACGACCCACACCGTTTATATCTTATATCTCCGCTCTGAAGGAGAGAACTTTACGGCACAGTTATGATAAAATCCGCATTCTTGTAATACTTCATTTCACAAAAATGCGGATTAATCAATCAGGGGGTATGCCTTTAATTAACCTTGCTGATCACCAATCAACACAGACTCTAACGCAATTTCAATCATATCGTTGAAGGTTAATTGACGCTCTTCTGCGGTAGTTTGTTCGTGCGTACGGATATGGTCTGAAACAGTACAGATGGTTAATGCTTTTGCCCCAAATTCTGCAGCAACGCCGTAGATACCAGCCGCTTCCATCTCAACACCTAAGATACCGTATTTTTCCATTACATCAAACATTTCTACATCTGGAGTGTAGAAAAGATCTGCAGAGTAAAGGTTACCTACACGCACATTGATGCCTTTCGCTTTTGCTGCTTGTACAGCCGCTAAAGTAAGATCAAAGTCAGCAATTGCCGCAAAGTCGTTGTCTTTGAAGCGGATACGGTTTACTTTAGAGTCAGTACAAGCACCAACACCGATAATGACTTCGCGTAATTTCACGTCTTGGCGTACTGCACCACAAGAACCTACACGAATAATTTTTTTCACACCGTATTCGGTGATTAATTCTTTCGCATAGATTGAGCAAGATGGAATACCCATACCGTGTCCCATTACAGAAATACGACGACCTTTGTAAGTTCCAGTATAACCGAGCATATTACGGACATTAGTGACTTGTTCTGCATTTTCTAAGAAAGTTTCAGCGATATATTTAGCACGAAGTGGGTCACCTGGCATTAATACAACATCGGCAAATGCACCTGCTGGTGCATTAATATGTGGAGTCATAGTCTGTTCCTCGTTGTTTGTTGAGAGATTAATATCCCGTTACATTTTGATTTACTTGTTCATCGTTTAATGTAGCAAGTAAATTCGCTAATAAACTAGATGCACCAAAGCGGAAATGAGCTTGGTTAATCCAATCTTGTCCTAAAATTTCAGCAGTTAATGCGAGGTACTGCTCTGCTTCTTCGGTGGTTTTTACACCGCCAGCGGCTTTAAAACCAACGCTATCTGCAACACCTAAATCACGAATGGTTTCTAGCATAATATGAGCAGATTCAAGGGTAGCATTCACAGGCACTTTACCCGTTGATGTTTTGATAAAATCTGCCCCTGCTTTAATTGAAATCTCACTCGCTTTACGAATTAATTCCGCTGTTTTCAGCTCGCCTGATTCAATAATCACTTTTAATGCAACATTATTGGCAGAACAGGCCGCTTTACACTGTTTGACAAGCTCAAAACCGACTTGTTCATTACCTGCGATCAATGCACGATATGGGAAAACCACATCGACTTCATCAGCACCATAAGCCACCGCAGCTTTGGTTTCTGCCACTGCAATGTCAATATCATCGTTACCGTGAGGGAAATTGGTGACAGTCGCAATTTTAACTTGTTCTGTACCTTGTGCTTTTAAGGTTTTGCGTGCAATAGGCACAAAACGTGGATAAACACACACCGCCGCAGGCGTACCAAATGGCGTATTGCCTTGTTGGCATAATGTTACCACTTTTTCATCGGTGTCATTATCATTTAATGTGGTTAAATCCATTAAAGATAAGGCTTGTTTTGCAATAGATTTTAAACTCATTCTTTATTCCTTACTTAAAGCAATCGTTTAACTTTGCCATAAACGACAACACCACAGTTTCCTGTGGTGTTTCGTTCAAGAATTGAGAGTGTTAAACCGCACCACCAATTCCGATAAATAGACCTGCAATCGCAGCACTCATTAAGTTTGCAAGAGAACCTGCAATTACCGCTTTGATACCTAAGCGAGCTACATCACCACGACGATTTGGTGCCATAGAACCTAAACTACCGATTAAGATTGCGATAGAGCTAAAGTTTGCAAAACCACAAAGTGCGAAAGTAACGATAGCTTTAGTTTTGTCTGTTAATGCCATTGGAGCTTCGGGGCCTAAGTATTTAGCAAATTCTAAGTAACCCACGAACTCATTGATCGCTAATTTAAGACCGATCATTTGACCAGCGACTTCAGCTTCATTCCAAGGAACACCGATTGCCCAAGCTAATGGTTTAAATATCCAACCAAGAATTAGACCTAAGTTTAGACCTTCATAACCGAACCAGCCACCGACAGCGCCTAAAACACCATTGATTAATGCAATTAATGCAATGAACGAAATTAACATTGCACCTACGTTTAATGCTAAGTGCATACCTGAGCTTGCACCAGCAGCAGCTGCATCTAATACGTTTGCTGGTTTTTCTAATTCAACGTTCTCAATGCTGTCATTGAATTTTTCTGTTTGTGGAAGAATAATTTTAGCGAATAAAAGACCTGCAGGTGCAGCCATAAATGATGCCGCAATCAAGTATGTAAGTGGAACCCCCATACCTGCGTAACCTGCCATTACAGAACCTGCGATAGAAGCTAAACCACCACACATTACTGCAAAAAGTTCTGACTCAGTCATTTTGCTGATGTAAGGTTTAACCACTAATGGTGCTTCTGATTGACCTGCGAAAATATTCGCAGCTGCTGACATTGATTCCGCTTGAGATGTACCAAGTACTTTTTGTAAGCCACCACCAATGATTTTGATGACCCATTGCATAATTCCAACATAGTAAAGTAATGAAATTAATGCAGAGAAGGAGACAATGATAGGAAGAACTCTGAATGCGAAGACGAAACCACCGCCTCCAAAGACTTCAAACATTTTATCGCTAACAAGACCGCCAAATAAGAAAGCAACGCCTTCGTTACCATAGCTAATCACTTTAGCAACCCCCTCTGCCATTGCACCTAATGCATTACGACCCACTGGAACGTAAAGAATTAATGCGGCAATACCGATTTGTGAAGCTAATGCACCAAAAACTGTGCGGAAGTTAATTGCTCTTTTGTTATTTGACAAAAGAAAAGCTATTCCTAGTAGAACAACTATACCCAATAAACTATTTAACGTACCCATTTAAGGACTCCATTCAAAGAAAGAGAAGAGATATATGATAAATGTTATAGTGATTATAACAACTAACTCATCAAAAATGATGGGCTGCACAATATACCAAGTTTTCAAACTAAGATCTTTAACTTTTTACATAGTTAAAAAATAAATTGACAGAAAATGGACTTTATTTATCAAAAATGTGAAGTAGCTCTCATTTTTTCACGCCAGCTTCTTTTACACCTTATAGAGTTAGAGTTATTGTAGTTTACCCACGGTAATTTTTACTGAACTAAAGGAAGATAATATGCGTAAAAAAATTATTTTGGATTGCGATCCTGGACACGATGATGCTATTGCCATTTTGCTTGCTTACGGCAATCCAGATATTGATTTATTGGCTGTAACAACGGTGGTTGGCAATCAAACCTTGGAAAAAGTTTCTCGAAACGCTTTAGCCAAATTTGTGGTGGAGCTGTTAGACTTCTTCGGCAAAATGTATAAACAGGCTCAAGGGTTTGATTATCCACCTGTTCACGATCCTTGTGCTGTAGCTTATGTGATTGATCCGACGCTTATCGAAACACAAAAAGTCCCTGTGAATATTGAATTAACAGGAACACATACACTTGGAATGACGGTAGCAGATTTCCGTTATCCGCCAAAAGAATGTAACACTTATGTGGCAAAAGTTTTAGATCGAGAGCGTTTTTGGGATCTCGTGATTGATGCGATTAAACGACTTCAATAATACAAGCGGTTAGATTCTTCAAGTTTTTTGCAATACTCTATAAGGCTGAACAGGATTCAGTCTTTATTTTTGTGAGCTTGTTCACAAATTTTTGAAAAAGACATTGACGCTGTTTCTAATGGATTTAATAATATGACAAATGTCCTTTCATTAAAACATTTGTCCTAATGGAGTTCGGAAATGAATCAGAACGAAAAAACGATTTTAGATTTAATACGTCAAAACCCTTTCATTTCACAGCAAGAACTCGCTGAATATATGGGATTATCTCGTTCAGCGATTGCCAACATCATTTCCGCCCTAATAAAAAAAGAATATTTATTAGGCAGAGCTTATGTTCTTAATGAGCGTAGCGCTATTTTATGTATTGGTGCGGCGAATGTTGATAAAAAAATTAAAACGGACGAAGAACTTCGAGGTTATACGTCAAACCCAGTAAATTCCACAACAACGATTGGCGGTGTTGCTCGTAATGTGGCTGAGAATTTAGGCAGACTCGGGCAGAAAGTGAGCTTTATTTCTACGGTTGGCAACGATCCTGAATGGGAGAGAATTAAATCCTTCTCGTCTGAGTTTATGGATATGAATAATGTGATTACCGTAGAAGGACAATCTACAGGCTGTTATACCGCATTACTAGACAAAGAAGGCGAAATGTATCTAGGCTTAGCGGATATGTCGATTTATGACAGCTTAACCCCTGAAGCCTTGAATAAACACGCTGCATTAATTAAAAATGCTCGTTGTATTGTGGCTGATCTAAATTGCCCAAAAGCGACCATTGAATACCTTTGCAAAAGTGCCGAAGGTTATCACATTCCTTTGGTGTTGATTGCCGTTTCCGAACCGAAAATGGATCGTCTTCCTCAAGATTTACAAGGTGTAAGTTGCTTAATCATCAATAAAGGGGAACTTGCAGCCTATTTAGATATGCTATTAGATACCGATCAAAAAATTGAAGAAGCCGCTAAAATATTGTTAGCAAAAGGCGTAAAACAAATTGTATTAACCGCAGGTTCTAAAGCTATTTTGAGTGCATCTCAGGATGAAACCCGTTGGTATTCCGTTAAAAAAATGGATAGCCACAAAGTGATTGATGTCACAGGTGCAGGCGACTCTTTTAGTGGAGCATTTATTTATGCTTGGCTTAATAATTATGAGCAAGACAAGGCGATCTTAGCTGGTTTAACCAACGCCTATCATACAATTCAGTCGGAATTTACTGTTCGACCAAATTTAACCAAATCTCAATTAGAAACCGAAATGGAGCATTATTATGAATAACTACCTTATTTTATCTGATGAAGTGCAACGTGGTATGGCTCAAGGCTTGCCGATTGTTGCCTTAGAATCGACCATTATTTCTCACGGTATGCCATATCCACAAAATGTTGCAATGGCAAGGGAAGTTGAGCAAATTATCCGTGATAACGGTGCTGTACCTGCGACGATTGCAATCATTGACGGCAAAATCCGTATTGGTCTTTCTGATGATGAATTAGAGTTATTTGGTAGCAGCAAAGGGATCGCAAAAGTTTCTCGCCGTGATTTACCACAGATTATTGCGTCTAAAAAATTAGGGGCAACAACGGTTGCTTCTACAATGATTTGTGCTCACCTTGCAGGTATTAAATTCTTCGTAACAGGAGGATTAGGTGGCGTACATAAAGGCTGGGAAACCACATTAGACATTTCTGCGGACCTTGATGAATTAGCACAAACAAGCGTAACCGTTATTTGTGCAGGGGCGAAATCTATCCTTGACCTTGATGCAACCTTAGAATATTTAGAAACCAAAGGCGTGCCTGTCGTTGGTTATAAAACCAAAAATCTACCAGCATTCTTTACTCGTGATAGCGGTTTACCATTGGCATTATCGTGTGAAGAATTAACTGAAATTGCTGAAATGATCAAAGTGAAATGGCTGCTAGGCTTAGAAGGTGGCGTGGTTGTTGCAAACCCAATTCCACAAGAAGATGAATTAGCACCAAGTTATATCAACGGTATTATTGATACAGCAGTAAAAGAAGCCGAAGAAAAAGGCATTATAGGTAAAGATATTACGCCATTCTTACTCGGTAAAATCGTTGAAATGACCGAAGGCAAGAGCTTAGAAGCGAATATCAAGCTGGTGAAAAATAATGCGAAAGTCGGTGCTCGTTTAGCCGTTGAATTTTTTAAATAATCGATTAAAACTCGTTTTATAACGACTTATCTTGAACGGTGAATTTGTAATAAATTCACCGTTTTGTTTTTTATTTGTAGAAAAATTTGATCTATCTCTCACTTTTTAATGCTATTGATTGCATTACTTCATTTGTAGGGGTATGCTTTGGAGTAAATTTTCTTTTTGTTTAATGCTAATGGAGTTTTTATGTCGAGATTAACCAAACAACAAATTTTAGAACAATTAAAAAATGGTTTAATTGCTTCTTGCCAACCTGTTGATGACGGTCCGATGGACTCGCCAGAGATTGTAGCGGCAATGGCAAAAGCATCAGTCATTGGCGGAGCGGCAGGGCTTCGTATTGAAGGCATTGATAATTTAAAAGCGGTGCGTAAAGTCGTTGATGTGCCGATTGTAGGTATCGTAAAACGTGATTTACCTGACAGCCCTGTTCGTATCACGCCATTCTTACAAGATATTGACGATTTGTATCACGCAGGGGCAGATATTATTGCCTTTGATGGTACAGATCGTGTTCGTCCAACCACGATTAAAGCCTGTGCAAGACGTATCCAAGAGTTAGGAGCAATGTCAATGGCGGACTGCTCAAACTACAAAGAAGGTATGTACTGCCAAGAGTTAGGCGTAGATTTAATCGGTAGCACAATGTCAGGCTATACAGGCGGTGAAACCCCTGATGAACCAGATGTTCAACTGGTGCGTGATTTAGTCGCCAGTGGTTGTCGTGTAATGGCTGAAGGGCGTTACAATACCCCTGAACTTGCTGCCGTTGCGATTGAAAATGGGGCTTATGCTGTAACCGTTGGCTCAGCTTTAACTCGTCTTGAGCATATCGTAAGCTGGTTTGTGACCGCCATTGATAATCGCAAAACAGGAGCCTAATATGACCGCTTGTTTAGCCATTGACGTGGGTGGAACCAAAATCGCTGCCGCTCTTGTTACCTTAAAGGGAAAAGAAGCAATAGTGGCGGAACGTACACAAATTCACACACCACAAAATCCAAGTGCAGAAGCTCTAGACAGCGCTTTGGCACAAATTTTAACGCAGTTCAAAGGGAAATTTGATCAGGTTTCGGTGGCTTCAACGGGAATTATTCAAAAGGGTATTCTAACCGCACTTAACCCGAAAAATTTAGGCAATCTGGCATTCTTTCCTCTTGAGCAAAGCGTTGCCAAACACACGGACAAGCCGATTACGCTGTTAAATGATGCCCAAGCGGCGGGTTGTGCTGAATTTTTACGTCAAGATGACATTGAAAATTTTGCCTTTATTACCGTTTCGACAGGCGTAGGGGGCGGTATTATCTTAAATCGCAAACTCTTTACTGGCACAAACGGCGTAGCTGGACATATCGGACATAGCCTTGCTGATCCAAATGGGGAAGTGTGTGGCTGTGGACGTGTCGGCTGTGTCGAAGCGGTTGCTGCAGGGCGTGCGATTGCTCGTGATGCAGCTAAATGGGATAACCCTTGCGAACCGCCTGAAGTATTTGCACGCTTTAGAGCAGGCGATCCACAAGCGGCTGCTTTAGTGGATAAATCTGCAAAAGCGATTGCTCACTTAATTGCCGATCTCAAAATTAACTTAGATATTCAACGAATTGCTCTTGGCGGAAGTGTTGGATTAGCAGAAGGTTATTTAGCCAGAGTAACCCATTTCCTTTCCGAAATGCCTGAAATTTATCGCCCTGATGTTGTTCCTGCTTATTATGCCCAAGATGCTGGATTGATAGGTGCAGCTTGGTGGGCTGAAAATCAAAAACAGATATAATGATTATTACATTATTAAATGTTTTACCGCTGATATCATTAGATATGATTAGGCATAGTAGACAAAAGCGTTGGTAAAAAGTGGCTTAAAGCCTGGTACTATAAGGCTTTAAGCCACTTTTTGAAATATGAATAAAAACCTGTCCTTTTTGCCTTAAGAACAATATCCAAAAGTATGGAAATAAAAATAATATTCAGAGATACTTTTGTTCGTCCTGCCATAAAACATTTTCTTCCACAAATAAATTAAATCCAATAGATGATTACACAATAGGAAAACAAACCTATAAACAATTATCCGAAAAATATCACTGTTCCATTAGAACTGTTCAACGTTTGTCCATTAGAGGCATAGTTTGCAAAAAAACAACACTCTTGTCTACTATGCCAATAATTTTTGATAGATGGGTAATAAATTTGCCTACTATGCCTATTATTCAAATGCTACCTTACTAGTTACTGGTGTATGACGTTCAAAATCTCAGCAAAATCCTCACAAACATAATCAGGCTCAGATTCACTAATGGGAATGTTGTAGTTATAGCCATAGGTTAAACCTACGCTTTTACAACCAGCCGCTTTCGCTGCCAAAATATCGTTTTTAGAATCGCCGACAAATAACATTTCGTGGGGATATAAACCAAATTTGCCACAAAGGTAATAAAGTGGGGCTGGGTGTGGTTTTATTTGAGGCAGAGATTGTCCACCAAGAGCCTCAGAAAAGAGATGATCGATTTTAAAGGCTTGCAACACAGGTAAAACGTGTTTAGTTGGTTTGTTTGTGACTACGGCTAAAATATAGCCCTGTGTTTTAAGTGTTTCTAATGTTTCTTTAACATTTGGATAGAGTTTGCTGATGTTGCAGACATTTTCGCCATAAAAATATCCAAATCGGCGTTTAATTTGGGCTAATTCTTCCTGTGAAAATTCATCTGCTTTTCCTGTCCATTCCATTCCTTTCGCAAAAAGCACATCAGCTCCATTGCCGATCCAAGTCAGAACAAGCTCTTCAGAGGCTTGTGGCAAGCCAACTTCGGCGAAGGCAGAGTTAAGCGATAAGGCTAAATCGGGCAGGCTATTGACTAGCGTTCCATCTAGGTCAAAACCGATTAATTTGAATTGTTTCGTCATCTTATTTCCTTAACCAAGCGGTGAGATACGCTCGATATTTTGTTTTTAGGTCAATATTAACTCTCTGCTTCCCATTTCGCAAACTCAACAAATTCCGTTAGTTCAGGGTATTGTTTAAGCCACTTTTGCCATTGAATTTTATCGACTTCAATTTCCACTAAACGATCGCCAAATTCGGTGAAACGCTCTGATTTGATACATTGCTGTTGGTAAAATTTAGTGTAAATCTGACCGCTTGTTGTGGGTAGCAGTACTCTTTCACAGACCAGCTCGTTTTTAAGTCTGACTCGCATTGCTTCAAATAGCAGATCAATGCCTTGATTTTGTTGTGCCGAAAGATAAACCGCCACAGGTTTGCCGTCATCGTTGTATTCGATATGTGGCTCAATGCTGTCCAAGCGATCCACCTTGTTATACACGAGCAAGGTCGGAATTTCTAATGCTTCAATCTCATCTAACACTTGATTAACTGCATCAATATTTTCATTTTTACGGTCGTCTGCACCATCAATAACGTGTAGCAACAATGTCGCTTCTGTGGTTTCTTGTAGGGTGGATTTAAACGCAGAAACTAAATCGTGGGGCAAAAAGCGAATAAAGCCAACGGTATCTGCCAAAATCGCTGTGCCAACATCTTGAATTTGAATTCGTCTTAATGTCGGGTCAAGGGTAGCAAACAGTTGATCTGCCGCATAAACACCTGCATCAGTAATCACATTAAATAGGGTTGATTTACCTGCGTTGGTATAACCCACAAGGGAAATGGTTGGAATGTCTGCTTTTTGACGAGTTTTGCGGTTCTGATCACGCTGTTTACTTACCTTTTCCAAGCGGTTTTGTAACTGCTGAATACGCACTTTAATTAAACGGCGATCTGTTTCTAACTGGGTTTCCCCTGGGCCTCGTAAGCCTACCGCACCGCCTTTTTGTTGATCTTGGTTACCTAAACGGCGGACTAAGCGAGTGGATAAATGGCGAAGCTGTGCCAGCTCGACTTGTAACTTACCTTCGTGAGATCTTGCTCTTTGGGCAAAAATATCCAAAATCAAGCCTGTACGATCCACCACTCGGCAATCGCAAAGGGATTGTAGATTACGTGTTTGAGCAGGGCTGAGTTGGTGATTAATTAAAACGACGGTCGCATCAAAATCTTTGATTGCATCCGCAATTTCTTGGGCTTTACCTTGACCAACATAGTATTTGATATGGGGTGCGGAACGTGTGGTTGTCAATGTAGCGACAACCTCTACCCCTGCGGACTCGGCAAGAGTTTGAAATTCCATCAGATTTTCCACATCTTTAGTTTGAGAGAGATAAAGATGTACTACAATAGCACGCTCTTTGTCAGGCGTGTTTTGTGTTTTTTCAGGCAACGGAAAACCAAACACAGAATTTGCGGTGTTTGGTTCATTCAAGAGGTCTAATGTAGTAATAAAATTATTCCACTTTCTCTACCACTTCAGCAGATTGCACTGGTGCGGCTTGATGAGCGTGGTTAGAGTTATTGTTGTGAGAAATCGCACGAGCTGGCACAACGGTTGAAATTGCGTGCTTGTAAACCATTTGACTCACTGTGTTTTTTAATAAAATAACGAATTGATCGAAAGACTCAATTTGACCTTGTAATTTAATGCCATTCACGAGGTAAATGGAAACTGGAATCCGTTCACGGCGAAGTGCATTTAAGTATGGATCTTGTAAAGATTGACCTTTTGCCATTTTATGTTCCTTCTAATTATTGTTGTTTAATGCTTTGCCAAAGGCATTGCGATATTACCACAGTTTCAAATGCTTTTGCTGTACTTTTTCGATCATTTTTTTATAAGAATTTTCAGGATCTAAACTATCAAGCCATTCTAGCTCACTCGTCCAACCTCTTAGCCAAGTGATTTGGCGTTTAGCAAGCTGACGAGTTGCACAAATTCCCTTAAAGATTGCTTCATCAAGAGAAGTTTGACCTTCCAAATATTCCCACATTTGTCGATAACCGACACAGCGAATAGAAGGCAGATCAACATTTAAATCGCCCCGTTGATAAAGCTGTCGAACTTCTTGTTCAAAGCCTAAATCGATCATTTTATGAAAACGTTGTTCAATCCGTTGATGTAGCACAGCTCGCTCTTGGGGAGCTATCGCAAACTGCATTATCTCATAAGGAATACCTTCGCCTTGTTGAGCGGTGAGTTCCGTCATTGTTTTTCCCGAAATATAAAAGACCTCTAACGCCCGATTAATACGCTGGCTATCATTAGGGTTGATCCGCTTAGCCGAAATTGGGTCGATATTAACCAGTTCTTGATGTAAACCTGCCCAACCGATTTGCTCTGCTTTTGCTTCAATTTCTGCCCGAATATCTGGATCTGCCGAAGGCAATGGCGACAAGCCATCAAGCAATGCTTTGTAATAAAGCATTGTACCCCCCACCAACAAGGGGATTTTACCTTGAGCCGTAATATCTGCCATTTCTCGTAACGCATCTTCACGAAAATTCATAACAGAATAACTTTCTGATGGGTCAAGAATATCAATTAAACGATGGGGGGTAAGTTCGAGTTCAGCCTTACTCGGCTTAGCCGTGCCTATATCCATACCTTTATAAATCAAGGCGGAATCAACACTGATTACCTCAACAGGAATCTGCTGGCGTAGGGCAATGGCAAGATCGGTTTTCCCCGATGCCGTTGGCCCCATTAAAAAAATTGCGAGAGGTTTTTGCATTACATCTAGTCTATAAAATAACAAGCGGTGAGTTAGGGGGCTTTTATTTCTCCTGGTTTTATCATCGACAACGCAGATTGAATACTACGCTCAATCGTAGGGCGACGAGGATCATCTTCAGGCATTAACTTCAACATCATTCCCCACGTCATTGCCGCCATTTTATAGTCTTCCTGTTCAAACGCACGGAAAGCCAATAAGCTCAAGGCATTGGTATTTGTATGATCTGCCCTAATCACTTCTTTGAGCAATAACTCACCTTGCGATTTATCTTTTGGGTCTTCAGAGAACAATAAAATTTCAGCGTGACGTAACTTATACTGCATATTCTCTGGTTTTAGCTTGCTCGCTTTAGCAAAACTATCAAGAGCTAGCTGTCCATTATCCAACGCCATTCCTAACTGACCTAGCATAAACCAATGTTTATCGTCATTCGGATTTTTTTGTAGCTCAACACGTAGTGCCATTGCAAATTGGTTCAGCTCTTGTTCTGAAAGGGGATCGGTTTCTTCCGTTTTTACTCTTTCATAAAAATAATCAAGCTTTTTGTGGCTCATTTCAAGCATTGTGCCACTAAACCACGAACCGATGTTCCAATAGATCCCAGCACTAATACCGCCAATCAATAAAATCAAGGCGATAAACCATAATTTGCCAAGATGTCCAAATGATTTTGCCGAACTTACCGCTTGTGTTTGATGCTCAGGAATATCATCAAGCAGGCTTTGTTGAAGTTCGAGCTTCGTCTGCTCGCTATCTTCAATAATACCTGCTTCCGCTTCTTGTTCCACTTCTTTTAAACGGTCAAAGTAGAAGGCTTTATTGAGGCTATCTCGCTTTTGTGTGCTTAAATTTTGACGCTGTTTCAATAAAGGGTAAAACGCCACCACGCCAATAATCAGCGTAATAATCGTGACTAAAATCCAAAAATTCATTATTTATCCTTTTCGTTTAAAATCTGATTAAGGCGAGCTGTATCAACCACATTTGCATTTTTCTGCTCAGAACTGACCGCTTGTACACGCTTTTTACGTTTAAACATAATGCCTAAACCTACCCCAATTAACAATAACGGCATAAGCCAGAGTAGAATAGTTGCTGGTGTGATAGGCGGATCATAAGTCACGAAATTACCATAACGTTCTACCATATAACTAACGACTTCATCTTTGCTTTTACCTTGTTTCAGTAGCTCAAGGGTCTTGTTACGCATATCTGTCGCAATGGTTGCATTTGAATCTGCAATATTGTTATTTTGACATTGGGGACAACGTAGCTCTTGGATTAACGCACGATAATCAGATTCTTGCTGTGCATTATCAAATTGTTGCATATCCGTCGAAGCTATACTTAATACAGGGACAAGCAATAAGAGTGCAAATAATTTCTTCATAGCCATTACTTCAATTTCTCATAAACGGGTTTTAGCACTTCATTCCACACTTTTTCATTCACATCACCTGTATGGCGGTAATGAATTTTGCCGTTACCGTCAATAATAAAGGTTTCAGGTGCACCATAAACCCCTAAATCTAACCCTAAAGAGCCTTTTGGATCATAAACAACGGCTTTGTAAGGATCACCATAATCTTTTAAAAATTTTAATGCCTTAGCACGCTCATCTTTGTAATCTATCCCGACAATTTCAATCCCTTGTTTAGCAAGAACAGTTAAAAATTGATGTTCCGCAAAACAAGTTGGACACCAAGTTGCCCATACATTTAATAAGCGTGGCGTTCCTGTTTTAACCACAGATGAATCTAACATCTGTGTTGCTTCGTGTAACGACTCTAACTTAAATTCAGGGATCGTTTTACCTATGAGTGCAGACTCAAGAGCTTTGGGATCTTCCCCATTGGCATTGCGTTGAAGCTGAATAGTAAAGGCGATAATTAACCCCAAAAAAACAATCAGCGGAATAAGTAGTTTGGCTTTCATCTGTTTTCCTTACACATAACAAAGGGCGTATATGAACGCCCCACTTTTAGAGATTGATTTTACCTAAACGTTCACCCATTTTGGTTGGTTCGCCTGCTTTTAAGTGAGCTTCCAACTCCACAGCACCTTTCGGGAACAAATTAATCACCGTAGAGCCTAAACGGAATGCCCCCATTTCTTGCCCTTTTTTCAAATGTACTGCGGTTTCGCCTGTAGGGAGATATTCGTAAACTGTCACTTCTTTTGCTCTTGGCGGATTGATTACTCCTGCCCAAACAGTACTCATACTGGCGGTAATAGTTGCCCCTACAAGGATTTGCACCATAGGCCCAAATGCCGTTTCAAATTCACAAATCAGACGTTCATTACGCGCAAAAAGATTTGGAACGTGTTCTGCTAAAAATGGATTAACCGAAAACAGCTCACCAGGCACATAGATCATCTTACGCAACGTTGCATCGCACGGCATATGCACACGATGATAATCTCTTGGCGATAAATAAGTGGTAATAAAATTGCCGTTTTTGAACTTATCTGCCAGATTAAGATCATTAGCAAGTAATGTTTCTAAACTAAATTGGTGACCTTTCGCTTGTAATAATTGGTTCTCTTCAATTTTACCCAACTCACTCACTCGACCATCTGCAGGTAAACAGAGTGCTTGTGGATTTTGGTTAATTGGGCGAGCATTTTCCTTTAATGGACGAATAAAAAATTCATTAAATGATGCATAATCAGAAGCCTTAGTTTTTTCTGCTTCTGCTAAATTGACTTGGTATTTTTTCGCAAAAACATTGATGATGAAATGAGTGATTACTCCCCATTTACGTTCCGCAAGCCAGCCTGCTGCTTGGGTTAAGTACAGCTGTGGCATCATATATTGAAACGCGATTTTGGCACGTTGTGCGTAGGTTGGCGCTGGGTAGGATTTTAATTGCATTGCAGTATCCGATGAATAAATAAGTTAAAGGGATAAAAGTATAGCAAATGCACGGAAGAATGAGTAGATACAATGAGACACAACAAACTTTATTTTCTAAATTAAATGCAGAAAACAAAGCGTATTAGCAGAGTAAAAAATGTTTAACAGCACGAGATATAGCACCCCTAAAAGTCCCCATTGTTTCTTATACCTTGGCATACCAATCTTTTTTCTGCGATGGGTCAAGTAGGGTAGTTAATAGGCTTGCCAGTAAATCCACACTGAGAACAAAAATACCAATCGCAAGCACGCCTGCGGAAATCGCATTGTAATCTTTTAGTGCAAGGGCATTAACTATCCAACGTCCTACGCCTCCCCAGCTCACCACATTTTCGACAAGCATAGCAAAGGCGAAAATTAAAGTGATATTTCTTGCGATCATCGGAATAAGTGGAGGCAAGGTATTGCGTAAAATATGCACCCACCAGATTTTAAGTGGCGACCAGCCTCGTGTACGAGCGACTTTGACATAATTTTGTTTCAGCACATATTCCGTACGTTGTTTTGTCATTCGGATAATTTCTAACGTCGCTGGCACAGCTAATACAAGGGTGGGCAGTGCAAGATGATGCAAGGCGCTTTGCATCATTTTTAATTTATGTGGTGCATCTGAAAGAAAAATATCTAAAATTTTAACGCCTGTGATTGTTGGCACCGCATAAATGGGGTGGAGTTCGCCGACAGCTGAAATTGCCCAATGATGGCTAGAAGCATACGCCAATAAGACAATGGCAAGCCAAAATACAGGCACAGCAAGGCTTAATGATCCCAGTGAGCCTAACAGTTTGCCAATCATATTTTGCCGTTGTAGCGCCGCAAAAAAGCCAAGCGGAATGCCTAGCATCAGCGAAAGTAACATAGCCGATAAACAGAGCGAGATCGTGGCTGGAAAGACATTTAAAATTAATTTCGTTAAAGGCTCACCTGTCATTTCGCTAACGCCTAAATTCCCTTCAAGCAATTGTTGCAAATAAATTGCATAGCCTGAGAAGCCTTGTTCAATGACAGAATAATGCGGATTTCTCAGCAAAATAAAATAACTGATAAGCGATAAAATCATCAGTGAAATGATGATTAACAAGAGCTTACGAATAAGAACGAACAACATTTTATTTCACCTTAATGTCAGATAATTTAACCTGCCCAAACGCACTGATTTTGACATTCTTAACGCTGTTATTGGCAACTAACAACCGTTTGACATTCACCAAAGGTAACAGCGGTAAGCGTTCTTCAAGTAGAGTTTGAAGTTGTTGATAATATTGCATTCGGCTTTGTGGATCTTCAGCGGTTCTTGCTAATTTAAGCAATTCATCAAATTCCACGCTACACCAATTCGATAGATTGGTCACCGCATCTTGCAAGCGACAACTTAAAATCGAAGAGAGAAAACTATCAGGATCAAAATTATTGGCTAACCAACCACTTAGAATTAAATCATAGTCTGCCTGATGATTTTCAAGTTGCTGAGTTAAGTAGGCTCGGCTCACTTGGCGAACATTGAGTGTAATCCCCACTTTCGCCAACTCTGCACGCAGATATTCCGCCATTTTTAACGGGTGCAAGTGATAAACACGTTTCTCATCAATTACCCATAGCGTTAAGCGGTCTGTTTCCTCCATTTTTTTACTCGTATCAGGCGGATAATAAGGGTAGCTTGTTGGATTTTCTTGCGCATACAACGCCTTCGGCAGTACATTTTGTGGTACTTCAGCAACGCCGTAAAACAGAATACGCGCCAGACGCTCACGATCAATACTTGTCGCAATTTTTTGGCGTAATGCTGGATCTTTCATTTTATCTTGGCGGAAATTAAAGGCTAAAAAGGCAAGGTTTGCCCCAGCCGTTTCAATTACATAGCCTTGCGTTTTATCCAAAATAGAGAGCTGACTTGGTTCTGGAAAGGCAGAAATATCGCACTCGTTGTTCAAAAACTTTGCCATTCTCCCTGTGCCAGAGGTAGAGAAATCCACCACTAAATTACTGATATTGGCTTTTTTGCCCCAATAGCGAGGATTAGGCTGTAAGCGAACAAAATCGTTTTGTACATAATTATCAAGCTGATATACCCCCGTGCCAACAGGCAGAATATCGAGTTGCATTAAATTATCATCGGCATTGAGTTGTAAGGCATACTCTTTCGATAAAATCACCGCATACTGACTGGCAAGATGAGCCAAAATTGAGCTATCAGGCTGTGCCAAACGAATTTTAACGATATGCGATGAAGGCGCTGAAATCTCGACGATCTGATTAGCAAGATCGACACTTTCAAAATAAGAGAAATGGGTGCGGTCTGCAATTCGGTGACGAACTTGATGTTGTACTTCTCGATTAAGCTCAGGCAGTTCCCCAACTTTGCCTAAAATTCGATTTAAAGAAAAGATCACATCTTCACTTGTCAAATAGCGTGTTGGCGTAAACCATTTTGTATGATGAAAAGAGACTTTTTTGCGTAAATATAACGTAATGGTTAAACCGTCCTCACTCATTTCAAAGCGTTCTGCAAGGGCAGGCTTCAGCTGGTTTTGTTCGGGATCAAATTCAATCAGTTTGTCGTAAATCTGTTCTGTAACGACATTCATATTTGAACCAACATCGGCTTTTTGAGGATTAAAAGAAAAACCAGAGGCACTGGTACAGTAAACCAGACTGTCTGTCAGTAACGCTTGTGGAATTTTAGGAGATGCGTAAGCGGTAAGATATGTGCCTAAAAATGCAAATCCCCATAGCATAAGTTGTTTCATCATTTGCTGATCCCATAACTCCGCAATTTATTGGCAATTGCAGTATGTGAAACACCTAAGCGTTGAGCCAATTTACGCGTACTTGGATATTCCGTATAGAACTTGCGTAACAGTGAGGCTTCAAAACGATTAACCAGCTCTTCTAATGAACCTTGCTCTAAATGTGAAATTTCAAAATGGCTTGGTACCGTTTCAGGCAAGTTAAGATCACTCGATTTAAGTTGATCGGTAGCTAAAGAGCAAGCTCGATAAATTGCATTATAAAGTTCGCGTAAATTTCCAGACCAATGATAGGCTTGCATAGCTTTGATAAAATGTTCATCGTAAAGCGGTTTACGAATGCCTAGTTGCTGACTGATTTGGGTAATAAAGTGATCGGTCAGTAGCATTAAATCCCCTTGTCTTTCACGCAACGGCGGTAAATTCAAGGTAAGCACATTCAAGCGATGGTATAAATCTTCGCGTACTTTTCCTTCCGCAACTAAGGTCGCAAGCGGTTTTTGTGATGTACAAATAACACGCACATCAACTTGAATTTCTTTATCTTCACCTACGCGGCGAAATGATCCATCATTCAAAAAACGTAATAATTTGCCTTGCATTTCAAGGGATAGTTCTGCAACCGAGTCGAGCAATACTGTTCCGCCATTGGCATACTCAAAAAAGCCAACGTGCGTACGGTCGCCACCGTGATGTCCAAACATTTCGCTCTCAGCCTCTTCTTCAGGCAATCCAGCACAATTAACGGCAATGAATTTTTGATCCCGACGAAAACTAAATTGGTGGCACGCTTTGGCAAACAAATCTTTACCTGTTCCCGTTTCGCCTTGAATAAGCAAAGGCACATTGAGTGTCGCAAATTTCTTGGCTTGTTCAATCACCGCTTTCATTTTGGCACTCTTCGTCAAAATATGATCGAAATCACTGTTTTGATTTGCCATAAATTGACGTAAATCGAGTTGCATTGTTTGCTGAGATTGCAGAGTAACAACATACCCAAGCGGTCGGTTTTGTGCCGCCTCCCACAATTCAATCGGCAGTAAATCCATTCGCCATACTTGATCATTAAATTGAATAGGGTGAGAAATTGGCTGTAACGTTGTCGGTAAAATAGAACGCCCTTGTTGCAAAACCCACTGATACCATTTGGTGCGATTGAGATTGACGATAATTTCGTTGAGATCAACGCCTTCAAGAGAAAGAATTTGCTCTTGTTTTTTCTTAGGTAGCGACTGGCGATAAATCGGTAATAAAACTTTACAGGCTTGAGAATTAGCAAAGGCAATTTTACCGTTGAGATCAAGCGATAAAACAGGATTAGGCAACGCCTCAATTAAGGCTCTCAACTCAAGATTTTTACGTTCTTGTGGAAGATGATGAATTTCTTGAACAGCAGTAATACTTGGAATTTTCTTCAACTGTTTGACAAAATTAGCTTGCTGGCTAGTCTCCATTGCTTTAGTACGCAAATAAACAAGCCCTTTTTCGCCTAATTTTTGCAGTTCGATCCCTTCTAAATTTATGCCTTTCGTTGCCAATAAACTTAAAATATCTTGAGCAACGCCCACACGTTCAATACACTCAATCGCAAATCGCATCTTCTCTTCCTTTTGTAAAATAAGCCTTTGATCTGTCCGCTTATGATACTCCGAAAAAAGAATTTTGGAAATTTTTGTTTACAATATAGTAAGACAAGAATGGATTAACTATTATTGTAGGGAGAAAAATCTAGGCTATACTTGTAATCATCTTATCTTCTCCAAATAATTTCACATTCTACTTTTAACTGCTCCATTGGCTTTCCTTGCAACTTTTGGCGTATCAGATTAAACAGCGAAAATGCAATTTGTTGATGATTCTGTTTAATCGAATGAATATGAAACGGCAGAGCGTTAAGTAAATCGTGATCATCAAAAGTGGCTAAATGTAATTGACCGTTCAACAGTTTATCCATTTGCTTGTGTTCAGTGAGGTAACGTAGAACACCTTCCAAAATGGTATAAGACGCGGTAAATACTGCTTCAGGCAAACGCCCTAAACGTTCAACCAGCTCTGCCATCAACTGATAACCTGATTCAGGTTGGTAATTTTTATGTAAAATCCAACCGCTTTCTTCTTGTAAGTTACCTTGCTTTAAGCCTTGGCGAAAACCAGCTAAACGAGATTCACTAGGAGAAAGTGAGCATTGACCGCCAAAATAAAAATATTCTTTAAGTTGATAGCGTTGGATCGTTAGAGATACTAGTTCTGCAATTTTTTCGGTATCAGCACTAATCACATAACCTAATTCAAGTTGAGGAACATAGCGGTCAAGTTGTAGTAGAAGAGTATGCTTTAATACGGATTTATAGTATTTTGGATCTTGATGTGTTGGAGCGGTAATTAGGAGATCAATTTGACGGTCAAGTAAACGATCTATCGCTTGTTTCTCCTGTTGAGGATTATCATCAGAACAAGCAATGACTAAGTACAAACCATTCTCTCGGCACAATTTCTCTAAAGTCTTTGCTGTAGAGGCAAAGCCATAATTGGTTAAATCAGGAATGACCAGACCAATAACATTGGTGCGACGTAGTTTAAGTGCTTTTGCATAAGCATTTGCACGGTAACCGTGCTGTTTTGCGATTTCTTCAACTTTTTGGCGGGTTTCAGGCTTAATGCGAAATTGTTCTGCCTGCCCATTTAAGATCATACTTGCTGTGGTTTTTGATACACCCGCAAGTTGTGCAATATCATTGAGGGTCAAGCGTTTCCGTGATGATTTAATTTCCATATATTCTCCCTTATTTAAGATGTGTATTTTATCTCTTTGTTTTTAGGAAGAATTATAGCTGATTTATCTTCTCATCGGTAATAAAATGAAAAAGGAAGCTTATTTTGCTTCCCTTTCCTGTTAAGACAGATTAATCCGCCAACTTCGTACCATATAAGTAAGTATAACCAAATGGGCTTTGTTTATAGTCTTGAACACGTTTACTTGTTGGGGCAAAGTTAATTGAGTGTGCCACATTGATCCAAGGCGCTTGTTCTTTCAACAATACTTGTGCTTGTTCATAAATTTTTGCACGCTCTGCCTTGTCAGATAAACCAACCGCTTTGTGTAACAACGCATCTAATTCAGGATTTTTAAAGCGAGCGTAGTTACTGTTACCCACGTTTTCACTGCCGAATAGTGGCGATAAGAAGTTATCCGGATCGCCATTATCACCCGACCAACCGTAAGTCCCCGCAGTCAATTCACCTGCTTTGGTACGTTTGATGTAGTCGCCCCATTCGTAGCTAACCAGTTTTGATTTCACGCCTACTTTTTCCCAGTCGCTTTGCACTAATTCTGCCATACGACGTGGGTTCGGGTTAGAAGCACGCACCACAGGCTGTACCCAAATATCCGTTTCAAAACCATTTTCAAAGCCAGCTTCTTTTAATAACTGTTTTGCTTTTTCTGGGTTATATTCATAACCAGTGATTTCGTTGTTATAGCCCCAAATTGTTGGTGGAAGTGGGTTTTTCGCCGCCACACCTGCACCACGATAAACGGCATCAATGATGGCATTTTTATCCACCGCATAGTTTAACGCTTGGCGTACTTTCACATTATCGAACGGTGCTTTTTCAGTATTGAACGCAATATAAGCAATATTCAACCCTGATTGAGAAAGTAAATTCACTTTCGGATCGGTTTTCATCTTCTCAAGATCTGCAGCGTTTGGGAAGTCAATTAAGTCACAAGCACCCGCTTGTAATTTTGCATAACGAGCCGTTGCATCAGGGACAATTTCAAAGATCAAGCGGTCAATATCCGCTTTTCCTTTCCAATACTCTTTATGTGCGAAATAGCGACTTTTTTGATCCACTTGATAGCCTGCAAACACAAACGGACCAGTACCAATAGGTGTTGTATCAATGGTTTCTGGTTTGCCTGCCGCTAACATTTTATCCGCATATTCCGCTGAATAAATCGAGATAAAGTCCATACCTAAACTCGCTAAGAATGTCGCATCTTGACGGTTTAAGGTAATTTTCACTGTATGATCATCAACTTTTTCCACTGATTTCAACAATGTTGGGAATTTCATTGCTTTGAAGTACGGATAAGTAGCTTTAGATACATTGTGGTATGGGTGATTTGGATCTAACTGACGTTGGAATGAAAACACCACATCGTCCGCATTAAAATCACGGCTTGGGGTAAACTCTTTATTTGAGTGGAATTTCACACCTTTACGCAAATTAAAGGTATAAGTTAAACCATCATCACTCACTCTCCAGCTTTCTGCAAGAGCAGGTTCAATATCTGTTGAACCACGTTTGAACTCAACAAGGCGGTTATACACTTGTTGTGAACTTGCATTATACGAAATCCCGTCCATCACTAATGCAGGGCTAAAGCCTGTTGGTGAACGGCTAACACAGTTAATGAACGTTTTATCTGCGGCTTGAGCAACAGTTGAAACCAATAATGTCGTGGCTAAGAGAGAGAATTTAGTATTTAGTTTCATAATATCTCCAATAAAGAGTGAAAAATTGCAAGCAAGATACCGATTATTTTGCTGAAGGTAAAGAACAAAAATGTGGTCTTTATAACAAAATGATATAAAAAACTCACCGCTTGCGTAAACAAGCGGTGGGTTTCTTTCCATTATTTACTAGCGAAATTCAGCCATTAACTCGCCCGCTTTTTGTACCATTGCTGTTGAACCCACAAAGAATGGCACACGTTGATGTAATTCAGTTGGTTTAATGTCTAAAATCGGATTAAACCCGTCAGTCGCCATACCGCCAGCCTGTTCCGCTAAGAATGCCATCGGGTTGCCTTCGTAAAGTAGGCGTAATTTACCGTTCGGGTGGCTTTTCGTGCTTGGGTAAATGTAGATACCGCCTTTTAACAAGTTACGGTGGAAGTCTGAAACCAATGAGCCGATATAACGAGAAGAGTATGGGCGCCCCGTTGCTTTATCTTCTTCTTGGCAGAATTTAATGAATTTCTTCACGCCCTCTGGGAATTTGAGATATTGCCCTTCGTTAATCGAATAATATTTGCCTTCAAACGGCATTTTCATATTTGGGTGAGAAAGAATGAACAAACCTAAAGAAGGATCATAGGTAAAGCCGTTTACGCCATTACCCGTCGTATAAACTAACATTGTTGATGAACCATAGGTCACATAGCCTGCCGCAACTTGTTTACGCCCAGGTTGTAAAAAATCGTCCATCGTCACAGGCGTGCCAATCGGTGATACACGTTTGTAGATCGAAAAGATTGTTCCGACAGACACATTCACATCAATGTTGGACGAACCATCAAGGGGATCTGTCATTAGAATGTATTTTGCATTTCTACCACGTTCTGTATCAAACGCCACGAAAGTATCATCTTCTTCAGATGCAAATCCTGCCACATCGCCACGAGCAATTAATGCTTTTTTCATTGTTTCGTTGGCAAATACATCGAGCTTCATCTGGGTTTCGCCCTGAATGTTTTCATCGCCAGATACACCTAAAATATCTTGGGTTAAACCTGCTCGGTTAATGTCACGGTGAATGATTTTTGCAGACAAACGAATGGAAGATAGAATACCACTGAGTTCCCCCGTAGCTCCTGGATATTCTGCTTGGCGTTCAACAATAAATTCGCCTAATGTTTTCATTTTTTATCTCCTTATTAGCTATTCAATACAGTTTGCTTTATTATACTCGCCCATTGAAACCCTGTTTTCGAGTAAAGTTTTGTTTTGTGATACTGTTCACAATTTTTATGTAAGGAATGCTATGAAACAGCAACATATTCATATTTTAGGGATCTGCGGAACCTTTATGGGTGGCGTGGCGATTATTGCAAGGGAGTTAGGTTATAGAGTCACAGGGTCAGATACCAATGTTTATCCACCAATGAGTACCTTTTTGGAAAAAAGTGGCATTGAAATTATCCCCCATTACGATATTGCACAGCTCGATCCTGTTCCCGATATGATTATTATCGGCAATGCGATTAGCCGTGGTAATTCTTGCGTAGAACATATCTTAAATCACCGCTTGCCATACACTTCAGGGTCACAATGGCTAAGAGATCATTTACTCAAAGATCGTTGGGTGCTTGCTGTGTCAGGCACGCACGGCAAAACCACCACAACGGGAATGTTAAGCTGGATTTTAGATCAAGCTGGCATTGATACAGGTTTCTTAATCGGCGGTGTTGCAGGCAACTTTGGTATTTCAGCTCGTGCAGGCTCAAGCGATTTCTTTGTGATTGAAGCGGACGAATATGATTCAGCCTTTTTTGACAAACGTTCTAAATTCGTACATTACAATCCAAAAACCTTAATTATCAACAACATTGATTTTGACCACGCAGATATTTTTGATGATTTAAAAGCAATTCAACGCCAGTTCCATCATCTTATCCGCACAATGCCACAAAATGGCTGCATTTTGTCTGCAACATCAGATGAAAATGTCCAAAACACCTTAAAAATGGGCTGTTATAGCGAGCAGCAATTTATCGGGCAAGATCAAGATTGGTACGCCGAGCCGTTAAGTTCGGATTACTCCCATTTTGCGATTTACCATAAACAGCAAAAAGCAGGGGAAGTGGAATGGAACTTGCTCGGCGCTCACAATATGCACAATGGCTTAATGGCGATTGCCGCAGCACATCACGCGGGGGTAAGCGTTGAGCAAGCCTGTTTAGGTTTAAACAGCTTTATCAATGCCAACCGCCGTTTAGAAGTCAAAGGGGAAGTGAATGGCATTACCGTTTATGATGATTTTGCCCACCACCCAACCGCTATTTTAGCAACCATCGACGCACTTCGTGGCAAAGTAGGTAAAGAACAACGCATTTTAGCGGTATTAGAGCCTCGTTCAAACACAATGAAAATGGGCGTTCACAAAGAGGAAATTGGCCCATCGTTGAAAGACGCTGATGCCGTCTTTGTTTATCAACCCGATACCATTCCGTGGCAAGTCAGCACGATTACAGATGCACTAAGCCAGCCGGCACAATGGTCGGCAAGCCTAGATGAATTAGTGGAATTGATTGTCAAGGAAGCTAAACCAACGGATCATATTTTAGTGATGAGTAATGGGGCATTTGGTCAGATTCATCAGAAGTTATTAGAGAGACTACCTTTTTCGTTAGCAGCCGCAAACATTGTATAAAATACATTCAATGTTATTTATGGTACGTTATTTACTTTTGCCTTTCTATTTTTCTCTTAAAATGCCATAATGACTCGCTTTTTCTGTCTATTGAATTTTACTGAATAAAATTGTAGAAAATCAGACAAAAGTACCGCTTGCAACGGTTAAAAATGCAAATATCGTGATTGATTATGCGGTCAGATTTTGAGTGTAAGACATAAAACAGATCACCTTAGATCATAGGGTTCACGTCAGTTTGTCCTTAGACAGTCGGGAGATTGACAGATTAGCAAAAATACAAACCCAAACCCTATGAATAGCACTAACAAAAATAAAATGAGAAAACACAATGAAAAGAATGTTAATCAATGCAACTCAAAAAGAAGAGTTGCGTGTTGCCCTTGTTGATGGGCAACGACTGTTCGACTTGGATATTGAAAGTCCGGGACACGAACAAAAGAAAGCAAATATCTACAAAGGTAAAATTACCCGTGTTGAACCTAGTCTTGAAGCAGCATTCGTTGATTACGGTGCAGAGCGTCACGGTTTCCTTCCGTTAAAAGAGATTTCTCGTGAATACTTCCCTCAAGGTTATGTATTCCAAGGTCGCCCAAACATAAAAGATATTATTCAAGAAGGGGCGGAAGTTATTGTTCAAGTCAGCAAGGAAGAACGTGGTAATAAAGGGGCGGCTTTAACGACCTTTATCTCTTTGGCTGGTAGCTATCTTGTTTTAATGCCAAATAACCCTCGTGCTGGCGGTATTTCTCGTCGTATTGAAGGGGACGAGCGTTTAGATCTGAAAGAAGCGTTAGATTGCTTAGATGTACCTGAAGATGTGGGTTTAATTGTGCGTACTGCTGGGGTGGGTAAATCCCCTGAAGAGCTACAATGGGACTTAAAAGTTTTATTACATCACTGGGAAGCAATCAAAAAAGCGGCAGAATCTCGCCCTGCACCGTTCTTAATTCATCAAGAAAGTGATGTGATTGTGCGTGCAATCCGTGATTATCTTCGTCGTGATATTGGTGAGATTTTGATCGATAATCGTAAGGTATTTGAGAAAGCAAAAAATCATATCCGCCTTGTGCGTCCTGATTTTATCAACCGTGTTCGCCTGTATGAAGGTGAAGTACCGTTGTTCAGTCACTATCAAATCGAATCCCAAATCGAATCAGCATTCCAACGTGAAGTGCGTTTACCGTCAGGCGGTTCTATTGTGATTGATGTAACCGAAGCATTGACAGCTATCGACATCAACTCATCTCGTGCGACCCGTGGTGGAGACATTGAAGAAACAGCATTAAATACCAACTTAGAAGCGGCAGACGAAATTGCTCGTCAGTTACGTTTGCGTGACTTGGGCGGTTTAATCGTGATCGACTTTATTGATATGACTCCAGTTCGTCATCAACGTGAAGTGGAAAATCGTATCCGTGAAGCGACACGCCAAGATCGTGCAAGAATCCAGTTTGGACGCATTTCTCGTTTCGGATTACTTGAAATGAGCCGTCAGCGTTTAAGTCCATCATTAAGTGAAGCGTCATCACACGTTTGCCCTCGCTGTCAAGGTACAGGAAAAATTCGTGATAACGAGTCGATTGCACTCTCCATTTTACGTTTATTAGAAGAAGAAGCGATTAAAGAAAACTCAGTACAGGTTCACGCTATTGTGCCTGTGGAAATTGCTTCGTACTTATTAAATGAAAAACGTAAGGCGATTAGCGACATTGAAAAACGCCACGATGTCCAAGTGATTGTTGTACCAACCGAAAGTATGGAAACCCCACACTTTAGCGTATATCGCCTGCGTGAGAATGAGATCGTTCCAACCTTAAGTTACGATTTAGTGAAACGCTACCAAGAACAAGATGAAGAAAATCACATTCATCATCACCATTCGGAAGAAGCGTTGGTTAGCCGTAATAAGCCAGTGATTACCGTTGAATCAGTATTACAAAGTTCAGAGTTAAATTTACAGCCTGCACCAACACCAGTTGAGCCAGCAAAACCTTCGTTAATCAGTCGAATTATTGCGAAAATCAAAGCAATGTTTGCAAGCGAAGAGAAAGAACCTGAGAAGAAGCAAGGTAAAGGTAAGGCTCGTAACCAGCGTGAACGTCGTCAGCAACGCCGTGAAAAACCAAACCGCAACGAACGCCAAGAGCGTAAAAACACGGTCGTTGAAGCAACGAAAGAAGCTGAAGTCGTTCCAGTAGAGCCTAAGAAACGTCGTGAAATTGTAGAAGAAGTGGTAGGTGTTTCAGTTCCGCAACAGCGTGAAGCGAAAGTGGCTGAGCGTCGCCAGCGTCGTGACTTACGTAAGAAAGTGCGAATTGAAACTGCAGAACATTCAGCGGAAATTACCGCTTCTTTACCACCAGCAGAAGAGAATGCGGCTGATTCATTTGTGGCAGAGCCTGTAGTAGAAGAGCGTACAGAGCAACGTGAGCCTCGCCAACGCCGTTTACCTCGCCATTTACGCGTAGGCAATCAGCGTCGTCGTGAGCGTCGTGAGGAAGTAAAAGCAGTAATGCCATTAACTTCGGCTGTCGCTTCGCCTGAACTTGCAAGCGGTAAGGTTTGGATTAAATTTAGCGAAATGCCAAAAGCTGTTGCGGAAGAGAAACCTCGTTTCTTATCTGTTGATGAGATGTTACAACAGCAAGAACAGCCAGTTCAATCTGTAGCAAGAGAAGTAGCTGAACCCGCAAAAGAGGAAGCTAACACTCAGGCTCATCAAGATTCAGCGGTACCATTTGGTTATTTCGTAACTCAAAGTTCAGATCGTGATTTAGTCAAAGACAACCACAAACGTCGTACGAAAGTTGAAGCAGAATCCGCAGAAGTTGATCCGAAAGCAGTGGCTTTATCGGCTAAACCATTCGGACTTGTGGTTTCTCAACCGACTAACCGAGATTTAGTTAAAGAAAATCACGAACGTCGCCATATTAAATTGGAAGAACTAGGGCCTCAAGCGGTCGAATCTGAGCAGAAAGTTGCAGCTCCGATTCCAAAACCGATTAAGGTTTATCAAAGTCAATATCAGTTTGAAGGGAAACTAGGCACATTCTCTCGTGTTGCACATACGCAAGTAGAAATGACGGTTGCAGCAGCACCAGCGGAAGAAATTGCCTTAATTCAAGCAAAAGAGTGGCAGAACTCAAAATACTATTTCTACGGAAAAGGCTTTGGCGGACATAGTAGTGCAGTGAGCCACGTTTATTCTGCACCTAGGGGTGCAAAAATAAAAGGTTGATCTTTAATCACTTGTAAATGCTTAGGGAACTAATTCCTAAGTATTTACTCTAAATGTGGCAATTTAAACCTTAATTTATAGGAATTATTTTTATGAAAAAATCTTTATTAGCCGCTTTAGTTTTAGGTGCAGCAACACTTTCTTTAACCGCTTGTGATCAAGCAAAAGAGAAAGTTGCTGAGGTAAAACAAACAACAGAAACTAAAGTAGAAGAAACTAAACAATTAGTTGAAACTAAAGTGGATGGGATAAAGGACGCAGTGTCTTCTCAGACTGAAGAAGCAACACCAGTCATAGATACTAAATAATATTTGTCCATTTCGTATAATTGAAATGAAATATACTTCTCTATAAACAAAATTCAATAAGATTGATATTTAGATATTGAGGAGTAATTTATGTAAATACCAGTTTTTGAGATTATTAGAAAATCGGTATTTTTTCTTTACAAGAATAAAAGTATTGAAGTATTTTTAAGAATTTATAGATACTTCGTTTTTATACATGTTTTCTAAAACCAAGTTACCAGTTGGTGATGGAGTAAGATTGTAAATATATAGGAAAATGCTTTTCTATTTCATTGGATACTTTGCCTCAGAATATACAGGATAGTTTTAGAAATAATATTGCATTAAATGCAATTTATGAGGCAAGAAGCATCGTATTTTCTAATGGTTCCAAGATTATTGTTCAGTGAATACCAAAGTAAAGTTATTTTGGAAAAGCTGTATGTTTGTAGATTATTTTGACAAGGTGCTCTTTACTTATTAGTTAGTCTAAGCTAAAATGCCTCACCTTTTTTAGTTCTATGCCGCCACCAATTTGTGCGGCTTCATTTAAACATATATTTCCTGAGGTGATGGCTTATGCCAGTAATTAAAGTTCGTGAAAATGAATCATTTGACGTAGCATTACGTCGTTTTAAACGCTCTTGCGAAAAAGCAGGTCTTTTAGCTGAAGTTCGTGCTCGTGAGTTCTATGAAAAACCAACTACAATTCGTAAACGTGAAAAAGCGTCTTTAGCAAAACGTCACGCTAAACGTAACTTCCGTGAGAACGCGCGTAACACTCGTTTATACTAATTTTAAATTAGGTAACAGAAGTTAAATTGGAACCGTGAAACCTTTAAGGAATCACGGTTTCAATGTTTATACCGTCCATTACAAGCGGTGAGCATTGTAAAAAAGTTTGCGAAACTACCCACTTGCTAGCAAGGAGATAATCAATGAAAGGCTCTATTCCTCGTTCATTTATTGATGATCTTGTTGCTCGAACCGATATTGTCGAGCTGATCAATAGTCGTGTTAAACTCAAAAAAGCAGGGCGAGATTACCAAGCCTGTTGTCCTTTTCATCACGAAAAAAGTCCCTCTTTTACAGTGAGCCAATCTAAACAGTTTTATCACTGTTTTGGTTGTGGTGTACACGGTAATGTGATTAGCTTTTTAATGGAATATGACAAGTTAGAGTTTCCTGAAGCAATTGAGGAACTTGCTGCATTGCACGGGTTAGAAGTGCCTCGTGAAAATGTGATCAATAGAGATGGCAAACCACAAGCCAGTTATAAAACTCGGCGTAATCTTTATGAATTGTTAGATTTGGTCGCTAAGTTCTATCAACAGCAATTAACGCAAGATAGTGCTAGTCAAGCCTATTTGCAGCAACGAGGTTTATCTCAAGAGATTATTGATCGCTTTGAAATCGGTTTTTCTCCGAATGCGATGGACGCAGTGCTTCGTCGCTTTGGAAATAATCCTGAAGAAGTTCAAAAGTTGCTTGATACGGGTATGCTCTCTAAAAATGATCGTGGCAATGTGTATGATCGTTTCCGTAATCGTGTGATGTTTCCAATTCGAGATAAGCGTGGTCGAGTGATTGCTTTTGGTGGGCGTGTATTAGGCGACGAAAAACCCAAATATCTTAATTCCCCTGAATCTGCCACTTATCATAAAGGCAATGAGCTTTATGGTTTGTATCAAGCCTTACAACATAATGAAAACCCTGACTTTTTATTTGTCGTTGAGGGCTATATGGACGTAGTGGCTTTAGCTCAATTTGGGGTGAATAATGCTGTTGCCTCTTTGGGAACGGCGACAACAGGTGAACAAATTCAGTTAATGTTCAGATCAACAGAGCAAGTGATCTGTTGCTACGACGGCGACCGTGCAGGGCGAGATGCTGCGTGGCGAGCATTAGAAAATGCGTTGCCTTATTTACACGATGGCAGACAACTGAAATTTATTTTCTTACCCGATGGGGAAGATCCTGATACCTTTATTCGCTCTCAGGGTAAAGAGGGTTTTGAACGCTATTTGGAACAAGCATTGACATTGAGTGAATTTTTATTTGATTCTTTGCTTACGCAGGTCGATCTTTCTACTAAAGAGGGAAAATCTAAGCTCGCTTCATTAGCATTGCCTTTGATCAAGCGTATCCCAGGTGAAATGCTACGTTTGTATTTACGAAATATATTGGGGCAAAAACTAGGTATTCTTGATCCAACACAATTAGAGGTGATGTTGCCTCAGAAAAGTGTTGAAACTGCACCTAAACGCCACAATATGCCACATATTGAAAGGACACCGATGCGGTTACTGATTGCGTTACTACTTCAAAATCCTCATTTGGTTCAAAATGTGCCTGAAGATGTGACATTTTTACAGAGTTTGCAGGAAAAAGGTTTCGATCTTTTTCTGGAATTAGTCAATATTTGTCACGCTAATCTGGGTATTTCGATGGGCGGTGTATTGGAACATTTGCGAGAGAGTCCAAACTATCGCCACTTGGAACTGCTGGCAAATTGGGATCACTTGGTATCTTCTGAAAATGTCGAAAACACTTTTATTGATACGCTTGATTTTTTCTATAAGAAACTGCTTGATCGACAAATTGAAATTTTAATGGCAAAAGATCGTACAACAGGTTTAAATCAGCAGGAAAAACAGGAATTAATGATGTTATTGACTGGGCGGTAAGCGGTCAAATACTTATAATTTTTTGCAAAACTATTTATCGCACCTCAAGCAGTGGTATAATCCACTACTTATTTTTGCTCTTAAGAACGGATAAAGCTATGGAACAATACTCTCAATTAGAAGAACAACAATCTCAGTTAGAACTTCTTATCGCTCAAGGGCGTGAGCAAGGATACTTAACGATTTCAGAAGTTCACGACCACTTACCAGAAGAACTTGTCGATGCAGATCAGATTGAAGACATTATTCAAATGATTAACGATATGGGGATTAAGGTGCTGGAAACTGCCCCTGATGCCGATGATTTGATGCTTGCAGGCAATATTGCCGATGAAGACGTAGTGGAAGAGGCGACTAAAGTACTTTCTACGGTAGAATCTGAAATTGGTCGAACTACCGATCCTGTTCGTATGTATATGCGTGAAATGGGAACGGTTGAGTTGCTTACACGTGAAGGTGAAATTGATATTGCAAAACGCATTGAAGAAGGAATTAACGAAGTTCAGTGTGTCATTGCAGAATACCCTGAGGCCTTAAGTGAATTAATTGCTCGTTATGATCAAGTCGAAGAAGGCACTGTACGTTTATCCGATCTTGTAACCGCTTTCGTTGATCCGAATGCGGTAGAAAGTACCCCTGTAGATGACCTCGATGCCGATCTAGATGAAGAAAGCGAAAGTGATACCGTTGCAGATATTGATGATGAAAGTGAAGATGGTGAATCATCAGGCGATGGTGGTGATGATAATAGCATTGATCCAGAACTTGCTCGTGAGAAATTTACGCTATTAAAAGAGCAACATCAAAAAGCCTTACAAGCAATCCAAAAACATGGACGTACTAGCAAGCGTTCAAGAGATCAAATTCAAGCACTTTCCGATATTTTCCGTGAATTTCGCTTAGTGCCAAAACAATTTGATTTGTTAGTGGAAACGATGCAAAAAATGATGAAGCAAGTGCGAGCAGAAGAACGTCAAATTCAACGCTATGCTGTAGAATATGCAGGCATGAAAAAGACGGATTTCATCAAAGTATTCCAAGGTAATGAATTATCTGAGGCGTGGATTGATAAAGCGATCAATGCTAAAAAGGGTGGTGTGCCAAAATTAGCCAACTATGTAGATAATATTCGTGTAAATATCGCAAACTTGCAGAAACTTGAGGAAACAACAGGTTTAACCATTACGCAAATCCGTGAAATTGGCGGACGCATTGCAGATGGCGAATTAAAAGCACGCAAAGCGAAGAAAGAGATGGTAGAAGCCAACTTACGTCTTGTTATCTCTATTGCTAAAAAATATACCAACCGTGGTTTACAATTCCTTGATTTAATTCAGGAAGGTAACATCGGCTTAATGAAAGCAGTAGATAAATTTGAATATCGCCGTGGTTATAAATTCTCAACTTATGCGACTTGGTGGATTCGCCAAGCGATTACTCGCTCAATTGCAGATCAGGCTCGTACTATTCGTATTCCTGTGCATATGATTGAAACGATCAACAAATTAAATCGTATTTCTCGCCAATGCTTACAAGAGATGGGACGTGAAGCAACACCTGAAGAGTTAGCAGAAAAAATGGGAATGCCAGAGGATAAAATTCGTAAAGTCCTCAAAATTGCTAAAGAGCCAATCTCAATGGAAACACCAGTGGGGGATGACGATGATTCACATTTAGGGGATTTCATCGAAGATAGCTCTCTTGAGTTGCCTCTTGATTCTGCAACAGCAGAAAGTTTGCGAATTGCAACGAATGCTGTATTAGAGGAGGGATTAACACCTCGTGAAGCAAAAGTATTGCGTATGCGTTTTGGTATTGATATGAATACCGATCACACCCTTGAAGAAGTGGGTAAACAATTTGATGTAACTCGTGAGCGTATTCGTCAAATTGAAGCAAAAGCGTTACGCAAGCTCCGCCACCCTAGCCGTTCCGAAACTCTACGCAGTTTCTTAGATGATTAATGGTTAATCCAGTATAGTAGATAAAGGGGCATAGTAGACAAAATGGTTGCTAATGTTTATTTTCTTTAAATGTTAGCAACTCTTTTTATTTAAAAAATCCTGTATAAACATAATCTTACGCTTTTTCGTTAATCCATTATGATTATTTAATTTTCGTTTAAGTTCACTAAATAATCCCTCTAAGCTATTTGTCGTCTTTTCTATATTTAATTCAGAATGTTTTTCATAGATAAAAATAAAATCCATATAACGCTTTAAACTGGCACAAGCACTTCTTATATTGCGATGTTTATAAGGAAAATAGCCTTTTTCATTCGCTTTATCACTCCTTTCTTTTAAAAATGCTTGGTGTTTTATGAACCAAGAGTGTAATCGCCGATAAAATTCATTTTTTGAGCTTTTTGTGAGTGTTTTTGCAATTATTTTTAATTCTTTACCCGCTTGTGATTGATGTTTTTTTCTTAATTTCCGCATCACAATTGCCACCATATGAAATTGACACATCTGTACTAGTGTATTAAATAAATCTTTCATCAAACCACGTCTACCATCACAGGTAATCAATTGAATTATATAGCCTTTTTCTCTTAACCTATTTAGAGCAAGTTTGTAGTAAATATCTTTTTCGGTTCACACAAAATAATGAGAAATCACATTATTTGAATTAGAACCCATTGGCACTAATACGCCAAAATAACGACAGAAAAACGTTGTATCCATAATGATGTTTAGGTATCGATTTAAAGGCGGTTTTAAAGGTGTTTTAGGGGCTTTATCAATATATCTTTGAATCGTTCTGACTGAACAATGATATTTAACGGCAAGTTGTTGATAGGTTTGTTTTCCGGATGTGTAATCAGTCCAAATTTTAATTGGATCTAATTTAGATTTTAAGATAAAGGTTTTATGACATTCATTACAAAAATAACGTTGAGTATTATTTTTTATTCCATGTTTCTTTATTTTCTGACTTTGGCAAAATGGGCAGTTTTTTGTTCATATTTCAAAAAGAGGGCTTAAATCCTTGTACTATAAGGCTTTAAGCCACTTTTTAGCAACAAATTTGTCTATTACACCTGCAATAAACCATAAGCACCTGAGTCGTTAAGTATTTAATAGATTTTGCAACTAGTAAGGCAAAAAAGATAATGCTTGTTCAACCACTTCTACACCCGCCCCTTGTTTGCACACATTTTCACTTAAATGCCTACGCCACTGTCTTGCCCCTTTACAGTTTTGGAATGCTCCAAGAATATGGCGGACAATATGATTGAGATAAACGCCTTGTGAAAGTTGCTGTTCAATATAAGGTAGCATTCTTTCAACGGCTTGTTTTGGTGTAACAATATCGGCGTTTGGGTCAAACAGTTCTCGATCAATATAACCAAGCAAAGACGGATTTTGATAGGCTTCACGCCCAACCATCACGCCATCAACAAATTGCAAGTGATGTTTGATCTCTTCAATCGTTTTAATCCCGCCGTTAATGCTCATTTTAAGATGTGGAAAATCCCGCTTGAGTTGATAAACTCGTTCATAATCAAGCGGTGGGATTTCACGATTTTCTTTCGGGCTTAAACCTGACAGCCACGCTTTACGCGCGTGAACAATAAAATCGTTACAGTAAGGCTGAATTTTCTCAATAAAATCGCATAGAAATTCATAGCTATCTAGATCGTCAATGCCAATACGATGTTTAACGGTAACAGGAATACTCACTTCGTTTTTCATCGCTTCTACACAGCGAGCGACTAAATCCGCTTTTCCCATTAAACAGGCACCAAACATACCATTTTGAACACGATCTGATGGGCAACCGACATTCAGATTGATTTCCGCATAGCCCCGTTCTTCCACTAATTTTGCACATTTCGCTAACTGTTCAGGATCACTTCCCCCTAATTGCAACGCCACAGGGTTTTCTGTGGGATCGTAAGCAAGCAGATCATATTTCGCGTGCAAAATTGCGGGTGCGGTAATCATCTCACTATAAAGTAAGCTATGTTGAGTAAATTGACGGTGAAAATAGCGACAGTGGCGAGTTGTCCAATCGAGCATTGGTGCAACGGAAAAACGCCTGCGATAGTAAGGTTCTTGCATTGATAAAATCCAAATAATGTATAAAACGAAGAATCTATTGTTATTGATAACAATAGATTCAGATTATTTACAAAGTAGCTTGTAGGGTGGGTCTTGACCCACCATATAGCCGTAACATATTGATTTTATTGGTGGGTTAAAACCCACCCTACAATATTCAATCCATCTAATATATAGTTTGTCAATGGTCTAAATCTATTGTCATTGATAACAATAGATTCTTATAAAGTTTCCATTATGCCATAAAATTGAGTTGAAGATTAGAACTAGGCGATCTACCCCAACTTCTTCGCCAACATTGTCACAAAACGTAGCTGAATACGATTGCCGTGTTCATCGGTTTTATGTAAATGCCCCAAATCTTCATTGTATTTAACAAGTTCCCAGCCTTGATAATACTGTTTCAGTTCATCTTCTTGGAATGTAAATGAAAAAGGCATTGGACAAGGGAAATCCTGCGTGTTCATTGCACAGACAATAAGATTATATCCCCCGACTTTGGTATTTTTTTGCATATTTTCGATAATTGCAGGGATACAATGACGATTTAGGAACATCATTACGACAGTGGAAACAATAAAATCAAATTCGCCTTGTATATTGGCTTGGTTAATGTCGTAAATACCCGTTTGGATATGTTGTGCATCTTCTTTTTCGATGATTGAATTGAGGAAATGGATACTTTCTTCATTCTGATCAACTGCGGTTACATCAAACCCTTTTAAGTTAAGATAAAGTGCATTTCGCCCTCTTCCACAGCCAAGGTCTAACACTTTGCCTGTCGAAAGATAATTTATCGCATTTAATACTTCAGAATGTGTTGCAGTGAGATTATATTTTTTAGCGAAATAATCTTCCGGCGAGCAATAAAAAGCGAGCTGACACGCCAGATCTTCACTTAATGGCTCAACTTTATGCCAAATTTGTGGCTCCACAAAAGGTGGCTGGTTTTGTTCGTCGAAAATCATTTCTCTGACGATTTCACCTTCCTCAGTTAATTCATAGTATTTCAATGATCCCTTTAAGATTGTTAATTTCGCCCAAGTTCCTACTTTAGTATTATGTTTCTCTTGAAACATCTGTGGTAGGCTTTCCTTATCCCAAACTGGCATCTGTTTATAGCAAATTAAGTTGTCCATATTTTTCTCCAAAGTTGCACTATGTTGAAAATGTTATGCTTTTTTAAACTAAAGGCAACAAAAAACCGACTATTTTAGTCGGTCTTTATTAACTATTTGATTAATATCAAATAGTTAATGATGGTGGGTGCTCTCTGTTTTTCCGTGCTGTTCAAAATAAACGGCTAAATCATTTTGCAATGTAGCGTGAATATCCATTTCGTGAAAACGTTTTGCAAGGTTATGCAAAAAGTGACAATAAGAGCGATAAACTATCGCTTGCCATATGCCTGGCATCAGCAAGTAAGGCAAGGCTATTAAAGAAATAGCCAGAGATTGCTTCAACAACCATAAAAGTCGTTATAATAGCTAAATTAATCAATAGGATAGTCTTATTTTGTTGGGCGTGCGTCTCCATATAAGAATGTGAATGGGACATAGGTTTTAACTCCGAATAATAGAAATATCAAAATGCAACAATTTATTCAAATAGCCAATCAATATGGGAAAATGCGTTTGCCTTTTTTCTTTTTAATTGATTTTGAAAAACAGAAACCATTAATTTATCCTTTATCTGAAATTGAAGATAAAGGGCTTTATTTTGATTTTAATGGACAACAAAAGTTCATTCAACCATTAAAAATAAATGGAAATTTTGAGTTAGAGATTATTCCACCTGATTATCCACAATATAAAAAAGCCTTTGATTTTGTTCAACAACAGATCCAAATTGGGAATAGTTATCTTTTAAACTTAACTCAGCAAACTGAAATTAAAACAAATTATCATTTAGCACAAATTTTTCAGCAAAGTAAAGCTAAATACAAATTGTTATTAGATGAAAGATTTGTCTGTTTTTCCCCTGAGTGTTTCATTCGTATTAAAGCGAATAAAATCTATTCTTATCCTATGAAAGGAACAATAAATGCAAATGAAGAAGATGCGATAAATAAATTATTAAATTCAGAAAAAGAGTTTACCGAACATAATACCATTGTTGATTTAATTCGGAATGATTTAGCTTTAGTATCAAAATATATTCAGGTCACGAAATATCGCTATGTTGAAAAAGTGGAAACACATCGTGGGGCGATTTATCAGACGAGTTCTGAAATTTGTGGGGAACTTGATGAAAATTGGCAAGAAAATATTGGCACAATGTTGGATAAACTCTTGCCAGCAGGCTCAATTAGCGGTGCGCCTAAAGTGAAAACCGTTGAAATTATTCAACAAGCAGAACAACAAGAACGTGGTTATTATACGGGGATTTTCGGTTATTTTGATGGTGAAAATGTAGAGAGTGCGGTGGCTATTCGCTATATTGAAAAACAAGGGGATACATATTATTTTCGTAGCGGTGGCGGAATTACTGCATTAAGTCAGCTAGATGGAGAATATAATGAAATTTTAGAGAAAGTTTATGTGCCAATATCCACTCTTTGAAACGGTAGCAATTATTGATGGTAAGATACAAAATATTTTTTATCATCAACAACGAATGAATAATGCATTTATATATTATTTTAAGCACGAAAATAGTTTTGAACTGTTAGATATTATTAAAGTGCCTGAAGCATATCAAAAAGGATTAGTACGTTGTCGTATTGATTATAACACAAAAGAATATCAAGTTCAGTTTTTCCATTATATACCTAAAGCAATAAAAACCTTTCAATGCGTTTATGTAGAAAATTTTGATTATCAATTCAAATATACTGACCGAGTTGAATTAGATAAATTAAAACAAACCGCTGGTGATGAAATTATTCTTGTTAATAATGGCTTTATTAGTGATTGCTCTATTGGTAATTTACTTTTTTTAAAACAAGGAAAATGGTATAGCCCAAATCATTATTTATTAAAAGGTACACAACTAAGTTATTTATTAGACGAACAAAAAATTAGCTTAATTGATATACCTGTAGAAGCACTTTTTGATTATGAACAAATAATGGTGATTAATGCCTTAAATCCTTTTGATCTTCAAAGGGCAGTGCCGATTACAAGCGATAGGATTTTTCGATAAAGTTGTAAATTTTGTGATATAGATCGAAAAACTGAAAAAAACAGTTGCAACTGTATGGTTAAACAGTATAATAATTTACAGTTTTATGGCAATGCATTTGCCCTATCCAAACAATGAACAAAGGAAAGCATTATGGCTGAGAATAAAAAATCTTCAAAAAACAATACCGTCATTAAACAAGTTCCACCAGAACAGAAACAACAAGCCTTAGAAGCGGCACTAGCTCAAATTGAAAAACAATTTGGTAAAGGCTCTATTATGAAATTAGGGCAGACTGAGCAATTAGATATTGAGTCTGTTTCAACAGGCTCACTAGGGCTAGACCTTGCTTTAGGTATTGGTGGCTTGCCAATGGGGCGTATTGTTGAAATCTATGGGCCAGAATCGTCAGGTAAGACAACATTAACACTTTCTTTAATTGCTCAAGCTCAAAAAGGCAATAAAACCTGTGCTTTTATTGACGCTGAACACGCTTTAGATCCTGTCTATGCTCGCAATTTAGGGGTAAATACAGATGATTTATTGATTTCTCAACCAGATAATGGTGAACAAGCTCTTGAAATCTGTGATGCGTTAGTTCGTTCAGGGGCAGTTGATGTTATTATTGTGGACTCTGTCGCTGCACTTACGCCAAAAGCTGAAATTGAAGGGGATATGGGCGACTCGCATATGGGCTTACAAGCACGTTTAATGTCACAAGCGTTGCGTAAACTCACTGCAAATATCAAAAATACCAACTGTTTAGTGGTCTTTATTAACCAAATCCGTATGAAAATTGGCGTAATGTTTGGTAATCCAGAAACGACAACAGGCGGTAATGCATTGAAATTCTATGCCTCTGTTCGTTTAGATATTCGTCGTTGCGGTGTAGTCAAAGATGGCGATGAAATTATTGGTAGTGAAACCAAAGTAAAAGTGGTGAAAAACAAAGTTGCACCGCCATTCCGTGAAGTACAATTTGATATTATGTACGGCGAAGGAATTTCTCGTATGAACGAACTACTGATTTTAGCTGAAGCAAACGGCTTTATTAAGAAATCAGGGGCGTGGTTCTCTTATGATGGAACGAAAATTGGACAAGGTAAAAATAATGCAGTGAAATGGTTAAAAGAGAACCCTGAAATTGCAGATAAACTCGAACAAGAAATCCGAAATACACTGGCTTCAAACCCAAATAGCCTATTAAAAGTAACGGCAAGCGACAGTATCGACGAGAGCGATGTCGAAGAGTTTAACGAAGAAGAACTATAATAGCGAAATGCGGTTTGTGAAAACCGCATTTTTATTTTACTGCGGTAAATAAATGACACATAAATATTCTGCGAATAGCTATTTGCTTTATCTACTTTCTAAACGAGAATATAGCGAAGCTGAAATTCGCCGCAAATTACAACTTAAAGAATATAATGCACAAGAAATTGAGCAAGCCATTGAACAAGCAAAAGCGAATAAATGGCAAAGTGATGAACGCTTTGCGATAAGTTACGTCCGCTATCGTTCACAACAAGGCTATGGACCACGCCGTCTAAAACAAGAGTTACAGCTCAAAGGGGTAAAAGAGTGGGTGATTAGCCAAGCCATTGATGAAGCGGAAGTTGATTTTTTTGAACTTGCCGAACGTCTTTTTGAGAAAAAAAGACCATCACATTGGGATATAAAAGCGAAGCAAAAAATGTGGCGATATATGGTTAGCCACGGTTTTTATAACGATCATTTTAGGCATTTATTGGATCTGGATTATGGTGACTATGATGAATAAAATTACTTTTTTTAGCCGTTTTGAAGCAGATATTGTCAGTGGTAAAAAGACCATTACCATTCGAGATAAGTCAGAAAGCTATTTTCAAGCGGGTCAAGAGTTGAGTGTTTTTACAAATGAAACAGACCGCTTGTTTGCCCGTATTCGTGTGCTGTCTGTTACCCCTATTCAGTTTGAACGGCTTAATGAAACACATGCTAAACAGGAAAATATGACACTTGCCGAACTAAAACAAGTGATCAAAGAGATTTACCCGAACGATAACGACTTTTTTGTGATTGAATTTGAGTTAATATAGTTTAAAAATGAGCCTTTTTAAGTCCACGAAACAGACAGAATTATGTCCGCAATGCCATTCCCCATTACAACTAAAACGGGGAAAGCAGGGACTTTTTTTAGGGTGTAGTAGCTATCCGCAATGCGATTATCTCAAACCTATCCACCAAGCAAGTCATATCATCAAAACCCTTGATGAACAATGCCCTGAATGTCAATCGCCATTGCAATTAAAACAAGGGCATTTTGGTATGTTTATCGGTTGTAGCCAGTATCCTGACTGCCATTTTACGGTACACGAAGAAACTGAAATCGAAGAAGAATTTGACTGCCCAGAATGTCAAAAACATAAATTAGTGGCACGCACAGGGCGTTCAGGTAAAATATTTTATGGCTGTTCAGGTTTTCCTGAGTGTAAATTTACCTTACCTACCAAGCCTGTAAAACAACAATGCCCACAATGTTTGGGTGAACTCGCCACCATAAAAAAAGTGCGTGGGAAAACCTATTTTCTCTGTGCAAACAGAAAATGTCAGCATCTATTTAGTGAAAGCGAATAATGTATTCTTTTAATCAACTTATTGAAAAACTTAAACAAAATCAAGTGATTGCCTATCCTACTGAAGCCGTTTTTGGATTAGGTTGCAATCCGCAAAGTGAACAAGCGGTGAGATCCCTGCTTCAATTAAAAAATCGTCCAGAAGACAAGGGGTTGATTTTAATTGCTCACCATAAAGAACTGCTTCTGCCCTACATTGATGATACACATTTGACAGAGGTGGAATGGCAACGTTTTGAAACGCTTGGCGAGCAGGCGATTACTTGGATAATGCCAGCCAAAGCAACGGTTCCACGTTATTTGAAAGGGCAGTTTGAAACCATTGCCGTGCGATTATGCCAAGTGCCAGCGGTTGTTGAACTTTGTACAGCGACAGGTTTTGCACTCACTTCTACCAGTGCAAATTTAACGACGCTCCCACCTTGCCGAACTGCCGACGAAGTGCGACAGCAATTTGGCAACTCGTTCCCAGTATTAGATCAAGCCACAGGCGGAAAATCAAATCCGTCTGAAATCCGTGACATTTTTAGCCAACATATTTTTCGACAAGGATAGACAATGAACCAGTACGCAGTGTGGGGAAATCCGATTGCACAAAGCAAATCCCCAAGAATACATACACTTTTCGGGCAACAAACGGGCAAAGCGATCTCTTATGTAGCGAAATTAGGCGATGAACAACAGTTTGAACAGCAACTCAAACAATTTTTTGCAGAAGGTGCGAAAGGTGCAAATATCACAGCCCCTTTTAAAGAGAGAGCCTTTGCCCTTGCGGATCTTTATAGCGAAAGTTGCTTACAAGCCGAAGCCTGTAATACGCTCAAGCGGTTAGATGATGGGCGTTTATATGCGGATAATACTGATGGTGTTGGATTAGTGTCCGATCTTGCCCGTTTAGGTTGGCTTAAACCACATCAACGGATACTGATTTTAGGGGCTGGGGGAGCAACCAAAGGTGTGCTTTATCCCTTATTACAAGCTCAACAGCAGATCACCATTTACAATCGAACGGCAGATAAAGCGGCCAGTTTAGCTAAAAAGTTTGCAAAGTTTGGGCAAATTCAATCCGCTTGTTTCGATGAACTTCCCGAACAGTCGTTCGATTTAATTATCAATGCGACATCGCTTGGATTGCAAGGCAAGTGCGTCGAATTGCCAGCACGATTACTTACACAAGCCAACATTTATGATATGCAATATGCTCCAAATATGCAGAGCCCATTTCTTGAATACGCCCGTTCACAAGGGGCAACACAATACCAAGATGGTTTAGGAATGTTAGTTGGACAAGCAGCTTATACGTTTCAGTTGTGGGAAGATGTATTACCAGATGTTGAACCTATATTAAAACAGATAAAACAAGAAATGGAATTTTAAAACGGCAATCGTTAACTTATTATAAAATCAGTCTTTTATAGAGATTATTGTTGTTTTTTCTGACAATTTGCCGAATCTCTAGTCAAACAAGCAGAAAAATTTACTTTTTTCAAAAAAGTATTTGACGAGGTAGAGTGAAATCAGCATAATACGCCCCGCAAAGCCGATATGGTGACGCAAATGGCTACATAGCTCAGCTGGTTAGAGCACAACACTCATAATGTTGGGGTCACAAGTTCGAATCTCGTTGTAGCCACCATTTGCGGGACTGGCGAAATTGGTAGACGCACCAGATTTAGGTTCTGGCGCCGAGAGGTGTGTGGGTTCAAGTCCCTCGTCCCGCACCATTTTAAGCTTGCAAATAAAACGACTGGAGTATCGCCAAGCGGTAAGGCACTGGGTTTTGATCCCAGCATTCCTAGGTTCGAATCCTAGTACTCCAGCCATCTTATTTCAAATCGAATGAACTAACGCAAGTTAGTTTTTTTCTTTTGGGGTATCGCCAAGCGGTAAGGCACTGGGTTTTGATCCCAGCATTCCTAGGTTCGAATCCTAGTACCCCAGCCATCTTCTTATTTCTCTAGATCAAATAATTCTCTGATTTTTCAAATTCTCTCTATTCTTTGCTTTTTATCTTTACTGAAATTCTTTAGAATTAATGCCCTAATTTACAAGGGGAACATTATGCTTAATCCAAAAAATTTAGAGTCTATCGCACAGCAACTTCACAACGCATTACCACAAGGTTTAAAAAATGTAGGCAATGATTTAGAAGAAAAATTTAAACAAATCTTACAAGCCCAGCTTGCTAAACTTGATGTGGTCACTCGTGAAGAGTTTGAAGTTCAATCTCAAGTTTTACTTCGTACCCGTGAAAAATTGAATGAATTAGAAAAACGCTTAGATGAACTAAGCTCAACATCATCAACTGAATCACAAAATTAAATTTTAGAGGATAATTCAATGCAAAACATCAATCCAACCCAAACTTTCGCTTGGAATGCCCTTGAACAGCACAAAGCTGAGAATTTGACGATTCCACAACTATTTAATGAAGATCCAAAACGTTTTGATAAATATTCCTTACGTTTTGAAGATCAAATTCTCGTTGATTTTTCTAAAAATGCGATCAACCAGCACACCCTTGCACTATTGCGTCAATTAGCCGATGAATGCCAAGTTAAATCAGCCACTTACGCAATGTTTAATGGCGAAAAAATTAACCGTACGGAAAATCGTGCGGTGCTTCATACAGCCTTACGCAACCGCTCAAATACCCCTGTTGAAGTAGATGGCAAAAATGTGATGCTAGAAGTGAATGCAGTTTTAGCGAAGATGAAAGGCTTCTGTGAGCGTGTTATTTCAGGGGTGTCGAAAGGCTACACAGGCAAGGCGATTACTGATGTGGTAAACATTGGGATTGGCGGTTCAGACTTAGGCCCATATATGGTCACTGAAGCATTACGTCCATACAAAAATCACTTAACAATGCACTTTGTTTCTAATGTCGATGGCACGCATATTGCTGAGACCTTAGCGAAAATCAATCCAGAAACAACCCTTTTCCTTGTGGCATCAAAAACCTTTACTACTCAAGAAACAATGACGAATGCTCTTTCAGCACGTCAATGGTTATTAGATACTGCAAAAGACGAATCTGCTGTGGCGAAACATTTCGTAGCTCTTTCAACGAATGCCAAAGAGGTCGCTAAATTTGGTATTGATACAGAAAATATGTTTGAATTTTGGGATTGGGTTGGTGGACGCTACTCACTCTGGTCTGCGATTGGGTTATCTATTGCTCTTTCTATCGGTTTTGAACACTTTGAGCAACTACTTGATGGTGCTCACGCAATGGATAAACATTTCCTTAATGCTCCAACAGAGCAAAATATCCCATTGACACTCGCCCTTATCGGTATTTGGAACAATAACTTCTTAGGTGCAGAATCAGAAGCAATTTTACCTTATGATCAATATCTGCACCGTTTTGCGGCTTACTTCCAACAAGGCAATATGGAATCTAACGGTAAATATGTTGGGCGAGATGGAAAATTTGTCAATTACCAAACAGGGCCTATCATTTGGGGTGAACCAGGTACAAATGGACAGCACGCCTTCTATCAATTAATTCACCAAGGTACAAAATTGATCCCTTGTGATTTTATTGCACCTGCACAAACCCATAATCCGATTGGCGATCATCACCCTAAATTGCTTTCAAACTTCTTCGCACAAACTGAAGCACTTGCTTTTGGTAAGTCAAAAGAAGTAGTGGAACAAGAGTTCTTACAAGCGGGTACATCTTTAGAAGAAGTTGTAGAAATTGTGCCATTTAAAGTATTTACGGGCAACAAACCAACGAACTCAATTCTAGTCCAAAAAATCACCCCATTCACCTTAGGAGCGTTGATTGCAATGTATGAACATAAAATCTTCGTTCAAGGCGTAATTTTCAATATTTATAGCTTTGATCAATGGGGTGTTGAGTTAGGTAAACAACTTGCTAACCGTATCTTGCCAGAGCTAGAAAATAACGAAACCATTACTAGCCACGACAGTTCAACGAATGGTTTGATTAATCAGTTCAAATTATGGAAACAATAATGGCAAAATCTGACCGCTTACTCCACCAAGATCAGATAGTCTCCGAAAATTTTAGTAGAACCGCAGAGAGGTAAGTTTGAGCTTTGTAGTCGGACAACGTTGGATTAGTGAGTCGGAAAATAACTTAGGATTAGGCATTGTCACTGCAGTGGATAACCGCACTGTGACCCTTTCATTTCCTGCATCGGACGAACAACGTGTGTACGCTGTTGCCGTTGCCCCTTTAACCCGTGTGCAATTCCAAAAAGGCGATCGTGTTACCAGTATTGATGGCTGGCAGTTAGATATTGAAGATGTCGTTGAAAATCAAGGGGTTGCACTCTATTTAGGTAAACGTGTCGATACTCAAGTAGAGAGCGTTCTGCCTGAAATGCAACTCGATCATAAAGTGAGTTTTAGTAAACCGCAGGATCGTCTATTCTCTGCCCAAATTGATCGCAGTGATCGTTTCGCCCTGCGTTATCGTGCTTTGAAGCATCAACAAGCCCAGTTTCAATCTGAACTGCGTGGAATGCGTGGTATTCGTGCAAGCCTAATTCCCCATCAATTACATATTGCCAAAGAAGTCGGGCAACGTCTTGCTCCCCGTGTGTTACTTGCAGATGAAGTGGGGTTGGGTAAAACCATTGAAGCAGGTATGATTTTGCAACAACAGCTTTTCTCCGGACGAGTAGATCGTGTATTGGTGCTTGTGCCGGAAAGTTTGCAACATCAATGGCTGGTTGAAATGCTTCGTCGCTTTAGCCTGAATTTCTCGCTGTTTGATGAAGAACGTTGTGCCGATTTCACGAAGAAAGATGAAGATAATAACGACATCAGTGAAAATCCTTTTGAAACGGAAGCCTTAGTGATTGCCTCTATCGATTGGTTATCGGCAAATCCACAGCGTGCAAAACAAGTGCTTGATACCGATTGGGATATGTTGATTGTTGATGAAGCTCACCATTTGGAATGGGACGAGCAAAATCCAAGTATGGCATATCAGTTTGTCGCACAGCTCTCCAAGCAGATTTCAGCGGTCTTGTTGCTCACGGCGACCCCTGAGCAATTAGGACAAGAGAGCCATTTTACTCGTTTAGCCTTGCTAGATCCTGACCGTTTCTACGATTATCAAGCCTTTGTGGAAGAGCAAAAACAGTATCAGCCAGTCGCCGATGCGGTCGCTACCTTGCTTAACGATAAGCCGTTAAGTGCCAAAGAGCAGGAAAGTATCAGCGAATTGCTGGCGGAAGAAGATGTTGAGCCGATGTTCCGTATTATTAATTCGGATGCTAGCGAAGAACAGCGTCGGGAAGTCCGCCAAGAGTTAATTAGTGAGTTAATTGACCGACACGGAACAAGCCGTGTGCTATTCCGCAATACTCGCCAAGGCGTAAAAGGCTTCCCACATCGTATTTACAATGAAATTGTGTTGGAAATGCCTACACAATATGCAAATGCTTTGAAAGTAATGTGTATGATGGGGGGAAATAAGATGGAAGATCTGCTCTACCCTGAACGCCTATTCCAACGTATGAACCCAAATGCGAAGTGGCACGAGTTTGATCCACGCATTGAGTGGTTAATTACATTCTTGAAAAATCATCGTGATGAAAAAATTCTGGTGATTTGTAAGCAAGCGGATACCGCCATTCAGCTAGAACAAGTGTTGCGTGAAAAAGAAGCTATTCGCTCTGCGGTGTTCCACGAAAAAATGTCGATTGTGGAGCGAGATAAAGCCTCTGCATACTTTGCTCAACAAGAAGATGGCGCGCAGGTGCTGATTAGCTCAAGTATCGGTTCAGAAGGTCGAAACTTCCAGTTTGCACGCCGTTTAGTGCTGTTTAATCTGCCTGATAATCCAGACTTACTCGAGCAGAGTATCGGGCGTTTAGACCGTATCGGGCAAAAACACGATATTGAAATCTATGTGCCTTGTTTCAATCACTCCACCCAGTTGATCTTAGCGGAATGGTATCATCGTGGCTTAAATGCCTTTGAAGAAACTTGTCCGATGGGGGCAACGTTATTTAGAGAATTTAATGCGGAACTCACCGCTTACCTACTCAATCCTGAACGTAGCGAAGCCTTCGAAGCCTTTGTGGAACAAACCCATAAACGCCAACAACAGCTTAAAGTGGAATTAGAAAAAGGGCGAGATCGTCTGTTAGAACTCAACTCGAACGGCGGTGAAACTGCTCAACAATTAGCTCAAGCTATTGCTGAACAAGACGACAATCCGCAGTTGGTCAATTTTGCCTTGAATTTATTTGATGTAATTGGCTTAGAGCAGGAAGATTTAGGCGAGAAAAGCATTGTGATTAGCCCGACAGGACATATGCTTGTGCCTGATTTCCCAGGCTTGTCTGAAGAAGGCAACACCGTGACTTTTGACCGTGAACTTGCCTTAATGCGAGAAGATGTGTTGTTCTTAACGTGGGATCACCCGATGATCCGCAACGGTATCGATCTTATTACGTCCGCCGATATTGGTAAGAGTGCTGTTTCATTACTCGTTAATAAAAACTTGCTGGCAGGCACGTTACTGCTTGAAGCGATCTATATCGTAGAAGCCCAAGCACCAAAAGATTTACAGCTCACCCGTTTCCTACCGCCAACGCCTGTGCGTATCTTGCTGGATAACAAAGGCAACGATATGGCATCGCAGGTGTCGTTTGCAGGGTTGGAAAAACAGCTCAAGCCGGTCAATAAACAGATGGCAAATAAAATTGCGAAGATGGCTCGTGGTGATATTGAGAAGCTGATTGCATTCAGCGATGAAAAAGTTGTGCCACAGGCACAATCCTTAATTGAACAGGCAAAACAGAATGCGGATCACACTTTAGGTGCTGAATTACACCGCTTGACATCACTACAAGCGGTGAATAAAAACATTCGTGCTGATGAAATTCAAGCCCTAGAGCAGTTGCGAGAAGCATCACTGAAACATCTAGACCAAGCAAATTGGCGATTGGATAGCTTGAGGGTGATTGTGAGTAGTTAACTTAAAAGGCATAGTAGACAAAAGTGTTGCTAACATTTAGAGAAAATAAACATTAGCAACTGTTTTGTCCTCTTGGCATAGTTTTTGACGAATCAGCAACTATTTTGTCTATTACACCTTCTTTTTTAGATAAAGGTTAGAAACTCATTGATAAATATAAGATTTTTCTTTCTTCAGCTGACCTCAGGACTACCTTTTTTATAACTCTTTTATTAGCATAAAGGTCATATGGCTGTATTCTTTTTTTATCCAATGAATAATGTTTGTTATATATTCTTGTTAGCATCTTTATCGCCAATAAAATTCACAATATCCCCAGCCGATCCACCACTACGAATAATATCTCGCATTTTTCGCATAAATGGGGCGGTTTTTCGGAAAAAGAGTTGATAGGATTGGCACAGGTAGTTGTGTTTGTTTGCTTCATTTGGTAAGCTAATCATTCGATGTTTCGGGCAACCGCCGTGACAAAACGTTCGCACATCACAAGCTAAGCAAGCCTGAGTGAGTGCAGTTCTTTTTTGTTGTCCAAATTGGTATTGTGGTTGGGAATGCACAATCTCGCCCAACGGCTGTTCGTTTAAATTACCCACTTTATAGGTTGGATAAACAAAATGGTCGCAGGAATAAACATCACCATTTGCTTCCACAATCAGTGATGTGCCACAGCTCTCCTGATGAACACAACTACTTGACGGGTAGCCAAGCCATTGCCCAAGCAGATTATCAAATTCCAGCACATAAATTTTGCCGACATCCTGTTGCACCCACTCTTTAAACACTTCAAGCAGAAAATGCCCATAGCCCTGTGGTGGCACAGAGAAAGCGGTCGGTTTTGTGTCCTTTTTTGCAAAAGGTGTTGTGCCACAGCCTGTTTCAACAATCGGGATAAATTGCATAAAGGTTGAACCCAGCTCTTTTAAAGCAAGGTAGGTTTCTCTGCCTTTATGCCAATTTTGATCGTTAATCACCGTCAATGTATTAAACTCAACGCCATAGTCTTTCAATAAATCTACCGCTCGTTTAACCCGTTCAAAGGTCGGCTGACCATTGACTGATATGCGATATTTGTTATGCACTTCACTCAAGCCATCAATCGAAATGCCAATCAAAAATTGATGTGTTTTGAAAAATTCTGCCCATTGGCGATTTAGTGCAATGCCATTGGTTTGGAAAGCATTGGTGATCGTTTTACCGTTTGCAAATTCTTGCTGAAACTTGACCGCTTGTTTGAAAAAATCCAAGCCTAATAACGTTGGCTCCCCCCCTTGCCACGCAAATTCTACTCGCTGTCCTGCACTGGATTGAATGTAATTCCGCACATAATTTCGCAAGGTGTCTTCATTCATAAAACGTACATCTTGCTCAATGGTATGTGCTTTTTCAAGATAAAAGCAGTATTCACATTTGATGTTACATTGAAAGCTACTCGGCTTTGCCATCAAATGAAAATGGGCTTTGGGGGCGTTTTCAAACATAGCGACCTACTTCTGTTTATGCCAATCTTGCAATAACCCGCTGCGTTTCAACTCTTTAGTAATGCGGATCGCCGTTTCCGTTTCACAACCGGCATATTCTGCGATTTCACGGTGCGTCCAGTTATAGTAAGGGAAGTTTTCCGTGAGAAAATAAATGCTGTCGATAACACGATCAAGGGTGCGTAAATAGGCACTTTTTGCCAAGCGTTGTTCCGCTTCTCGCAGTTCATTTGCAAGGGATTGCAACAAAAATTTGCTCATCTGTGGATTTTCTACGAAGAAAGTATCAATGTCTTTGGGCTTAATCCGAATGATCTCTGCTTCAACCAAAACTTTGGCGTTGCAATGGTAGCCATTATCGCCAAACAAAGTTCGATAACCGAAGTAGTCGCCCTTTTGATATAGGCGAACAAGGCTCTCTTTGCCGTTATCTAAGGTGTGATAAAGCCCGATAAGCCCACTATTGACGTAATAAAACTCTTTAGCGGTTTCGCCTTGCTTATATACGGTCATTCCTTTAGTGAAGGAATGAAGATGAGTGAGTTGGCACTGTTTTAAATCGGTTGGATGTAGCAAATTCATAAGCATTTTATTTCCTGACATACCAGAATTTTTATTAATTCATTTAATTATTCTACCCAATATTCAGATTGGAAAAATTTTACATTCCATCAATCATAAATAATAGTATAGAGTTAAAAGCAATATAGGGGCAATGTCCAGTAATTCTACTTCAAAATTAAAGTTCCATATGGAAGGTATTGGAATAGTAGCGCCATGTTCTCCGTAACTCAGCTCATTTATACTTTTCTTGATACAACCACTCTGCTACCTGTTTCGCAAAATAGGTCAAAATCCCATCTGCCCCTGCACGTTTAAAACAGAGCAGTGATTCCATAATGCACTCTTTTTCTTTTAACCAACCATTTTGAATCGCAGACATATGCATTGCATATTCCCCCGATACTTGATAGGCAAAAGTTGGCACACCAAACGTCTCTTTTACACGATAAACTAAATCCAAATAAGGCATACCTGGCTTGACCATCACCATATCTGCTCCTTCTTGAATATCAAGAGCGACTTCGTGCAGACCTTCATTTCCATTTGCAGGATCAAGCTGATAGGTTTTCTTGTTACCACCTTTTAAGTTACCCGCAGAGCCAACAGCATCACGGAAAGGTCCGTAATAGTTTGACGCATATTTTGCAGAATATGCCATAATTTGGGTATTGATAAAACCGTGAGCTTCTAGCGCTTGGCGGATTGCACCAATACGTCCGTCCATCATATCACTTGGTGCGACAATATCTGCGCCTGCTTGTGCGTGAGAAAGCGCTTGCTTCACTAGGATTTCAGTCGTAATGTCGTTTACCACATAACCATCTTCATCAATAATGCCGTCTTGTCCGTGAGTCGTAAATGGGTCAAGCGCCACATCTGTAATCACGCCCAATTTTTCTCCAAAGGCTTGTTTTAACGCTCTTACTGCACGTTGTGCCAAACCGTCAGGATTATAAGCTTCTTCTGCCATCAGTGATTTTTTTGCATCGCCAACCACAGGGAAAAGTGCGATAGCTGGCACACCATATTTGACTAATAATTCCGCTTCAATCAGTAATTGATCTAAGGTTAAACGTTCAACACCTGGCATTGAAGGCACTTTTACACGTTGATTTTCCCCTTCAATGATAAATACAGGGTAAATTAAATCACTCGCAGTTAAGGTATTTTCAGCAACTAGACGGCGACTAAAATCGTGTTTGCGTAAACGGCGAGGGCGGTGAGCTGGAAATGAAGTTGAAAGATATTGAGTCATATAAAATCCTATTTGTAAAAAATGATAGCTTGTATATAGGCAAGGCTATAATAGTGGGCTATTGTAGCAATTTTTTATATAGAGTACAGCTGTCCCATTCTGACTCTACTTTTCCCCCTTGCTTTTTAACAGTAAAACTCGTTAAAATACCACTAGTTATTTTTACAGTGTTTATTCCTATGAATCTCGACCCAATTTGGCTTTATGCAACGATAGCATTACTCTTATTGATCTCACTTTGGCTCTTTTTTAGCTATTCCCGTTCACAACGAGATAGTCAAGAACGACAACAGGCTCTTGAACAATTGCAACAGCAGTTTTCAACGCTCTCGCAAAAATATGAGCAAATTTCCCTTGAAAAAAATCAAGTAGAACAATTTGCTGTTCAGCAACAGACAAAAGCAGAATCAACCCTTGAGCGTTTAAATGAACGAGATTTAGCGATTCAAAAACTTCAGCAACAGCTTGAGCAGGCAGAATTACAGGAAGACCAACTAGAACGTTATATTAATGAATTAAAAGAGCGGATCGGTTCGGCTCAGACTAAAGCGGAAAGTTTGGAAGAACAGTTACAACAAACTCAGTTACAGCTACAACATCAGCAAGCAGAAAGCGGTCAGTTACAGGCTAAATTTTCCCAATCACAGCAAGAATTAACGGAATTACGCACGACACTTTCGGAAAAACAGGCAAATTTTGAAACTCAACAGAAGAATTTCCTAGAAGTCCGCCAGCAGTTAAATGTTGAATTTCAACATCTTGCTCAACAAATTCTGGAAGAAAAGAGTAAATCCTTTTCTGAGAGTAATCAGTCAGCACTCGACTTACTGCTCAAGCCTTTTAAAGAGCAGATCGAAAGTTTCCAAAAACGTGTCAATGAGGTGCATAGTGAAGCAATAAAAGGCAATGCGGATTTAGGGGCTGAGATCAAACGCGTGCTTGAGATTGGGCTGTCAATGTCACAGGAAGCACAAAATCTCACCACGGCATTAAAAGGCAATAATAAAATTGCCGGAAACTGGGGAGAAATTCAGTTAGAAAGTGCGTTACAAACGGCAGGACTTTTGGCTGGGGAACATTATGTCGCCCAAGAGAGCTACCGAGATGAAGAGGGAAAACGCTTTGCTCCTGATTTTGTGGTGAAGTTGCCTGACGATAAGCATTTGATTTTAGACAGTAAAGTTTCCTTGATTGCCTACGATCAAGCGGTACGCTCCGAAGATAATTTTGCAATTCAACAAGCACTTGATGAACACTGCCGTTCACTTCGTACTCACATTGATGGATTGTCTAAGAAAAATTATAGCCAGCTGATTGGGATAAAAAGTCCTGATTTCGTGCTGATGTTTGTGCCGATTGAACCTGCTTATATTGAAGCAATGAAACACGATCCACAGCTCTTTAATTATGGTTATGAACGTAATGTCATTTTAGTTTCTCACACAACGTTAATGCCGATTTTACGCACGGTCGCAAATTTATGGCGAATTGAGCGAGGTAATGCAGAGGCACGAGAGATCAGCGAAAAAGCAGGGGATATTTATAACCAGGTTTGCGTCATTGCAGAGCGTCTTGCTAAATTGGGTAACACCTTGAATACAGCGAGCAATCAATATAACCAAAGTGTAACAGCACTGGTCGGTAAACAGGGATTACTAGGGAAAGTCGAGCGGTTCCAACAGCTTTCCGCTAAAGCACATCAGACAACGCCACAAGTTGAATTACTTGAAACCGATTGGGATACGACTCGTTTACATTTACTGGTTGAAAAACCGATAACACAGGATAATGTTTAATGTTGCTTATTATTGATAATCACGACTCTTTTACTTTTAACCTTGTTGATTTATTACGCAAAATCGGGGTTGAAATGCAGGTGGTGTCGGTGGAAGAGTTAGATTTAGACGATGTGGAACGTTTTAGTCATATTATGATTTCACCAGGTCCTGATGTACCAAGAGCATATCCACAACTATTTGCAATGCTAGAACGTTATCACCAACATAAGTCAATTTTAGGGGTTTGTCTTGGACACCAAACTTTGTGCGAATTTTTTGGCGGTGAACTTTACAATCTTAATCAAGTTCGCCACGGACAGCAACGCCCATTAATTCAGCAACAAGCCAACCCATTGTTTAAAAATTTACCGAAGCAATTCAATATCGGCTTATACCATTCTTGGGCAATTTCGCAAAAATCATTAGAAAACACACCGCTTGTTGCTACTGCAACTTGCGATCAAGGCGTATTAATGGCGGTTAAACATCGCTCTCTTGCGATCTATGGCGTGCAATTTCACCCTGAGTCTTTTATTACGGAATACGGGGAACAGATGTTGAGAAATTGGCTGGGGCATTAATCATACGAAAAAATTTACATTTTCTATCCTTTTGATTTTCTTCCTTTTCTTTTGAGCTTATCAAAGTGATTTCACTCACTTTGATTTTTATCAATCCCCTTTACATTAAAATGCATAAAATACTACATATTGTGTTTTTAATGGCTTAAAACCACAAGATATAGTGGTTATATAATGAAGCAGCTCCGTTTTATTTCAGAACAGATTGTGTGGCAAGAAGTTCCCAATGAAACCTCTTTAGCTTTTCTGATTTCAGGCTGTCCTTTAGGTTGTAAAGGTTGCCACAGCATAGAAAGTTGGAAACTTGGAAGCGGTCAGATTCTCTCAGAAATTTACTTACAACAGCGATTAGCGCAATATCAAGGGCTGATTAGTTGTGTGTTGTTTATGGGGGGAGAGTGGTTGCCTGAATTGTTATTACAACGGTTACGGCTTGTTCGTCAGTCTGGTTTAAAAACTTGTCTTTATACAGGATTAGAGCTTGAGCAACTGCCACAAGAGATTTTAGCAGTGTTGGACTATGTCAAAACAGGTCGCTGGATTGCTGAACTTGGCGGATTAAATTGTATTACCACAAACCAACGATTTATTAATCTTCAAACAGGCGAAGTGCTAAATGCACATTTTAGACAGGATAAACAATGATTAGACTTGAACATTCGCAACTACTCGGCAAATTAAATTTTATCGACCAATACATTCACGCTAAAAATGCAGCGGACGGTTCAAAAATGGACGCCAATGCTAACGTTACCCAAAAGAATTTAGCAACAATGGAACAGGAATTGATGAAGGATTTCTTTGTACAAATCAATCGAGCCAAAGTAAGCGGTAAAATTGCAGAGATTTTTGGTCAATCCCTTGCGGACGAATATCTGCGTCAAATTGAAGCACACGAAATCTATGTTCACGATGAAACCAGTCTGAAGCCTTATTGTGTATCGGTAACACTTTATCCTTTTTTAAGAGACGGTTTAACCAAACTGGGTGGGGAATCTCGAGCACCACAACATCTTGCCTCTTTTTGTGGTTCTTTTATTAACCTTGTCTTTGCGATTAGCTCTCAATTTGCAGGGGCAGTGGCAACTGTCGAGTTTTTGACCTATTTTGACTGTTTTGCTCGTAAGGATTATGGCGATAATTATCTTCAAACACATCAACACGAAATTGCCAACCATTTACAGCAAGTGGTGTATAGCATTAATCAACCTGCTGCCGCTCGTGGTTATCAAAGTGTCTTTTGGAATATTTCCATTTACGACCATTACTATTTTAATGCGATGTTCGGCAATTTTGTTTTTCCTGATCTCACCGCACCGAATTGGCAAACCACATCAGCGTTGCAAGATTTCTTTATGCAGTGGTTTAATCAAGAGCGGACAAAAGCGATTTTAACCTTTCCAGTCGTGACAGCGGCAATGCTGACTGAAAATGGCAAATGCAAAGACAGTGATTTTGCCGATAAAATGGCAAAATCCTTAGCCGAAGGAAATTCCTTCTTTATTTATCAATCGGATAATCCTGATTCGCTTGCATCTTGTTGCCGTTTACGCAATGAAATTGCCGATCACTCCTTTTCTTACTCCTTAGGGGCTGGTGGCGTTGCAACAGGCTCAATTAATGTTATTACACTCAATATGAACCGTTTGGAGCAAGATGGACGAGATTTAGTGACAGAAGTCGGTAAGATCCATCAATATCAATATGCTTACCGAAAGCTAATGGAAGATTATCTCAATGAGGGAATGTTACCTGTTTATGATGCTGGGTTTATCTCATTAGATAAGCAGTTCCTGACAATTGGTATTAACGGAATGGTCGAAGCGGCAGAGTTTCGGGGCATTAAGGTGGGGTACAATTCAGAATATATTGATTTTGTGCGTGAGCGACTATTTGCAATTTATCAAGCCAATCAGACCGCTTGCAAAACCTACGGCGTGAAATTTAATACCGAATTTGTCCCTGCGGAAAATTTAGATACCATAAGACACAACAAATTTTATTTCATAAATGTGTCTAAATTAAATGCTGTCTGTTTTTGCAAAACAGCCTGTGCAATAGTGACTAATTTACGCATTAAAGCCGTGATAATCACCATTTTAGGTTTGCCGCATTCAAGCAATCGCAGCACAAACGAGCGATATACGCTGTTTTTGTAGCTGCCAAAGGCAAAGTTCATTGCAGGGCAAAAGAGTGCCTTACGAATGTCGGATTGCCCGATTTTTGAAATACCAATAACGGTATTTAAACTTTTCCCCGAACTTTTAATCATCGGGGTTAAACCTGCAAAAGTGGCGGCTGCTTTCGCGTTTTTAAAACGATTTCCATCACCTAAATGGGCAATCAGTTGAACGGCGGTTGCAAAGCCAATAGCAGGAATAGTGCAAAGTAATTTTACATTGTTTTTCAATGTATTATCTGCATTAATGCACTGTTTAATTGTTTTTTCCAAAGCCTTAATTTGCGCTTTGATGAAGGCAATCATCTGCTGTGTTGAAGCAATGCAATCGCTGTCAAGCAACATTGTTAGCCGTGTTTTTTCTTGTGCCAACTGTTTTTTCAGGTGGTCAAGTTGGCGATTTTTACGCAACAATTCCCGTTGAGCAGGTGAAATTGGCTGATAAATCGGTAATTTATGACGCTTTTCATCGGCATAATCAGCAAGCATTTTTGCGTCGATTTTGTCGGTTTTAGAGCGTAAATTATCGGTTTTCGTGAAATTTGCACTGCATTTAGGGTTAATCACGCTAACGGTGATTTGCTGTTGGAACAGAAAATCTGCCAAAGCTTCGTGATAAATATTGGTGGCTTCCATCACGCAGTGAAAAGTTTCACCAAATGTATTGAGCCATTGCATAAGTGATTGAAATCCTTCTGGATTATTTTTAAACACTTTATGCTTATGTTTGCCATTTTGTAATTTAATGGCAACATCAAATTTAGCTTTGGCAATATCAATGCCAACGTAATATAATGGGTTATCCATTTGACCTCCAAACCTTGTGAATGCGGGCTACGGAAAACGTGCCTGAGATACCATTCGGGGTGATAGTGGATGAGAAAGTAGGCTTATATCTACACTACGTGCTTAATGGCACAAGGGGCGAAGCAACTCTACTTTCTCTATAACCCCATTATGAAGGTACTCGTAATGGGGTTTTCTTTTGCCCATATTCTAATACAAGGGGTGAAGAATGCGAAGTGGGATAAAGAAGCGGGCTATGTTGTACCGAGAGAGTGCTATAACTCTTATTTTTATGTGGTGGAAGATGAACAAATCAATGCGTTAGATAAATTCCTATTACACGGAAAAGCGTTGGTTGAATACCTTGATGGCGGTTCAGCATTACATCTGAATTTAGAAGAAGCCCTGAGCCAGCAAAGCTACCGCTCACTATTGGACATTGCGGCAAAAACGGGCTGTAACTATTTTTGTATCAATGTGAAAATCACCTTATGTAACACCTGTGACCATATTGATAAACGCACCCTTTCACAATGTAGCTGTTGCGGTTCTAAAGACATCGATCACGCCACTAGAGTTATCGGTTATTTAAAAAGGATTTCATCTTTTAGCTCAGCCCGTCAAAAAGAGCAGGCGTTAAGGCATTATCATCGCCAAGCGGCATAATAAAAGGGGCGTATGCCCCTGATATTAATGAACCTTTGGTTTTTCCGCCATTTTAGGTTTGGCGAAATGGCTATGTAAAAAGAGTGTGACGACTCGCAGATACTCAATAATTTCTTCGCCTGAGTCAAGCAATTCATCATTTTTATCTTCTTCACTATAACCTAATTTGGCGATTTCATCTAAATCATCAATGGCTTCACCAACTTCGTCAGTTTCTTGCTGCAAAGTGGGCTGTGCTAAACCTAACCCAAGTAAAAAATGCCCAGTCCATTCTGCAATACCATCTGCCATTGCAAAACCATCTTCTTCATTTAACCATAATGAAAAGAGTGTGTTAGCTTCATCAAAACTATCGCTAAGTTGTTGATAAAACTCGGTTAATTTTGCAAGTGGAGCTTGAGAAAATGCGTGTCCATCATTGGTAAATTGATAGGTTAATGTTTTCCAAGACTCATCTTGAATACCGCCAGCGATTAATCCGCTTAAAAAACCGTGAAATTCAGCAGGGGTATAGTCGATATGTAACTCAGAAATGAGTTGTTTAAAGTCGTTTGATTGTGAAATTGCCATATTAGATTATTTGTGATTTGTTCAAAGGGTGGCATAATAGCAAAAATTTTTGTGTTCGTAAGGATTTCTCAACAATGTCGAAAAATAACATTGAATTATCGCTCTTTGGACAAGTGCTACGTTTATACTGCCCGCCAGAACAACAAGAAGCGTTATTGGCTTCAGCCAAGCGGTTAGAAGATCGAGTTGCAGTGCTAAAAGAGCAATCTGGTATTATTCAGCTTGAAAAAGTGTTGTCGATCGTTGCCTTAAATCTCAACTATGAATTAGAACAAGAACAACGCAAAAATGCTGAAAACAAAAATGTGTTAATGGCGTGCGTAGAGCAACTAGATAGTTCTCTTGCAAAATTCCAATCTAGTGGGATGGATTCGGTTTCTGTTGGTCAAGAAAATAACGAATAAAGCGAATTTCTATGATTTTATTGATCTGAACACTAGGAAAAATTAGCAAATTCCGTTAGTATTCTCTTTGCCTGAGGTGTGCGTTGTTAGTTACGTCCCTGAGCCGATATTTAAAACACTTTGAGTTGAGCTCTTATATTGTTGGTGAGCAGGCTCGTTTACGAGAAGCCTAAAAACGATAATGTTCGACTCCCTTGGACCGTCTGGTTCAAGGACCACAACTGATGACGGCACTTCGGGTCTTTTTTATGAACGATATTTCTCCACTTTCTATAAGCGAACAACGCTATCAACTTCGCAAGCAGATGCGAGCCAAACGTCTAGCCTTAACCGCTGATGAACAAGCCTTTGCGGCACAAGATATTATCCTAAAATCATTAGAACTCATTGAACGTTATTCCGCTCAACATATTGCCTTTTATTTGCCATTTAACGGTGAAATCTCACCGCTTGCGTTAATGGATAGACTTATCAAACAAGGCAAAAAAATCTATCTTCCCGTGCTACACCCCTTTTCAGCCAACCAACTGCTTTTTCTCCAATATCAAGGGGAAGCACAGTTAGAACGAAATCGCTTTGGGATTTTGCAACCGAAATTAGATGTACGAAATGTGTTGCCACTCAATGAGTTAGAGATGATCTTCGTCCCACTGGTTGCCTGTGACACACAAGGCAATCGGCTGGGAATGGGTGGCGGCTTTTACGACCGCACCCTTTCTCAAGCTAAACAGTTAATCAGCGTTGGGTTGGCTCATCAATGTCAGCAGTTGGAGTATTTGCCGTTGGAGAGTTGGGACGAGCCGTTGGATTATGTGGTGGTAGGAAATCAAGCCTAAAACCGTTTTTCCACCGTCAAAAACCATTCTCCAGTTTTTCTTGAATAGAAATCAGGCATATTGCTTCGAATTTTCACATAACTAAAATTCAGCTTCGGCATTAACCCTTTCCAAGTCCATTGTTTATTCCACAATGACCAATTCGCCCGATATTCATTATCGACACGCTTATAGCCGTAAAGGTAATGTTTCCCTTCAAAATTGCGTTTGGCATAGCCTCCGCTGAGTTCGCTGCCCCAATTTTTCCAACGGTAAATAACACCAAGCGTTCCCCCAATTTTATGGGAAGAAGAGGCTTTTTCTTTAGTTTGATCTCGATTAGCTTCAATACTTGCAAAAATTTGCCAAGATCTGACCGCTTGCCAACGTAATGTCAAAGCGCCACTGTTTTGAAAACCATTATAACGGCTGGCAGTTAAACTATCGTGATAACGTTTTTGACTATGCGTTAAACGAGAGGATACGATCCATTTTTGCGTTAAGTAGCGATAACCGTGCAATGTTGTACCGAATTGTCTGCTATAACGTGGGCTACCTAACCAATTTTGTTCAATAAAAGGTGTAACGCCTAAGCCCATTTTGGCATTGCGATATTGATAGCCCAAACTAAAACGGAGCGATTGTTCGCTGTAATCCTGATTATCCCAGTAGTAAACCCCGCTGTAATGAACTGAGCCGTTAAGATAGTGATTACCTGCTAAGTTATGAGCTTTTGACACGCCAATACCGTAACGAAAACCTTCCGCTGATTGCGGTAAAGCGGTTTTATCTTTGACAAATTGCCGTCCATTGATATTTACCACAGACGAAGAGGAAGCATTATTTACATTATCGGTACGCACATATTGTAGGCTGAAATCTGGTTGCCAACTCTGCTCTTCCGCCATTCTAGCCAAATAACGTTCGGTCAGCTGCTGCATTGGCAGGGCTAAATTTGCTTTCGCCATTGTAAGTTGTTCGGTAGCTTGGCGGTATTGTTGATTTTCGTAAAGCATTACTCCTAAATCAAAACGAGGGTAAGCCAATGTTGGCTGTTGCGCTAAAACCGCTTGATAATGTTCAATCGCCTCAGGATAACGTTGCTGCCCGTAATAAAATGCCCCTAAAGCATAATGAACAAGGGTTATATCGTAATGAGATTGTTGTTGATAAGCCTGTAACAATGTCGGTAAACGCTGCCACTGTTGTTCGATAATCGCTTGGTTTATTTGAGCTTCAAGGCTCTGCGGATTAGGCAATGACAAAACGGCTTTTGGGGAAGCGGTCAGATCCGCCGATTTTTTTGCAAATTTTTGCTCAAAACCGACCGCTTGTGACAATCGTTCAAAGCTCACAGGATCAGCAAAAGGATTTGCCAAAAGTATCGGACTTACAAATAAAAGAATAAAAGGAAATTGAGATGATTTCATAAAATGTAGGTCGGGCATTTATGCCCGACAAATGGTTATTGATTGGGGTGTCGGGCATAAATGCCCGACCTACAATATCAAATTATTTTTGGATTTCGCCGCGAGTGCCTGCTAAGCCGTAGTTATTACCATCTAATGACATTTTACCGCCAATTTCTTCAGCGTTTGGTCCAAAGAAGCTTAAGTTATATGAACCGTTAGTAAATGATTCTGTAGATGCTTGACCAGATAAGGAGCCTCTCCCACAATTTGTGTAAATACCTGTTTCTGAGATAATACATTCAGACACAGGTATTTTATTATGAACGAAAAACAACTTCACGCCTTGGAAGCGGAATTTGCCAAAAACCTAAAAACACCAGAAGACCTCAATCAATTTTCACGGATGCTCAAGAAAATCACCGTCGAGGCTGCGTTAAATGATGAACTGACCGACCATCTTGGTTATCTAAAACGAAGATTCAGCTTTGCATTGTGCATTTAGTGCGTAACAGCTTGAAATTCGTTTCGTGGAAAGATTACAAAGCCGTCACCGCAGATTTAAAGCAGGTTTATCAGGCCCCGACGGAAGTACAAGCTCGTGAAAATCTGACCGCACTTTCGCAAAAATGGCAGGCAAAATACCCGCTTGTGGCGAAAGGCTGGGAAGATAACTGGGCAAATATTGCCACATTTTTTGATTATCCGGCTGATATTCGTAAAGCGATTTATACCACGAATGCCGTGGAATCGCTTAATAGCGTGATTCGTCGCGTGATTAAAAAACGAAATGTATTCCCGACGGATGATTCAGTTTTCAAAGTGATTTGGCTTGCGATTAAAGATGCACCAAAAAAATGGACAATGCCGATTCAGAACTGGAAACTGGCGATGAATCGATTTATGATTGATTTTGGTGATCGTCTAGGCGATCACCGTTAAGTTGAAATGGGTGTTTACACAGAATTTGGGATAGGGTCAATTTTAACAATCAAAGGCAGTCACGAAAGCGATGTATCGCTTGCCCTTGAGCGTAATATTCCAAAGGAAAATATCAAAAAACGCCTTGAAGAAGCAACCAAGCGTAGAAGTACACTGGCAACTTTAACAAGTGCGGTGAACGCCGAAGAAACCGCAATTACCGCAGAAGTCGGAGCGGAGGCAGCTCGAATTTCCGCACGCAGAAAGCTCATTCCAATTCATTACGAATACCTGTTTAAAGACTGGTTAGTGTTGATTGCAGGGGAAGAAGAGTTAGAGCCAATCATTCAGCAACGCATTGCCGAAGAAGAACAGAGAGAGGCGGAAATTAAAGCCAAGGCAGAACAAGAGGCTAAAGCAAAAGCTGAGGCGGAAAAAGTTCAAGCGGAGGCAAAAGCTATTGCAGATGAAATGGCACAGCAACAAGCGGTCGAAAATCCACAGGATTTTGCAAAAACGGAAACCACAGAGCCTTTAGGGGATTTTGTGATAACCATTCGATTAAATCAAACCATTCAATCCCACGCTGTTAATATTGCTCGTGAGCTTAAAGGGAGATTTGGGGATTGTGTTTCACTTAATAAAGCAAAATAAGGATAAATTATGACAACAAACTTACCATCCAACATTCAAACCGCACTTTCTGAACGTGGCATAGATTATGCAATATGGAATACGTTACAAAACAGTATTTTCCCTGGTGCGAAAGACGAAAGTATTTTACTTGCGATTGATTATTGCAAGGCTCGTAAAATGGATATTCTCAAGAAACCTTGTCATATTGTGCCAATGAGCGTAACGGATGCAAAAACAGGAGAAAAAAATGGCGTGATGTAATTATGCCGGGTATTTATGAACAACGAATTACAGCATTTCGTACCGGGCAAATGGCAGGACAAGATGATCCTGTATTTGGCGATACTATAGAATATCTTGGTGTGAATGCTCCTGAATGGTGCAAAGTAACTGTTTATCGTTTTGTTAATGGTGAACGTTGTGCATTTTCTCATACTGAGTATTTTACTGAAGCCTGTGCAATAACAGAAATATGGAAAGACAAACAACGAACAGGAAAATATAAAGTTAATTCAATGTGGACGAAACGCCCTCGAGGGCAGCTTGCTAAATGTGCTGAAGCGGGTGCATTGCGTAAAGCATTTCCTGATGAATTGGGCGGTGTAATCACTGCTGATGAGATAACTGAAGAGCCTATTAATCCAGCTTCACCACAACAAACCGTAATCGATGTAGATGGCGTTGTTAGGATCGCTGATGAACAACGCCAACAACTCGATCAACTTATCCAAATTACACAAACCGATGTCGCCAAAGCTATTGCGTACTATGGTGTAAACAGCCTTGATCAACTACCGAAAGACAAAGCTGAACATTTAATCAAAATCTTGAATGAGCGTGTTGATAAATTACAGGCACAAAGCGAAAACCTAGGGGAAAATATACCGTTATGATAGAAAACCTGATCACACTCAACTGTGAGCAAGGCTCAGAAGAATGGCTTACCGCACGATTAGGTATTCCCACTGCAACAGGGGTGTCAAATATCGTCACCCCAAGCGGTAAAAAATCAAGTGCGTGGACAAGCTACCTTGCCGAACTTGTCGCAGAAAGCATTGAGGGCTTAACGGAAGGCTTTAAATCCAGCGATATGTTGCGAGGTAATCAGCTTGAAGAACAAGCAAGAATGGCGTATGAGTTCGCCACAGGCAATGATGTCGTTCAGGTTGGTGGTGTATATCGTAATGCCGACAAAGATATGATGGTAAGCCCAGATGGACTTATCCCAACCTTACGAAAAGGCTTAGAAATTAAATGCCCCAAAATGAAAACCCACATCAAATATATCATTGAGGGCGTGGTACCCAGTGAGTACATCATACAGGTACAAGTCGCCTTATGGGTTACGGGGTATGACAGTTGGGATTTTGTCAGCTACTGCCCCGAATATCAAAAACAAACGCTTTTTATCCACACCGAAAACCCCGATCCTGTGTTGATGAAAGCCTTTGATAAGTACATTCCGCAATTTATTGAAACGCTGAAGGCGTTGAAAGTGAATTAATGGCAACGCCCTTGATTTTGAGGGCGTTTTAATAAAGGGCATTACGCCCCTTTCTGCGATTGCTTAAACAGCTCAACGGCTTGAGCAATTAACAATCCTTGAGAGATACCGCACTGTTTGGCCAACAACTCAATTTCAGCCACCAACGCTTGCGGAAGTTTATAGGTTTTGGCTTGCATCCCCTTTTTTGCATCACTGCGAGCCACAATCTCACTTCTTGACAATGCCATAATAAATCCTTAATATCAGTTTTGAAGAGCAGGGAGATTTCTCCCCCTGCTTAGTTCATTCAACTTAGTATGCTGGGGAGCTAATTACTAAGAGAATGATAACTAGGATAATGCGGTAAAGCATATGTTATCCCTCCAAAAGTTGGGTTAGATTTAAGGTCAGACCCAGCTCGTTTTCAGCACCATTGCTGAAAACAAGTGCATTATAGATTAGTGTACTAACAAAATCAAGAAGTTTTAAGAAAAGCCATCGTTTTTACGGTGGCTTTTTTATTGCAACATTTTCACGAAAACCAACCGCTTGTAGCAATACAGGCGGTTTTTTATTGCAAGGAGATTAAAAATGACAGAACAAACTACACAAAAGAAATACGAACTACTCAAAGATGACACAGTAGAACATTTCGGCAGAACGCTCTATCGAATTAAAGCACTTATTACATTTGGTTTAGTTGGAGCAGGCCAATTAGGCGGCTATATCGAAACCGAAAAGAATTTAGATCATAGCGGTAATGCTTGGGTGTACGATAATGCTCTGGTGTACGGTGACGCTCGGGTGTACGGTAATGCTTGCGTGTACGATAATGCTCTGGTGTACGGTGACGCTCGGGTGTACGGTAATGCTCAGGTGTACGGTAATGCTCGGGTGTTCGGTAATGCTTGGATGTGCGGTAACGCTCGGGTGTACGCTGACGCTTGGGTGTACGGTAACGCTCGGGTGTACGGTAATGCTCGGGTGTACGGTGACGCTTGCGTGTACGGTGACGCTTGGGTGTACGGTGATGCTCTGGTGTACGGTAACGCTCGGGTGTTCGGTAATGCTTGGGTGAGATCTTTTGCAGTTATCTCTGAACGGAAAATGATTTTTTGGGCAAGTAATGTTGGTTCAGAAAATGGAACGCTTACGGTCTCTAATGGAAAATTTGGGTTAATTGTTACTCGTGGTTGCTTTACAGGCACGGTGGACGAGTTTTTATCAAAATCAAAAGAAGTCCACGACGACAAGACCCATCACGAATACAAACTACTGATCGAAGTTGCTCAAAGTAGAATTCTTAACTAACTCGATTGACCAAAGGAACCACTATGAAAACCCTCAATCCTTTCAAACTGCGTAAGCAGTTAAACTATTATGTAACACTCTGCTCACGGCAAGCCCTTGCCGTTATTCGAGCAAACGAACACATTTCAGAACTTGTCGCACAGAATTTCAAACAACAGCAAGAACTCGAACAACTCAAGGCTAAAGCAGAAAGCCTAGTCAAAGTATTAGAGTTTGAGAAATTTAACGTCCGCCGCTACGAAGAAATCGAAAAAGTCGTAACACACGGGCAGGGGTTTAATTTTTAACAGGAGAAAAAACCTCCCCTACTTCCCCCGATACAACGCACATAAAGCCTTGATCGCCTGTGGACGAGAAACACCCATTTCAGCACAAATGGCATCAAATTCATCGGCAACTTCCGAAGGTAATTGCATTAAAATACGGCGTGCCTTACCTTCTGCTAAGGCTTTATCATTTAATCGGCGTGAAGTTTCCGCACGAAGTTTACGAGAATGTTCTGTTTGAGCGTTTGCCATTTTTATTACCTTTGGTTGATTTTTAAAACTGAAGTTGTTATATTAGGAGCCGTTGGGGGACACTCTCACATATCCCCCGCAGGGTTATCCATTAACTAGTAAGCATTTGAGCTTACCACTAACAAGATAACTAGGATTGCGATTTTCCAAAACATAATCCTAGCTCCTTTTTTAAAGGCCCGATTTCAGTCGGGCTTCTTATTTTCAGAACCATTCCGAAAACAAGTTCATTATATAAATAATAAAAACAAAATACAAGCATTATTTATATAATTTATTGATATTGACACCCACCGCCAATTAGGATTAAGATAACCGCACTTTCAAGCCGTATTTTACGGCTTTTTTATTACAAGGATTTTAAAATGGCATTAAAATATCAACCTAAAGAAAAAGCCGTTGTAATGTGCGATTTTTCGGGTTTTATTGCCCCTGAAATGGTGAAAACTCGTCCTGTTGTCGTTATATCAAAGCACAAGAAAAATAGCGAATTGGTTACCATTGTGCCATTAAGTACTACCAAACCAGAGCCATTAGAGCCCTATCACTACCCAATGCCTAATAACCCGTTACCTGATAAAAGCAATATTCAATGTTGGGCTAAATGTGATATGGTTTATACAGTATCATTATCAAGATTAGATCGTTATAAGCTAAAAAAACGTGAATATGTCGTACCTGTGATCGATGATGAAGATTTTGCAAATATCAAAAAAGCAGTTGCTAAAGCCTTAAAGTTAAGTTAAATTAACAGTGAACCCGAAAGGGGCTTGTAAAACCAAGCTGAAAAATGTTTGGTCGATTAAGCAAAGCGATAACAAGCTAACTTAATCGTGAAGTGGGGAGCTAAAAGGCTCCCCTTTGTTTTATCTAGTATTGACACCCACCGCCCTTTGATTTAAGATACCCCCACTTTCAACAGAAAGTGCTTTTTTAAAATACAGAACGTGACAGGGCTTGCATTTGCAGGCTTTTTTTGTGTGTGGCTTAATAACTTTAATTTAGGAAATCAATATGAAAATGACAAAACATCAATGCATTGCCAATTTCTTTATTGGTTTTGGTTCTATGTTCAATATCGCCCCATTATTTGCTTCAATTGATATCGGTTCTCCACAAGATGACTTAAAAAATATGCAGAATGATTTTAGGCAGCTTGGCGATGATTTACGAAAAGGGATAGGAGAAGTTGTTAATGCACAGCGAAAATAAACAAGAAATCGTCGAAGTTGTTACTAAAGACCCAGAATTACTTGCTGAAGTTATCAATACCGATGCAGCACAAACAATCATTGTTCAACAAGCAATGTCTTTACACCACGGTCCACTGCCACCAGCAAGAGAAATGGCAGAATATGCCAAGCATATTCCTAACTTTGGCGACAGAGTGATGACTTATGCCGAACAGGCAAAAAATGAACGTTTTGAATTAAATAAAACCTCACTAAAACAAAAATCACTCGGTTTATGGTTTGGTATGTTGAGTGTTGTTATTGTAGCAGGCTTCTGTTTTTATCTTGTTTCACAAGGTCACCCAGGATTAGCTGCAACAGTAATGATTAGTGTGTTGGCGACTATTGCAGGGGTGTTTGTGATCGGCAAAAAAATTGAAGCACCAAAGTCAAATAACACCGAAGAAAATAATAATTGATTTTAAAAGCCTGCACCACGCAGGCTTTTTTATTGACACCGTCACCCAATTCAGTTTAAGATACCCCCACTTTCAACAGAAAGTCGGGATCGCAGTCCTGAATATCCAAGAGCGGTGAAAAATGATAGTCGCTCAAAGCGACTTTTTTTATAGCCGAAATCTAGTCAAATCAAACCTTTCAAAGGTCCCCCCAAATTGGGGAACCCCTTTAAAAGTAGTCAATGATGGGCTGGTTAAGGAGATCGAAAGATCTGCCGTCTTCCTTGTGTAACGGTTACTGCAAACCTTAGCCAGTTCATCACCAGTTATTGCAGTAGCTTGTGATGAGTTTTAAAACAAACACAAGGAACAATAAAATGACTACATTAACATTTCAAAACACTACTCTTTCGGTTATCAATAAAAACAACCACACATTCTTAACAGCAAACGATTTAGGTACAGCATTAGAATACGCTGATCCTACAAAAGCAATCGTAAAAATCTACGACCGCAACGCAGACGAATTTACCGCAGAAATGACCGCACTTATCGAACTGCAAACCGCAGGCGGAAAACAACAAGTTCGCGTCTTCTCTTTGCGTGGAGCTCACCTTATCGCAATGTTCGCCCGCACCAAAGTCGCCAAAGATTTTCGCAAATGGGTGCTGGATATTCTTGATCGTGAAATTTCGCAAAATGAACAACAAATCGCACCGCTTACAATCACCCCTGAGCAACAACGAGCTATACAGGAAGCGGTACAACAGGCTCACTATCGAACAGGATTACACTGGCAAGAAATCTACTCTCGGCTCAAAAGCACTTTTAACGTAGCGAAGTATGACCAACTACCGCAAACAATGTTTGAACGCGTTATCAACTTCTTAAACACACTCGGCAATCAATACCGCCCGATTGACCGCAGTAAAAAAGACATCACCATTGCAGGTTTAGATGCAGAACAAATTGCCAAATACCTAGTAAGAGCAAGAGCTTTTGCAAAAGAAGTAGAAGTATTCCATCGCAAATTGCATGAAGATTTAGGCATTTCTCGCTATGTTAAAAACGATATTGCAGGAAAAGCCTACAACATCGCACACGAGTTTAACGTGTGGCTTGACCCATTCATTGAGCAAGCCCTACCCCAGCTTAATCAACAACGATTAACAAACTTTTAACCACAACCAACCGCTCTTTATGGGCGGTTTTATTTTATGGATCAACGAACAAGCCTAGCGAAAGCTAGGTTTTTTATTGGGTAAAAAGAATGACACATATAGAACACTTAACAATTAACCAAGTCGCCAAAGAGTTAAATTGCCACCCAAATACCGTCCGCCAGCATTTGGCAGATTGGGGATTTTTTAAAATGGCAGGATCTAAAGTTTGGCGGGTTAAACGTTCAGATCTTGACCGAGTAAAAAAAACAAGCGAATAATGACCGTGGGGTATCTCTGTCGGTCGAGGAGAAAAGAAAATGTCGATCTACAGACGAAAAGCAAACGGTCCGTGGTGGGTTGATATCACAACCCCAAACGGCAAGAGAATTAAGAGAAGCACTCGCACGTTTGTAAAACGTGAAGCACAGCAGTATCACGACAAACTCAAGCAAGAAATGTGGGCAGAAGATAAGCTCGAAACAAAGAGAAAATACATCTTCGAAGATGCTTTATTACATTATGTCCGTTCCGCTGAAGAATTAAAGGATAAAGCCACGAAAAAGCGACACGCAGAATACTGGCTCTCTAAATTCGCAGGGCGAGAACTCAGCTCTTTAACAGCACAAGAAATTATCTTAAATATCCCAAAAAAGAATGCGAATACTAAGAACCCATTATCTCATAGTACGCAAAACAAGTATGTAAAATCTTTATTGAGAGTATTAAATATCGCTCATAAGCTCGGTATGCTGGATTCTGTGCCATATATACAGAAAAAGAAAGAACCGCCAATTCGAGTGCGTTGGATCACGAAACAACAAGCAAAACAGCTCATAGATAAATTAAGTTCAGACTGGATGAAATCTATCTGCAAATTTGCCTTGATGACGGGAGCAAGACGCACAGAGATTTTAACAATAACTTGGGATAAGATAGATTTTGAAAGGAAAGTAGCAATCGTGACTAATGATGTTGCAAAGTCAGGTAAGGCACGATCGCTATTATTGAACCAAGAAGCCATAAAACTTCTTGAGTCTATCCGCAACCGCCATTCTAAATATGTATTTGTGGGCAGAAACGGCAATCCTTTACAGGATATTAACCGAAAAGCATTTAATTTGGCTACAAAAAAATGCTTATTAACTGATTTCCACTTTCACGATTTAAGGCACACTTGGGCGAGTTGGCACGTTCAAGCAGGAACACCACTTTTCACATTAAAAGAATTAGGCGGTTGGGAAACCTTAGAAATGGTTAAAAAGTATGCTCATTTAAATGCAGATCATTTACTGGAACACGCAAACAAGGTCGAAATTTACGGTACATTTACGGAACATTCGCAAAATGAACCACGATTAAGATTAGTTGCATAGTTTGTAAGTGATTGATTTTAAAATAATTTAATGGCACGCCCTAAAGGATTCGAACCTTTGACCCACGCCTTAGAAGGGCGTTGCTCTATCCAGCTGAGCTAAGGGCGCATTGCACTATGATAAGATAGTAGTTTGAAAACGATAGAATGGTCGGCGAGATAGGATTTGAACCTACGACCCACTGGTCCCAAACCAGTTGCGCTACCAAGCTGCGCTACTCGCCGCCTTGTCTTGAAAAAAGGTGCGTGCTATTATAAAAATTTTATTATTAAGGTCAATAAGTTTTTAAGTAATTGCAATTAAATGTTCGTTCTTTAAACATCTTCAAGATTAATGCTTACTAAAAAGCAATTTTTTTGAGAGAATACCGAATGTATATTGTCAATTACATAGGGAAAATTAGTCATGTCCGCACAAATTATTTCGGGTAATAAACTTGCACAACAAATTAAAACTCAAATTTTTGAACACATTGCGTCTTACGTGCAACAAGGATACCGTGCTCCTGGTTTAGCCGTCATTCTCGTTGGCTCAGATCCCGCTTCACAGGTATATGTTGGGAGTAAACGTAAAACATGTGCGGAATTAGGAATTTATTCTGAATCTTATGATTTACCTGCAGACACAACGGAAACACAACTGCTCTCTTTAATCAACAAATTAAACAATGATGAAAAAATTGATGGTATTTTAGTTCAGCTCCCTCTTCCCGAGCATGTTGATACAACAAAAATCATTGAAGCCATCTCTCCAGATAAAGATGTCGATGGTTTTCATCCCTATAATGTTGGGCGTTTATGCCAACGTATTCCAACATTAAGAGCTTGTACCCCTTATGGTGTAATGAAGCTCTTAGAAACAACAGGGGAGAATCTTTATGGAAAACATGCCGTTATCGTTGGAGCATCCAATATTGTTGGGCGTCCAATGGCATTGGAACTATTACTAGGAGGCTGTACTGTCACTATCACTCATCGTTTTACAAAGAATCTAGAAAATCATGTACGCCAGGCCGATTTATTAGTAGTCGCAGTTGGACAGCCTAATTTAATTCCTGGGGAATGGATTAAAGAAAATGCCATAGTGATTGATGTGGGCATTAATCGTATTGGGGGAAAATTGGTAGGAGATGTTGAATATGAAGCGGCTTCCCAAAAGGCAAAATTCATTACTCCAGTACCAGGTGGTGTTGGACCAATGACCGTTGCTATGTTAATGCAAAATACGCTTCTAGCTTATCAACGACATATCAACCCCTAATTCCTCTTTTCAAACTGGGAATACTGGTTAAACTAAATTGATTTATTAAGAATATATTCATATTGAACTCATAATAGATTTGCTAAACTACAGCACTCTGTTGAGAGTGAAGGTTAGAGAGGAGAAATTGAAAGGCTTAGCTATCAGAATTGCATGTGGGATTGCATTATTGCTGTGGGCATGGGATATGGTATTTCCTTGGCAACAAGCAATGCAGGCAGAAGAAAATCGTTATACGCAGATCCAACAACGTAAAATACTGAAGGTGGGAATGATTAATCACCCCATCTCTTATTTTGAGGGAGCAGAAGGAACCGCAGGGATAGAATATGAGCTTGCTAAAGCGTTTTCTGAATATTTAGGTGTCGGGTTAGAAGTTAAAAACTACAATAATAGCGAACAATTATTTAATGGTTTGAAACTCAATGAAATTGATATTGCCGCTGCAGGATTGCTATATCAATTAGAAAATGCAGATAAATTCCAAATTGGTCCAAGTTATTATTCTGCCTCATGGCAGATTGTGTATAAAAAAGGAAGTCAGCGCCCTTACAGCATTGGTGATTTAAAAGATGAATTACTAATCCCTGCAGGTTCAGCTGTTATTCCAATTTTAACAACATTGCAAGAACAGTACCCCTCATTGAAATGGAAAGTAACAGACAATTTCACTCAAGAGGAATTATTAATACAAGTAGCCGATGGCAAAATTCCTTATACTGTAGCCGTGTCTATTGATGTCTCAGCTGCACAACATATTAAACCTGATGTTGCCGTTGGATTTGATTTAACCGATGAGGAGCCTGTTGTATGGTATTTACAAAATAGCGGGTATAGTGAACTGCAAGCTGCCGTATTAAGTTTTATGGATAATGCGAATGAAACAGGCTTAATAGCAAGAATTGAGGAAAAATATTTCAATTATTTAAATCGCTTTGACTATGTGGATAGCCAAAGCTATTTAAAAGCTATCGACACTGTTTTGCCTAAATATTTACATTTATTTGAAAAATACCGAGGAATATTAGAATGGCAGATGCTTGCGGCCATTGCTTATCAAGAGTCTCATTGGGATCCTACGGCAACATCACCAACAGGGGTGAGAGGCATAATGATGCTCACTAAAGATACCGCAGAAAGGATGAATGTAACAGATCGTATTAATCCTGAACAAAGTATTAAAGCTGGTTCAGAATATCTACATTTATTAATGAATCAGCTACCTCAAAGTATTGCATCGGAAGATCGTATTTGGTTTAGCTTGGCGGCATATAATATGGGAATGGGACATTTGATTGATGTGCGGCGTTTAACTAAACAACTTGGAGGAAATCCAGATAATTGGCTTGATGTAAAGAAAAATTTGCCTCTACTTGCTAAAAAACATTACTATACTCAACTAAAATACGGATATGCTCGTGGATTTGAAGCCTTTCAATATGTAGAAAATATCCGACGTTATTACAATAGCTTGATCAATCATCAGAGAGTGAAAGAGCAAGAAATATCAAACTCAAATAACACACAGGAAATCATAAAAATCAATTAAAAATAGAGTAAATAAGGAGTATTTATGATAAAACGTAAATTGAAACAGCGTGTTAAACGCTTAACTATCAGTAAATATCGCCGAATTTTGCAAGCTCATCGTTTAAAATCTTGCATCGCACAACGGCGCCGCATTGGCTTTGTGATATTAGGTCAGCAACATTGAAAATATAGAACTCTAGAAGAGCTCTACATGAATGACTCTTTACTATACATAAATAGGCATCTGATTACTTATGAAATCAAATGCCTATTATTTAGCAATTCTAAATGAACTCTTTATTTGGAACAGCGACTCTTCCAAATATAATACCCATTCACACACACCACAAAGATATTTAATCCTGTTACAGGGAATGAATTAATCAAAATACCATAAATCACGAAACATACAGCACCAAGTGCATTCACTAAACGAAGTTTTACTACGTCTTTTAATAAGAAAGAACCTGCGACTAAAATCATTGCAACATAGCCTAAAATTTCGATTGCGTTCATTTTATTTGTATCCTCTATTATTTGAAAAATCTACTGCTTATTCTACCGCTTATTTTTTCTCTTGTCGGCAACCCATTGAAAAGCAAAGGTTTGCGTGAAAAAATTTACAAAAATCTATTTTTTTACTGTTTTTTTATCTGAAATAGCGTACAATGCGAAACATTGTTGTACTAGTAAAATAGTATTTTTAAGATGGATTCCTTACTTCAATTTTTGACGACTTATTTCACCAATGTTACTTGGATAGGGGCTTTAGAGCTGGGCTTGATTTATGCTTTAGTTGCTCTAGGGGTGCTGATTTCGTACAAAATTCTAGATTTCCCAGACTTAACCGCTGATGGCTCTTTTCCTTTAGGTGGCGGTGTTTGTGTGCTTTGCATTTTGCATCATATCGATCCTTGGATCGCCACGTTGTGCGGAATGTTGGCTGGTGCTGTTGCAGGTATGATTACAGCAAGTCTGCATATTGGTTTTAAAATCGAAAAATTGTTAGCCAGCATTTTGATGATGATTGCACTTTATTCGATCAATTTACGAATTATGGGATCGCCTAATGTTTCTTTGCTGGGCGAAGCGACGATTTATGATGCGATAACTGCTGAAGATGATGTTCAATTAGCAATGGTGCGACTGTTAATGGCAATTTTTGTGGTGATTATTGCTAAGTTGATTTTCGATCTTTTCTTTGCGACACAAATTGGTTTAGCTGTGCGTGCTACAGGGACAAATCCCCGTATGGCAAAAGCTCAAGGTATTGCAATTAATAAGATGACCTTGCTTGGTATGGCTATCTCTAATGGATTGATCGCATTAGCAGGCTCGCTTTATGTACAGAGTAACGGTGGCTTTGATATTTCGATTGGGGTCGGTACTATCGTGATCGGATTGGCTGCAGTGATTATCGGTGAAGCGATTTTCTCTGCAAAACGTATTATTTGTCTAACTGCTGCGGTAATTATTGGCTCTATTCTTTATCGCTTTTTCATTGCATTAGCCTTAAATAATGAAACGCTAAGTGGTATCGGTTTTGGACCTCAAGATCTTAATTTAATCACAGCATTATTGGTTGTAGCGGTTCTTGCGTTACCTAAATTCAAGCACAAATTCACAGCAAAAAGAGGTCGATAATGATTGAGTTGAATAATCTATTTATTACGTTCAATAAAGGCACTGTGATTGAAAATCCTGTACTACGAGGATTGAGCCTGAATGTTGCCGAAGGGGAATTTGTATCGGTAATTGGCAGTAATGGGGCAGGAAAATCGACCTTACTTAATGCCATCAGTGGCGATTATCCAATAGATAGCGGTGAGATTTTTATTCAAGGTAAAGAAGTCAGTAAATTGACTAGCTGGCAAAGAGCTAACCAAGTTGCCCGTGTTTTCCAAGATCCAATGACAGGAACTTGCGAAACCTTAACCATTGAAGAAAATATGGCTTTAGCTTATCAACGAGGTCAAAAACGAGGGTTAGGTTTTGCACTGAACCGCCAAGTCAGAGAGCTATTCAAAGAGAAATTATCCTTACTTGGATTAGGCTTGGAAAATCGCTTGACTGACCAAATGGGCAGATTATCAGGGGGGCAACGCCAAGCGGTTAGTTTATTAATGGCATCGTTGCAACCTTCAAATATTTTACTGCTTGATGAACATACTGCAGCACTTGACCCGAAAACGACCGCTTTCGTGTTAGAATTAACGAATAAAATTGTTAGAGAGCAAAAACTCACTACGTTAATGGTGACGCACTCAATGCGACAAGCCCTAGATTATGGGGATAGAACTGTAATGTTGCATCAAGGTCAGGTGGCTTTTGATGTGGCGGGCGATGCCCGCAAGAAGATGGATGTACCAGATTTATTGCGTCTATTTGAGCAAAGTCGCCACGAGAAGTTGAGTGATGATGGGTTGTTGTTATAAACTCTTTTTATATGGCGAAGGTAAATTGTATTATCCAAAGTAGTTTATTGTGTTATTTGACGATCGCCATAATGTGACCATAAAAGGAGAAGGCTCTAGTGAATAAAAATATCAAAGTCCCTTCAACACATTCACCATTTCAATCGCACCTAACGCACATTCTGAGCCTTTATTGCCAGCTTTTGTGCCTGCACGTTCGATAGCTTGTTCGATATTTTCAGTGGTTAATACGCCGAAAATAACGGGAACACCGGTTTGTAAGCTCACCGCACCAATGCCTTTTGCGGCTTCGTTACACACATAATCATAGTGCGTGGTTGAGCCACGGATTACTGTGCCTAAGCAGATTACTGCATCATACTTACCGCTTTCCGCCATTTTTTTCGCAACCAACGGAATTTCAAATGCTCCTGGCACCCAAGCGGTATCAATATCGCTTTCGCTTGCACCGTGGCGAACGAGTGTATCAATCGCACCGCTTAACAGTTTGTCGTTGATAAAATCGTTAAATCTCGCACACACAATGCCGAATTTTAACTCTGTTGCCACTAAATTACCTGTGATAATTGCCATTTTTGCTTTTCCTTATATTGAATGTAGATTCCCCTCTCCCGTTTACGGGAGAGGGTGGAGAAAATTCGAAGAATTTTCGGAGGGAGAGGGCTTTTCAGAATTTTTAAAAAATCTGACCGCTTGCCCTCTCTCTGCTCAAAATAGCCTTACGCTATTTTGAGCTGTCTCTCTCCCGTAAACGAGAGAGAGTAGACGTTAAAAATTAAACAGATGTCTCATTTTAACTTGTTTAACTTTAAGGTATTCCAAATCGTGTTTATTCGGTTCAACCATAATCGGTTCTCGTGCCACGATATTTAAGCCAACTTGCTGTAACCCCTCGATTTTCGCTGGGTTATTGGTTAGCAAGCGGATTGTTTTTACGCCTAAACTGCGAAACATCTGTGCACCGATATGGTATTCACGTTCATCTTCACCGAAGCCAAGAGCTAAATTTGCCTCGACGGTGTCCATTCCTTTATCTTGCAACTCATAAGCACGCAGTTTATTGATTAAGCCAATGCCTCGCCCCTCTTGACGTAAATAGAGCAACACGCCTCTACCCTCTTGCTCAATTTGGCTCATTGCAGCGGCAAATTGCTGACCGCAGTCGCAACGTTGTGAACCAAAGGCATCGCCGGTTAAACATTCAGAGTGAATACGGCACAGCACCTCTTCTCCATTGCCAATATCCCCTTTCACTAAGGCAACGTGTTCTTTGCCTGTGATTTTCTCGATAAAACTATGTGCGGTAAAGTCGCCATATTTGGTAGGCATTTTGACCACAGAAATCTGCTCAATTAAACAATCTTTTGCTCGGCGGTATTCTTGAAGCTGGGCGATTGTGATAAACGGCATATTGTGTTTTGTGGCAAAGGCTTGTAGTTCAGGCATTTTCATCATTGTGCCGTCGTCCGCCATAATCTCACAACACAGCCCTGCCTGTTTAAGCCCTGCTAAACGAGCCAGATCCACCGTTGCTTCTGTGTGTCCGTTACGCACCAACACGCCACCGTCTTTTGCAAGCAGGGGGAACATATGCCCTGGACGGCGAAAATCACTTGGTTTGGCGTTGTCGTCCACCACTTTCAGTGCAGTAAGCGAACGCTCAAAAGCCGAAATGCCCGTGCCTGTATCAATGTGATCGATAGCAACGGTAAAGGCAGTTTCGTGGTTATCGGTGTTGTAAGAAACCATCTGCGGTAAGTCGAGCTTTTTGGCTATCGCCGTTGAAATTGGCATACAAATCAAGCCCTTACCATAAGTTGCCATAAAGTTGATATTTTCAGGAGTGGCAAATTCCGCCGCACAGATAAAATCCCCTTCGTTTTCTCTGTCTTCGTCATCGCTGACGATAATAATTTTGCCTTGGCGTAATGCGTCTAAGGCTTGTTCTACGCTTGAAAATTGAAACATTTGCTTTCCTTTTCGTTTAATACTGTAGGGACACACTGAGTGTGTCCGTTATTCATTCATTTTGTGGACACACACAGTGTGTCCCTACTTAAAATCCAGCCCGCTTTAAAAATTCTTCTGTAATATTGCTACTTAAAATCCAGCCCGCTTTAAAAATTCTTCTGTAATATTGCTCTGTGGCTCACTCTGTTTCGGCGACAGCAATTTTTCCACATATTTTCCAATCACATCATTCTCTAAATTCACGATACTGCCGACTTTTTTCGTGCCTAAATTCGTTTCGCTTAAGGTATGTGGAATAATCGACACTCGGAAGCTATTTTCATCACAATCAACCACCGTCAGGCTTATTCCGTCAATCGTAATTGAGCCTTTTTCAATGATGTAACGCATCAGCTTTGCCGTGGTTTTAATCTGATACCAGACCGAATTATTCGCAGGGGTAATGCTGACAATTTCCCCTGTGCCATCAATATGCCCCGACACAATATGTCCGCCGAAACGTCCGTTTGCCGCCATTGCACGTTCAAGATTAACGGGGCTGTTCGGTTGTAATTCGCCCAATGATGTACGAGCGAGTGTTTCCGACATCACATCTGCGGAAAAATGGTTCGCACCAAATTCGGTTACGGTTAGACAGACACCATTGACCGCAATGCTGTCGCCTAAGTGCATATCCGTAAAAATTTTGCTTCCCGTGATGGTTAAAACGGCAAATTCCCCTTGTTTGTGGATTTTGGCGACTTTGCCGACTTCTTCAATAATACCTGTGAACATATCAATGTGTTCCTACTTCATAATCAATCAGAAGATCTTCGCCGATTTGGCGGATCTTTGCATTTTTCAATTGCACCGCATTTGCCAACACGCCGATCCCTTCACCACCGATGGGCGTTTTGGCGGTAACTCCACCGACTAATTTCGGGGCGATATAACAATGCACACGGTTTACAATGCCAGCGTTTAACGCACTGAAATTTAAACTTGAACCACCTTCTAACAATAAGCTGTCAATGCCTTGGTCGCCGAGTTTTTGCAAAAGATCGGCTAAATCGATCCGCTTGTCTTTTGCTTTACAGACCAGTACTTCCACCCCAAGCGGTTGGAATTGGGCGATTTTTTGCAAATCGTCTGAAACTGTCGCAATTATCGTGCGATAGGTTTTGGCTGTTTGGACTAATTGACACTCTAATGGCGTACGTAACCGGCTATCGCACACAATCCGTACTGGCTGTTTGGCATTTGGCATTCGGCTATTGAGCATCGGGTTATCCGCCAACACGGTATCTACTCCAACCATAATCGCACTGTATTGATGTCGGGTGCATTGCACATTGGCTCTGGCTTGCTCCCCTGTGATCCATTTGGCCTCGCCTGTTGCGGTGGCAATTTTACCGTCTGCGGTCATCGCATATTTCATCAACACATAAGGGCGTTTGGTTTGAATATAGTGAAAGAAAATTGGATTTAACGCATCACATTCGGCTTTCATCACATTTTCAATCACTTCAATCCCCGCTTGGCGAAGTTGTGCCACACCTTTGCCTGCCACGAGAGGATTGGGGTCACTTGAGCCGATAACGACGGTTTTAATCCCCCGTTCAATCAACAAATCAGAACAGGGCGGTGTCCATCCGTGGTGACAGCAAGGCTCAAGGGTAACGTAAGCCGTTGCTCCGCTTAAATCTTCCTGACAATGTAAAATCGCATTACGTTCGGCGTGCCATTCGCCGTAGCGTTGGTGATAGCCTTCCGCAACAATGTTGCCGTCCTTGACAATCACACAACCAACCAACGGATTAGGATTTGTCCAGCCACGACCAAGTTCAGCCAGTTCAATGGCACGAGCCATAAAAATAGAGTGTGTCATTTTGGGTTTTAAATCATAAATTGAAGGGCAAGGAAGAAGAATAATTCTCTCCCGTTCACGGGAGAGAGACAGCTTTGAGCAAAGTAACGGCTTTACGAAAAGCAGAGAGAGGGAAGTTTATTGCAAACCCTCTCCCTCCGCAAATTCTACCGAATTGGCTCCTCCCTCTCCCGTAAACGGGAGAGGAAAAAACAAACGCCTTGAAATCTCACGATCTCAAGGCGTTAAAAGCATAAGAAAAGCACTCGAACAGTGTTCGAGTGTAGACATTCTAGCTCTTCTTCCATCCAGACTATCACTGTCGGTACTGGAATTTCACCAGTTCCTGCTTTGGCTTTCGCCGCCGCTCGCAGACTTTACTGCCGATCGGGAATTTCACCCTGCCCTGAAGATTAAAAAATTTACGTGAATTTTGCGGAAATTTATAGGTAAAGTCAATTACAAATTTTTAACAAAATTCACATTCATATTATTTACTGCTTTCGAGTTGATCAAGGAAGTCTTGATTTACTTCTATTTTTGCACGTTCACGTAAATCTTTGAGTAAATCATTACGTAACACAACTCGCTCTGCTTGGTTAAACTGTGCTTGTAAAGGTTTAAACTCGTCAGCTGTGCCATCGCTCACTTTATCTAAAGCGATAACAACCACGTCACCATTCGTATTACGAGCGGTCTGATATGTCGGTTTTTCTGCAGGTTTTGCCATTGAAAAGACCGCTTGTGCTAAAGCCGGTTCAGTGATTTGTGCCTGTGCAAAGACAAGTTCTTCAGAGGCACCAAATGCGACTTCTACTGTTTCGCCTTTATTCAATGCTGCAACTTGTGTAGTGGCTTTCTCTTCTAAGACTTTGAGCACTTTTTGTTGTTTCACTGCTTGTTCAACTGCTGATTTTGCTTCGTCAAAAGTTTGTACGTTTTCAACTTGATAGTGACTTACACGAACAAACATCGTTTTAGTATTTGTGGCATCACTTAAATCAATAGCTTCTGAATTTTGCCCATTTTGGCGCACTTCACTGTCGAATAAAACGCGTAGGACTTTCTCGTTATCAAGTTCAGCAGGTACAGTTTCACGTGTGAAAGCATCTGTTTTATGAACTAGAACATTCGCTACTTTTGCGACCGCTTCAAGTGAGCCACTATTTTCAAATGCTACGTTTGCCATTTCACGGGTGATGTTTGAATACTCCGTTAAAAGTAACTCGTTACGAATTGTATCCGTAATTTGAGCTTTTACTTTCTCTAACGGCACAACAGTTTCTACATTACGTTCTAATACTTTTATAATATGGAAAGCATTATCTACCTTGATTGGTTGGCTTGTTTTTCCAGCGTCTAACATATTAGCCGCATCTTCAAAGGCTTTCGGGAAGACGCCCGCTTTCGCCCAACCTAAATCTCCACCTTGAGCAGCAGATAATTTATCTTGTGATTTTGCTTTTGCTAATTGTGCAAAATCCTCACCTTTAGCGAGCGCTTGTACGATTTCATTTGCTTCAGCTTCAGTGGCTACTTGAATATGTGCGATTTTCGCTTCGCCTTTTGTCGTATATTTAGCTTTGTTTGTTTGATAATAAGTGTCAATTTGTTCGTTAGTAACTTGAATTTTATTAGCCAAATCCTTTGGTTCAATAGAAATATATTCTACGGTCAATTTTTCTGGATTAACAAAATTCGCTTTATTTGCCTCATAATAGGCTTGCATTTCTTCTGCAGAAGCGGTTTGATTGTTCACCTCTTTTGCAATTGAATAGGTCGCCAGACGTACTTGACGTTTTTGTAACAATAATTTCGCTAATAGTTCTTGTTGTGCAGGAACGGTAAAACTACTATTTACAATAGCCTCTTGAATTTGCGCAAATAGCATGCCTTCATAAACAATTGCAGCATAACCATCAGCCGTTAAACCATTATTACGTAATGCTTGCTGATATAAATTATTATTAAATTTACCATCTTGTTGGAAAGCAGGACTGTTTACAATTTCTGATTTAATTTGATCGGCACTAACGTCAATTTTAAGGCTCTTAGCGTATTGACGAAGAAGCTCGTCATCAACTAAACCATTTAAAATACTCTCGTGGAACTGTTTGACATAAATAGGATTGTCCATTAAATCCCAAAAACGCTCACCTAATTGAGCATTTAGGATATTTTGCTGCTGATTTTTTGCTCGGCTAAATGCTTGTTGAGAAATTTCTTCTCCATTGACTTTGGCAACGGAATTGTCTGTAGCCATCAACCCACCACCAATACCGCCTAATACAAACGAAAGAGAAACTAATGCAAAAATGATTTTAAATACCCACCCACCAGATTTCTCATGCATTTTTTCAATCATCTTTATGATCCCTAAAATTACAAAAAACTACTCTTAATTATACCGTTAAAGTGGAAAATTCTCAAATTGTTACTTGTGAAATAGCTCACTCAATATCTTTTATTTTTTTGCAATCAGATTAAAAATTTGGTTTAATTTGCAGACTATTTATAACAAGGATCTTTCTTTTTTGTCTCCATAAGGATACCATCATGGGTATTTATACTTATATCTGTTTTTTATCAGCACTTTCTATTTTATTAGGTTTCATTACTCATAAAATCAGCGATAAAATCCAATCGACCATTGCTATTACAGCTGCAGCAATGATCGGTTCTCTCTTACTACTGTTACTCGGAACTTTCGGCTGGTTTAACCTTGATGCTGTCGCAACAGAAGTCATGGAACAGATCGACTTCAAGAGTTTCTTACTTAACGGTATTTTAGGGTTCCTACTCTTTGCAGGTTCACTAGGAATTAAACTCCCTGTTCTTAAAGATCAAAAATGGGAAATTACCATTTTTGCGTTATTCTCAACCTTAGCTTCAACTTTGATTATTGGTTTCTTCGTCTATGGGGTAGCCAACTTAATTGGGCTACAAATTGATTTGATTTACTGTATCGTTTTTGGTGCTCTGATTTCTCCAACTGACCCAATTGCTGTACTTGCGATCATCAAAAATTTACGAGCACCGAAGCGTTTATCTATGCAAGTAGAAGGTGAGTCGCTTTTCAATGACGGTGTTGGTTTAGTTATCTTCGTCACTGTGTTTGCTGTTGCATTTGGTGGTCAAGAAGCCAGTTTTAGTGGAATTATGAGCCTCTTTTTGCATGAAGCTATCGGCGGTATCCTGTTTGGATTTGTGCTAGGCTTCCTTGCTCATATTTTAATTTCATCAACCGATGATGGTAGCTTAGAAATTTTATTAACTTTGACCATTCCAACCGCAGGCTTTATGTTTGCAAACAATGTTCTGCACGTTTCAGGTGCGTTGGCAATGATTGTGGCAGGCATTATGATTGGTAACTGGACCCGTCGTTCAGGCTTTTCTGAACAGAGCCAACGTTATCTTGATCACTTCTGGGAAATGATTGACCATTTCTTAAATTCTCTGCTTTTCTTCCTTATCGGTTTTGCGATCTTACTCGTCGATTTTAATATCTACGGTATTGTGATGATGATTCTGACAATTCCGATTTGTCTAGCATCTCGCTATATCAGCTTATGGTTACCATATAAGGCGCTACAACAGTTCCGTACTTACAATCCATATACCTTAAAAATCATGAGCTGGGGCGGATTACGTGGAGGTTTGGCATTAGCAATGGCACTTTCTATTCCAGCCAAAACTGCTTATGCAAATGGTATTGATGTTAAAGATCTAATTCTGGTGATGACATATTCTGTTGTGATGTTCTCTATTTTGGTACAAGGTACAACTATTGAGCCAATGATTCGTAAATCAAAACAAGTTGATCCGAATCGAGAAGAATATCTACAACCACAAAGTCAATCGGATACCAAACATTAGTTTAAGCTATTCTGAGAGAAAAGCATTGCTCTTGACAGCTTTTCTCTTTAGAATACGCAACTTCGTGTCGTAGCTGAATTAGAGATCGGCTATTGATGAATATAAACTTAACTACTTTTTAGGAGTAAAAAATGTCTCTAAGCGTAGAAGCAAAAGCAAAAATCGTTGCTGAATTTGGTCGTGATGCAAAAGATACTGGTTCTTCAGAAGTTCAGATCGCTCTTTTAACAGCACAAATTAACCACTTACAAGCACACTTTGCTGAGCACAAGAAAGATCACCACGGTCGTCGTGGCTTATTACGTATGGTTTCACGTCGTCGTAAATTATTAGACTACTTAAAACGTACTGATCTTGCTAAATACTCAGAAACTATCGCACGTTTAGGTTTACGTCGCTAATGTTTTGAAAAATTCTTGTTTGATGAAAATTAAGCAAGGAAGGTTTGTATAAATCTAAATTATTAATCAAGGGCTGAAAACAATATTATATTGATTTCAGCCCTTTTAGTTTCTTGTTCTTACGATATGTCAGAGATTAATTTCTCCTATATCGTTTTTGTGACGACTTAGCAATTTATGCTAATCCTGACGAGTTAATACTTTACCTTGATATTCACCAGTTAAGGCTTCTAGGAATGAAGTAATATCGTTCAACTCTTGATCGGTTAAGGTTTTACCACTTTGATAGTGAGCCATTACTCGAACAGCCTCTTTTAAGTCCTTAACGCTACCGTCGTGCATATAAGGGGCGGTTAAAGCCACATTACGCAAGGTTGGTACTTTGAAGCGATGCATATCAGCAGGATCTTTGGTTTGTGAGAAACGACCGTGATCGTCTGCGGTAATTGGTGTGCCACGCGTTTTGAAATAATCATCATATAAGCCCATATATTCAAAGGATTGTCCACCCATTGCGGTACCTGTATGGCAAGTGTCACATTTCGCCGCTTTAAATGCTTCGTAACCACGTTTTTGTGCGTCATTCAGGGCATTTTGATCGCCTTTTAAGAATTTGTCGAAAGCACTGTTTGGCGTGATCAACGTTTTCTCAAATTCTGCAATGGCATCTGTTAAAGTGTCTGCGGTTAATTCAGGATAAGCCGCTAAGAACTCTTGCATAAAAGCGTGATCTTGTTTGAATTTCGCTAAAATTTCATCAAAACTATGTGAACCCATTTCGACAGGGTTAAGCGGTGGGCCTTTTGCTTGATCCGCTAAATCTTTCGCACGACCGTCCCAGAATTGCAAGTGGTTAAAGGCTGCGTTATATACCGTTGGGGCATTGATACCGCCTTTTTGCCCACGAATACCTGTTGATGTAGTCAAGCCGTCCACACCGCCTTTATCTAATTGGTGGCAGTTGCTACAAGCCACAGTGCCATCGCCTGATAAACGCCCGTCATGATAGATTTGATCCCCTAAGGCAACTTTGCGTGGATCTGTAGTTAATGCATCAGGAATAGGTTGAACTAAGCGAGTTGGATCAACTCCAGCCGTATTTTTTGGAACAAAATGCTCCGCACGCTGTTGATGGATCCAGTCAAGCACCGTTTTCTTTTCTTGCTCATCAGGGCGAGAACCCCAGTGAATATGAACAAAGCTCGCAATTGGCATGGTATCGTTGCGTAACACCGTTTCTAATTTAGCCAGATCTGCTTCAGATAATTTAGCAGGATCTTTCATTCCTTCTAACATTTTATCCAAACGGAAAAAGCGGTTGCCTGTTGCAACATCATTTTCCATCATTGAACTTACACCAGGAATTTTGGCATAGAAAGGCATTTCTGCATTAGGACTGTGGCAATACTGACAGCCATTTTCAAAAAAGACTTTCGCCACTTCTTGCTGTTTACCACTAAAATTAGTTTGTGCAAGTAGTTTTGCTGCTTGGTCTTGGTCAAAGGTATGCAAATACCCAACCATCCCTAAAAATCCAGCAACGCCTAAGGCAATCGCTGATAACAGTAGTTTTTTCATTGGTAACACTCCATAAAGTAAAAAGCGAATATATTATCCCTATAAAAAACTACGGTTATTTTGATCTAATTCAATAGATTTAATTTATAAATGCTATTTGAATAATCGTTAAAACCTTTCTTTCATCTCTAAATATTTTTTAGACGCTAAATTTAATGTTTATCAATTAAATCTTGATTGCATTTTGTTTCTTTTTGCACAATTAAGTTAGTTTTTAACCTATCTTAATTTACGGAATAATTTAAATGAAAAAGACAATACTCTGCTTAACATAGGCTTTACAGTCTGTTGCTCTATTAATCACGAAGGCAGTACAAAATTATACGAGCAAACATTAACTTCATTGAAAGCAAAATTATTGCTAACAAAACAGCAGGTATTATACACAGATTTTATTGAAATGAGGTATTTGTGCACTTGATTCATAATACCGGATAATATGCTGCGACTATAGGATGCCCCAAAAAGGTTTCACTTTTCATCTTATTAAGAATGAGATTAACTACCCATTAGTAAATAAAAATAGTTCTTACTTGACATAAAAATGTAAACATTTTAAACTCACACTGTTTTGTAAACGCTCGCTATTTATAGTGAGTTTATCCCTTTCCTAATGAGGACATTTTTATGAAAAAATCTCTTTCTGTGCTTGCACTTGCATTATCTTCTGTTATTTCAACTTCTGCGTTAGCTGCAAACGAAGTCAATGTTTACTCTTACCGTCAGCCGTACTTAATTGAGCCGATGTTAAAAGACTTTGAAAAACAAACAGGTATCAAAGTAAACGTGATCTTTGCAGACAAAGGTTTAGTTGAACGTGTACAAAAAGAAGGCGAATTAAGCCCTGCGGACGTGCTTTTAACGGTAGATATTAGCCGTGTAATGCAAATTGTCAAAGCTGGCTTGGCTCAAAAAGTAGACTCAAAAACTTTAGAGAAAAATATTCCTGCGCAGTTCCGTGATTCAAATGGCGAATGGTTCGGTTTAACCAAACGTGCTCGTGTTATTTATACATCAAAAGATCGTGTAGGTGCATTACCTGCTGGGTTTGACTATTTAGATTTAGCTAAGCCTGAATATAAAGGCAAAGTGTGCGTTCGTTCTGGCAAAAATGCTTACAACGTTTCTCTCTTTGCTGCAATGATCGAACACTACGGTGAAGAAAAAACCAAAGCATTCTTAGAAGGCTTAAAAGCAAATCTTGCACAAAAACCACAAGGTGGCGACCGTGACCAAGTTAAAGCAATCAAAGAAGGCATTTGTGATTATGCGTTAGGTAACAGCTACTACTACGGTAAAATGTTAGATGATGAAAAACAAAGATCTTGGGCTGAGTCTGCGATCATTAACTTCCCTAACGGTCAATACGGTACACACGTTAATATCAGTGGTGTAGCATTAGCGAAACATTCACCGAACAAAGCAAATGCAATTAAATTAATTGAGTATCTCAGTGGCAACCAAGCTCAAGCTTTATATGCTAAACTTAACCACGAGTACCCAGTAAAAGCTGATGTTGCACCTTCTGATCTTGTAAAAGGCTGGGGAACTTACTCAACCGATGCATTAAAATTAGAAGACATTGCGAAAAACTATGAAAAAGCATTGAAATTAGTTGATGAAGTTAAATTTGATGATTTCGGTGCGAAATAATTAATATTGTAACGTTTGTAGGGACGCCACGCTTGGCGTCCAATGCTAATACACAACCAATGTGGATATTGGGACACGAAGCTTCGTGTCCCTACAAATACGTCGAATTTAATTTCTACCCCCTTCTTCGCAAAGGGGGAATTTTGTTTTTTAATGGAATGAGATTTTGATCGATTTATGATAAACCGATACCTGACTTGGCAACTTTCCGCCCTTGCAACTACGCTGTTAATCCTTCTTCCGTTGCTTGCCATTGGCTATCACGCTTTTGAAGGTGAAATGGAAAATCTCGTTCATCTCTGGGATACAATGCTAGGCACTTATCTGCTTAACTCAAGCCTGTTAGTCTTAGGCACTGTCGTCCTTGCACTTTTTTTTGCATTACCGTCCGCTTGGATCGTCGCTAATTATCAATTCTGTGGGCAAAAAACGCTTCAATGGTTGCTTTGCTTGCCGTTAGCAATGCCTGCTTATTTAATCGCTTATCTTTATACCGATTTACTCGACTATTCTGGGGCATTTCAGGAAATGTTGCGTGGTATTTTCGGTTGGCAAACACCGCACGATTATTGGTTCCCGAAAATCCGCACCCTTTACGGTGCTTGCTTTGTGCTAGCCCTTGTACTCTACCCTTATATTTTCTTACTGGCTCGAGTGGCATTATTAGAACAATCGGAAAACCTCACTCACAGTGCCAGAATGTTAGGTTCATCGCCAGCGGATATTTTCCGTAAAATTACTTTCCCTTTAATTCGCCCTGCAATTGCTGTCGGTATGGCGTTAGTCGCAATGGAAACCTTAGGCGATTTCGGCACCGTGTCCTATTTTGCAGTGCCAACTTTGACGACTGCCATCTACGACTCGTGGCTCGGCTTTCAAGATCTCGGCACTGCAAGCCGTATTTCCATTTTTATGTTGCTGATGATTTTTCTGTTTATCAGCCTTGAGCAATATAGCCGTCGTAAACAAAAAAGCTATCAGCGTGGCTATGAAAAGAAAACCTCGTTCAAACAGCTCACAGGTTGGAAACTGTGGCTTGCACAAGGTTGGTGCTGGGGCTTGTTGGCGCTGGCGTTCTTTATTCCATTCGGTCGATTAATCTACTGGTCTTTCCACTATTTTGAACAGTCGTGGAATTTAGATTTTGTGCAATTTGCCTCAAATAGCTTAAAAGTATCCATTATTGCCTCGATCATTACCGTTGCCCTTGCTATGTTACTGCATTTTGCTCATCGTCTGTCGGTCAATCGCAGATTTTGGGCGAAATCAACCCGCTTATCGTTGCAATTTTCCTCATTGGGCTATGCCATTCCAGGGACTGTACTGGCAATCGGCTTATTGTCGCCATTGACCTTTGCCGATCATCAACTACACGCCCTGCTGAAATCCTTAGATCTACCCCCTGTCGGCTTAATTTTTTCTGGTTCACTGTTTGCCTTAGTCCTTGCTTATGTAATCCGCTTTTCCGCAATGGCAATCGGCAGTCTTGAAACCTCTCTCGGCAAAATTTCGCCGTCGTTAGATATGGCAAGTCAAACGATGGGAAAAACAGGCTTATCAATGTTTAGAAGTGTACATATCCCTTTGATTACCAAAGGAATTATTACCGCAGGCTTGATGGTCTTTATTGAAAGTATGAAAGAGTTAAATGCGTCACTGTTATTGCGACCGTTCAACTTTGATACCTTAGCGACCCACGTTTTCACCTTTACCTCAGATGAACAATTAGAGCGTGCCGCCTTGCCTGCCATCGTGTTAGTGTTGGTTGGATTAATCCCTGTTATTTGGCTGACCCGTTCGTTAATCTCTCAATCGCAAAAAGAACGTTAATATGAAATTACTTGATATTCAAAATTTGAGCTGTCAATTTGACGACAATGTGGTACTAAAATCCCTCGATCTTGCCGTAGGCGAAAATGAGATCGTCTGTCTATTAGGGGCAAGTGGTTGTGGCAAAACGACGCTACTCAAAGCGATTGCAGGTTTACTTCCGATTAGTGAAGGTAAAATCTTTCTTGCAGGGGAAGATTTGCAGAAAAAACCGATTGAACAGCGTCAAATCGGGCTGATTTTCCAAGATTACGCCCTATTTCCGCATTTAACGGTAGCACAAAATATTCAATTCGGCTTATGCAAAATGTGTAAATCCGACCAACATTGTTGCACCCAACAGATGTTGTCAGTGGTGAAACTACAAGGCTTTGAAGGACGTTTCCCACACGAACTCTCTGGCGGACAGCAACAGCGTGTCGCCATTGCCCGTGCTTTAGCTTGTGAACCTGAATTATTACTGCTCGATGAACCTTTTTCCAACATCGACAGCCAAACCCGTTATGCGATGATCCAAGAGATTAAACAGATCTTAAAAAGCCAAAAAGTCCCTGCGATTTTCGTTACCCATAGCAAAGAAGAAGCCTTTGCCTTTGCGGATAAAATTGCAGTGATGGATCAAGGTAAGATCGTACAATTCAGTACGCCAACCGAGCTCTACCACGCCCCAGTGAATGCCTTCGTTGCTGACTTTTTAGGTGGTACAAACTACCTGCCGTGCAAAGTGTTAGAAAATCACTTCCTTGAAAGCCCGATTGGTACTTATCAATTCCCTGAAATCGAGTATCCGCTTGGTGATTATCATTGGTTGCTCCGCCCTGAGCAGATTACCCTGAAAGCCGATGACAACGGGCAAGGTGTGGTGGTTGAAAAACTGTTCTTAGGGCAATTCTACCGTTATCAAATTGCAATAAACGGCACAAATGTCACCGCTTACCAAACGGCGGATTTGCCACTGGAAGCAAAAGTATCGGTAAGTTTCCAGATGAGAGAGTTGGTGTTGTTTGTTATAAAGAAAAACTAAGATTAAAAATTTAGAATCTTTTAAAATATTATTGTGATGATCAATATCAAATAGCCATAAATGGCGCTATTTCTCACGTAACATCTGCTCCGCCATTTTTATACTTTGAATGATCTCTTTACGATCTAAGGCTTCGTTCTGGTTGTCTAATACTTTTTCCCAGTAATGAATTGCCTGTTTGAAATCGTTATGTAAAAAAGCATCGGAGGCAAGCAGAAGTAGGCTAGCACTCTCTTTGTCATCAATTTGTAACGCTCGTTCAAGCCAAGCCTTTGCTTGTGGGGAAAGTCGTTGTTTATTTAAATAGTAATCGGCTGTTGCCATTGCACCTAAAATACTCGCCTTTTCGCCTAGCACGGTCTGAGCATTGTGAAAACAGGTTAAGGCTGCTTCAAAATCGTTATTGAGCGAATAAGCCTGCCCTAGTTCAAACCAGAGTTTGCCATCATTGGCATTTTGGCGAAGCTGATGTTGAAGGTTGGTAATATAGTGATCATTACGCTGTTCGCTACTTTCTTCTGCACGTTGTTGTTGAAATTGAGCAAAAGCCTGCTCCCCTTGAATAGCAAGGCTATAACGCCCTGTCTGCCAATAATAGATAATGCTAGAGACAAGGGCAATCAACAAAACAGTCACTACAAGCGGGCGTTTAAGTGGATTTTTTTGCCATTGCGATACAACTTCATTTTGTTGTTCAAATGCTTGGCGACTTGCCAATTCGGCTAAATATTCAGTACGCTCTTTCTCTGCAAAAGTATCCGCAAATCGTTCCGCTTGTTGATAATAATCCCGATTAAGTTCGTTCCTAATCATTTTGCTTTCTCCGTGTTAGCCAAAAAATTAGGCTAAAGAGTAGAATAAGTAAGCCAACAGGCATTCCCCATAATACCCACGTTTGAGGATTAAAGGGTGGCTGATAATGGACGAAATCTCCAAAGCGCTCTGTCATTATTTGAATGATTTCTTGGTCGCTTTTTCCTTGATTGACCATTTCATAGACTTCTATGCGTAATTTGTAGGCTTGAGAAGCGTTGGACTCTACCAGATTTTGGTTTTGACACTGTAAACAACGCAATGATTTCGCTAGGTTAATCGCACGAATACGTTCGCTATCAGAATGAAACTGAAAGGTGTCCACCATTTCTGCCTGAGCTACGAGGGCGATAAAACTGAACAGTAAAAATAAGATCCGTTTCATTTATCCTGTTCCTTCAATGCTTGCAAACGAGGCATAAAATCTTGAGCAAAATTAGGGTTGTAGCCTTTTTGTTGGTAACGAACAATACCATTTTTATCAATGAGATAACTTGAGGGGGCAGAAGAAATTCTGAGGGTTTCCGTTAAAAAACCTTTATCCCAATCATCAATCACTAGCTCAAATGGATTTCCCCACTGAGCAAGGGCTTGCCGTGCATTTTCGGGGCGATCTGCGTAGGTCAGCCCAACAATTTTTACCCCTTGTTGTTTCATCTCAAGTAAAATCGGAAACTCTTTAATACACCAAGTACACCAACTCGCCCAAACGTTTAAAATAAAAGGCTCATTTGGTAAACTTGCTTTACTGATAACCGCTTGATTATCCAGTAAATGTTTTAAGCTAAATTCAGGCAACGGCTTACCTTGCCAATCTTCGCTTAACGACACATTGTCTTTTTCTTTTAATTGCATTACTAAAAAAAGTACAACCGCAAATAAGATAACAAGCGGTAAAAACAGCAATCCTTTTTTCATTTTTTTCTCCGATAACCAACCAATGCCAATAGGCTCGCCAAGACCATTATTGCACCGCCTAGCCATAAAATACGAACATAAGGTTTGTAGTGCAGACGAAATGCGTACTCTTTATTACCAAACTTATCGCCCATCACAATATAAATATCATCTAAACCATAATGGGCTAGCCCCACTTCTGCCATTGTCATTGTACGGACATCATAGTAACGGCGTTCGGGCAACAAGGTTGCCAATTTTTGATGATGTTGATCATAAAGATGAAACTCTGCTACTTCGGCAGTGTAGTTTGCCCCAATTTCATTGTGGTGTTTGACATATTCAAAGTGTAGCCCTGCTAATTCAGCAGACTGCGTTGGTTTTAGTCTCACGCCAACTTCATCAGCATAATAGCTATTCATCATTGCCCCAATCACACTTATCGCAAAACCAATATGAGCCAGTCGCATTGCAAGCGGTCGGATTTGCCACATAAATCGCTGATAAGGTAGATGAGTTAGTACAACCCAAATCGCGAGTGAGATAAAAAGAGTAGGTTGCCATTGCAATTGATGCACATAGACTTGTGGCAAAACTTGATAACTGAAGCCTAAACTAAGTAGCACCGCAACGGGTAATAATGCCAGTTGCCATAAGATTTGACGTTGTGGAATATGCTTCCAACGTAGCACTATTGCAAATCCCATTAGACATAACAAAATCAATGCTAAAGGGGCAAAAATCGTGTTGAAATAAGGCGCACCAACTGAAATGGATCCCCAGCCCATCGCACTGAAAATCATCGGATAAAATGTGCCAAGAATAACCACCAGCGTGGCTAATGCAAATAAGCCATTAACCAATAATAATGCCGTTTCTTTTGAAAACAGATGAAAACGAACATTGCCTTGCCATAAATTCACTCGTAAAGCGAATAGAGTCAATGCAACAAAGCTCAAGCTAAAGAACAAAATAAGCAGAGCCATTCCTCGCTCTGCGTCCACTGCAAATGCGTGAACAGAAGTAAGAACCCCAGAACGAACAATAAATGTGCCTAACAGACTTAACGCAAAGGCAAAGATGGCTAATAAAATTGTCCAATAACTAAAAATGCCTCGCTGTTCGCTAACGACTAAACTATGTAACAGAGCAGTACCAAGTAACCACGGCATTAAAGAGGCATTTTCAACAGGATCCCAAAACCACCAGCCCCCCCAGCCAAGTTCATAATAAGCCCACCAAGCACCTAACATTATGCCTGCGGTTAGAAATCCCCAAGCTACCATTGTCCAAGGGCGGATCCAACGAGCAATAGCATAATCAAACACGCCACCAAGCAACATTGCCATTGCCATTGCAAATGTGACAGCAAAGCCTACATAGCCTAAATAAAGCAGTGGTGGGTGAAAAATTAATCCGACATCTTGCAACATAGGATTAAGATCTCGCCCCTCTGGGGAAGGGGGAAAACTACGCTCAAATGGATTAGAGACCAAGAGAATAAACAAAGCAAAGCCTAAAATAATTAAGGCGAGAGAGGCTAGGGTGCGGTAAGTAAACAAGCGGTCGATTTTGCCTGAAAAAATGCAAAATATGCCTGTCCATAATGCCAATGCCGTTAGCCAAAACAGCATTGACCCTTCGTGTCCTCCCCAAGTGGCTGCAAATTTGAAGAATGAGGGTAGTTGACTATTAGAATGAGCAGCGACATAGGCAACGCTGAAATCATCATAGATAAAAGCGTAGGCTAAACAGCCAAAACATGCTAAGGCTAATAAGGCTTGAATTAAACTAAATAGGCGATTTCCACTCAACCAAAAGGGTTGATGGCGAATTTCTCCCCATAAGGAACATAAAACCTGTAACCCTGAAATACCAGCTAATAAGACTAAACAGAAATAACCCAGTTCGGGAAGCATAATCTATCCATAAAATGTAAAAAATCGAGCTATTTTAACCGGTTGCTATAAATAAACAAAGCGAATTACGAGGATTCGCTTTGTTTTACTCATATCTTACTATAAGAGCTGATATCACTATTTTTTACGCTTGAATAGGATAACAAGAGTAACTAATACCGCTGCTGTTACTGCAAAGCTGAGGAATGCAGAGGTAGTAAAACCAATCACTAAATAACCCACTGCTGAAGCCACCGCAACGACAAGCGTATAAGGTAACTGCGAAGTAACGTGATCCATATGGTTACACTGTGCACCTGTTGAAGACAAAATGGTGGTGTCCGAAATCGGTGAACAGTGGTCACCACATACTGCACCTGCCATTACCGCAGATAAGCAAGGTAATAATAATGCGGGTTCTGCGTTGGCAGCCATAGCTGCAGCAATTGGTAACATAATACCGAATGTTCCCCAACTTGTACCTGTTGAGAATGCCATTGCTGCTCCTAATGTAAAGAGGATTGCAGGTAAAAATGCAGGGTTAATGTTGCCAGCAACAAGGGTTGATAAATACTTACCTGTTTGCATATCGCTTACGATGCCGTTAATTGTCCAAGCAAAGAATAAAATGGTGATTGCACCCATCATAGATTTTGCACCGATACCGTACGACTTCCAGTAATCACTCATTGTTACTTTACGTCCTATTGCAATCATTAAAGTCGCTACAGCTAATGCACTCAAACTTCCTACAACCAATGAAATACCTACGGTAGTATTTTCAAATGCGCCTAATACATCAAATGGTTTGCCACTTTCTGCTAGAGCTTGGTTACCCGTGTACATCATCATTGCAAGGGTTGCCAAAATTAAGGTGATGATTGGTAAAATTAAGTTCATCACGCTACCACTTGCTTCGACAATTTGTTGCTCTTCAACATCTGCAGCTTGCTCAGCTTGTTGTTCAAAACGAGCCATTGAGCCTAAGTTGATTGAGAAATAAGCAGCTACAAAGACTAAAATCATTGAGAAAATAGCGTAGAAGTTCATCGCACTCATTGCCATAAATGCACCCAATGGAGTGTAGTTTGTAATGCCGTAAGTGGTTAATAGACCTGCAATTAAAGTGATGATGTAAGCACCCCAGCTTGAAATTGGCATTAACACACACATTGGCGCTGCTGTTGAGTCAAGAATATAAGCTAATTTGGCACGAGAAACTTTGAATTTGTCTGTTACTGGACGTGCAATTGCACCTACAGTAAGGCTGTGGAAATAATCGTCGATAAAGGTAACGAACACTAACGCCGCCGCCATTAATTTTGCACCACGTTTTCCTTGAATATGTTTTTGAGCCCAATTTACAAAGGCTTGGTTACTGCCTGAAATGCTTAATAAGGCGGTGAGTACCCCTAATAAAAGTAAGAAAAGAATGATGTTTACGTTATTTGAATTTAATCCTTCTTCGCCATAAATTAATGAAGTGATATTTTTCTTCAAATGTAAAAAGGCATCAATCGGGTTGCCACTGGTAAGCATTAACGCACCGACAATAATCCCGATACTTAATGAGAGTAATACTCGACGAGTAATAATGGCAAGTACCAATGCTAATAATGCAGGCACTACAGACCATAATGAACTTGAATAATCAACTAGATTCATAAAACCTCTAAGATTGTTTTTAATAAAATAACACGTCAAACAAAGAAAGAGATCTACTGGAATAAACTTACTTTTGATGAAGCAAGGTGTTTAGGGAAGGGAACAAAAGAAAAACAGAATAAACCCAGCCTAACAGTAGCACTCCATAGCCTCCGCTATGACAGTATCGTTCCTTTCGATAACGATACCAACCAATTAAGATGACGCTTAATTGATTTCGGCGAATACGCCTTTCCTCTTTCTTCATCGTTTTCCACTCTGAAAGAATACTTATCGCATTCGCACCTCTACAATTTGTAGGACGCTAATAGCTTACCTGAAGAAACGGCGGTTGCCAATAGGGGAAAGATGGATTTTGATAAATTAATATGTCAGATTTATTCTAGTTTGCTTTAAGTTATTATCAAAATATAATAAGAATTTTATTTTGTGTATTTACCTGAAATAATTATTGCGATAATATAAAAAAAGTCTAAATTGATATGAACTATTTACATTTAGGAGAAAACAATGACTGATTTATTAAAAACGCTTTCAAATATTCGTAGCTTGCGTGTAATTGCTCGTGAAGCTTCAATTGAACAATTGGAACTTATCGCAGAGAAAATTGCACTTGTTATTGAAGAAAAACGTGAAGAAATTAAAGTTCAACAAGAAGAAAAAGCAAAACGTCTAGAAAGCCTAAATAAATACAAAGAGTTACTTGCTCAAGATGGTATTTCAGCAGAAGAACTTGCGTTATTATTAGCAGGTACAACCAAAGTAGAACGTAAAAAACGTGATCCTCGTCCAGCAAAATATAAATTCATTGATGCAAACGGTAATGAAAAAACTTGGACAGGTCAAGGCAGAACGCCTCGTGAAATTCAACAAGCATTAGAAGCAGGTAAATCATTAGCAGATTTTGCAATCTAATTTGATATGAATACAGAGAAGCCCACAAGATGTGGGTTTTCTTTTTTATGATTGATATGAATTAGCTATTTTTCTAATAAATAGAGAAAACAAAATGATTGAAAATAAAATTTTATTAACGGAATGTCCTGATGATACGGGGCTTGTCGCTAAAATCACGAATATTTGTTATAAACATCAATTAAACATTATTAAAAATAGTGAGTTTGTTGAAAGTGATACTCGCCACTTTTTTATGCGTACTGAATTACAAGGTATTTTCAACGATCAGACCCTATTAGCCGATTTAGAATTTACCTTGCCAAAAGGATCTATTTATAAACTTGTTCCGCAACAACGTAAACGTATTGTCATTTTAGTCGCTAAAGAAGCACACTGTTTAGGCGATATTTTAATGAAGACCTATTATGGTGGTTTGAATGTTGAAATTGCGGCTGTGATTGGTAATCACGATACATTAAGAAGTTTAGCAGAACGTTTTGATGTGCCGTTCCATTTAGTAAGCCACGAAGGTTTAACTCGTGTAGAACACGATAAATTATTGGCGGATAAAATTGATGAATATGCCCCTGATTATATTGTGTTGGCAAAATATATGCGTGTGTTAAACCCTGAGTTTGTGGCGAAATACCCAAATCGTGTGATTAACATTCACCATTCATTTTTACCTGCATTTATCGGTGCGAAGCCTTATCAGCAAGCCTATCAGCGTGGTGTTAAAATTATTGGGGCAACGGCACATTTTATTAATAACGAGTTAGATGAAGGCCCGATTATTATGCAAAATGTGATTAATGTGGATCATACTTATACGGCAGATGCGATGATGCGAGCAGGACGAGATGTAGAAAAAACGGTATTGAGCAGAGCATTAGAATTGGTGCTTGCTGATCGTGTTTTTGTTTATCAAAATAAAACTATCGTACTATAACCCCAATGAAACTTGTCGATATTTTCACTGACGGTTCTTGCTTGGGAAATCCGGGTAAGGGTGGCATAGGTATTTTATTGCGTTATCAAGGCAAAGAAAAACGGATAAGTCAGGGTTACTACTTGACGACAAATAATCGTATGGAACTTCTTGCCGTGATCACCGCTCTAAATGCCTTGAAGGAGCCTTGTAATGTACATTTGCATAGCGATAGCCAATATATGCAAAATGGTATTCAAAAATGGATTTTTAATTGGAAGAAAAATAACTGGAAAACCAGTAATAATACGCCAGTTAAAAATCAGGATTTGTGGATAGCTCTGGATAAAGCCATAACACGCCATCAGGTTGAATGGCAATGGGTTAAAGGTCATTCTGGACATACAGAAAATGAAATTTGTGATCAATTAGCAAAAGAAGGTGCAAATAATCCTACTTTAGAAGATGTCGGTTATCCGCCTAGCTAAAGCTAGATTATTTTCTGATTTCGTGAAGTAGATCACAAATGTAAATACTCGTCTTGACAATATATTGACATCGCCTTGATTAGTGTTATAATGTTTTCAATTCATTTTTACCTTTCATTTTGATTAATTCACTTGAAAATGAGAAGTAAATACGAAACTTTTTGGTTGTTTAATGTGTGTTGTACTGCACATAACCATTTTACAAAAACGATACTATCAAGGAGTCTAATGTGACTAAACATTTTGAACACAATGAATCTCGCCGTGGCTTTATGAAATTAGTTGCAGGTGTTGGTGCTGGTTTAGCATTCTCAGGTTCAATCGGTACTTTTGCTTCTCAGGCTTATGCAGCTCCGGCAAAAGGTTCAACTATCGAAGCAGGTATTGCTTATCCGATTTCAACGGGTTTTGACCCAATGAGTTCAACTGGTGCATCTTCAATGGCGGCTAATATCCACATTTTTGAAGGTTTAGTTGATTTACACCCAGCAACTCGCCAGCCATATCTAGCACTTGCAGCGAAAGAACCAGAAAAAGTTGACGATGTAACTTATCGCATCACTTTACGTGACGGTGCGGTATTCCATAACGGTTCAGCAGTAACCAGTGCTGATGTTGTGTTTTCATTTGAGCGTGTATTAGATCCAAATACAAAATCACTCTTTGCACAATTCATCCCATTCATTAAATCAGTCACTGCAGTGGATCAAAAAACAGTTGAATTTAAATTGAAATATCCATTTGCATTATTCAAAGAACGTTTAACCATTATCAAAATCGTACCAAAAGCATTAATTGAAGCTCAAGGTCAATCAGTCTTTGATGCAAACCCTGTTGGTACCGGTCCATATAAATTTGTTTCAGCAGTCAAAGATGACCGTATCGTATTTGAAGCAAACCCTGCTTACACAGGTCCATATCCTGCAACTGTTGAAAAAATGACATGGTTCTTACTCTCTGATGACGCAGCACGTGTTGCAGCACAAGAGTCAGGTCGTGTACAAGCGATTGAAAACGTACCTTACTTAGATGCGGATCGCTTAAAACGTAAAGCAGCTGTAGAATCAGTGCAATCATTCGGCTTAATTTTCTTAATGTTTAACTGTGAAAAAGCACCGTTTAACAACAAGAAAGTACGTCAAGCATTACAATATGCAATTGATACACAAAAATTAGTTGATGTGGTGTTCTTAGGCAACGCAAAACCTGCGACATCTTATGTTCAAGACTCTCACCCAGACTATGTGAAAGCCTCAACAGTCTATGATTTCGATCCGAAAAAAGCGGTTGCATTGTTGAAAGAAGCGGGTGTAGATAAACTTGAGTTTACAACACGTTCAACCGCACATAAATGGGTAGTGGACTCTGTTCAAATGATCCTTGAAGACTGGAACAAGATCCCTGGTGTAAAAGTGACAAACATCGCTTCACAATCACCATACAATGACGGTGTTGATGCAGGTAACTTTGAAGTATTAATCGCACCAGGTGACCCATCAGTATTCGGTAACGACTTAGACTTATTATTAAGCTGGTGGTACCGTGGTGATGTATGGCCGAAAAAACGTTTCCGCTGGTCAAATACACCTGAATATGCGGAAGTTCAAAAACTTCTTGACGCTGCGGTGGCTGCGAAAACTCCGGCAGAAGCACGTGAAATTTGGGGTAAAGCGATTAACATCATTGCTGAAGAAGCAGCACTTTATCCAATTATTCACCGTAAACTTCCAACAGCTTGGAGTAACAAAGCATTAGATGGCTTTAAACCATTATCAACCACAGGTATGTCATTCATTGGTGTAAGCCGTAAATAATCATAGTGCCTTCACCTTCGGGTGAAGGCGTTTAAAGTAGCGTCTTACTTAAGGTTTCTTTCAAGCGGTAAGATTGTTGTAAAAGTTGCAAACCTTTTCGGTAATCTCACCGCTTTTCTTATAAAAATTATATAAACCTATCCCACTAACCTTTCTTGTAGTCGGAGAAAAAAAATAGAAATCGTACTTCGTCTGTTACTACGCCGATTAATGGCATTACCACTGATGATGCTTGGCGTAAGTGCATTAGTTTTTATCATTCTACAGTTCACACCTGGAGATCCAGCTTCTGTTGCATTGGGTGAAAGTGCAAGTGATGCTGCGAAAGAATTGTATCGTGAACAACACGGATTGAACGATCCTGTTATCGTCCAATACTTTCGTTTCATTGGTAACGTTTTGGTACTTGACTTCGGTCTAACCACACCGCCGGAACAGCCAATCACCTCATTGATTGCAAAAGCCTTCCCACTTACATTACAACTTACTTTCATTGGGGTCTTTTTAGCAGCAATCGTATCATTCTCTTTAGGGATTATTGCGGCACTCTACCGTGACCGTTGGGCAGACCAAGTTATCCGCCTACTCTCAGTAGCGGCAGTGGCAACCCCATCATTCTGGTTAGGTATCTTATTAATTCAATACTTCTCTCTTGAATTAGACTGGCTTCCATCAGGTGGGTTTGTGTCATTTAGTGAAGATCCAACAGAATATTTCCGTTCAATGGCATTACCAGCATTAGCATTGGCAATCCCTGTATGTGCGTCATTAATTCGTGTGGTGCGTACCACAATGGTAGAAGAAATGGACAAAGATTATGTGCGTACAGCAATTGGTAATGGCGTACCTTATGCAACGGTTATTCGTCATAACGTATTGCGTAATGCCTTAATTACCCCTGTTACTGTTTTAGGCTTGCGTGTCGGCTACCTACTGGGTGGTGCAGTGGTTATCGAACAAATCTTCGACTTACCGGGAATGGGTAAATTGATTTTTAACGGTATCGTAAACCACGACTTACACCTCGTACAAGGGGTCGTATTGACCATCGCCTTTACTTTCGTCTTGGTGAATATCATTGTAGATATTCTTTACTTACTGATTAATCCAAAAATTCGGAGTTTATAATGTTTCGCCAAGGATTAGCTGATAGACTTGCTTCAGGCGGGGCAAGATTTAAAGCATTATCAACCGCCTCTAAACTCGCATTAGGATTTATTGTGCTTGTAGCATTACTGGCTATTTTAGCACCGTGGGTATCACCATACGACCCATTGCAAACCCTTCGCCCGGTTCAAGCACCAAATGCAGATTACTGGTTTGGGACAGACCGTCTTGGACGTGATATTTTATCTCGCTTAATTTACGGTGCTCAAACATCACTCTTTATCGGACTTGGTGCAGTAGGACTTGCCATTGTTCTAGGAAGTATCTTAGGGGCAACAGCCGCTACCGCAGACAAACTTGGTAACGAAGTCATTATGCGTTTTATGGACATCTTAATGGCATTCCCTGGTATTGCACTTGCCGCAGTATTGCTTGCAACCTTAGGTAACGCAGTGCCGATTATCATCTTAGCCATTGCGATTGTTTACACCCCACAACTTGCTCGTGTGGTGCGTGCTAACGTGGTTTCTCAATGGGAAGAAGATTATGTCCGTGCAGAACGTGTTATCGGTGGTAGCCGTACCTACATCTTAGTCAAACACGTTGTTCGCAACTCAGCCGCACCTGTATTAGTCTTTGCAACCGTAATGGTAGCTGATGCGATTGTTCTTGAGGCTTCTCTCTCTTTCTTAGGTGCAGGTGTACAACTTCCACAACCATCTTGGGGAAATATCCTGTCAGAAGGACGTAACATCGTATTAAGTGGTTTCTGGTGGGCAACAACCTTTGCTGGTTTGGCTATTCTCCTAACAGTACTCTCGCTCAACATTCTCTCAGAAGGTTTAACTGACGCGTTAGTCAATCCAAAATTGAAACGTAGCCCAACCACATCAAAAGAAGACGTATCAAAACCGCTTTCAACAGATGTACAAGAAGCAATGGCAGAAAGTCTTGCATTAAAACGCTACTTACTCAAATTGCACGAGAAAGAAGCAACTCGCACAGACCGTATGCAATTAAACCCAAATGCAAAACCGATTTTACAGGTGAAAAACCTCTCAATCCGTTTCCCAAATCGTTATGGCGATATTCCGCTTGTCGATAATATCAGCTTTACCGTTAATGAAGGCGAAACAATGGGATTAGTGGGCGAGTCTGGCTGTGGTAAATCTATCTCTGCCTTCTCAATTATGGGCTTATTACCACCGACAGCCAAAATCACTGGGGAAATTCTCTTTACCGACCGTGCAGGCAACCAACACGATCTCTTAAAAACCGATAAGCTCAACGAATTACGTGGACACGAGATCTCTATGATCTACCAAGATGCCTTAAGTGCATTAAACCCATCAATGCGTATTAAAGACCAAATGGCACAGCTTATCAGCCGTGGTGGTAAACAATCTGCTGAAACCCTATTAAAATGGGTAAAACTCGATCCAGAGAAAACCTTAAACCGCTACCCACACGAATTATCGGGTGGTCAGCGTCAGCGTGTATTGATCGCAATGGCATTAGCACGTGAACCAAAATTACTTATCGCTGATGAACCAACCACAGCCCTTGACGTAACCGTTCAAGCCGAAGTAATTAAATTACTCAACGAATTGCGTGAAAAACTTGGCTTTGCAATGGTGTTCGTGAGCCACGACCTTGCATTAGTCGCACAAATGGCACACCACATCATCGTAATGTACGCAGGACAAGTAGTGGAAATGGCACCGACTTCAGCGTTATTGTCTAACCCAACACACGAATATACACGAGGCTTGCTCGGTTCTGTACTCTCAACAGAATGTCGTGCAGAGCGTTTATATCAAATCCCGGGCAGTGTTCCATCACCGTTTGATTTTGCGAAAGGCGACCGCTTTGCAAGCCGTTCATTACGTCCAGATGCAAATCCAAATCAACGCTTGAAACTTGTACCAGCAAGCGACAATCCGAAACACCTTTGGGCTTCACATTTGGAGGGATAAACAATGAGTATGAAACCATTAAAAGAACAGCCTATCATTGAATTAGAGAACATTGTTGTAAGGTTCCCATCTCGTGATGGCACGCTGTTTAACCCGAAAAAATTCACAGCCGTAGACGGTGTGAGCTTAGAAGTCAATGCAGGTGAAACGGTCGGTTTAGTAGGACAATCTGGTTGCGGAAAATCTACCCTAGCAAACGTGATTATCGGCTTACAAAAACCGACATCAGGCACAGCCAAATTCAACGGCTTACAAATGAAATACGGCAGTGCAGAAGCCCGTAAACAGTTTGGCCGTCAAGTATCGGTGATCTTCCAAGACCCGGCAACAGCGTTAAACCCTCGTATGCGAGTATTGGATATTTTGAAAGACCCGATGGATATTCACAACGTACTGCAACCGCACGAACGTGAAAAACGTGTTTACGACTTACTTTCTCGTGTTGGTTTACCACGTTCCGCCGCACTTGTTGAGCCAACTCGTTTATCTGGTGGACAAAAACAACGTGTAGCGATTGCTCGTGCGTTAGCGTTAAATCCAAAACTGATTGTTGCAGACGAACCAACCTCAGCACTTGACGTATCCGTTCGTGCACAGGTACTAAACCTGTTAGCCGATCTGAAAAAAGAGTTAAATCTTGCGATGGTGTTTATCTCTCACGATTTACAAACCGTCCGCCAAGTTTCAGATAGAATTGTGGTAATGAATGGTGGATTAATTGTTGAGCAAGGTAATGCCGCCGATGTATTCGACACACCAAAAGAAGAGTACACCAAAATTCTATTAGATGCAGCGCCGTCGTTATTATAGTTTAATTATGCGTCTATCTATGACTGTTTAAGTAGTCGTTAGTAGGCGCATTTCTTTTTATTATGAAGGAAATACATTATATGCTCTGTTATTTTCTCTTTAGTCCAAGTCTAGTGATGAACAGCGTTGCCAAATAATGGGCTTTCTGATGTTCGCTTGCACGGCAACAATGGGAATAGGCTTTTATAGTAGCAATGAAATCATGACTATTGGGGGAGGCAAGCTACTTAAACAAGCTATACCTCTCACAAATACACTTTATCTAACAGAAATTCAGACTAGAATTGATGGCGATACTTTTTGAATTTCAATGAAATGGAATGGGAAGTCGTTAAAGAAAAAATGGTCTGAAGTAGATGAAAAAAATAATTGCTGCCGTCGATTTGAGCCTCTCCCACAATTTGTGTAAATACCTGTTTCTGAGATAATACATTCAGACACAGGTATTTTATTATGAACGAAAAACAACTTCACGCCTTGGCAGCGGAATTTGCCAAAAACCTAAAAACACCAGAAGACCTCAATCAATTTTCACGGATGCTCAAGAAAATTACCGTCGAGGCTGCGTTAAATGATGAACTGACCGACCATCTTGGTTATCTAAAACGAAGATTCAGCTTTGCATTGTGCATTTAGTGCGTAACAGCTTGAAATTCGTTTCGTGGAAAGATTACAAAGCCGTCACCGCAGATTTAAAGCAGGTTTATCAAGCCCCGACGGAAGCACAGGCTCGCGAAAATCTGACCGCACTTTCGCAAAAATGGCAGGCAAAATACCCGCTTGTGGCGAAAGGCTGGGAAGATAACTGGGCAAATATTGCCACATTTTTTGATTATCCGGCTGATATTCGTAAAGCGATTTATACCACGAATGCCGTGGAATCGCTTAATAGCGTGATTCGTCGCGTGATTAAAAAACGAAATGTATTCCCGACGGATGATTCAGTTTTCAAAGTGATTTGGCTTGCGATTAAAGATGCATCAAAAAAATGGACAATGCCGATTCAGAACTGGAAACTGGCGATGAATCGATTTATGATTGATTTTGGTGATCGCCTAGACGATCACCGTTAAGTTGAAATGGGTGTTTACACAGAATTTGGGATAGGGTCATTTGTGATTTTATCTAAACAATCCTAACGCTTTAAATAAATAGTTTGCGTCAAGTTATGTAAATATAGCTCCCACTAGTACGATAATTGAGCTCTTACAATGAAACATGAAAAACTATATTTACATCTACTTTTATATAACTGCCACTTTCCTAACTTAAATATATTCTACCTTAATAATATCAAATTCAACATTTCCGCCAGGTGTTTGTATATGTACATTGTCGTCAATTTCTTTCCCAACTAATCCTCTTGCTATAGGAGAGTTGACGGAAATTAAGCCATCCTTAATATTTGCTTCATCATCACCAACAATACGATAAGTCACACATTCATCTGTATTTACATTGAGTAAAGTCACTGTAGAGCCAAAAATAACCTTACCAGTATTAATCATATTCTTTACATCAATAATCTGAGCATTTCCCAATTTGCTTTCAATTTCTTTAATTCGCCCTTCGCAGAATCCTTGCTGCTCTCTCGCAGCATGATACTCAGCATTTTCTTTCAAATCTCCATGTTCCCTAGCCTCAGTAATCGCACTAATTATTTCTGGACGGCGAACATTCTTTAAAAAATCTAATTCTTCACGTAATTGCTCTGCACCACGCACTGTCATAGGAATTTGTTTCATATTTTATCCTTAATAGAAAAGTTCTTACCAAAATTAGAGAATGTCTTGGCAGAAAAAGAGATATAATCTAGTATTAGTCGACTATTATTCATTTTCTTTATAAAAATAGCAACCTTACTATGATTTCATTTTCGCTCAAACAACTTAGAATTTTACTTTTAACTCTTTTTTATATGCCTTATAGTGCTTCAGCAGAGGTCGATATTACACCGTTCATCTCTCATTTACCTAAAGGTACATCAATCAGTGTTATCGCTAAAAATTTATCTACCGATCAAATTGTTGTCGATTATCAAAGTGATCTGTTTATGTTGCCAGCTAGTACTCAAAAAGTATTTACTGCTTTAGCCTCTAAGATCATGCTGAACACAGATTTTAAATTTCAAACAGCACTCTTGACGAATGGTATAATTGAGAATGGGGTGCTAGAGGGAGATTTAATCGCCAAATTTACTGGAGATCCTACTTTAACTAGCGGTCAGTTATTTCAACTAATTTCACAATTAAAAGAACAGGGCATACATAAGATTAGTGGCAATTTGATCATAGATACATCTGTATTTGCTAGTCATGATAAAGCCATCGGCTGGGTATGGAATGATCTGAGCCACTGTTTTAGTGCTCCCTCCTCTGCAGTAAATATCGATCAAAATTGTTTTTATGTGAATTTAGATGCAAATCAATCTATTGGAAGTCTGATTAAAATTAGCGTTCCTAGCGCCTATCCAGTACAAGTATTTAGTAGTGCCTATGTTGCTGACAAATCTGAAGCAAATTTCTGTGAACTTGATGTCGTTGTACATGATAACAATCGCTACTACATTAAAGGTTGCTTATCTAAACAAACTAAACCTGTTGGATTGAGTTTTGCCGTGCAAGACACTACAAGCTATGGAGGGAATGTTATTAAAGCTAATTTAAAACGTATTGGGATTCAATTTAATGGTAATATTCAACAGGAGAATTAGAGAGTAAAACCCAAAGAGGACCTTTAACACAGTTTGAATATAACTTGTTTATGGCATTATACAATAATTAAGGATATAAGACCGACTTAAACCTGTAACAACAGTTGTATAAATTTGGGTATTATTTTGTATACAATGTTTCTTTATTTGTCTATTACACCACTTTTAAACAATATTCGCTTCGGTTTATTTCAATAAATAAAGGGGCGACAGCCCCTTTAACTTTATGCTCCTAGCAATTTATTCATCCGTTTAATAAACGCCGTTGCATTTTCCAATGTGCCACGTTCAGCGAGTAACGCTTGTTCAAACAAGAGTTCAATCCAGTCGTTGAATTCTGCTTCGTCAGCAATATCAGCTATACGTTTTACCATTGAATGTTCAGGGTTTAACTCGAAAGTATATTTCACTTCAGGGGCTTGTTGTCCCATTGCGGCGAACAGTTTTGCCATTTGCGTGGTCATTTCATCGCTGTCAGTTGAAACAACGGCCGGCGTATCGGTCAAGCGGTGAGTTAGGACCACTTTTTTGACACGCTCGCCTAAATAGCCTTTGGCTCTCTCTAAGAAGCTCGCAAATTCAGCTTCTTGTACTTTTTGGGTTTCTTCTTCCTCTTTGTCAGCAAGATCACCTAAATCTAAATCTGATTTAGTAATACTTTGTAATGGCTTGCCGTCAAATTCGGTTAAATGGCTGATAAACCATTCATCAATGCGGTCAGAAAGTAGTAAGACTTCAATGCCTTTTTTGTTGAACAGCTCTAAGTGTGGGCTGTTTTTCGCTGCTTGATAGCTGTCGGCAGTTAAGAAGTAAATCGCTTTCTGACCTTCTTTCATTCTTGCAATATAATCGCTCAAACTGACCGCTTGTTCGCTACTGTCAGTATGCGTTGAAGCAAAGCGAACTAAGGCTGCCACTTGGTTTTTATTTGCGAAATCTTCCCCTACACCTTCTTTCAAGACTAAACCGAACGCATTCCAAAATTGTTGATATTGTTCAATGTTGTCTTTCGCCAGTTTTTCCAACATTTGTAAGGAACGTTTAGTTAGAGCTGTGCGGAGTGATTGGGTGACTTTGTTCTCTTGCAAAATTTCACGGCTGACATTCAGTGGTAAGTCGTTGGTGTCCAACAACCCACGCATAAAGCGAAGATAATTCGGCATAAAGACTTCCACATCGTCCATAATAAACACACGTTGCACATAGAGTTTTAAGCCGTGTTTTTGTTCACGCTGGAACAGATCCCAAGGGGCTTTACTTGGTACATAAAGTAGGCTGGTATATTCTTGTTTACCTTCAACTTTATTGTGCGACCAAATTAACGGATCGGCAAAATCGTGGCTGATATGTTTGTAGAACTCTTTGTATTCTTCATCAGAAATCTCATTTTTAGAGCGTGTCCAGAGTGCTTGAGCTTTGTTAATTTTTTCCCATTTGGTGCCAGTTTCTTTGCCTTCATCGTCATACTCTTTGGTTTGAATTTCCACCGCTAAACCGATATGGTCAGAGTATTTACCGATAATGTCACGCAAACGCCACTCGCTTAAAAACTCTTTTTCATCATCACGCAAGTGTAAAATCACGTCCGTACCACGTCCTGCTTTTTCAATATCGGCAACGGTGTAATCGCCTTCGCCTGCCGATTCCCACAATACGCCTTGACTTGCATCACTGCCTGCGGCTCGAGTGCGAACGGTCACTTTATCAGCAACGATAAAAGAGGAGTAGAAGCCAACCCCGAATTGCCCGATTAATTGGCTGTCTTTCGCTTGGTCTGAACCGAGTGCATTTAAAAACTCTTTGGTGCCTGATTTAGCAATGGTGCCGAGATGATCGATCACTTGCTCACGGCTCATACCGATACCGTTATCGCTGATAGTGATTGTGCCTAAGGCTTCATCAATACTGATACGCACACGCAATTCACCGTCGCCCTCATAAAGTTCGGGTTGAGAAAGAGCTTTGAAACGCAATTTATCAGCAGCGTCCGACGCATTGGAAATTAACTCACGCAAAAAGATCTCTTTATTAGAATAGAGTGAGTGGATCATTAATTGAAGCAGTTGTTTGACTTCCGACTGAAAGCCACGGGTTTCTTGGTTTGTACTCATATTGTTTCCTTTATGATATATAGAATGATCGATATTCTTCCCCAGCTTGCGGGGGAAGTGGTTGAGCAAAGCGAAACCGATGGGGGATTGTTTGTTAGCCCTCATCCCCCTTGCAAGCAAGGGGACTTCCCCCATAAATGGGGGAAGAATATAAAAAATAACGCCCTACTAAATAGGGCGTTATTCTTAAATTTCAAGGGAATTATTTGGCATTGTGTAACATTATAACGAAAATTATTCATCTTCCGTAAAACGTTTTGCTTTATATTTCGGGTTCATCAAGTTTTCGACCGATAAAATATCGTCTAACTGTTCTTTTGTCAGCAAGCCACGCTCTAACACCACTTCACGCACGCTTCTGCCTGTGGTTGCACAGATTTTACCAACAATATCGCCTTCGTGGTGTCCGATAAACGGATTGAGATAGGTCACAATACCGATAGAGTTAAATACATAACCTTCACAAATCTCTTTGTTCACCGTGATACCGTCAATACATTTATCACGCAAGTTCACACAAGCATTTGCCAAGATGTCGATAGACTCAAACATCGCTTGTCCGATAACAGGCTCCATCACATTTAATTGCAATTGCCCTGCTTCCGCAGCAAAGGTAATACAAGTATCGTTACCAATAATTTTAAAGCAAACTTGGTTCACCACTTCTGGCACAACAGGGTTTACTTTCGCTGGCATAATGGAAGAACCTGCTTGCAATTCAGGCAAGTTGATTTCATTTAAGCCTGCACGCGGGCCTGATGAAAGCAAACGCAAGTCGTTACAAATTTTAGACAATTTCACCGCCGTACGTTTTAACGCCCCGTGAACCATCACATAAGCACCACAGTCAGATGTCGCTTCGATTAAGTGTTCAGATAAGGTGCAAGGTAACTGGGTGACTTCCGCAAGGTATTTCACTGCAAGCGGTGCGTAACCTTCTGGCGTATTCAAACCTGTACCGATTGCCGTTGCCCCTAAGTTTACTTCAAGCAATAACTCAGCGGTACGTTTTAAGTTTTTCACTTCTTCATCTAACAATACAGAAAATGCTTTGAACTCTTGTCCAACGGTCATTGGCACAGCGTCTTGCAACTGGGTGCGTCCCATTTTTAAGATATTTGCAAACTCATTAGCTTTATTTTCAAAACCGTGTTGCAAGTAAAGTACTTTGCTGATTAATTGCATAATGCTGTTGTAAACGGCAATACGGAAACCTGTCGGATAAGCGTCGTTGGTAGATTGGCTTGCATTAACGTGATCCATTGGATTGATGATGTGGTATTCACCTTTTTTATGCCCTAATAATTCCAGTGCTAAGTTTGCCACCACTTCATTGGTATTCATATTCACCGAAGTACCCGCTCCCCCTTGATACACATCAGATGGGAACTGATCCATACAACGACCATTCACTAAAATCTCATCACAGGCTTGCACAATCGCTTTTGCAATTTTCTTCGGAATTGCCCCTAACTCGCCATTAGCAAGTGCAGTCGCCTTTTTCACCATCACCATACCACGCACAAACTCAGGTACATCAGAAATGGTATTTTTAGAAATATTAAAATTTTCCACGGCGCGTAAAGTATGGATACCCCAGTAAACATCATTAGAAACTTCACGTTCACCTAATAGATCGACTTCAATACGCATATTGCTCATTATTGCTTTCCTTTTATATGTTACATATTTGTGAAGAGATCATAACGAGAAGCTGACATAAAAAATGTGATCTGGATCATATTTTCAAAATGGATTAGGGCGATATAAATTGCCGTTTCGGATTAGTTTTTTTTTATGATAAAAGGCCCTTTGAGGGTAAAGGGCTCAAATATGTTCTACAAGCAGATTAATCGTCAATCGCATAACCCTGTGGCGATAACAGTTGATTATCCAAATAGGCTTTGCCTTCCACTAATTTCAATCTATCGTCACAGAACCATTGCACCACAAGGGGATAACAGCGATGTTCTTGTTCATAAACACGCTCAATCACATCATCTAATTCATCATCAGGATAAATCGGCACTTTCGCTTGTAGAATAATTGCACCGCCATCAACTTCTTCATTGACGAAGTGAATGGTTGTGCCGTGTTCGGTATCGCCTGCGTCCATTGCCCGTTGATGTGGATTTAAACCTGCATATTTAGGCAAAAGTGATGGGTGAATATTGAGAATTTTACCCGTAAAGCGAGCGGTAAATTCAGGAGTAAGAATTTTCATATAGCCAGCTAAGACAATCAAATCGACTTGCAGAGCTTCAATTTGTTCTGCAATGGCATTATCCATTGCCAGATTATCTGAAAAGTCTTTTTTGGTAAAAATAAAGGTAGAAATTCCCGCTTGCTTGGCTCTTTCTAAACCGTAAGCGGTGGCTTTATTAGATATAACAGCGCAAATTCTGCCGTTGATTTTTCCAGTATCAATAGCATCAATAATAGCTTGTAAATTTGAGCCATTGCCAGAAATCATGACGACAATATTTTTCATAATATCGTCTCCGTTATCACATTTTCTTTCCATATTACTATAGTTATCCTATTACGGTATAAACTAAGTTAAAATCTAAGCTCTTTTCAAAAATTCTGATTTCAATAAAAGTTTTCCACAATCTACATTGTGATCACCAGCGACTAGACGAATCCCTTTATATTTAGTTCCTTTTTTCAGTACTTCTGAGGATCCTTTCAATTTTAGGTCTTTAATTAAGATAACATCGTCACCGTCAGCAAGTAAGTTTCCATTGCTATCCTTTACGATCAATTGATCTTCATCGACTTCAACTTCATTACCAGTCCATTCGTTTCCGCAATCAGGGCAAACAAATTGAATTGAATCGTGGTAAGTATTTTCGCTTTTACAAGCAGGGCAAATAGGGTAATCCATAAATATCCTCAATAGATTTAAAAAAACGCTATTCTACTACAAGTGGTAAAATTTGAGGGATTTTTTGTAAAAATGAATAAAAAATTGGGGTATTAAATGAATATCCCAACAACGAAAAATAATTTACTGCAACACCGCAATATATTTCAACATCACCCCAGCGGCAATCGCTGAACCTATTACCCCAGCAACGTTTGGACCCATTGCGTGCATTAATAGGAAGTTCTGTTTATCTGCCTCAAGTCCCAATTTATTTGATACACGAGCAGCCATAGGCACTGCAGATACACCTGCTGAACCAATCAACGGATTAATCGGGGTCTTGCTAAAACGGTTCATTATTTTTGCCATAATCACACCGCTTGCGGTACCAATACCAAAGGCGATAATCCCTAATGCTAAAATGCCTAAGGTTTGTGGTTGTAGAAATTTATCGGCAATTAATTTAGAACCAACAGATAAGCCAAGGAAAATCGTGACCGTATTGATTAACGCATTTTGAGCAACATCGCTTAATCTTTCGACTACGCCACTCACTCGCATTAAGTTACCAAAACAGAACATACCTAACAACGGAGCAGCGTCAGGAAGCAATAATGCAACCAAAATCAACAACACAATCGGAAACAGTACTTTCTCACGTGTGCTAACATTTCGTAACTGCACCATCTTAATTTTACGTTCTTGCTCTGTCGTTAAGGCACGCATAATCGGAGGCTGAATTAATGGCACTAACGCCATATAAGAATAAGCTGCTACCGCAATAGCTCCCAACAACTCAGGGGCGAGCTTACTGGCAAGATAAATTGCCGTTGGACCGTCTGCCCCACCAATAATCCCGATAGCAGCTGCTTGTGGTAAAGTGAAGTCAATCACACCCAACCAGTTTAAACCCACCGCTCCTAATACCGTTGCAAAGATACCAAATTGAGCTGCTGCACCCAAGAGCAATGTTTTCGGGTTAGCGAGTAAAGGCCCAAAATCCGTCATTGCCCCAACGCCCATAAAGATCACAAGCGGTGCAACGCCCGAATTAATTGCCACTTGGTAGAACTGAGCCAATACCCCAGAGGTGGAATCTATACAAAAATAGAAAAAACAGCATATCTATTCTTAATTCTTGTACAACATCTATTTTTCTCTTCTTCACTTTATGTGTGAAAAAGTTGGTTGCATTAGCTGTAAAAAAGCTGCACACTTATCAGTGTATACTCCATACATCGCTTACATTTACAGAGTTGTACATGTCACTGAGTGACAGATTTTCATTTCTTGGGCATCGCAAATCCTCTGTGTGTGATATGGCATTTGCTTCATTTATCTGTCTTTATTTCCAAAAGAATGTTGTAAATAACATCTTTGGGGGTGAATGTAGACGATGTTATCAGGTTGTACAAGGAACTAAACCCTCACAGGAGGAAAATACTATGCACATTTTCAATCAAGGTAAATACAAAAGCCTGCACGCTCAAGAAGTTGGTGAACTCGATGCAGTTCGTCAGGCGGTTGAACAGGATCAGGATTTCCGCCCAACCTACCATCTCGCACCACCAACGGGATTGCTCAACGATCCAAATGGCTTAATCTTTGACGGTGAAAAATATCATATTTTTTATCAATGGTTTCCTTACGATGCGTTACACGGAATGAAACATTGGAAACATCTGATGACAAAGGATTTCCAAACATTTACTGAAGCTGATCCGCTTATTCCTGATGAGATGTTTGAATCCCACGGTTGTTATTCGGGTGGGGCGATTTTATGGCAAGATAAGATTGTTGCGTTCTATACGGGCAATACGCGTCGAGCGAGCGATAATCAGCGTGTGCCACATCAAAATATTGCTATTTTTGATAAATCGGGCAAATTGCTTGAAAAGCGTTGTATTATCGATCAAGCACCACAAGGCTATACGGAACACGTTCGTGATCCAAAACCTTTTGTTACCGCAGAAGGCAAAATCCGTTTTGTATTAGGCGCTCAACGTGAAAACCTAACAGGCACAGGCTTGCTCTATGAAATGGATAACCTAGAAGCTACCCCACGTTTACTCTCTGAAATTGCGATTAATGATTTTGATAATAGCAACGTATTTATGTGGGAATGCCCCGATTTGTTCAAATTGGCGGATAAAGATCTGTTCGTCTGGTCGCCACAGGGTAAATTGCGTGAAGCGACACGTTTCCAAAATAATTACCACGCCACTTATGCGTTAGGTCAATTCGCTGGCTCAACGCTGACAGCAGAACATATTGAAGAGCTAGATTATGGCTTTGATTTCTATGCACCGCAGACTGTCCAGAATGCAGAAGGGATTTTATACGGCTGGGTTGGTTTGCCGGATTTGACTTATCCAACGGATAAGTATAAATGGCACTCAATGCTGACAATGCCTCGCCAGCTTTCCGTTAAACAGAGCAAAATTTTCCAACAGCCAGTCAAAGAGATTTACGCACAATTGCAGAATAAAGTGTCGTTGAGTGTGAACGGGATTACGGAAGTAGAAAACCTAGACACCGCATATTTGCAATTTAATGTGGAAAATCAACCGCTTGTAATCCGTTTCTTTGATAACGAGCAGGGGCAAAATCTGACTTTCCGTTATGAAAATGGGCGAGTTACCCTAGATCGTTCAGCAACAGATCAAACAGATCTAATGAAGCAATTTGGTGAACAACGCTATTGCGAAGTCGAAAAATTAGAGAATGTCGAGATCTTCTTTGACCGTTCTGTGGTTGAGATTTTCCTCAATAATGGTGAAAAAGCGATGACTTCTCGTTTCTTTATTAAAGGGCGAGAGAATTGTTTGGAAACATCAAGGCTGCTTGAAATTATAAGTGTAAATCTATTAAAAGAGTTTTAAATATACCGTGTAATTCAATTCATAATCCACTGGTAATCAGTGGATTATGTAATATTGGAAAAAATTTATAAGAGCCTTTTATATTTCTTAAGTTAAAAAGCATAGTAGACAAAATTGTTGCTAATGTTTATTTTCTAAATAGGTTTAATATTATTAAGCTCTCGCAGAATTATTTTAATGTTTCAAGAAATGTAATAAATGCTTCTTTTTGAATAGAAGACAAGTTATCCCATTTTTGGTTTATTTCTATCTCTTTTAATTCCTTTTCAGTAAATTCTGCTGGAATACAATCTTGGAAAAACCAATTAATAGGTGTTTTAAAGAAAATAGCGATATCAATCAAGTGATTAACGTTGATTTTGCTTGCACCACGTTCATAGCGTGAAAGTTGTTGCTGAGATAAATTGATACACTCCGACAACTTTTCTGCCGAATAACCAAATTCCTTTCTCTTTTGCTGAATACGCTGTCCAATTAATTTATCTGTCATTTCTGCAGGAAGCTGTGCCATGATTTCGATCAAAAAACAGTAGATGACAAAGTTGAATTTAGCCTATTAACCGATGGACGTGCGCAAGATATTACCTTGCACAAAACCCAATTAAACGGTACCACTTTCAGCGGCAAAGCAACCACTCTATTACGAGAAGGTACTAAGGTACTTATGAAGGTGGCTTATTTGGCAATGGTGCAAAAGAAGCAGCAGGTATTGCAACTTTCAGTGGCGATAACAGCTACGATACTTCATTCGGTGGTATTCGTTACTAATTCTTTGAGCAGTTAAACCTAGTTCGCATTTGCGTGCTAGGTTTGAATATAACTTTTACCATTCTTATGCGTTCTTTCTTTTTACTCGCCTTATGTTGTTCTAATATTGTTTTTGCTTCCGCAACAACACTTGAAGAGCAATTGAAACAAGCTATTTACCAAAATAATAGCGGTCAAATCCAATCTTTACTTTACCAATATCAACAGCAGCCTCAGCAAGATTTGACATTAAAGTCTTATGCAGAAGCCAAACTATCAGTTTTACAGCAGAACTATGGCGTTGCTATTCGTATTTACCGAAAAATATTGAGCGAACGACCTGAACTAAATTCAATTCGAATGGAATTGGCAAAAGTACTGTTTGCAGATCGGCAAGACAGTGCTGCAAGAGTTCAGTTTGATAAAGTGAAAAACGTTGGTATGGTGGAGATTCGTTTCATTGGTCCAATGGAGCGGAAATCAGTTACAGTTTTTGGCTTTCACAAAATTGGCAAAATCAAACCGTACTTGAATATGAAAAACGCCGTTTTTTCAAAGATAATCCTCAAGCCGGGCATATTCGGACGGCATCAACAACGTTAATTTGGTATCGAAACCCCGAACAGATTTTTTTATGTCAGTGCCGCCTTTTCTCAGCAACGCTTACAAGAGCAACAATACAGCTCAGATATTCAGAATTTACGTTTAGGTTGGTTGCAAGAATACGCTTTTGGGATTTCAACTAAATTAAATTTCTCTTTTACGCATCGCCAATTTAAAGATCAAGCGATATTGGGCGGCATCTTGCCACTCGGCAAAACTCGCCAAGATCAGATTTATTCAGTTTTCGCACAAGTTTGGAAACGAGATTGGCATTTATGGGGCATTACACCTAAATTGAATTTGGAATGGCGGAAACAGAAAAGCAATTTGGATACGCTTTATTCCTATAAAATGCATAATATTACTCTTGCTTTTGAAAAGACTTTCTAACGCCCAGCAGATAGCCCAAGCATTCCTCAGCTAGAATATGTTAAAATGTCGCCAAAATTAAAAGAGGAAACCTTATGTTATATTCAGTCCTAAACGATCATATCACGCTCGGCACGCCCTATCGCAACGGCGCACATTCCATTAAACACGAACATTTAGTGGTAATGTTTGAAGATGATGGCGAAACAGGTTATTTCTATGCAATGGATTTACATCAAGAAGCGCAACCTGTGGTCGATAGCTTATTTGTCTATCGTGTCAGCGATGTCAAACCCGAAACCCTAAAAGAGCCTCGCCGTTTTCAGATCTGCTGGTCAGAAGATGGCTACGAGGCATTTTTGCTGTTAAATGATTATCCACACGCCGTATTTGATTTCCGTGAATTTGTTGGCTATAACCATACCAAATTCCCTGAGCCAGAATTAGGCAGTATGTGGCGACACAAAGAAACAACACCAGAATTAGTTGAGAAGTGGTTAATTAGTTAATTAATAAAGATAAAGTCCCTAGATGATTTGCTATCTAGGGACTTAACATAGATTAAAGAAAAATATAACTTTAATAAATTTTTTTGCCTATTACTTTAAATTTATTGATTCCTAACGCCCCCAAAAATCCCACCGCTTGCAACAACACAATACAAGGTCCTGTGGCGACATCGAAATGGAAACTTAAAAACACGCCCCAGAAAGCACTATTTACTGCAGTCAAGATGGCGATTAGCAACATTCGGTCAAAGCGTTTGGCAAGCGTGTAGCCTGTGATCCCTGGGGTAATCAGCATTGCCACCACTAAAATCACGCCAACCACTTGCATTGCACTAATAATCACTAATGCCAATAGCACCAGTAAGCTGTAATGTAACACTTTGATATTAAAGCCAACGGTGCGAGCGTGGCTGGCATCGAAGCAGTATAGTAGGAAATCTCGGCGTTTTACTAAGATAACGAATAATACCACTAAGGAAATGGCGAGAGTTTGGTAAAATTCATTGTCGGTAATCCCAAGCAGATCGCCAAATAAGATGTGCATTAGATGTTGATCGGTTTCGACTTTGGCAAACATTACCAAACCTAACGCAAACATTCCCGAAAAGACGATCCCCATTACCGTATCTTCTTTAATGCGACTATTTTCTTTGAGATAGCCCACTGCAACGGCACAGAAAATGCCCGAAACAAAAGCCCCGATTGCTAATGGAATGGCAAGCAGATAGGCAATCACAATCCCTGGTAATACGGCGTGTGAGATGGCATCGCCCATTAGCGACCAACCTTTGAGCACTAAATAGCAGGACAACACGGCACAGATTAGGGCAACCACAACACCAATGAGCAAAGCTTGTTGTATAAAAGGAAAAGCTAGCGGTTCAGCAAACCATTGATAGAGTGCGTCCATTATTCTCCCCCTTGACAAGCGGTCAGTTTTGCTGGATTTTTTGCAAATTTGCGTGAGAGTAAACCATATTTAGGAGCGAAGAAAAACGCCAGTAAAAACAGTAGAGTTTGTAGTGTGACAATAAATCCGCCCGTTGCCCCATCAGCAAAATAGCTTAAATAAGCACCAAAAAATCCACTAAAACCGCCCAGTGAAATTGCGATAATCAACAATTTGCCGAATTTATCCGTTAATAAATAAGCCGTTGCTCCTGGGGTGACAACCATTGCGATCACTAAAATTGCCCCAACACTTTGTAATGCAGCAACAATACAGGCACTGAGTAAGCTGAAAAACAGTACTTTAAGTCGCATCGGCGAAATGCCTACGGCTTTAGCTTGAATTTCATCAAAAAAGACGAGTAATAAATCTTTCCAGTAAATCACTAGAAAAAAGAGTGATACAGATAAAATAATCACCACTTGTAACATATCTTCATCGGCAATGCCTAAGATATTGCCGAGAATGATGGATTGCACATTAACGGACGTTGGATTGATGGAAATAATTAATAAACCTAAGGCAAAAAAGGTGGTAAAAATAAAACCAATTACCGCATCTTCTCGCAATTTTGTGACGGATTTAACCGCTAAGATAGCAATAGTGGCAAGGAATCCCGAAAAGAAAGCTCCGACAGCATAAGGTAAGGACAAGGCATAAGCTAATGCAACACCAGGAACGACGGCGTGCGATAAGGCATCTCCAATCAGCGACCAGCCTTTGAGCATTAAATAGGCAGACAAAAAAGCACAAACAGCCCCGATTGCACCGCTTACTACAATCGCTTTAAACATATAATCGTAGGAAAAAGGTTCTAGCAGTAACTCAAGCATTGATTATTCCTTATGGTCTCCGAGTAACTGCTGATAACGCAAGACACCGCCAAATACTCGTCCAAGATTTTCGGGGGTGAATGTCGTTTCGATAGATCCTGTTGCTAACACTGTGCGATTAATCATTACCGCTTGATCGCAAAAACTTGGTACGGCGGCTAAATTATGGGTAGAAACAAGGATTAAGTGACCGCTATCCCGAAGCTGTTTGAGTAGATCGATGATCGCATTTTCGGTATTTACGTCCACGCCAGTGAAAGGTTCGTCAAGTAAGATAATTTTGCTCTCTTGTGCAAGCGAACGAGCCAAAAATACTCGTTTTTTCTGTCCCCCTGAAAGCTCACCGATTTGACGATCCGCAAGATGAGCAATATTGACCCGCTCCATTGCTTCAGCAACTTTTTGCTTATCCACAGCAGAAGGGATACGCAGAAAATTCATATAGCCATAACGCCCCATCATTACCACATCATAAACGGATACGGGAAATTGCCAGTCCACTTCTTCACTTTGTGGCACATAAGCAACAAGATTGCGTTTTAAGGCTTGATTGACAGGCAGTCCGCATAGCTCAATATTTCCCTTTGGCTGAACTAAGCCCATAATGCTTTTAAATAAGGTTGATTTGCCACTGCCGTTCACCCCAAGTAATGCACAGATTGTGCCACCGTCAAGGCGAAAAGTAACATCGTGAATTGCCGTGTGTCCGTTGCTATAACGAACGGTGACATCGGAAACAGAAAGAGAACTCAGAGGAATGTTCATATTTGTTAGGTAATCCTATTTTGTAAATGCAGGGCGAACCAAAGCAGTTCGCCCAAATCGTTTTATTTTTCAAATCCAGCAACAATTGTACTTACCGTCACATTGAGTAAATCAATATAGGTTGGTACTTTGCCATCTTTTGTTGAGAGAGAGTCCACATATAACACACCGCCATAGCGTGCTTTACTCTCTTTCGCCACTTGTTTAGCCGGTTTATCTGAAATGGTACTTTCACTAAATACCACTGGAATTTGATGTTTACGCACTTGGTCGATCACTTTGCGGATCTGTTTTGGCGTGCCTTGTTCATCTTGGTTAATCGCCCAAAGATATAACTCTTTGAAGCCATAATCTCTAGCAAGATAGCTAAACGCCCCTTCGCTTGTCACTAACCAACGTTGTGCTTCAGGCACTTTTGCCAAACGCTCACGCAACGGCTGATCTAAGGCAACTATCTTATCGGCATAGGCCTTTGCATTCGCATTATAGGCTTCTGCATTTGCCGGATCGTATTTCACCAAGGCTTGGCGAATGTTTTCAATATAAATCAACGCATTTTTCGTGGACATCCAAGCGTGTGGGTTTGGCTTATCTTTGTAAGGTCCTTCATAGATTGAAATCGGCTCAATGCCTTCCGTTACCACAACCGCAGGTTTATCTTTCACTTGAGCAAAGAAACGCTCAAACCAGCTTTCAAGGTTCATACCGTTCCACAACACCAAATCCGCAGATTGTGCTTTTACAATATCCTGTGGCGTTGGTTGATAATCGTGGATTTCCGCACCTGGTTTGGTGATCGACTCGACCACAGCCTTATCCCCTGCGACATTTTGAGCAATGTCTTGAATCACAGTGAATGTGGTGACCACTTTAAACTGCTGGGCAGCAAGTGGATTACTTACCAAAAAAAGCATACTAAGTAGTGCTGCTAATTTTTTCATCGTTAGTCTCCTTATATAAATTATGGGGTTTTCAGGCAGCATTTTATAGATAAAATTTAACCTGTCAACAAATAAAAATGATTCTCAACAACTCAGCTAGATGATAATCAACAAGCTGATAAATATGAGAATCAATAAGCATTGCAAATGAGAACTGGTTGCTATTTTTATCTAGCAACCCGTTGATTTTATTATTCTTTTCTAAAATACCGCTGACTTTTACTTTCTTGGCGACTTTCTAAGAGCCTGTGATAGTTATCAAAACGTATCGGATCGATTTTCCCCTGCTCTACTGCTTCTTTTAATGCACAGCCTGGGTCATCTTTATGTTTACAATCACGGAATTTGCAAGTACCTAATACCGAAGCAAAATCCCGATAACCTTGTGTAATCTGCTCGGCTTCTAAATGCCATAAACCAAATTCGCGAATCCCCGGCGAGTCGATTAAATTTCCACCTTGAGATAAGTGGTATAAACGTGAAGCCGTTGTGGTATGTTGCCCTAAGCCTGAAATATCGCTGACTGCCCCCGTTTGTGCATTTACATCGGGCAATAACTGGTTGATTAAACTTGATTTTCCAACACCAGACTGTCCGACGAAAATAGATGTCCCTTTCGCTAAATAAGCGTGTAACGCCTGCATATTCTCGCCTGTGTCTGCGGATAAACAGAGTGTCTGGTAGCCAATCTTTTCATAGATCGCAAGCTGTTGTTGCACTTCTTTTCGCTCTTGTTCACTCAATAAATCAATTTTATTCAACACAATTAAGGCAGGAATGCTGGCATTCTCACAAATCACTAAATAGCGGTCGATAATATTCAGTGAAAGCTGTGGCAACACAGCGGACACAATGATAATTTGATCGATATTTGACGCCATTACTTTAATACCGTCGTAATAGTCAGGGCGAGTTAGTTCATTTTGGCGTGGGTGAACAGCTTCAATCACACCACTAATCCCTTGCAATTGCTCACTTCCCAAACGCCACGATACTACATCGCCTACTACCACATTTTTCAGCGTTCGGCGTAAATTACAACGGAAGATCTCACCGCTTGCGGTTTCTACATCGGCGTGTTTAGCGTGGCGAGTAACCACAAGACCTTGCTGGACTTCCCCCAACATTTCATCTTGCCATTCAAACTCAGCTTTGTTGATCTTTTTGTGATGGTTAGTTTGAATCCGACGTTGTTGATTCTGAGTTAAGCGACGTTTGCTCAAAAGATTGACCTGACTTTACTAAAAAATAACCGAGAGCTGACCATAAAAATGGGAGCCAGACGCTTCCATTTTTATGTATACCTCAATTATCTTGCACGGAAAATAATTCGCCCCTTACTTAAATCATATGGGGTCATTTCAACGGTGACTTTATCTCCAGTTAGAATCCGAATATAGTTTTTACGCATTTTTCCTGAAATATGGGCTGTTACAACATGCCCATTTTCTAGTTCTACTCGAAACATAGTATTAGGTAAGGTTTCTAAAATTGTACCTTGCATTTCAATGCAATCTTCTTTAGCCATTTATTCCTCTTCAAATTAAATTTAAGTTGTGTCATTGTAAATATGCCATATTGGCAAAATGCGAGGTATTATACTCTCCCTTACCTGAATTACAATCATTTACGGCGAAAAGCTCTTCTTCGAGAGTGAAAACGTTGAGTTTGACGTTTTAATTCAATAGGTATAAACTTTGACGAAACTGTTTTTGTTGTATTTAGCTGTAAAAAATAATAGAAACAACTAACAAATAGCCCTCCAGACATAAATAAAATAATCAACTCACCATAAAGCAAATGAAATAATTCATTTACTTTATGTTGTGTTGTTTGCCCATATTGAGAGTCAAAAGTTACTCGTAAAAACCCAATTAAGTCATCCTGTGCAAAAATAGGCTCTACAATTTGTTGGGTAAGTGCCGGCTCTTGTTGTATCTTGTCGTTTACTCTCGGGTTAAATTCAATCGCATTGCTACTATGTGCAACTAAATTTCCTGATGGCGAATACAAATTAGCATCAATGACAAACGCTTCTTTAGCAAAAACATCTAATGCTTCAACTAATTCATCATTTTTTGCGTTTTTTACTAACATCAAGGAAAACAATTTTGCCTGTTGTCGTACAAGTAAATGGGAAAGATTTGTTACTTGGTTAATCCCAGCCAGCTGTGAACCTACTTTGAAATGGTTTATACCAGTCAGTATTATCCACACAATCATTAAACAAATTGCCATTATCACAGCAATAATGCTACTCTTTATTAGTTGCTCACGAGAAATATACATAATTGTCCCCATAAAATTAGAAGATGATTCTAACACGGAATTTTGCTAAAGTTAGTAAAACTCACTATAAAGGTTTGAAAGAATCATGTCACATATCTTTTTTATTTACAGTAAGCAGCTTACAGCTGAACAGATTGCCCACTTCACACACATAAGTTCTACTATTTTTGTAAAACAAGTGGAGTATTTGGATTACCATGTTGCTTTTTTTAGAGGAGATTTGACAGATTCTCTACGAGAGAAGGCTCAAACCATACAAGCTGATTTTAGTAGGTTAGATATTCTTCCTTGCATTAAAAAAGAAGGTTTACTTTTAATGGATATGGATTCTACTGCGATTAAAATTGAGTGTATTGATGAGATTGCTAAATTAGCAGGAAAAGGAGAGATTGTTTCATCTATTACAGCAAGAGCTATGCGTGGAGAACTTGATTTTGAAGAAAGTTTACGTCAGCGTGTTGCAACACTTGAAAATGCACCAGAAAGTATCTTACAACAAGTTCGTGAACAGTTACCACTTATGGATGGTTTTGAATTATTAATTAAAAGTCTGAAACAATATGGTTGGAAGATAGCTATTGCTTCAGGAGGATTTGACTATTTTGCAGACTACCTCAGACAGTCTTTTGATCTAGATTATTCTGTGTCAAATAGGCTTGAAGTTATTGATGGCAAACTAACAGGTCAAATACTTGGCAAAGTAGTAGATGCTCAATGTAAAGCAGATACGTTAATGGCTCTAGCTCACAAGTTTGGTATTCCACAAGAGCAATGGATTACAGTAGGAGATGGAGCCAATGATCTACTGATGCTTAAACATGCCAGTTTAGGCGTTGCACTACATGCCAAACCCAAAGTACAAGAACAATCGGCATTCGTAGTAAACTTTGGAGATTTAACTGCCCTACTGTTACTGTTAAAAGCAAAGGAATTGTTTGATTCCCCATAATGTCTTTAGATATATATCTATATTTCTTTTGTCTATTACACCCAATAATCAATTAAGACACCAATATGGCATAGTAACTTTTGTTTACTATGCCTCTTAATATCAGATTACTTCAATAAATCTTCATTTTTAGCGTGATTCCATTTACCACGCTTTTTATCCATATACTGAAAATATTCGTTAGTAAAAGTCCCCTGCACGCAAGTGATTTTATCTCGGCGACGATTAACCGTTTTTCCTTCCAATGCCATATTTAAGGTGATTGGTCCAGTTAAAGAAAATACGCCACCATCAATCCGACGTTGCTCAATATTATCGACAATAATCTCTAACGTTTCTTTCAAAAACGCATTTCCCTTTTCACTGGCTAAAAAGAAATTGGTGTATTTGTCTCGGCGAGTGATAACAACTTCACTATCATTTTCACCAATAATTGAAGCGAGATTCCAAACTAAATGCCCATCAATATCCATATAGATACCACCTTCATTATATAAGGTGAAAATACGCCAGAAATCTGCCTGCGCAGCCCCATCCGTAAGTTTACTATACGCATTAAAAGTACGTTCATCTGCATTAGCTTTGATATATTCCGCCCGTTCTTCAGTGCTAACATAACGGTAGTCATAATCTCGTGACAACATACGATTAACTAAATAATTACAATACACTGGTAAGGTTACTTTGTTGCTGTAATTAGTCTGCCAAATGACCTTAGTAATTTTCGTTGATTTAGCTGATACGCTTTTAGCTGGACTAAATTCTGGAATGGTAAAACGTTTTTTCGGAAATAAGGCGTGAAACGGATAGCTTAACGTTTTGACGATATTCCCTAATAAACGCCATAAACCATTAGCAATTACAATAAACATTTCATTTTTGACTGGTTTGTTCATATTAGCTCCTTTTGGATAGGAACGCATATTAACATTTTATCGATATTGAAAAAACAAGCGGGCAGATTTTGCGATAAATTTGCAAGATCTGCCCGCTTGTGAGGAGATTAAGCAATCGTCATTTGCCCTGCATAAAGAACAAAGTAACGTAAACAGAGAACACCGATTAAACCTAAAACTGCAAGGAAAAGGATAAAGCCTTTTTGGTGTTTCACTTTTGCTGGTGAAACAATGTTAAGTAACATTGGAATAACTAAACCGATAGCTACAACGCCTACCCAGAACATTTTGCCCCAGTAGCCAGAGAAGGCTAAAGCGTTATCCGCTGCCACTGCACTTTGTCCACCTTTAGCATAAAGGTAAGCAAAGAAGCCTGCTAAAAGTAACATTTCAATGAATGCAACTGGCTTTTCAAACTTGTGCAAGAAATGTACTTCGTGACTATCCGCTGCGACTTTGCCAACCACCAAGATCGCCACAAGAAGTGCCGCAATACCAGATGAAGTTCCTGAAGCCAAGAATAAGACTGGCAAGACAGGGTTATTTAACATTGGGTAACTGATTAATTCAGATAATAAGAACCCCGTATAAGCCCCAAGTGCAAGGGATAGTAAGATCAACAGGATTTCAATCAACGAGGTGAATTTCGCTGCAATATCAATTAATCCAAAAGCAAATTTCGGAATAAACCCAAAGCCACTTAACCAGTTCTTAAAGATGATTGCCAGCCAAACGACTAATACCGCCATAAAGACTTGGAATAGCATTACCCCCATCGACATTACCGAATCAAACTGGTAGTTGAACATCAGATACCAGAATGTCCACGGACGAGCCAAGTGGAAAATCAATAAGGTTAAACCGATGATGGTTGCAAGCGGTGACATTATTGCCATTGTGCGAATAATCCAACTTTGGCTTGGATCAGCTAAATTCGCTTTACGCTTATATAGCACTGCTAACAAGGTTGAACCCGCAGATATCCCAAGTAAAAAGAGATAGATCGCAATGGTTGAATCCCATACAAGATTTGGGGTTTGGAATGGAACATAGTCGTTCATTATTTTGCCTCCCCTTTCTTAATATGGTAAAGATTTGGTTCTGTGCCTAATTCCATTTTTGTGCGATAAGTTGGTTTTTCTTTGATTAAACGAGAAATATCGCTATTCGGATCGTTTAAGTCACCGAATGTTAATGCTTTGGTTGGACAGCTTTCTACACAAGCAGGCTGTTTACCTTGTGCAAGATTTGTATCTCGACAGAAGTTACATTTATCGGCAGTTTTCTTCACTGGCTCAATATAGCGAACACGATATGGGCAGACCGCAATGCAATAAGCACAACCAACACAGAGATCTGGATTAACATCAACAATGCCTGTTGCTTTATCAATGAAAGACGCACCTGTTGGGCAAACACTCACACAAGGAGCATTGCTACAATGTTGGCAAGATTGACGGAAAAATTCATATTTTACGTTTGGAAATTCGCCATAAGGTTGGCTACGAATAATTTCTAAACGGGATACCCCTTCTGGCACTTTGTTTGTTTCACGACAAGCGTCCATACAAGCAGTACAACCGATACAGGCTTGTTCATCGTGCAACATCGCATAGCGAATGGTTTTACTTTCTTTCTCAGTCGCAAGGGAGAGCTGACTTGTGGCAAGCCCCGTTGTGCCTGCCACGGCAATCACTGCTCCCGCCCCTGAGATGAAATCTCGACGGGAACAACTCATTTTTGATCCTTAGCTTCCGCTTTTTTAAACGTACCTTTGTGTACTTCTGTGTGACAATCCACGCAGAGTTTTACACGCTGTTTAGACTCAATGCCTTTCATTGGTTCTTTTTCTGGGTGTAGTTTATGGCAGTTTACACACGCAATTTTATTCGCATGGGTGTCGTGCGCCCAGAATTTTTCACGCAATTTGTCAGGGCTATGGCAAGCAAAACAGACTTGATTTTGCTCTTCGACTGAACGTTCCAAGGCTGGATTTTTAGCCTTACCGTGGGCGTTAAAACGCATTACGTCTTTCACCCCTTTACGGTGATTTTCAGAAATATTACCGTGACAACTTACACAGTTAAGCGGTTTGCCGTTATTTGGACTAACCGTATCTTTTTGAAAGTGCTTACCTGTGTGTTTGAAGGTAGATAAATGTCCGTGGCAATTCACACAATAAGTATTCGGATCACGACGAGAGTCTTTAGCAATAGTTGCACCATCTACATTGTCCAGCGGATTGGTCCAAATTGGCTGTGGTTGTGCTGGCATTTCTGCCAACACAGTAGAAGATATTGCAAAGAAACTCAGTAATGCAACCGCTTGTAGCTTAATCATTGAGAAAATATGTTTCATAGTAGCCTCGACTTAGCAAATTATTTTGCGTCCGCAGGTAATAAGCCTTTCTCTTTCGCTTCTTTTTCCCATTGTGGTACTACGGTGCGTAAGAATTCTTCTTTCGCTGCTTTCTCTTTATCAAAGTCGATACCTACAACTTTTTGTGCTTTCACTTTCGTTGAAATATCAGGGAACTCAATCGGAGTTTGTACGCCGTGTTTCGTTAAGATAACTGCAAGTTTAGTACGAGCATCAGCTGCACGATCTAAGCCTGTTCCGATAACGTGAAGAATTACATCAGGTGCGTGCATATGACCGCCGTGGCCTGCAGCTGAGTAGTCCCAACGCCATTGTGCGTGACGAATTGCTTGCAACGCGTCTTTCATTTCTTCTTCAGTTGCACCCGCTTCCCAAGCTCTTTTCGCTTCAAAGTGTGCTTTAACAAGCTGATCTTCTAAACGGATCATTACGTCTTTGATCTGTTTTTTATGCTCTTTCACACGTGCTTGTAAGCTCTCTTTGCTTTGTTCGTGACAAGTTTTACAAGTATGCTCAAAGTTATCAAACGGATTGCCGATTTTGTGATCGGTATAGACTTTACCATCTTTAGTTTCTACTTTTGGCATATGGCAGTCGATACAGGTTACACCGTTTTTACCGTGTGTACCTAATGCCCAAGTTTCAAAGTCTGGGTGTTGTGCTTTTAACATTGGAGCTTTTGATAAGCCGTGAACCCAGTCAGTAAATTTGATTTCATCAAAGTATTTTTCAATGCTATCAACATCTACACCTTTATCCCAAGGGAACGTCACCGCTTTTTCTTTGCCTGCAAAATAGTATTCAACGTGACAGTTAGAACATACTGCTGCACGTTTTCCGTGTTTATCCAGTGTATCGAATTTCCAACCGATAACTTCTAACGCACGCAAAACGTGTGGGCGAGCAACACGCAGTGCCGCTTTGCCATCTTTAAATTCTTGTGAAGTGGTATCGTGACAGTCCGCACAACCAATAGGATTTACGATTTCTGAACCATATTTTGCCCATTTCGCATCAAAATAACCAACTTCGCCTTTTTCTGCGATCATACGTGGCACATCTGGACTTTTACACGCCCAGCACGCCATAGGCTGAGGGCCAGAATTTTCGTCCATTGGCGCACCAGTACGCAAAATATTACGCACATCAGTAACCGCATAGAAGTGACCACGAGGTTTATTGTAATCTTTTGAGAACGCATAACCTGTCCACAAAACCACTAAACGAGGATCTTCTTCTAAAGCACTTGTTACTTCTTTAGATTCGGCTGTTGCAGCCCAAGATTGGTACTGTAAAGGATAAAGTTCAGCAAATTTATGGTTAGCTGATTCAATTTTCACATCAGGTTTTGGACCTTCAAACTCTTTGGCTTCCCCTGCCCACGCAGCTTGGAAACACCCCAACATAGCCATTGTCGCAACAAGGCTGTTTTTTAACATTTTACTGACTTTTTTCACGCGAGCCTCCTCACACATAACTCACTGCAAATGATAATTTTTCTTATTAAAATAATAAGATAGATATAAATAAAAGATGTATGTGAAATGTATAAAAAGAATGAATGTTTTACTAGAGGATTCTGCAATTTGTTTGAAAAAAATCAAATTGCAAAAATTGAATGGTGATTAAATGAGCTTTGTTAGGCAATCTTTCTCTCTTATATTTTCTAACTGATTGATTATCTTCTAGTTAAGAAAAATTTTATTCATGTTAAAATAGCCTGCCTACTTAGATGACAGCAGAATATTATCAACGAGATATAAATGTCCCGAAAACTCACCCAATTTTCCGCTTGGGCAAGCTATGTTGGCTTGCTCTCACTCTATACGTTCAGTTTCTGGGCATTATTTGAACATAGTGCCGATGAAACCTTTTGGTCGTGGCAAGAAACGTGGCAAATTTTAAAATACAGCACCTTGCAAGCAACGCTGTCGGCGAGTTTATCTTTGCTGTTTGGTGTTTTGTTGGCTCGTAGCTTTTTCTACCTACGTTTTCGGAGCAAAACCTTGCTCTATAAGCTGATTTCCTTTGCGTGGGCTCTGCCTTCGTTAGTGGTGATTTTTGCATTAATCGGGGTTTGGGGAAATTCAGGTTGGATAGCCCATCTCGTTCAAGCGGTGGGATTGTCGTGGGATTTTTCCTTGTACGGTTTACAAGGGATTGTGTTAGCTCATCTGTTTTTGAACATTCCCCTTGTCGCAAAGTATTGCTTTGAAGGGCTACATCTTATTCCAACACATCAGCACCAACTGGCGAACCAGCTCAATCTGTCTGGGTGGCACTACTTTAGGATTGTTGAATTGCCGATATTAAAAGGCATTTTGCCCTATGCCTATGCGACGGTTTTCCTGCTCTGTTTTACCAGCTTCCCAATTGTATTAATGTTAGGGGGGGGACCTAAATACAGTACGCTTGAAGTGGCGATTTACCAAGCGGTGACTTTTGAGTTTGATTTTGCGAAAGCGGTGATGTTAATTATGGTGCAAATCCTTGTGGGGATTGGCTTACAACTGATAATGGATTGGGTGACACGCTTTAATTTTCAGCGAGTGAAAACACAGTCTGTATCGATTGACATCTGGACGGCACAGCCTAAAGGTAAGGAAAAATGGCTACTACAAGCGGTGCTTTTCGGGGCAATTTTTACCATTTTATTACCGCTTGCAAATGTAGTTTGGACCGCCATTTCAGTATCAAACTTTTGGCAACGGCTCTTTTCGCCAACATTGTGGCAATCGGCAAGTTATTCACTATTATTAAGCCTTATCGCATCTTGTTTTGTCATCGGTATTGCTTATCTGATTGCTCTTGAAACTCGCCAGCTTGCCTATCATAAACAGAAAATCAAGCAAAGCATTCTCGCAGGTGTGAGTACTTATCCCCTGATTTTGCCGATATTTATGTTAGCCGTTGGGCTATTTTTACTGCTGATCAATGTGCAATTAACCACTTGGCAACTGCTATTGTTAGTGGGAATTTGTAACGGTTTGATGTTACTGCCTTACATCTATCGCTTGTTGTTTTCAGCAATGTGGGAAGCCTTAGTTTCTCACGATAAGTTGGCTCGTAGTTTGGGATTAACGGGGCTTCGCCGTTGGTGGATTGTGGAAAAAAATTATCTTATCCGACCGCTTATCAATGCTTTTGCCCTGTCAATGTCGGCAAGTTTAGGCAATTTTTCCGTCATTGCCTTTTTTGGTAGTCCTGACTTTAGCACCTTACCTTATTTGCTTTACCAACAATTAGGCAGTTACCGTACTGAAGATGCGACTATTACCGCATTTCTTTTAATGCTATTTTCAGCTTTTCCATTTTTCTTTATAGACCAGAATAATCGCTAAAGACAAGGCAAAACCTCATACTTCTGTAAAATAATTTGTTTGAAATTTTCACTACAACTCGCCCAGTCAATTAAATCTACTTTAAATGGCAGGTCTGAGTCAGAGAATGCTAACTCAAGCTGAGCCTGCTGACGAATGGTTAAAGGGGTGTCGGTAATCAATGCAAGGTCAAGATCAGAAAATCGCTTTGCCGTTCCTTTAATTCTTGAGCCAAATACCCATACGGGAATATTCGGCAAATGTGTCGCTAAAATGCGTTGAACAAGGTGTAACTGTTGTTCGGTCAAATCTATCATTGGCTACGTTTTTGAAGTTGAGAGAGAAGATAGTGGCTACTCGCTAGGAAATGGCTAATGCCTTGATATACTTGCAGAGCCTTATTTTCATCATAAGTATGTGATGTAATATTTCGCATTTTACGGAAATCTAACCATTCTTCAGGATTATCAATTAAACCAAATTGAGCTGATAGACGTAAAATATCTCTAAATTCTGTGCTGTCTATATCGGTATCATTAGAAGCAATACTTTTCAGCTGACGCTTCATCATTTTAATTGATAATTCATAAACAAACTCGAATTTTTGAATTACTCCTGCAATAAGTGTATCTTGGATAATTGGCTCTTGAGCATTAAACCATTCTTGATTATCTAAGTGAGTAATCGTTTTTTGCAGAGAAACAAAGGCTTTTTCAAGTGCCGAAATATCTAATGTTTCCATCTTTTTGTTACTTTCCTATAAATCTTAAGCGGTCAGATCCGCATATTTTTTTGCAAATCCGACCGCTTGATTATAGCTGATTAGCCACCGAAATCATCTAATAAGATGTTTTCATCTTCTACACCAAGATCTTTTAACATCTTGATCACAGATGCATTCATAATTGGTGGACCACACATATAGTATTCACAATCTTCTGGCGCTTCGTGATCTTTTAAGTAGTTTTCATAAAGCACGTTGTGAATAAAGCCAGTGTAACCATCCCAGTTATCGCCTGGTTGTGGGTCAGAAAGTGCCACATACCATTTGAAGTTGTCGTTCTCTGCTTGTAAGCCGTCGAAATCTTCTACATAGAACATTTCACGTTTAGAACGAGCACCATACCAGAAGGTCATTTTACGTTTAGACTTCAGACGTTTTAACTGGTCAAAAATGTGTGAACGCATTGGGGCCATACCTGCACCACCACCGATGAAGACCATTTCTGCATCAGTATCTTTAGCGAAGAACTCACCAAATGGGCCAGAAATTGTGACTTTATCACCTGGTTTGAGTGACCAAATATATGAAGACATTTGACCTGGCGGTACATCTGGGTTATTTGGTGGCGGAGTTGCAATACGCACGTTAAGCATAATAATGCCTTTCTCTTCTGGGTATGAAGCCATCGAGTACGCACGGATAATTGGCTCGTCCACTTTAGACACATAACGCCATAGGTTAAATTTGTTCCAGTCTTCGTGATATTCTTCGTCGATTAACGCTTTGTAATCTTCATATCTCACAGTGTGAGCAGGTGCTTCGATCTGAATATAGCCACCTGCACGGAATGGTACTTCTTCGCCTTCTGGAATTTGAAGTTTAAGCTCTTTGATGAAGGTTGCTTTGTTATCATTAGAGATAACAGTACATTCCCATTTTTTCACACCAAAGATCTCTTCTGGAAGCTCCACTTCCATACTGCTTTTCACATTAACTTGACACGCTAGACGATAACCTTCTTTTGCTTCACGTTTTGTGATGTGTGAAAGCTCAGTTGGAAGAATCTCGCCACCACCGCTTTTTACTTTAACGATACACTGACCACAAGAGCCACCACCGCCACACGCGGATGAAACGAAGATACCTTTATTTGCTAAAGCACCAAGTAATTTACCGCCAGCTGGCAAGGTAATTGCTTTTTCTGGATCATCATTGATAGAAATCGTGATGTCACCTGAGTCCACTAATTTTGATTTAGCTACAAGGATAAGTACTGCAAGCATTAATACAAGGGCAGTAAATACCACGATACCGAAAATAAAATTATCCATTCGATACGCTCCTTATAATTTAATGCCTGAGAAAGACATAAAGCCAAGTGCCATTAAGCCTGCGGTGATAAAGGTAATACCTAAACCTTTTAAGCCAGCAGGTACGTCAGAGTATTTCATTTTTTCTGTAATACCAGCTAATGCCACAATTGCCAACATCCAGCCTGTACCTGCACCGATACCATATACCACAGATTCAGCGAAGTTATATTCGCGTTGAACCATAAATGATACAGCACCGAAGATCGCACAGTTTACGGTAATAAGTGGTAAGAAGATACCTAATGCACTATACAGTGCAGGGAAAAACTTGTCCAAAATCATTTCGAGAATTTGCACTAGTGCAGCTATAACACCGATAAAGGTGATAAAGTTAAGGAAAGTTAAATCAACCCCTTCCACTAATGCACCATCTTTTAAGATGTTCTCGTAAACAATTTGGTTAGCTGGAACTGCAATACCTAGTACAACGATTACCGCAATACCTAAACCAAATGCTGTTGAAACTTTCTTAGATACCGCAAGGAATGTACACATACCAAGGAAGAAAGAAAGTGCCATATTTTCAATAAATATGGACTTAACAAATAGACTTAAATAATGTTCCATCTTATTTCTCCACTTGCTCTGGTTTCCAAGTTCTTAAGCCCCAAATTAAGAAGCCGATGATGAAGAACGCACTTGGTGCAAGTAGGAATAAACCATTTGCTTGATACCAACCGCCATCTTGAACAGTTTGGAATACCGTCATACCAAAGAGTTTACCTGAACCGATTAACTCACGAATGAAGGCAACAATCACAAGGATTGCACCGTAGCCTAAACCGTTACCGATACCATCAACAAAACTTTCTACTGGGCCAGATTTCATTGCAAAGGCTTCCGCACGTCCCATTACGATACAGTTAGTAATAATTAAACCAACAAATACCGAGAGCTGTTTAGAAAGATCGTAAGCATAAGCACGCAATAACTGATCCACGAGAATTACAAGCGATGCGATAATCGCCATTTGTACAATGATACGAATACTATTTGGGATATAGTTACGAATCATCGCAATGAACATACTTGAAAAGCCTATTACAAAGCTTACTGCAATACCCATTACCACCGCAGTTTCTAGTTTTGTTGTTACCGCAAGTGCAGAACAGATACCTAGAATTTGCAATGCAATCGGGTTGTTATTCACAACAGGTGATAACAAGAGATCTTTAAGTTTATTGCTTGCCATTAGTTAGTCCCCGCTTTTAATTTCGCTAAATATGGACCAAAGCCGTTCGCACCAAACCAGTATTTGAATGAACCATCAACACCGTTAGAGGTGAGTGTTGCACCTGATAAGCCATCAATGCCGTGATCTTTATCAGCTGAAGCACCTTTTGCAATACGAATTGCGGATTCACCCTGAGCATTTTGTAATTTTTTGCCCACGAAATTTTGTTGCCAACGTTTGTTTTCAATTTCACCACCAAGTCCTGGTGTTTCACCGTTTTCGTAGTAAGTGATACCTTTGATTGTATTGCCATCTGGCTCAACAGAGACAAAGCCATACATTACAGACCATAAACCTGTTCCGTAGAATGGAAGCACGATTTGATTTACTTGTCCGTTTGCATCTTTTACAAGGTAAATTTCCGCATATTTTGCACGAACTCTAATACCTGCTTTATCGTCTGCTGGATTGATAGCGATACTTTGAGCTGGATCTTTTGCAGCTGCTTTTGCATCAAAATTCGCTACACCTTCAACATAATCACCTGTCGCAAGATCAACGATTTTAGATTCGATATTTTTCACATAAATATCTTTAATTTCGCTTTTCTTCGTGCCTTCAGGTAATAAACCAGCAACACTTAAAATGTTTTTCTGTTTATCAAGGGCTTTTTGTTCTTCCTGTGCCGATTTTAACAACACCGCAGAACCTGCCACGATAAGAGAACAGATTAAACTTAATAAAATCACGACGGTAAGTGTTCCGCCAATGCTATCTTTATTAAACTTAGCCATTGCGTGCCTTCCTACGTTTGATGTTAGCCTGAACCACGAAGTAGTCGAAGATTGGAGCAAACAAGTTAGCAAATAAGATCGCTAACATCATACCTTCTGGGTACGCAGGGTTTGCTACACGAATCAACACACACATTACTCCAATTAAGATACCGTACCACCATTTACCTTTATTAGTAAATGCTGCTGATACTGGGTCGGTAGCCATAAAGAACATACCGATTGCAAAACCACCTAACACTAAGTGCCAATGCCACGGCATCGCAAATAATGGGTTTGTATCTGAACCAATCATATTGAAGAGGGTTGCAGTTGCAGCCATACCAATCATTACACCTGCGATAATTCGCCAAGATGCAATGCGAGCAAATACAATAATAGCAGCACCCATCATTAATGCGACAGTTGATACTTCTCCGATAGAACCAGGAATGTTACCTAAGAATGCGTCCATCCAAGTAATGGTTTCACCCGTTGCAACGTGTTTAAGTGCAGCTTGGCCACCGACTGCCCATTGAGAAAGTGCTGTTGCACCTGAGAAGCCATCTGCTGCAGTCCAAACTAAATCACCCGAAATTTGTGCTGGGTATGCGAAGAATAAGAACGCACGACCTGCTAACGCTGGGTTCATAAAGTTTTTACCTACACCACCGAAGACTTCTTTTGCAACCACAACACCAAAGGTTGTTGCTAACGCTGCTTGCCATAATGGTAATGTTGGTGGAACGATTAATGCTAAAAGGATAGAAGTAACAAAGAAACCTTCATTGATTTCGTGTTTACGCACCATTGCGAATAGCACTTCCCAGAAACCACCTACTGCAAAAATGGTTAAGTAGATTGGTAGGAAGAAAATCGCACCGATTAACATTTTGCCAAATACGCCAGCATCTTGTGATAACACGCCAAATGCATTTGCTAATGCAAAGTGCCAGTCATTTGCCACGTTTTGAGTTACGTTTTGGGTAAAGTCACCCACGCCTAATGCAAGGATTGATTGCGCACCCACGTTATACATACCGTAGAACATTGCTGGGAACAATGCCAACCATACGATTAACATCATACGTTTAGAGTCAATCCCATCACGAACGTGAGCATCTTTTTGAGTTACTGTACCCGGTGTATAGAAAATCGTATAAACTGCTTCAAACAGAATATAGAATTTCTCATACTTTCCACCTTTTTGGAAAGCCGGTTCCATTTTATGGAAAAGATCTTTTAAAGCCATTTGATTAACCTTCCTTCTCGATCTTATCTAACGCTGCACGCAACATTGGTGCGTAGTTATTTTTACCTGGGCAGACAAAGGTACATAACGCTAAATCTTCTTCATCTAACTCTAAGCAACCTAATGCTTGAGCAGAATCCGTATCGCCAGATGCTAAATCGCGCAACAACAATGTTGGTAAAATATCTAACGGCATGACACGCTCATAAGAGCCGATTGGCACCATTGCACGCTCACTACCATTAACAGCGGTGGTAAAGTTAAACAATTTCTTGCTAAACGCACCTAACACAGTACGAGTAATAGAGAATTTGTGTGAATATGGGGCAATCATACCTAAGAACTCTTGCTCACGACCTTCAGCAATCACAGACACCTGTAATGCATAACGACCTAAATAATCGTGAACACCAACTGCTTTCGCACCGCTTAACACAGAGCCTGAAATCACACGGTTTTCACCCTCTGCTAGTTCACCTGCAGTTAATTGAGAAAGGTTTGCACCAAGTTGTGTACGCACTAAGCGAGGTTTTTTCACTTGAGGACCAGCTAACGAAACCACACGATCTGTATATAATTCCCCTGTCGTAAATAATTTACCGATAGCAATCACATCTTGATAGTTCAAATACCACACACTTTTCGTCACAGAAACAGGATCGATAAAGTGAATATGCGTACCACTCAAACCTGCTGGGTGTGGACCAGCGAAAGAAGTTACTTTCACATTAGCCACTTCAGCCGTTGGGATATTACTATCTGGTGCACGACATAAGTGGATTATTTTTTGTCCATCAAATAAACGGCTTAACACCGTTAAACCATCAACAAAATCTTGTTTATGTTCATTTAATACCACTTCAGGATCAGTCGCTAATGGATTTGTATCCATCGCATTAACGAAAATAGAAGATGGCACTGCATCTAACGCAGGAACTTTACTGAATGGACGAGTACGGAACGCAGTCCATAAACCCGAATTAACTAAATTTTGCTTCACTTGGTCAGCTGTTAATGAACTTAACTCAGAAGCGTTATAACGCTCGAAAGTTACCTGTTCATCACCTTCAACTTTAATCACAACGGATTGAAGAACACGTTTCTCACCGCGATTGATTGCAACAATCGTACCGCTTGCAGGAGCGGTGAAAACCACGCCAGCATTCTTCTTATCTTCAAAAAGAACCTGACCTTTTTTCACCACATCACCTTCACGCACCTTCATAGAAGGGCGCATACCCACATATTCTTCGCCAAGCACAGCAACTTCATTAACGGTATTACCGTTATGGATTACTTGCTCAGGTTTCCCCGCAATAGGAAGATCTAAGCCTTGTTTAATTGTAATCATATTGTTTGCACTACTTTTAGTTGGGTTAAAAAGAATGATTGCAGAAACTGCAATCGCTACATTGAGCGTAGCTAAAAGCAAACATAAACGTTGATTCCCCCACTTATATTTGTTCGCTACATTAAGTTCTCAAATTGGGCTTTACCTTGTTTTTCCAAGATAAAAATAAACAAGGTATTCTACCTGAAAACACACTTTTATTGCTAGTTTTACCACATTTTTTTAACATTTAGCCTAAGAAACTTTGAAATACATCAAATTTTACTCTTTATTCCCTGACAAAATGAATGAAAAACAGACACTTCCTAAATTCATTTTTAATAAATTTGATGCTAGTCAAAAAATCAGGATAGGGATAAAATAGCAAACAGTTTAGTTTTCATAAATGGATAAAATGATGAACATTACAATCTCAGACGTTGCACAAAACCACTTCCGCAAATTACTTGATCAACAAGAAGAAGGCACAAATATCCGCATTTTTGTGGTTAATCCTGGCACACCAAGTGCTGAATGTGGTGTATCTTACTGCCCTGTTAATGCCGTAGAAGAAACGGATACTGAAATCAAATTTGAACAATTTTCTGCATTTATTGACGAAATCAGCCTTCCTTTCCTTGAAGATGCCGAAATTGACTATGTTACCGATCCAATGGGTTCACAGCTCACTTTAAAAGCCCCAAATGCCAAAATGAAAAAAGTGGCAGATGATGCACCTTTCATTGAACGTCTAGACTATGTGATCCAAACCCAAGTCAATCCACAGTTGGCAAGCCACGGCGGACGTGTAACCTTAATTGAAGTCACTGAAGATAAATATGCGGTATTACAATTTGGTGGTGGTTGTAACGGCTGTTCAATGGTAGACGTTACCTTAAAAGAAGGCATTGAAAAACAGTTGCTTGCTCTTTTCCCAGAAGAATTAGTTGGCGTGAAAGATGTGACTGAACATCAACACGGTGAACATTCTTATTATTAGCAAAACAACCTAACTCAAGCGGTAAAATTAATGTTTCTATGAACGCCAAGCGTGGCGTTCCTGCAATTATTTTCGGGCACTCGTAATGTGCCCGTTGTCATGCAAATGACCATATCACGAAAAATAACGCGATTATTTCGTTCACCTCTTAACATTTCCTCAAATACCACAAACATATTTCACAAAAATTTTGGCTAAAAAATTTTTTTCAAGGCGGTTGACTTTTATTTTTTTAGAGTAGGAATAATTTTTTAAATTTTTTTTAGTAGTTTTTGAAGTTTGTTGTAAAGAGTATTTCTCTTTCTCTAACGCTAAAAAATAAAAGTATGGTTCTTTAAAAGAGCTATATCAAACCACTGACAAACCCACCTTTCTTTTTATGTAGTGTTAATTTGTAATTCAAATATCATAACTTATCTTTCTCCTGAGGTTACTATGAAAATCAACAAAATCATTGTCAATAAATTAACCAAAATCACACTTTTAGAAAACGAGAACTATACTTTTATCAATTCGGCAGGAGAGCTAGTTCAAAATTTAGAGGTAAAAATTCAAGGTAATAAACTCGTGATTAAAGACCTCAACACAGGCGAATCCATTGAATTAGAAAATTATCAACAGGCTCACTTAGTTACCTTAGATTCAGTTCAATTAACCAGGGCAACCGCATATGTTGTCCATTTTTCAACCTACACACCGAGCAACAGCTCATCTCGAAATTCATCTGACCAACCAGCAGCGGTCAATTTCCCTTTCATACTCTGCTTTTTCGGGTGTAATCGAGCCAAGTTCAACGCTAATCGACGCAAAATTGCCAGATTTTCCGCACCCCATTCATCGGTCACAGCACATTCGTCTTCTTTATAGACCACATCTAGCACCCAATGGGCTTTGTTTTCCACTTCCCAATGCCCTCGCACGCACTTCGCCAATATTTGAATATCAACATCCAAACTACTGATATAAAAGACTTTTTCTTGTGATTCTTTGCCATTATCTGACCGCTTGCGACACACCTCCAACACCGATTTTATCCCCTTCCATTCCTCCGCTTTGCTCAGCCAATCACTCACTTTCAGCTTACGGTAGTAACGCTCATCAATTCGACTACGTTCCGCATTTACCTCCTCATACGTCTCAAGCATTTCAGGGCAATCTCGGCTGATTTTGTGAAAATACACCTCCACTTCCGACTGAAATTGACGGTGATTTTTCTTCAACGGCATCACATAATCCCCTTTCTTTTCGATGATTTTCTCGGCAATTTTCTTCTGTGTATTCATCGCATCCACCGTTATAACGGCATTTTTTAAGCAAAAACTATCGATAATTTCCATCACTGCCTGCTGCTCATTTTGCTTACCCGAGGATTTTTTCTGCGATAAAATCAAACCACGAGACTGGCTCCACACCGTCACACTGTGCAAAGCACTTTGGGTTTCCGGATTGAAACTATGACGAAGTGTCTTGCCATCAATCGCAATCACCTCACGTCCTTGTTGTGTGCGTATCTCATTGATAAAATTAAGAAAAACCTCATTAAACGCTTGTGGCTCAATGCGTTTTATTACACGAGCGATAGTATCATCGACAGGAATGCCACACTCAAAAGGACGATATTTTCGCAACCAATCCAAATGTAATTCGCCAAAAAGTTTGATTTCAGTCCAGCTGTTTGCCCCCGAAATCACGGCACTGACGACGAGAAAAACGATGTCTAAAAAGTGGTGTTTTTGATTATAGGCTCGTGGGTCGGATAAATTTTCAAAAAAACGAAAAACGCTCATTTTACAACCTGATTTGATATGGATAATTAAGGTGTATTAGATCATAAATTTGAGAAAGATGCGATCTTGCCCTGTATTACATTGAAGAATCTGAATGATTGGACTTTACAAGAGATAGAAAATACTATTTCTATTATTTAAGGCATAAAAAGGGGCATAGTAGACAAAATTGTTGCTAATGTTTATTTTCGAACGAGCTGTGACTTCTAATACAAAAAATTCAAGGAGCTTTTTTGTGTAGATTTCTTTAATTTACAATTAGTTATTTTCATTTTTATAGACTAACATACTTGCTAATCTAATACAGCCTCTAAATGAAATATAAGCGGTCAAATTTGCAGAAATTTTTGCAAATTGCTCAAAAAAGTTAGACAATCCTACCACTTACAACACTGATATAAGGAAACATTATGCTAACCAACTACGAAGAAACCATTTTCAGCAAAATTATCCGTAAAGAAATCCCTGCGGCAATCGTGTATCAAGACGAGCTTGTCACCGCATTCCGTGATATTGCTCCACAGGCGAAAACCCACATTTTAATTATTCCAAACAAATTTATTCCAACGGTTAATCACGTTACTACAGAAGATGAACAAGCACTTGGTCGTTTATTTACCGTTGCTGCGAAAATCGCTAAAGAAGAAGGCATTGCGGAAGACGGCTATCGCTTGATTATGAACTGTAATAAACACGGAGGACAAGAAGTGTTCCATATCCATATGCACCTTGTTGGCGGTGAGCCGTTAGGTAAAATGTTGGCGAAATAAGATGAAACACGCTTTTTCTCTTGTTGCACTGTTGAGCGTATTTCTGACCGCTTGTGGATCAAATCCGCCGAGCTATCTGCCATCAGGCACAACGCCGATTGTTAATATCGAAGCCAATGTCGCAGAGATCACGGAGGTTGTCGCAAAATCAGATGAACTTGCGGTGTTCAATAAAAGTGAACAACCCTTGCAGTTAAGCTATAAGCTGTTTTGGTACGACAAAACGGGCGTGACGCAAACCTTGAACGGTGAAGAAACATCGTCTTGGCAACATTTGTTCCTTGAAGCTAAACAACGCCAAAGGGTTGCTTTAGACAAACCAACCCCTGAAAGTGCAAACTACCGTTTTTACTTACGTTTTCAACGATAATGGCACTTCAATGGCTTGAACAACAGCAACAACAAGCGGTCAGTTCTATCACAAAATTAGCAGGGCTGACCGCTTGTAGTCATTTGGTCGAATTAGCCAATGGCGAACGTTATATTTTACGTTCTCAAACGCAACGAGCCACCGATTATGGCATTGATTACCAACAAGAAGTCGCTTTTTTACGACTAATTGAGCCACTCGGTTTCGCCCCTAAGGTTATTTATGCTAACAAAACCTCTGCTTTGTTAGCGTGGCTTGATGGGCAAACCCCCAGCCATTTTAGCCAACCGTTACTCGAAAAATTAGCTGACCAACTAGCCTGTTTACATCTCTTTGATTGGCAAGCGGTGCGTTCCACGACAAAATTGACAACCTTAAATCTTGCCGAACGTTGCCAATTCTTATGGCAAAACTTACCGCTTGAAACGCAAAACAGCCTCAATTTCACGCCCCCTTTTCAGCAAATTAGCCCCTATCAACAAGCCATTTGCCATCACGACATTCATCTTGCAAATTTAGTCGAACAAGATGAAAAACTCTTTTTGATTGATTGGGAATATGCAGCGATCTCCGATCCTGCCTTGGAATTAGCGTTGCTTTTTCATAACAATCCTTTGTCTGCGGAACAAAAGGCGTTTTTCTTAGCACGTTATTTTGCCAAATCAGGCTTTGATCCCACCGCTTGTGTTGCCAAAATGGTGGAATATCAGCCTGAAATTGAGAAGTTGAATAGGTTGTGGTTTAGATTAAGCCACTTTTTTGATACTATTTTTCAAACTTAAAAATGAACTTACAATTCGTAGCATTTACACTTCAGTCAAATCCAAATTCTTCGTTTCTTTTGACGCAAAGAGTGCAATCAATGTGATAACTGCGTTAATTGCAAGGTAGATCCCCACACCGATTAAGCCATAAGCCGCATTAATTTTAATTGCGAAAGTTGCGGCAATGGTTGCACCTACAATAGATGCTAAGTTATAGGCAAGTGATGCACCGGAATAACGTACTTCTGTTGGAAATAATTCTGGTAATAATGCCGCCATTGGACCAAAGGTCATTCCCATAAAAATCATACCAACTACTAAGAATGCAAATACACTCATTGGTGTACCGTTTCCTAAGAAGAAAGGCATTAATAAACCGAAAATGCCGATACCTGTTGTCACATAGATTAACCATTTACGGCGACCGATTTTGTCAGCAAAAATCCCTGACAGGCTAACGAAGATACCAAATACAATTGCACTTAATAAGAGTAATCCTGTAAATGTGTTAGCTGGAATACCTAGGCCCATTTGGTGTCCTGCTGGTGATAGCGTTGGTGCACTTTTTGAGTAAATTTGAGCAAAGGCAGTCATAATGTAGAACAACACGTAGGTTGCGGTCATAATGAATGTACCAATAACCAATGGTTTTAAGTGATGTTTAAATACTTCGCTTACAGGTGCTGCGTGTTTTTTGCCTTGAGCTTCAGCTTCTCTAAAAACGTGGCTTTCGTGTAAGCTAAGACGTACATATAAACCTACGGCAACAAGTACGATAGATGAAACAAACGGAATACGCCACGCCCATTCTACTAAGGCTTCAGCACCGAAAATGTAGCTGACTAAGAAGAATGATGAGTTCGCTAAGAATAAGCCGATTGGTGCACCTAATTGAGGGAATGTACCGTACCAAGCACGTTTACCGTCTGGTGCATTTTCTGTTGCAACTAATGCTGCACCTCCCCATTCGCCACCTAAGCCGATACCTTGTCCGATACGACATAAGCAGAGCAAAATAGTTGCCCAGATACCAATGCTTTCATAGTTTGGTAATAAGCCGATAGTAACCGTTGAACCGCCCATTAATAATAATGAAGCAACAAGGGTTTTCTTACGTCCGATTTTGTCCCCAAAATGTCCGAAAAGTGCCGAACCGATTGGGCGAGCGAAGAATGCTAGTGCTAATGTAGAAAGGGAAAGTAATTCATTTGAAACAGGGTCATCGCTGTTAAAGAATTGGGTGTTAAATACTAATACAGCTGCTGCCGCATAAATGTAGTAGTCAAAAAATTCAATTGCAGTCCCGATCATTGCTGCAATCGCCACTTTGCGTGGATTATTTCTTAGAGTATGAGTTGTCATTGTCAAAAATCCAAAGGTTTCCGAAAAAAAGAGAGTGTAAATTAACACGCCAAAACCAATAAAACAACCATATTTTTAGTATTAAAATCTATACAACCACTCATAAACGCCAATTAAAGCACTATAACAAGAGCATTATTCTTATATTTTAGATAAATTAGTTTTTTATTCTGTTTTTACCATGCTAAAAAAGGATAAAAATTTTTTAATATCTAATGCTAAAAACCACCATAAGCAGATAGATTTATGCCTAATTTTGCTATGCAGATTAACTTTTACTTGTACGAATTTTATTTATCCGTATAATGCACGGGTTCAGTCACACCTGTTTTTAATCCTTGCTTCCAACGCTGGTGACTGGCAACCTTGGAGGCTGTTAACCCGTAAGGATCGACAATGCGTCACTACGAAATCGTTTTTATGGTTCACCCGGACCAAAGCGAACAAGTACCTGGTATGATCGAGCGTTATACCGCTTCTGTTAAAGAAGCAGGCGGTCAAGTTCATCGCTTAGAAGATTGGGGTCGTCGTCAATTAGCATACCCAATCAACAAACTTCACAAAGCACACTATGTGTTAATGAATGTAGAAGCTCCACAAAACGTAATCGATGAGTTAGAAACTAACTTCCGTTACAACGATGCAGTTCTTCGTAGCTTAGTGTTACACACTAAAGCAGCGGTAACAGAAGCATCACCAATGCTTAAAGCAAAAGATGAGCGTAAAGCTCCAGAAGCTTTAGTAGAAGAAGTTGAAGCTGAGGATGCAGACGAGTAATTCGTCTATTGATAACTGTTTAATCTTAAGTGGCACTATCGCAACAACGATTAAACAAAGCCTAAGCCCGATAGGTATTCCAACTTACTCTTTTTACCTAGAACATCGTTCAGTGCAAAAAGAAGTCAATTTAGAACGCCAAGCGTGGTGCAAAATCCAAGTGATTTTGGCAGGCAATCAATTTAGTTTAATAACCCAACAAATGAAGGTCGGTGGAAAAGTTCGAGTAAAAGGATTTATCCATACTCACAAAGACTACAATGATTTAAATCAGTTAGTCTTACACACCGAACAGATTGAATTTATAGATTAGGAGAAGCCAAAATGGCACGTTATTTCCGTCGTCGTAAGTTCTGCCGTTTCACAGCGGAAAATGTTGTTGAAATCGATTACAAAGATATCGCTACATTAAAGAACTATATTTCAGAAAGCGGCAAAATTGTTCCAAGCCGTATCACAGGTACTCGTGCGAAGTATCAACGTCAATTAGCTCGTGCAATCAAACGCGCTCGCTACCTTGCGTTACTTCCATACACTGACAACCATCAGTAATAAGAGAGGAAGAGTACAATGCAAGTTATTTTATTAGACAAAGTTGCTCAACTTGGTACCGTTGGTGACCAAGTAACTGTTAAAGCAGGTTTTGCTCGTAACTACTTAATCCCACAAGGTAAAGCAGTTATGGCAACTGCAGCAAACATTGCTCACTTTGAAGCACGCCGTGCAGAATTAGAAGCGAAAGCAGCAGAAGCATTATCTGCAGCACAAGCTCGTGCAGCAGCAATCGCTAACTTAGCAGCAATCGTAATCACTTCTAAAGCAGGTGATGACGGTCGTTTATTCGGTTCTGTTGGTGCGCGTGATATCGCTGAAGCAGTATCAGCAGCAGGCGTAGCAGTAACTAAATCAGAAGTTCGTTTACCAGAAGGTGCATTACGTACTATCGGCGAACACGAAGTGAAATTACACTTACACGCTGAAGTAAATGCAGTAGTAACTATCAACGTAGTTTCTGAGTAATTTACGATTAAAGTAAAAAATCCCCAGCCATTTGGTTGGGGATTTTTTACATCTTTTCCAACTTCGCCACTTTGGCAATTAACCACTTAATCCCTTGTTGTACAAAGGCAATTTGCAGGCGAGTATGATCACCGCTGCCTTCTACATTGATGACTGTTCCTTGCCCAAATTTCTCGTGGCGAACTTTCTGTCCCATTTTCCAACCACTATCTTCTTGTAAACGAGCGGTCGGATTAGCTTGTGGTTTTGCAAAAGTAGCAGGGCGATTGATACTTCCACGCAGGCGGACTTCTCGGATATGCTCTTCAGGCAGCTCGCCAATAAAACGTGACGGTAAATGGCGTTCTTCTTTGCCGTACAAGCGGCGACTTTCGGCATAGCTGATCGTGAGTTTTTTCTTCGCTCGTGTAATACCGACATAAGCCAAGCGACGTTCTTCTTGCAAGCGACCTTCGTCGAAGCTCATTCCGCTTGGGAAAATTCCTTCTTCAACCCCAACGATAAACACCCGTGGAAATTCTAAGCCTTTGGCTGAATGTAATGTCATTAATTCCACATAATCTTGATGTAGTGAAGCCTGTGTTTCGCCAGCTTCAAGGGAGGCATGAGTTAAGAAAGCGGTGAGATCGGTCATCTCTTCTGCTTCATCTGGTTTTACAAATTGGCGTGTTGCAGTCACTAACTCCTCTAAGTTCTCAATACGAACTTCGCCTTTTTCCCCTTTTTCTTGCTTATACATTTCATAAAGCCCAGATTTTTTAATCACAAAATCCGTCTGTTCAAACAGTGGCATTTCTTCGGTTTCTTGTTCAAGTGCGTTAATCAGTTCGACAAAGCGAAGCAGGGCTGAGGCAGAACGCCCTGAGAGATGTTCTTCTTGAACAGCCACTTGGATTGCTTGCCACAAGGTGATTTGGCGAGTTCGAGTAAGCTGACGCAAAATATCTAAGGTGCGATCCCCTATTGCTCTTGGCGGTGTATTGACCACACGTTCAAAGGCAGCATCATCTTGGCGGTTAGCGATTAAACGTAAATAGGCTAGGGCATCTTTGATCTCTTGGCGTTCAAAGAACCGCATTCCGCCATAAATTCGGTAAGGAATGTTGGCTTGAATTAAGGCTTCTTCAATAACACGGGACTGGGCATTGCCACGATAAAGCACAGCACATTGATTAAAATCACCTTCATCTTCTTTCCATTGCTTAATCTGTGAAGCGACAAAGCGAGCTTCATCTAATTCATTGAATGCACAATAAATATCAACGGGATCACCGTCGCCTTTATCTGTCCAAAGATTTTTCCCTAAGCGGTTGTCATTGTTTGCAATTAACGCATTTGCCGAATTTAAAATATGTCCTGTGGAGCGGTAATTTTGTTCAAGGCGAATAGTTTGTGCGTTGTCATAATCATTCAAGAAGCGTTGAATGTTTTCCACTTGAGCACCACGCCAGCCGTAAATAGATTGGTCGTCATCGCCCACAATCATTACTTTGCCCGTTTTTCCTGCCAATAAATGAATAAGATCGTATTGAATGTTATTGGTATCCTGAAATTCATCGATCAGAATATGCTGAAAACGTTGCTGATAACGTTGTAAAATCAATGGGTTATATTTGAATAATTCATAAGCACGGATTAAGAGTTCTGCAAAGTCCAACAACCCTGCACGATCACAAGCCTCTTGATAGATTTGATAGAATTTAACGAGCTGTTGTGAATGGGGATCATCGTGAGATTGTTTGAGATCTTTTGCTCTTAGCCCCTGATCTTTTTGAGCATTGATAAACCACGCCACTTGTTTCGGTGGAAACTGCTTTTCATCTAAATTATGCAATTTGAGTAAGCGTTTAATCAAACGTTGCTGATCTTCCGTATCCATAATCTGAAAATCTTGCGGCAGATTGGCATCAAGATAATGAGAGCGAAGTAAGCGGTTAGCAATGCTATGGAATGTACCGACCCACATACCGAATAAGCGGTGGTCGCTAGATTGCGATAGGGTATATTCAATACGATGACGCATTTCCGCTGCGGCTTTATTGGTGAAGGTCACAGCAAGAATATTGGACTCAGCGATATTTTCAACGCCAATTAACCACGCAATACGGTGGGTAAGCACACGGGTTTTCCCACTACCTGCACCTGCTAACACTAAATAGTTGCCAATAGGGGCTGCTACCGCTTCTCGTTGTTTATCGTTTAAGCCGTCAAGTAATAAAGAAAAATCCATCTCCGCCTCTTTATGTGATTTTATACAGTGTGATTATTATAACCTACAATTACAGATATGTATTTTAATTTTTTCATCAAAATTTTTACCTCAAATTTACAAAAATCACTTGCATAGTTATGCAATAAAATTTAATATCTATTCAGTTTTAAAACTTTGATAGGAAGTAGTTAATGGCAATTCGCATTAGTAATGTCAATTTCTTTTACGGTTCGAGCCAAGCCTTGTTTGATATTAATTTAAACATTGAAAAAGGCGATACCGTTGTGTTACTCGGACCTAGTGGAGCAGGGAAAAGTACTTTAATCCGTACTTTAAATTTAATGGAAGTACCGCAATCAGGTCAGCTTGAGATTACAAATCATAAGTTTGATCTGACCGCTAAAACCAATGCGAAACAGGTTGCATTATTACGTAAAGAAGTGGGAATGGTGTTCCAGCAATATCATTTATGGCCACATCTAACAGTAATGCAAAACTTGATTGAAGCACCAATGAAAGTATTAGGTTTAACGAAAGAGCAAGCGGTAGAAAGAGCCAAAGGTTTGTTAGCACGTTTGCAACTTACTGCATTTGCAGAGCGTTTTCCGTTACAGCTTTCAGGCGGTCAGCAGCAACGTGTGGCGATTGCAAGGGCTTTAATGATGCAACCGGAAGTATTGCTTTTTGATGAACCAACGGCGGCCTTAGACCCTGAAATTACCGCTCAAGTGGTTGATATTATTAAAGAGTTACAACAAACAGGGATCACCCAAGTGATTGTGACACACGAAGTTTCTGTTGCTCGTAAAGTTGCCACTAAAGTGGTGTATATGGAACAAGGCAAAATTATTGAAATGGGCGATGCAAGCTGTTTTGAACAACCAAAAACAACGCAATTTGCTCAATATCTTTCACATTCAGATTAATCACAACATCATACAATTAATAGGAGTTACTATGAAAAAATTACTTTTAGCAACCGTTTTAGCCGCAACTGCAGTTTCAGCTTATGCGAATGATAAAATTACTTTTGCAATGGAGCCAAGCTATCCGCCATTTGAGCAAACTAATGAGAAAGGTGAAATCGTTGGTTTTGATGTGGATATTGCCAATGCAATCTGTAAAGAAGTCCAAGCGACTTGTGAATTTAAATCTCAATCGTTTGATTCGTTAATCCCTAGCTTAATTAAAGGTCGTGGCGGTTTTGATGCGGCAATTTCTGCGATTGATATTACAGAAGCTCGTGCAAAACAAGTGGCTTTCTCAGCACCATACTACGAAAGTTCAGCAAGCTATATTGCTTTACAAGGTAAAGATTTAGCATCTGCTAAAACAGTAGGTGTACAAAATGGTACAACTTACCAACAATACGCAACGGCAGAAGCTAAACAATATCAAGCAAAATCTTATGCGAGTTTACAGGATGCAATCTTAGACTTAAAAAATGGTCGTATTGATTTAATCTTTGGTGACACTGATGTGTTAAGAGATATGTTAGGCAAAATCCCTGAAGCACAATTTGTTGGCGAGAAAGTGACAGATAAACGTTATTTCAACAATGGCTTAGGCATTGCAGTGAAAAAATCTAACACTGAGTTAGTTGAAAAATTAAACAAAGGTATCGCAGCGATTAAAGCAAGCGGTGAGTACCAAAAAATTTATGATAAATGGATGACTAAATAATCATTATGTTTTTGGATTATCTTCCTCTATTGTATTCTGCAGCCCTAATGACCTTAGGGTTGGCAGTTTGCTCTTTATTGCTCGGGTTACTATTGTCCATTCTTTTTGTGGTGCTTGAAACGCATAAATGGACAATGGTGCGTAAACCAACCACAGTTGTTGTTGCGTTATTGCGTGGTTTGCCTGAAATTTTAGTGGTCTTTTTAATCTATTTTGGTGCGCCTGAAGTGCTTGAAATGATCACAGGGGAATATGTCGAACTCGGTGCATTTGGCTGTGGTGTCGTGGCACTATCTATTATTTTTGCTTCCTACGCTTCTCAATCATTGCGTGGAGCTATTCAAGCTATTCCGCTTGGGCAGTGGGAGTCTGGGGCAGCTCTTGGATTAAGTCGTGGCTATACTTTTGTAAACATTGTGATGCCACAGGTTTGGCGACACGCCTTACCAGGGTTAAGCAATCAGTGGTTAGTGTTATTAAAAGATACCGCTTTGGTTTCTTTAATCGGTGTACACGATATTATGCGACAAACGGAGTTAATTAACACCAGTACCCATCAGCCATTTACTTGGTACGGTACAGCAGCATTAATTTACCTTGGTGTAACATTAGTCAGCCAAGTAATTATTCGTAAATTAGAGCTACGCTTCACTCATTTTGAAAGAGGGGGTAAATAATGTTGCAAGAATACTTTATGGTGATAGTTCAAGGTATCCCGACTAGTTTATTGCTGACGTTTGTTTCTTTAATCGTGGCATTTTTTCTTGCTGTTGGAATGACGTTTTTACTTTCAATGGAAAATCGTCTAGTAAAAGGAATAGTAAATGGCTTTTTAACCCTATTTACTGGAACGCCATTGTTAGTACAGTTTTTCTTGATTTATGCAGGTCCTGGGCAGTTTCCTTGGATTGTCGCAAGTCCATTTTGGTCTTTGTTATCGGATGCGTGGTTCTGTGCAATGCTAACCCTTGCTTTAAATAGTGCCGCTTATACCACCTTACTATTTCACGGTGCAGTCAAAGCGATACCAAAAGGGCAATGGGAAACCTGTGCGGCATTAGGATTAAGTCGATTACAGACATTGAAAATCCTTGTTCCTTATGCGTTAAAACGGGCATTACCGTCTTACAGCAATGAGATTATCTTGGTGTTCAAAGGAACATCACTGGCTTCAACCATTACCATTATGGATATTATGGGCTATGCTCGCCAGCTTTATGGAACTGAGTATGACGCATTAACCATCTATGGTTTAGCAGGTGCGGTTTATTTGGTTATTACAGGGATTATGACCGTAATCTTACGCAGAGTTGAACGCAAAGTGCTTTCTTTTGAAAGATTAGAGGCGGAAAAGGCGTAAGAATTGAAAGATATGGCAGAGTAGATGAAAATTAATGACCCTTTGCCCGTAATTTTTGTCTACTATGCCGTTCTTAATCTATTCCTCTAATGGTTCTTCCTCAATCGGAGCTTGTCCTTCTGCTTCGTCGGCTTTATTTGGTTGGGTTTGAGGCGTGTCTTTGCCTAGTGACAATGCGTCCCACACACTTGGTTTTGCTTCAACCATAGAACCGCCACCCGTACAATAGCGTTGTCCTTTATCTTTCCAAACAGGAATTTGACGAGGGCTGGAGCAGTCCCAAGAGCCGTAGCTGTTGATACCTACCCATTGAATAGTTGGTATGCTTGGTAGCTTGAACACCAAGGGTTCGGCACGTTTAAGGTACTCTTTATATATTTGCAACGCACCGCTTGAACTGGTGAGATAGGTATCGCTATTGTTATCTTTACCTAACCAAACGGTCGTGACATTTTCACCGTCTATGCCGACAAACCAAGTATCTCGTGCATTGTTGGTGGTGCCGGTTTTGCCTGCGATATGCAGTTGTGCAAAATCTGCCTGTAGGCTACGAGCTGTACCTCGCTCCGTCACTTGTTGCATTGCATAAAGTGTTTGAATTGTGGCTTCTGCAGGCAAAACGCGTTTACTTGTCTGCGTGAGAACAGGCTGATAAATTATTTCACCTGTTGGGGATATGATCGCTTCAATTGTTGTAAGCGGTACTTTTAAGCCAGCATTTGCAATAACCTGATAAGACTTCGTGACATCATAAGGTGAAATAGAATAAGAGCCGAGCAATGTCGCAGGATAAGGCGGAATTTCGGCATTATCCCAGCCCATTTCTTTCTGCTTGGCAATCACATTTTTCAGCCCAAGTTTCATTCCAATGTTTACCGTAGGAATGTTAAGGGAACGAACTAAAGCGTCCATTAACATCACAGAACCGCTAAAACGACGATCATAGTTACGAGGTGTCCAAGTATTACTTCCAACGGTAATGGTAATCGGTTGGTTAGCTATCGGCGTGTTAAGACGGAAATACTGCGGATTTGCCAAAGCAATGGCATAAATAGACGGTTTAACCAATGAACCGATTTGACGTTTGGTTTGAATAGCACGGTTAAAACCAGCATATTGTGTCTGAACTCCCCCAACAATCGCCCGTACTTTACCCGTTTTATATTCCGCCACCACAATAGCAGATTGCAACTCTTTGATTTTCTTACTGCTATTTTCTAATTCGGATACCCCATTGATAACCGCCATTTCCGCAGAACGCTGTTGTTTTCTATCTAAAGTCGTGAAAATTTTTGCCCCTGACAGCAGAGCAGATTTGTTCTCACCCAACTGACTTTTAATATCTAAATTTAAGGCGTGCATAAACGCAGGTTGCTGACGATAGATATTCCCTTTCTCTTTCACGCCAAGCGGTTGTTTACTAAGTAAATTATACAATTCTTGATTAATCACCTTATGTTCTAGCAATACACGCAACACAACATTACGGCGTTCTAATGCCCCTTCTGGATTTTTCCACGGATTATAGAGGGACGGACCTTTCACCATTCCCACTAGCAGAGCGATTTGATTTAGATTAATTTCTTGAATAGGACGACCAAAATAGAATTGACTTGCCAGAGCAAAACCGTGAATTTGATAACTACCATTTTGACCAAGATAAATTTCATTTAGATAGGTTTCGAGAATGCGGTTTTTATCGTAACGAAAATCTAAAATCAGCGACATTAACGCTTCATTTACTTTACGCACTAAGGTTTTTTCATTACTTAGAAAGAGGTTTTTAACTAATTGCTGAGTTAAAGTACTGCCCCCTTGCACTGTTCTGCCTGCTTGATAGTTTGTCAAAAAGGCTCGAGCAATCCCCAGTGGACTAATTCCTTCGTGTTGATAGAAACGCTTATCTTCGGTAAGTAGCAACGCATCAATAAGCAGACGAGGATAATTCTGCAAACGTAACGCTTGACGTTCTTCATCGTTATCCGAATGCAACATTGCAATCATTTTAGGGTCAAGACGAAATTCCTCGACATCTTTAAGTTGCACTAAATCTTCAATACGGGCGAGTTTATCGCTGACAAAACGTAAACGTAACACACGTTGAGCTTCAGGATTTTCAGGGAAAGGAAAAGCACGGCGAAGCAAAACAAGATTGTCACCTTCGATTTTGAAATCACCTGGTGTTGCAATTAATGAAACTTCACGATAGCCATTGTCTAACAAGGTGAGTTTGACTTGCTCAAGGGTAAGATTGTCATCAAGGCGAATACTTTCGATACGACTATAGACCTCGGCAGGCAATTGCCAAATTTGTCCGTCCATTTTAGAACGAATTTTTCCATCTAAATAGATGCCGTATATCCCAACATAGCAAGTGGCTAAGAGAGCTAGTTTTAAGCAAGTTGGGATAAAGTAGGGCTTTTTCGCTATGGGTTCTTTCTGTTTTTCTTTTGTATTTAACATTATGGCTGGCTATAATTATTCAACTTATGAGGTAAAATTTTACAGGAAAATTTTCAAATCTCACGTATATTTCTCTATTGTTGCTCAATATATTTACCAAAAATTATAGATAATGTCATTAATGTGAAATGAATATTAAAGCATGGGTCAAAGGATTAAATATCATAGGAACACTTGGCAACATTTAAATAGTGATTTATATGTCACATCAAGACTATTCTTTTTAATATGGTATAGATGGAATATGGCAAATATAATCCATGTTTTAGGGGCTAATATTCCCCATCACAATCACACAATACTAAATTTCTTCCAAAATGAATTATTGGATGAACTACCGAATGCTTTTCATTTTTATGTTGTTAGTCGTAGTGATTTGTCTGAAACTTTTACATTATTAGATATTAATTCATATCCAGATGAATATTTACTCACTCAAGAAGTTATCAAAATTGCAAGAAAGGAACCAACCGCTTGGTTTGTGCTACATGGGCAATTCAATGCATCGTTGTGGTTAGCTATCTTGTTAGGATTAGTCCCAGCAAATCGTTGTGTTTGGCATATTTGGGGAGCAGATCTTTATGAGCTCTCTTCTTCTTTAAAGTTTAGATTGTTTTATCCATTGCGAAGACTTGCACAACGTAAAATAGCACGCTTGTGGGGAACTTTAGGAGATTTAAATCACGCTTATCAACAATTAAAACGTAAGAGCTCTCTTGATCAACGGCTTTATTTCCCAACTAGAATGCCTACGAATTTTCCGACTAAAAAATGTTCATATCAACGGACAATTTTGTTAGGAAATTCTGGCGATCCGAGCAATCAACATTTACTTGGATTAAAGCAAATTCGAGAGATATTTGGCGAAAATGTACGAATAGTCGTGCCGATGGGGTATCCCGCAGGTAATTCAAAATATATTGCTCAAGTTCGCCAACAAGCAGAACAAGACTTCCAACAAGGGCAGGTGAACATTCTTACTCAGAAATTAGAATTTGAGTCTTATTTGGATCTACTGTCTCAATGTGATCTTGGTTACTTTCCTTTTGAGCGTCAGCAAGGGATCGGAACGATGTGTTTACTCATACAGATGAACATCCCGATAGCCATTCATAGAGCAAATCCTTTTCAACAAGATTTACAAGCGGAGGGAATTAGCTTTCTTTTCGCAGATGAAATCAGTAATTCAGAGATTATACGAGTTAAATCCCAGTTGGCTTTACTTGATAAAAGTAAAATTACTTTTTTCCCCCTAAGTTATAAACAAGAGTGGCTGAACTGTTTACATTCTCTTGGTTTACAAGCGGTCTAATTTCAGTAAAAATTACCCACCTTGTTTAAGGAACATTATCATGTTAGCGGGATTAATCCTTTTTTATGTAATCGCTATAAGTGTGTTGGTTTGGATAATTCAACGAGATTATCGCCAGCAAGGCTTTTCATTCCATTTGCTGTTTAGTGGCATCTATCTTATTACCTTTTTCGGTGGGTTTCCTTTTTCGATGACGATGGCAGAGCTATTTGAATATCGCCTTCCTGCCATCTCAATGTTGTGGAACATACTAGCAATAGCTTTAGGCGGCTATCTTATCTATTACGTAAGTTATCTTTACATAGGGAGAAATAAGCAAATACCAAGGTATGCGGTGGAGGTAAAATCGCTAGCTGATCTGACCGCTTGGATTTTAATGATGATTGCAATACTGAGCCTATTAGGATTTATGTTGTTAAATCAAGGGCTATTGTTATTCAAATTAGAAAAATATAGCCACATTTTTTCTGCTCAAGTTAGTGGTGTGGCTTTAAAACGTTTCTTTTATTTCTTTTTACCCGCCTTGTTAATTTGGTTTTTCTTAAAGCCTACTAAAGAAAGTTGGTGGCTATTTTTGGTAGCTGGAATGACATTTGGGGTGTTGAGTTACCTAGCTGTTGGGGGCACACGAGCTAACCTTGCATTAGCCTTTGTTATGTTTATGCTGTTGGGGTATTTGCGGAGGTTTTTATCATTTAAATGGCTGGTGAGGGCAGGGCTTTTGACAGTTATTGCAATGTTTTTGTTGGCATTATGGCGGTATCGGCTTAATGTACAAGGTTCGGAAGCATTTTACACTTTTCTTTATTTGACACGTGATACCTTTTCGCCTTGGGAAAATGTAGCAAAAATAATGGATGCAGAGATTGAGTTTCAAGGATTAATGCCTATCGTGCGTGATTTTTATGTGTATATTCCTCAATCATTATGGGAGGAACGCCCAGACATCGTGTGGAATACAGCAAACTATTTCACGAAAAGTGTATTAGGTAACTTTTCTGGTTTAGCTATGTCGCCAACGTTATTAGGCTCTTTTTATATTATGGGGGGGATACCAATGATTGCTATAGGAATGGCGGTGGTTGGTGGTTTAATACGTATCTTTGATAATTTTTTTGCCTATGGAAAAAATTCTGCAGTTATTCAAAGTTATTGTTTGGCAAATTTGTTCAATTTGATTGTATTGATACGAGAAGGCATAGATGCTTTTATTTCACGGTTCTGCTTCTTTAGTGTGATTTTTGTATTTGCTTATATAGTAGCCTATTTGATAAATAGGGTGAGAGAGTGGTATGAATAAAGTATCAGTTGGTGGAGTTGAGTTATTAGCCGTTGAAAATCAGCAAACTTTGGTAGCCTATTTATTGAATAATGGAGTTCTTCTAACAGGTAAATTGATAGCAATAAATGCTGAAAAAATTATGATTTATCAAGAAGATAATGAAATGAAAAGGCTATTAGAGGAGGCTGAATATAAATATGCCGATGGAATAAGTGTAGTTTGTACTATCAGATCTAAATATCCGAAGTATTCGAAAATTGAACGCATTGCAGGCGCTGATTTGTGGGAGAGGTTGATGGCTGAGTTGGGAGAATGCCGTTTACCTGTTTTCTTAGTCGGAAGCTCAGAGGATACCTTACAAGCAACAGCAATGAAATTGCAGGAATGGCAAGTAAAAGTGGTAGGAACACAAAATGGTTATTTTGCTAAAGAGCAGGAAGAAGAAATTATCCAGAGAATAAAAGCGAGTGGTGCGAAATTTATTTCCGTGGCGATGGGCTCGCCAAAACAAGAAAAATTTATGCAAAAAGCTCAGCAACTTTATCCTGATGCACTATATATGGGGGTAGGAGGCACTTATGATGTCTTTGTCGGTAAGGTTAAGCGAGCTCCTAAATGTTGGCAAAATTTAGGTTTAGAGTGGTTGTTTCGTATTTTGCATCAGCCTACTCGCTGGAAACGACAGTTGAGATTAATGAAATATGCTTATTTTTATCTAACAAAACGGCTATAAAGTTTGTAACGTATTTGGGATACATATTAACATTTCACAAAAATCACTTTCTTTTTTAAAAAAATTGTGAGCAACTTCACAAATTTTCATTTAATCGTTTGCGTAAAATGTTCTTTTATTTATATCTCACCCTTGAAAACTTTCGTTTTCAAACGCTTTTGCTTTCTAATTTAATTTCCTTAGGGGAAATTTATGGACAAATCATTAAAAGCTGCTTGTATTGGTGAATTTATTGGTACAGGTTTGATTATCTTTTTTGGGGCAGGTTGTGTAGCCGCAGCACAGGTTGCAGGTGCCACATTCGGCTTGTGGGAAATTTCAATCGTGTGGGGACTTGCGGTCGCAATGGCTGTTTATGCTTCTGCGGGGTTATCTGGTGCTCACTTAAACCCTGCTGTTACTATTGCGTTATGGAAATTCGCTTGTTTTGATGGCAAAAAGATTCTGCCTTACATTCTTTCTCAAATGCTCGGTGCTTTCTGTGCAGCAGCATTAGTGTACTTCTTATATAAAGATCTTTTTGCTGCCAGTGAAGCGGCACAAAATATTGTGCGTGGTGAAGGTGTCGGCTTTGCAGGTGTTTTCTCGACCTATCCTAATCCACATATCAGCGTATTACAAGCCTTCTTTGTTGAAGTGGTGATTACCGCCGTATTAATGGCATTAATTTTTGCTTTAACGGATGATGGTAACGGTTTACCAAGAGGTGCAATGGCTCCTTTACTTATCGGTTTACTCATTGCGACTATTGGTGGTGCAATGGGGCCATTAACTGGCTTTGCGATGAACCCTGCTCGTGATTTTGGCTCAAAACTCTTTGCATTCTTAGCTGGTTGGGGCGATATAGCACTCACCGGCGGACGTGATATTCCTTATTTCCTAGTACCTATTTTTGGTCTTTATTAGGTGGCTTTATCTATACTCGTTTTATTGGTAAAAATTTACCGTGTAACTGTAAATAATTTTCAGAGGTGATCCTATGACTAAAGAATACATCATTGCCTTAGACCAAGGTACAACAAGCTCTCGTGCGGTGTTATTAGACAAAAATGCAAATATCGTTGAAGTGGCTCAACGTGAATTTACTCAAATTTATCCGCAAGCGGGTTGGGTTGAACATAACCCGATGGAAATTTGGGCAAGCCAAAGTTCAACTTTAAACGAAGTCGTTGCAAAAGCTGGGGTAAAAGCCGATCAAATTGCGGCTATTGGTATTACCAACCAACGTGAAACCACGATTGTTTGGGAAAAAGAAACAGGTAAACCGATTTACAATGCGATTGTATGGCAATGTCGCCGTACATCTGATTTCTGTGAAAAATTAAAAGCAGAAGGTCACGCCGACTATATTCGTAAAACAACAGGTTTAGTGGTTGACCCGTACTTCTCAGGCACAAAAGTGAAATGGATTTTGGATAACGTAGAGGGTGCAAGAGAACGTGCGAAAAAAGGTGAATTACTATTCGGTACGGTCGATACTTGGTTAGTATGGAAATTGACTCAAGGAAGAAGCCACGTCACTGACTACACCAATGCTTCTCGTACGATGTTATTCAACATTCATACCAAACAGTGGGACGACAAAATGTTGGAATTATTAGATATTCCACGCGAAATGTTGCCTGAAGTGAAAAACTCATCTGAAATCTACGGACAAACCAACATTGGCGGTATGGGTGGCGTGCGTATTCCTGTTGCAGGGATTGCTGGTGACCAACAAGCGGCACTTTACGGACATCTTTGTGTCGAAGCAGGTCAAGCAAAAAATACTTACGGCACAGGCTGCTTTATGTTGATGAACACTGGCGATCAAGCGGTTGAATCGAAAAACGGCTTATTAACCACCATTGCGTGTAACGCCAAAGGTGAACCTTGCTATGCCTTAGAAGGCTCAATCTTTATGGCTGGTGCTTCAATTCAATGGTTGCGTGATGAACTCAAAATTATCCACGACGCTCGTGACTCAGAGTACTTTGCAACGAAAGTAAGCAGTACAAATGGCGTATATGTTGTTCCTGCGTTTACAGGCTTAGGTGCGCCATATTGGGATCCTTATGCGCGTGGTGCTATCGTGGGCTTATCTCGTGGTGCAAACCGTAACCACATTGTGCGTGCAACATTAGAATCTATCGCTTACCAAACCCGTGAAGTGTTAGACGCAATGCAAGCGGATAGCGGTGCGAAATTAGAAACTTTACGCGTAGATGGCGGTGCAGTTGCGAACAACTTCTTAATGCAGTTCCAAGCAGATATTCTCAATGCCAAAGTAGAACGTCCGAGAGTGCTAGAAGTAACCGCACTTGGAGCCGCTTACCTTGCAGGCTTGGCGACAGGTTTCTGGAGCAGCTTGGAAGAGTTACGTGGTAAAGCAGAAATCGAAAGAACCTTCTCACCTGACAGCGATGAAGAAAAACGTGCAAAACGCTACAAAGGTTGGAAACGCGCGGTGAAACGTTCATTAGAATGGGCGAAAGAAGACGCTGAGTAGTTTCCATCAATAGACAAGCGGTCAGTTATGGTAAAGGATTTACTGTAACTGACCGCTTGTGTTTTATGCCTCTTTCTCGTGCGGACCGATTTCTTTATTATGCCCTTCATCAAGATGAACAAAATTCACTAATTCATCAGCACTTACTTGGAACGCTTTACCAAACCCTTTTACAAATAATCCTTGTTGTGGTTTAAAGCAGAACAGCTTGAAGTCTTGTAAGGTTGCTAACTCATCGACTAAATCACCGTGACGGGCTTTTAATTTGGCAATGCCATCATTCCACTCTTCACTGTGGCGTTCGACAATGCGAGCGGTTGCGTCGAAGGTCAAACGGCGGCGAGCAAAAATTTCACGGCTCTGACTTTCATCTTCCAACAACATTAACGACACTTTCGGCACTTCCTGTAGGTTGCGTGCGTGGCGGGCAATGGTGGAAATCAATACTTGATATTCACCATTATTGATCACAAATGGTGCATAACTCACATTAGGGGTTCCCTCTTTATCCACAGTGGCAAGCACCAATGTTTTCATTTTTGCTTTAAATTCTTGAATTTCTGGTCCTAAACGGTTTTGTAATACTTCTTGACGATTTGACATTTATCGCTCCTTTTTATTGAAATGTCTTAAATTTTTCAACTTGTGTTGGGAAGAGTTGTCGCTGCTCATCTCGACCGAGATACACTTTGAAAATGGTTTGCCCGTTATGTGCAATAAAAGCAATGTTGTAGCTTTCTTTCCCTCTAAACGGCAAACTAACAAAGGCAATATGGGCAATATTATCAAGCTTTAAATGCCCGTGTAGCGCGCCTTCTTGCTCTTTCATATTCAAATTGTAATAACCTCGAGCAAAGATCCCGCTTGGAAAACGGTCTTTGATTTCAAAAATTGAACCTTCTTTTTCGATGATAGTTGTAAATGTTCCCCATTGACTGATCGCTTGTAGAATCTCTTCTGCTCTATCCGCAGAGAACAAGCGGACAAATTCACTTGGTAAATTGCAAAGCACTTGCCCTTCTGGGAGATCTAACTTTTCCGCAATTTCAAGGGTAATCATATTCGGGTTTTCAGCAAGAAGCTGGGTGATTTGTTGTCTATAAGAGTTCATGTTGTTATGTATAAGTTGATAATGATTATTATTTATTTTATAGTCATGCTATGCTGGAATCAACTACTTTTACCAATCGCTTGCAGATTTTGACCGCTTGTGCCTGTTGAATGCTGGTGAGCCTTGATGACACTGCTATCAATAAAAATCCATTCAGAATCAATATATTGTCTAAATGATTTTAGCACTTCTTGCCAAACACCCTTTTTAGACCAAAGATTGAACCGACGCTAAATCGTGTTTCACAAGCCAAATTCAGCAGGTAAATCACGCCAAGGGCATCCCTTACGAATGCGATATAAAATCCCTTCCACTGTATTACGATGTTCAGGTTTATTATAAACACGTCCTGTACGGTCGAGTAAATAAGCTAGGCGTTTCCAAAGATTATCTGTTAAAATAGTTCTAAGCGACATAGTTTGTATGGGATGGTTAGGTTTTGGCGAACTAAATTATACCAAATTTCTATGTCGTTTGTTTTTTGTACTTAAAAGATCAACACGCCCTATGCTTACAAAAATAATTTATTTTTTAGACATTACTTATTTGATGCCATAGAATGGACAGTACATCATAGAAACATATAAATGACTTTACGTATAACAACTATGAACATCTGGCAAACAAAATCCCTCGTCACTTGGCTACTTGCCCCTCTCTCCCTGCTTTTTTGGTTGATTAGCCAAATTCGAGTGATGTTATACCGCAAAAAAATCCTAACATCTTACCGCTCGCCAGTGCCAGTCTTAGTGGTGGGAAATATTTCTGTTGGCGGAAACGGCAAAACACCTGTGGTCGTGTGGTTGGTAGAACAGCTTCAACAGAGTGGCGTGAAAGTTGGTGTTATCTCCCGTGGTTATGGTGGAAAAAACAAGCAATATCCACAGTTAGTCACAGCCGATAGCAATCCCGAATTAATGGGTGATGAGCCTGTACTCATTGCGCAACGAACACTCGCTCCAGTCGCCATTTCGCCGAACCGCCGACAAAGCATTGAACTATTATTGAGCCAATTTGAGTTGGATCTCATTATTACTGATGATGGCTTACAACATTACGCCCTTGAACGAGATATGGAGTGGGTTGTTGTCGATGGCGAGCGTCGTTTTGGCAACGGTTTTGTCTTGCCGGCAGGTGGATTGAGAGAGCTTCCAAGCCGTTTAAAATCAGTGCAAGCGGTGATTTGCAACGGAAAATCTGCACAAGTAGGCGAACATCTAATGCAGTTAGAACCTGAATGGGTAATCAATTTAAAAACAGGCGAGAAAAAACCGATAACCGATTTTTATCATCAGTCGGCGATTGCCCTTGCAGGCATTGGCTATCCGTCTCGTTTTTTTATGATGTTGCAAGAGCTTGGCATTCAACTTAAAGAAAGTTATGGCTTTGCTGATCATCAACCTTACGCGTTAAACATAATCGAACCTTTACAGAAAGACGGCTTACCGCTATTAATGACCGAAAAAGATGCGGTAAAATGCCGTAGTTTTGCTCAACCAAATTGGTGGTATGTGCCTGTTTCTGCAAAATTTTCAGCACAAGATACCGCTTGTTTATTAGAACCCGTCCTTGAATTAGTGAGAAAACAGAATGAACGAAAAACTGCTTAATACTATCGCTTGCCCAATCACTCAAACAAAATTAGAGTGGGATAAAGAAAACAACCGTTTAATTAGCCGTTCGGCGAATGTCGCTTACCCAATTGAAAATGGCATTCCTGTGTTGTTGCCAGAGAAAGCGGAGAAGCTATAAAGATATATAAACTGTAAGCCAGTTAATCCCATATTTATAACATGATGCTCAACCCAAACAGCAAATTTGTTATCAATGCCAATCCTGCCATTTGCCCAAGAATAGGGCGAAGTTCTGTTGGGTGTTTGTGTCGGTAAACAAATAAACCGTGTTTGACTAGCAAAGGGATTGCCAATAAGTATAGGAAATTGTACCAATGAGCAAAATTCATTAGGGTGAATAAAAGATAGGATAGTACAGCTAAGCTGAGTAAAAGAAGATGGTAACGGCGTCCATTCTGGCTACCGATATGGACAATGAGGGTATTTTTACCCGCTTGTTTATCCTGCTCAATATCGCGTAAGTTATTGATATTTAATACAGCTACAGATAATAGACCACAGCCAAAAGCAGGGAGTAATAGATCAAACTGCAGAGTATGGGCTTGCAAGTAGAATGTGCCTAAAACGGCTAAAAAACCAAAGAAAATGAGTACGGAAATATCGCCTAATCCTAAATAGCCATACGGTTTTTTTCCTACGGTGTAGGTGATTGCTGCAACAATCGCTAAAATGCCAAGTAGTGCAAAAACTACAAGATCTTGCCAACTTTGATAAGCATAACCAATTAATCCACAGCCTGAGATGAAAGAGAGTATCGCAACAAAGATTAAGGCCTTTTTAAGCTGTTCACCCGTAATTGCCCCGTGTTGAATTGCACGTAAAGGCCCTATTCGTTCTGAAGTATCTGAACCTTTGATGTGATCGCCGTAATCATTGGCAAAGTTAGATAAAATTTGTAACAAAATCGTTGTGATAAAAGCAAGTAAGGTAGTTAGCCAATCAAATTTTCCTTGCCAAGCCGCTAAAGCCGAGCCGATTAGAATAGACGCTAATGCAAGCGGTAAGGTTTTTGGGCGAGCCGTTGAAAACCAAATAGAGAACATAGAACCTTTATTCATATCAATAAATTAGTCACTTTAATGAAGTTTTTCTTTTAAAACTGTGTATATTATTACAAAATGTTCTTATATGTTTTGATTTTTAACAGAAAATTTGCCTTTTTATGACAAATCCGTCCTCTTTAACTCTTTCTCCTATTGGAACGATACAGACACCTTATGGGGAAAAATTTTCCGTTCCTCGTCAGCCTAATTTAGTCCGTGAAGGGCGAGGCATTTTGCGTTTGTTGCCACCTTATAATACACCTGATGCAGTACGGGGTCTTGAGCAATTTAGTCATCTTTGGCTTATTTTTCAATTTCATCAAATTCCCGAAAGGGAATGGCACGCTACTGTTCGCCCTCCTCGTTTAGGGGGGAATGAACGTATCGGTGTATTTGCCAGCCGTGCGACACATCGCCCAAATCCGTTAGGTTTGTCGAAAGTAGCATTAGATCGTATTGAGGTTAAAGAGGGCGAAGTTTATTTACATTTAGGCAGTGTTGATTTAGTTGATGGCACGCCTATTTTGGATATTAAACCTTACGTTGCTTATGCTGATAGTGAACCGAATGCGTTATCGGGGTTTGCTCAAGATAAACCTGAGGCGAAATTACAAGTGCTTTTGACCGAGCAAGCATTACAAGCGGTCAAATCTTGTCAGAACTTTGCGAAATTTGGTATTGAAGATCCTGTGCAATTTTTATGTGATGTGGTTGCACAAGACCCTCGACCTGCCTATCAGCAAGGTAAACCAAGTGAGCGAATTTATGGTATGCACTTGGCTGGCTATAACGTGACTTGGCAGATAGATAAGGTGCGACAGGATCTTGCCCATATTTTAAACATTGAACTAATCTAGAGAAATACGTTCTAAGTGGTGTTTTACGCCCTGATATAAAAGGAATAGAGAATGACATTGAAAAAATATTTAGCCATTTTACCGCTTGTATTTACTTCATTGGCTGTATCGGCAGAGCCAAATACCTTTGATACCAACTCGACTTTCCAGTTTTCAACGCAAGTAAGTCGTGCGGTGGATAAAGATCTGATGAAAGCTGAGGTATATAGCAGAATGTCAGGTAAAAACCTGAATGAACTGAAAAAGCAAGTTTCTGCCCATCTCAATCAAGTGATCGAATTAGCGAAGCAAGATAAAAGCATTGAGTTATCGGCAGATGGCATTAGTAATTATCCAGAGTACGATAATAAAGGTAAGGTGACAGGCTGGTTTGCAGAAGGTCGTCTGCAACTGAAAAGTAAAAATTTTGAAGCGATGGCGAAGGTGCTTGAGAATTTAGGCGAGGACGTGGCTATTGGGCAAATTCATTTTAGTGTATCGCCTGAAAAATTAGCTTCTCTTGAAGATGAAATGACATTAGACATTATTGCTCAATTTCAGCGTAAAGCGGAAGTTATTCAAAAAGGGCTAAATGCGAAACGTTATATTATCAGCAATGTTCAGTTAGAAACCCCTAACGGACAAGAGCATTATAACCGTCCAGTTGCATTAAGATCTGCAAGTTATGCTAAAGAGGCAGATGTGGACATTCCACTTGAAGCAGGCAAAGCCACTATTTCTGCTTTTGCCTCGGGGCAGGTGAAATTTGAAAGATAAGGATTAAAATGAAAAAGTGGATTAAGTTGCTCGGTCTTACCTTACTTTGTACTTCGGTAAGTGGTTGTTTAGTCACTTCTGTTGTCAGTGGTGTCGTTGGAACTGCTGTTGATGTGGTTGATGCGGTGACGCCTGATATTGTGGATTAATTGCAAAATTTGACCGCTTGTAAGAATAAGCGGTCATTTTGTTACTAACATTTGCAAATCCTCTATAACAAGCTACAATGCCTAGAATTTTTTACCTAATAAAATAAGGATACTTAAATGAAAATTACTAAAAATGTCGTGCCTAGCATTGCATACCAAGTTCGTACTCAAGATGGCGTATTAGTAGATGAAGCACCTGTTGAGCAACCATTAGAATATTTACACGGTCACAACAATCTTGTTATCGGTTTAGAAAATGCGTTAGAAGGTAAAGCGGTTGGCGATACTTTTGAAGTGCGTGTTAAACCAGAAGAAGCGTACGGCGAATATAATGAAAATATGGTGCAACGTGTGCCAAAAGATGTGTTTATGGGCGTTGATGAATTAGAAGTGGGTATGCGTTTTATCGCAGATACGGATTTAGGTCCATTACCTGTGGTGATCACTGAAGTTGATGGCGACGAAGTCGTTGTTGATGGTAACCATATGTTAGCAGGTCAAGAATTATTATTCTCTGTGGAAGTGGTTGCAACGCGTGAAGCGACATTAGAAGAAATTGCTCACGGTCACGTTCATCAAGAAGGTGGTTGCTGTGGTCACGATCACGATGAAGAAGATCACGGTTGCTGTGGTCACGATCATCACCACCATCACGGACACGGCGGTTGCGGCTGCAATCACTAATTAAAGGTTGGTTGAACGATGAGTGATACCCCATTACAATCAGGCACGGATTACCTCCGTGCCATTTTAAGTTCTAAAATCTACGATCTTGCCCAAGTTACACCATTGCAAAAAATGGAAAAGCTCTCAGAGCGTTTGGGTAATCATATTTCCATTAAACGTGAAGATCGCCAGCCAGTGCATAGTTTTAAACTGCGTGGGGCTTATGCGATGATTTCTAATCTCTCTCCAGCTCAGAAAAATGCAGGAGTGATTGCGGCTTCTGCTGGTAATCACGCTCAAGGGGTTGCTTTGTCTGCAAAACATCTCGGTTTGCGAGCGTTAATTGTGATGCCACAAAATACGCCGTCAATCAAAGTCGATGCGGTGCGTGGTTTTGGTGGGGAAGTGTTGCTCTATGGGGCAAATTTTGATGAAGCCAAAGCCAAAGCGATTGAGCTTTCCCAAGAGCTGAATATGACCTTTGTTCACCCGTTCGATCACCCGTTAGTGATTGCAGGACAAGGCTCTATTGGTATGGAATTATTGCAACAAAATGCCGATCTGAACTATATTTTTGTGCCTGTCGGTGGCGGTGGTTTGATTGCGGGCATTGCCGTGCTGATTAAGCAATTAATGCCTGAAATTAAAGTAATTGGGGTTGAGTCTAAAGATTCCGCTTGTCTATTTTATGCTTTGCAAGCAGGGCAACCTGTTGATTTAGAACGTGTCGGTTTATTTGCTGATGGTGTTGCGGTTAAACGTGTTGGCGATGAAACATTCCGTTTATGTCAGAAGTATGTTGATGATGTCGTGTTAGTCGATAACGATGAAATCTGTGCGGCATTGAAAGATGTGTTTGAGAATGTGCGTGCGGTAGCAGAGCCGTCGGGGGCATTGTCTTTAGCTGGACTGAAAAAATATGTCGCTCAACACAATCCTGAAGGTAAAAATCTCGCCTGTATTTTATCGGGGGCAAACCTTAACTTCCACACACTACGTTATGTGTCAGAGCGTTGTGAAATCGGCGAAAAACACGAAGCACTCTTAGCCGTTTCTATTCCTGAACAAAAAGGCGCTTTTCTCAAGTTCTGTCAAATTATTGGTAATCGTGCGGTCACAGAATTTAACTATCGTCACGCAGACGATCAGCAAGCCTGTATCTTTGTGGGCGTGCGTATTAGTGGGAATGCTGAAAAATTAGAGATCATTAAAGATTTACAACAAAATGGCTATCCAGTTACCGATTTATCCGATGATGACATCGCGAAAACCCACATTCGTTATATGGTCGGCGGTCGCCCAAGTTCTATTCAGCAAGAAGAATTATACAGTTTTGAGTTCCCAGAGCAGAAAGGGGCGTTGTTGAAGTTCTTGCAAACGTTAATTGATTGGGATATTTCGCTGTTCCACTACCGTGCTCACGGTGCAGATTATGGTGACATTTTGGCGGCATTTGTTGTGAACAGCAGTGAAAAAGAGGCGTTTAAACAAGATTTAGACCGATTAGGTTACCGCTATCAAGATGTTAATGATAGCCCAGCATATCAATATTTTTTAAGGTAATTATTTATGGCAGAACGTAAATATTTTGGCACCGATGGAGTGCGTGGCAAAGTGGGGCAATTTCCGATTACGCCTGATTTTGCATTGAAATTGGGGTGGGCAGCAGGTAAAGTGCTTGCTACTCAAGGCTCTAAACAGGTATTAATTGGTAAAGATACCCGTATTTCAGGTTATATGCTTGAGTCTGCACTCGAAGCTGGCTTGGCTGCAGCAGGTTTATCTGCCGCCTTTACAGGCCCGATGCCAACCCCTGCGATTGCCTACTTAACTCGTACATTCCGTGCAGAAGCAGGAATTGTAATTTCAGCATCTCACAACCCTTATGATGATAATGGGATCAAATTTTTCTCTGCAATCGGTGAAAAATTACCAGATGAAGTCGAAGAAGCGATTGAAGCAATGCTTGATCAACCGATGGACTGTGTCGAATCTGCAGAATTAGGTCGTGCAAGTCGTATTAATGATGCTGCAGGACGTTATATCGAATTTTGTAAAAGCACTTTCCCATCACATTTAAGCCTTGAAGGCTATAAAATCGTGGTGGATTGTGCGAATGGTGCAACTTACCACATTGCCCCAAGTGTTATGCGTGAATTGGGGGCAGAAGTGATCGAAATCGGTACACACCCGAATGGCTTGAATATCAATGAGAAATGCGGTGCAACGGATATTAAAGCTTTACAACAAGTGGTGGTTGAAGCTGGTGCAGATGTCGGCTTGGCTTATGATGGCGACGGCGACCGCTTAATTATGGTTGATCATTTAGGTAACAAGGTTGATGGCGACCAAATTCTCTTTATTATTGCACGTGAAGCATTGCCTTCAGGCAAATTACACGGTGGTGTCGTTGGTACATTAATGAGCAATATGAGCTTGGAGCTTGCCTTAAAAGAGTTGGCAATTCCATTTGCACGAGCAAATGTGGGCGACCGCTATGTGCTTGAAGTCTTAAAAGAAAAAGGCTGGAAACTCGGCGGCGAAAACTCAGGGCATATTATCGTGTTAGACAAAAATACCACAGGTGATGGCATTGTCGCATCACTTGAAGTATTGGCTGCAATGGCATCACATAAATTAAGCCTGAATGATCTAGCGAAAGCTGTGCCACTTTTCCCACAAGTGTTAATCAATGTTCGCTTTGCTGGTGGTGCAAACCCATTAGACAGTGATGAAGTTAAAGCTGTTGCAAAAGATGTTGAACAACGTTTAGCAGGCAAAGGTCGTATCTTATTGCGTAAATCGGGCACCGAGCCGTTAATTCGTGTGATGGTAGAGTGCGAAGACGGTGCTTTAGCACAAAGCTGTGCGCAAGAAATTGCAGAAGCAGTGAAACGTAACTAATCGCAAGCGGTAAGATTTCTGCAAAATTTTGCAAGGATCTTACCGCTTTATCTTTTTTAAATTATAATAACGCAAACGTTTGCTTTAAGGGGAACGCTATGGATCAACTTGAAATGAAGAAAATTGCAGCGCGTGCCGCTTTGCAATATGTTAAACCTGACACTATTGTTGGTGTGGGAAGTGGCTCAACTGTAAACTGTTTTATTGATGCCTTAGGTGAAATGGCAGATAAAATCAAAGGGGCAGTCGCAGCTTCAAAAGCTTCAGAAGAACGTTTAAGAGCATTGGGTATTGAGGTATTTAGTGCCAATGAAGTGACTGAGCTTGATGTCTATATTGACGGTGCTGATGAAATTACCCCCCAAGGTTATATGATTAAAGGCGGAGGTGCGGCATTAACGCGTGAAAAAATTGTGAGTTCACTTGCAAAAAAATTCATCTGTATTGTTGATGCAAGTAAGCAAGTAGATGTGTTAGGCTCTACTTTCGCTCTGCCTGTTGAGGTGATCCCAATGGCTCGTTCTTATGTTGCTCGTCAATTAGTCGCCTTAGGGGGATCGCCTGAATATCGTGAAGGGGTTGTGACAGATAATGGCAATGTGATTTTAGATGTGTATAACTTCAAAATTTTTGAGCCGTTAAAAATGGAACATACCATCAATAATATCGCAGGCGTTGTTACCAATGGTATTTTTGCACAACGTTATGCGAATGTGACCATCGTAGGTACGCCTGATGGTGCGAAAATTATTGAATAAGAAAAATCACTACGGAGAGTTGGGGGTGCTACTCAACTCTCTTCTGTATAAGGAAGGCAATATGACAACCAAAGTTTCTTTAGATAAATCTAAAATTAAATTTTTGCTACTGGAAGGCGTTCATCAAAATGCGATTGATGTCCTGAAGAATGCAGGTTATACCAACATTGAATACCATAAAAAAGCGCTTGATGGTCAAGAGCTAATTGATGCGATTAAAGATGCACATTTTGTTGGTATCCGTTCGCGTACTTTTATAACAGATGAAGTCTTGCAACAGGCTCAAAAATTGGTCGCTATTGGCTGTTATTGTATCGGAACCAATCAAGTTGATTTAGAGGCAGCAAAGCGCCGTGGGATCCCTGTTTTTAATGCTCCTTTCTCAAATACTCGCTCCGTTGCCGAATTGGTGTTAGGTGAAATCATTGTGTTAATGCGTCAAGTGCCAAAAGCAAATGCGGAAGTGCATCGTGGCATTTGGAATAAATCTGCCGCAGGTTCAAATGAAGTGCGTGGTAAGAAACTAGGGATTATCGGCTACGGGCATATCGGTTCTCAACTAAGCATTATTGCCGAGTCTATCGGTATGCAAGTGTATTTTTATGATATTGAAAATAAACTACCGCTTGGGAATGCTCAACAAGTCGCAACCCTTGAAGAACTGCTTTCAACCTGTGATGCGATTTCGTTACACGTTCCTGAGAATGCTTCAACAAAAAATTTAATTGATGCAAAACGTTTAGCCCAGATGAAAGAAGGTGCAGTATTAGTAAATGCGGCACGAGGAACGGTGGTAGATATTGATGCACTAGTTGAGGTATTAAAAACGGACAAACTGCGTGGTGCAGCCCTTGATGTTTTCCCTGAAGAGCCAGCTTCTGCAAGCGATCCGTTTGAGTCGCCACTTTGCGAATTTGATAATGTGATCTTAACTCCACACATTGGTGGTTCTACATCAGAAGCACAAGAAAATATTGGCACTGAAGTATCAAGTAAATTTGTGAAATACTCCGATAATGGTTCTACATTATCTGCAGTCAATTTCCCAGAAGTTTCCTTGCCAGAACATAAAGGCACAAAACGTTTACTGCATATCCACGAAAACCGCCCAGGTATTTTAAATCAAATCAATAAAGTCTTCGTTGATGCGAATGTGAATATTGCCGCAGAATATCTACAAACCGATCCGACGATTGGTTATGTGGTTATCGACGTTGAAACAGAACAAACGGGCGAGGCATTAAAACGCTTGAAAGAGATTGATGGAACTATTAGGGCTAGGGTTTTATACTAGCTGTTGTTTTCCCTCTAAAAGTTGAAAGAAAAATGACTTTTAGAGGGGAATTTGGCGGCATAGTAGACAAAAGGGCATAGCAACCATTTTGTCTACTATGCCCTAAAATCATTAAGCATTTTTACCTTGATGCTCTTTTGCCGCTTTTACAAATCCTTCAAATAACGGATGTCCATCACGAGGAGTTGAGGTAAATTCAGGATGGAATTGTGCTGCGATAAACCAAGGGTGGTTTGGTACTTCAATAATTTCGACTAATTTACGATCTGCCGATAAACCGCTCACTTTCAAGCCTGCTGCTTCAATTTGTGGAAGTAATGTATTGTTTACTTCATAGCGGTGGCGGTGGCGTTCAACGATCGTTTCAGCCCCATACACTTCGCGTGCTTTTGTACCTTCGATTAAGTGGCATTGCTGTGCGCCTAAACGCATTGTACCACCTAAATCTGATTCATCTGAGCGAGTCTCAACATTGCCTGATTCATCTTGCCATTCGGTAATTAAACCCACGACAGGTTGTGGACAGTGTTTATCAAATTCTGATGAGTTCGCTTGAGTTAAACCTGCAACATTACGAGCATATTCAATTAATGCAATCTGCATACCTAAACAAATACCCAAGTATGGAATTTTATTTTCACGAGCATACTGTGCAGTACGGATTTTCCCTTCCACACCACGATAGCCAAAACCGCCAGGGACTAAAATCGCATCAACCCCTTGTAACACTTCCACGCCTTTGGTTTCTACATCCTGTGAATCAATATATTTAACGTTTACCGTTAAACGATTTTTCAAGCCTGCGTGTTTTAATGCTTCATTGACCGATTTGTAAGCATCCGGTAACTCAACATATTTACCGACCATACCGATAGTCACCTCACCCGTTGGGTTTGCTTGTTGGTACAGCACTTGTTCCCATTCAGATAAATCTGCTTCTTTGCAAGTTAAGCGAAAGCGATCACAAACGAAATCGTCTAAACCTTGCGATTTTAATAACGCTGGAATACGGTAGATGGAATCAACATCTTTAAGAGAAATAACCGCACGCTCAGGCACATTACAGAATAACGCGATTTTCGCACGTTCATTTGCTGGGATCATACGATCCGAACGGCAGATCAACACATCAGGTTGAATACCGATAGAGAGCAACTCTTTCACTGAGTGCTGTGTTGGCTTAGTTTTCACTTCACCTGCCGTTGGGATATATGGCACAAGGGTTAAGTGCATAAACAATGTTTTTTCACGCCCCACATCAACGGCTAATTGACGTAATGCTTCTAAGAACGGCAGTGATTCAATATCGCCTACAGTGCCACCCACTTCAACGATTGCAACATCGTGACCTTTACCACCTTCAATCACTCGTACTTTGATTTCGTTCGTAATATGTGGAATAACTTGGATCGTTGCACCTAAATAGTCACCACGACGCTCTTTACGCAAAACTTCTGAGTAGATCCTACCGCTTGTAAAGTTGTTCGCTTTGGTCATTTTGGTACGGATAAAACGCTCATAGTGACCTAAGTCTAAATCCGTTTCTGCACCATCTTGAGTCACGAATACTTCACCGTGTTGCGTTGGACTCATCGTACCTGGATCGACATTGATATAAGGATCGAGCTTCATAATAGTGACATTTAAGCCACGAGCTTCAAGAATTGATGCTAACGACGCCGCTGCAATGCCTTTCCCTAAAGAAGAAACAACGCCGCCCGTCACGAAAATATAATTCGTTGCCATTTTGTCTGCCTTTTATGTGATAAATAGAGTTGAAATTCGGAATGGAATAAACCATCAGGACGGGAGCGTAGTTTACAGCAAAACGTCCTGATAGGCTAGTAAGAAATTATTTATAAAGAAATATCCCGTCTTCCGACAAATGAATGAGAAAGGCTTGTTCCGTCAACCATTTCTAATTCACTTCCGACAGGAATACCGTGCGCGATACGAGTAACTTTAATATTGTGAATAGAACACATCTCAGCGATATAATTTGCGGTCGCATCCCCCTCAATCGTTGGATTGGTTGCCAGAATCACTTCTTGAAAAGATTCTTCTTCTAAGCGTTTTTGTAATAAATCTAAACCAATTTCGCAAGGTCCTATTCCATCTAAAGGAGATAGATGTCCCATTAATACAAAATAACGCCCTGAAAATTGCCCAGTTTGTTCAATCGCTTGAATATCTGCAGGCATTTCAACCACACAAAGTTGTCCGCTGATTTGGCGGCGGTAGTTTTGGCAGATAGCACACTCATCTTCTTCAGTAAAAGTTCGGCAAGATTTGCAATGTCCAATGTGAGTCATTGCTTCGCTCAATGCTTTAGCTAAATTCACACCGCCTGAGCGGTTACGCTGTAAAAGATGATACGCCATACGTTGTGCAGATTTTGGACCAACCCCTGGCAATACACGCAGGGCTTCCATAAGATTTTCAAGTAAAGGGCTACTTTGCATAAGTGATATGATATAAATAGTAGCAAGGGCAATTTGCCCCTACTTTTAAAGTGATTAACTAGATAATTAGAATGGGAACTTCATTCCTGGTGGTAATTGCATACCCGCAGTAACACTTGCCATTTTCTCTTTTTGCATTTCATCAGCACGGCGAACTGCGTCGTTGAATGCAGCTGCAACTAAATCTTCCGCCATTTCTTTATCATCTTCCATTAACGATGGATCGATTTCGATACGACGACAATTATGCGCCCCATTAATTGTCACCTTCACCAAGCCAGCTCCTGATTCGCCAGTTACCTCTAATTGTGCGATCTCTTCTTGCATTTTTTGCATACGCTCTTGCATTTGCTGAGCTTGTTTCATTAAGCCGCCCAAGCCACCTTTTCCAAACATGTTATGACCCCATTAGATATTAATAAAAGAATAATAATTGACATTCTACTGAAGCAGTTTAGTCGGCGCAAGTGATAAAATTGGATCTCAGCTTTCTATTGTTTTAATAGCTTAGTATGAATAGAATCCAGCAACTTCTCTAAAACTTTTCTAAAAATCATTATGTTTAAACTCAAATCTGCCTTAATTAGACCAGTACAACGTATTAATAACGCAAAACTGACTTTTGATGAAACAATAGTTGTTTTAGTTAATAAACCTTACGGGGTCCTATCTCAATTTACTAACAATCAGGCATGCAAAACCCTGAAAGAATTTATTTCTATTCCAAATGTCTATCCTATTGGACGTTTAGATAAAGATAGCGAAGGTCTATTATTACTGACTAATAATGGTCAAATTCAACATCGTTTAGCAAACCCTAAGTTTGAAAAAGAAAAAACATATTGGGTTCAGATTGAGGGCATTCCTCAACCAGAAGATCTTAATAGATTAGCTAGTGGTGTAATATTAAAGGATGGCTTAACAAAGCCAGCTAAAGTTAAAATTATCCCAGATCCTCATTTTAAATGGCAAAGTGCCCCCAAAATTCGAGAAAGAAAAAATATTCCTACCTCATGGATTGAACTAAAAATTGTTGAGGGTAAAAATCGCCAAGTAAGGAGAATGACTGCTCATATCGGATTTCCAACATTAAGATTAGTTAGGGTTGGAGTCAGTTACTTCAAACTAGGTTCTCTGGCTCCTGGAGAATATTTAATTTTAGATAATATTCAAAAGAAGCTCTTATTTAAAAAATTAAAATTGAGAACAGTAAATCATTAAATTTTAATTAAAATTTGTACTATATTAGAATATAATCAACAAAAATTCATAACAAGGATAACATATGGCAATTTTAGTAACAGGCGGAGCTGGCTATATCGGCTCACATACCGTAGTAGAATTATTAAATCAAGGCAAAGAGATTGTGGTGTTAGATAACTTATCTAATTCATCTGAAATCTCTTTAGAGCGAGTTAAACAGATTACGGGAAAATCCGTTCGCTTTTATCAAGGCGATATTTTAGATCGTGAAATGTTACGTCGCATTTTCGCAGAAAATCAGATTGATTCGGTTATCCATTTCGCGGGCTTAAAAGCCGTAGGCGAAAGTGTTCGAGAGCCGTTGCGTTACTACCAAAACAATGTGACAGGTTCCATTGTGTTGGTTGAAGAGATGTTAAAAGCCAATGTCAATACGATTGTGTTTAGTTCATCAGCAACGGTTTATGGCGATCCGAAAGAAATTCCGATTACGGAAGCTTGTGAAGTCGGTGGAACAACCAACCCTTATGGCACATCAAAATATATGGTAGAGCGTATCCTAGAAGATACAGCGAAAGCCTTCCCACAATTTAGTGCAGTCGTACTACGCTACTTCAATCCTGTTGGAGCTCACGCAAGCGGTCTGATTGGCGAAGATCCTAACGGTATTCCAAATAACTTATTACCTTATATCAGCCAAGTTGCCGTAGGCAAATTGCAACAACTGTCTGTGTTTGGTTGTGATTATGAAACCCACGACGGCACTGGCGTGCGTGATTATATTCACGTTGTTGATCTGGCAATTGGGCATTTAAAAGCGTTGGAAAAACATCAAGATGATGCAGGTTTCCACGTCTATAATTTAGGTACAGGCACTGGCTATTCTGTGTTAGATATGGTGAACGCCTTTGAACAAGCAAACGACATTAAAGTGCCTTATAAATTGGTTGAACGTCGCCCTGGCGATATTGCGGTCTGTTACTCTAATCCACAAAAAGCTCTTGAACAGCTAGGTTGGAAAACGCAATACGATTTAACGCAAATGATGAAAGACACTTGGAATTGGCAAAAAAATAATCCAAATGGGTATAAGGGGTAAAAATGAGCGAGCAAGTAAAGGTTTCTCTTTGGCGGCAAATTTTCAGTTACAAAATGTTGCTCTGCGTATTTACAGGGTTTACATCTGGCTTGCCGTTATATTTTATCTATCAATTAATTCCAGCGTGGCTTCGCTCTGAACAGGTAGATTTAAAAACCATTGGTTTTTTTGCTATCGTTGGTTTGCCTTACACTTGGAAATTTTTAGTTGCTCCACTGTTTGACCGCTATTACCCAAATTTCCTTGGTCGTCGCCGTAGCTGGATGTTTTTCACGCAGATAGCTCTATTGGGGTTAATTGCTTGCTTCGGCTTCTTCAATCCAGCACAAGATATTAAACCCGTAATGATGTTAGCCATTGCAGTTGCCTTTGTGTCTGCGGTACAAGATATTGTGGTTGATGCTTATCGCCGTGAAATTTTGTCTGATGAAGAACTGGGTTTAGGTAACTCTATTCATATTAACGGCTATCGTATTGCTGGGTTAATTCCAGGTGGGTTAGCGTTGATTGTTTCTGACCACTATCCTTGGGAAACAGTCTTTTTGTTTACCGCACTCTTTATGATCCCTGGGATTATTCTGAGTTTATTCTTAGCGAAAGAGCCAACAATTTTACAAGATAACCGCAATCTTCCTTTCCACGAAGCCTTTGTTATTCCATTCAAAGAGTTCTTTCAACGTAAAGGTTTATGGCCGGCGGTTGGCACACTCACTTTTATATTGCTTTATAACTTAGGCGACTCCTTTGCGGCTACCTTACAAAGTGCCTTTATTCTGGATATGGGCTTTAGCCGCACCGATTTAGGTACAGCGGTAAAAATCAACGGACTATGGGCTTCTATTGTGGCGGGCATGGTGGGTGGCGTGCTGATGTTGCGTATTGGCGTAAATCGCTCTTTATGGATTTTCGGTGTGTTCCAAATGCTAATGTTACTCGGCTTTGCGTGGCTTGCAAGTCACGGTAGGTTTGAAACAATCGGTACTTACGAACGCTTCGCTTTATCTGCGGTTATTATTGGTGAATATATCGGAATTGGCTTAGGCACAGCCTGTTTTGTCGCCTATATTTCTCGTGAAACAAATCCACTTTATACAGCGACACAATTTGCGATTTTCACCAGCTTAACCGCGATTCCAAGTAAATTGATTGGTGCGACATCTGGGGCATTAGCTGAGAGCGTTGGCTTCTACCATTTCTATTGGATCTGCTTTTTCTTAGCGATTCCAGGAATGTTATGCTTGTTTTGGGTAGCACCTTGGAATGAAAAGAAATAGTACCCAGTTAACATATTGTAAAATATAATCTCGTTACTTAATTCATACTAGGTGCTTTAAGCAGTTACTGTTATTATTACAGGCGGTGTTTTTTATATTATAGAGGAACTTTTTATGAACCAACTAGATGCTTTACGTCAAATGACTGTCGTAGTTGCGGATACTGGTGATATTGATGCAATCAAAGCGTATCAACCAGAAGATGCAACAACAAACCCATCATTAGTTTTAAGTGCATCTGCACTACCTCAATATGCTCCATTAATTGATGAAGCGATTGCTTATGCAAAAGCTAAAAGCAATGATAAGGCACAACAACTGATCGATGCAGAAGATAAATTAGCGGTAAATATCGGTTTAGAAATTTTAAAAGTGGTGAAAGGTCGTATTTCAACAGAAGTTGATGCTCGCTACTCTTACGATACGGAAAAAACTATCGCGAAAGCTCGCAAACTGATTGCGTTATATAACGAAGCAGGGATCAGCAACGACCGTATCTTAATTAAAATTGCTTCAACTTGGCAGGGTATCAAAGCGGCAGAGCAATTAGAAAAAGAAGGAATTAACTGTAACTTAACGCTATTATTCTCTCAGGCTCAAGCACGTGCTTGTGCAGAAGCTGGCGTTTACTTAATTTCGCCATTCGTAGGTCGTATTCTTGACTGGTACAAAGCAAATTCTGATAAGAAAGAGTATGCACCAGCAGAAGATCCAGGTGTGGTTTCAGTGACTTCAATCTATAACTACTACAAACAACACGGCTATAACACGGTGGTAATGGGAGCAAGTTTCCGTAACGCAGGTGAAATCACAGAATTAGCAGGTTGCGACCGCTTGACAATTGCACCAGCACTATTAAAAGAGTTACAAGAAAGCGAAGCACCGTTAGTGCGTAAGTTAGAGTACAAAGGTGAAGTGAAAGCTCGTCCAGCACCAATGACAGAAGCTGAATTCTATTGGGAACATAACCAAGATCCAATGGCAGTTGAGAAATTAGCGGAAGGTATCCGTAAATTTGCGATTGACCAAGAGAAATTAGAAGCAATGCTTTTAGCGAAGTTCTAATTATTCTTTAGATTAACAGCCCCGAAATATAATCGGGGCTTTTATTTGATTCGATATGACAAATATGGTTCTCTCCAATTATCTGATAGAGGAAAATAGTGGAGCAATGATATTCCTACAATTTTCGTTCCAATGAAAACCGATAACCTAAGATACACTAAAATGAGAAAACAGCGAGGAGAGATAAAATAGGCTATATGAGTTTATATCTTTTACAAAATTTAACTACAGCAAAATTATTTACAAATAGAGCTATTATCTCTATAAAGATTTCCCTCTCTATCATTGCCAGCCTTATACAACTTCTGTATAATCTTCACCCTTTTACAAGTTCAGAATTTTGCAAAATTTGGAGTAAACAATGGCTCGTGTAACCGTTCAAGATGCAGTAGAGAAAATTGGTAACCGCTTTGATTTGATTTTAACGGCAGCACGCCGTGCAAGACAGCTTCAACTTCACACTCGTGAGCCGCTTGTGGCTGAAGAGGGCGATAAACCAACGGTTATCGCATTGCGTGAAATTGAAGAAGGTTTGATTAATAATCAAATTATGGATCAACAAGAGAAATTTGATGCAATCGTGCAAGAAGTGGCAGAGAAAGAAGCTATTTCATTCTTGGCTGATGTGCAAGCAAATTCATAATTAGATCAAATTTTGTTAAAAATGGACAATCAAAAGGGTAATTTGCCCTTTTCATTGTCCATTTTTCGTTATACATTACGAAATCTCAGTTTTTGTTGTGTGAGGTGTAAAGTGCAGTTATTTGAAAGTCTTAATACCATTATTCAAGGTTATTTACCTGCGGATCAAATTGATATTGTGAAGCGGGCATTTGTTGTGGCTCGTGATGCACACGAGGGGCAATTCCGTTCAAGTGGCGAACCTTACATTACTCACCCTGTCGCTGTGGCGTGTATTATCGCCGAGATGAAACTCGATCACGAAGCGGTAATGGCGGCACTTCTACACGATGTAATTGAAGATACACCTTACACCGAAGAACAGCTTGCCGCAGAGTTTGGCACAAGCACCGCAGAAATTGTGCAAGGTGTATCAAAACTGGATAAATTAAAGTTCCGTACTCGCCAAGAAGCACAGGTAGAAAACTTCCGAAAAATGATCTTGGCGATGACCAAAGATGTGCGAGTTGTATTGATTAAACTGGCTGACCGTACCCACAATATGCAAACCCTTGGGGCATTGCGTCCAGATAAACGCCAACGTATTGCGAAAGAAACTATTGAAATCTATACGCCGTTGGCTCACCGTTTAGGCATTGAACATATCAAAAATGAATTGGAAGATCTCTGTTTAGAAGCAATGTATCCTTATCGTTATAAGGTGTTAAAAGCAGCAGTCGATATGGCTAGAGGAAGCCGTCAAGGGCTGATTGAACAAATTTCAAAGGAAATTCAAATTCGCCTTGATGAAGTAGGGATTAAAGCCCGTGTGTATGGTAAGGAACGCCATCTCTATTATCTTTATGGACGTATGCTGCAAAAAGTACAACGTTTTAATTCTATTTTGGATATTTATTCTTTCCGAGTTGTTGTAGATAGTGTGGATAATTGCTATCGAGTATTAGGGCAGATGCATAGTCTATATAAACCTCGTCCTTTCCAACTAAAAGACTATATTGCGGTTCCTAAAACAAATGGCTATCAATCTTTACATACTTCAATGATTGGTCCTAAAGGTGTACCTGTTGATGTATTAATTCGTACTGAAGAGATGGATCAAGCAGCTCGTTTTGGTGTTGCTGCATATTGGGGCTATCAAGAACAAGCTAATATGAGTGTTCAACTCAGAACGCAACAATGGCTAAAAAGTATTGTGGAAATGCAACAAAATGTAGGAAATTCGGCAGAGTTTATCGAAAACGTTAAATCTGATCTGTTTTCAAGCGACATTTATGTCTTTACTCCGAAAGGTCGTATCGTACAGCTTCCAGCCAATGCGACTGCAGTGGATTTTGCCTATGCGGTACATACTGATGTGGGCGACCGCTGTATTGGTGCAGTGGTCGATCATCAGCCGTATCCACTTTCTCAGCCGTTACAATCAGGGCAAACCATTGAAATTCAAACGGCAGAAAGTCCACGGTTAAATGCATTGTGGCTGAACTTTGTTGTCACGGCAAAAGCACGCTCTTGTATTCGTAACACCTTAAAAAACCAGCAACGTACACAGGCAATTTCTCTTGGAAGACGACAATTATTGCTCTCACTTAATACCTCTAATTTTGAACATCTTGATCCCGTTGTAATTGAGGCACTGCTAACAGATCTACAATTATCCAATTTTGATGACCTATTAGCCGAAATCGGTTTGGGTAATCAAATTAGTGGAGTGATTGCTCAACGCTTATCTAGTAAGACCTTAGAAATTGATACAGACGGTAATCCTGAAAATAATCAATCTCTTGCAATTCAAGGCGTAGATAGCGGTTTGATTAGCTTTGCGAAATGCTGTTTACCTGTCCCTGGTGATGAAATTATTGCGCATATCAGTTCGGGCAAAGGGCTAATGGTTCACTGCTTAACGTGCCGCAATGTGAAAGAAGCTGCGACGGATCACCGTCACTATATGCCGGTAAGCTGGGAAATTGCTAAAGATAAATCCGTTGAATTTGAAGCAGAAATCGTGGTTGATATTCTCAACCAACAAGGCATTCTAGCAGGGATTACTTCTACGATTGCCAAAATGAACAGCAATATCCTTGATATTCACAGCCAACAGCGAGAAGGTGGTGTGTATCAAGTGAAATTATTGGTCAGCGTGAAAGACAGAACACATCTTACTGAGATTTTAACTAAACTTAGTCATCTTGTTGGGGTTGTCAAGGCAGTTAGAGCAATGACCTAACTTCAATCTAAGCAATATCCTCACGAGTTAACACAAGCGGATATATTCCTGCCTGTTCTTGCTTAAGATGGTGGACTAATGCGGTGATTTGTTGGCAAATATTGTCTGTCACCGCATTGGCTTGAGCCATTTTCTCTTCTGTTACATTTTCAGGGTGTTTATTAAAGAGAACTGCGTCAAGCAAACGTTCTGCGTGCATACCGTCACGGCAGTAATGTAATACGCCCACTTCAGTAAATGCCGTTGCGACATAGCTGATTTTGGTCGTTGCAATGCCTAAAGCACCGTCTTCACCGCCCAATTCTCTAAACAGTTGATGTTGTGGAAAACCGCCACAGCCAAGGAAGAATGCTCGGCGGAAGACCATATTTCCACCACAGGTCATTCGCATATGTTGCCACGTATACTCAAAATTAGGGTGAGAAGCATAGCGTTCTGCAATGCCGACAGGTTTTAAGGCTAGGCGAACCACCATTGCTTCAGGGCGGAAATGGAAAATCGCTTCGGCAACTTGCAACGCTCCGTTTTCATAAGCATCATCGGTATCAAGAAAAGCGATAAACTCCGCATCACTTTGTAACTCTCCCCAATTCCGTGCCTTTGCAACACCGCTATTTCGTGGCATCTGTTCAACTTTAATCTTATGGGGAACCTGTGCTTCAAACTGTTTGGCAAGGGCAAAGGTGTTATCCGTAGAAGCATCATCAATGATCCATAATGTGCCTAATTCTGCTTGGTTAAGTACGCTTTGTACCGCTCGTTGAAGGGTCTGTTCTGCGTTATAGCACGGGATAATCACATCGATCATTTAACGTTCCTCATTAAAAACAAAACCTTGCGGTGATACCGCTAAAATTGACGCAGTTTTTCCCCAGTCGCCAAGGACTATGCGAGTAAATAAGCGGTCAGATTTTGCAAAATTTTGGTCAAAATGCACCGCTTGCCTGTGAGTATGTCCGTGAATAAGCCATTCGGCTTGATAGTTATTCACAATTTGAGCGGTAAATTCAGGATTAACGTCCATAATTTCAGCCGACTTTTGTTGTTTATCTGCACGGCTTTTGGCTCGAATTTTCTGAGCGATATGAATACGCAGTTTGAGCGGTAAGCAGAGAAATAGCCATTGTCGCCATTTTTGATGGACTTTTTGGCGGAATTGTTGATATTTAATATCATCAATACAAAGGGTATCACCGTGACAAATTAAGGTTTTTTTACCATATAAATCAATCAGTTGATAATCGGGTAATAAGATCATTCCTGTGGCTTTAGCAAAATCTTTACCAATTAGAAAGTCACGATTGCCGTGAATAAAATAGCACGGAACACCCTGATCCGTGAGCTGACGAATAGCGTGTTTCACTGTATCAATCAAAGGCGATTGCTCATCGTCACCAATCCAGAAATCAAACAGATCCCCTAAGATATACACTGCTTCAGCAAGCGGTGCTTTTTCTGTCATAAATTGCAAAAACAGATCCGTCAATTCGGGTTGATTGTCGTTGAGATGAAGATCGGCGATAAAGTAGGTGGTCATTGTGATAATTCATTAGGGATACCAAGCGTGGTGTCCCTACAAAATGTAATATAAATAAGGTGAATTGAAGAATGGTAGGGACGCCACGCTTGGCGTCCTTATTCATTATTTGCTACTATCAAACCACCCACGAATAAACTGCACAGACAAAAAGAAAGTCAATGCAAAGAAAGCATATAAAATATAGCTTACCCACGGTTTTGACACAGTCTCACCTTCCGCAAGCGGTGTGATTGACACGATATTTCTAAATTCATTCAACCAATTAATTCGCCAGCCGTAGTACTTAATTTGTACCATCTGTTTTTCGTTCGCATAGGCTTGTGCTTTTGCTTGAATATCGGCAGAGCCAAATTTGAAGTAAAGCGGTAATCCCCAGCCAGTATCTTCATTACGGTAAACCATTACCGCTTTGGTATCAGGGTGTTCGGTGAAAAGAAAATACACGTCACGCACTTCGCCATCGGCTGGATTTGATTTGCTGATTACCCCATCTTTATCCATACGACGCACTTCCATTCCTGTGACCATTGTTTGCTCATAGCTAGGAAATGCATAATTTACCCCACCAACTAATACGATGTGTAGTGAGAGTGACACTAAGATCAGAAAGTATTTAAACATTGCTCTCATAAAAAATCCTTATCCGAAAGTTCGGAGTGTATTGCCATTAAATTTTAAACAATTTTCGCACGTTTTGCGTGGTAATGTTAGCAAATTCTTCTAAAGATACGCCTTTTAGTGTTGCGACATATTCACAGACTTCTCGAACATAAGCTGGCTGATTAGGTTTACCACGATAAGGGATCGGGGCGAGATACGGAGAGTCGGTTTCAACTAACAGACGATCAAGCGGTACTTTCCGCACCACATCTCGCAATTCTTCCGCATTACGGAAAGTAATAATCCCTGAAATCGAAATATAAAAACCAATATCCAATGCACGCTTTGCCATTGCCCAGTCTTCTGTAAAGCAGTGTAACACACCGCCACACTGCTCGGCATTCCCTTGTTCTAAAAACTGCATTGTGTCTTCACGGGCAGAACGGGTATGGATCACTAACGGTTTCTGCACTTGTTTTGCTACCTCGATATGTTGCTCAAACAACGATTGTTGGAGAGCTTTGGTTTCGGGTGTGTAGTGATAATCTAACCCCGTTTCCCCCACAGCAACAACTCTAGGATCTTGCACCAATGCCACCAGTTTATCATAGTCAAACGGTTCATCTTCCACGTTCAACGGATGAACACCACAAGAGAGGGCCACTTCGCTACGATGAGCTGTAAGTCGCTTCATCGCTTCAAAGCGACCAAGCGTCGTACAAATCGAGATCATCTGTTGCACGCCACGTGCTTTGGCATTGTCGATCACTTCGTCCACATTTTTATGGCGAGTTTCATAGTCTAGCGAGTCTAAGTGACAGTGTGAGTCAATAATAAATAAATTGTTCAAGGTTGTTCCTTTTTATTACTTGGTTTTACGCTGGCACTAGGGTCTTGCTCGTGCCATCAAATTTATAAACAAGCGGTCATTTATGGTAAAAAATTTACAAATTTTTTGGCTACGCCCTTTCCACCCCAAATGCCATCACTTGATCGATACTATCAGCATTCATCGCAATCATCATCAAACGATCCACCCCCAAGGCGACACCCGAGCAGTTTGGCATACCTGCTTTTAACGCCTCAAGGAAACGACGGTCTAATTGCTGTGGCGGTAAACCCATCGCTTCACGCAACACATTATCTTGTTCAAAACGGCGAATTTGCTCTTTAGCATCACTGAGTTCATGGAAGCCGTTAGCAAGTTCTAACCCTTTGTAATAAAACTCAAAGCGTTCAGCCACACGGTGATCTTCCGTACTGATTTGAGCAAGTGCCGCTTGAGTTGCAGGGAAGTGATAAACAGCCGTTGGACGCTCTTTGCCAATATTCGCTTCGACCACTTCGCTAAATAAAAATTGCAGTAAAGTATCACGCTGTTCATCTTCATCACATTGCAAGCCGTGTTCACGCGCTTTAGCCACCAGCTGAGCTTTAGTGGCAGAGAGTGGATCTAAGCCAACGTAGGTTTGAAATACAAATTGATAACTAAAGGATTCCGCAGGTTCACAGTCTAAAATCTGTTGTAACAGATCGTCCACTTCATTAATCAAACGGTACATATCAAAATGGGGACGATACCATTCCAACATCGTAAATTCAGGGTTATGGCGTTTACTGACTTCTTCATTGCGAAACACTCGGCAGAGCTGAAAAATTGCTCCACTACCGCAGGCAAGCAAGCGTTTCATATGGTATTCAGGGCTAGTAATCAAGTGTAAGGTTTTCGCTTGGTTTGAAAACGGCGATAAGAATTGAGTACTAAAGGTTGAAAGATGTACATCCGTCACGGAAAACTCACTCATCGCAGGCGTTTCAACTTCCAATACCCCACGTTCCGTAAAAAATTGACGGATCTCCGCCATAATTTTTGCTCGTTTCAATAAGTGTTGAATAGAGGCTGATGGTTTCCAGTCAGGCTGTTCTTGCAAATTTTCCATTAAATTGTACCGCTTGTAATAAAAGTGGGACATTATAGCAGAGTAAGTAGAGCGTGTTGATCTTTTAAGTACAAAAAAACAAACGACATCAGGGCAACCGCATATGTTGTCCATTTTTCAACCTACACGCCGAGCAACAGCTCATCTCGAAATTCATCTGACCAACCAGCAGTGGTCAATTTCCCTTTCATACTCTGCTTTTTCGGGTGTAATCGAGCCAAGTTCAACGCTAATCGACGCAAAATTGCCAGATTTTCCGCACCCCATTCATCGGTCACCGCACATTCGTCTTCTTTATAGACCATATCTAGCACCCAATGGGCTTTGTTTTCCACTTCCCAATGCCCTCGCACGCACTTCGCCAATATTTGAATATCAACATCCAAACTACTGATATAAAAGACTTTTTCTTGTGATTCTTTGTCATTATCTGACCGCTTGCGACACACCTCCAACACCGATTTTATCCCCTTCCATTCCTCCGCTTTGCTCAGCCAATCACTCACTTTCAGCTTACGGTAGTAACGCTCATCAATTCGACTACGTTCCGCATTTACCTCCTTAAACGTCTCAAACATTTCGGGGCAATCTCGGCTGATTTTGTGAAAATACGCCTCCACTTCCGACTGAAATTGACGGTGATTTTTCTTCAACGGCATCACATAATCCCCTTTCTTTTCGATGATTTTCTCGGCAATTTTCTTCTGTGTATTCATCGCATCCACCGTTATAACGGCATTTTTTAAGCAAAAACTATCGATAATTTCCATCACTGCCTGCTGCTCATTTTGCTTACCCGAGGATTTTTTCTGCGATAAAATCAAACCACGAGACTGGCTCCACACCGTCACACTGTGCAAAGCACTTTGGGTTTCCGGATTGAAACTATGACGAAGTGTCTTGCCATCAATCGCAATCACCTCACGTCCTTGTTGTGTGCGTATCTCATTGATAAAATTAAGAAAAACCTCATTAAACGCTTGTGGCTCAATGCGTTTTATTACACGAGCGATAGTATCATCGACAGGAATGCCACACTCAAAAGGACGATATTTTCGCAACCAATCCAAATGTAATTCGCCAAAAAGTTTGATTTCAGTCCAGCTGTTTGCCCCCGAAATCACGGCACTGACGACGAGAAAAACGATGTCTAAAAAGTGGTGTTTTTGATTATAGGCTCGTGGGTCGGATAAATTTTCAAAAAAACGAAAAACGCTCATTTTACAACCTGATTTGATATGGATAATTAAGGTGTATTAGATCATAAATTTGAGAAAGATGCGATCTTGCCCTGGTCGAAAAGTACAAGTATCGTCTACAATCTTGATTCAATATTGTCATTTTCAAAAATTTCGAGTAGAATGCTCACTCTTTTTGGTGCTAGGCTTCTGCCTAGTTTTTTATTCATACATATGGTACTAGACAGCTGAGTAGTATGCTCTAGTGGCGATATGGCTTCGTTAGAGGTTTTCTATAATGAAACAAGGTATTCACCCAAATTATGTAGAAATTACTGCAACTTGTTCTTGCGGTAACGTGATCAAAACTCGCTCAACAGCGGGTAAAGATTTAAACTTAGACGTATGTGGCAACTGCCACCCGTTCTACACTGGTAAACAACGTGTTGTTGATACTGGTGGTCGTGTTGAACGCTTCAACAAACGCTTCAGCATTCCAAGCACAAAATAATTTGAAATTTTTCGGGAAAACCTCCACAATAGTGGAGGTTTTTTATGCCTAAAGAATGTATCCAGTAAAATGCTGCTCTGGCAATGATATGATAATTAGGAAAGTAATAATGAATCAAAAGCAAGATCTTCAAATTATATCAATACTTGGGCAAACTCAAATGGGATATACCAAACCATTTGAAGATTATTTAAAACATATAACACAAATATTAAAAAGAATAGAAAATGATGAATTTTGGGAGGAATTTAAATGAATGAAGGATTACTATATAGTTTTATCCGCTACCGCCCTTATATTGAAACAGAAGAATTTGCTAATGTTGGTATCTTAATCTGTAATCCAGATAAAAAAGAATTAAAATATCGTTTAGTAGAAGCCAACAATGAAAGAGTAAATCACTTTTTTAATAAACAAAAAAATTTCAATATTATCCGAGATGTTTTGAATAATGAATTGGATTACATTACCCATCAATCTTTTGATCTCAAAGATAATGATGAAATGATTAGATTTTTCTATAACTATACCGATAGAAAAGAAGGAGTTATCCAATATAGCTCTCCAAGAATATTGGTGTCTGATAATTCAGAGATGGAATTGGATAGACTATTTTCTAGTTATATCTAACTCATTCATTGTATTATTGATACAGATGGTAACCCTGAACGTTTCAACGTTTCAAGCACAAAATGATTTGAAATTTATCGAGAAAAGCTCCACAATAATGTAGTTTTTTTATGTTTGAAAATTACGCTAAGATTATGTTAGATACTGAATTACTTGCTTTGATGCCAAAAGATGAACACAATAAATTATAATTTAAAGTCAATATGTTCTAGGAGATAGTATAATGAAATGTTTTGTTATTAGTTTGAAATACAGTAATGATAAAAGAAGAACTCATATGAAAAATGAGTTTTCGAGCCATAATATTCCTTTTGAATTTTTTGATGCTATTACACCTAATGAAAACGCTCAATATGCAAATCTATTTAAGATTAATTTAGACAATACAAAACTTACTCAAGGTGAAATATCTTGTTTATTCAGCCATTTAACTTTATGGAAGCAAATGATTGATAATAACCTGGATAGAATTGCTATCTTTGAAGATGATATTTATTTATCAAGTAGCGCTAAAGATATGCTAGATTCTATTGAATCAATATCTACAACTGACTTTGATGTCATAAAATTAGAAAAGTCTTTAGAAAGAGTCCTTGCTTCTAAGTTTTATAAAATAAGAATGAGAAATTCTTCCTTACATATATTAAAAGATTCACATCTTGGATCTGCTGGATATGTGATAACTAATTCTGCTGCAAGAAAAATCATAACTTATATACAAAATGAAAATATCATAGCTCCTATAGATATTATAGTTTTTGATAAATTGATAAAGTCAAACTATAAAATAATGCAGATTTTCCCTGCATTCTGTATACAGGATTTTATTAAAAATAAATGTGACAATAACTTTCCAAGTAGTTTAGAGAACGAACGTTCATTAAACTATGAGAAAATAGTTCATATCAAATCAAAAAATATTTTCTCTAGAATATTAAAGGAAATCCTTAGACCATTTAAACGAATTTATAATCGAGTGGTAAGGCTAAATAGAAAAAAACTAATCATCGAGTAATCAATGAAAATATTATTTCTACATAAATGGCTTGTAGTGGGTGGCATAGAAAGGATCTTAATAAATTACCTTTCTATACTTAGCCAAGAGGAAAACTTAAAAATTGATGTTTTAATCGACTATAATACAAAAGATAATGTCTTTGGTAAGGAAATTCCTAAAGAAATAAATATCACTTATCTTTTTGATGTCGATTATTTTGAATATAAAACAACATTATATAGAGAAAGAAATAATAGCCTTATAAAGAAAATAAATTATAAATATCTTAACATCAAAGAAAAGATATTTAAAAGAAAAAAACTAACTAACATTATTAAGAATAACAATTATGATATTATTATAAATTTTAGTGATCACTTTGATCCCTATATAGAGTTTTCAAAAATAAATAAACCGATTATTAGATGGCAACATTCAGCAATTCATCATATAGATAAAAAACAGTTAAAGATATTAAATCAATATCAAAAAATAATTTCGATATGTGATGATATGAAGAAGGCAATCGTCAAAGATACTAATCTACCAGAACATAAGATATTTACAATATACAATCCTATAAATATAGAAAAGATTAGAGAATTATCTAACACTCATAATAATGAAATCCAAGAGAAAGAATATTTAATACAAGTTGCTAGACTAGATAAGATAAAAAGACATCAAGATTTAATATATATTTATTCTGAATTAGTAAGAAAAGGGATTTATCATAAATTACTAATTATTGGTGATGGTCCAGAACGAGAAAATTTAGAACAATTAATTATAAAATTAAATTTGCAATATAAGTGTTTGTTACTTGGAGAACTAAGTAATCCATATCCGTATATGAGAAATGCAGATTTATTTTTACATACCTCTGAAAGAGAGGGATTACCTACAGTTCTATTAGAAAGTCTCGTATTGGGAGTACCTGTTATTTCAATGGACTGCCCAACTGGACCAAGAGAAATCTTAGATAATGGGAAGTGTGGAGCTTTAATTGAAATGGGTAATACTCAAAAGTTTATTGACGAAGTATTAACATATTTGAATACTCCCAAGAGAGCAATTGAATGTAAACAACATATTAACCAGCATATTCTGTCTTTTTCTGAAACTGAAACAAAAAATAAACTTATAACACTCTTAATAGAACTCACTACACCTGGAGCAAACAATGGGAATTAAAGTTGCATTATTGATTAATGAATATTTTGGAGCTATAGGCACAGGATTTGGTGGCTATGGATTTCTTGCTCGGAGATTAGTTGCAAAATATATAAATAGTAGCGATATTCAAGTGGATGTATTGCTAAAAACAACCTCTAGAAAATTAGGTATGTTTGCGAGAAAACATAATGTTGATGGTATTAATGTTTATGAAATACCTAAGAAAAAATGGTTTGCGACTAGATGGTTAAAAAAACAAAATTATGATGTTTATTTAAGCATTGAAACTACTTTTGATCTCCCTATCATATTAGAACCAAATATAAATAAGAAACTTGTCTTTTGGATTCAGGATCCTCGTCCAATGAGTGATTGGGATGAAATCCAAACAGTAAAATTATTTCCTGAACCTTGTTATTATGACCAAGCTGCCTATGATAGAGTCCATAAATTATACATAGATAAACGGATTAAGTTTATATCACAAGGATATTTTTTAAATAATAAAGCAAAGGAATTATATAACCTAGCCCCTGATGTCGATATTCAATATCTACCTAACCCAATTGAAATTGATCCTGATTTTAATGTTCAAACATACCCTAAAAAGAATCACATTATTTTTTTAGGAAGAATAGAATCTGTTAAAAGAGGATGGATTTTCTGTGAAATTGCTAAACAATGTCCAGAATATGAGTTTTATATGTTAGGGCAAACGTTCTATGATGCAAAAAGAAACTCCGAAATTTTATCACAATATAAAGACATACCTAACTTGCACTTTGCTGGACACGTTGATGGTATAGAAAAAAATGATTTTTTAAAAAATGCAAAAATTCTGGTAAATACATCAATTCACGAAGCATTACCAATTTCTTTTTTAGAAGCTCTATCTTACGGAACACTAATTGTAAGTAATCAAAATCCAGAGGATCTTACATCAAAATTTGGAGTGTATACAGGTCAAGTACTTGGAGACGGATTTGATTCTATTGATAAGTATTCTCAGGGTATAAAATATCTTATTGAAAACGATAGAATTCGTCAGCAACTGGCAGAACAAGCTGTTCAGTATATCAAAGAAATACATAGCATTTCGCGTTTTACCAAGGATATGCGTGAAGTATTATTTTCAGCTGCTAAAAAGGATTAAATATGAATCATCTTCCTAAAATATTTGTTATTAGTTTGATAAATTCTCCAAGAAGAGAGTTTATTAGTAAACGGTTAAGTGATCTAAAATTAAATTTTGAATTTTTTGATGCTGTGTACGGAAAAGATTTATCAGAAGAACAATTAAAAGAGATTGATTTTAAATTTTATCCTGAAAAATATGCCGCAAGAAAAGCGATGACATTAGGTGAAGTTGGTTGTGCTATGAGTCATATTAAATTATATGAACATATCGTAGAAAATAATATTGATAACGCAATTATTCTTGAAGACGATGCTATCGTTTCTCTCTACTTTAAAGAAATAATTTTAGATGCTTTAAATAAAATTTCACCTAAATATGAAATTTTATTTTTAGATCACGGAAAAGCTAAAATCTATCCATTTCCTAAAAATTTAGTTGAGCGGTACAGATTAGCAAGATATATTTCACCATCAAAAAATTCAAAACGGACTATTATTAGAACTACGGGATATATCATTACTCAAGCTGGAGCAAAAAGATTATTAGAATATGCATATCCAATCAGAATGCCATCAGACTTTTTAACGGGATCATTACAAATGACACATATAAGAGCTTATGGTATTGAACCTTCTTGCGTATTTGGCGGATCTCATTCTGAAATAAATGAAATGGAAGATCGTTATAATTAATTCTATAATTTCAAAGATGGAATAAAATGCTGTTTAAAAAATTATTTTTGTTTTTTATAGAAAAAAGAAAAATTCTTAATATTGAGAATTTATTTTCTAAGAAAGTTAATTCTATATTAGTTAGACCTCTTGGAAATGCTATTGGTGATGCGGTCGTTCATACAGCACATTTACAGCAACTTCGTTACCTATTTCCTAATGCAAATTAGGCGTTGTTGTAACTCCTCAAAATAAAGAAGTCTTTGAACATTCTGGGTTAGTAGATACCTATGTCAATAGAAGTATTATTAGTTATATCCTTAATTTCAAAAAATGGGATTTACTCATAGATTTTGAGAATAATTTTAATTCATCATCTTTATTTATGGATAGGATTATAAATCCAAAATATATTGCTATATTCCGAAAGTATAATAAAAAAACATTATAATTTTGATATTGTTAAGAACTACGACTTTCATTTTCCACAAAAAGAAAATGAACGCTTGAGCCATTATCTAATCAAATCAGGATTAAATAGAAATAATTACTTATCTGAAACACACAGCAAACTAACAACCAATCCTATCAATGATGAAAAAGTATCTAGATATTGGAAAAAAGATAAACTTAAGATTCTTTTATGCCCACAAGGTAGCAAACGCCAAATACCAGAAAATGAATTGGCAGAATTTCTGAATAATTCTATTCCAGCACCTTTGCTAGATAAAATTGATATTATTGTTGGTTATACCAATACTGCCAATGAATATACACTAAGACTAAGAAATTTAGTACCTAAAATCGAGATTAATTTATCACCTAAAACCACATTATCAGAATATATCTCTTTAATTTCTAGTGCAGACTTTGTTATTGCGGTTGATGGAGGATCGCTACATATAGCTTGTGCGTTTCAAAAACCATTATTAAGCTTTTTTGCAAAAAGCCAACCTAATATGGGGACTTGGAAACCTCTACTAGCACCAACAATCCCACATTTACGCGTTATTACTAATGATGATGTTGGAAGTAATTCAAATCTAACAGAAAATTTTGATTTAGTTCCAGCAATAGCTTGGTTTAACCATTATTTAAAAAACAAATATAATAGAGATTATAAATGAGCATAAAATCAACTCTCAGAACATTACGTTTAAACATTGGTAAGAAAATCATAGATAAAAAAACACCAATCTCAAAAACACTTACTCAACCTAAAAAAATTCTATTTCTCCGACACGATGGAAAAATAGGGGATTATATTGTTAGCTCTTTTGCATTCAGAGAAATAAAAAAAGCTTCTCCATCAACTTATATTGGTGTTGTTTGTTCTGAAAAAAATGCTTATTTATTTAAACAAAATCCATATATTGACCGACTATATTTGGTTAAAACAAAGGATATTTGTGACTATATTCGCTGTGGGAAAAAACTTGCTCAAGAAAAATATGATGTTGTTATTGATCCTACTATAGTGTTAAGAAATAGAGATCTCATTTTCTTGCGAACTATTTCGGCTAAAAATTATGTTGGATATCAGAAAGAAGGTTATCAACTCTTTAATTTGAATATAAATGCTAAAAATATTCATTATTCCGAAATTTACCAAAAAGCATTAGAAATTATCGGTTTTAATAAAATTTCAACAAATTATGATGTTCCTCTTGAGCCACAAAGTGAGAAAGATATTCAAGATTTTTTACAAGAAAACCATATATCAAATTATATTGCATTGAATTTTTTTGGGGCTGGTTCAGCACGCCGTTTTAATGATGAATCTATAAAAAGTTTGTTAGATTATCTAACAAGCAATACTATGAATATAGTATTGCTTGGGTTTCCTGATGTAATCGAAAAACTAAATGCTTTAGCAAAGAAATATCCTAGAGTTTTCATTTACGAGCAAACAAAAACGGTATTTCACTCAATAGCATTGATTAAGTATTCTGATATGGTTATCTCTCCTGATACATCTATCGTGCATATAGCTGCGGCATTTGAGAAACCACTTATTGCATTTTATAGCCAAGGGCAAGACAATTTTGTACATTGGCATCCAAATAATAAAGCAGAAACACATATTCTGCGCTTTCATAAAAGTGTTAATGAAATAGATTTTACGCAAATTAAAACCGAATGGTTACAAGCTAAGTAAAAATAAATGGACTTCCAATCCCTTAAACTTTTTTTAGACATCACTCAAACTCGTAGTTTTATTCGCACAGCGGAGAAAAACTATATGAGTGCTTCGACCCTTTCTCGCCATATTCAACGTATGGAGCAAGAGATTGGGCAGCCGTTATTTTTAAGGGATAATCGGCAAGTGATTTTGACGGAAGCCGGTGAACGTTTTTCACATTTTGCGGAGCAGACTTGGGCGGAGTGGCAGAAAATGCAACGCAATTTCTCTCCAGAGCAAACTGAATTGGAAGGTGAGCTTAAACTTTTCTGTTCGGTAACCGCATCTTACAGCCACTTGCCACGCATTTTAGCGACATTTAGGAAACGATACCCAAAGATTGAGATCAAATTGAGTACGGGCGATCCTGCTAAAGCACTGTATAGCGTTCAATCGTTGCAGTCGGATATTTCGCTTGCAGGGAAGCCTGAAAACTTGCCGAATAACATTATTTTTCACTATATTGATGATATTCAATTATCGTTAGTTGCCCCTCGCATTGCTTGTACTGCAACGCAATTGTTACAGAAAACACCGATTGATTGGCAGAATATGCCTTTTATCTTGCCTGTTGATGGACCTGCTCGCAAGCGGATAGAACATTGGTTTAAATTGCAAAAAATTAAAGAGCCTAAAATTTATGCGACAGTGGAAGGACACGAAGCGATTGTGCCGATGGTTGCCTTGGGCTGTGGTGTTGCGATGATCCCCGATGTGGTGGTGCAACAAAGCCCTGTGGCAAATCAGATTTCCCATATTCAATTAGAAACCCCAATTAATGCATTTGAGTTAGGTGTTTGCGTTCAGCAACGGCGTTTGCAAGAACCGATCATTCGTGCATTTTGGGAACTTTTATCTGATCTAGATTAAACTTTCTTTGTTAAATTCTGCTAGAATAGCCCGATTTTTTAAACATAACCGGAGACCAAAAATGAAAATTGTTGAAGTAAAACACCCGCTTATTAAACATAAAATTGGTTTAATGCGTGCCGCTGATGTAAGCACTAAAGATTTCCGTGCCTTAGCAACGGAAGTTGGTAGCCTTTTAACTTACGAAGCGACCTCAGATTTGGAAACGGAAGTAGTTACCATTGAAGGTTGGAATGGTCCAGTTGAAATTGAACGTATCAAAGGTAAAAAAGTCACCGTTGTGCCTATCCTTCGTGCTGGTTTAGGTATGATGGACGGCGTACTTGAGCATATTCCAAGTGCGAGAATTAGTGTTGTGGGTATCTATCGTAACGAAGAAACCTTAGAGCCTGTGCCTTATTTCAAAAAATTAGCTAACGATGTAGGCGAACGCTTAGCAATTGTGGTTGATCCGATGTTAGCAACAGGTGGATCTATGATTGCTACCCTTGATCTTTTAAAGGCTGCAGGCTGTAAACAAATCAAAGTGTTAGTACTTGTTGCTGCACCTGAAGGTATTAAAGCACTTGAAGAAGCTCACCCTGATATTGAACTCTATACCGCTGCAATTGATAGCCATTTAAATGAAAACGGCTATATTATCCCAGGCTTAGGCGACGCTGGCGATAAGATTTTTGGTACAAAATAGTGTTAATTTAATATTCTGAGTACAGATTATTGATGTATTTTCCATTCTTCAGCTATCGTTAAATCTCTTACATGGATGTAAGATCCTTTACGTTACTTATTCAAATGAAACTATCCGAAAAAATCACCGACGCTTTTAGCCCCACAGGCACGTTAAGCCAAAATATTCACGGTTTTCGTCCGCGAGATGCTCAGTTAGAAATGGCACAAGCGGTCGGGAGAGCGGTGAAATTTGCCAAAAGTGCAGTGATTGAGGCTGGAACGGGAACGGGGAAAACCTTTGCCTATCTTGTGCCGGCGTTGCTATCGGGCAAAAAAACGATTATTTCTACGGGTTCTAAAAATCTGCAAGATCAGCTGTTTAACCGTGATTTGCCGACCATTCAAAAAGCCTTGAAATATAAGGGAAAAGTGGCGTTGTTGAAAGGGCGTGCTAATTATCTCTGTTTGGAACGGTTAGATCAGGTGATCGCAATGGGGGTAGTCGGCGATAAATCGGTGTTGGCGGATTTGGCGAAGGTGCGGAAATGGCATACGGGAACAAAAACTGGGGATTTGAGCGAATGTATCACCATTGCGGAAGATAGCCCGATTTTACCGCAATTGGTTTCGACGGCAGAAAGCTGTTTGGGGTCAGATTGCCCGAATTATAAAGAGTGCTATGTGGTTCAAGCTCGACGTAAGGCATTAGAAGCCGATGTGGTTGTGGTGAACCATCACCTATTTTGTGCCGATATGGCTGTGAAAGAAACAGGCTTTGGTGAGTTAATCCCTGATGCAGAGCTGATTATTTTTGATGAAGCACATCAGTTGCCCGATATTGCCAGCCAGTACTTTGGGCAATCGCTGACTTCTCGTCAATTATTTGATATTTGTAAAGACAGTAACATTGTTTATCGTACAGAGTTGAAAGATCTTGCTCAGTTGGGTAAAGCGTCCGATCATCTACAAAAAGTGGTACAGGATTTCCGTTTGTTGTTGGGAGACGGCAACAAGCGGGGGAATTTGCGTGAGATTTTGCAAGATCCGAAAGTGGTCGAAGGCTTTGCTAAGCTGAATGAGAACATTGATTTTTTAAGCGAAGTGGTGAAAAAATCGCTCGGTCGTTCAGAAACTTTGGACAAAATCTTTGAACGTTTGGCAGAAGTCAAAGCACAGTTAAAAAGATTGGGCGATACTAGTGTTGTCGGCTATTGTTATTGGTATGAAATCAATGGGCGTTCGTTCGGTTTGCACATTACGCCACTGACAGTTGCCGATAAATTCGGTGAGCAGATGAGAGCAAATCAAGTCGGTTGGATTTTTACCTCGGCAACCCTTGAAGTCGGCGGAAAGTTCGACCATTTCTGCCAGCGACTAGGCATTGAGAATGCCGAACAGATGGTATTACAAAGTCCGTTTGATTATGCTCGTCAGTCGTTGCTGTGTGTGCCACGTTATCTGCCTGATACCAATAAATCCCATACGCTAACGGAATTAGGGCAGTTGCTCAAACCTGTGATTGAAGCGAATAATGGGCGTTGTTTTTTACTCTGTACGTCCTATTTTATGATGCGTGGTTTAGCGGATTTTCTGCGAGAACAGAGTTCGTTGAGCGTTTTACTGCAAGGGGAAACCAGTAAAAGTCGTCTGCTTGAGAAGTTTATTGCAGAGCCAAATAGTGTACTGGTGGCAACTCAAAGTTTCTGGGAAGGAATTGATGTACGGGGTGATGCGTTGTCGTTGGTGATTATCGACAAACTGCCTTTTATCGCACCTGATGAACCATTGCTGAAAGCTCGAATGGAAGATTGTAAATTGCAAGGCGGCGATCCCTTTAACGATATTCAAATTCCCGAAGCAGTGATTACCTTAAAACAAGGTGTAGGGCGTTTGATCCGAGATGTGACGGACAGGGGAGCGGTGATTATCTGTGATGCTCGCCTTGTGATGCGACAATATGGCTCGACTTTTTTGAAAAGCCTACCGCCGTCGAAACGGACAAGGGATTTGGCAAAAGTACTGACTTTCTTAAAAGAAAAATAATAATTTTTACAAAGGTTTATCATGCTACTTATCGATCTCGCTGGCTACGAACTTACTCAAGAAGAACAAGAGTTACTTGAACATCCATTAGTTTCAGGACTTATTCTCTTTACACGCAATTTTCACGATAAAGCTCAGTTGCAAGCCCTTATTAAATCTGTCCGCCAACGAGTGAAAAAGCCATTATTAATCACCGTTGATCAAGAAGGCGGTCGAGTACAACGTTTCCGTGAAGGCTTTACCAAATTGCCTGCAATGCAATCTTTTTTACAATTAGACCGCTTGCAATTTGCTCAAGAGGCAGGCTGGCTAATGTCCGCAGAAATGTTTGCGTTAGATATTGATTTAAGTTTTGCCCCCGTGTTGGATTTAGGGCATTGTAGCAAGGCAATCGGCGATCGCTCGTTTGGGAAAGATGTAGCTACAATGCTACCTGTCGCTGAAGCCTTTATTGACGGTATGCGCGAAATCGGTATGGCTACCACAGGTAAACATTTCCCTGGTCACGGTCACGTTATTGCCGACTCTCATCTTGAAACGCCCTTTGATGATCGACCAAAAGAAAGGATCTTTAATCACGATATTCAACCGTTTAAACAGCTGATCACCAAAGGAAAATTATCGGCGATTATGCCTGCCCACGTTATTTACACCCAGTGTGACAGCCAACCTGCCAGTGGTTCAAGTTACTGGCTGAAAGAGATTTTACGCAAGCAGTTGCAATTTAACGGCGTGATTTTCTCTGATGATTTAGGAATGAAAGGTGCTGGGTTTATGGGGAACTATGTGGAACGAAGCGAGAAAGCCTTACAAGCAGGTTGTGATTTGTTGCTACTCTGCAACGAGCCTGACGGCGTGGTGCAAGTGTTAGATAAGCTGAAATATCAGCCTACCCCAACACAGAAAGAACGCCACTTAAGCCTAATGAAACGCCGTTCGATCAGTTGGTCAGAGCTGGAAGCCAGCCCACGTTGGCAACTGGCTCATCAACAGCTTGCTACACTTCAAGATCAATGGTTGGAATGGAAAGCCCAGAATGCCTAAACTCAACTGCCACCATTTTGAACAGAACCGTTGCAATTCGTGCCAATGGCTTCATAAAAGCTATGCCGAACAACTAGCAGAGAAAACTGCCGTTCTTAAGCGGTTAGTTTCGCCTTATCTTTTGCAAAGCACGGAATTTTTACCTGCGGTCACATCACCTTTGGCGTATTTTCGTAACAAAGCCAAAATGGTAGTCACAGGAAGCGTTGAGCGTCCGATTTTAGGTATTTTAAACGACGACGGCACAGGCACGGATTTAACGGACTGTCCGCTCTATCCGCAAGTCTTTACACCACTTTTCCCTATTCTGAAAACCTTTATCGGACGGGCTGGGCTTGTGCCTTACAACGTGGCAAAAAAACGGGGCGAACTCAAATATATCTTGATTACCCAAAGTCAGCATAATCAATCTTTGATGATCCGCTTTGTGCTAGGAAGTGAGCTAAAACGACCGCTTGTCGAGCGTGAATTGCCAATGTTACTGGCATTGAAATTTCTGCCTCTGCCATCGCCAGTGCCACAAAATCCGCCCAACAGCTTGGCTTACAAAACGTCAAATTCGCTTCGTTGGACTCGGCTCAATTTGCCTTGAATGAACAAGGAACAACGCCCGATCTCGTGATTGTCAATCCACCAAGACGGGGCATCGGCAAACCGTTAGCCGAATTTATCAATCAACTCGGCTCACCCTACTTGATTTATTCCAGTTGTAATGCAGAAACAATGGCAAAAGATTTTGCCTCACTCAGCCATTATGAACTCAAAAAAGTCCAACTATTCGATATGTTTCCCCATACGGCGCATTATGAAGTTTTGACGTTTTTAGTAAATAAGATTATTTAGATAGTAGAAATTCAAATTTTGCGTAGAGCGATTTTCTAATTTTGAAATTGTTTGGCATAGTTTACAAAATGACTGCTAAAAAACGGCTTAAAGCCTATAATACCGTATAGTACAAGGCTTTAAACCATTTTTAGCAGAAAATTTGTCTATTACACTCTAAATAATGAGGCATAGTCACCTTAGCTAGTATCAACTATTTATTGCATAGCCGGACGAGTCTTTGTTTTCTTCACTTTAATTGGTAGAATAGATTTTGACACAACCTCAACCCCTTCAGGTGGATTTTGCAACGCAATCGCCAGTACTTCATCAATGGTTTCAACAGCGTGAATTTCTAAGGCTTGTTTTGCATTTTCAGGGATTTCTTCCAAGTCTTTTTCATTCTCTTTTGGAATAATCACTGTCTTAATACCACCACGATGTGCTGCCAACAATTTCTCTTTTAAGCCACCGATTGGCAAGACTTTACCACGCAAAGTAATTTCACCTGTCATTGCCACATCTGCACGCACTGGATTGCCCGTTAAGCTAGAGATTAATGCAGTACACATTGCAATACCTGCACTTGGGCCATCTTTCGGCGTTGCACCTTCAGGAACGTGAACGTGAATATCACGTTTTTCGTGGAAATCGCTCGCAATACCTAATTTTTCAGCTCTTGCACGCACGACCATCATTGCCGCTTGAATGGACTCTTTCATTACATCACCAAGAGAACCTGTGTAAGAGAACTTCCCTTTACCAGCCACAGAAGAGGTTTCAATCGTCAATAGATCACCGCCAACTTCCGTCCACGCCAAACCTGTCACTTCGCCGATACGGTTCTGGCTATCCATTTTGCCGTAATCAAAACGCTGTACGCCCAAGTAATCTTTTAAGTTTTCTTGGCTAACGGTGATCGATTTAAGTTTCTTATCCATCACTAACGCTTTTACCGCTTTACGACAGATTTTCGCAATCTCACGTTCAAGGCTACGCACCCCAGCTTCACGGGTGTAGTAACGAATAATGCCCAAAATTGCACTGTCATCAATTACGAGTTCCCCCGCTTTTAAACCGTTATTCTCTTGCTGTTTCGCAATCAAATGCTCTTTCGCAATATGCATTTTTTCATCTTCAGTATAACCCGAAAGGCGAATAACTTCCATACGGTCTAACAATGCAGGTGGAATGTGCATTGAGTTTGATGTTGCCACAAACATCACATCAGACAGATCGTAATCAACTTCTAAATAGTGATCGTTAAAGGCTTTATTTTGTTCAGGATCAAGCACTTCAAGCAGTGCAGACGCAGGATCGCCACGCATATCTTGTGCCATTTTGTCGATTTCATCGAGTAAGAAAAGCGGGTTCTTCACGCCAACTTTTGCCATTTTCATCATCAACTGTCCCGGCATTGAACCGATGTAAGTACGGCGATGACCACGAATTTCCGCTTCATCACGCACGCCACCTAATGCCATACGCACATATTTTCTGCCTGTCGCATTGGCAATCGACTGACCCAGTGACGTTTTACCCACGCCCGGTGGCCCAACTAAGCAAAGGATCGGGCCTTTGAGCTTGTTCAAACGGCTCTGCACCGCAAGGTATTCCAAAATACGCTCTTTAACACGCTCTAATCCGTAGTGATCTTTATCCAACACTTCTTGAGCTTTTTGCAAATCTTTCTTCACAACAGACCGCTTATGCCACGGCATTTGTAAAATCCAGTCGATATAGCTACGCACAACTGTCGCTTCAGCAGAACTTTGTGGCATTGCTTTCAGCTTATTAAACTCGCTATCCACCTTTTCTTGTACTTCTTTTGGTAATTTTGCTTCAGCAATTTTCTCTTTGAGCTTATCTAACTCGCTCTGTTCCGCTTCTTCTTCGCCACCCAGCTCTTTACGAATTGCCTTAATTTGCTCGTTCAGATAATAATCACGCTGATTTTTTTCCATCTGCTGTTTAACACGATTACGGATACGGCTTTCTGTTTCCATTGTATCCATTTCCGTTGCCATCGCTAACAACAAGGCTTCAAAACGGGCAATAAGATTAGCTTCTTCCAACAATGTCTGTTTTTGTTTTACCGAAGCAATCAAATTCGCAGATATCGTATCTGCCAAGCGGTCTTCAAAGGTAATTTTTTGCAATTTCGGCAAAATTTCTGCAGGAACTTTTTTATTGCTTTTAACGTAATTTTCAAACTCGTTGAGTGCAGTTTTTGCAATCGCTTTTAATTCTTCGTTATCGTCTTGATAATCAGAAGGCATTGGGGAAACGCCAGCACAAAAGCCACTTTCATCATCACGAATATGCTCAATTTTGCCACGCACTTGACCTTCCACCAGCACTTTCACCGTGCCGTCAGGAAGATTTAACATTTGGATAATATTTGCCATTACCCCGACATCATAAATATCATCTGCCGTAGGATCTTCTTTGTTTGGATCTTTTTGTGTGACTAAAAACAGTTGTTTGTTGGTGTTCATCGCCGCACGCAAGGCTTGGACTGATTTTTCTCGCCCAACAAATAACGGCATTACCATATAAGGAAACACAACCACATCACGCAGTGGAAGTAATGGTAATTCAATAGGTTTCTTTTTTCTTGCCATTGGATTGCTCTCCTAAAATAGAATTCGTACATTATGGGGGTAGATTTAGGAAATACAAGGGGGAAAATGCAATAAAATAAAAGCGTTCAAAACTTACTGAAAAAATGCTATATTCCTTGCTAATTTTGTAAATTTTTTCAAGAAAATGGCTCACTATCAAGATATTTCCATCGCATTAGCTGGCGTATGCCAGTCTGCAAGCCTTGTTCAACAATTTGCACATAAAGGCTTTGCGGATCGTGATGCATTTAGACACTCTCTTTCTAGCTTACTTATTACCCAACCTGACTCAACACTTGATGTTTTTGGGGGCGATTTAGCCCATTTGAAGCAAGGGTTAGAAACCGCATTAGCTCAATTTGGTGGGGCGAATGGGAAACTTGACACAGAAATTGGTCGCTATTGGATCAGCATATTAGCGTTAAGCCAAAAGTTAGCTAAAAATCCCCAAGCAAAAGCGAATTTAGCACAACGTTTGCAACAACTTGAACGCCAGCTTGCTCTCTATGATAACGATATTTTGCACGAACAGATGATTGCAAATATTGCGAGTATTTATAGCGATATTATCAGCCCTCTAGGTTCTCGCATTCACGTTTTGGGTATGCACGATTACCTCTCTCGCCCTGATATTCAAAATCGGGTAAGAGCGTCGCTATTGGCAGGTATCCGTGCAGGGATTTTGTGGCAACAAATGGGCGGTAGCCGTTGGCAATTTTTCTTTTCACGCCGTAAGCTATTAGAACATACTCGACAGTTATATAAATCCTTTTAATTAAAGAGTAGTATCCGTAATAATATTAAAATGGGCTCGTTGTAAAGAAAATTTCCTTCTTCCCAACACTTTGGTAACTATACCTATCTTACAATGGCACATGTTTTACTTAATCAAACATGTGCCATTAAAGGCTTACAAAACACTAATACCGCTTAATCTCAAACCCCTTCTGCAATGCTTCCACACTCTCAACCTTCTCAAAGCCTTTTAGTTCTGCGACTTGGCTAATTTTCGGATTTTTACCAACGGCTTGGCTGGCAAAAACAAAACCTGTTTGGTCGATAATGGCCTGCTGATAGAAATCAAGAATATCTTGTTTAGTGAGCTGTTTAATCAATTCAATCAATTTTGCCTTATGGTCAAACTGCCCGTTGCCTCGTGAAAAATCGGTGACAAATTCAGCAAATTCTTGATCTAAGGACTCTGGCTTATGTTGTAACACTTCAAGTAGGCTTGCTCGATATTTTTCAAACTCTTCGGCACTCATTGCGTTGAGTTTAGCCAAACTTTCTTTGAAGAAGCGTTCATTATGTTGCATTATCTCTTTTGGTGAAGCCGTCGGGCTTTGTACCGAAAATTGCAAGCCTGATGTTGTGCCGATACGGGTGTTATAGGCGTAAACAACATAACCTAGCTGTTTATCTGTACGCAGATCATCAAAATACCAACGTGAGAGAATATCTTTTAATAAACTGGCACGGCTTAATCCCTGTAACTCATCATAACCTTTTGGAAAATAGGCGATTGTTAAGGCGTTATCTTCGTGAGAAATCTGTTTAATATGATTTAGCTTGCGTTGGCTCTGATTAATGTCGAGATAACGTCCTAAATCAATCTGGCTATTTTGATTGTTAAAGACCGTTTCGACTTCTGTTGCAATCTGTTTCACTTGGTTATCTGAAAGATTTCCTACCGCAAGAACGCGTAATGATGTCGCCTTGTTCAGCAATTTTTCACGCATTTGCTGAATATCCGCCAAGTTGATCTGTTCGATCATTGCACGTTGTTTTGCCATTTCAAAATAGGGATAACTGGAGAAACGAGTAATTACTTCATTTGCTTGGCGTAAAGCATTCTCTTTTTCTGCACGATCTAAGGCTTCAAGATAACGCTGTTTTGCTTGAGCTAGGGTATCTTCACTTAACGTAAATTGTTGGAATAACACCATTTTATCTTTCAGCAATTTTGCTAAATTTTGGGTGTAACCATCCGCTTGTAATACAACGCCATTTTCTGCCATTGATACACTCGCACTCATTCCTGCAATAGAGGCTTGGAAATCAATTTTGCTTTGGACTAAATCGCCCATATAGCCCAGCAACACTGCACTGACTGCTTGTTTAAGATCTTCCACTTTTGGCGTAATACCTAGCACTAACGAGATTTTCGCTTTCGGTTCGTTAGCAAAATAATGGCTTGGCATTGCATAGATTTGCGTGCCTTGCTCTGCTTCAATCAGTTGCGGTTTTAAGCGAGATTTATCACTTTCATTTAGGCTGAAATCCGTTGCGAAATATGGGTTCAACGCTGGCAATTTAAGCTCAGGATTTTGGCTAAAATCAAGCCATTTTGCCTTTTGTTGCTCACTGATTTTATGCACGGCATAAGGGGCTTCAAAATATTTGGTTTTTTTATCGGTTTTCGCTTTATCATCAACAAGCAAAATACGCACGTTAGCTAATGTCATCTCAGCAAGTTTTGCATTGATCGCTTGCGTATCCATTTGTTCAATAGCATAAGGCTGATCGATGATATTTTCGAGCGGATAACTCATCATTTGGCTCACCAAATCGGCAACATAGTTGCCACTTTTTTCCGTCTGCAGATGTTGAAACTCTTGGCTTAAGCTCTCTTTTAATTCATCAAAATAGCTCTGTTGAACACCTGCTTTTTTGACCGCTTCAATTTGCTGGAAAACCAACGAGATAATTTTGTCTTGTTCTGCTAAGCCTTTGTCAGTCAATTCAATATAAAAGGTAAAATCACCACGGTTGCGACTAACATCATGATTCGCTACCGATTGAACACCGCTGTCAGACAGTCCTTGCTTAATCAAATAATCAGACAGTGTGCCATCGGTATTATTATTGAACACATAAGCGAGATACGCCCCTGTTTTATGCTTAAACTGAGCTTTATCTTCAGGCATATCAAAGGAAATCGCCAACATCTTGCTTGGTTTCACCGGTTTATAATGGATCATCACCGCTTTATCTTCCGCACGGAAAAACGGCATATCCACCGTCGGGGCTGTGAGTTTTTTATTCTCAACCTTGCCTAAGGTCTGTTCTGCAAGTTTTGCCAGTTTTTCAATCGGTTGATTAGAATAAAGCACCGCTTTCATTAAGTTTGCGGAATAGTATTGTTGATAAAATTTCACTAATTCATCTTGTAGCTTACTATCAGCTTTATCAGATAGCGTGACCTTATTCCCAACGGCAAACTTGGTAATCGGGTGGTTCGGGTTAGCGGTAGCAAGATTAACATCGTGCATTAAAAAGCCATCGTTGGATTTTGCTCGCACCATCTCCGCATTAACCGCATTCACTTCTTTTTTAGCATTCGTCTCAGATAACAACGGTTGAGCAAAAGCATCGGCAAGGCGAGCCACCGCTTCATCAAAGGCGTTGTTATTTACTTCAAGATAATAAACGGTACGATCTGACGCAGTAAAGGCATTATTGTAGCCCCCGTTTTTCGTTAAAAAGCCATCTAAGCTGTTGGTTTCAGGGAAGGCTTTTGACCCCATCAAAATCATATGTTCTAAATAGTGAGCCAAACCTTGTTGCTTAACTGGGTCGTCCATTGAACCGACAGGCAAACCGACAGACATTAGCGATTTATTTGCTTTGTCATCTGAAATCAGTAACACGTCCATTCCATTCGCAAGGCGAATACCTTGATAGATAGCTTTATCCGTTGGGCTTTTATTGATGGTTGTTTTGATTAGTTCAAAGCCTAACTGCTGTTGAGTATTTGTGATAGCGGTAGGTTGGGTTGCAGAATTTGCAAAAACAGGCAAGGAAGCCACCGCTCCTAAGCCTAAGATTAACGATAAACTGTAACTTAATAATGATTTTTTCATTGTTTCTCCTGTTCTATAAGAAAATAGAATTAACTTCTGCATAAATTAGAGAAGCATTTTAAAAATAAGTTCCATATTTCCTAAAAAATATATTTGTTCTCTCTAATTTGTAACACTGAGAATGTTCAATTATAACAAATCCTTCATATGCTATCAGACGCATTATTCTCATAATAGCTAAACTTGCTAAAAATGTGATCTAGATTACAAAACTAAAACGTTTTAGCAAAATTTACTTTCTTAGCTAAACCGTTTTAGTTAAAATACCACTGTTTAATTTTTAGTATTTCTATGCACAAAAAATAGGTGGTAACTATGAACTTTCCTCAAATCGCTCAACAAGTGATTGATAAACTCGGGGGCAAAGATAACATCTCTGCCGCAGCACACTGTGCAACCCGTTTGCGTATGGTGGTTAAAGATGAAACTTTAATCGATAAAGAAGGCATTGAGAACATTGAAGGCGTTAAAGGTCAGTTCTCGGTTGCAGGTCAATACCAAATTATTTTTGGTTCTGGCACAGTAAATAAAGTTCACGCTGAATTGACGAAAATCTTAGGTATTGGCGATATGACAACATCTGAAGTTGCTAGTGCTGGTGCAGACAAACAAGGTTTCTTACAAAGCGTTGTAAAAGGTTTAGCGGATATTTTCGTACCTATCATTCCAGCTATCGTCGCAGGCGGTTTGTTAATGGGTATTCACTCAATGCTTACTGCAAAAGGCTTCTTTGCAGAAGGTGTGAACGTTGTTGATATGTACCCAGGTATTGCAGATTTAGTGGACTTAATGAACACTTTCGCAAATGCACCATTCGTGTTCTTGCCAGTTCTTTTAGGTTTCTCTGCAACCCTTAAATTCGGTGGTAACCCATTCTTAGGGGCCGCACTGGGTATGTTATTAGTTCACCCTGCATTGGCAGACGGTTGGAACTATGCATTAACCCTTGCAAATGGCAAAATCCAGTACTGGAATGTACTTGGTTTAGAAATTGAGAAAGTAGGTTATCAAGGTACTGTTATCCCTACTTTAGTTTCTGCATGGGTATTAGCAACTTTAGAAAAAGCTTTCCGTAAAGTTGTTCCATCATTCTTGGATAACTTAATCACGCCGTTATTCTCATTATTCATCGCAGGTTTCTTAGCGTTCACTATCATTGGTCCATTAGGTCGTGAAGCAGGTTCATTAATCTCTGCAGGTTTAACTTGGTTATACGATAGCTTAGGCTTTGTAGGCGGTGCGATCTTCGGTACATTCTACGCACCAATCGTTATCACAGGTATGCACCAAACCTTTATTGCGGTAGAAACACAATTATTAGCAGAAGTGGCGAACACTGGCGGTACATTTATCTTCCCTATCGCTGCAATGTCTAACATTGCTCAAGGTGCAGCGTGTTTAGGTGCAGCATTCGTGATGAAAGATGCGAAAGTGCGTGGTATGGCTGTTCCATCAGGTATCTCAGCATTATTAGGTATCACAGAGCCAGCAATGTTCGGTGTGAACTTACGTTACCGTTATCCATTTATCGCAGCAATGATTGCAGCGGGTACATCAAGTGCATTTATCGCACTATTCAATGTAAAAGCGATTGCATTAGGTGCGACAGGTTTACCAGGTATTCCATCAATTAAACCTGAAAGCCTTGCGATGTACTGTGTTGGTATGGCAATTTCAGCAAGTATTGCGTTTGTGGTGACGGTGATTTTAGGTAAACGCACGCAGGCAAAAGCGTAAACTAATTGATTAGATTATAATAAACGGGCTGTATTCCCTTAATACAGCCCGTTTCACATAAGACTTTAAATTCCTATAGATATTTAAAATCTATCATAACTACTCCACCAACCCTTTCTTCAATCTCTCAAAATAACTTCTGGTTTCTTCAATCACAACGTGGCGTAAGCCGATCAAAGCGACTAAGTTAGGGAATGCCATTAAGCCGTTTACAATATCTGCAATTGTCCAAATCGTATTGAGTTTGATAAATGGTGCCACGGCAATCAGCATAATGAAGATCAAGCGGTAGAGTTTAATCCTTTTGGTGCGTCCGCCTGTCAGATAGACTAAACAACGTTCGCCGTAGTAACACCAGCCTAAAATTGTGGTGAATGCAAAAAATACAAGGCTGATGGTGACAATCATTGCTCCGATAGAGCTTGCTAAACCTTCTGAGAAGGCTAAGTTAGTTAAAACTGCCCCTTGTGTTGGACCTGTCCATACCCCAGTTAATACAATCACTAAGCCTGTCATTGAACAGACAATAATGGTATCAAGGAATGTGCCAGTCATTGAGATCAACCCTTGACGAACAGGCTCTTTAGTATGTGCAGCCGCTGCGGCAATAGGTGCAGAGCCTAAGCCCGACTCGTTAGAGAAAATCCCACGAGCAACCCCAGCTTGAATAGCTTGTAATACGGTAAAACCAAATACACCACCCAATGCAGCTTCGGGGTTAAAAGCTGCTTTTACGATAAAGACAATGGTATCTGGCACCTTATCGGCGTGAAGCACTAAAATCAGCAGGGAAGCCCCAACATAGCTAACCGCCATAAAAGGCACGATCACCATTGAAATTTTTGAGATACGTTTTACACCGCCGAGCGTAATTGCCGCAACGGTAAGCGTTAAGATAACGGCGGTAATGCTAATCGGAATGTTGAACGTATCTTGCAATGATGTGGTAATTCCATTGACCTGTGGGAAAGTACCAATACCAAAGAGAGCCACCATTACCCCAAATATCGCAAACAGTTTTGCCAGCCATTTCCATTTCTGCCCCATACCCATTTCGATATAGTACATCGGCCCGCCAGCAATATAGCCGTCTTTATCTTTGCCTCTGAATTTCACCGCCAATAAACATTCGGCATATTTAGTTGCCATACCAAACAGGGCAATGATCCACATCCAAAATACCGCTCCTGGCCCTCCAGCTTGGATAGCGGTGGCGACCCCGACGATATTACCTGTGCCGATAGTGGCGGCAAGTGCAGTGGCTAATGCTCCAAAGGCAGAAATATCCCCTGATTGATTATCGCCTTTTTCTGATTTGAACATATAAGAAAAGGCTCGAGGTAAGTGGAAAAATTGCAGTAATTTGAGTTTAAGGGTGAAGTAGATCCCCACACCTGAAATTAATAACAACAGTGGTGGTCCCCAAACGATACTATTAATTGAGCTAAGAATAGTGTCAATTGACATAAATAATTCCTCGTAAAAATAACTTACAAGGAAAGAAAAGCAATAAGACAAGCGGAATGATGTGATGAATTTTTTGCATTCTGTAGGGACCCCATGCTGTTTCACACAAAAGCAATAAATATAATCCCACCGCTTGAAATGATGGTTACTTTTCTCCCCTGTCCTTTTGCCTGAGCGTTTCGCATTCATTGCTTTCGCCTTCGGCGTCCATTTTCTGCTATGCAGAGTGGATCTCTCCAAGGGTTCGTCCAATAGCTGTCCTCGCTGTCGCACCTGAAAGATTTTACCTCGTCGGTGTAGGGTTATTCCCCACTCTCCAGCTATCTTCATCCGAACTGCTTTTTTAAAGCGTTGCGAATTTTAATGTTTCTTTTATTGTCGTCAAGATCACTGTTCAATTTTTTTGGCAAGAAAGGGCAAATAGTGGTAGGATAACGGCTATCTTTATTTAAAGAAAAGTAAACGAATGAAAGAGATTTTACGCATTGCTACTCGTCAAAGTCCTCTAGCACTTTGGCAGGCAAATTTCGTTAAAGACGCATTAGAACAGCGTTTTCCACAATTATCAGTCGAGCTGGTTACAATGGTAACAAAAGGCGACATCATTTTAGATACACCGTTAGCAAAAATCGGTGGAAAGGGCTTATTTGTCAAAGAGTTAGAGTTAGCCTTACTCGAAAACCGAGCAGATATTGCCGTCCATTCAATGAAAGATGTACCGATGACTTTTCCTGAAGGGCTAGGGCTTGCGGTCATTTGTGAGCGTGAAGATCCAAGAGATGCGTTTGTATCTAATCACTATGCAAACCTTGAAGCCTTACCAGCAGGGGCTGTTGTGGGGACATCAAGCCTACGCCGTCAATGTCAGCTAATGGCAAAATATCCGCATTTACAGATCAAATCCTTACGAGGCAACGTCGGAACTCGCCTGAGCAAATTAGATAATGGTGAATATGATGCGATTATTTTAGCTTCAGCAGGCTTAATCCGCTTAGGCTTAAGCGAACGTATCCGCACCTTTATCCCTGTAGAAACATCACTGCCAGCCTGTGGGCAAGGGGCAGTTGGGATTGAAACCCGTTTGAATGACGAGCGAGTGTTAGCCTATCTTGCAGAATTAAATCACCAACCGACCGCTTACTGTGTACAAGCAGAGCGAGCAATGAACAGCCGTTTACAAGGCGGTTGCCAAGTGCCTATCGGCGGTTTTGCAACATTAACAGGTGATGAAATTGAATTAAATGCCCTCGTCGGTTCATTAGACGGTTCAACCATTGTAAGAGCGTCAGCAAAAGGCAACATAAAAGAGGCAGAGAAATTAGGTGTTGAAGTGGCAGAAGCGTTACTTGCAAAAGGGGCTGATCACATTTTAAAAGCCGTTTATCAAAGCGAATAGTATGAATGTTTTAGTCACACGCCCCGATCAACGTGGGCTACAATTAGTTGAAATGTTGGCAGAACAGCAAATTTTTGCCATTCATCAACCGCTGTTTCGAGTTGAAGCAGGGGCGGATCTGCCAACGTTGCCAAGTAGTTTATCTCGTTTAAATTCGGGTGATTATGTTTTTGCCGTGTCAAAAAATGCCGTTGATTTTGCAACTGAAACCTTAAAGCAAACGGGATTTTACTGGCGAAGTGATTTACTCTATTTTGCCGTTGGGCAACGTTCAGCAAACCATTTCGCTTCCCAAATTGAACAAGCGGTACGTTACCCTATTCAATCAGAAAACAGTGAAGGGCTACTGGCACTGCCTGAAATGGCTCAGTTGTCTGGAAAAAATGTGCTGATTTTACGCGCAGATACAGGGCGAGAATTTTTTGCTGAACAAGCAACTTCACGAGGTGCTGAAGTGCAGATCCTCGAATGTTATCGCCGTATAATGTTGGCGGACAATTTAAGCGAGCAGATAAGCCTCGCAAAACGAGCAGGAACAGATACCATTGTCGTGACAAGCGGTGAGATTTTAACCACGTTTATCGAACAAACCGCAGAAGCGGATCTGCCTTGGCTCTACCAATGTCGTTTAATTGTGGTTGGCAAACGTATCGCCACACTTGCCCGAAAATCAGGCTGGAAAAGCGAACAAATTCAAATTTCAATGAAAGCGGATAATCATAGTCTGCTGGAAACAATACTCAACTGTGTGAAATTTTAACTAAATAGGTGAACATTATGTCGAAACAGAGCAAAAAGCCAAAAGCGGTTGAAGCAACAAAAAACGTTGCAGAAAACCTTGAGCCAGTCGTGACTGAAGATGTGAAAGTCGATGTAGAACAAGCGGTAGCCTCTGAGCCAGAAATGGTAAAAGAGACAGAGGAAGTCACCGCTATTGATCCAAAAACTGAACAAGAGGAAAAACAAGTGGAAATTGCTCAACCTATTCAATCAGAACAACCAAAACAATCATCAGGGGGAAAAGCACTCTCTCTGCTGGCTATCTTGATTGCCTTAGGCGTGGGGGCAACAGGGTATTTCTTCGGCAACCAAAAATTTGCTCAACTTGATACACAAATTCAAGCATTACAAGCAAAAGCAACCCAAAATCAACCCGAACAAACAGTTGCTGAAATCCCTAACTTTGATGAAGAAAAAGTCAAAATTGCCAAACTTACTCAAGATTATCAACAATCATTAGATAAAATTGCACAGTTAGAGAATGCACAAACGGCTTATACTCAGCAAATCAACGCCCTACAAAGCCAAATTCAAAAATTAGGGGCGACACCAAAAGCAGACCAAAGTGAATGGCTATTATCTGACGCTGATTTCTTACTTAACAATGCCTTACGCAAAGTAGTGTTAGATAACGATATTGATACCGCACGTAGCTTGCTTATTGAAGCGGATAACGTATTAAGCCAAGTGAGCGATAATCGAGTTCTTAACATTCGTGAAGCGATTAAACAAGACCTCAGCCAACTTGCTAGTGTAAACAATGTTGATCAAAATAATTTAATGCAACGCTTAACGCAATTAGCGAATTTGCTTGATGATATGCCGATGATCGACAACACGGTGGAAGAAGAAAGTGTTGCCACCGGCGAAGTGAGTAGCTCAGTGCAAGACTGGCAACAAAACCTAGAAAAAAGTGCAAACTCTTTCTTAAATCACTTTATCCGTATCAGCGATAAAGCGACGGCAAAAGAGAAAGCTTTTGTTGCACCAAATCAAGAGATTTACTTACGAGAAAATATCCGCTTGCGTTTACAAATTGCGATTTTGGCAATTCCACGTCAGCAAAATGAACTCTATAAACAATCGCTTGAAGCAGTTAGCACTTGGGTGAGAAGTTACTTTGATGTGCAGAATGAACAAGTCAAAACCTTCTTAAAAGAAATTGACGAGATGATTGAACAATCTATCTACATTGACGCACCAAATCGCCTGCACAGTTTAGGCTTATTAGATCAGCTGCTCAATAAAGCCCCTAAACCGATTAGCAAAATTCAGTTGGAACAAGACAAATCCCTTGAGCAAGCAACACCAGCTCAAGAAACACCAACCGAAGCAAAACCTGCTACAGAGCAACAATAGGAGATAGATTATGTTTCGCGTTCTCTTTTTAATGCTAATTGTCCTTGCAGGCTTAATTTTAGGGCCTTATATTTCGGGGCATCAAGGTTATGTACGCATTGAAACCGCAGGCAAAGTGATTGAAATGAGCCTAGTAATGCTCGTGGTCTTTTTTGCGGTAGCTATGGCAGTGGTTTATGCAATAGAGTGGATTGTCCGCCGTTTCTTTGGGTTAAGTCGAGGTGCTTATCAATGGTTTGGCGATCGCAAACGTAAAAAAGCACAACAGCAAACCCTCAAAGGCTTAATGAAAATGACCGAAGGGGATTACTCTAAAGCGGAGAGATTAATTGCAAAAAATGCAAAACACGCCGCCGAGCCAGTGTTAAACTTCATCAAAGCTGCCGAAGCTGCTCAACAACGAGGCGACGAACTCAATGCGAACAAGTATTTAATTGAAGCTGCTAAAATCGCTGGTCCAAACAACGTTGCCGTTGAAATTGCTCGCACACGAATTTTACTGCTACAAGGCAAACTCCCTGCGGCACGCAGTGCGGTCGATAGCTTATTAGTCCTTGCTCCAAACAACGTTGAAGCCTTACGCCTTGCGATTGAAATCTACCAAAAATCGAAGGCTTACAAAGCACTCGATGACGTATTAGAACAAATCGGACAACGTAGTTTCTTATCGGCAGAAGAGTACGAAAGACTTGAACAGCAAGTCAATGACGGCTTATTAGATGAAATTATGAATGAAGAAGGTCAAGAAGGCTTATTAAAATGGTGGGATAATCAACCAAGCCGCCGCCGTCGTTCTATTTACGTTCGCGTTGGCTTGATTAAACGCTTAATTGACACAGACGATCACGAATCTGCTCAAGAAATCGCTCTTGAAACTGTGAAAAAATATCAAGATGAACAACTTGTGTTGCTCTATCCAGAATTAACACGCTTACAAGTTGATGAAGAACATAAACTATTCAAAGTTCTCTTAAAACGCAACAGCAAAGCGGAAGAGCGTTACAGTGACGATTACGCGCGTGTACTAGGTTATATCCACACCAGAGCAGGGCATTTCGACAAAGCGAAACCTTACTTTGTGCAACTGCTTGAGCATAAAGAGTGTATCGCGAAAGATCGCATTATGGCATTGTATGTCGCAGAACAGACCCACGATGTAGAATTAGCGAATAGATTAAAACAAGAAGATCTGAAAGAGGTCAATGTCGAAGCCAAACCAGTGGAAACAGTGTTGGCGTTGCCACAAGAGATCGAAAAATAATGACTATAAAGGCAGCTTCTCAAAAGCTGCCTTTATTATATCCAGATTAAAAAGATTAGACTAAAATAAATTAATGGTTACCTTGGCTCCGTCCCCTCAATTACATCCTCTAACTCTTCCAAATTACATGATATTCTCTATTCTCAGCATCATTGGAAATTAAAAAACGTGCAAAAATATCATCCATCTCATCATTCTGATTTATCAAACCAATCCAAACTTCAGCAAAAGCATCTGGATCAATTAAAACACCGATTTCTTGCTCCCAATTTTCACTAGTTTCAACCATTTCCACCGCTCCACGTTCTTCAAATTGCAAATTAAAAAGTAAAATATCTGCAGGCTCTAAATTATCTGAAGCCATTTCTAAAAAAATATCATATGCAAGCTCAATTGCTTCGTCAGGGGACAAATTAGCCATTATATTTCTCTCTTATATCAAATCACATTTGAAAAAATCATAATAGTGATTTACCAATAAACATTAATTAGATTAATAGAAAATATTATTGTATAAAATAATATCCACATTCATATACATCCAAACTTTACACTAAAACAACTTAAATAAAAAGAAATATATATGAAGAATAGATTCTAAATTGATTGTTGATTTTCTACTTTATCTAGATATACCCCATCATTCTCAATAAACTGCGAGTATATTCAATCGCTTCGGCACGATTTGCTACGCCGATTTTCTGATAGAGATTGCGTATATGGGTTTTGATGGTGGTCATTGCGACCACCAGTTCTTGAGAGATCTGTTCATTGCTATAACCTGAATAAATTAACCCTAACACTTGCCATTCTCGTTGAGTAAGCGGACTGATTTTGAGCAGTTCTGGCACTTGTGGATTGGCAAGCAAGTTTTTGACAAACTCTTCATCAAAATGTGCGGTTTTATGGCGGTTATGCTGGTTAATACTCCGCAAAATAAATTGGGCTTTGTGTGTAGAAAGTTCTTCTAATACATTGAGTTGCAGTAGTTGGCGGATTTGTTGTGCCATTATTTCGCCTTCAATCACAAACGCACTGATAAAGTTGGTCTGTTGGCTTAAATTTAGGGCTTGAATAAGATCTCGTTGGGCTAAATCGGGTTTGCCTTGTAAGGTGTAAACTCGATTACGCAAAATTAACGCACGCTGGCTATCGCTCACTAGATTAAAAATCGCTGTGGTACGCAGTAAGCTGTTGAGAATACGCAATGCTTGTTCGTAATCTTCTTGTAGCAGGTAACAACGGGCGATATTTCGCCATTGGCGTTGGGTAAAGTGGTTATGCTCTTGGCTAGGGAAATTCGCTTGAGCAAGCCAGCCTTCTAAATAGCGGGTTTCATTACGCATTTGCCAATAGATCAGCTGGATTTCATCAAGTGCCGTTACCCAATCTTTATGGGGCGAACAACGAGCCAGTAGGATTCGGCACTGCTCAATCAGACGTTCTGCATTGTTTAAGTCACCTTTGGTTAGGGAAATTTTGGCTAATAAGGCAAGGCTTTGAATACGTTCTTCTTCCTTGTCTAACACCTCGATCCCTGCATTCGCCATTGCTTCGGCTTGGTCAAGATGGTGCCATTCCCATAGAATTTGCCCTTTTAAGCGTAGCAAAAATTCATTCATCGGAATTTGATGAAATTCTTTGGTTTGTAAGGTAGTTTCTTTTAATAAATCATAGGCAGATTGCCAAAAACCTTGTGCAGACAGGATTTCAGACTGTTGTAGTTTAGACCAAAGCCAGTGGTGATACGCCCGTTGGCTCGTTGCCATTTTTTCGACTTGTTGCATTAAGGCTAAACTTTCTTTGAGATAACCACGACAATGCTGAGCTTCGCCAATCACCGACTTAGCAACAATTTGGGCATAGTCAAATTCATCAGACAAATTGGCTAAGGCTTGATTTGCAATTAAATAGGCTTGCTCTTCGTCGCCCGCATTGATTGCCACTTGAGCTTTTAATGCATCAAAACGCCCTTGCAAACTTTCGGTAAGCGGTAACTTTGGCTGGAATTTTTGCAAGATACCGCTCACTTCTTGATGGCGGTGCTGACTTTGGGCTAACCACGCTTTAAGCAGAACAAGATTTTCATTTTGCCATATCTGTTCTGATGGCAAGTGGCTTAAGCAGTCTTCCAATAATTTTAGTTGCCCTTGATGGAATAACGCCCAGCCGTGTTCTTGCAGTATTTGGTAGAGCGTTTGTAGATCGTCTAGCATTTGAGCGTGGTAGAGAGCTTCAGAACCATAGCCCAGTTTTAGCCACATCATTGCGGCAGTTTGGTGTAGCTGTTGCCATTCGTTCGGTAATTCTAAGCGACAACTTTGCGAGAGATAGGCGGCTAAAATCGGGTGAAATTTCCACCAGATTTCTTCATCATCGTGGGTCATTCGTGTGATGAATAATCCCAATTTTTCCAGCTCATCTAACCGCTTGACCCCGCTTTCATCTTGAGTAAGTGCCACGACCAACTTTTCATTCATTGAACGTAAAATCGCACAACGTTGCATAAAGCGTTTGATTTCAGGATCGACATAATGAAAAACTTCTTCATTAAGATAGTCAGCGATATGTTGTTGATTGAGCTTGGTCAGTAATTTTTCAGGGAAATGCAACAGTTCTGCATTTTGTTTAATGGCAAAGATCATCAGTTGCAACGCCGTTGCCCAACCTTCCACACGCTCACATAACGCAAAAATCACTTCGTCACTTAATGTTTCATTTAGCTTTTGTTCAAAAAATTGACGGGTTTCTGCAGGTGTAAAGGCAAGCTGATGTACATCAATTTCAAGCAGTTTTTCGTGAATACGCAAGTTAGTAATGCTTAATGGCGGTGTAAGGCGAGAAAGTAGCACAAGGCTCATCGTATCAGGCTGATGTTTCAACCAAAAACGCAGTGCATCGTGGATTTCGGGATTATCAATAAGATGGTAATCATCAATAATGAGATAAAATCGACGGGGAACATTATCAAGTAAGATTAAGAGTTGCCCAAAGTAATCCACCAAGTTATTTTTATAGGTGATCCCTTGTAATGAAATGCCTGTAGCTTTGGTTAATGCTGATGAAAAGTAGTGACAAAACTGTTCGGCGTTATTATCGCTTTCATCTAAAGCAAACCAAGCGACTTGTTCATTTTTTGCTAATAAGCGTTCTTTCCATTGGGAAATCAATGTCGTTTTGCCATAGCCAGCAGGGGCAATCACGACGGTTAAAGGGTAGTGTGGAACATCGGCAAGTTTTTTTAAAAGCTCACTACGTTCAATGTTTTGATTTGCTGAACGTGCGTTGTGCGTAGATTTACTGGAAATCAGTTTGGTAGGTATGAGCTTTGTAACAACTTGCATTTTGCCTCCGTGTCTATGATGGAAATGGATTGTAGCAAACTTTGTAATAAACTTCATACACAAAAAGAACAGTATTACCTATGGGCAGTAATAGCTTCTCTTTCCATTACCTCCCAAATCAGTACAATCTCACTAAGTTTAATACAATCTCAAACCACTTTTATACTTTCATTACTTCACTTTATTAAATCACTTACAAGCGGTAGGAAAACTGCTAAAATTTGCGAAATTTTTATTTCAACAGATATTCTATGGCTTTAATTAACCTCTCTAACGCCTATTTAGGCTTTGGCGATCATCCACTACTTGATCACACCGAATTACATATTGAACAGGGCGAACGTGTCTGTCTTGTCGGACGAAACGGGGCAGGCAAATCGACCTTAATGAAAGTGCTGGCTGGCGAAGTTCAGTTAGACGATGGCAAATTGATTTTTGAAAAAGATATTGTTGTCACCCGTTTAGAACAAGATCCGCCCCGACATATTGAAGATACTGTGTTTGATTATGTCGCAGAAGGGATCGCTCATTTAGCCGATCTTTTAAAGCAATATCACCACATTTCGCAACAAATGCTGACCGATTACAGCGATACGCTAATGTCGCAACTTTCTCAAGTTCAAGCTCAACTGGAACACGCGAACGGTTGGCAGTTTGAAAACCGTATTCAAGATACCTTGAAGCTGTTAGAGCTTGATCCTGAAAAACGGTTGTGCGAGCTGTCGGGCGGTTGGGTTCGCCGTGCGGCGTTGGCTCGTGCGTTGGTGGCTGATCCTGATGTGTTGCTGTTGGACGAACCGACCAACCATTTAGATGTGGACACGATTGCTTGGTTAGAAAATCTGTTATTAGAGTTTAAAGGCAGTATTATTTTCATCTCTCACGACCGTGCTTTTATTCGCAAAATGGCAACTCGCATTGTCGATTTAGATCGGGGCAAACTGGTTTCCTATCCTAGTAATTACGATGTTTACCTTGAAACCAAAGCCGAAGATCTGCGTGTAGAAGCCTTACAAAATGAGCTGTTTGATAAAAAATTAGCCCAAGAAGAAGTTTGGATCCGTCAAGGGATTAAAGCTCGTCGCACCCGTAATGAAGGGCGTGTGCGAGCCTTGAAAGCCTTGCGAGAAGAGCGTAAAGCACGTCGAGAAGTACAAGGCACGGTAAAAATTCAGCTCGATCAGACCGCTCGTTCAGGCAAAATTGTGTTTGAAGTGGAAAATGCCAGCTACGAAGTGGCAGGTAAAACCTTGCTGAAAAACTTCAGCACTACCATTTTGCGTGGCGATAAAATTGCTTTTATCGGTGCAAACGGAATTGGTAAAACCACCTTAATTAAACTATTGCTTGGCGAAATTCAGCCAACCGCAGGGACAGTGCGTTGTGGCACTAAGTTAGAAGTGGCGTATTTCGATCAATACCGTGCAGAGCTTGATCCTGAAAAAACGGTAATGGATAACGTGGCGGACGGCAAACAAGATATTGAAGTCAATGGGGTAAAACGCCACGTGCTTGGTTATTTACAAGATTTCTTATTTCCACCAAAACGGGCGATGACCCCGGTCAAAGCCTTATCGGGCGGTGAACGTAACCGCTTGTTATTAGCTAAATTATTGCTAAAACCAAATAACCTACTGATTTTGGACGAACCCACCAACGACCTTGATGTAGAAACCCTAGAGCTACTGGAAGAGATGTTGGCGGATTATCAAGGCACTTTGATTATTGTCAGCCACGACCGTCAATTTATCGACAATACCGCAACGGAATGCTACATCTTTGAAGGCGAAGGGGTTGTGAATAAATATATTGGTGGCTATCACGATGCGAAGCAACAACAGGAGAATTATTTTGCCTCAAAAGCCCCCTACCGTCCTTCGGACACCTCCCCCCGTAAACAGGGGGAGGGTAGTGGAGCTTTGCAAAAAAATGTTGAAAAAGCACCGCTTGTTGAAAGCGAAAATGCCCCTCTCCGTCCTGCGGACACCTCCTCTCGCAAGCAGGGAGAGGGGAAGAAGGTCAAACTTTCTTATAAAGAACAACGAGAGTTAGAAGCCCTACCTGAAAAAATGGAACAGCTTGAAGCAGAAATTGAAGCCTTACAAGCCGAAGTGAATAGTGCGGATTTCTTTGCTAAAGAGCCGAGCTATACTCAAGCTCAGTTACAAAAACTGGCGGATGCTGAAATGGCGTTAGAGCAAGCATTTGAACGTTGGGAAGAGCTTGAGAATATTAAGAATGGTATTTGTTAATACCGTTACCTAAAACTTGGCATAGTAGAAAAAGATAAATTCCCCTGTTCTACTATGCCTTGCTAATTTACAAATTCGACGCTTCAATTAACCGCTTGGTGTATTCATCTTTTGGTTGCTCGAAGATCTGTTTGGCTTCGCCCTGCTCGACCACTTCCCCTTTGCTCATCACAATCACTCTGTTACTCAATGCTCTTACCACTGCTAAATCGTGGCTGATAAAGATGTAACTTAAGCCATATTTACGTTGGAGATTATTCAGCAATTCCACCACCGTCAATTGTGTTGAACGGTCAAGGGCTGAAGTCGGCTCATCAAGTAAGACGAATTTCGGCTCAAGAATAATCGCTCTGGCAATCGCAATCCGTTGGCGTTGTCCGCCTGAAAACTCGTGGGGATAACGGTTGATCATTGATGGCGAAAGATTAACTTCTTCCAAGGTTTTCATCACTTTTTGGCGACGCTCTTCTTTGCTCATTTGTGGATAATGCACAGACAAGCCCTCGCCGATGATCTCCCCTACCGTCAAGCGTGGAGAGAGTGAGTTAAACGGATCTTGGAATACCATTTGCATATCTTTCTTCAAGGCTTGACGCTGTTCGTTAGATAATGCGGCGATCTCTTGATCTGCAAAGGCAATTTTTCCTCGATAGGCTAAGATCTGCATAATCGCTCGCCCGAGTGTCGATTTGCCCGACCCCGACTCGCCCACGATCCCTAAAGTTTCGCCTACTTTTAGCTCTAGGGAGATATTTTTCACGGCATTAAACACTTTGGTCGGTTTGCCAAATAGATTGCGTTTTAAAATGTAATCTATATCCACGTTCTCTGCTGTGATCAGTTGTGGGGCATTTTCTGCGACTTGATGTTTTAGATCACTTGGGATCGGTGTTAGCAATTCAATGGTGTAAGGGTGCTGAGGATTTTTAAAGACCTCTTCTGTGTTCCCTCGCTCAATGATTTCGCCATTTTGCATTACACATACATCGTCACTGTATTTATGCACTAAACGGAGGTCGTGAGAAATCAGAATGATCGCCATTCCCATATCCGCTTGTAGGTCGTGCATTAAGTCTAAAATTTCCGCTTGCGTAGTGACATCAAGGGCGGTTGTTGGTTCGTCTGCAATCAATAAATCTGGTTCATTGATAATTGCCATTGCAATCATTATGCGTTGCAACTGTCCGCCTGAAAACTCGTGAGGATAGCAGACCATTTTTTTCTCAGCGTCCGGGATTTTTACTTTCTGTAACATCGCCAATGCTTTTTCGTGAGCCTGCTGTTTGCTCAGCAATGGATTATGGGTACTCACCGCTTCGGCAACCTGTTCCCCAATTCGCATAAATGGGTTAAGAGATGTCATCGGCTCTTGGAAAATCATACCGATACGATCACCTCGCAATGATTGCATCTGCTTATCTGAGAAACGTAAAATATCTTGCCCTTCAAAAATAATTGAAGAATTTTCGCCATAGGTAACAATGTTATGTGGCAACAATTGCATTATCGACATTGAAGTGACCGATTTCCCTGATCCTGACTCGCCGACAATCGCTAAAGTTTGTCCTTTTTCCACACTGAAAGAAACCGAACGCACTGCGTGTACCAATTCTTCATCGGTTTTAAGATAGACATCTAAATTATTGACTTCTAATAATTTCATTGTGCAACTTCCTATTTGTCTTTCGGATCGAGGGCATCACGCAAACCATCGCCAATAAAGTTAAAACAGAACAAGGTTAAACAGAGGAAAAAGGCTGGGAATGCCAATAACCACGGTGATGTTTCCATTTGAGCGGCACCATCACTTAATAAAGCCCCCCAACTGCTCATCGGCTCTTGTGTACCTAAACCTAAGAAACTTAAAAAGGACTCAAATAGAATTAAAGCAGGCACTTCAAGGGAAGCATAAACCACCACGATACCTAATACATTCGGAATAATGTGTTTCCAGATGATCTGGCGTTTCGGCACACCGCAGACAATCGCCGCTTCAATAAACTCTTTGTTTTTTAAGCTGAGGGTTTGTCCTCGCACGATACGAGCAAGGCTTAACCACGCAATCATACCGATTGCCACGAAAATCAACAGAATGTTTTGACCGAAGAATGTCACCAATAAAATCACAAAGAACATAAATGGGAACGAGCCTAAAATTTCGAGCAAACGCATCATCACCATATCGACTTTGCCGCCAACATAGCCCGAAATTGCCCCATAGGTTGTGCCAATGACAACGGCAATCAATGCCCCTGCAATCCCAACCATCAGCGAAATTCGTCCGCCCATTGCAATTCGTACCAACAAGTCACGACCAGAAGCATCAGTACCAAAATAATGTCCTGATGCAAAATCAGGGGCGGCACTCATCATATTCCAATCTGTATCTTCATAGCTAAATGGCATTAACATCGGCGCAAAAGTGATGAATAACACCACAAAAAAGAGAATGATCAGACTACTTACCGCCGCTTTATTACGGAAAAAGCGACGACGAGCATCTTGCCATAAACTGCGACCTTCCACGGCGATGTCAGCGGTCTGTTCCGCTAATTTTTCTGCAAGTTCTTGATTTTTCTTATTATTAATTAACATCTCACACTCCTTATGAATAACGAATTTTCGGGTCAATCACGGCATAAAGAATATCAACCACCGCATTAAAGAAAATGGTTAATGTGCCGACCAAAATCGTTAAACTTAACACAAGGGAATAGTCACGGTTTAATGCCCCATTGACGAAAAGCTGTCCGATACCAGGTAAACCAAAGACACTTTCGATTACCATTGATCCTGTAATAATCCCCACAAACGCAGGGGCAAGATAGCTAATCACAGGTAACATAGCTGGGCGTAAAGCGTGTTTAAAAATGATTTTACCCATCGGCAAGCCTTTAGCTCGTGCCGTACGAATAAAATTAGAGTGTAGCACTTCAATCATTGAACCACGCGTAATACGCGCAATCCCTGCGACATAGGCAATGGTAAGCGATAAAACAGGTAACACCATATAATAGAGCTGACCGCCATTCCAACCGCCAGCGGGTAGCCATTTGAGATAAATGGCAAAAATTAACACTAAAAGAGGGGCAAAGACGAAGCTCGGCATAATAATCCCCGTCATCGCAAAGGACATTATAAAGTAGTCCCACCTACTATTTTGCTTCAAGGCTGCCACCGTTCCTGCCAGCAAGCCAAGAGTTACCGCAAAGCAAAAAGCAACAATACCCAGTTTAAATGAAACAGGAAAAGCAGAGGCAATTAAATCATTAACGGTTTGATCTTTATATTTAAAAGAAGGGCCAAAATCCCCCTGAGCTAAGTTCTCAAGGTAGATAAAATACTGTTTATATAAGGGTTCATTTAAGTGATATTTGGCTTCAATATTTGCTATCACTTCAGGTGGATAAGCACGCTCAGAGGTAAATGGGCTACCTGGTGCTAACCGCATTAGAAAAAACGAAAATGTGATTAAAATAAAAAGCGTTGGAATCGCTTCTAAAATCCTTTTTATTATAAATTTCAACATTGCTCAGTTCTCCAATCCACACAACAAAAGAAAACAAGCGGAGCGATTTTTGGCAAAATTTGCAAAGATTTTTAAAAATCGCACCGCTTAAAAATTACTGCTTAATGATATAAAGGTTTCTTAATAAAATATCATCCTGCGGATCTTTACCCTCATAACCTTTCACGAATGGCTTAACCAAACGTGGATTTACATAGTTATAGATAGGAATGATCGCATAATCTTTCGCTAACTGAGCTTCCGCTTTTGCATAAGCTGCCGCACGTTCTTCTGCGTTACCCGCTTTATATGCCGCATTGATTTCAGCATCATAAGCCGCACTCTTATAACGAGCGGTGTTGTTACTTGAGTTAGACAAGAAGTATTTACCGAAAGTCGACGCTTGGTTATAGTCAGCCGCCCAACCTGCACGTGCAACATCATAGTTACCCGCACGGCGTGTATCTAAGAAAGTTTTCCACTCTTGGTTTTCAAGTTTAATATCCACTAAACCGCCCGTGTTTTGTTTTAAGATCGATTGTGCTGCAATCGCAATTTTCTTATGGTTCTCGTTAGTGTTATATAAAAGCGTAAATTTAAGAGGGTTCGCTTTGCTAAAGCCAGCTTCTTCTAACAACTTAATCGCCTCTGCTTTACGAGATGCCATATCCTGTTTTGAGTACTCAGGTTGTTGAATTAAGTGACCTTCTGTAATGTACGGCGGTGTAAACACATAGGTTGGCGTTTGCCCTTGCCCTAATACTTTATCCGTAATCACACTACGATCTAATGCCAAGTTTAACGCCTTACGCACACGCACATCGTTAAATGGTGCTTTTTCGTTGTTTGGCTCGTAGTAGTAAGTTGAAAGCGTACGGGTTACAAACACTTCATTTGGAATTTCTTTTTTCAATGTCGGGAACTGCTCTGGAGGCAATCCGTAGCTGGTGATATGTAAGTCACCCGCACGATAACGTTGAACGTCTGTACTTGCATTTTGAATAGCTAAGAATGTCGCTTTATTAATCACGGTTTCTTTATCATTCCAATACAATGGGTTACGTTCAAACACGATTTTTTCATTAATCACATGCTCAACTAATTTATAAGCACCGTTACCTACATAGTTCTCTTTTTTCACCCACGCATCACCTAATTTCTCAACGACCGCTTTTGGCACAGGCAACATCGTTTGGTGCGTCATCATACCGACTAAGTAAGGCACAGGATTGCTTAATTTGATTTCTAAAGTGTAATCATCAACGGCTTTAACTCCTAACTTCACTCGGTGCTTTTTACCATCAATGATGTCTTGAGCATTTTCAACTTGAAGATAGTTTAAGTAACTTGCATAAGGTGAAGCCGTTTTCGGATCGCCTAAACGTTTAAGCGAGAACTCAAAATCGTGTGCGGTAACAGGTTCGCCATTAGACCATTTTGCATTTTTGCGTAAATTAAAAGTCCAGGTTTTGAAATCATCAGAACTTTTCCAGGTTTCAGCCACACCAGGAATGATTTCGCCCGCAGAATCTTTGGTGACTAAACCTTCAAGTAACTGATAAGAAACTTGAGCTTCTGGCACACCTTCTGTTTTATGTGGGTCAAAACTTGATGGTTCTGAGCTATTGTTAATAATGATCTCTTGCTTCTCTGCAAGCACCGTACCTTCAGGCACTTTAGCTGCAAATGCAGAAACGGAAAGACCAAGTGCAACTGCACTGGCTAATAAAGAACGGGTGAAAGTTGTTTGCATAAATGATCTCCGCTTTTAGTTGTGTTAAAAATTGTTAATTAGTAACTTAAAAAATCAATTTTGTAAAGTTTTTAAGTTACTTTTATAGAGATTATTTGTAAAAATGTGACTTGAGTAAAGAAAATCAATGAATAAAACAAAAAACAATCGGCAGAACCTTAAAAATTCTACCGATTTACACTATTCAGATTTTACCAACCCCAGATGACTATAAGTCCTCGACGTTGCTATCCGCCCTCTTGGCGTACGTTGCAAAAAGCCTTGTTGGATTAAATAAGGCTCTAGCACATCTTCAATGGTTTCCCGTTCCTCGCCGATGGCGGCTGCAAGGTTATCTAATCCAACAGGTCCGCCATCAAATCGCTCAATGACAGCAGAGAGTAATTTTCTGTCCATAAAATCAAAACCCTCGGAATCGACATCTAACATCGTTAATGCTTGTTTTGCAATGTCCGAGGAAATAATGCCGTTGTTTCGTACGTCTGCAAAATCTCGTACTCGACGTAACAAGCGGTTTGCAATTCGAGGCGTTCCGCGTGAACGGCGTGCAATTTCGTAGGCTCCCTCAGGGGATAAATTTAAATTCAAACAGCTGGCACTACGGCTTACAATCGAAGTGAGATCTTCAACGGAATAAAACTCCAGGCGTTGCACAATGCCAAAGCGGTCACGCAAAGGCGAAGTTAAAGAACCTGCTCGTGTTGTTGCTCCAACGAGGGTAAATGGGGGAAGATCGAGTTTAATGGAACGTGCGGCAGGGCCTTCACCAATCATAATATCAAGCTGATAATCTTCCATTGCTGGATACAACACTTCCTCAATGGCTGGCGACAAGCGGTGAATTTCGTCAATAAAAAGCACATCGTAGGGTTCTAGGTTTGTCAGCATTGCGGCAAGATCTCCTGCTCTTTCCAGCACTGGCCCTGATGTCGTGCGGATATTCACGCCCATTTCGTTGGCAATAATGTTCGCCAGTGTCGTTTTACCTAAGCCTGGAGGCCCAAAGATCAACAGGTGATCTAAAGCATCATTACGTAATTTAGCCGCCTTGATAAAAATTTCCATCTGCTCTCGCACTGATGGCTGTCCGACATAATCGGCAAGCATTTTAGGGCGAATTGCACGATCTATAGTTTCGTCCTCTTTCTTTGCTGAGGCACTGATAATTCTGTCAGCTTCAATCATTGTCTTAATCTATCTTACATTTCATATTAAAGTTAAATTATAAAGTAATTTAACTTTCAAATAGCTAAGAATTATTTTAACTTAATTCATCTTCTTTCTTTTCATCAGTCGCTAACTTAATCTTTTCCATTTCACTCTGATCATCAAGTTCAACTTCAACAACCTCAATACTTTCCCCAACCTCTTCCAAAATATCCGCAGTTTCTTCATTTAAAGCGGTCGCTTCGTGTATTGGTTTTACAAATGGTTCAATTCGCCAATATTTTTTCGCAATTTCATCGGAAAAACAGTGTAGAACTTCTTCATTCAGACGCTCCTGATCCAAATGGCGGACAAGGTTAATTACATCTTGAGCCTCTGTTTCTGTTGCACCTAATCGTTCAAGGGTCACCTTGCTCAGCAATAAAGCAGATTCGAAGGTTTCACGCACTTGGTAATCAACATGATGTTTAATTAAATTCACAGTATTGAATCGGTCGTAAGAACGAGCAAAAACAGGCACTAATGGATATTCGTGTTTAATTAATTCTAATATTTGCAAAGTGCGATCAGGTTCAGCTAAACCAACAATCACACAGTCTGCTTGTGCTATACCACTGGCTCTTAATACGTCAATTCTTGCTCCATCACCATAGTAAACCTTAAAGCCGAAACGGGTTGCCGTACGGATATTCTCAACATCAGAATCAATCACCGAAACATTAATTCCACGGGCTAACAAGCCTTGGCAGACAATTTGGCTAAAACGTCCAAAGCCAATAACAAGAACACTACTTTCTAAATTTTCTGCAAATTCAATGCCTTCTAAATTTGGTTGAGCTTCCCCTGTGGATTTTTTCGCTTTCAAATTCACCAAACGTTGAATTACAATCACAACTAATGGGGATAAAAGCATTGATACGATCACCGCTGCAGTGAATGTCGCTTGATTATCTGCGGTAAAAACACCTGCAGCAGCGGCAGCAGAAAAAAGAACAAACGCAAACTCACCACCGTGCGACATAATCGCTGTACGCATAATGGCTTCACGGTTAGTCAGTTTAGTAACTAATGCAACAACATAAATAGATAGCCCTTTGCCTACCACATAAAGCAATACCACACCCAGTAACCATAGCCAATTATTCAGTACAAGAGAAAGATCGAGAGACATTCCTACGCCCATAAAGAATAGACCAAGTAATAAACCCCTAAATGGTTCAATATCTGCCTCTAGCTGATGACGGAACGACGATTCAGACAACATAACCCCTGCAACGAATGCCCCCATTGCCATAGATAAACCACTCAATTCCATTAACAAAGCAGAACCTAATACCACTAATAATGCCGCTGCGGTCATCATTTCGCGAATGTGAGCTTTAGAAATCATCTTAAACAGCGGGTTCATTAACCATTTACCTGAAGCAACTAAGATCAGCACTACCACTAAGCCCGCACCAATCGCAGTCCAATTTGTCCCTTGCTCTGCTCCAGCTTGTTCAGGTGCTAAAAATGCAATAGAGGCTAATAATGGCACAATAGCTAGATCTTCAAAAATTAATGTCGAAACGATACGCTGTCCTTTAGGTGTGGTACTAATCCCTTTTTCTTCAAGCACTTGCATTACAATCGCAGTCGAAGAGAGTGTAAAGCCCATTCCTGCAATGAACGCAACTTCTTTTGGTAAACCTAGAATAAAAATACCTGCAAAAGTGAGCAATGTCCCGCATAGAGCGACCTGTAAAAAACCTCGACCGAAAATCGCTTTACGCATACTCCACAAACGCTCAGGGTGCATTTCCAAGCCGATAATAAACAAGAACATCACTACCCCAAGCTCAGCCATATGTACAACTGCATTTGGATCTTGGAATAGTCCCGCACCTGAAGGACCAATTAAGCAACCTGCCACGAGGTAGCCTAATACACTGCCTAGTCCAATTCGTTTAAAAAGCGGAACAATAGTAATACTTGTTGCAAGTAACACCACGGTTTTAATCAATTCGGGATTAGCTAAAGTTGAGGACATAAACTTTCCTATTTTTAATGTTGTTCTAAAAATTCTCGATGTTGTTTACTCTGAAATGGTACAATTTTAATCATATCATTTTGTTTTAAGAGCTGATAAAACTGAGGAAAATTAAAGCTATTAAGGCTTTCTTTGGTATCTTCCGTGTCTGAATAAGATCGGCTAATACGTCGGATTTTATTTTCTTTATCCCCAACACAGTTGCAATAACATTCGGTCTGGTTATTTTTATCAAGGACATAAACATTAAAACTGCCGTCGGTGTTATCATCAAAGAAAAATTGTAAAAAGCCTTCACTGGCAAAATCATAAATCTCTTTAGGAATATTGCCTGTAAACTCTGACAACTCATCACCCAAATCGTTGAGTTCATCGGCAACAATATTTTGTAAATTATTATTTTTATTAAAAATCAGTTGCCATTTTTTTCCAGCCATTTTGAATGTCTGTGCCTGCTGGCGTTGGAAAATAGAGCCTGTTTGTACGGTAATGCAACGATTGACCAAACTCATTACTGCATTTTGTAACTCATTTCTTAGCTGACAGCTATAACAAAATACATTGACAGATTGTGGAGGTGCAGAATTACGATAAATTTTATTAGAAATTAACTTGAGGGATTTCAAAATGGCATCATTTCCCTCAAAGTGCTGTGTCATTATTTCATTCCACATATTGCGATAAATAATGCTAACACTACCAATCATTCCTTGCTCTGAAGAGCCTAAATTAAACAGATCCAGTTGTGCCATCTCCGTTTTAGATAAGGGAGATAAATCTTTTGTCGGATCTTGAATTAAATTAATCGCGACAATCAGATTACGAATTTCATTTGGGTGATAAAGATCATCATCTTTCAATGCTGGCGTTGCGACAGGAAATGAAAGACGTAAATCCGTAATAAACTGACGCAAGGTTGAAAGCTGAAGGCTTTGGCTGACCAAGTGAATTTGCGTAGAGGCTGTGATAACACGATTAAAATAAGCCCAAGCCACTGATTTGATAAGTGTTCGTTGATACTGAACGTGGCGGGTTGTTGAGTCATAGGAACTTAACGGGGCGTGATTGATCAGATACCAGCCTGCTTTAGTTGAAACACCTTCATTGACTTCAATGAAAGTCACTTCATCTTCGGCTAAATTTCGAGCGATATTTTGATTGATTAAAGGTACTTTACCTGGCACAACTTCAAATGCAGAATAAAGTTTACGCATTAAAATATCGGTATCCTGTGGCAAAATGCTTGGATCAATATGAAATTTGCGAGCAAATTGAATTAAATTACGGTAACTTTGCAATAACTGTTCAACAATCATCTGCTGATGTGTCATTGCTTTTTTCACTTTCCACTGACGGCAATTATTTAAACATTCGATTTCACGCTCGCTCCATTGCCACTGCGTCACCAACTCTCTCAATGCTTCTTTACGCCAACTATCGTGCTGACCATCATAAGCCTTGATATAAAAACAGCTACGCAAGCGGTCTAATCGAACAAACTCTTTACGATTTTCTAAATATGTTGTTACTTGCTCTAACATTGCTAAATATGGATCAAAATGATAGCGAACCTCTGCCGTTGAAAGTAATAACCGCTTGAATTTCTTAGAAATAAGGTGTGTTTCAGGGTAAGTTTCTGCATAGCTTTCCAGCAATAAAATTTTAATCGCCGACTTATAAGGGCTTTCAATCCCTTTATAAAGTTGCCAAAGGCTTGCCCCGAAATATTCATCAATTGCTAATGCAGAGAAATCTCCAAAGTCGATCCATTCCTCTGGATTTAATTGCCCTAAACTCACCGCTTGCTGAACATATTGCTCATAATCCTGTTCGCCATTATTTATATGTAGCCATAAAATCCGCTTACCTGCTAAACGAATTGCCGAACGATAAAACTCATCAAGCAAAAAGAAATGCTGTGCAGAACCATTATGCTCATCACACACATCACTATTGTAGTTTTTTGCTTTAAACCTATTTGGATTCATCAAATAGAAATTAACATCAATCCCTTGCTGTTTTGCCCACTGCTGAATTAAAGTCAATTTCTTCTGTAATAATTCAGATTCTTCTAAACTAAAAGATTGCGAATGGCAAAGCCATAGATCCAAGTCTGATAAACAAGTTTGCGTAATTGATCCAATACTCCCCCCCATCACATACAAACCATCAAAAGCGACATATTTTGTATCTTCAGGCAGAGGAAAATAGGTCGACAAATGGGCTTTCTGAGTAGCCGATAAGTTGAAATTAAAAATACCTTTTGGTGCATTTTCAACATACGCAGGCAAACTCGGAATGTTATAGTGTAATAAAGCGGGTAATAATGAAAAAACGCTTTGGAAAGCTTCGGAATGGTTGCGTAACGTATTATGGATACGGAACTGATCGAGCATATCAACTCGATGTTTTATATAAGATAATTGATCTTGAAAAAGAGATGAGCTTGCTAGGTTTTGACTTATTTTAGGTAAGATCAGCTCTTTCATCAGTGGTTATCTCAATGGATTAAAAATGTGATCAATTTAACATTTTTTGGAAAAAAAGTAAAAGCGGAGAATCAAATCAGATATGTATACAGAAAACAAAAAACCGCAAGCTATCTCTAACCTGCGGTTCTTCTCTTTAATAACCCCCCCGACGATGCTCTACTCTCACATGGGGAATCCCCACACTACCATCGACGTTACAGCTTTTCACTTCTGAGTTCGGTATGGAGTCAGGTGGGACAACTGCACTATTGTCGTCGGGAAAATCTTTTGATGATTCTCTCTATCTTCTTTTTTCTGTTCTTTAAGGGCAAATGTAATTTGCCCCTACATCTTTCTGTTCTTTAAGGGCAAATATAATTTGCCCCTACATCTTTCTGTTCTTTAAGGGCAAATATAATTTGCCCCTACATCTTTCTGTTCTTTAAGGGCAAATGTAATTTGCCCCTACATCTTTCTGTTCTTTAAGGGCAAATGTAATTTGCCCCCACACTATTCTTATTCGAAACAAGCTGTTCTCTGAGTTTTGTTTAGTCTTTTCGTTTCTATTTAGCTCTCTAACTCTCTCACGTCTACTTCAAAAACGCTTGAGGTTGTATAGTTAAGCCTCTCGGGCAATTAGTATCTGTTAGCTCAACGGCTCACACCGCTTACACACCAGACCTATCTACGTCGTAGTCTCCAACAACCCTTACTAGCTTATAGCTAGGGAGAACTCATCTTAAGGCGAGTTTCGTGCTTAGATGCTTTCAGCACTTATCTCTTCCGCATTTAGCTACCCAGCAATGCCTCTGGCGAGACAACTGGTACACCAGTGATGCGTCCACTCCGGTCCTCTCGTACTAGGAGCAGCCCCTCTCAATTCTCCAACGCCCACGGCAGATAGGGACCGAACTGTCTCACGACGTTCTAAACCCAGCTCGCGTACCACTTTAAATGGCGAACAGCCATACCCTTGGGACCTACTTCAGCCCCAGGATGTGATGAGCCGACATCGAGGTGCCAAACACCGCCGTCGATATGAACTCTTGGGCGGTATCAGCCTGTTATCCCCGGAGTACCTTTTATCCGTTGAGCGATGGCCCTTCCATTCAGAACCACCGGATCACTATGACCTGCTTTCGCACCTGCTCGACTTGTCTGTCTCGCAGTTAAGCTTGCTTATACCATTGCACTAACCTCACGATGTCCGACCGTGATTAGCAAACCTTCGTGCTCCTCCGTTACGCTTTGGGAGGAGACCGCCCCAGTCAAACTACCCACCAGACACTGTCCGAGACCACGTTTCGTAATCTTCGTTAGAACATCAAACGTTAAAGGGTGGTATTTCAAGGACGACTCCACAAGCACTGGCGTGCCTGCTTCTAAGTCTCCCACCTATCCTACACATCAAAATTCAATGTTCAGTGTCAAGCTATAGTAAAGGTTCACGGGGTCTTTCCGTCTAGCCGCGGGTACACCGCATCTTCACGGCGATTTCAATTTCACTGAGTCTCGGGTGGAGACAGCCTGGCCATCATTATGCCATTCGTGCAGGTCGGAACTTACCCGACAAGGAATTTCGCTACCTTAGGACCGTTATAGTTACGGCCGCCGTTTACTGGGGCTTCGATCAGGAGCTTCTCTTTCGATAACACCATCAATTAACCTTCCAGCACCGGGCAGGCATCACACCCTATACGTCCACTTTCGTGTTTGCAGAGTGCTGTGTTTTTAATAAACAGTTGCAGCCAGCTGGTATCTTCGACTGGTTCAGCCTTCGGAGGTATACTCTTACAACCTACGCCAGCGCACCTTCTCCCGAAGTTACGGTGCTATTTTGCCTAGTTCCTTCACCCGAGTTCTCTCAAGCGCCTGAGTATTCTCTACCTGACCACCTGTGTCGGTTTTCAGTACGGTTTAGTAAAGCCTTTCGCTTAGTGGCTTTTCCTGGAAGCGTGGTATCAGTTACTTCATTTCCGTAGAAACTCGTCATCATCTCTCAGTGTTATGGAAGTCCGGATTTGCCTAAACTTCCCACCTACCAACTTAAACAGACATCCAACAGTCTGCTAACCTAACCTTCTCCGTCCCCACATCGCAGCTTTACCAAGTACGGGAATATTAACCCGTTTCCCATCGACTACGCTTTTCAGCCTCGCCTTAGGGGCCGACTCACCCTGCCCCGATTAACGTTGGACAGGAACCCTTGGTCTTCCGGCGAACGAGTTTTTCACTCGTTTTATCGTTACTTATGTCAGCATTCGCACTTGTGATATCTCCAGCATACTTCTCAATACACCTTCATCGACTTACACAACGCTCCCCTACCCAACAGGCGTATCACAAATATTCCTCTGATTTCTATCCGCACTTTATGCCAACTCAACGTGTTGGGTGCTTGACCAACATCTTATTCCGTTTCACTTCATTCGATGTTGTTAATCGAAGGCGTATTTGTGATACGCCTGATGCCGCAGCTTCGGTGCTATATTTTAGCCCCGTTACATCTTCCGCGCAGGCCGACTCGACTAGTGAGCTATTACGCTTTCTTTAAATGGTGGCTGCTTCTAAGCCAACATCCTAGCTGTCTAAGCCTTCCCACTTCGTTTCCCACTTAATATAGACTTTGGGACCTTAGCTGGCGGTCTGGGTTGTTTCCCTCTCCACGATGGACGTTAGCACCCACTGTGTGTCTCCTATGCATTACTCTTCGGTATTCGCAGTTTGCATCGGGTTGGTAATCCGGGATGAACCCCTAGCCGAAACAGTGCTCTACCCCCGAAGGTATTCACATAAGGCTCTACCTAAATAGATTTCGGGGAGAACCAGCTATCTCCCGGTTTGATTGGCCTTTCACCCCCAGCCACAAGTCATCCGCTAATTTTTCAACATTAGTCGGTTCGGTCCTCCAGTTAGTGTTACCCAACCTTCAACCTGCCCATGGCTAGATCACCGGGTTTCGGGTCTATACCTTGCAACTCACCGCCCAGTTAAGACTCGGTTTCCCTTCGGCTCCCTTATTCAGTTAACCTCGCTACAAAATATAAGTCGCTGACCCATTATACAAAAGGTACGCAGTCACCCAAAAGGGCTCCCACTGCTTGTACGTACACGGTTTCAGGTTCTATTTCACTCCCCTCACTGGGGTTCTTTTCGCCTTTCCTTCACAGTACTGGTTCACTATCGGTCAATCAGGAGTATTTAGCCTTGGAGGATGGTCCCCCCATCTTCAAACAGGATTTCTCGTGTCCCGCCCTACTTGTTGCAAGTTTAGTACCACAACATAAACTTAAAATACGGGGCTATCACCCTGTGTCGCTTGGCTTCCCAGCCAATTCTTCTGTCTTTGCTGCTATCACTTGCTGGCTCTTTCGCTTTCGCTCGCCGCTACTGACAAAATCTCGGTTGATTTCTTTTCCTCGGGGTACTTAGATGTTTCAGTTCTCCCGGTTTGCCTCAACAGACTATGTATTCATCTATTGATAGTAGATTCTTCATCTACTGGGTTTCCCCATTCGGATATCTTGGATTAAACGCTTCTTATCAACTCATCCAAGCTTTTCGCAGATTAGCACGTCCTTCTTCGCCTCTGATTGCCTAGGCATCCACCGTGTACGCTTAGTCACTTAACCATACAACCTCAAACATTTTCACTTGAAGTTGATATTAACTACTAAACACTTGACTGCTTTTGTTCAGTCAAGATTTTTCTTACTACTCAGACTTTCTTGTTTCAGGGCAAATGTGATTTGCCCCTACAGAAAATCTCTCAGTTTTCAGCTTGTTTCCAAATTTTTAAAGAACATTCGATAATCACCTTTCGGCTAAATCATCATACTTAAATTAACAAGCGGTCACTTCTTGCTTTTATTTCGCATTCAGTTTCTATTTTGCTTGTTCACTTAAATATGATGATTGGTGGAGATAAGCGGGATCGAACCGCTGACCTCCTGCGTGCAAGGCAGGCGCTCTCCCAGCTGAGCTATATCCCCAAAATGTCATCACATCGCTTTCTTCGTTTCACTCACTATTCAGTATAGATTTCTCTTCACCGTTTAGAGTGGTGGGTCTGAGTGGACTTGAACCACCGACCTCACCCTTATCAGGGGTGCGCTCTAACCACCTGAGCTACAGACCCAAAAGGATGTCTTCGTTCTCTTTCTTGTCTACAATTACCAAACAATCTGTGTGAACACTTGCAAATCTCTTCATTCAGGTAAGGAGGTGATCCAACCGCAGGTTCCCCTACGGTTACCTTGTTACGACTTCACCCCAGTCATGAATCATACCGTGGTAAACGCCCCCCCTTTCAGTTAAGCTATCTACTTCTGGTACAACCCACTCCCATGGTGTGACGGGCGGTGTGTACAAGGCCCGGGAACGTATTCACCGCGACATTCTGATTCGCGATTACTAGCGATTCCGACTTCATGGAGTCGAGTTGCAGACTCCAATCCGGACTTAGATGCACTTTCTGAGATTCACTCCACCTCGCGGCTTCGTCACCCTCTGTATGCACCATTGTAGCACGTGTGTAGCCCTACTCGTAAGGGCCATGATGACTTGACGTCATCCCCACCTTCCTCCAGTTTATCACTGGCAGTCTCCTTTGAGTTCCCGACCGAATCGCTGGCAACAAAGGATAAGGGTTGCGCTCGTTGCGGGACTTAACCCAACATTTCACAACACGAGCTGACGACAGCCATGCAGCACCTGTCTCTAAGTTCCCGAAGGCACACTCTCATCTCTGAAAGCTTCTTAGGATGTCAAGAGTAGGTAAGGTTCTTCGCGTTGCATCGAATTAAACCACATGCTCCACCGCTTGTGCGGGCCCCCGTCAATTCATTTGAGTTTTAACCTTGCGGCCGTACTCCCCAGGCGGTCGATTTATCACGTTAGCTACGGGCACCAAACATAAAGCCCAATCCCCAAATCGACAGCGTTTACAGCGTGGACTACCAGGGTATCTAATCCTGTTTGCTCCCCACGCTTTCGCACATGAGCGTCAGTATTTTCCCAAGGGGCTGCCTTCGCCTTCGGTATTCCTCCACATCTCTACGCATTTCACCGCTACACGTGGAATTCTACCCCTCCCTAAAATACTCTAGCCACCCAGTATGAAATGCAATTCCCAAGTTAAGCTCGGGGCTTTCACATCTCACTTAAGTCACCGCCTGCGTGCCCTTTACGCCCAGTCATTCCGATTAACGCTCGCACCCTCCGTATTACCGCGGCTGCTGGCACGGAGTTAGCCGGTGCTTCTTCTGTGACTAACGTCAATGTAATGCTCTATTAAAACATCACCCTTCCTCATCACCGAAAGAACTTTACAACCCGAAGGCCTTCTTCATTCACGCGGCATGGCTGCATCAGGGTTCCCCCCATTGTGCAATATTCCCCACTGCTGCCTCCCGTAGGAGTCTGGACCGTGTCTCAGTTCCAGTGTGGCTGGTCATCCTCTCAGACCAGCTAGAGATCGTCGGCTTGGTAGGCCTTTACCCCACCAACTACCTAATCCCACTTGGGCTCATCTTATGGCAGGTGGCCCGAAAGTCCCACCCTCTAGTCCTTAGACATTACGCGGTATTAGCGACAGTTTCCCGTCGTTATCCCCCTCCATAAGCCAGATCCCCAAGCATTACTCACCCGTCCGCCACTCGTCAGCAAAGAAAGCAAGCTTCCTCCCTGCTACCGTTCGACTTGCATGTGTTAAGCCTGCCGCCAGCGTTCAATCTGAGCCATGATCAAACTCTTCAATTTAAAAAGTTTAATCGCTCAATAAACTGCTTAGCTAAAGTTTACATATTACTTTTAAGTAAAAATGAATTTCTAGTTTAAGCACCTATTAAGACTTCAAAATTAAAAAAATATATTTAAACAAAGTCAATCAACAAGTGCCCACACAGATTGTCTGATAAGTTGTTAAAGAGCAAAAAAGAACGACGCACTGTCAAATTTAAACACTTCACAACAGTGCGTCGTTGTGTGGCACACATTATAGAGAAATTCAAATCCAACGCAAGTACTTTTTTAAAGTTTTTTTCTAAATGTTTTGTTTTTCACCAAAAATTAAAAACAGCAAAACATAACCCATTGATTTTAAACAAAATTATTTTTCAGCAAAATTCAGTATATTTAAGCGTTTAAATCCCCAATTCTGCATTACCTTTTCTCTTTTTAGGAAGTCTTCACTGTTTTGCGTACAAAATGCCTGATTTTCTTTGTTTTCGTTATTCACATTCCTCTTCACATCTTGTAATAAGCTCACTACACGGTTCGCAATCCCATTACCTGGATCAACAAAAAAACTCACCCGTGGTAATAGTTGTTGCAACTCTTCTTTGACTAATGGGAAATGTGTACAACCTAAAATCACCGTGTCTAATGTCGGGTGTGATTGCCATTCTGCAACAACTTTTTGCAGGCGTTGCATATCCACCGACCCCGTTTGCTGTTTTTCTTCGACAATTTCCACCAAGTCTGTGGAACCAATGCGTTCTACCACACAATCTTTTGCATAGCGTTCAATCAACTCATCGACATAAGGACGAGTTACCGTGCCTTTGGTTGCAAGTAAGCCAATGGTTTTGGTTTGGGAAATTTGGGCAGCAGGTTTAATCGCAGGCACAGTCCCGACAATCGGCATTGCAAACCGTTCTCGCAAGGCAGGTAGCACCACCGTACTGGCAGTGTTACAAGCAACAACCACCATATCAAGCGGATAGTTTTCTGCAATTTTTTGCACAATACCTACCGCTCGTTCGATCAGCACCGCTTCTGATTTTTCAGAATAAGGGAAATACGCGTTGTCAAAACAGTAGAGATAATGGGCATCTGGCAGATTTTCACGAATAGCATCGTAAATAGTCAAACCACCCATTCCTGAGTCGTAAAGAAGAATTGTTGGTTTCATTATATTTTGTAATTAAAGAACTTCGAGCGAATGCTACGCCTTTCTTGATGTGGTTTCAAATGAAAATTGTGGCAGAAACAGCTCTCGAATTTCTAACGGATAACCTTTGAGTAGCAATGTTGAACGGCGAGCATATAAGCCCGTCTGCTTGTCTTGGCTCCATTCCAAAGTTAAACGCTGTGGATTTTGCGGAAATAGCCACAAACCAATAGGATTATCTCCTAGGGTTAAAACGGCTTGTGCCACATTCTCAATTGTTTCTTCCACTAATAGCGTTTGAGCAAAAATCCACACCTTATCATCACCACTTAACACCACTTCTCGCACCCACATTTTTGCAAAATGTTGCTCAAAACCGACCGCTTGCCAGCCCTGTTGCACCACATCAACGGATAGCCTTTGGCAAATTTGTTGTAACTTTTCGGTTAAAGAGTGTGTATGTAACAGCCATTCTGCAACTTGGCTTGGCAAACCCGTTTCCGCCGTTTGCCAAGCAGATGTGGCTAATAAGGTTCGATACTGCTCGAAATCCTGCATTTAAGCCCCTAGCTGTTTGAGCAAAATCTGCTCTAACACATCATAGCCTTGCTGAGTAAAGTGCAATCCGTCGTGACACAGATTTAAGTCCAATTTGCCTTCTTTATTAGCAAAGGCATTCCATGTTTTCACATAACGAATATCGGCAGGGCAATGTGCTTCAAGATATTGATTTAACGCCAAAATCGCAGGATTGTCCGTGGTCGTAATGTTATTCACAGGGGTTGCTTCTAATAAATAGTAGCGAGATGTTGGGGCTAATGTTTTAAAGGCTGACACAATCTCGTTAATCCAATCTAACACTTGCTTCGGCGAATAGTCAGGTTCTTTTACAATGTCATTCACCCCTAAAAAGATAAACACATCTTCGCCTAACTGTTTGATTAAATTACCTTTAACAATCACATCAAGATATTGACGGGTGCTAGTACCAGACAACCCCAAATTTGCCACCGTTTTACCTGCAATATTCGGTGTGCCTTGTTCCATATCTGACCACATATCAAATAGTGAGTGACCAACAAGGGTAATTTGAGCTTTTTTATCAAACTCAGCCTGTTTGCTTAATGCTCTGTCTAAAATGTCTTGATCTGTTTTCATAGGTTATCCTTTGTCTAAAGTAATGATTAAAAACCATCCTACACAACAAACCCCACTTTCTTATACACTTCCGCTAAGGTTGCTTTCGCTTTTGCTCTCGCTTTTTCTGCACCTTCACGGTAAATACTTTCAAGCAATGCTTCGTTGTTACGGAAATGGTGATAACGTTCTTGAAGTTGGCTTAACATTGCGGAAACTTCGTCGGCAACGGCAGTTTTTAAGTGACCGTACATTTTGCCTTCAAATTCTGTTTCTAATTCTGGAATTGTCTTGCCTGTGACGCTTGCCAAAATATCAAGTAGGTTTGATACGCCAGGTTTATTTTGAACGTCGTAACGTACAACAGGTGGCTCATCACCGTCGGTCATTGCCCGTTTGATTTTTTTCGCCACTGATTTTGGATCTTCTAATAAACCGATAACGTTATTACGGTTATCATCTGATTTTGACATCTTTTTCGTTGGTTCAAGTAGCGACATAATTCTCGCTCCTGTTTTGGCAATAAAGACTTCAGGCACAGCGAAGATTGGCTCAAGGACATTTCCCTCTGCGTCTTTTTTGCCGTATAACGCATTAAAACGGTTAGCAATATCACGGGTGATTTCTAGATGTTGTTTCTGATCGTCGCCTACAGGCACTTGATTTGCTTGGTACAGTAGAATGTCTGCCGCCATTAGCACTGGATAAGTAAATAAGCCCACGTTTACGTTATCTTCGTGGCGAGCTGATTTGTCTTTGAATTGTGTCATTCGCCCCATTTCGCCGAAGTAGGTATAACAGTTTAAGATCCAAGCGAGTTGGCTATGTTCAGGAACGTGGGATTGAATAAAAATAGTGCTTTTGGCTGGATCGATACCACAAGCAAGGTAAATAGCGAGTGTATCTAAGGTTGCTTTGCGTAACGCCTCTGGATCTTGTCGCACTGTGATGGCGTGTGAATCGACGATACAAAATAGACATTCATATTCATCTTGCATTTTAACCCAGTTACGTAATGCCCCAAGGTAGTTACCTAAACTTAATTCGCCTGATGGCTGTACGCCACTAAATACTATTGGTTTTGACATAATCTTTCTCTTTTTAGTAAAAAATCTAGCGGTGTGATTTTGGCAGAAATTTGCTAAAAATGCCAAGTATTCAACCGCTTATCATTTTAGGAATTAATCCTCAATCCCCAAACTTTCCCAGATTTCATCAACACGTTTGACGACATCGGGATTTTTGGTAATCGGCGTTCCCCATTCTCGTTGGGTCTCGCCAGCCCATTTATTTGTGGCATCAATCCCCATTTTTGAGCCTAATCCTGCGATAGGGGACGCAAAATCAAGGTAATCAATCGGCGTATTTTCGATTAAAGTTGTATCTCTTGCAGGATCGCAACGGGTGGTAATTGCCCAAATTACATCTTTCCAATCTCTCGCATTGACATCATCATCACACACAATCACAAATTTGGTGTACATAAACTGCCGTAAAAACGACCAAACTCCCATCATTACTCGCTTGGCGTGTCCTGCGTATTGTTTTTTGATGGTCACTACCGCTAGGCGATAAGAACAGCCTTCGGGCGGTAAGTAGAAATCAACGATTTCAGGGAACTGCTTCTGCAAAATCGGGATAAACACTTCATTCAAGGCTTCGCCTAAGACTGCAGGTTCATCTGGCGGTCTGCCTGTGTAGGTGGAATGATAGATGGCATCTTTTCGCATTGTGATATGCGTCACGGTAAACACAGGGAAATACTCTTGTTCATTGTAGTAACCCGTATGATCGCCGTAAGGCCCTTCCAACGCCGTTTCGTTAAGATCGATATAGCCTTCAAGCACAATCTCAGCACTGGCAGGCACTTCCAAATCATTGCTGATGGATTTCACCACTTCGGTTTTATGTCCACGTAACAACCCTGCAAAGGCATATTCCGATAAAGTATCGGGGATCGGCGTAACGGCGGCTAAAATCGTAGCAGGATCTGCCCCTAATGCGACAGAAACAGGGAACGGCTTATCTGGGTTAGCTTCTTTCCACTCTTGGAAATCCAAGGCACCGCCACGATGTGACAGCCAACGCATAATCAGCTTATTTTTGCCGATTAACTGCTGGCGATAAATCCCCAAATTTAACCGCTTTTTATAAGGACCTTGTGTAATAGTTAAACCCCAAGTGACAAGCGGTGCGACATCACCTTGCCAACAGTGCATAATCGGCAGTTGATACAGATCGACATCATCATCCGAGATCACCACTTGCTGACAATCTGCTTTATTCAACACCTTACTTGGCATATTCAGCACTTGCTTCCACTGTGGCAACTGTCCGATTAGATCTTTAAAGCCTTTTGGTGGTTCGGGTTCTTTTAAGAACGCCAACAACTTGCCTAGCTCTCGCAAGGCTTTGGTATCTTCTTGTCCCATACCCATTGCCACCCGTTCTGGCGTGCCGAACAGATTGCACAGCACAGGTATTTTGTAGCCTTTCGGGTTTTCAAATAAGAGAGCCGGACCGCCTTTACTCAAAGTACGATCCGCAATCTCGGTCATTTCCAAATAAGGATCGATCTCTTGAGTAATACGCTTCAGTTCGCCTTTTTGTTCAAGCAGATCGAGAAATTCTCGCAGGTTTTTGTATTTCATTTGATTCTCCATTGCAAGAAAATGCAATTTTAATAAAATTTCTAATCTAGAGAAATAAAAGAGCTGACCCCAGTATGATACTGAAATCAGCCCATTAAAACTATCTATTTAAAGATATAGCCACAATATTTGGAATATAATGCAATAAATACAACTAAACTATTTACTTAAATTATCAAAGAAGTTTTTCACCCCTTTGAAAAAACCTTCGTGTTTTGGTCGATGTTGTCCTTTGCCTTCCAGACTTTCTTCTAATTTACGTAACAACTCTTTTTGTTCTTCATTAAGCGATACTGGCGTTTCAATAATCACTTTACAGATTAAATCCCCTGCATAGCCGCCTCTTGCACTGGTTACGCCTTTACCACGCACGCGGAACAGTTTACCCGTTTGGGTTTCGGCTGGGATTTTGAGTTTCACGCGACCGTCTAATGTCGGCACTTCAATTTCGCCACCTAATGCCGCCATTGTGAAGCTGATCGGTACTTCGCAGTAAAGATTTGAGCCGTCACGCACGAAAATATCGTGGTCTTTAACGTGAATTACCACATATAAATCCCCTGCTGGAGCGCCGTTTTCCCCTGCAGCCCCTTCACCTGATAAGCGAAGTTGGTTGCCAGTATCCACGCCAGCTGGAATGGTGACCGAAAGGTTTTTAGTTTTCTCAACACGTCCGTCACCGTGGCAAGATTTACACGGTTTATCAATTTTCTTACCAGTGCCGTGACAACTTGGGCAGACAGTTTCTGTCATAAAGAAACCTTGTTGGCGACGAACTCGTCCCGAGCCGTGACAGTGTGGACAGGTTTCGACCTTGCTCCCCGCTTCAGCACCAGAACCGTGGCAAGTATCACATTGAACAAGAGTTCGAATGCGAATATCTTTTTTCACACCACGCACGGCTTCTTCAAGGGTGATTTCTAGATCGTAGCGTAAGTCATCACCACGCACGACACGTTGGCGACGAGCGCCACCACCAAAACCACCGCCAAACATTTCGCTGAAAATATCTTCAAAGCCACCGAAACCGCCACCACCAAATCCGCCGAAGCCACCAGCTCCGCCACCGTGTTCAAAGGCTTGGTGACCGTACTGATCGTACATTGCACGTTTTTCGTTGTCGCCTAACACTTCATAGGCATCTTTGATCTCTTTAAATTTTTCTTCAGCTTCTTTGCTGCCTTGGTTTTTATCAGGGTGATGTTTTGCCGCTAAACGTTTATAAGCACGTTTAATCTCTTGTTCACTCGCCCCTTTTTGTAAGCCAAGGACTTCGTAGTAATCTTTTTTACTCATAGTATTTTTTGTAAATTTTTAAGAAAATTTGACCGCTTGTAACCTAATTTCGTTATATTCTGTTTTCTAATGAAAAAATCTGCTTATTTAGAATTTCATCAATTTTGGCTCGTTCCAACCCTGAATTTATCAAAGTGAGTTCTAACGTTTTCATTTGTTGTTTAAATGCTTCTTTTGCTTTATGTACATTTTCAGCAATAAAATCAGCATTGAGATCGCTTTCGATACGATAAAATTTAATGTTGGAAACACAAGGATAAAACCAATCAAATTTAGCAGTTAAATCCTGAATAGCAATAGTGCCATGTGCTTCACTAATACCTTCTTTCCCCAAATAAACACTTCCTTGTAGATGTTCAAAACCGTGTTTTTCAAGCGTATTTCGAATATCGTAGTAAGCGTTATTATGGGTATTTCCATGGTAATTATCTTTTAGACAATTTGTATCCATATCAAAAGTGATTAGGTATCTACTCATATTCAATTTCCAATAGTTAGATTTTATCTAAAATGTTTTTTGATGATAATTAGGACATAATCAACGCAGTTTTCAACGGTATCATCACCATTTAACTTTTGAGCCTGTATTTCGAGTTTTCTTTCGTAGATATACACCAAAAGGGCGTGTTGCCACGCCCTTTGTAGGGACGCAGTGCCTGCGTCCGTGGACACACGCAGTGTGACCCTACCCGTAAATTACTTGTTGTCTTTCACTTCTTCAAACTCAGCATCTACCACGCCGTCATCTTTTTGACTTTGTTGGGCTTGTTGCTGACCTTGTTGAGCCTGAGCTTGACCTGCTTGGATTAACGGCTCGGACGCTTTTACGAGGGCTTCGATTTTCGCTTCGATATCCGCTTTATCTTCACCTTTCGCTGCTTTTTCTAATGCCGCTACCGCTTCTTCGATCTTCGCTTTGTCTGCATCCGCAAGGTTGCTACCTGCTTCAGCGATCTGTTTACGGGTTGAGTGAGCAATCGCATCCGCTTGGTTGCGAGTTTGAACTAACTCTTCAAACTTACGGTCTGCTTCTGCATTCGCTTCCGCATCACGCACCATTTGTTCGATTTCAGCATCGCTTAAGCCTGAAGAGGCTTGGATCTTAATTTGTTGCTCTTTACCTGTGTTCTTATCTTTCGCAGACACATTAATAATACCGTTTGCATCAATATCGAATGTGACTTCGATTTGTGGCATACCGCGTGGTGCAGGGTTAATGCCTTCAAGGTTGAACTGACCTAATGATTTGTTATCAGAGGCACGTTTACGTTCACCTTGTAATACGTGAATGGTTACCGCACTTTGGTTATCTTCCGCCGTTGAGAACACTTGCGATTTTTTCGTTGGGATCGTGGTGTTTTTCTCAATTAAAGTTGTCATTACGCCACCCATTGTTTCGATACCTAATGATAACGGGGTTACGTCTAACAATAATACGTCTGTTACATCACCGGCTAATACGCCACCTTGTACAGCCGCACCGATAGCCACCGCTTCATCTGGGTTTACGTCTTTGCGTGGTTCTTTGCCGAAGAAGTCAGCCACTTTTTTCTGTACTAATGGCATACGGGTTTGACCGCCAACTAAGATCACATCGTTGATCTCAGATACGCTTAAACCTGCATCAGCTAACGCCACTTTTACTGGCTCTAATGAGCGGTTTACTAAATCTTCTACTAATGCTTCTAATTTCGCACGGGTCACAGTTAATACTAAGTGTTTTGGACCTGTTGCATCTGCGGTGATATACGGAAGATTTACTTCGGTTGATTGTGCTGATGAAAGCTCAATTTTGGCTTTTTCCGCAGCTTCTTTCACACGTTGCATTGCCATTGAGTCATTGCGTAAATCGACGCCTTGCTCTTTTTGAAATTCTTCAACAAGGTAGTTAATTAAACGGTTGTCGAAGTCTTCACCACCTAAGTGAGTATCACCGTTGGTTGCACGCACTTCAAAGGTTTGTTCGCCATCTAAGTTATCAATTTCGATGATAGACAAGTCGAATGTACCACCACCCAAGTCATACACTGCAACAATTTGGTTTTCTTTTTTAGAGTCTAAACCGTAAGCTAATGCCGCTGCTGTTGGTTCGTTGATGATACGTTTAACTTCTAAACCTGCGATACGACCTGCATCTTTAGTTGCTTGACGTTGAGCATCGTTAAAGTAAGCAGGCACAGTAATAACCGCTTCAGTCACTGATTCACCTAAGAAATCTTCTGCAGTTTTCTTCATTTTTTTCAATACTTCCGCAGAGATTTGCGGTGGAGCCATTTTTTCGCCTTTTACTGATACCCACGCATCGCCATTGTCCGCTTTGGTAATCTCAAACGGCATAATTTCAATGTCACGTTGTACTTCAGAATCAGTAAAACGACGACCGATTAAACGTTTAATGGCAAATAAAGTATTTTTCGGGTTAGTGATCGCTTGGCGTTTTGCTGGCTGACCAACTAAGGTTTCTTTGTCTGTATACGCAATGATTGACGGAGTAGTACGCGCACCTTCTGCATTCTCAATTACACGTGGTTTGTCGCCATCCATTACTGCAACACAAGAGTTGGTTGTACCTAAGTCAATACCGATAATTTTTCCCATAATTTGATTCCTCTAATATAAATTTGGTTGTTTGTTTAAGTTAGCTACAAGATTGTGCTTTTTCGCTACATTTCAAGAGCAATTCAAACATTTTTCAAAAAAGAAACGGGAAGTTGTGCTACGTTCCCGCTCAGACGGAACAATAAATAGGGATAAAAATGTGGGCTTCAAGGGGAAAACTAAAAAAAATTTAAAAAAATGTGTATTAACACACACACTATTTCTCACTACGGCACAATCACCGTAAACACATAAGCCGCCATATTAACCAAAAGCACTACGCCATAAAGCATATTCGATTTGCCGTGATTAAGAGAAACCATCACAACGAAAGCGGACAATGCCAGTAGCACCATTGATTTCCAATCTAAGCCTAACACCATATTAATATCAAATAGTAAGCAGACGATCACAACAGACGGAATAGTTAAACCGATACTGGCTAACGCTGAACCTAATGCTAAATTCACACTGGTTTGTAATCGGTTACGGCTGGCTGCGGTCAATGCTGCCAAACCTTCAGGCATCAAAACAACAGCAGCAATAATCACCCCGACTAAAGATAACGGCGCACCTGCAGCAACCACCATTGTTTCAATCGCAGGGGAAAGCCCTTTCGCCAACATTACAACGACACCTAAACAGATCACCAATAGCAATAAACTGACTAATGCTACTTTAGTCGAAGGTGGCTCTGCGTGATGGTTTGGATTATCATCATCGGCTAAGAAATAATCACGATGACGCACGGTTTGCATCATAATAAAAGAGAAATATAAAACGAGTGACGCAATCGCAACAAATACCAACTGAGAGCTGGTATAAGTCCCCCCTGCCGAGCTGGTTGTGAAATTAGGCAAAATCATTGTTAATACCAAAATAGACACTAAGGTCACTAAAGCGGTACTCACTGATTTTTTATGGAAAAATTGAACGTGATGTTTAATGCCGCCAATTAATAAGCAACCGCCTAAAATCCCGTTTAAAATCAACATAATTGCTGCAAATACCGTATCTCTCGCTAGATAGGTAGCATTGTCACCGCCTGCGATCATCAGCGACACAATTAATGCCACTTCGATAATCGTAATGGCGAGTGCTAGAATAATAGTACCAAACGGCTCTCCAACTTTATGTGCCACGACTTCTGCGTGGTGAACCGCAGAAAGCACGCTACCAATCAATAACGCACCGCCCCCAAGTTGTAGCCAAATGTTCTCTTTCACGCCAACAAAATAGATAGCCCAAGCTGCAAGCGGTAAGATCACCGACCAAATTGGCAAAGGGGAATGGGAATGTGTTGCCATAATGTCTTCTCCTTTATTTTTATCGTTTAACAATCCTGCTCTTTTGTACTCATAATCTCAATAATTTGTCTATCCATATAGACCATACTTTTTGTCGCAATCGCACATAGGTTATTGATTGATTTATCAACGCTATGTTCCACGATACCTTCATTGCCGGTCACTCGGCTATTATCTAACGCCATTAACACCGCTTTGTAGGCAGATGATACCCCTGTTGAAACTTTCATCGCACAGCTATTTGCCGCCCCATCACACAATACACCGCTGATGTCGCCGATCATACTGCAAATCGCCATACTAATGGCGTTAAAATTACCTTTCAGCAAATATGCCATACCTGCCGCACTGCCCATTGCCGCCGTAGTCACGGCACAAAGAGCGGATAGTTTTGGTAATTTACTGTGAATATAGATCGCAATAGTATGAGAAAGAAATAACGCACGGATCAGTTGCTCATCATCAGCATTCACAAAGCGTGCCACAATCACTGACGGCATTGTTGCCGCAATACCTTGATTGCGCGATCCAGAATTGCTCATCGCAGGCAACAACGCACCGCCCATTCGAGCATCTGACGCTGTCGTGGTTTCAATCACAATACGTGATAATAAATCATCAGACATCAAGCCAAGTTCAATCTGTTTTTTCAAAGTTCGTCCGATATGCAAACCATACTCTTTTTCCAAACCTTCTTTAGATAACGCAGAATTTAATTTAGCCGCTTCGGCAATAAAGGCAATCTGTTCAAGAGGAACTTCCATCGCAAATTGATAAATCTGTTCGGCGGAAAGTTGATTGAAAAAGTGATAATCGTCTGCTATTTCAACCGCTTGCGTTTGTTGCTGGAACAACACTTCCCCATTTTTCTCAATCAACACCACATTGGTATGGGTATCTTGAATACAGACTTTGACCCAACCCGTTTCGCCTAACAACAAGGCTTCCGAGTAAAGCGGAAAATCCACATTTGCAATATCTACACTCACTTGGTTTGCATCTAACATCGCTTTCGCTTTGGCGACATCGTCAGCTTGAATATGTTTCAACACTTCCAAACCTGCCGTTGCATCACCTGCAATCGCCCCACAGCCGCCACAATCGGCAATCCCACCATACCTGTTCCAGGTACGGTAACCCCCATACCGTTTTTCATTAAATTTGGGGACACTTTAGCCTGAATTTGAACAGGCTCACTGCCCAAATGTGATTTCGCAATCGCAGACGCTAACGCCAACAAAATCGGCTCGGTACAACCTAGTGCTGGGGCAACATCTCGTTTCACAATGGCGATTAATTGTTCTGCAAATTCAAATTTATTCATTCTTTTTTCTCTTTAGTAAAATTTCTCTCTATTCTAACCGCTTATTGCATAATCAAAAAGTAACTTTTTTCACTTGTCTTTAGTTGAATAAAAATGCATTATTTTAATATAATTATTCATTATGATAATGTTTGAATTTATTTTTTATAATTATCACTTGAACGCAAACGTTTGCTCTAGTAAACTTAGCCGCCTATTCCTGAGTAAGAGATTAGGCAGCTTGCAAAATGACAGCCAAAAATTTCAATAATTAGGAGTACATATAATGTTTGAACCTGCCATTTTAGTTCTTGCCGATGGTTCTGTGTTTCACGGAAAATCTATTGGTTATCAAGGACATACCATTGGTGAAGTGGTCTTTAATACCGCAATGACGGGCTACCAAGAAATTCTCACCGATCCTTCATACACTAATCAAATTGTTACATTGACTTATCCACATATCGGTAATACAGGAACAAATAGCGAAGACGAAGAAGCAGATAAAGTGTATGCTGCAGGTTTAATTATTCGTGATCTTCCCCTTATTCATAGTAATTTCCGTGCTAACTCTTCGCTTTCTGATTATCTGGTTAAACATAAAATCGTTGCAATCGCCGACATTGACACACGCCGTTTAACTCGTATTTTGCGTGATAAAGGCGCACAAGCAGGCTGTATTTATGTCGGTGATGATGTGGCTAAAGCCCTTGAACTTGCCAACAGTTTTGGCTCAATGGCTGGGCAAGATTTAGCCAAAGAAGTGACCTGTAAAGAGCTGTATCAATGGACGGAAGGCGAATGGCAACTTGGCAAAGGTTATGTGCAACAAACCACCCCTGAATTTCACGTTGTCGCTTACGATTTTGGCGTAAAACGTAACATTTTAAGAATGCTTGCTGAACGTGGCTGTCGTATCACCGTTGTGCCAGCAACAACTTCTGCAGAAGCGGTATTAGCCTTAAATCCGGACGGTATTTTCCTATCTAACGGTCCGGGTGACCCAGAGCCTTGCACCTATGCGATTACCGCTATTCAAAAATTATTGGCAACCAAAAAACCGATTTTCGGCATCTGCTTAGGACATCAGTTACTCGGATTAGCCGCTGGTGGCAAAACGAAGAAAATGGCATTCGGACACCACGGTGCAAACCACCCTGTGCAAGATTTAGACACACAAAACGTGCTGATCACCAGCCAAAACCACGGTTTTGAAGTTGATGAAGCCAGTTTGCCAGCTAACGTTCGTGTCACCCACCGCTCACTCTTTGACGGCACAGTACAAGGCATTGAACTCACCGATCAATCCGCATTCTCGTTCCAAGGACACCCAGAAGCCAGCCCAGGCCCGCACGATGTGGCATACCTGTTTGACCGCTTTATTGATGAATTGAGAAAGGTGAAAGGGTGATAAGCGGTGAGATTTGAAGGGAAATTTGCAAAATCTTGTGAAAAATGACCGCTTAGTATTCAAGTCCCCTCCCCTGCAAGCGGGGGAGGGGACTAAATAGTGGCGGATATTAAAAGACAACCAAATTCAACAACAGAGAAAAAACTATGCCAAAACGTACAGATATAAACACGATTTTAATTATTGGTGCAGGTCCGATTGTGATTGGGCAGGCGTGTGAATTTGACTACTCAGGGGCGCAGGCGTGTAAGGCGTTGCGTGAAGAAGGGTATAAAGTGGTGTTGGTGAACTCAAACCCAGCAACCATTATGACCGATCCGAATATGGCGGACGTGACCTATATTGAGCCGATTGAGTGGCGAACGGTGGCGAAAATCATCGAAAAAGAGCGCCCTGATGCGATTTTGCCGACAATGGGCGGTCAAACGGCATTAAACTGTGCTTTAGATTTATCTCGCAATGGGGTGTTAAAACAGTTCAATGTTGAGCTGATCGGGGCGAGTGAAGATGCGATTGATAAGGCGGAAGACCGTGGTCGTTTCAAACAAGCGATGGAAAAAATCGGTTTGTCTTGCCCGAAATCTTTTATTGCTCACACCCTTGAAGAAGCCTTGAAAGCACAGGAAGCGGTCGGTTTCCCAACATTAATTCGTCCATCATTTACAATGGGCGGTTCAGGTGGCGGTATCGCTTATAACCGTGATGAATTTTTAGCGATTTGCGAACGGGGATTTGAAGCGTCACCAACCCACGAACTCTTGATTGAGCAATCTGTTTTGGGTTGGAAAGAGTATGAAATGGAAGTGGTGCGTGATAAAGCGGACAACTGCATTATCGTCTGTTCGATTGAGAACTTTGACCCGATGGGCGTGCATACGGGCGACAGCATTACCGTTGCACCTGCACAAACTTTGACCGATAAAGAATATCAAATTATGCGTAACGCTTCTTTAGCCGTGTTGCGTGAAATCGGCGTGGATACAGGCGGTTCAAACGTGCAATTTGCGATCAACCCTGAAAACGGCGAGATGATCGTAATTGAAATGAACCCACGTGTGAGCCGTTCTTCTGCTCTCGCTTCTAAAGCGACAGGTTTCCCGATTGCAAAAGTCGCGGCGAAATTAGCGGTGGGTTATACCTTAAATGAACTACGCAACGATATTACGGGCGGTTTAATTCCAGCTTCTTTTGAACCAACCCTTGACTATGTCGTGACCAAAATTCCACGCTTTGCCTTTGAAAAATTTGCGAATGCGGACGACCGTTTAACCACACAAATGAAGTCAGTGGGCGAAGTGATGGCGATGGGAAGAACTTTCCAAGAGAGCTTACAAAAAGCGTTGCGTGGCTTAGAAACGGGGATTTGTGGTTTCAACTTGTTATCGGAAGAGCCTGAAAAAATCCGTCGTGAACTGGCAAACCCAGGCCCGAACCGTATTCTTTATGTTGCCGATGCCTTTGGTGCAGGTTTTAGCTTGGACGAAGTACATCACTATTCAAAAATCGATCCGTGGTTCTTAATTCAAATTCAAGATTTAGTGCAAGAAGAGCTTGCCCTTGAGAAAAAACAGTTAAGCGATTTAGATCGTGAAGAATTGCGTCGTTTAAAACGCAAAGGCTTCTCGGATAAACGTATCGCTCAGCTCACCAAAGTCAGCGAAAAAGCGGTGCGTGATTATCGCCATACCCTTGGTATTCTGCCGGTTTACAAACGTGTCGATACCTGTGCGGCGGAGTTTGCTTCTGATACGGCTTATCTCTATTCTACTTACGAAGAAGAGTGCGAAGCGAACCCGTCGGATCGTAAAAAAGTGATGATTTTAGGCGGTGGTCCAAACCGTATCGGACAAGGGATTGAGTTCGATTACTGCTGTGTTCACGCTTCCCTTGCCTTGCGTGAAGCTGGTTATGAAACCATTATGGTGAACTGCAACCCTGAAACCGTTTCGACGGATTTTGATACATCTGACCGCTTGTATTTCGAGCCATTAACGTTGGAAGATGTGTTGGAAGTGGTGCGTGTAGAAAAGCCGTGGGGCGTGATTGTTCACTATGGCGGTCAAACGCCGTTAAAACTGGCGAATGCTTTACACGAAAACGGTGTGAACATTATCGGTACATCAGCAGACAGCATTGATGCGGCGGAAGACCGTGAACGCTTCCAAAAAATCCTACACGATTTGAACCTAAAACAACCGGCTAACCGCACGGCTCGCAATGCACAAGAAGCGGTGGTATTGGCAAATGAAGTGGGTTATCCGTTGGTGGTTCGTCCATCTTATGTACTTGGTGGACGTGCAATGCAAATCGTTTATAACGATGAAGAATTGAACAAATATATGCGTGAAGCGGTGTCTGTGTCTAACGACAGCTCGATCTTACTCGACCACTTCTTGAACAATGCGATTGAAGTTGATGTGGACTGTATCTGTGACGGTGAAAACATGGTAATCGGCGGTATTATGCAACACGTTGAACAAGCAGGGATCCACAGTGGCGACTCGGCGTGTTCTCTACCTGCTTACTCATTAAGCGGTGAGATCCTCGATGAAATTCGCAGACAGACTAAAGAAATGGCGTTTGCTCTTGGGGTTAAAGGCTTAATGAACGTACAGTTTGCGGTACAAAATGATGTGGTATATGTTCTTGAAGTAAACCCTCGTGCCAGCCGTACCGTGCCGTTTGTGAGTAAAGCGACAGGTCAGCCGTTAGCCAAAATCGCCGCACGAGTAATGGCAGGGGAAAGCCTTGCGGAACTCAATGCCCTTGAAGAAGTGATCCCACAAAAATACTTCGTCAAAGAAGCAGTGTTCCCATTCATCAAATTCCCAGGGGTAGATACGATTTTAGGCCCTGAAATGCGTTCGACAGGGGAAGTAATGGGTGTAGGAGAAACCTTTGCCGAAGCCTTCTTTAAAGCACAGCTAGGCGCAGGGGAACGTATTCCAAGAACAGGAAAAGTGTTCTTATCGGTGGATAACAACGACAAACCTCGCTTACTCGATGTGGCAAAACGTTTACAAGAGCAAGGCTACGGCTTATGTGCAACCTTAGGCACGGCAAAATTCTTGCGTGAGAACGGCATTGCGACCCAAATCGTGAATAAAGTGCGTGAAGGCAGACCGCATATCGTAGATGCAATTAAAAACGGCGAAATTGCGATGGTGATCAACACTGTAAACGGTGAGCCTGAAGTGATTGCCGACAGCCACTCAATCCGCCGTACCGCACTGCAACAACGTGTGCCTGTCTATACCACGATTGCAGGAGCTGATGCGATTTCCTATGCCGTTGAACATATCAACGAGTTCGGGGTTTATTCGGTGCAGGAGTTGCATAGTAACTAGATTATAAAAAGAAGAGCTTGAATATACTTTACAAAACTAATGTTATTCAAGCTCTTTACTAATCTATTTAGACAGATTATTAATATGGATATTAGGCATAGTACACAATTTTAATAAATAATACCCCAATACAGCTGAAATCCCCGAGCCAATTAAGATACCTAAACGAGCAAGAGAGATAAATTGGCCGTCAGCTTCGTCGCCACCAAAAGCAAGCCCAGCCAAGAACATTGACATTGTAAAGCCGATACCACAAAGGACAGACACAGCGAAGATCTGTTTAAAATTAATTCCCTCAGATAACTGTGCGATACCCAATTTCACGGCAAGGAAACTAAAGCTAAATACACCTAAGGTTTTACCTACTAATAAACCTAACGCAACCCCCATTGTAAGCGGTGAGAATAATGTGCTTAAGCTCATTCCTGCTAAAGATACACCAGCGTTTGAAAAAGCAAATAGCGGTAAAATCACAAACGAACACCACGGTGCAAGGAGATGTTCAAAATGGGCCAATGGTTCTTCTCCATTTTTACCTTTTAGTGGAACGCAGAAGCCAATAATTACCCCCGCTAATGTTGCGTGAACCCCTGATTTTAATACTGAAGCCCATAAAATTAATCCAACGACCATATAAGCACAAATTGCCGTAACTCGCATTCGGTTCATTATAATTAAAACAGCAATTGCAATGGCTGCTGAAATCAGGGCTGTGGTACTTAATTCGTGAGAGAAAAAGATAGCAATTACGACAATTGCCCCCAAGTCATCAATAATCGCTAATGCGAGTAGGAAAATTTTCAAAGCAAATGGCACTCGTTTGCCGAGTAATCCTAAAACTCCAAGTGCAAATGCAATGTCTGTTGCCATCGGAATCGCCCAACCTTGCTGAAATTCTGGCGAATCACTATTAATCAATGTGAAAACAAGAGCTGGTACAATCATTCCCCCTAATGCACCAATAGCGGGGAAAATTGCACGTTGGTAGTTAGAAATTGCTCCAACCATCATTTCACGCTTCACTTCTAGCCCTATAAGGACAAAAAACACAGCCATAAAGCCGTCATTTACCCACATTAATAACGGTTTATAAATACTGAATAAGCCAATCTGGATACTGACTGGCATACTTAAAAAATCAAAGTAGAGGTCTTTCAAGGGGGTATTTGCAAACAGCATTGCAAACATTGCAAAAGTGAGCAATAAAATACCGCTTGCAGACTCTAGTTGTAAAAATTTTCGGATATGCTGGATCATTATGTTAACCTCTTGTTATGTAAAATTCGTCAATCTTTCTTAAATCTTTTTTCCTTTTAACAAAATCAGCGTGTAAGATCAAGGCGAAGCGGGCAGATACTGCAGAAAATTTGTAAAATTTGTTTGATCAACTTCACGAAAAGTAGCCATCAAGGATTTGAATTTATGTTTGGGTAAATTTATAGATTAACCTTGATCTTTTTGATATTTATCGCTAAAATTGCGACTCTTTTTTATGATCCTCATTTTGGCTTATAGTCAATTTTTAATTTTTAGGTAGATAGCAAATGAAACGTACATTTCAACCATCTGTATTAAAACGTGCTCGTACTCACGGTTTCCGTGCTCGTATGGCAACTAAAAACGGTCGTCAAGTATTAGCGCGTCGTCGTGCTAAAGGTCGTAAAAGCTTATCTGCATAATGGCAGATAAGTCAGCCAAAACACTCAGTGTGAATAAGCTAACTTTTCCTCGGGAGCTACGTCTGTTAGCTCCCGTTCAATTTAAAGCGGTTTTTGAACTGCCTCTCCGTGCTAGCACACCTCAATTAACCCTTTTATCTCGCCAAAACGATATTGAACACGCTCGAATTGGTCTTACTGTTGCTAAAAAGCATCTAAAAAGAGCCCACGACCGCAATCGTATCAAACGCATTGTGCGAGAAAGCTTCCGCTTGAAGCAACATCAACTTCCTGCTTATGATTTTGTCTTTGTGGCAAAAGGCGGAATTGGTAAACTAAGCAACCAAGAATTATTTGAAACCTTGGATAAACTATGGCAACGCCACATTCGCCTCGCTCAGAAAGTACAACAGGAACAACATCAAAACTAAGCCCTTTGGCTTATGTAATGCTCGCCTTTGTGCATTTTTACCGCTATGTCATTAGCCCATTAATTGGACCACGCTGTCGTTTTTATCCCACTTGCTCTACCTATGCGTTAGAAGCGGTTAAAATTCACGGTGCCATAAAAGGTGGCTGGCTTGTGCTAAAACGTATTTTACGTTGCAATCCATTGAACGAAGGGGGGGAAGATCCTGTTCCGCCGAAGTGTAATTGCGGTAAAAAACATAAATAATATTGTAGGTCGGGCAGTAATGCTCAACTTAATCTATCTTGCCCAATACCAACTTACCCGCAAAACGTTGCGTTAATTGATTTTGAAACAGTTCTACTTGTGTGGGGTTAATCGCTAAGATTAATTCCACCTTATCACTAAATTGTTGCTCAAGTAGCTCAATATCCCGTTCCGCAATCAAATGTTGAATCGTATTAAATTGTTCATATTCACACTGCAAGCGGTAAGATTTACCTAAAACTTTGCGAATTTTTTCGACTTGCAATAGCCCCTGTTGTACACCATTGCCATAGGCTTTAACGAGTCCGCCCGTGCCGAGCAAAATCCCGCCGTAATAACGAACCGCCACCGCACTGATTTCCCCCAAGCCTGAACCTAGCAAGTAATTAAGCATTGGTTTACCAGCTGTCCCTGAAGGTTCTCCATCATCAGAAAAGCCATATTGCTGTGAATCATTCGGCTGCCCTGCAACCGTTGCCCAACAATGATGTCGAGCATGCGGATGTAAAGCTCGTATTTCAGCCCAAAAGGCTTTGGCTTGTTCCATTCCTTCTGTATGGCGAATGTAGGTAATAAAGCGACTTTTTTTGATCTCTTCTTCAAAGATCACTTCTGCTTTGGGGATAAAAAATTCCATATTCTCAACTGATTACTTCATAGAGTTCCATCATACTTTAAATGATGAGATTTGATAAATCTCTTTCAAATTGTTAAAAAAATGTGAAAGTCATCATGTTTTTAAGAGAAAACGTTTGCATAACAGAAAAAAGTCGAGTATATCTTATATCGTTTTCCTATTTGAGTTATAGGTCAAACGCAACATCTTACTTTTCCCAATCCTGAATTTTTAGAGGAAATAGACATGAAAAACTTTTTTAAATTATCGTTAGTTGCAAGTTTAGCAATGGGTTCTATGGCAGCTCACGCAGAGGACAAATTCGTCACTATCGGTACTGGTGGTCAAACAGGCGTTTACTATGTAGTGGGTCAATCAATCTGCCAATTAGTAAACCGTGACACAGCAAAAACCAATGTGAAATGTAATGCGCCATCTACAGGAGCATCTGTTGCAAACTTGAATGCGATTGCCGATAAACAGATGGAAATGGGTATTGCACAATCTGATTGGCAATATCATGCTTACAACGGCTCAAGCTCATTTAAAGGCAAGAAAAACGATAAATTACGTGCAGTTTTCTCAATTCACCCAGAACCATTTACAGTCATGGCTCGTACTGATGCCAAAATTGCTAACTTTGATGATTTAAAAGGTAAACGTGTGAATGTGGGTGACCCAGGTTCAGGTACACGTGCAACGATGAACGTTATTTTAGCGGCAAAAGGTTGGACAGATAAAGAGTTCAAAGTAGCTTCTGAATTAAAACCAGCAGAAATGGCATCTGTAATGTGTGATAACAACTTAGATGCAATTACTTATAACGTTGGTCACCCAAACGGTGCGCTAAAAGAAGCGGCAGCATCTTGTGATGCACATTTAGTGCCAGTAACCGGCGAAGCGATTGATAAATTAGTGGCAGATCACTCTTATTATGCAAAAGCAACGATTCCGGGCGGTTTATATAAAGGTACCGATAATCCGGTAGAAACCTTCGGTGTGTATGCAACGCTTGTGACTTCTGCGGATGTGGATGCCGATCGTGTCTATACTGTGGTGAAAGCGGTATTTGATAACTTCGATCGTTTCAAACGTTTACACCCTGCGTTTGAAAACCTAAAAGAAGAAGAGATGATCAAAAATGCGCTCTCTGCGCCATTACATGAAGGTGCAATCCGTTATTATAAAGAGCGTGGTTGGATGTAATTCATCCGTTTCTAATATTAAGGCAGGAGTAAATCACTTCCTGCCTTTTGTCGTTTTCATCAAGCGGTCAGATTTGGCTGATTTTTTGCAAATTTTTCGTTAAATCTAACCGCTTGTCTTAGGTTTTCTCGGAGGAGTTTATGTCTGCTCAATCCAAAACTATGGATTACGATGATCTGCAAGATCTCGTCGCCTCAAATGATTCAGGCGGTCGTAACCCGACAGGTTTTAGTAAAAAATTAATTGTTATTACAGCGATTTTATGGTCGCTATTCCAAATCTATTACACTTCACCATTTCCATTTTGGCTACAAGAAGTGGTGAGAGATTGGGGCTGGAATTTGAATGTGGTGGTAGATGATACCAAAGCACGTTCTATCCATCTTGCCTTTGCCATGTTCCTTGCCTTCTTGTCTTTCCCTGCCTTTGCAACATCGCCGAAATATCGTATTCCTTTCCAAGATTGGTTATTTGCAACCCTCGGAGCGTTTCTTGCTGCGTACTACATTTTTTTCTATGAAGGGCTAGTTACTCGTTTTGGTGCGCCGAATACGCAAGATATTATTGCTGGCTGTTTAGGCATTTTATTATTGTTAGAGGCTTGCCGTCGTAGTTTGGGTTTGCCGTTAGTGATTATTGCGACTGTATTTTTGCTTTACAACTATTTTGGACAATTTTTACCGAGCAGTTCTATCATCAGCCACCGTTCTGGTTCATTATCCCAAATCATTAACCAACAATGGATCACCACGGAAGGGGTATTTGGTGTCGCCCTCGGTGTTTCAACCAAATATGTATTCTTATTCGTGTTATTCGGAGCTTTATTGGATAAAGCGGGTGCAGGTAACTATTTTATCAAAACAGCATTTGCTTATTTAGGTCACTTTAGCGGTGGTCCAGGTAAAGCAGCGGTAGTTTCTTCTGCGTTAACGGGCTTGGTTTCAGGTTCATCTATTGCCAACGTGGTTACCACAGGGACATTCACCATTCCGATGATGAAACGTGTCGGTTTGACCTCTGAAAAAGCAGGGGCGATTGAAGTGGCTTCATCAGTGAACGGACAAATTATGCCGCCAGTCATGGGGGCAGCGGCGTTCTTGATGATTGAATACGTCAATATGCCGTATAGCCAATTGATTGTGCATGCGTTCTTACCTGCATTAATTTCTTATATTGCTTTGGTGTATATCGTTCACCTTGAAGCGCAAAAAATGGGCTTAAAAGGATTGGATCGTGTTGAACCTGTCAGTCCGATTTTAATCACCTTGCTTAAAGTTGTAAGCTATATTTTAGTAACACTTGGCTTAGCTATTGCGGTTCATTACGGCTTAGGCTGGATTAAAAATGTTGCCCCTGATTTTGCCTTCTTAATTGTGTGTATTTTATTAGCGGCGGTCTATATCAAATTGATTCACCGCGTTTCACAATTCCCTGATTTAGAAGCTGATGATCCAAATTCACTGGTCGTGTCATTGCCTCGCCGTAAACCAACTGTGAACGCTGGCTTACATTTCTTATTACCTGTTGTGGTATTAATGTGGTGTTTGATGATTGAGCAATTCTCACCAGGGTTATCCGCTTTCTGGGGAACTGTTGCGCTTGCAGTGATTTTAGTCACACAACGCCCATTATTAAGTTTCTTCCGTAATGATGCGGGTAACAAAGTTGCGCTAGTTAAACAAGGCGTTCAAGAGTTAGTGGACGGTTTGGAGTCGGGTGCAAGAAATATGATTGGTATCGGTATTGCAACAGCAACCGCAGGTATCATTGTAGGTGCGGTATCGCTCACCGGTTTCGGAGTGCAACTTTCTGGTATTATTGAGATGCTCTCGATGGGCAATATCTTATTAATGCTGATTTTAGTCGCTATCTTTAGCTTAATTTTAGGGATGGGATTACCGACTACGGCAAACTATATCGTGGTATCTTCATTGATGGCATTGGTGATTGTCGAAGTCGGTAAACAGAATGGATTAATCGTACCATTGATCGCCGTTCACTTGTTCGTATTCTACTTCGGGATTATGGCGGACGTAACGCCACCGGTTGGTTTAGCCTCTTTTGCAGCGGCTGCTATTTCAGGCGGTAGCCCGATTAAAACTGGGGTACAAGCATTCTACTACAGCTTAAGAACAGCGATTTTACCGTTCCTATTTATCTTCAATACCGATTTACTCTTAATTGATGTTGGTTGGGCGAAAGGGATTCTCGTCTTTATCAGTGCAACCACTGGGATTCTGCTCTTTACAGCAGCAACGATGAACTACTTTCTTACCAAAAATAAGTTATGGGAAACATTCGTATTGATCTTCGCTGCCTTTATTTTGTTCCGCCCAGGCTTCTTTATGGAACACATTTCACCGACTTCACGCCATATTGAGCCTGCTCAAATGGTTCAGGAGTTAGGTAAAGTGCCAGCAGGACAAAATCTCACATTGAAAGTCGCAGGAGTAAACCCTTATGGCAAACCGATTGAATTCTACTCACAGCTTACAGTGCCTGAAGGTGCAACGGGCGAAGAGCGTATCAAAGCAATGGGATTAACCTTGTTGGATACCGGAGAGAAAATTGAAATCAACGGCGAAATGTCACCGAAGATCTTAATTGATAATGTTGAAATTGATTCACCGGCCGCTAAAGCAGGTTTAAACTGGGATCAAACCATTCTTGATGTAGCGTTACCACAAAACTCGCTTCCAAAAGAATTAATGTTTATTCCGGCTTTCCTATTAGCGATTTTTGTCGGCTGGAATCAGCGCCGTCGCATGAAAAAATAAGGACAAATTATGTATAACAAACTTCTCCTTGCGATCGACTTAAACGATCTCAATAGTGCTAAATATGTGGTTGATACGGCATTAAAACTCACAGGGAACAATTCCGATGCGGTGTATCGGGTTGTGACCATTATCGAACCCATTGACGACAGCTTTATTTCTGCTTTTCTACCAAAGAACTTCGACAAGTCTGTGATAGAAGAAGCGAATAAAGCCTTACATGCCTTTACTCAAGCCAACTTCCCAGAGGGCTCAAAGGTTCAACATATTGTGGCTCACGGCACCATCTACGAAGAGATCAACCGCATTGCCGAAGAAAAATCCGTTGATCTGATCGTGATGTTGGCAAGCAGTAAACCTAATGCAAAAGGACTGAGTTCAAATACGGTAAAAGTCGCTCGAAATAGCGACAAACCAATTTTAGTTCTGCGTTAGGCAATCAATACAAGCGGTAGGATTTTGAAGTATTTTTGCAATTTGCAAAATATTTGCGAAATCCCACCGCTTTTGTCATTAAGAAAATCTTATTTTTCTGTCAGCTAAACGTAACGCTATATCGAATTAAAGGAAATAGCCTTATTCAAAATTTCAAATCAAACACTTTTCCGTTATACTTTTCATTAATGAGAGTGACTAAAGGAGCCGATAATGACCCTATCTCAACTTATTCAAGCTAAACACACTGAAATTATGGCAATCAGCCGACAATTTGCAGTGGAGAATGTGCGTATATTTGGTTCAGTCGCCAAAGGGAAAGACACAGAAAATAGTGATTTAGATATTTTGGTAGATACCACACCTAAAACGACAATGTTTGATCTATGTGGTTTACAAATGGAGTTGGAAGATTTGCTAGGTATAAAAGTTGATGTGCTTACCCCACGCAGTTTACCTGAAAAATTTCGTGAGCAAGTATTAGCAGAGGCAAAATTATTATGAGGCTAGATTTTGTAGTAGTCTATGAAACGGCTATTACATCTGTGCCTGAATTATTAACTCAAATTGAAGCATTAATATTGGAGACACAAAATAAGCGCTAGAATTTTGGAAGTATTTTTGCAATTTGCAAAATATTTGCGAAATCCCACCGCTTTTGTCATTAAGAAAATCTTATTTTTTCGATCTGCGTCGAAAAATGAAAAATATCAACTTTTCTTCTTATACCAGCTTTCTATAATGCCTTTTCACTTATCTCAAGGGCAGATTTATGTTACATCTAGAAAGCTATCAAAATTGGTTAAAATCACTTAAATATCACATTCACCACTCCCAGCAACGAGCTATGCTCGCGGTAAACAGCGAAATGGTTTTGCTTTATTGGAAAATCGGACAAGAAATTTTACAGCGGCAGCAAAGCGAAGGGTGGGGAGCAAAAGTCATCGATCAACTTTCACGAGATCTCACTGCAGAATTTCCAGACATGAAAGGTTTTTCCAGTCGAAACCTGAAATATATGCGAAAATTTGCTCAAGAATGGACTGAATTTGAAATTGTGCAAGAGGTGCTTGCACAATTACCTTGGTATCATCAAATTGCTTTACTAGATAAGCTGAGTGATGAACAAGAACGCCTTTGGTATGCTCGCAAAGCAATTGAAAATGGCTGGTCTAGAAATATGCTGGTACATCAAATTGAAGGTCAGCTATTTTACCGTCAGGGTATAGCCATCACGAATTTTGACAAAACCCTGCCAGATACACAGTCTGATCTCGCAAGGCAAGCCTTTAAAGATCCCTATATTTTCGACTTTTTAAATTTAACGGAACAACGCCACGAACGTGAATTAGAACAGGCTTTAACCAAACATATTACACAATTCTTATTAGAGCTTGGTGCTGGGTTTAGTTTTGTCGGAAGCCAAGTCAAGTTAAATGTTGGGGGTGATGATTTCTATATTGATTTACTGTTTTATCACTTAAAATTACGCTGTTATGTTGTTATTGAGCTGAAAACCTGCGATTTCAAACCCGAGCATATCGGACAACTTAATTTCTATTTGACTGTCGTCGATAACCAACTAAAAACAGAGATAGATACGCCGACGATTGGACTATTGTTGTGTAAAAATCGCAATAAAGTTGTTGTGGAATATGCTTTACAAAATAATCCATTACCCATTGGCGTTGCAGAATATCAACTTCAGCAACTGTTGGCTGAATTTGATATGGAATAAACCGATATTGGTTTGGTGTTAAACAATAAAATGAAGCGGTAGGATTATGATAAAACATTGCAAAATGTTGTCACAATCCTACCGCTTTATATTTTGAACTATTTACTATTGAGCAGATAATTTTTCTTTTAACAGGCTAATTTCATTTCTTAAACTTTCAATCACATCATCTTTTAATTTAATAATTTCATCTTTATGAGCAAGCATTAAATTTAATTTTTCAACATCATCACTACCTAAAAATATATTTGAACTTGCATTAGTATTATTATTTCCTGTACTAATAGTAATCCCTTTATTTTCCCCATAAGTTAATAATTCATAAATATCCGCATTTAATACACCCAAAATTTGTTCTAATCTTTCAAAATTCACTCGGGTTTCACCACGCTCAATTTTAGCATATCCCTTGGTGGACATACTTAATTTAGTCGCCATTTCTTCTTGTGAAAGTTGATGATCTTCTCGAAATAAACGGATTTTATCATTGATATTCATAGCCTTGCCTTATCAGTACTTTTTAGGGTGGTAATGTGAATGTTTTGTGGATTGTAGCATAAGTGAACGGTTTGTAGAATGGATATGTTTATTTTATGTGGTTTTACTAGATTTTTGTTATGTTAGATAATTCACTTAGTTTTAAATATTTGCTCGTTGATTTTGATAACACGCTAGTCTTCACAAATGAAGCTAATAATCTCGCATATCGCCGTTCAATAGAAGATATAGCACAAATGAAGATGAGTGACAAACAATATCAACTAGTAGTTTCTTCTATGCCTGATCAGCGTATCACTGCAGCAGGTCTTTATGAGATTATTTCGGAAATTCTTAATACTATTCTTGATGTACCTAAAATTGCCACCTATAAGAATAAAATCTATCCTGCTTTTATATCCTATATTCAGAAAAATGATGTTTTGATTAGAGCATTAGAAAACATTAAATCTAATCCTGAAATTACAATAATTTTAGTTACAAATGCAAATCCACGACGTGTTATTCCTATATTAGACTTTTTCGATTTGGAAAATCTATTCGAACGAATTTTTTACACTAATAATAGTTTAGATAAATATTCATTAGTTATTTCTCAATTAAATTTAGATCCTGATAATTTAATAATTATAGATGACGATCAAAATCAACTTGACTCTGCTAAGTTATCAGGTGTTTCAGATATACGACTTATTAAAATCAACCCTATAGGAGTTAAAAATGACTTTACATTCTCATCAACTTGAAATAAATGAATACTTACATCAAGTAATTAAAGCCTACTATGTCTTAGATTATTTTGGGTGGGGAAAACCTAATAATCCTGATTTTATTAATGATCTAAAAAATGATTTTGGAGAAAAAAGTGATTCTGTTTTAGATAATGCCTGTAAGAAACTCAGGGCTAATAGCTATGAATCGATAAATGAAATTATTAAAAAGGAAAAATTAGATACAATTTGTATCGTTCCCCGAGCTAAAAGAGAAGCTTACTATAAACCTAATCAGCTTCTATTTTCTGCTACAATGCGACGCATTGCATTGGATATTGGAGTAGATATAAAGCATATTCTAAGAATAGAAAATACAAAAACTACTCACTTCCATCATAAACCTGAATATGGCGGTGATGGAGATTCACCCTATCCTAGTATTACTAAGAAAACCTGTCTGATTTCATTTGGTATAAAAGGAAAAAATATTTTACTTATTGATGATATTTATACTAAAACTATCAATATTGATGAAGACTGTATTCAGGCATTATTAGATGAAGGTGCAAATAAAGTTGTATTATTTACAGTTGCAAAAACAGCTCATCATAGTGATAGCAAGCAGGGCGTTCAATATGATTTCGATGCTTTCGGTAATCCAATCAATAGTAGTAAAACTGCTCGTTATAATGACAGATCACGCAGTTCCCGATTAGATGCTTTTGGCAACCCCGTAAATACGTCAGATGATGACATCCCTTTTTAAGGATAAAACAATGAAATATAGTGATAATGCTCTAAATATTCTTACCGCAAAAACGTTCAATGGTATTGGAGATGCTTGGATCAATAAGAATTTAAGTAAAACGAAAACTTCTCCTCTTGAGTTAATTGTTGAATTACTAGCCAAAAGTGTAAAAAAGGAAACTGTTTCAGAAGAAATTTTCTTACAACGAAAAAGCAATATTGAAAAACAGATTTTACTTTTGGGAGATAGTTGTGATGGCGTTGTAGCGATCGGAGATGAAAAATTTCCTACTCATCGTGGAGCAGTAAAAGAAAGTGAACAGCCGAATGTCCTTTTTTATAAAGGTGATCTAGGTTTACTCAGTTTGGAAAATACTAATGTAGCTGTGATTGGTGTTTTAACGCCAGATGAAGATACCGAAATGGATGAACGTAAAATCGTTAGCCTTTTAGTGCAACAAGATGCAGTCATCGTAAGTGGCCTTGCTCAGGGCTGCGATTTTATCGCTCACGATCAAACGCTCAAATTCGGTGGGGCTACGGTAGCAATTTTACCTAGCCCATTAAATAACATAATGCCTGTAAAACATCGTGAATTTGCACAACAAATTTTTGAAACGGGTGGATTACTTATTACTGAATATTACGATGCTCCTAGCACTAAAATGGAATTAAGCTCCCGTTATATTAGGCGAGATCGTTTACAGGCGTTATTTAGTGATATTGTTATTTTAAGTGCCAGTTATACTCCAAATAGTGTGGATCCTACCGCATTGAAAATTGATAGTGGCTCACGTCACGCAATGGAAAAATCTTTAGAGTATAGTATTCCTCGTGCGGTTATTTATCACGAGAAATACCAAAGAAACCCTAAATATGATTTAAACCGACAAGTAATGAAAGATGCAAAGGTTATTGTGATTGATCCAACCAATCCAATGCCAATGATAACGCAGATTTTAAATTTGGATAAAAGCCCATCATCAAACCAAGAGAGTGATGATGGACAAATGGGATTATTCTAATTTAGGTGATAGTAATTTGAAACAAAAAAGGCATAGCAAAAAATCACTGCTATGCCTAAATTTTGTAAATAATTTGCTCAATCCCACCGCTTACCCTTCAAAGGGATTAAACAACTTCACACCTGTGCGAGCAAAATCAGCGGAATTTCGAGTGACTAGCGTTAAGTTATGTTGAATTGCACTGGCGGCAATCCACGCATCATTTTCGGGAGCGTGATCAGGGATATGTAATTTGGCACAGATTTGGGCGGTTTTTTCGTCTATTTTCAGGATTTTGCCATCAAAAGCAGGTTTGATCTCAAATTCAAACCAGTGGCGTAACATTTCACCTTGCAGTGTATCCTTATGCTCGATTGCCATCACACCACGTTCTAATTCCATCATCACAACTGCATTAGTAAACATCAACTCTTTTGATGTTGTCATTACCCACTGTGCCACCCCTTGATTACATTTACCTTTAGGTAATTTTCTAATTTCACTGATTAAATTAGTATCTAATAAATACATTTTTTCCCCTACTCAGTAAAATCTACAGGACGACGTTGAACTTTGCTGCGAGGTTGCAACTCAAATTCAATATCCGCTACATTAGGATTACTTGGGCAAAGTGCATCTGCAATACTCACAAACGGCTTCGCCTGCTGTACTTTTTCATATTCCCGATATGTCATTAACACAAATGCAGGTGTACCACGATTGGTAATGATCACAGGTTCTAGCATAGCGGCTTTTTGAGCTTGGCTAGGACGTTGATTAAATTCACGGCTGGTTATAACTGGCATTTTGTACCTCCGTTTTAATGTAGATAAGTAGTTACAATCTTACTGCGATTGGCGAAATAGGACAAGCGTAAAAAGTGGAATATGATTTATACCGTTCAATTACTCTTATTTTGTTCCAGCGTTCAAACCATTTTTACGCTACAATAATGCCATTCAACAAAATGACTTTTGATTATCAACAATGAAAAAACTCAACATTATTTTTGCAGGCACACCTGATTTTGCCGCAACCCATTTACAAGCCTTGTTAAATTCGGAACATAACGTTATTGCTGTTTATACACAGCCAGATAAGCCTGCTGGGCGTGGGAAAAAGCTACAAGCTAGTCCAGTCAAACAGTTGGCGGAAGCGCACCATATTCCTGTGTATCAACCGAAATCGTTACGCAAAGAAGAGGCTCAGGCAGAGTTACAGGCGTTAAACGCTGATGTGATGGTTGTGGTGGCTTATGGCTTAATTCTGCCAGAAGCGGTGTTAAAAGCACCGAAATATGGTTGCTTAAATGTTCACGGCTCGTTGTTACCTCGTTGGCGTGGGGCTGCGCCTATTCAGCGTTCTATTTGGGCTGGTGATACGGAAACGGGCGTGACCATTATGCAGATGGATATTGGCTTAGATACGGGCGATATGTTGCATAAGGTGACAACACCGATTTTAGCGACGGAAACGTCTGCCAGCCTTTATGCCAAACTTGCCGAACTTGCACCGCCAGCGTTGCTTGAAGTATTAAACGGTTTAACAAGCGGTCAGTTTAAGCCTGAAAAACAGCAAGACGAGCAAGCGAACTATGCCGAAAAACTTACGAAAGAAGAAGCAAAATTAGATTGGAATATGACCGCTTGTCAGCTTGAACGTAATATCCGAGCCTTCAATCCTGCCCCGATGGCATACTTAACTCTGATGGTGAATGAGGTGGAGGAGCGGATAAAAGTGTATCAAGCGGAAGTGCTACCACATCAAGAGAAAGCGGTCGGCACGGTGTTGGCGGTGGATAAAAACGGTATCCAAATTGCCACGCAACAAGGTGTGTTAAACATTACCCAACTTCAGCCAGCAGGTAAAAAACCGATGTCCGTACAAGATTTTTTAAACGGACGGGGGGATTGGTTTAAGGTAGGAAGCGTTCTCTAATGAAAAAACATTCCACTCGTGCCGTTACGGCACAGATTATTTTACAGGTGTTGGATCAGGGCAAATCCCTTTCAACCTTGATCCCCGAAGCACAATCGCAACTTGATAGTAAAGATTTAGCGTGGGTACAGGAAACGACCTTTGGTATTTGCCGTGTGTTGCCCCGTTTAGAAGCGATTATCAAATTGTTGGTAGAAAGACCGCTGAAAAACAAAACTCGCTTGGTGCATTGTTTGCTTTTGGTTGGCTTATATCAGCTACTTTATATGCGAGTACCGCCCTACGCCGCGGTAGATGAAGTGGTTAATTCGACAAAAGTGTTAAAGTTAGATAGCTTTCGAGCCTTGACTAACGGAGTACTTCGCCGTTTTCTGCGTGAGCAAGAAGCAATTTTGGCGAAAGTGGATAAACATTGGCAAACGCTACACCCTGAATGGTTGGTGAATAAGCTGAAACAAGCCTATCCGAATTGGCGAGAGATTGTTGATGCAAATAACCAAAAACCGCCGATGTGGATCAGGGTGAATACTCAACGGACTAACCGAACGGACTATGTGGCATTGTTGGGCGATCTTGCAAAAAATCACAAAGAAGCAACCGCTTGCGTGCCTGATTGTGCCGTTTTATTAGATAAAGCAGTGTCGGTCAGCCAGCTTCCTCACTTTGAGCAAGGTTGGGTAACGGTGCAAGATGCACACGCACAATGGTCTGCCGAATTACTTGATGCACAAAATGGCGAGTTGATTTTAGATGCCTGTGCGGCACCGGGGGGCAAGACAACCCATATTTTAGAAAAAGCACCGCAAGCAAAAGTAATTGCATTAGATATTGAAGAAGCCCGTTTAGTTCGGGTTAAAGAGAATTTAGCTCGTTTAAACCAAACGGCAACGGTGATTTGCGGTGATGCCAGCCAGCCTGAACAGTGGCTTACAAACGGTGAGATGTTCGATAAAATTTTACTTGATGCCCCTTGTTCTGCAACGGGGGTAATCCGTCGTCACCCAGATATTAAATGGCTACGCAAAGAAGAAGATATTGCTGAGTTGGCAGAATTACAGGGGAAAATTCTCAAAGCACTTTGGGCAAGGCTCAAGCCCAACGGTGTGTTGCTGTATGCCACTTGTTCTGTGTTACCAGAAGAAAACAGTCAGCAAATTCAGCACTTTTTAGCTCAAACCCCAGAGGCTAAATTAGTCGAAATCAATGTGGGTGGCGAGCAATGTTTAATGAAGCAATTCTTTCCTAAACAAGATGGGGGAGATGGATTTTTCTATGCGAAGTTAGTGAAACAGGCGTAAAACGGTGAGTAGGCAATGAAAATCATCATTTTAGGTGCAGGGCAAGTTGGCTCAACACTGGCAGAAAATTTAGCGAATAATGATAATGACATCACCATTATTGATGATGATCAGCAACGTTTAGCACAATTGCAAGATAAGCACGATTTACAAGTTATTCGTGGTAATGGGGCTTCACCTCGTATTTTACGAGAGGCGGGAGCAAGTGATGCGGATTTATTGGTTGCGGTAACAAATAATGATGAAAGCAATATGATTGCTTGTCAGATTGCATATACGCTCTTTAATGTACCAACTAAAATTGCCCGTATTCGTAATTCGGATTATGTCCGTGAGCGTGATACCTTATTTAATAACGCCGTATTGCCTATCGATCATATCATTGCACCTGAATTATTAGTTACACAGGATATTTTACGCCTTATTGATTACCCAGGTACCTTGCAGATTGCTCACTTTGCCGATGAATTAATTAGTTTGGTGAGTTTAAAGGCGTATTATGGTGGTCCGTTGGTTGGCTACCCTATTTCGGCATTAGGCGATCATTTACCTCATGTTGAAGCCCGAATTGTGTCAATCTTCCGTCAAGAAAAAGCCTTTATTCCTCAAGGTTCAACGATTATCGAAGCTGGTGATGAAATCTTTTTTGTCTGTGCTACGCAACATATCAAAGCGGTAATGGCAGAATTACAAAGGCTGGAAAAACCACATAAGCGAGTAATGATTGTGGGGGGCGGAAGCATTGGAATTGCACTTGCTAAAGCACTTGAGGATCGTTGCAGTGTTAAACTGATTGAACGAAACCAAGAAAGAGCCGAAAAACTTGCTTCTAAGCTGTCTAAGACTTTGGTGTTATGTGGCGATGCGTCCGATCAAGAGCTGTTATTTGAAGAACATATTGAGAACATTGATTTATTCCTTGCTTTGACGAGCGATGATGAGGCGAACATTATGTCGTCTTTGTTAGCAAAACGGTTAGGAGCAAAAAAAGCGATCGTTTTAGTGCAACGAATGGCATACCTACACCTTATTCAAGGTGGGACTATTGATATTGCTCTTTCACCACAACAAGCGACAATTTCCGCTTTGTCAAGCCACGTCCGCAAAGGCGATATTGTTCGTGTGGCTTCGTTTAAACAAGGTTTAATGGAAGGCATTGAAGTGATTGCTCACGGCGATAAAGAAAGCTCAAAAGTGGTTGGTCGCAAAATCAGCGAGCTAAAACTGCCACAGGGGGCAATTGTGGGGGCGATTATGCGAAATAGTGAGGTGCTGATTGCCCATAAATCTACGGTGATCGAGGAAAACGATCACATTATTCTGTTTGTGAATGATAAGAAACAGTCTGCCGAAGTGGAAAAACTCTTCCAGTTGAGTGCGTTTTTCTTGTAATAAGTAAGGAGGAGTAATAGAACTAGTATTAACTTGCCTATATTGTATCTAATACAAAATCTATTTCGCCTCTCTTTCTAGCTGAGATGTAAGTCACAAATCACGGGCAAATCTTCAAAATAAAATAGTTCTATGCTCGCTTCCATTTTATATGCTATGTTCGTGTAAATAACAATGGATAAAAATAATTTTATACGTCATATAAACTCCACTACATATGTGTTTAACAACAGATTCTACTTATCTTATTAATCTAAAATTAAAATAAGTACTGATTTTGAATGAAAGAGTAAATCAAATTTAATTATTGGATTTCTCTTTTAACCACCATTACTTAGTTTTTATATTGCTAAGTTTGAATTATTAGACTTGATTTATATCCTGTCATTATTACTATTTAAGAAAGTTAAATTATCAAAGTCCGAATATTCAAGTAGCCAAAGTTTATTTTCGGTAATTTCTGACGAAATAAATAAAAAGCATCATATTCGGAAACGCTAAAGGAAAACTACGCAAAGCGTAAAATCCGTAAGATAAAATGGTCACAAGGAGAGATTACTGGTAGGTACAAAATACTAATTGTGCATAACCATAATGAGTAAAGAAAACGATAATATTATTCTGTTTATAAATGATAAAAAGCAATCTACAGAAAGAGAGGGAACCTCCTGTCAAAGATGGTTTTATGGTTCTACAAACGGATATATCAAGATATCTTTTTTCAAAAAATGTGATTGTGATCACAGAATTACTTTATAAGCCTTTAATATAATATAGACGAAACAGGATATTTAATAGTATATCTGATACATAAATGCAACCGCTGAATGATATATTATTAATAACTATTTCAATCAACTATTTATAATATATTCATTACATCTTAAAGGAGAAAACTATGATTCTTGGCTGCCCAAAAGAAGTGAAAGTCCAAGAGTATCGTGTTGGCTTAACCCCTGCAAATGTGCAATCTTATGTTGAAGCAGGGCATACTGTTTATATTGAACACGGTGCAGGTGCTGAAATTGGTTTCCCTGATGAAGCGTATCAAGCCGCAGGTGCAACTTTGACTGACAAAGCAACACTCTTTGCAAAAAGTGATATGATCATCAAAGTGAAAGAGCCTATTGAATGTGAATATCACTACTTCCGCGAAAATCAAATCCTTTATACCTACCTACACTTAGCCGCAGACAAACCGCTTACCGAAATGTTGCTTGAACGCAAAATTCAATCTGTGGCGTATGAAACCATCAAAACCCCTGCAGGTTTACCTTGCTTAGCACCGATGAGTGCCATTGCAGGACGTTTGGCGACCTTAGAAGCTGCGAAATATATCCAAAAAACCTTCGGTGGTGCTGGTGTGTTACTCAGCGGTACAGCGGGTACACCAAAAGCGAAAGTGGTGATTTTAGGTGGCGGTGTTGTGGGCTTAAATGCGGCTCAAATTGCAATGGGTATCGGGGCGGATGTCACTATCCTAGATATTAACGCTGCTCGTCTTGCTTATATCGATCAAATCTTTGATATGCGTATCAAAACACTCACCAGCTCTCGTGGCAATATTTTAAGCCTATTACCAGAAGCTGACGTAGTGATCGGTGCGGTATTAATTCCAGGTGCTAAAGCTCCGCACTTACTACGTCGTGAAGACCTCAAATTGATGAAAAAAGGTGCAGTATTAGTGGACGTAGCAATTGACCAAGGCGGTTGCTTTGAAACTTCTCATCCAACCACACACAATGAACCTATCTATGAAGTTGATGGCGTAATCCACTACTGTGTGGCAAATATGCCAGGCTGTGTGGCTCGTACTTCAACCTTAGGTTTAACTGACTCAACCTTAGAATTTGGCTTGAAACTCGCAGCACTCGGTGTGAAAGAAGCGTGCTTGTCTGATCCAGCCTTATTACAAGGTTTGAATACTTACAACGGTAAATGTACTTTCAAAGGTGTGAGTGATGCCTTTGGTATTGCTTATACCGATCCAAAAGATGCATTAAATTAATATCAAGCTGTGTTGTATTGATCAAGAACATTCCCCCTGAATAATCAGGGGGATCTCTCCTATCCACCATTTAGGGTTTTCCCTAAATCAATCTCAAATTAGCGGTTGTGTTAGCTTGACTGAGCCTACTCTCTGCTATTTTTAAAAGAGGTGTACTATGAGTGAAAATACAAAACCTGAACGGCAGTCTTGGTCTAGTCAATTAACCTATATTTTAACTGTCGCAGGGGCAACAGTCGGTTTCGGTGCGACTTGGCGTTTCCCTTATCTTGTAGGGGAAAACGGCGGTGGTGCTTATGTTTTCCTTTTCTGTATTGCGATGATTGTAATCGGTATTCCGATGATTTTAGTTGAAAATGTGATCGGTCGTCGTATGCAAGTCAATTCCATTGATGCCTTCGGTGGCAGTGCGAATGGCAAAAAAATCCATTCTGCGTGGAAAATTCTCGGCTATATGGGGCTACTGGGTTCTGTCGGTATCTTAGCCTACTATATGGTATTAGGCGGTTGGGTACTCACCTATATCGGTAGTTTAGCAACAGGCGGCTTAGATCTCTCTTCTCCAGTCACAATTGAAACCACATCTGCCTACTTTAAAGATAACATTCAAAACAATCCATTAAGAGTTATTCTTTATACGGGCGTTTTTGTTGCGGTAAACTACTTTATCCTAATTAGAGGTATTAAAAAGGGGATCGAGCGTTCTGTTAAATTACTGATGCCACTACTCTTTGTCTTCTTAATCATTATGATTATTCGTAATGTCACCTTACCTGGTGCGGCCGAAGGTATCAGCTTCTATCTTGTGCCTGATTTCTCAAAAATCACACCGAAGCTCTTTGTCTTCGTATTAGGACAAGTGTTCTTCGCACTCAGTCTTGGTTTTTGGGTATTAATTACCTTATCAAGCTACTTGTCTAAACAAGAAAATCTAGTCAAAACCGCAACAATTACAGGGGTTATTAATACCTTAATTGCCCTTGCTGCTGGCTTTATGATTTTCCCATCACTCTTTACCTTTAATGTTGCCCCGAACGCAGGACCAACATTAGTGTTCCAAAGCCTACCGATAGTGTTCTCACATATGTGGGCAGGTACAATCTTTGCGATTATCTTCTTTGGTTTATTAATCACTGCGGCACTTACGACATCAATTACCATCTATGAAGTATTGATTACCGCATTGCAAGAAAAAACCAAACTGAGCCGTAAACAAGCGATCACCTTGACGTTATTTGGTATCTTTATCGTGGGTAATATTCCATCAGTACTTGGCGATAACGTTTGGAGCAATGTCAAAATTGCAGGTATGAGCATTTTTGATGCTTTCGACTACATAAGCGGTAACATTCTCTTTGTTTTAACCGCACTAGGCAGTGCGATTTTCGTCGGCTATGTGTTGAAAGATGAAGCGAAGAAAGAGTTAAACACCAGTGAAAAATTCACAAACATTTGGTTTAGCTACGTCCGTTATGTTATTCCTGTACTGATTATTGTGATTTTTGTTAATTCGCTTTAATTAGGTAATATGAAAGCGGTGAGAAAGTTGTAAAAAATACAATATTCTCACCGCTTCTGTTTAGTGGGTATAATAGTAAATAAAATCTAATAAAGGAGGATACTACTAATCTCTTAATCTATCCAAAAGCTCGGGCTGAGAATAACCAACAAGGTAAACACTTCCAAACGCCCACAAACCATTGCAAACGTTAATACCCATTTTGCACTGTCGGGAATTTGAGTAAAGTTACTACTGACCGTGCCTAATGCTGGCCCAAGGTTATTCAAACTTGCAATCACCGCATTTAATGCATCGAAAGTTTCCATACCACAAGCAATAGTCGCCAACCAACAGACCACAAATACAAAGAAATAGGCTGAAAAGAATGCCCATACCCCTTCCACAATCCGCTCTGATAAAACGTGTTTACCAAGTTTAATCGGCTGAATAACATTTGGGTGAATAAAGCGGTGGATTTCTCGTTTTCCTTGCAAATAAAGCAACAACACACGGAACATTTTTAAACCGCCGCCCGTTGAACCTGCACAACCGCCGATAAAAGAAGCAAGCACTAATAACAACGGCAAAAAAGAGGGCCACTGGCTAAAATCGTTGGTGGTAAAACCTGCCGTAGTCGAAATAGATACTGACTGGAACAAGGCTTGAATAAAAGTGACGGAGTGATCGTCAAAATAGTTATAAATCAACAACACCCCAAAACAGATAACAAATAACGCTAACTGAACCGTAATAAAAAAGCGAAATTCGTAATCTTTCCAATACAAACCAAGAAAATTCGACTTATTATTGCCTTTGTAGCGATCATTAAACTGATCAAACACCGCAAAATGCAGAGCTAAGTTACAGGAAGAGATCAATAAGAACAGTACCGTAATCAAGTCAATCATCGGGCTGTTAAAGTAGCCGATACTCGCATCGTGGGTTGAAAATCCGCCAATTGCCACCGTGGCAAAACTATGGGAAATTGCATCAAAACCGTTCATACCTGCCAACCAGTAAGCAACTGCACACAGCACTGTCAAAGAGAGATAAATCAGCCACAATGCTTTTGCCGTTTCTGCAATCCGTGGACGCATTTTCTGCTCTTTCAACGGGCCAGGCATTTCCGCACGGTATAACTGCATTCCCCCAATGCCTAATAACGGAATAATGGCTACCGCAAGCACGATGATCCCCATTCCGCCGAGCCATTGTAGGAACTGACGATAAAATAAAATCGCTTTTGGCAGCTGATCTAGCCCTGTAATTACCGTTGCCCCTGTTGTTGTTAAACCTGAAAAAGACTCAAAAATAGACTCAGAGAAATTCAAATCAGGGTTTTCCAACAGAATAAATGGCACCGCCCCCAGCGACCCTAGCACCACCCAAAACAGCACCACGATTAGAAAACCTTCACGGGAACGTAGCTCTTGCTTATATTTTCGACAAAACCACCACAAAGCCGTACCGACACTGAAATTCAGCACAAAGGCCTCCAAAAACGCACGACCGCCGCCGTCATCATAAATCAACGCCACAAACGCTGGCACAAGCATCGTGAAAGAAAAACACATCACCAAAATGCCAACAATACGCATAATTGAAAAAAATTGCACAGGGAAATCCTTTAAATAATAAGATAATGAAATGGTACTCTGCTTTTCGCACGAGTCAAATCATTTGAAAACCAAGATCTTGGTTTATAAGCGGTGAGATAAATTTTGTATTTTACGAAGAATAAATTTTACTCTGTCTTTGTTCTAATTTTTCAATGACCAAATTGGTTTCACCATATTCAATTTAGGCATACTCATTTGTTTACATCACTAATTTTTTCGCCATATCTTCTTTCAACCATTGATTAATTTCTCTCATCTCTCGAATTTTATCGTGAATTTCCATTGCCGTTCTAAACAATGCTGGTTTATCTGCACTGACTAAGCCAAATAATACGGATGAGATAGTTACTGTACTTAATAGCGTAACAATAGAAACACTATTTGCCGCCAACTTTCCAAACGTTTCAAAGCGAACTGCATATGCTTATAACGAAAATGTAAATGATGCTCTAATTTTACAAAATAAGATTTGTTCAATTTCACGCTCTTGAATTACATATTTTATCTAGCTGAAATAATTGTCTAAGATATTGAGCTACTGCCTCATCTTTATTTTCACCAATTTGCTCATTATTTGGTAAAGCCTGTTTTAAACGAGGATCTGCATTACCCATTAGACAGCCTTTTCCTGCTTGGGATAGCATTTCAATATCATTCATTCCATCGCCAAAAGCAATACAATCTTTCAAGGTATAGCCTCGTAACTTGACTAAGTCTGCAAGTGTATTTGCTTTACAAACGCCTTTATTCATCATTTCAAGGCATTGAGGGGTAGAATAAGTAATTTGTAGTAAATCACCATAATGATGTCGCACAAATTGCTCGACAGGTAACAAGTCTTCAGGCGTTTTTCCAATAAAGAACACTTTTTCAGTTTTTTACCGTGATGTTGCTGAAAATCTACCACTTGATACATAAAGCCAGAGTCTTGGTGATATTTTCGTAATTGTTCGATTTCAATATTAATGAACCATTCATCGTCTTGATAGCTATTAATGAAGACTCGCTTAGGATCAAAGGGTGTTTCGCTCATTATCTTAAAAGCAATCTCTTCAGGAATGTGGTTTTGATAAAGCAACTCACCAGAAAGGCTATTCCCTCTCGCACCATTAGATGTAACCAACATTGCTTCGCTGACGCCAACTTTACTAATAATATGTTTAACATCAGGGTAATTTCTGCCTGTAGCTAAAAAAATATCGACACCACGTTGTGAAAGTTTGCGTAATGTTTCGATAGTAAAATCGCCAATGCGGTGATTTGCATTAAGTAATGTGCCATCAAGATCAGAAATAATTGCACGAAAAGGTAAGGTCATAGAAATTCCTTTATCATTTTGAAATGGTAGTTTAAGCCTAACAAATTTATTTTATCATCGCAAAAGAAAGCATTCATTTTTTGTTTGTGATTAAGCTACGGTTAAAAAATAGCAAAATAATATAAAAAATACTAAACATCATTTTTTGCTGAAAAAAAATGATATTTATGCGTTATACATTACAGGGGTTTATATTAATCACTAGTTAGTCTAAATTTTTTAGCATATTTAACTATTTTAATTACCTAAAAATACACAGAAAACGTTTGCGCCAAGTATAAAATGCTATTGACATTACTCCATTTGAAGTTAATATATGTTCAATTTCTGAATAACAATGCAAACATAAACACACAACTATGGTAAAACTTTTAACTCTTAACCTGCTGGGATTCACGCATTCTGTGCGAGGATAAGGCTCGGTTAGAGAAAAGTTCACTACCCACACTTAGCCCGCACGTCAAAATGTGGGCTTTTTTTTATCGAATACATTTTAAGAGGTACTTTATATGAGCAACAACATTATTATTTTTGATACCACTTTACGTGATGGCGAACAATCATTAAAAGCAAGTTTAACGGTAAAAGAAAAATTGCAAATCGCACTTGCTCTTGAACGTTTAGGGGTAGATGTAATGGAAGTTGGTTTCCCTGTGTCATCTGCTGGCGATTTTGAATCTGTTCAAACCATTGCTCGCCATATTAAAAATAGTCGAGTATGTGCTTTATCTCGTGCGGTTGATAAAGATATTGATGTCGCAGCAGAAGCCTTAAAGGTTGCTGAAGCATTTCGTATTCATACATTTATAGCAACTTCCGCTTTGCACGTTGAGTCTAAACTTCGTAAAACCTTTGACGATGTATTAGATATGGCAGTTCACGCTGTAAAACGAGCAAGAAGCTATACCGATGATGTAGAATTTTCTTGCGAGGATGCAGGACGCACAGGGGTAGATAATATCTGCCGTATTGTTGAAGCTGCGATCAAAGCAGGGGCAACCACAGTCAATATTCCTGATACCGTAGGTTACTGCTTACCAATGGAATACGGAAACATCATTGCTAATGTGATGAACCGTGTACCAAATGTGGATAAAGCGGTGATTTCTGTCCATTGCCATAACGATTTAGGAATGGCAACTGCAAACTCATTAACCGCAATTCAAAACGGTGCAAGACAGATTGAGTGTACCATCAACGGTATCGGTGAACGTGCAGGTAACACAGCACTTGAAGAAGTAGTAATGGCAATTAAAACCCGCCAAGCCTTATTTAACGGCTTAGATACTCGTATCAATACTCAAGAAATTCACCGTGTCAGCCAAATGGTCAGCCAACTTTGTAATATGCCAATTCAACCGAATAAAGCGATCGTAGGGTCAAATGCATTTGCTCACTCATCGGGTATCCACCAAGACGGTATGGTTAAAAATAAAAATACCTATGAGATTATGTCGCCTGAAACTATCGGATTGAAAAAAGAGAAGCTCAATCTGACCGCTCGTTCTGGTCGTGCCGCCGTGAAAAACCATATGGAAGAGATGGGCTATCAAGAAAGCGATTACGATTTAGACAAACTTTATGAGACCTTCTTAAAACTGGCAGATAAAAAAGGTCAAGTTTTTGATTATGATTTGGAAGCACTTGCATTTATTGATATGCAACAAGGCGATGAAGATCGTTTAGCCCTTGATGTATTTACCACACAAATTATTAGTGGTTTGCCAGCTTCAGCCTTTGTGCAAGTTGAGTTAGATGCTAAACGTGTAAGCCAAGTTTCACAAGGCGGTAACGGTCCTGTTGATGCGGTTTATAATGCTATTTTAGCGATTACAGGTATGGAAATTAAAATGCTCAACTATAACTTAACCGCTAAAGGCGAAGGTGCTGAAGCATTAGGACAGGTTGATATTGTCGTAGAATATCAAGGTCGCCGTTTCCATGGGGTTGGTTTAGCGACAGATATTGTGGAATCTTCAGCAAGAGCTTTAATCCACGCAATCAATGCGATTTATCGTTCACAGAAAGTGGCGGATTTGAAGGGGAAAATAAATAGTCATTTTCTTAAAAATTAGCTTAAGTTTATCTGTGGTTGAGTTAAAATTTCGTGATATAAAAATTTTAATATATTACTGTCATTGTATAAGGGAGGTCATTTTTGTTTCTACTTAAGAAAAAACTTTTTGAACGCCTATTGCGTTACGTTCAAATCCACACCACATCAGATCCGAAAAGCCAAACTGTCCCTAGCTCACCGCAACAGTGGGATTTACTTCATCTACTCAAAACTGAAATGGAAACGATGGGATTAACCGAGATTTCCGTTGATCCTAACGGCTATGTGTTTGCAACATTGCCTGCCAATAGCGACAAAGCCATTCCCGTACTCGGTTTACTGGCTCACGTTGATACCTCCCCTGATTTCAACGGCGAGAATGTGAAGCCACAGGTTATTGAGCGGTATCAAGGCGGTGATATTTTGCTAAAAGGCAGTGGGCATACGCTATCGCCACAGGATTTCCCGAACCTAAACGGCTTAGTCGGACATACGCTCGTGACCACCGACGGCACAACTTTGCTTGGTGCAGATGATAAATCTGGGATTGCGATTATTCTGTCAGCGGTAGAATACTTGTTAGCACACCCTGAAATCAAACACGGTAAGATCCGTATCGGTTTTACTACCGACGAAGAAATCGGGCGTGGAGCGGATCATTTTGATGTCAAAGCCTTTGGGGCAGATGTTGCCTATACCTTAGACGGCGGACCGCTTGGGGAATTACAGTACGAAAACTTTAATGCCGATGCGGCAACTGTTACGTTCTACGGACGCAGTGTTCACCCAGGCACAGCCAAAGGCAAGATGATCAATGCCTTAGAGCGAGCTTGTGAGTTCCAAAACAGCCTACCGCCACATTTAACCCCTGCAACCAGCGAAGGGCGTGAAGGCTTTATTATGTTGCACGACATTGAAGGCGATTTAAGCGAATGTAAAATCCACTATATTTTACGCAGTTTTGAGCGTGAAGAATTAGCAAAATTCGGCACTTATCTCACCGCTACAATGGCACAAATGCAACAAAAATATGGCGAACAGTGCGGTAAAGTAGAGATTGTCGAGCAATATCGCAATATGTACGAAGTAGTCAAAGATTATCGCTATCTGGTGGATATTGCTGAAAATGTGATGAAAGCACAGGGTATTACGCCAAACCTAGAGCCAATTCGTGGCGGTACTGACGGCTCACGCCTATCATATATGGGCTTACCAACGCCAAATATTTTTACAGGCGGCGAAAACTTCCACGGACGTTTCGAGTTTATTTCTGTTGATGTAATGGAACAGGCGACAAATGTGGTGGTGGGGATTGCAAAAGCCTTTGGGGGATATCCGTTTAAATCATTATAGATATTCTTATAATTAAAATTATTTGTAGTAAGGATAGTTACGAATAAGTTATATCTTGATCATCATAGACCTAAAATTGAATAGGCGCTAACATTGCGCCTTTCCCAAAGTAATTTTTTCTTTATCTACTAAATATCAAATTAGGCATAGTAGACAAAAGTGTTGGTAAAAAAGTGGGCTAAAGCCTTATAGTACAAGGCTTTAAGCCCACTTTTTGAAATGTGAACAAAAAACTGTCCTTTTTGCCTTAAGAACAATATCCAAAAGTATGGAAAGAAAAATAATAGAGATACTTTTGTTCGTCCTGTCATAAAACTTTTTCTTTCACAAAGAAATTAAATCCAATAGATATTTGGACTGATTACACAATAGGAAAACAAACCTATAAAAAGTCGTTTATCACCGTGTCATCAAAACAGAAAAAGACCTCTATTATAAGCTCGCATTGAACATACTTCGAGAAAAAGGCTATAGGATTCAATCCATTACAAATGATGGGCGTAGAGGGCTGTTAAAGGATTTATTTAATACCCCAATCCAAATGTGCCACTTCCATATGGTCGCCATTGTGATGAGAAAATTAAGAAAAAAACATCAATCACAAGCGGGTAAAGAATTAAAGATTATTGTAAAAACGCTAAAAGAAAGCCACAAAAATGAATTTTATTTGAGATTACATCAATGGTATTTAAAACATAAAGCGTTTTTAGATGAACGGTCTGAATATCCCAATGAGAAAGGATATTTTCCTTATAAACACCGTAATGTAAGAGGGGCTTATGCTAGTTTAAAATACTATATGAAATATTTATTCACCTTTGAAGAATATTCTCACTTAAATATAGAAAAAACAACAAATCGGTTGGAAGGGTTATTTAAAGAACTGAAGCAGAAATTATCGGTTCATAATGGATTAACGAAAAAGCATAAGATTATGTTTATAAAGGATTTTTAAATAAAAAGAGTTGGTAATAATTAGGAAAAATAATTAAAACCAAGAGCCTCTCCCACAATTTGTGTAAATACCTGTTTCTGAGATAATACATTCAGACACAGGTATTTTATTATGAACGAAAAACAACTTCACGCCTTGGAAGCGGAATTTGCCAAAAATCTAAAAACACCGGAAGACCTCAATCAATTTTCACGGATGCTCAAGAAAATCACCGTCGAGGCTGCGTTAAATGGTGAACTGACCGACCATCTTGGTTATCTAAAACGAAAATTCAGCTTTGCATTGTGCATTTAGTGCGTAACAGCTTGAAATTCGTTTCGTGGAAAGATTACAAAGCCGTCACCGCAGATTTAAAGCAGGTTTATCAGGCCCCAGCGGAAGTACAAGCTCGCGAAAATCTGACCGCACTTTCGCAAAAGTGGCAGGCAAAATACCCGCTTGTGGCGAAAGGCTGGGAAGATAACTGGGCAAATATTGCCACATTTTTTGATTATCCGGCTGATATTCGTAAAGCGATTAAAAAACGAAATGTATTCCCGACGGATGATTCAGTTTTCAAAGTGATTTGGCTTGCGATTAAAGATGCATCAAAAAAATGGACAATGCCGATTCAGAACTGGAAACTGGCAATGAATCGATTTATGATTGATTTTGGTGATCGCCTAGACGATCACCGTTAAGTTGAAATGGGTGTTTACACAGAATTTGGGATAGGGTCTCCACTTGGTATAGTTTTTGACGAATCAGCAACTATTTTGTCTACTATGCCAATTTTATTTGTACTGTTTGCAACCTTGACTATTTATTTCGCTGTTTTCAGGTCTTGATAATATTTCTCATAAAGTTCAATCGCATCGCCTACATCAACTTGCCAAGGGCTTTTCTCAATCACTTCAGAACGAATAAAAACAGCAGGATCGTCAACCAAATCTTTTGGTAACTGTGCTAATGCCACTTTATTTGCTGTTGGATAACCGATAGCTTTTGTCAATTTTGCAGCGACGGGAGCTGAAAGCATATAGTTAATCAGCTTGTAAGCTCCTTCCGGATTTTGCGAAGTTGCAGGAATTGCCAAGTTATCAATCCAAAGCGGTGTGCCTTCTTTAGGATAAACCATATTGATTTTAGCACCTTCATTTTTGGCAATTCGTACAGAACCATTCCAAAGAGTACCGATTTCTACTTCACCAGAAATAAATGAGCTTGAGGGATTGTCAGAATTAAACGCCAAAATATTTGGACGTAATTTCAAAAATTCTTCATACGCTGCTTTTAAAATCGCAGGGTCTTGGGTATTCGGATCCTGCCCCATTTTTAATAACGCTATATTAAATGCCTCACGAGGATCATCTAACAACTGTAATTTATCTTTAAACTCTGGTTTCCGTATTGTATGCAATCCCCGTTGCCCCAAAAAGTTGTGGTACCGAGTATTTATTGCCTTTATCAAAAGGACGATCAAGCATTTGTGGGTCAAGCTCACTTAATACAGGCAATTTGCTATGATCTAACTCTTTCAACATTCCTTCACGTGCCATTTTAGAAACAAAATAGCTGGTGGGGGCAATTACATCATAACTTTGATGGTACATATTCAGACCATGTATAGAGATAAACCGTATTCCCTTCCTTCGCCATGATGTGATGACTACCAAAGGTAAGAGTTGCCGCAGATAAAACCACTGCCCATTTTTTCATATTTTTTGTTCTCCAAATAGAGAGAAATCGTCCTTTTATATTGACTAAAGCCATATAAAAACTTACCTAAAGATGGCTATGATTTTAGGTTAATTGAAGCTGATTGCAACATCTTCAGTAAGATGCTGCTATTCTGGACTTCTTATACCTACTTTGCATATAATCCCTCATCATGTAAGTATAAGAAAAAGGACGCTCGAAAGCGTCCTTATTTATCTATTCTTTAAAATTAAAGAGCAGATTTTGCTTTAGCAACTAATGCTGCGAAAGCCACTTTGTCAAATACTGCGATATCAGCAAGGATCTTACGATCGATTTCAACAGACGCTTTTTTCAAGCCATTGATGAATTTGCTGTATGATAAACCGTTTTGACGAGCTGCCGCGTTGATACGTGCAATCCATAATTGACGGAATTGACGTTTACGTTGACGACGGTCACGGTAAGCATATTGTGCAGCTTTAACTACTGCTTGGAAAGCAACGCGATACACGCGTGAACGTGCACCATAATAACCTTTAGCAGCCTTAAGAACTTTCTTATGGCGTGCTCTTGCAATAACACCACGTTTTACACGAGCCATTATTAAATCTCCTACTATTTAAGCGTAAATTAACGCTTTGACATTATTAAACTAAAAATTAACTAATCGTACGTTGTACTTAATTTACGCTTATGCGTATGGTAAGCACGCTACTACTAAAACTTGGTCTGCTTTCGCTACCATTGATTTGTGACGTAAGTGACGTTTACGTTTAGTTGTTTTCTTAGTCAAAATGTGACGTAAGTGAGATTGTTTACGTTTGAAACCGCCAGAAGCCGTTTTTTTGAAACGCTTCGCAGCACCACGTACTGTTTTAATTTTAGGCATTGTTAAAATAACTCCGCATTGTTTATGAATAACCAGTAATTAGGCGAATATTGTTGCCAATATTACTTGGAAGCACTAATTACATCTCAAGGTAATGGACTATTTCTTTTTAGGCGCTAGTACCATTACAACTTGGCGACCTTCGAGTTTGCCTGGGGCAGACTCTACTACGGCAATTTCCGCTAAATCGTTTTTAACACGTTCTAGCACGTCCATACCAATTTCTTGGTGAGCCATTTCACGTCCACGGAAGCGAACCGTGATTTTGGCTTTGTCGCCATCTTCCAAAAAGCGAATCAGGCTGCGTAGTTTTACCTGATAGTCGCCTTCGTCTGTACCTGGACGGAATTTAATTTCCTTCACTTGTACAACTTTCTGTTTTTTCTTCTGCTCTTTTGCAGCTTTCTCTTTCTCGTAGATGAACTTACCGTAGTTCATAATACGGCAAACTGGTGGTTCAGCATTTGGGCTAATTTCAACTAAGTCTAACTCAGCTTCGTCAGCTTTCGCTAATGCTTCTTGAATTGATACGATACCAAGTTGGTCGCCGTTTTGATCGGTTAAGCGAACTTCTTTCACGCGGATTTCTTCGTTAAGACGATGTGCGCGATTTGTCTGAACACGTTTTACAGGTTTAATAGTACTATTCCTCTAGTAAGTTTAAGCTACGATCATACCGCTTGCAGAAGATATGATTTCTTTTTATAGGCTCTAAAGAGAGCAAAACGGGCGAGATTCTACAGAAATTCGTCTGATTATGCAACAGACAAAATCATTTCATTACATTCTCAGCAAAATTGTTGATATTCCATTATAATAAGCACTATCTTAATTACTTAAACCAATAACAATAATGAAAATTCTCGGTATTGAAACTTCTTGTGATGAAACTGGCGTGGCAATTTATGATGAAGCCAAGGGATTAGTCGCAAACCAACTTTATAGCCAAATCGAAATGCACGCTGACTACGGTGGCGTTGTGCCAGAGCTAGCTTCTCGTGATCATATCCGTAAAACATTGCCACTTATTCAAGAAGCATTAAAAGAAGCTAATCTCACCGCTTCGGATATTGATGGCGTTGCTTATACGGCAGGCCCAGGACTTGTTGGGGCGTTATTGGTCGGCTCAACCATTGCACGATCTTTAGCTTATGCGTGGAACGTTCCAGCTTTAGGGGTTCACCATATGGAAGGGCATTTGCTCGCACCAATGTTAGAAGAAAACGCCCCTGAGTTTCCTTTTGTCGCCTTACTTGTTTCGGGGGGACACACTCAGCTAGTCGATGTAAAAAATGTGGGTGAATATGAATTGTTGGGGGAATCTATTGATGATGCTGCGGGGGAAGCCTTTGATAAAACTGCAAAATTGCTCGGTTTAGATTACCCAGGGGGGGCAGCGTTAGCTAAACTTGCTGAAACTGGCACGCCAAATCGTTTTACCTTTCCACGTCCAATGACGGACCGCCCAGGCTTAGATTTCAGCTTTTCGGGCTTGAAAACCTTTGCGGCAAATACGATTAATGCGAATTTGAATGAGAAAGGCGAATTAGATCAACAGACCCGTTGCGATATTGCCTATGCGTTCCAACAAGCAGTGATTGAAACATTGATTATCAAATGCCGTAGAGCGTTGCAACAAACGGGCTATAAACGTTTAGTGATCGCAGGCGGTGTGAGTGCAAATAAACAACTTCGTCACGATTTATCCGAATTAATGAAGCAGATCGGCGGTGAAGTCTTTTACCCTCGCCCACAATTTTGTACCGATAATGGTGCAATGATTGCCTATGCAGGTTTCTTGCGTTTAAAAAATGGCGAACAGACGGATTTATCCGTGAGTGTCAAACCACGTTGGCCGATGGTTGAACTTTGTCCCATCGATGTATAGTAGACAAAGTATTATAAAGGGTAGATTAAGATATTGTAATATAAGGCTTTGAGCCACTTTTTTGAATTATCAGGACTATTCAAAGTATCTCGAAAGCCCCTAAAATAGCATTAAATCCACTACTATCACGTTATTTAAATATTATTGTGGATACGACCTTCTTTGATCGTGAACTTGGTATTTTAGTCCTGATGGATTTACTTTCTAAAAAAATGGTTTGCCATTGAGTTATCAAAACATAAAAAGATGTTTATTACAGGATAGCGTTCAATTTTGTCTATTATGCCTTTATTGATTCGATCTAGAAAAAGCCGCCGCTTCTGCGATTAACGCATCACTTGGACGAATCCCCGTATAAAGCACAAATTGCTCAACTGCTTGTAATGTCATCACTTCTGCACCAGAAATCACCTGTTTGCCTTGAGCTTTCGCATACTGAATCAAAGGTGTTTCGGCTGGCATTGCCACCACATCAAAAGCCGTTTGAGCCTGTTGAATCATCATTTCGGGGAAGGCTAAGTCAAACTCTTCTTTTCCGCCCTTCATACCAATCGGAGTGACATTGACTAAAATGTCCGCCTGTTGATTTTCAAGACTATTGATATATTGATAGCCGTAAAGTTCTGCGAGATATTTTCCTGTGTCTTGATTACGAGCATAGACTTTCAAATTCGTAAAACCTGAATGTTTAAATGCTGCAACAACGGCTTTTGCCATACCGCCACTGCCTTGCACAATCACACAAGCGGTTGGATCGAGCTGATATTTTGCAATTAATTTCTCAATCGCAATATAGTCGGTGTTATAGGCTTTCAAATAGCCATTGGTATTGACAATCGTATTGACCGATTCAATCGCTTTTGCAGATGCATCAATTTCATCTAAAAACGGCATACAGGCTTCCTTAAACGGCATAGAAACCGCACACCCCCGAATACCTAAGGCTCTCACGCCCTTAACAGCGTGTTCAATATCTTTGGTGGTAAATGCTTTATAAACAAAGTTTAAACCGAGTTTTTGATAAAGATAATTATGGAAATAAGTGCCGGTGTTGCCTGGTCTGCCCGATAGGGACATACAAAGTTGAGTATCTTTATTGATCATAAATTTGCCTTATTGAATAGAATAATAAGTGCCATTATGCTGTTTTAGATGTAAAACAACAAGGAAGTCGTGAAAAAACAAAAGCCCTGGGTTTCCCCAAGGCTTTCTTTTTGCATTAACGCATAAGCGAAAATTATTCGCCAAGACGCTCTTTGATACGTGCAGATTTACCTGAACGCTCACGTAAGTAGTAAAGTTTCGCTTTACGTACCGCACCTTTACGTTTAACAGCAATGCTGTCAATTACAGGTGAGTGAGTTTGGAATACACGCTCAACGCCTACGCCGTTTGAAACTTTGCGTAAGGTGAATGCTGAGTGCAAGCCACGGTTACGAATTGCAATAACCACGCCTTCGAACGCTTGCAAACGTTTTTTACTACCTTCTACTACCCATACCTTAACTTCTAATGTGTCACCTGGACGGAAGCTAGGTACGTTTTGTTTTAACTGTTCTTGTTCGATTTGTTTGATGATGTTACTCATTAAAAACATATATTTTTAGAAATTTAAACATATCTAAAGAGTATTGCATTTATCCCTATAAAGAATAATCATAATTGAAAATAAAATCCCAATTAAAACACCAACAAAATTGATTGTAATAACACCATAAATTTCACTCAAATGACCAATAAGAATTAACCCTAACGCACTGACTATTCTAACTATACTATTAAGTAACATATCATACTTCGCTCTAAAACGTGATAATAATTGGTGATGTAGAATAGCATCTATTTTTATTAATGTATGACGTATTGAAAATAATGACAAGCAAATTCCGAATGAATATAAAATAAAACTCTGAATTAGCTCACCGAACAAACATAAAAATACACTACCCATAAACAAAAATGGCATAAAATTCAATATTTTTGTTTTATTAGTTTCAATTAACTTGCCTGCTAATGATTGAGCGATTAACATAAAGAATAATAAAACCCCTAATAAAAACTCATATTCTTTAATAAGATCAAAATTATAAACAACGACCTGCCAATACTGAATAATAATCTGAAAATAGAGACTCAATATAACAAAAACAACCACCTCAAAGCGATATTTCTTGAATTTTTTATTCAAAATAGCAAAATCTAGCTTACTGATATATCGCTTTTTTTTTGCTAAACTTCGCTTGCATTTAGGTAAAAATCGCCAAGAAAGGAATAGAATGATTAACATAATAAACGAAGCTAGTCCAAAAACATATCCATTGATTATGCTATAAATCATGCCACCTAGAAGAGAAAAGATAGCCATAACGAAAAAATCATATTTTCCTAATTTACCAAATGCTTCTGATAAATTTCCATTAGGCTTATCAACAATATATTGTTCAACAAGATAAGCATTAGAGTTATTTTGAAAAATTGCTAAAGAAATAGCATTAAAAATTTCAGCAAGTAAAAAGATTTCAAAGCTTTGTATAATCCCTGCAATATAAAAAAGCAATAGCCATACAACAGCCAAAAATATTGCTATCAAATATAATTTTTTTCGTTCAACCCTATCAGAAACAATACCTATGACAAACCCCAAAAATAGAATAATAATCGCCTGTAGACTTTTAATAAGACCAATTTGGTATAAACTGATATTTGAAATTAGCATATATACGGTAGATGAAGCTCCAATAAGCATTCGAGCAGATGATGTACTTACATAACTAGCAATAATTTTTTCATAGTTATTCATAAACATCTCCCCCACAAAATTGACAATTTTTATTCTTAACAAGATCAATTTTTTCTAATTGGAAATCTTTATTATGTATACCTATTACCGCATTTAAACTAGTTATAGCATCGTAGTCTTCTGCAAAGAGCTTTATCATTTCTGAACCAAGCATAGCCCCTGAAAAGAAATTATTTACTACCGTGGAAGGAGCTTTCATATTAGCTTTTAAGTCATTTACTTTCTCATTTTTTATATTGTTTTCTAAATAAATAGATTTGTCGCAACATAAACAACAACTATTAGGTAATTTAGGTATATAAAACGGACCAATTACAGAAATATCATTTAAGTATCCTACATTAATCAAGGGTATCTTTTTAATACAACAGTATTCATTAATTAATTCGACACAATAATCATCATCTGCTGAGCAAATAACTAAATCAATATTATCTAGGTCATAAATTATTTTTTTATCCAATTTTTCTTTGATTACAAAAATATCACAATCATTTCTTAACTTACTAAGCTCTCGTTTTATTACATCTACTTTATAGCTATGAACATCTTTTTCTCTAAATAGAAATTGCCTATTTAGGTTAGATCTCTCTACAACATCATCATCAATAACAGTTATTTTTTTCACGCCAATTACACTAGAAAAATAAGAAACTATATTTCCAATCCCCCCAGCTCCAATAACTAGAATATGGCTGTTTGATATTTTATCCTGAACTTTTTTAATATCATAACCTAGCACGCTATAATATAAATGGTTTCTACTATACTGATCTTGGAAATCTATATGATAATGAGCGATAAAATTATTTGTTAATGCTATGGACAATACCTCTTCTGAAATATTGTTCTTTTTCATAAAATCACGTATCTCATAGAGTTCTTTTTCACTTATACAGAAATGACACAAATCAAGCATTCCTTGAAAAAATATTTCATCCGATACTATTTTCTGAATGCTTCCTATGCCAATAACAAATTCATCGTTATTAAAAAAATCTAAATACGTGTGGTTTGTAGTTTTATATTTCATATTTATCTCCTACTATTTAAGAAAGGGCTATTTAATAGCCCTCTTTTATATTAAAAAATTAGTTTACACGACGTCCACGCATAGTAGCCTCCCTATTAGTTTATAGATTAAATTTCATACCACATCTAGGTGGCACAAAAATACTATAGCACTAAAGATAAATTATCAATACTTTTTTTTATTACTATAATAACTTTTTCTTATTTATTGTGAATTAGAGTACTAACAAATAGATAGCTTTCTTAAAAACTATCAAAACAAAAGCCTTGGGTTTCCCCAAGGCTTTCTTTTTGCATTAACGCATAAGCGAAAATTATTCGCCAAGACGCTCTTTGATACGTGCAGATTTACCTGAACGCTCACGTAAGTAGTAAAGTTTCGCTTTACGTACCGCACCTTTACGTTTAACAGCAATGCTGTCAATTACAGGTGAGTGAGTTTGGAATACACGCTCAACGCCTACGCCGTTTGAAACTTTGCGTAAGGTGAATGCTGAGTGCAAGCCACGGTTACGAATTGCAATAACCACGCCTTCGAACGCTTGCAAACGTTTTTTACTACCTTCTACTACCCATACCTTAACTTCTAATGTGTCACCTGGACGGAAGCTAGGTACGTTTTGTTTTAACTGTTCTTGTTCGATTTGTTTGATGATGTTACTCATTTTAATAAACCTTCTATGTCCTAGAATTAACTGATTTGTGTCGTTTCTTTATGTTATTCAACAACACGCGTTGTTCGTCAGTCAGAGCTAGGCTATCCAATAGCTCAGGGCGTCTTAACCACGTTCGTTCTAGCGACTGTTCTAATCGCCATTTGCGAATTTGCTCGTGGTGACCCGACATCAGCACTTGCGGTACAGGTAAACCATCTAATACTTCAGGGCGAGTATAATGCGGACAATCCAATAAACCTTCTGCGAAAGAGTCTTCCAATGCTGAAGCCTGTTTGCCTAATACCCCAGGGATAAATCGTGCAACAGCGTCAATTAACGTCATTGCAGGAAGTTCCCCCCCTGTGAGAACGTAATCACCGATTGACCATTCTTCATCTATTTCAGTTTGGATTAATCGCTCGTCAATGCCTTCATAACGCCCACAAACCAAAATCAATTTTTGATTTATCGCCAGAGTTTGTACACCAGCTTGATCGAGTTTACGCCCTTGCGGAGAGAGATAAATCACTTTAGCTTCTACACCGTCTTCCTTACAAGCGGTTGCTTTTGCTTCACGAATTGCATCACGAAGCGGTTGCACCATCATCAACATACCTGGCCCACCACCATAAGGGCGGTCGTCTACCGTTTTATGTTTGTCGTGTGTGAAATCTCGGGGATTCCAACACTGCACTTGTAAGAGATTTTGTTTTACTGCTCTACCTGTTACCCCAAAATCAGTAATTGCTTTAAACATTTCGGGGAAAAGGGAAATAATACCAATCCACATATTTTGACCTACGAAATGCGACTGCTAAAGCTCACTGCATACCTGAGGTTAGAAACCAGCGTCCCAATCCACTGTAATTGTTTTAGTGGCGAGATCTACTCTTTTAACTACTTGTTCATATAAGAACGGGATTAAACGTTCTTGCTTACCGAAAGCATCTTTACTGCCAGCTTTTACCACCAACACATCATTTGAACCTGTTTCCATCATTTCGGTCACAGTTCCCATTGCATAACCTTCAAGGTTTAGCACTTGGCAACCGATCAAATCGTGCCAATAATAATCCCCTTCTTCCAATTCTGGAAACACGGCTAAATCCACACCGATCTCGGCGTTGGTTAATAGCTGTGCGGTTTCGCGGTCTTCTGTGCCTTTTAATTTCACAATCAAATCATTGTTGTGATAACGCCAACTTTCGAGTTCAACTTGTTGCCATTGCCCTTTAATTTTTAAGAACCACGGCTGATAATCGAAAATGCTTTCAGGATATTCTGTCGATGAATAAAGGCGTAGCCAGCCACGGATACCATAGGTTGAACCTAATTTTCCGACAACTTCAATTTTTTGCTCGCTCATATTCACCTACTTATTTAATTTGTGGAATTAAGCTGCTTGACGCGCTTCTTTCACTAATACTGCAACACGATCAGAAAGTGATGCACCTTTAGCAACCCAAGCATCTACTTTAGCAACGTCTAAACGTAAACGTTCTGCGTTACCAGTTGCGATAGGGTTGAAGAAACCGATACGCTCGACGAAACGACCGTCGCGTGGGCTACGGCTGTCAGCGACAACGATTTGATAGAATGGGCGTTTTTTAGCTCCGCCACGAGATAAACGAATGGTTACCATAACCGTCCTCTAAAAGTTTAATGATAGTAAAAAAGAAAACCCTCGTTCGAGGTGAGGGTGCGAAACTTGTTCAAAAAAGAGAGAACAAGCGGCCAGATTATACGGATTTTTTGTAAAAAGGCAAGGGAAAAACCCTTGTTTTATGTTTACAACTCTAGAAGAAAATGCAAAACAAAAACCTATTCTCACGACAATTATTTTCATTCTGTGATAGGAATGATGGATATGAACTTATCACTTTCAACCTATAATAAAGAATTAGATATTTTGAATCAGTGTCGTAAATAATCCTATCTTGTTATCTTAAACGTTATTTAAAAAGTAGCTTAGTTATAAAACTAAGCTACTTTCTCAAATACTCAACCCTCACATTTAAACTCGCTAATAAAATCGCAATAAGCGGAATTACATAATTCATTACGGCGTAGGGGGCATATTCAAATGCACTAACTTGTAGCATAGAGAATGCATAAATACCGCAAGTATTCCACGGCACTAATACGGAAGTCACTGTACCGCCATCTTCAATTGCACGAGATAGATTTTTTGAACTTAAGCCTTTTTCACGGTAAGCATTTGCGTACATCCGTCCAGGAAGCAGAATAGAAATATATTGTTCAGCGGCAGTGCAATTAGTCAAAATAGAGGAAAGAACAGTAGCAATAATAAGATGGGTTGTTTTGTGGGCAATACGAAGAATAGTTTCAACAATGGACTTCAGCATTCCCGTTCTCTCCGCAATACCGCCAAATGCCATTGCAATAATGGTCAGTGAGATGGTGAACCCCATTGCTTCAATGCCCCCTCGATTGAATAATGAGTCAATCATTGCATTGCCACTTTCTATTTTATAGCCATAATGTAGCGTGTTCACCGCGACTTTTATCTCGCCACCTTGTACCACAATATGACAAAGCCAGCCAAACAAAATCCCGATAGTTAAAGCGGGGAGTGTAGGCACTTTTTTTGCAACTAAAACAGCAACAACGAGTGGCACAGTTAATAGCCACGGTGAAATAACAAAGTGCGTTTTAATGGCTTGCATAATTTCGGCAATTTTTTCGAGTTCGACACTTTGAGCATTGAACTGTAAACCGAGATAAGCATAAACAAGAAGAGCAATAAGGAACGCTGGGAGGGTAGTGATATACATATAGCGAATATGTTCAAAAAGCGGCGTGTGCGTAATGCCTGCGGCGAGATTGGTGGTATCTGAAAGCGGGGACATCTTATCGCCAAAATACGCCCCCGAAATGACCGCACCTGCAACCATCGGAGCGGGGATATTGAGACTTAGCCCAATACCCATTGCCGCAACACCGATAGTTCCCATTGTGGACCACGAACTGCCAATCGCAAGGGTCACTACCGCACAGATAAGGCAAATTGTCACTAAAAATAGAGAAGGCGAGATGAGTTGCAATCCATAGTAGATCATCGTGGCAACAATCCCTCCACCAATCCACGCACCTATCGTTAAACCAATCATAATGATGATAACGATAGCTGGCAGAGAAATACGAATCCCTTGATATATCCCTTGTTCTATCGTATGCCAGCGATACCCAAAACAGCGAGCAACGATAGCCGCGATAATTGTGCTAATCAGTAAAGGAATATGGGGAGATGATTCAAATTGAATGACAGCAATTCCCATTGATACCATCATCACAATGATAGGTAAACAGGCATAGCCAAATGGAATGTGAATTTGTGGTTCGGTTGTGTGTGACATAACTTCCTCAAACAAGCGGTAAGAAATACAGAGTAATTTGCTTTTCGGTAGCTTTCACTAATAGGAAATTTTCATCGAAGCGATGAGAGATTAATTTACAAGGGGAAATTCGACAGAGAGGGGAGTTGTGGATTTATTCGGGAGCTATTCTAACATATTTGATTAATATTTCATTATATAAAATAAAAAATACCTGTATCTCGTTTTAGATACAGGTATTTTTTACATCTCAACTTAACGCTTATTTACGTTGAGTTACCACTTGAATGAACGGAGTTTGTCCTTTTTTCATCTGTTCATTCGCTTGTTTAACCATCTCTTCTACATTGGTATGTAAATGAGCGGTAACTTTGGTGTTTGCTTTTTTCTCTGGAACCAAGCGTGCTTTCACTGTCTTACCGTTTACAACAAGGTTATTTTGTTTTGCATTCACATTAACTGGTGTGTTTGTCGTTTCACGTTTAATGTCTGCGTTTAACTTCACATCAGCTTTCACACCTGCAATAGAACCGTTATTCCAGTCTTGAGCTAGATTGTTGTTCCATTTTTGTTCTGGGTAAGGAGTATATTTACCGCTGCCACTTGCTAAAACCGCACGACATAACCGCAACCCCAAAAGCGAGATAATTTCTTATTCTCGCTTTTTCATTTAATGAAATAATATTACACTTTTGCCCACCCCAGCCGTCCACACCTCCCCAGTCTAAATACACCGCACTCAGTTGTTTTTACTCAAACTAAACTTGCCATGCAGGGCTAACAGAGTAATCCTGTCGTCACTTAAGCAAAACAGGAGAGCCTAAAATGACAACCTTCAAAATGAGAACTGAGCAAGAAATGATGTTAGAGTTAGCCTTAGTTGCGGTAAGAGAAGAACAACGTTTTACCATTGACGGATCGCAATATACCTTACCAAATGGACGGGGACAAACCTTTGTGTATAACCTTGCATTCTTAGATATTCGTTTTATTGAAGATGGTCGCGACCCTATCCCAAATTCTGTGTAAACACCCATTTCAACTTAACGGTGATCGTCTAGGCGATCACCAAAATCAATCATAAATCGATTCATCGCCAGTTTCCAGTTCTGAATCGGCATTGTCCATTTTTTTGATGCATCTTTAATCGCAAGCCAAATCACTTTGAAAACTGAATCATCCGTCGGGAATACATTTCGTTTTTTAATCACGCGACGAATCACGCTATTAAGCGATTCCACGGCATTCGTGGTATAAATCGCTTTACGAATATCAGCCGGATAATCAAAAAATGTGGCAATATTTGCCCAGTTATCTTCCCAGCCTTTCGCCACAAGCGGGTATTTTGCCTGCCATTTTTGCGAAAGTGCGGTCAGATTTTCGCGAGCCTGTGCTTCCGTCGGGGCTTGATAAACCTGCTTTAAATCTGCGGTGACGGCTTTGTAATCTTTCCACGAAACGAATTTCAAGCTGTTACGCACTAAATGCACAATGCAAAGCTGAATCTTCGTTTTAGGATAGACTGCATTGATGGCTTCCGGGAAGCCTTTTAAACCTCGATTTTGAAGCTCTGTCAGCACATTCGCCCAGAACTTCACACCTTCATTTTCAGCAATCCAATCACGGTCACGAGGCGTCTCAATTTCTATCTCACCTTCATCACAAATGACGGTCTTAGATGTGTAACCGTTACGTGCATTTTTACCTTTTCTAGGCTGATGTTTTTCATAACCAAGATGGTCGGTCAGTTCATCATTTAACGCAGCCTCGACGGTGATTTTCTTGAGCATCCGTGAAAATTGATTGAGGTCTTCCGGTGTTTTTAGATTTTTGGCAAATTCCGCTTCCAAGGCGTGAAGTTGTTTTTCGTTCATAATAAAATACCTGTGTCTGAATGTATTATCTCAGAAACAGGTATTTACACAAATTGTGGGAGAGGCTCCAAGTGGACAAAACAGTTGCTAATGTTTATTTTCTTTAAATGTTAGCAACTCTTTTTATTTAAAAAAATCCTGTATAAACAATATCTGACGATTTTTCGTTAATCCATTATGATTATTTAATTTTCGTTTAAGTTCACTAAATAGCCCCTCTGAGCGATTTGTCGTCTTTTCTATATTTAATTCAGAATGTTTTTCATAGATAAAAATAAAATCCATATAACGCTTTAAACTGGCACAAGCACTTCTTATATTGCGATGTTTATAAGGAAAATAGCCTTTTTCATTCGCTTTATCACTCCTTTCTTTTAAAAAATCTTGATGTTTTATAAACCAAGAATGTAATCGCCGATAAAATTCATTTTTTGAGCTTTTTGTGAGTGTTTTTGCAATTATTTTTAATTCTTTACCCGCTTGTGATTGATGTTTTTTTCTTAATTTCCTCATCACAATTGCCACCACATGAAATTGACACATCTGTACTGGTGTATTAAATAAATAAATCTTGGGGCTGTCCTAGATAACCAACTTAAACTGCCCTTAACCAATTGTTTTAAAATGGAAATTTGAGATTTTAAGTTACTGTGATTGATACGAAAATGATTAAACTCACTCACATCAAGAACATCATAGCTTCGATAAAAATCGGTGTAAACAATGCGGTCAGGCTTCACCTTTTCTCGAATAATCGGTAAAAGTGTCGCAGATTGAGTATTCGGTACAACGACAGTATATACCTTACCATCACGCTTTAAAAGCCCGAATACAGCGGTTTTACCCACAGCTCCACGACCTCGTTTACCTTTGCGAGTGGCCGCCAAAATAGCTTTCATCGGCTTCAATTTCACCTTCAAACATCTCCATATGTGGACTGTTTTGATAGATAAGCAATCGCAGACGATAGAAGTAATAGGCTGCTGTTATTTTATTTACATTTACCAACTCAGCTGTTGTTCGAGCAGTGACACCTGCCACAAACAGCTCAATGAGTTTATTTTGTTTATGCTGACTTAGACGACTTTTTCTCATTTGGTTATTTTAACTTAAAATAGAGCTTTTAGTCGTTATCTAGGACAGCCCCAAAATTATTGCATTGACACTTAAACAGAGCGCTAAAAAAGACTTCTATTTACGATTACATCATTGGTATTTAAAACATAAAGCGTTTTTAGAAGAATGGTCAGATAAACCGAATGAAAAGGGCTATCATCCCTATAAACATCGGAATGTAAGAAGTGCTTATCATAGTTTTAAACGTTATATGGATTATCTATTTACCTATGAAAAGCATGGCGATTTAAATATCGAAAAAACGACAAATAGGCTCGAAAACTTATTTGGGCAACCAAAGGAAAAATTATCGCATCATACAGGATTAATGAAAAAACACAAGATCATGTTTATAAAGGATTTTTTAAATAAAAAGAGTTGCTAAGAATAATTAAAAATATTCATTAGCAACCACTTTGTCTACTATGCCGGAAAAATATTAGCCTGCTTTTGAGATAATATTAAAGAATATTCTCAAACTTCGCTAACATCTCTTTCGGCCATACGCTTGATTGCACTTCACCGATATGTTTTTTACGCAATAAGAACATTGCCATACGAGATTGACCGATACCGCCACCGATTGAAAGTGGTAAACGTCCTGCTAATAAATCTTTGTGCCAGTCCATTTCTAAACGGTCTTCGTCGCCTGTTAATGCCACTTGTAAGCGTAGTGCGGTTTCATCAACACGGATACCCATTGATGATAATTCAAATGCCGTACCAAGTTGTTCGTTCCAAACTAAGATGTCGCCGTTTAAGCCTTTATATTCGCCTTCCGATACCGTTGTCCAGTCGTCGTAGTCTGGAGCACGTCCGTCGTGCGCTTTGCCGTCTGATAATTTGCCACCGATGCCGATTAGGAATACCGCTCCGTATTCTTTACAAATCGCATTTTCACGCTCTTTGCTGGTTAATGTTGGGCAGCGTTTCACTAAATCTTCGCTGTGAACAAAGGTAATCTCTTTTGGTAATACAGATGGAATATCAAAACGTGCTTCAACGGCTAATTCGGTTAAACGAATTGCACGGTAGATTGAGCGAACAGTCTGTTTTAGGTAGTCGAAATTGCGTTTTCCTGCTGGGATCACTTTTTCCCAGTCCCATTGATCCACATAAACAGAGTGTGTTGGATCGAGTGAGTCTTCATCTGGGCGTAACGCTTTCATATGGACGAATAAGCCTTCGCCTTCTTGGAAACCAAAACGTGCAAGGGTGTGGCGTTTCCATTTAGCGAGTGAGTGAACTACTTCATAAACTGCACCTGGGATACATTTTACGTTCACTTGTACCGCTTTTTCGATACCTGATAAGTTATCCTGCATACCGTTGCCTACTTCACTTAAAATTGGGCCTTGTACTTCAATAATACCTAACTGTTCGATGAGGTTTTGGGTAAAGGTGTTCTTAACAAAGCTGATTTCTTGTTGTTGAAGAATAAATGATTTTTGCATAATAAATTTCCTTTTGAATAAATTCTGTAAGAGATGTGCGTAATTTAAATTAATTCTTGATAAACGCAATAACTTACATAAAAAAATCAAACAAAGTTAATCTATATTAGATATTATTTAATAATTTATGCTATATTTTAGTTAATTTCTAACAAAAGATAGAAAAGGAACAGAAAATGCATAAAAACTATCAGGCAACATCGCAGATTGACTTACTGGATCAACAAATTCTGCAAGTTTTGACCCAAGATGCTCGAGTTCCCTATGCTGAAATGGCAAAAAATTTTGGGGTGAGTGCAGGGACAATTCACGTTCGTGTTGAAAAAATGCGTCAAGCAGGAATTATTGAAGGCACTAAAGTACGCATTAATCCGCGTAAACTGGGCTATGATGTCTGCTGTTTTATTGGGATTATTCTAAAAAGTGCGAAGGATTATGAAAAGGTGATTGCAAAGTTGCAGGAGTTTGATGAAGTGGTTGAAGCCTATTACACCACGGGGGATTACTCTATTTTTATTAAAGTAATGACCCATACCATTCAAGAATTGCACTATGTTTTAGCTACTAAAATTCAGGGCATTGATGAAATTCAATCAACAGACACCCTAATTTCAATGCAAAACCCAATTTTGAGAGAAATTAAACCTCAAGCAAACGTTTCCAGTTGATCTTGTTCACATTTTTGAACATTGGTTTGCAAAAAAGATCGCAATTCTGATCGCTTGATTGGTAGAATGAAGCGGTTAGATTACTCGAATTTTTCTCAAAAGGAGTCAATTATGTCAGAGGTATTTCATCTTGGCTTAACCAAAGCAATGTTAAAAGGGGCAAAAGTTGCTATCGTTCCTGGCGATCCAGCTCGTAGTGAGCGTATTGCAGCAAAAATGGATAATCCAGAGTTTTTAGCTTCAACTCGTGAATTTACATCGTGGTTAGGTTATGTAGGCGGTCAGCCAATTGTGGTTTGCTCAACAGGTATTGGCGGACCATCGGTTTCTATCTGTGTTGAAGAGCTTGCTCAATTAGGCGTGCGTACTTTCTTGCGTATTGGTACAACAGGGGCAATCCAACCGCATATTAATGTAGGTGATGTGTTGGTAACGACAGGTGCAGTACGTTTAGACGGGGCAAGTCGCCATTTTGCACCATTAGAATATCCTGCGGTGGCTGATTTCCGTTGTACGAATGAGCTTTATGCGGCAGCGAAAAATCAAGGTATCGATCCTTATGTTGGTATTACCGCATCATCTGATACCTTCTACCCAGGTCAAGAGCGTTACGATACATTCACAGGCAAAATCTACCGCCATTTCCAAGGTTCATTGAAACAGTGGCAAGAATTAAATGTGATGAACTTTGAAATGGAGTCTGCGACACTCTTCACTATGTGTTCTGCATCAGGCTTACGTTCAGGAATGGTTGCGGGTGTAATCGTAAACCGTACTCAACAAGAGATCCCAAACGAAGCAACCATTAAAGGCACTGAAGATCGTGCGGTTTCCGTGGTGGTAGAAGCAGCAGGTAAGTTGGCTCAAGATTATAAATAAAATGTTGATGAGGCAGTGTGAATATCTCAGACTGCCTCAGTTTTTATAAGGGATTCGGGTTAGTCTATCTCTTTTCTTGTTTTTATATCAATAAACCATTGATCTTTTCCCAAGTTTTAGCTTTAATGCTTGCCCAATTTTGATTTTTCTAAATAAAAGTGTAAATAGAGGCAATTATGGCAGAAAGTTTTAGCGTAACACGTCGTTTTTTCGACGATAAAAATTATCCTCGTGGTTTCTCTCGTCACGGTGATTACACCATTCGTGAATCGCAAACCTTAGAGCAATTTGGTCAAGCCTGCTTAGCATTAGAAAACGGTGAACGTGAACCTGCTACAGCGGAAGAAAAACAGTTCGTAGCCGTTGTTAAAGGTGAAAAAGTTGCAGAAACTTTCTTAGAAAAAACGTGGCTTAAATACCGTGATTTAACCAGCAAAACCAAACGCATTTACACCCTTTCAGGCGATGTAAGTGGCGATCTTGGTGGCGATGATTCAGCAGAATAATATGTGGGAAGGCTTGAAAAAGCCTTTTCTTTTTCTTTATTGATAAATTCAAATGACCTTACCAATTCATCAATATCCAGCGTTACTTGCAAAAAAAGCAGAGAATCTCACCGCTTTACTTGCACCTTTTAATGCACCTGAACTTGACGTTTTTGCCTCTGACACAAGCCATTTTCGCTTGCGTGCAGAATTTCGTGTTTGGCATGATAATGGTGATCTCTATCACATTATGTTCGATCAGGCGACTAAGCAACGCTACCGTGTCGATCAATTTCCGATTGCAAGCCAACTGATTAATCGAATGATGACGGTGTTGCTGGCTGAAATCAAAGACAATGAGCTACTTACACGTAAGCTGTTTCAGATTGACTATTTAAGTACATTAAGTGGGCAAATCGCCGTTTCAATGCTTTATCATAAATCGCTGACAGAAGAATGGATAGAGCAAGCGAAGTTACTTAAACAACGGTTGATCGGCTATGGCTTTGATGTCCAGTTAATCGGGCGTGCGACGAAGCAAAAAATTGCATTAGATTGTGATTATGTAGAAGAAGCCTTGAATGTTGATGGGCAAATTTACCGCTATCGCCAAGTAGAAAACAGCTTTACGCAGCCCAATGGCAAAATGAACATCAAAATGTTGGAATGGGCGAGAGCTTGTACGGCAAATAGTAAGGGTGATTTATTAGAACTCTATTGTGGCAATGGTAATTTTTCAATTGCGTTAGCAAATCAATTTCGTAAGGTATTAGCGACTGAGATTTCAAAATCATCGGTAGAATCTGCCCAATATAATATTGCAGTAAACGGCGTAGATAACTTGCAAATTATCCGAATGTCTGCGGAAGAATTTACGGAAGCGATGAATGGCGTTCGGGCCTTTTACCGCTTACGTGGTATTGATTTGAAACAATATGATTGCAATACCATTTTTGTTGATCCGCCACGAGTAGGGCTTGATCAAGCCACATTAGAAATGGTGCAGGGCTATGAAAGAATCCTCTATATCTCTTGCAATCCACATACGTTAGCTGACAATTTAAAACAATTAACTCAAACTCACCGCATTGAACGCTGTGCATTGTTCGACCAATTCCCTTACACCGAGCATATTGAAAGTGGGGTTTGGTTAATTCGTAACAACCAAGTAGGCGAAAAATAGAACATTTGACGGTTTTGCATCATTTTATGCTTGACCTAGTTCAGAGTTATCTATATCATTTCGCCTGTTTTCAGCGGAGGAATGGCAGAGCGGTTGAATGCACCGGTCTTGAAAACCGGCGAGGGTTAACGCCCTCCGTGAGTTCGAATCTCACTTCCTCCGCCACTGAATATACAACCTGTTGGTAAGTAATTACCAGCAGGTTTTCTCTCTCAAGAGCAAATCAAAATAGCATCAACTCGGAGGAATGGCAGAGCGGTTGAATGCACCGGTCTTGAAAACCGGCGAGGGTTAATGCCCTCCGTGAGTTCGAATCTCACTTCCTCCGCCAACTAAACATAGAAAATATGAATAATCTAAGCTGAACGGGATTTTCTTAGTTTTTAGTTACAATTTATTCTCGCTGTAGATCTCAAATAATCTTTGGGTAATTATGTTCATAAGTCGGTCTACATCAGGACTATTATCATTATTTTCAAGAGTCCTTGCTCTAAATCAGATATCCAATATTATTAAATAGGTTTGACTTCTATTGAGTTCTATTTTAGAATGAGTTAGTCCTTTCGTCTGTGAAAGGCTTTTTTATTGTTTTAATCTTAACTGGAGCTTTATTAATGGCAACTATCAACCAGCTAGTACGCAAACCGCGTGTGAAAAAGGTTGTAAAAAGCAACGTTCCTGCATTAGAGGCTTGCCCGCAGAAACGTGGTGTGTGTACTCGTGTATACACTACAACTCCTAAAAAACCAAACTCAGCGTTACGTAAAGTATGTCGTATCCGCTTAACAAACGGTTTTGAAGTAACTTCTTATATCGGTGGTGAAGGTCACAACCTTCAAGAGCACAGTGTTGTGTTAATCCGTGGTGGTCGTGTTAAAGACTTACCGGGTGTGCGTTATCACACTGTACGTGGTGCACTTGACTGTGCAGGCGTTAAAGACCGTAAACAAGGTCGTTCTAAATACGGCGTTAAACGTCCTAAGTCTTAATGGTTCTCCGTTAAGTAAGGCCAAACGTCTAATTAGTCAAACTATTTAAACCATAAACTCCAGTCAATGCGACTTTGTCGCCATAGAGTTTTGGATAATCCTGAAGATTTATAATACGGAGAAATTGCAATGCCACGTCGTCGTAGTATTGAACCTCGCAAGATTCTTCCAGATCCGAAGTTCGGTTCAGAATTACTTGCAAAATTCATCAACGTTTTAATGGTTGATGGTAAAAAATCTATCGCAGAATCAATCGTTTATAATGCGTTAGAAACATTAGCTCAACGCTCTGGTAAAGATGCGTTAGAAGCATTCGAAATCGCACTTGAAAATGTGCGTCCAACAGTTGAGGTTAAATCTCGTCGTGTTGGTGGTTCTACTTACCAAGTACCAGTAGAAGTTCGTCCAACTCGTCGTAATGCATTAGCAATGCGTTGGATTGTTGAAGCTGCGCGTAAACGTGGCGATAAATCAATGGCAATGCGTTTAGCTAACGAACTTTCAGATGCAGCAGACAACAAAGGCTCAGCAGTGAAAAAACGTGAAGATGTTCACCGTATGGCTGAAGCTAACAAAGCGTTTGCTCACTATCGTTGGTAATAAGCTTTTGATGTTTGTAGGCTTCATCTCAAAATTTGTGATGAAGCCTATTACTATATGAACAAATTCACATTAGATTCCAAATAAGGTAATAATAATGGCTCGTACAACTCCCATTGAGCGCTATCGTAATATCGGTATCAGTGCTCACATCGACGCAGGTAAAACAACTACCTCTGAGCGTATCCTTTTCTATACAGGTGTAAGTCACAAAATCGGTGAAGTTCACGATGGTGCAGCAACAATGGACTGGATGGAACAAGAACAAGAACGTGGTATCACGATCACATCTGCTGCAACAACAGCATTCTGGTCAGGTATGTCACAACAATACCCACAACACCGTATCAACGTTATCGATACTCCGGGACACGTGGACTTCACAATCGAAGTAGAACGTTCAATGCGTGTACTTGATGGTGCGGTAATGGTTTACTGTGCGGTAGGTGGCGTTCAACCACAGTCTGAAACAGTATGGCGTCAAGCTAACAAATATAAAGTACCACGTATTGCGTTCGTAAACAAAATGGACCGTACAGGTGCAAACTTCTTACGTGTTGTTGAGCAAATCAAAACACGTTTAGGTGGTAACTCTGTTCCTCTTCAACTTCCTATCGGTTCTGAAGAAAACTTCAAAGGTGTAGTTGATTTAATCAAAATGAAAGCAATCAACTGGAACGAAGCTGACCAAGGTATGACATTCACATATGAAGATATCCCAGCAGATATGGTAGAAGCGTGTGAAGAATGGCGTAACAACCTTGTTGAAGCAGCAGCTGAAGCATCGGAAGAGTTAATGGAAAAATTCTTCTCAGGCGAAGAATTAACAGAAGAAGAGATCAAAACTGCATTACGTCAGCGCGTATTAGCGGGTGAAGTAATCCCTGTTTGCTGTGGCTCTGCATTCAAAAACAAAGGTGTTCAAGCAATGCTTGATGCGGTAATCGATTACTTACCGGCACCAACTGATATCCCAGCGATCAAAGGTATCAACGAAGATGAAACTGAAGGTGAGCGTCACGCAAGCGATGATGAGCCATTTGCTTCATTAGCATTCAAAATTGCAACTGACCCATTCGTAGGTAACTTAACCTTCTTCCGTGTGTACTCAGGTGTAATTAACTCTGGCGATACAGTTTATAACTCTGTAAAACAAAAACGTGAACGTTTCGGTCGTATCGTACAGATGCACGCAAACAAACGTGAAGAGATCAAAGAAGTTCGTGCGGGCGATATCGCTGCGGCAATCGGCTTAAAAGATGTTGGTACAGGTGATACATTATGTGCACAAGATGCACCAATCATCCTTGAGCGTATGGAATTCCCAGAGCCAGTAATCTCTGTTGCGGTAGAGCCAAAAACTAAAGCTGACCAAGAGAAAATGGGCTTAGCGTTAGGTCGTTTAGCACAAGAAGACCCTTCATTCCGTGTTCACACAGATGAAGAGTCAGGCGAAACCATCATTTCAGGTATGGGTGAGTTACACTTAGATATCATCGTTGACCGTATGAAACGTGAATTCAAAGTGGAAGCAAACATCGGTAAACCACAAGTATCTTACCGTGAAACTATCCGTACTCGTGTTAATGATGTTGAAGGTAAACACGCAAAACAATCAGGTGGTCGTGGTCAATATGGTCACGTTGTTATCGACTTATATCCATTAGATCCAGAAGGTCCAGGATATGAGTTCGTGAACGAAATCAAAGGTGGTGTAATCCCTGGTGAATATATCCCTGCGGTTGATAAAGGTATCCAAGAACAACTTAAATCTGGTCCATTAGCGGGCTACCCAGTAGTGGATTTAGGTGTACGTTTACACTTCGGTTCATACCACGATGTTGACTCATCAGAATTAGCGTTCAAATTAGCAGCGTCATTAGCATTCAAAGCAGCGTTTGCTAAAGCAAACCCAGTTCTACTTGAGCCAATCATGAAAGTTGAAGTGGAAACTCCACCAGATTATGTGGGTGACGTTATCGGTGACTTAAGCCGTCGTCGTGCTATGGTAAACGGTCAAGAAGCGAACGAGTTTGTCGTTAAAATCAATGCTGAAGTTCCACTTTCAGAAATGTTTGGTTATGCAACAGACTTACGTTCACAAACTCAAGGTCGTGCATCATACTCAATGGAACCGTTAAAATATGCTGAAGCTCCAACAAGTGTTGCGGCAGCAGTTATCGAAGCGCGTAAAAAATAATTTTTAACTTACAAACTCCGTAGCACATATCGTGCTACGGGATTTCATCAACAAAGGAAACTTTACAATGGCTAAAGAACAATTTAATCGTGGCGATAAAGTCCACGTAAACGTAGGTACAATCGGTCACGTTGACCACGGTAAAACAACCTTAACAGCAGCAATCACAACCGTTCTTGCGAAAAAATTCGGTGGTGCTGCGCGTGCGTTTGATCAAATCGACAACGCACCAGAAGAGAAAGCGCGTGGTATTACCATCAATACTTCACACGTTGAGTACAACACAGAATCACGTCACTATGCACACGTTGACTGCCCAGGACACGCGGACTATGTTAAAAATATGATTACTGGTGCGGCACAAATGGACGGCGCAATCTTAGTAGTTGCAGCAACAGATGGTCCAATGCCACAAACTCGTGAGCACATCTTATTAGGTCGCCAAGTAGGTGTTCCATACATCATCGTATTCTTAAACAAATGCGACATGGTTGACGATGAAGAGTTATTAGAATTAGTTGAGATGGAAGTTCGTGAACTTCTTTCACAATATGACTTCCCAGGTGATGACACACCAATCGTGCGTGGTTCAGCGTTACAAGCGTTAAACGGCGTGCCCGAGTGGGAAGAGAAAATTCTTGAATTAGCAAATCACTTAGACAACTACATTCCAGAGCCAGAGCGTGCGATTGATAAACCATTCTTATTACCAATCGAAGACGTATTCTCAATTTCAGGTCGTGGTACAGTAGTAACAGGTCGTGTTGAGCGTGGTATCATTAAAGCAGGTGAAGAGGTTGAAATCGTTGGTATCAAGGATACAACTAAAACAACTGTAACTGGTGTTGAGATGTTCCGTAAATTATTAGACGAAGGTCGTGCGGGTGAGAACGTAGGTGCATTATTACGCGGTACCAAACGTGAAGAAATCGAACGTGGTCAAGTATTAGCTAAACCAGGTTCTATCACTCCACACACAGACTTCGAATCAGAAGTTTACGTATTATCAAAAGAAGAAGGTGGTCGTCATACTCCATTCTTCAAAGGCTATCGTCCACAGTTCTACTTCCGTACAACTGACGTAACGGGTACTATCGAATTACCAGAAGGTGTTGAGATGGTAATGCCAGGCGACAACATCAAAATGACAGTAAGCTTAATTCACCCAATCGCAATGGACGAAGGTTTACGTTTCGCTATCCGTGAAGGTGGTCGTACAGTAGGTGCGGGTGTTGTTGCGAAAATCATCAAATAATCTGTTTTTAGTTTAAGAAGATTAGATTGTTATCTTAAGGGCTGGATGCGATATTTAATCGTATTCAGCCCTTTTATTTGGTGTAATAGACAAAATAGTTGCTGATTCGTCAAAAACTATACCAAGTGGACAAAACAGTTGCTAATGTTTATTTTCTTTAAATGTTAGCAACTCTTTTTATTTAAAAAATCCTGTATAAACAATATCTGACGATTTTTCGTTAATCCATTATGATTATTTAATTTTCGTTTAAGTTCACTAAATAGCCCCTCTGAGCGATTTGTCGTCTTTTCTATATTTAATTCAGAATGTTTTTCATAGATAAAAATAAAATCCATATAACGCTTTAAACTGGCACAAGCACTTCTTATATTGCGATGTTTATAAGGAAAATAGCCTTTTTCATTCGCTTTATCACTCCTTTCTTTTAAAAAATCTTGATGTTTTATAAACCAAGAATGTAATCGCCGATAAAATTCATTTTTTGAGCTTTTTGTGAGTGTTTTTGCAATTATTTTTAATTCTTTACCCGCTTGTGATTGATGCTTTTTTCTTAATTTCCGCATCACAATTGCCACCATATGAAATTGACACATCTGTACTGGTGTATTAAATAAATCTTTCATCAAACCACGTCTACCATCACAGACAATTGATTGAATTTTATAGCCTTTCATACGAAGTGAATTAAACGCTATTCTGTAATAAACATCTTTTCCCGTTTTGATGACACGATGGTAAACCACTTTTTTAGAAAGCGAATCCATCAGGACTAAAATACTAAATTCACGACCAAAGAAGGTAGTATCCTACAATAATATTTAAATCACGTGATAGTGGTGGATTTAATGCTGTTTTAGGGGCTTTTTCAAGATATTTTTGAATTGTTCTAATTGAACAATGCTATTTTTCGGCAAGTTGTTTATAGGTTTGTTTTCCTATTGAATAATCATTCCAAATACTTATTGGATTTAATTTCTTTTTAAGGGTAAATGTTTTATTACAGGCATTACATTTATAGCGTTGAATATTATTTCTTATACCATGTTTGTGAATGTCGCTACTGTAGCAAAAATGACATTTTTTTGGTTCATAATTCAAAAAAAGAATTAAGGCGACTATAATAACTTCTGTCTTACAATCTCAAACAGACAAACCCCAGTCGCCACGGATACATTCAGCGATGATACCGATCCTGCCATTGGAATACTCACCAGTTGATCACAATGTTCACGGGTAAGACGACGCATTCCGTCCCCTTCTGCCCCCATCACTAACGCAATCGAGCCAGTTAATTTCACCTGATACAGACTTTCTGTCGCTTCGCCAGCTGTGCCGACGATCCAAATATTACGTTCTTGTAACTCACGCATAGTACGGGCGAGGTTCGTTACTCGAATAAGTGGCACGGTTTCCGCCGCACCACAAGCCACTTTGCGAGCCGTTGAGGTGAGCTGTGCCGATTTATCTTTTGGCACAATCACTGCATCAACTCCTGCCGTATCGGCAGTACGCAAACAAGCCCCTAAGTTATGGGGATCGGTCACACCGTCTAAGATCAATAAGAACGGATTTGCTTTGCGATCTAAAATTTGATCAAGATCGCTTTCATTTAGCTCTTTAGCAGGAATGATTTTGGCAATAATCCCTTGATGTACTTCGCCTTGCACTTTGTTATCGAGTGCTTGACGATTGACCTGTTGCACTCGAATGCCTAAACGCTGTAATTCGTTGAGTAATGGGGTTAATCGTTTATCTTCACGACCTTTTAGTACAAACACTTCGATTAATCGTTCGGGTGCAACATCTAAAAAGGATTTAACGGCATGAATACCGTAGATTTGTTCGCTCATATTTATTCTTCTATTCTGTATCTTATTTTTCCCCTCTCTCGTTTACGGGAGAGGGTGGAGAAAATCCGCAGGATTTTCGGAGGGAGAGGGCAATTAATGTTCTCTTGTTTTAAAGAACTCCACATCCAGATAACGCTCTTGAACCAAGTTGAGATTAACCATTGTTGGGGCAATATAGGTTAAGTTATCGCCACCATCGAGGGCTAAATTCTGCTCGTTTTTACGTTTAAATTCTTCAAACTTCTTGGCATCTTTACATTCCACCCAACGAGCAGTTGCTACATTGACGGTTTCGTAGATTGCTTCCACGTTATATTCGATTTTCAGGCGTGAAACCACCACATCAAACTGAAGCACACCGACCGCACCAACGATTAAGTCGTTATTCATCAATGGACGGAACACTTGCACAGCACCTTCTTCCGACAGTTGCACCAAGCCTTTAAGCAACTGTTTCTGCTTAAGCGGATCTTTTAGGCGGATACGGCGGAACAATTCAGGGGCGAAGTTCGGAATACCGGTAAATTTCAAGTTTTCGCCTTGCGTAAAGGTATCGCCGATTTGGATCGTACCGTGATTGTGTAAGCCGATAATATCGCCTGCGTAGGCTTCTTCTGCGTGGGAGCGTTCGCCTGCCATAAAGGTTAAAGCATCGGAGATGATCACATCTTTGCCGATACGAACGTGCTTGAGCTTCATTCCTTTTTCATATTTGCCCGATACCACACGCATAAAGGCAACACGGTCTCGGTGTTTTGGATCCATATTCGCTTGAATTTTGAACACAAAGCCACTGAATTTTTCTTCGCTTGCTTCTACTTTGCGTAAATCAGACTCACGGGCTTGCGGAGCGGGCGCCCATTCGGTTAAGCCATCTAAGAAGTGATCAACTCCAAAGTTACCTAATGCCGTACCGAAGAAAACAGGGGTTAATTCGCCGTTTAAGAAGGCGTCTAGTTCAAATTCGTGGCTTGCCCCTTGCACCAGTTCTAATTCGTCACGCAGTTGCTGAGCCAAATCATCGCCCACAGTTTGATCTAACTCTGGATTATTTAGCCCTTTGACAATACGCACTTCCTGAATGGTATGCCCTTGCCCTGTTTGGTAGAGATAGGTTTCGTCTTTATAGAGATGATAAACGCCTTTGAACAACTTACCGCAACCAATCGGCCAAGTGATCGGCGCGCAGTTGATCTTCAACACGCTCTCAACTTCGTCTAACAATTCCATCGGATCACGAATATCACGGTCGAGCTTGTTCATAAAGGTTAAAATCGGCGTATCACGCAAGCGGGTTACTTCCATCAATTTGATGGTACGTTCTTCAACCCCTTTTGCACTGTCGATTACCATTAAACAGCTATCCACCGCCGTTAAGGTACGATAGGTATCTTCCGAGAAGTCTTCGTGCCCTGGTGTGTCGAGTAGATTGACTAAGCAATCATTGTAAGGGAACTGCATTACGGAGGTAGTAATCGAAATCCCACGTTGCTTTTCCATTTCCATCCAGTCTGATTTGGCGTGCGCTTGCGAGCCTTTGCCTTTTACCGAACCAGCGGTTTGAATGGCATTTCCGTAAAGTAACACTTTTTCGGTGATGGTCGTTTTACCAGCGTCGGGGTGAGAAATAATCGCAAAAGTTCTGCGTTTATTTACTTCTTGAGGGTAATTATTTAATGACATTCTATTCTCGTTTTCTTTTTCAAAAATGGTGGCTATTTTCTCTGATTTAGTCAGAGATCACAACCGACGGGGATGGGTTATATTAAGATTTGCAAACTATTGACAAAAACTGACCGCTAATAAAATTTTATTTATCCCGATCATCTACGCCAATTAGCAAATAGTTGCCTTGAATATCTGCTAAACTTCTAAAACCGATATTAAAAATTTCACAGGCCTTATTACGATTAATTAGACGATAATCAAAATTATCGTGGTGATGTCCGTGAAAAATCTTCTTCACGCCCATTTTTCGAGCCAGTTGATTAATCACTGCAAAACCTTGTGGGTGTGGGCGAGGAGCTTCGTGGGTAATTAAAATATCTGCTTTTTGCGTTTCTAAACCTTCCACATCTGAAGGAAAAATTGAGGTGCGGTGACGCAGTGGTACACCACCTCGCCAAATACGCTCTTGTGGACTATATTGGCAATAATGGATAGGATCAAAGAACATTGGGCGGTGAGGAGGCATCCAGATATGCCCTCTAAAAACGCCCCCTAGTCCTGCAATTTTTGTGCCTTGTATATTGACAACGCGACCGTGAAGATTTCGTTCTTTCCAAGCAGTTCCCCAAATAGCATCATACGCAGCAACCGTTTTACTATCGTGGTTACCGTGAATAAACCAAATATCGCAGTGTTGAGCCAGCTTATCCAACTCTGCGGTCGTGGTTAATTGCAAATCCCCTAAAATCACTAACGCCACATTCTCACGTTCTTGAACAAAGGGGTAAAGGTGGACGTAGCTACCGTGAGGATCGCCCGCAAAAAGTATCATTCGCTCTTCTCGTTTTGGTTTTTAAAAGTTAATGTTATGGATTCTTCATTTAAGATCGCCTCAATCACCGCTTTTGTCTGATTATAGCGATCTAAATAACTTGGCGATTCAATTTCAATATAAGGTACGTTATATTTTTCTAACAATTTTTTGAGTAACTGCTGGAAGCGTTGGCGTTGTTTTTGTGAACCTAAACTACGCAGACCATCATCAACCCATTTAGTGTTATTTGATAATAAAATAGTGACATCAAAAGGATATTCTTTAATCATCGAATCTAAGAATGGGTGAGGTTTGCCTTCATATTGAATACAGAATGCTTGAGTAGTAATGTAATCCGTATCAATGATCGCCACTTTGTGTGCGTGCTTCATTGCATAATCAACATAACGCTTATGCCCTAATGCCATTTGTGGATAGTCTGAATACTGCATTGCCTGTTCATCACCGCCAAGTTGTTCAAAGACAAATTCTCGCCCGTATTCCCACGCCGATGTCGTATTAAATACATTAGCAAGTTTGCTGACTAGAACAGTTTTTCCGCTACTTTCACCACCTAAAATAGCGATAGTTTTCACAAAGAATGGACGCACCTCTTTTGGAATAAAACGCCAGTATTGGAACGGATTGTTGCGGATCTTTGTCGCTGATACATTAAATGAGTTACGTTCAGGATCGACCAAATGCACTTCCAAATTTAAGTATTTCTCGTAAGGTGCTTTATCTTGGATCTCACTACTAAAGACTAATGTTGGCTGAATATGTTTTTCAGCAAATAGCTCTTTGACACGTTCCGCCCAACCTTCCCAGCCATTTGGATAACTTGGAATACCATCTTCCACTAAATGATGAATAAAAATCTGTTTTTGCTGATATTTAAAAATCTGTTGCATCCAACGTAAACGATCTTCATTCGTTGGCATACGCTTCATTTTACTATCACGGAACAGTTGTAAATCACGTTCAGTATCGGTACAAACAATAACGTGTAGCATATCCACCTTACTAAAGGCTTCATAAATCATATTAATATGCCCCGTATGCACTGGATAGAACTTACCAAAAATTACGCCTACTCGTTGATTTTGTTCCTCAACGATATTCAACACTTTATGCAACGCACCTAATTTTGTCGCACTTGGATTTTTAATTTTCCCCGACACTAATTGGTTAAAATAAGCTCTAGTTACCCCTGCTTGCTCGCAAACATCATTCACTTTTAGCTTTAACTGTTTACGTTTTTGTTGAAGATAAGCAAAATTTGTCATAAGTTCGTCCTCACATTAATAGAGAGAATGATAGGCGAAATTGACCTTTTTGTCATTTAAAAATGTATAGTCAAGCGGTAAGATTTACATAACAAATTGCAAAATTATGTATAAAGACTTTCTACTTTTGCACTATTCGGTATAATCTCGCTTCCAAATTATTCCTTATTTAACAAATTATGGCGTTATTGATTACCCACAAATGTACCAACTGCGATATGTGCGAACCTGAGTGTCCTAATCAAGCGATCTCAATGGGCGATGAAATTTATGTCATCGATCCCGATCTTTGCACGGAATGTGTTGGACATTACGAAACGCCAACCTGCCAAAAAGTGTGTCCGATCAACAACTGTATCATCACCGATCCTGAGCATATTGAAACTAATGAACAGCTTTGGGAACGGTTTGTGTTAATTCATCATTCGGATAAACTATGATAGCTTTCTGATTCGTTGAGCTAATTCACTAACCTGCTGCCAATCTGTATATTCATACTCTCTGCTAGTATCTGTATCACCTTTCGTTATTTTCATAATAAAGCGAATCATGGTTTTATCAAAAAAATTATAGCGAGGATAGAGTAATGCTCCAGCAAATACTTCAGCGATATTTGGTTTCCATAGAATTTTGTCTAGCAATTTACGTGTATATGTATTCGTATAAGGTGTATTACGAGTTATTTTACGAGCAGTTAAATTGACACTAAAAAAAACAGATTTTTTTATATTTAGTAGCTCATAATATCGATCAATAAATTGTTCCAATACTGGGTCAAAATGTCCATATCGAATCGATGCGCCAATAACAATACAATCAAATTGTTCTAATGTTTCTACAGACCAAAGAGAAAAGTCTCGTAAGGAGAAAACTTGTGTCTCTTGCTGTAGCTCCTTCGCAAGATAGTCAGAAATTTTTTTTGTTTGTCCATCATTTGTTAAATAAAATATTGCAGTTTTCATATTATGTTCCCTATAACCTATTGTGAAAACGATCTTAACAATTTAAATTTAAAAGAACTATAATTTGTTTTATATCAATCCGTTAATTAAAGTATTTTGATTTTATTTAGAATGAAAATTAAAATTCATCTGAGTATTAGCTTAATTACTGTTCACTTATAAAAGGAGTATATATAATGAAATCTATTTTTTTACGTACAGCTTTGTTAGCGTATATGTTTGTTGCACTTTCTGCTCAAGCTGCCCCTAAAGAGCCTTATACTCAAGCTGGATTTAACACACGTTTAGCAGAGCAACAGCAAGCCCCAATTCATTGGGTTTCTATTGAGCAAATTAAAGAGAGCTTAAAAGGCAAAGCCCCGATGAATGTGAGCTTTGATATTGATGATACCGTATTAGCAAGTAGCGGTTGCTTCTACTATGGTAAGCAGAAGTATTCACCGAATGATTATAGCTATCTCAAAAATCAAGAGTTCTGGGACGAAATTAATGCAGGCTGTGATAAATACTCTATTCCGAAACAAGTAGCTCAAGATCTCATTAATATGCACCAAGAGCGTGGCGATCAGATTTTCTTTATCACAGGAAGAACTGCGGGTAAGGACGACCAAGTCACCCCGTTACTTGAAAAAACCTTTGGCATAAAAAATATGCAACCTGTTAATTTTATGGGCGGACACGGTCAAGATAAATTAAAAACAAAATACAATAAAGCCGCAGGGATTTTAAAACATAATATTCAGTTACACTACGGCGATAGCGATGATGATATTCTCGCCGCTAAAGAGGCTGGCATTCGTGGTATTCGTGTATTGCGTACCACAAGTTCAACTTATACGCCATTCCCTCAGGCTGGCGGATATGGAGAGGAAGTTATTATAAATTCAAGCTACTAATAAATATCCCCGTCTTAAAAGGCGGGGATTTGTTATTCCCTTATAGCCTTTGAATACTGTTCAAGTATAGATTGTACGAAATAAATTAACAGAAGAAGGCATATTGTCTAGATGAGTGCTATTTTTGTTACTCCAATTGTGCGATACTGTTTCGTTAGACTACCCCTTCCAAATATAAAATGAGAAAAACTTTCTGAATTTTTAAAATGCAAACGTTTGCGCAATCCGTTATAATGCCTTCAATTTTGTTTTCTATCATTAACGGAACTGCCCAATGACTGTACAAACCTTTCGTGGCTCACCTGCCTTATCTGACTTTCGTTTAAACCAACTTCAACAAAAATTCGAGCAACATCAACTGCCTGTCAAATCGGTCTATGCCGAATATTTGCATTTTGTTGAGCTAAACCGACCGCTTGTAGCCGATGAAACACAAAAAATCCAAGAGCTGTTGCATTATGGCCCAACCCTTGCGGAACACGAACCAACCGGCTTTTGTTTGATTGTAACCCCTCGCATTGGTACGATCTCTTCGTGGTCGTCAAAAGCGACAGATATTGCCCATAACTGTGGCTTATCAGAGGTAAACCGCATTGAGCGCGGTTTAACGTACTATTTCGAGTTTGAACAAGCGTTAAATGAAGCAGAGTTGGCAACCCTAAAAGGCTTGTTGCACGACTGTATGTTAGAAACCGTTTTAACCGATGAAAACCAAGCGAGCCAACTGTTTGCCCAACACGAGCCGAAGCCGTTTACGACTGTGGATATTTTAAACGGTGGTCGCAAAGCCTTAGAAGTGGCAAACGTGGAATTAGGTTTGGCGTTGGCAGAAGATGAAATTGATTATTTGGTGGAAAATTTCACGGCGTTAAACCGCAATCCGCACGACATTGAACTTTATATGTTTGCACAAGCGAACTCAGAGCATTGTCGCCATAAAATTTTCAATGCAGACTGGACGATTGACGGCGAAAAACAAGAGAAATCGCTGTTCAAAATGATTAAAAACACCTTCGAGAAAACGCCAGATTATGTGCTTTCTGCCTATAAAGATAATGCGGCGGTAATGGAAGGTTCCAAAGTCGGTCGTTGGTTCCCTGATCAAGACGGGCAATATCGCTATCATCAAGAAGATGCGCATATTTTAATGAAAGTAGAAACCCACAACCACCCGACAGCCATTTCACCATTCCCAGGGGCGGCGACAGGTTCAGGTGGCGAAATCCGTGATGAAGGGGCGACAGGGCGTGGTGCAAAACCAAAAGCAGGTTTAACCGGTTTCTCCGTATCTAACTTGGTGATCCCAAACTTTGAACAGCCGTGGGAAAATCCGCTTTCTAAGCCGAACCGTATCGCATCTGCGTTAGATATTATGATTGAAGGTCCACTTGGCGGAGCGGCATTTAACAATGAATTTGGTCGCCCTGCATTACTTGGCTATTTCCGTACCTATGAAGAAAAAGTAAACAGTTTTGGTGGTGAAGAAGTTCGTGGTTATCACAAGCCGATTATGCTCGCAGGCGGTATCGGTAACATTCGTGCCGAACACGTTCAGAAAAGCGAAATTCCTGTTGGGGCGAAATTAATTGTACTTGGCGGCCCTGCAATGAATATCGGTTTAGGCGGTGGTGCGGCTTCGTCAATGGCGTCAGGCAAATCCAAAGAAGATTTAGATTTTGCTTCCGTTCAACGTGAAAATCCAGAGATGGAACGCCGTTGCCAAGAAGTGATCGACCGTTGCTGGCAGTTAGGCGATGAGAACCCGATTTTATTTATTCACGACGTGGGTGCTGGCGGTTTATCGAACGCAATGCCGGAGTTAGTTCACGACGGTGATCGTGGCGGTAAGTTCGATTTACGCAAAATTCTGTGTGACGAAAAAGGAATGTCACCGCTTGAAATCTGGTGTAACGAGTCGCAAGAGCGTTATGTGTTAGCGGTTGCGGCGGATAAATTGCCATTATTTGAAGCCCTTTGCCAACGTGAGCGCGCGCCTTATGCTGTGATTGGCGAAGCGACCGAAGAGAAACATTTAACCCTACACGACGATCATTTTGACAACAACCCGATTGATTTACCGATGAACGTGCTACTCGGAAAAACCCCGAAAATGCACCGTCAGGTTTCGTCAAAAACCGTCCAAAATCCACCGCTTGCACAGGAAGATATTCAGCTTAAAGAAGCCTTCCACCGTGTGTTACGCTTGCCAGTAGTCGCAGAAAAAACCTTCTTAATTACTATCGGCGACCGCTCAGTTACCGCAATGGTAGCTCGCGATCAGATGGTCGGCCCGTGGCAAATCCCTGTTGCCGACTGTGCTGTAACCACAGCAAGTTTAGACAGTTATCACGGCGAAGCAATGGCAATGGGCGAACGTGCGCCAGTTGCCTTACTTGACTGCAGCGCATCTGCTCGCTTAGCAGTAGCAGAAAGCATTACCAACATTGCGGCAACCAATATCGGCGATATTAAACGCATTAAACTCTCGGCAAACTGGATGTCGGCGGCAGGTCACGCAGGCGAAGACGCAGGATTATATGAAGCAGTAAAAGCGGTGGGCGAAGAGCTTTGCCCTGCACTCGGCATTACCATTCCGGTAGGCAAGGACTCAATGTCAATGCGTACCACTTGGGAAGAGAATGGTGAGCAAAAAGCGGTTACCGCTCCACTTTCTCTCGTCATTTCAGCTTTCGCGCGTGTGGAAGATGTGCGTAAAACCGTTACTCCACAACTTCGTACCGATAAAGGTGCAACACGCTTATTGTTACTCGATTTAGGCGAAGGCAAAAACCGCTTAGGTGCAACGGCGTTAGCACAGGTTTACAAACAACTTGGCGATAAACCTGCCGATGTGGTGAATGTGGAAACCTTGAAAAACTTCTTCAACGCAATGCAAACCCTAGTTGCAGACGATAAATTACTCGCTTACCACGACCGCTCAGACGGTGGTTTAATCACCACCCTTGCGGAAATGGCGTTTGCCGGCAACTGTGGCGTATCAGCTCACATTACCGCATTAGGCGACAATGGTTTAGCCGTGTTATTCAACGAAGAACTCGGTGCGGTTATTCAAATCAAAGAGGGCGACTTAAATGCGGTGCGTGATGTATTGAAAGCCCATAACTTGCTACACATTACCAAAGACATCGGCTCGGCAACGGAAGGCGATCTGTTTGAAATCACCAGTGGCACACGCAAATTACTCAGTGAAAAACGCTCTGAATTGCGTGGAATTTGGGCGGAACTTACACACCAAATGCAACGCTTGCGTGACAACCCTGAATGTGCCGATCAAGAATTTGCAACCAAAAAAGACCCAAATAACAAAGGCTTATCTGCATTCTTAACCTATGATGTCAATGAAGATATTGCCGCACCGTTTATCAACCGTGGCGTGAAACCGACCGTGGCAATCTTACGTGAACAGGGCGTAAACAGCCATTACGAAATGGCAGCCGCCTTCGACCGTGCAGGCTTCAATGCGATTGATGTGCATATGAGCGACTTAATGGCTGGCAGACGCAATCTCGCCGACTTCAATGCTCTCGTGGCGTGCGGCGGCTTCTCTTACGGAGACGTACTTGGTGCAGGTGGCGGCTGGGCGAAATCGATCCTATTCAACCCAATGTTGCGTGATCAATTCAGCCAATTCTTTACTAACCCGAATACACTCGCATTAGGTGTATGTAACGGTTGCCAAATGGTGTCAAACTTGGCAGAAATTATTCCTGGTACAGAAAACTGGCCACGCTTCGTGCGTAACAAATCCGAACGTTTTGAAGCTCGTGTAGGGCTGGTAAAAATCAACGACACCAACTCACTCTGGTTCAGCGGAATGGCAGGCTCGCATATGCCGATTGCCGTTTCCCACGGCGAAGGACAGGTGGAATTCAAGCGGTCAGATCAGCTTGAAAATTTACAAAAGCAGAACTTGGTTATCGCCCAATACATCGACAATAACGGCAACCCAACCGAAGTTTACCCAGCCAACCCGAACGGCTCGGTAAACGGCATTACCGCCATTTCTAACCTAGACGGACGTGTCGCTATTATGATGCCACACCCAGAACGCGTTTACCGTGCGGTGAGCAACTCTTGGTATCCGGAGTACTGGAGGGAAGATGGGGCGTGGATGAGGTTGTTTAGAAATGCGCGTGTGGCATTCAAATAATCTAATTCTTACGAGTTCTATTTAGAAATTTTAGATTGTTAATTACAATGTAGGAGCTTAATATGAAAAAATTATTAGCAAGTATTTCTTTTATTATTTTTATAGTCGGCTGTACACCTAAACCATCATATAATCAGCTAGCTATGCAATTACAAATGGATATGTCTAAACAAGATGTGATTAGCTTATTAGGGCAACCAAATAAAGTATCTGCTAGAAATACAGATAAAGGGCACGTTGAAGTGCTAAGCTATTGGGGGAAAACACTTGTCGGATTTAGTATGATAGATAATCAGATGTTATCTCAAGATAGATTATCAGTAACCTTATTAAATAATAAAGTTACAGAATGGGGAGATAAACTTGATCCAGCCGAAATGCTGGAAAAATCACAAGAAATGACGAGAGAGTCACTGGAAAAGATTCAAAGTAATATCACAAACAAAAAGTAATATCCCTTTCTCCGATAGCTCCTGTTTTTGATAAGATCTATCAAAGTATAGTAGATAAAATGATTGCTGATGAATATTCTTACAAGCCTTTCTATTAAAAGGTATAATAGACAAATCTACTGCTAAAAGTGGCTTAAAGCCTCATAGTACAAGGCTTTAAGCTCTCTTTTTGAAACATGAACAAAAAACTGCCCATTTTGCCAAAGTCTGAAAATAAAGAAACATGGTATAAGAAATAATATTCAACGCTATAAATGTAATGCCTGTAATAAAACATTTACCCTTAAAAAGAAATTAAATCCAATAAGTATTTGGAATGATTATTCAATAGGAAAACAAACCTATAAACAACTTGCCGAAAAATAGCATTGTTCAATTAGAACAATTCAAAGATATCTCGAAAAAGCCCCTAAAACAGCATTAAATCCACCACTATCACGTGATTTAAATATTATTGTAGGATACTACCTTCTTTGGTCGTGAATTTAGTATTTTAGTCCTGATGGATTCGCTTTCTAAAAAAGTGGTTTACCATCGTGTCATCAAAACGGGAAAAGATGTTTATTACAGAATAGCGTTTAATTCACTTCGTATGAAAGGCTATAAAATTCAATCAATTGTCTGTGATGGTAGACGTGGTTTGATGAAAGATTTATTTAATACACCAGTACAGATGTGTCAATTTCATATGGTGGCAATTGTGATGCGGAAATTAAGAAAAAAGCATCAATCACAAGCGGGTAAAGAATTAAAAATAATTGCAAAAACACTCACAAAAAGCTCAAAAAATGAATTTTATCGGCGATTACATTCTTGGTTTATAAAACATCAAGATTTTTTAAAAGAAAGGAGTGATAAAGCGAATGAAAAAGGCTATTTTCCTTATAAACATCGCAATATAAGAAGTGCTTGTGCCAGTTTAAAGCGTTATATGGATTTTATTTTTATCTATGAAAAACATTCTGAATTAAATATAGAAAAGACGACAAATCGCTCAGAGGGGCTATTTAGTGAACTTAAACGAAAATTAAATAATCATAATGGATTAACGAAAAATCGTCAGATATTGTTTATACAGGATTTTTTAAATAAAAAGAGTTGCTAAGAATAATTAAAAATATTCATTAGTAACCACTTTGTCATATAGGCATAGTTTTCACGAAATTAGCAACCATTTTGTCTACTATGCCCCTAAAATTAAGTACCGAATTTATCTAAACGACTACATCTAACTCAGATTTTAGTTTAGAAGCAATAGCCCTTAATAAATGATTAAGCATTGTGTATCTTTTTCTATACATTGAGCGTTTATTACTCGGAATATCTTCAAGGTTTTTTGACTCTAATGTTAAGGGAAGTTCCCAATATTCCTTTAATTCACCATTACTCTCTTTAAAAATAGTATCATAATCAACAAAATAGCGTGTGCTTTGAACAAAGCGTGACTTATTCTGATATTTTTGTGGAATGCCAAATAATTTAGAATACCCTAAGACCTGAGTTAAAGCTTTCATGGCTTCAACCATTAAATAGGCTGGACGAAGCCCATGGCATTTTTTAGTTAGTTGTTTGACTAATTCTTTAGAACCTTCAAAGTTCGGACCTTGAATAACTGCGATAAGTAATGCATTTTCTAATTTACCAAATGTCAATAAATAAACTAACTGACCGCTTGGTTTATAGCGTAATTCTAATGCCCAGAAACCCTCCATTGGTTGATATTCGTTGACATTTAAATAGATTTCAAAATCTTCAATTACTTCTGTAAAACATATAGGGCTATCCCATAACTGAGGGAGATTTTTAGATAAGAGTACTTTAGGTAAAAAGTCTAAATTGTCACAAATCATGTTAAAACGTCTTTGACTATTAAAGCGTTTATCTAAGAAACGATGAACTAAAGGATAGCTATAATCGGCTCTTTTGATTAATAACGGTTTTAACGAAGATTCAGAATTAATTTTATGTTCAAATTTCTTTATGAGAGATCTATGTAATATAGAGCGAAAACGATAACGGAAACGTTTTAATCTATAAGATTTTTTTCCTCTATCTGGATAGAGATGAGACGGCTCAGGCCATTTATAAACTGTATTGTGCATAATGAAATGTGTTTTCGTGACTAATAGAGCCGTTGGAGAATATCACCTCCAACGACAGTTATTACTATATTACAACGCCTCAATCGCCTTATACTGCGTCTGCAATTTCTCAAGTCCGTCTTGGTACTCTTGCATTTTTTCACGCTCTTTGGCAATAACCGCTTCTGGGGCTTTTGCGACAAAGGCTTCGTTGCTGAGTTTACCTTCGATACGTTTCACTTCGCCTTGAAGTTTTTCGATCTCTTTGGTCAAACGAGCAAGCTCGGCATCTTTGTTAATAAAGCCAGCCATTGGCACTAGTACTTCTGCGTTGCCCACCAATTTCGCCACTGAAAGCGGAGCTTCTTCGCCTTGGGCAAGCACTTGTACGCTGTCTAATTTCGCCATTGCTTTTAACAAGCGGTCGTTTTCCGCTAACATTTTGCAATGTTCGTCAGACAGGTTACGCACTAAGAAATCCAAGCCTTTGCTTGGGGCGATGTTGCACTCTGCACGAATATTACGCACTGCCACAATCAACTCTTTTAACCAGTTGATTTGCATTTCTGCTGCTTCGTCAATTTGGCTTTCTTCCACTTTCGGGAAAGGTTGTAACATAATGGTGTCGCCTTCCACCCATGCAAAGCCTTTCACTTTCTGCCAGATTTCTTCCGTAATGAATGGAATAATCGGGTGCGCTAAACGTAACAATTTTTCCAACACACGTACGAGGGTTTGGCTTGCACCTCGTTTTTGAGCATCTGTACCGTTAGCAAACACAGGTTTGGTGAGTTCTAAGTACCAGTCGCAGAATTGGTTCCAAGTGAACTCATAAATGGTATTTGCCGCTAAATCGAAACGGTATTGGCTTAACGCATCACGGAACTCGCCTACGGTGCGGTTGAAGGTGGATTGGATCCAACGATCCGCCAAGCTGTATTCCACTTCGCCTGCCGATAAGTCTAATTTATCGTTAGTGAGTACGAAACGGCTCGCATTCCATAATTTGTTACAGAAATTACGATAGCCTTCCAAACGTTTCATATCCCAGTTGATGTCACGCCCGTTGCTCGCTAATGCCGCTAAGGTGAAACGCAGTGCGTCCGTACCGTGCGGAGCGATACCGTTCTCGAATTCTTTACGGGTCGCTTTGGCAATTTTTTCCGCCAACTGCGGTTGCATCATATTGCCCGTACGTTTTTCAAGTAGATCTTCAAGGCTGATACCGTCAATCATATCAATCGGGTCTAATACGTTCCCTTTTGATTTCGACATTTTTTGCCCTTGTTCATCACGGATCAAGCCCGTTACATACACAGTTTTGAACGGCACTTGCGGTTTGCCGTTTTCATCTTTGATGAAGTGCATCGTAAACATAATCATACGAGCCACCCAGAAGAAGATGATGTCAAAGCCTGTGATTAACACATCGGTCGGGTGATACATTTTGAGTTCTTTGGTTTGCTCTGACCAGCCCAAGGTTGAGAATGTCCATAAGCCTGATGAGAACCAAGTATCTAACACGTCTTCATCTTGTTTTAACGCAACATCAGCATTTAACTGATATTTTGACCGCACTTCCGCTTCATCACGAGCCACATAAACGTTGCCTTCCGCATCGTACCACGCAGGAATGCGGTGTCCCCACCATAATTGGCGAGAAATACACCAGTCTTGAATATCACGCATCCAAGAGAAATAAAGGTTTTCATACTGTTTCGGCACGAATTGGATTTCGCCGTCTTCCACCGCTTTGGTTGCCACTTCGGCAAGCGGTTTCACGCTCACATACCATTGGTCTGTCAGCATCGGCTCAATCGGCACACCCCCACGGTCGCCGTAAGGCACTTTTAAGTCGTGCGGTTTGATTTCATCTAATAAACCGAGTGCTTCAAAGTCTGCCACGATTTTCTTGCGTGCCGCAAAACGCTCTAAACCTTGATAATCCGCTGGAATAAGTGCGGTGTAATTTGTCAAAGGTTTACCGTCTGAGCCGATAATTTCCGCTTCCGCACGAATGTCCGCATTTAAGGTCATCACGTTCACCATTGGCAACTGATGACGCTTACCGACTTCGTAGTCGTTGAAGTCGTGAGCAGGAGTAATTTTCACCACGCCTGTACCGAACTCACGATCTACATAATCGTCCGCAATAATCGGAATTTCACGGTTTGCAAGCGGTAGGATTACGGTTTTACCGATCAAAGACTGGTAACGTTCATCTTCAGGGTGAACCGCCACCGCCGTATCGCCTAACATCGTTTCAGGACGAGTGGTCGCTACCACCAAATAATCTTTACCGTCCGCCGTTTTCGCCCCATTGGCTAATGGATAGCGGAAATGCCACAGCGAGCCTTTGCTCTCTTTATTTTCCACTTCAAGATCGGAAATCGCTGTATGTAATTTTGGATCCCAGTTTACCAAGCGTTTGCCACGATAAATCAAGCCTTCTTCGTGTAAACGCACGAACACTTCTTTTACCGCATTGGACAAGCCTTCATCCATTGTGAAACGCTCACGATCCCAGTCGATTGAGTTACCAAGTCGTCTCATTTGCTGGCTGATTGTGCCGCCCGAATAAGCTTTCCAATCCCAGATTTTATTGATAAAGGCTTCACGCCCATAATCGTGACGGGTTTTGCCTTCTTCCGCCGCAATTTTGCGTTCCACCACCATTTGGGTTGCAATCCCCGCGTGGTCTGTACCCGCTTGCCATAGGGTGTTATTGCCTTCCATACGATTAAAACGGATTAAAGTATCCATTAAGGTTTGCTGGAAAGCATGCCCCATATGCAAACTCCCCGTCACATTTGGCGGTGGAATTGCGATACAGTAACTTGGAACATTCGGGTTTTCATTCGGCTTAAAATAGCCTTGTTCTTCCCAGTGTTTATAAAGTGCTTGTTCGACTGCCGACGAGTCGAAACGATCTGCCATTTCGAATTTTTGGGTCATTGTTGTCTCTTTTTTGATGTACTAACTTATTATCCAAAGTATTTTCTAAGCGTTTAACTGCTATATCATATATTTCTTTATTTTTTTCAAATCCTATAAAATGTCTATTCAATTCTCGAGCAGCTAATAAGGTGGATGCACTACCAGCAAAAGGATCTAAAACAATCTGCTTTTCTTTAGTGACTAGTTCCACCAGTAATTTCATTAAGTTTAAAGGTTTTTGGGTGATATGATATTTTCTATCTTCTGTGGTCACCTGTACTTTAAACATATTTGAATGATTTAAAGCTCCTCGCTGAATATTCCAAGATGTTAATGCATTTTCATTCCAAGCTCCAACTTCATTCTCTATTAAATTATCTGCTAAAGTCCCCCCTGTTTTATATGGCTTTTGAAACCATAGTATTGGTTCAAATATTGGACGTAAATTTGCAACTCTCCAACCTGCCCATTTTTGCTGATTAAAAGTATCTCCTCTTTTTTCAAATACACAGGAAATTCTTTGGGCACGATGTGGTGCCTTATCTCTTTCCCAACTAAGCATATCTTTAAAAGTAAACCCACTATTTTCAAAAGCAACAATAACTCTATGTGCAAATTGTCTTCCAGCGAAAATAAAGACAGAACCACCTGATTTTAGAACTCTATACCATTCATTAGACCAACTTTCTACCCATTCTTGATATTCTTGTGGTCGTCTTTTGTCTGCTTCAGACCAACCATTAAGAGGTTTTCCTCTTCTTTTAAATAGAGATGTCTTCTGTTGAGCTATGGAACTACCGCCTAACGCACTGTTAGTATTAGAGTGTAACGTATCCCAATCATCATAATCTATCCCATAAGGAATATCAGATATGATTGAATGAATAGAATTACTTTTGATATTTTTTATAGCAATTATCGAATCATCATTATAGATACAATCTTTCATCATTCTTTATTGCCTCAACAAACCCATCAATGATATCTATCTTTGATGATATGTTTATTTCTTTTAATAATTCTTCAATAGCTTCTTCTCTAGTTAAAGATTTAATTCTTTTAATTTGCCCTTCCCAATAAGACTTTTCATTTATAGATCTATTTTCAATAAATTTAATTTCATTTTGGAATAATTTATGTAATGTTTTTTTATCTATTTTAAATAACTTCATAAAATATTCATTAAAATCTTTCATAAAATTATTCTCAGATTCTGCCACCGATGTTTTTTTACTTTGTTTTAATGGAAAATTCCACAATTGTTCAAACGTAAAAGAATCTGTTTCTTTTAGATCTAATTGCCAATAAAATAACTAAATGTTCCCAGCTGAAAAGTAATACATTCTCATCTAATGATTGTTTAAATATTTGACTTTGTGTTGTTGGATATTGGAAAAAGGGGGCTGTTAATACAGCATAATCTTTATCTTCTCTCCAGTCACTTAAAGCCTTTACTTTAAAATCTTTTTGGTTTTTTGCTGTGCGACTTAGTCTAAAAGACTTTGCATCAGCAACTAAGCCGTAGTTAAACTCTATAGATAGTGCTGTTACATCAGCAGCATTTCCTCTTTGTTCTAAAGGTCTAGCATCTAAATTAAGTAATTGAAGAGCTTTGGCTAAAACAATATCTCCAGCTTTAGAAAATAATTTTTCTTGGGTTGAGCTTGGTTTTATTGATTCAGGTAATATACCAATAGCTCTTACAAGAGCTATTAACTGATTTTTGTTTAAAGAATAAATAAAGTTAGTTAGCTCATCACTTGCATCTTTAAATTTAGTAGTACTTAAACTATCAATTAAATTTAATAATTTCTGTAAAACAGTGTTTTCTTCTATTTTCATATATTTCTCAACATTATGTATAAATAAGCTACACTGTAGCTCAAATCAAAGTCCTGAAAGGACTAACTTATGCTTGATCTAGTACGGCTTTGCCGTGCTAGGGATAAGGCAAATTTTACTTACCGACTTCGTTTTCACTTCTGCCAAATCTCCCCTAACCCCTCTTTGCTAAAGAGGGGAACTGGCTCAAACGAAAATATAAAATCGAAGTACTTCAAAAAGAGGCTCAATTTTTCAGATGAGCGATTATTTTCTTCGATCTGATCCCCCTCTTTAGCAAAGAGGGGTTAGGGGAGATTTGTCAAACACAATAACAAAGTAAAAAATAGCTAAATTATTTTGCATATTCAATGATTTCTTCATGTCCGTCAGGATAATGGCGAACAATATTTCCATTCGAGCGTTGGAAAGTCAGCACTTCACGCTTTTTCTTATCATCCATCCACGCTTTAAATTGAATTTGCAGTTGGCGTTGTTGTTCTCTAATTCGTTCAATTTTGGTCATTGTATTTCTCCAAAATTTTCAAATACCGATCTAACTCTTGAATTTCATAATCCGCAATTAATTCCGTTAAAGCCACTGCACTTTGCTGATTTTTATGGAAATCATCAAAACATTGGTAATAGTTTGATCGATGAGTAAATTTAATATCAACAGGTAAATAGCCGTGCTTCAATAATTCAAAATTAATCAGCAATCGCCCGGTTCGTCCGTTACCATCAATAAAAGGGTGAATACTCTCAAATGCCAAATGTAACCAGCTAATCGCTTCAATCGGGTGAAGTGCGGTCAGTTTTTGCTGATATTTTTCAATTAACCTTTGCATTTCTTCCGCAATTAAATAAGGTGCCGTCGGCTCATTTTCAGCCCCTAAAATACGCACAGGAATTTTGCGATAAACACCGCGATTTTCCGCACTCCCCATTAATACCAAAGAATGAATATCTTTAATCGTGCGTTCGGTTAATGGCTCATTATTTGCCACTAATTCATAAATATAATTAAACGCGTCTTTAAAACCGATAATATCCAAATGTTCACGAATTGGTTTTTCTGCAATGGTAATGCCTTCTTTTAAAATCAGCACTGTTTCACGCAATGTAATTGTATTTCCTTCAATCGCATTAGAGTTATAGCTACTCTCAATAATAAACTCTTCTCGCAAGCGTTGCACTTCAGCGGCTGAAAGTGGACGATATTGAGCTAGCTGATTTTTCAAGTATTCAATTTGGTCTAGTTTATTATTCATTGTTTAATGCCATATCCAAATGCGGTATCTCATCTTCCAAATAAACCTCAGAAATCGGTTTAAACCCAAGCGATTGATAAAAATCTTGCAAGTAGGCTTGGGCTTGCACATAGACGTTTTCACTTTGCCATTGTTGCTGGCAAATGGTTAAGGCTTGTGCCATCAATTTTTCGCAAATCCTGTTCCTCGTGCTTCTTCGGTAACCAACACTCTGCCGATATGCACACCATCTTGTTCGGGGATAATCCGACAGTAAGCGGTCAGTTTTGCCGAATTTTTTGCAAAAAGGTGCAAGGCTTTCCGATCTTTTTCATCAACTTCTTGATACGCACAATTTTGTTCTACGACAAAAACAGCGACTCGAGCTTGGTAAATTTCAAACAGTTCTTGGGCAGAAAGTTCGGAAAATGCCTTTAGTTGCCACATACGCCTTGTTTCAATCCTAAGATTACTAAATCTTCAAAATCTGTTTCCATATCTGCAACTTGGGGAAGTTTTCCCCAAATTTCAAAGCCCATTTTATTCAGTAAGCCTAAACTTTGATCGTTATTGCCGAACACAAAAGCTAATAATGTATGCAGTTGGTAATTGGGCATTTGTTTAATTAAGAAATTCACACAGGCTTTACCGATACCTTTGCCATGAACAGCTTTATCAAGATAAAAACTGATTTCGCGAGAGCCGTCATAAGCAGCTCGGCTATAAAATTGCGAGTAGCTATGATCTGCCCCCAAAAAGTTAGACTGATTTAGTTCAAGGACTGAGTTCTGTATTCCACAGGGCTTAGTCCTTTTAATCTTACTTGAATACGCTCATGATTGTAATAATGAATATATTCGTGAATAGCTTGTTCCAGTTGCTCAAAGGTCTCAAACCGTTTACCAAAGTAACATTCCGTTTTTAAACGCCCAAAGAAACTTTCCATTGCACTGTTATCCAAACAATTTCCCTTTCTCGACATACTTTGTACGATGCCGTTTTGTTTCAAAATCGACTGATAACTTACCATTTGATATTGCCAACCTTGGTCAGAATAGAGTATTGGCGTTGCTCCGTCAAGCCTTGCTACAGCTCGTTTTATCATTCGGCTTATCTGCTCGAAACTTGGGTTTCTTGCCACATCATAAGCAATAATTTCACCGTTAAACAAGTCCTTAATCGGCGAGAGATAAAGTTTACCTCCTGCACACTTAAATTCACTCACATCGGTGACCCATTTTTGATTTGGGGCTGTAGTGTGAAAATTCTGTTTTAGCAAATTCTCTGCAATTTTGCCGACTTCGCCACGATAAGAATGATATTTTTTGCGTTTGTTTTTCCCTTTCAACCCAAGTTGTTGCAGTAAGCGTTGGACTTTTTTATGGTTAATCAGCTATATTTTTCTTAATTCCAGCGTAATACGACGATAACCGTAATTACCGTCATTTTTGTGATAAATTTTGATGACTTCTTGCTCAATCGCTGCATTTTTATTGTCTTTTTCAGCAAGATGATAAAAGAACGTACTCCGTTTTAAATCAACCAATTGCAATAAAATCTCAAACGGAAATTGGTGGCGTAGTTCCTTCACGAGGTGTGATTATACTGATTAATCCAATATCTTAATATGGTTTCCTTAACCTGAAAATGCTGACGAGTTAATGGCGATTTTTATTATGTTGAAGATAAAATTCGATCACTTGTTGTTTAAAAGATTGGGGGTATTTAGCCATAAAAATCTGCACCTTAATTAGTTGGTTATTTAGTCCAACTTTTGGGGTGCAGATCATTTTTATCTTTATGATAAATAGTCATTTTTTCTAAATGTTATTTCTATTTCATTTCAAATAAGGATATTTTCATGCATAAAATACTTTTTATTATTCATTCTTCTCCATATGGTGATGAACATTTTTTCAGCGCATTGCGTTTAGCTTTACAACTACAAGAGCAACACAAAAGTGCGGTTGAATTAAAGTTATTGCTAATGTCAGATGCCGTTAGCGGGGGACTTGCTCATTAACAGCCGGCAGAAGGTTACCATTTGCAACAAATGCTTGAAATTCTCACCGCACAAGGGGCTATGGTCAAATTATGTAAAACTTGCACTAATGCACGTGGAATTACCTCATTACCACCAGCTGAAGGCGTTGAAATTGGTACATTAGTTGAATTAGCTGATTGGACGGTCAATGCAGATAAAGTGTTGAATTTCTAGTTGTTATCCTATTCTTAATATTAGGAATAAAAGGCATAACAGACAGTAGGATGACAGGGCGAAAGAAGTATTTCGCCCTTTTTATTTTATATTTCCTATTTATGAGAGATGTGTTGCCCTCTTCATGTTTTGTACGAATTGTGCCAATTCAAGCAAACATTGAGGGTGATTGTCGAGGTTTCGTTCAATAATCTGAACTGTAGCGGAACCCGAGATTGCACCGGCAGCCCCTAAACGCAGCGCCTCTTTAACTTGTTCCGGTTTTGCGATACCAAAACCTTGTAAAATTGGGGCGCTTTGATATTGGGTTAACCCTTCAATAAGAACATCTAAATTGGCAGCTTGTGTTTGATTTTCTGCGCTAGTAACGCCGGCTCTTGAGACTAAATAAGTATAACCTCGAGTATGTTGAGCTACCGCTTTAATTGTGGATTCATTAGCATTAGGTGGACAAATGAAAACCGGCTGTACATCATGACGTTGAGCAGCTTGGATATATTCTTCTGCGGCGAGTAAAGGAATATCTGCAACCAATACGGCATCAACGCCCACTTCGGCACAGCGTGCATAGAATTTATCAAGAGTTTGCGCATAAATTAAATTGGCACAAAGCAACAGACTAATCGGTATGTCTGGATAGGTTGACCGCACTTTGGCAAGTAACTGAAAACTTTCTTCGGTGCTACAACCTGCATTGAGAGCCCGATCATTGGCAGCCTGAATAACCGGTCCGTCCAACAAGGGATCAGAAAAGGGAAAGCCTAATTCTAAGGCATCCGCACCATTATCAACTAAAGTACAAATAATCTCAAAAGAGCGCTCAAAATCAGGGTCACAAAGTGTCACAAAAGGAACAAATCCCCCTTGTTTTTTATCAGCTAATTGAGCAAATAAACGGCTGAAACGAGATGATTGCACAATCATTTGATAGCTCCTTTTGCAGTTAAAATTTTATCCACCGTGAAAATATCCTTATCACCACGACCGGATAGATTCACAACAAGTAGTTGTGTTTTTGTTGGATCTTGCTTGATGAGTTTTAATGCGTAAGCCAAAGCATGGGAGCTTTCTAAAGCAGGAATAATACCTTCATGTTGTGCTAAAGCTTGAAATGCCTCAAGTGCTTCATCATCTGTAATGCTCTCATAATCTGCACGACCAATAGCATGGAGATGCGCGTGCTGCGGGCCGACAGAAGGGAAGTCTAAACCGGCTGAAATACTATAAGACTCTTCAATTTGCCCGTCTTTGGTTTGCATAATCGGGGATCTCATCCCAAAATAAATACCGACTGAACCATGACGTAAAGGCGCACCATGCTCACCGGTTTCAATGCCTTTGCCTGCTGGTTCAATCCCAATTAGGCGTACACTTTTTTCTTCAATAAAATCGGCAAACATACCAATGGCATTTGATCCGCCGCCGACAGCCGCAATAACCGCATCAGGTAAGCGCCCTTCCTTCTCCAAAATTTGCCTTTTGGTTTCTTCTCCAATCATTTTTTGGAATTCACGCACGATGGTTGGAAATGGGTGCGGGCCTGCGGCGGTACCGAGCAGATAATGTGTTGTGGCATAATTTGCAGCCCAATCCCGCATAGCCTCACAGCAAGCATCTTTGAGTGAACAAGAGCCTTTTTGTACAGGGATCACTTCGGCGCCCATTAACTTCATTCGGAAAACATTAGGCGATTGACGTTCAACATCTTTTGCGCCCATATAAATACGGCAAGGTATATTGAGCATTGCACAGGCTAATGCAGTCGCAACGCCATGTTGTCCTGCACCGGTTTCAGCAATAATACGTGTTTTCCCCATGCGTTTTGCTAAGAGAATTTGCCCTAAAACTTGGTTGGTTTTATGGGCGCCACCATGCAATAAATCCTCACGTTTTAAATAAAGTGTAGTGTTCGTGCCTTTTGTTAAATTACGGCAACATGTTAATGCTGTAGGGCGACCGGCGTAATTTTTTAATAAATCCTGAAATTCTTGTTGGAAAGCAGGATCTTCTTTCGCCTCCACAAAGGCTTTTTCCAGTTCTTGTAAAACAGGTACTAAGATTTCGGGAACGAACATACCGCCGAACTCACCGAAATAGGGATTAAGAATGGTTGTCATAGCATTTCCTTTTACATTTTTATGATAATTTTTTAGGTGTTTGACGCTCCAAAATTTTGTTAAACACCGCTGCTAATTTTTGTGGGCTTTTCATGCCCGTTAGACTTTCTACGCCGGAATTGAGATCAAGACCTAGGCAATGTTGTGATAAGGCAAGCTCAATATTGTCTGGATTAATGCCACCGGCAAGGAGCAGTTTAGATTTATATTCTTGAGGGATTTTCGACCAATCAAAAGGCTGTCCAGTCCCTCCACGTTGATTGCCGATTTTGCTGTCCAATATGTAGCGATCCACATGGGGAATCGACGGAATTTTTACCGCACTTTTACTTTGTGTTTTGGTTGCAAGGGCGGCTAATGTAATTTTAGAGGGCGCATCAACTGAAATTGCTTTCCAAATTTGGCATGATTGCGGTAATTGTTGGCGAAGTGCGGCAATAAATTCAGCCGTTTCTTCGCCATGTAATTGTACTGCAAATAAATCAAGTTGGTTGACGATTTTTTCAATAAAATCAATAGATTGATTTTGAAATACGCCGACAAAACGCAAGGGAGCCTGTACCACCAACTCTTGAGCTTGGCGTAATGAAAGCTGTCGGGGAGAATGTTCTGCAAAAATTAAGCCTCCATACAATGCGCCTTGCTCATACACGGCTTGTACATCCTGCGGACGAGTAAGTCCACAAACTTTATTTTCGCCAAAAATTAAGGTGCGGACGCTTTGATGGAGATCGAGACTTCCCATCAAACTGCTACCAATAAGAAAACCATGTACATCAGATTTCAGCTGTTGAATTTGATGATGGTGGTAAATGCCTGATTCGCTAATAATAATTCGGCCTGCCGGAATTTGGCGTGCAAGAGGCGGTGTACGAGCAATATCGACAGATAAATCATGCAAATCACGATTATTGATACCAATAACTTTAGCGCCAAGCTCAATGGCTCGAGTTAATTCTGTTTGATTTGAAGTTTCCGTTAATATTCCCATGCCTAATCCATGTGCAATTTCTGCCAATCGACGATAGGTCTCATCATCTAACACAGAAAGCATTAATAAAATCGCATCTGCTTGATAATAGCGCGCCAAATAAATTTGATATTCGCTCACAATAAAATCTTTGCACAAGATTGGTTGGTTGACGAGCTGGCGAACGCGCGGAATATAAGTGAAATCCCCTTGAAAATATTTTTCATCTGTGAGAACAGAAATTGCGGAGGCATAACTTTTATACACCTGTGCAATATCTTCTACATTAAAATTGGCTCGAATCAAACCTTTTGAGGGAGAGGCTTTTTTACATTCAAGAATATAAGCCGGTTTTTGCGCCGAACCTTGCTGAAGTGCGGTATAAAAATCCCGATCACTAGGTTGAAGGCTATTTTGAAACGCACTCAAAGGAAAATGGGTTTGTTGGTGTTGGATCCAAAGTAATTTATCCTGTACGATTGTTTTCAAAATACTAGGTTGCGTGTGGTTTTGTGGCATAGTGAATTCCTTTTAATAACGCGTTAATTGAGATAAAACATTAACACTTTTACCGGATTGGATGACATCCAAAACCTGTTGTGCGTTATGCTTGATGTTCTCATAACCAAACAATTTCATCAATAATGCTGTATTCATTGCAACGGCTTGGGCATGTTCAGGTTTGCCTTGACCTTGTAACAGTGCGGTTATCATTTGGGCATTTTCTGCAGGTTCACCACCACGTAAAGATTCCAATGGTTTGGCTTGAAAACCAAAATCCAAAGGAGAAAGGCTGTAGTAGGTGATTTTCCCATCATAGATTTCCGCTACATCAGTCCGTCCATGAATAGCCACTTCATCCAATCCACAGCCATGCACAACAAAAGTATGTTGATGACCGAGTTGTGCAACGGTTTCGGCATAAGGTTTGAGTAAATGAGGAGAATAAACACCAAGTAGTTGACGTTTTGGTCGTGCAGGGTTGATAAGCGGTCCTAGAATATTGAAGATAGTCCTTGTTTTTAGTGCTTGACGCACAGGAACCGCATGTTTAAACCCGAGGTGGTATTGCTGGGCAAAAAGAAAACAAAGCCCGATTTCATCCAATGCCCGTCTTGCAATATCCGCCGGCATATTGATATTGACTCCAAGTGCGGTTAATAAATCGCTTGAGCCGGTTTTGCTTGATACACTTCGATTTCCATGTTTTGCGATTTTTAACCCACAAGCAGCTCCAACTATTGCAGAGGCGGTAGAAATATTAATGGTATTGGCGCTATCCCCACCGGTGCCGACAATATCGGCAAATGCATAATCAGGGGTAGGGAAGGATTGTGCCGCATTAAGGCATGCTGCCACTGCACCACTTATTTCTTCAGCGCTTTCCCCGCGTATTTTTAGCGTAATTAACAGCGCAGTGAGCTGTATTGGATTTAATTCCCCTTGAATGATGGATGTGAAAAGCTGTTGCATTTCCGAGGATGTTAAATGAGTTTGCTCAATAATTTTAAGTAAGAGTTGTTCTGTTTGCATATTATATTCCTTGTGTTCTATTAAAATTCATTAAATATGCGATAGTTTGTTTCAATAATTGAGATCCCTGTACAGTCAAAATACTCTCAGGATGGAATTGAAAACCACAAATCGGTAAAGATTTATGGCGAATTGCCATGACGATATTTTCATAAGTGGCATTAACAATTAACTCATCAGGCAACTCAACGCCCATTAATGAATGATAGCGAGCAACAGGCATAGGATTATTCAAACCTTCAAACATAGCTAAATTATCATGAGAAATTAGCGATACCTTGCCATGTAACACTTCGCCGGCATGAACAATTTTGCCACCAAAAGATTCAATCAAAGCTTGATGCCCCAAGCAAATACCAATCATAGGCACTTTGCCTTTTAAGCGCGCAATTAATGGCAGTAAATTGCCGGCTTCAGAGGGATTACCCGGACCGGGGGATAAGGCAAGTAGGGTATTGGGTTGAGCTAAGGCGGCTTGTTCTAACAACGCTATATCACAATCGTTACGGTAAATCTGAACCTGATGACCTAATGTCCGAAATTGATCGACTAAGTTGTAGGTGAAAGAATCAAAATTATCTAAAAAAATAATGGTTGCCATAATAAAAAATCCTTATATTGCGCTGTGAGTCTGAATAATGGCATTAATCACTGCTTTAGCTTTATGGCGGGTTTCATCTGCCTCCATTTGTGGATCAGAATCTAACACTTCTCCACAACCGGCTTGAATATGCGCTATCCCGTTTTGTACAAAAGCAGAACGAATCACGATACAGGTATCCAAATTACCGTTTGAGGACAAATAACCCACTGCGCCACCATAACTATGTCGTTTTTGTTGCTCAACAAGGTAAATTAATTGCATCGCTTTAATTTTTGGTGCACCGGTTAAAGTTCCCATATTCATACAGGCTTGATAAGCATGCAACGCATCCAGTTCAGGGCGCAATTTTCCTACGACCAGAGAAACCAAATGCATAATGTGCGAATAACGATCGATTTGCATTAATGCCTTAACATGGCGTGAGCCACTTTCACACACACGCGCCACATCATTACGAGCCAAATCCACCAACATTAAATGCTCCGCGAGTTCTTTCTTATCTAAGCGTAGCTCTAATTCTAAGCGAGCATCCAGATCCAGATCGATTTGACCTTGCTCATCAAAACCTCGCGGTCTTGAACCAGCAATCGGATAAATTTCCACTTGGCGTGTTTGTGCGGAATATTTCAAGGCGCTTTCCGGTGAGGCTCCAAATAAAGTAAACACCTCATCTTGCATAAAGAACATATAAGGGCTTGGATTGGTTTGTTTTAGTTGTCGGTATGCCCGAAGAGGATTTGGACAAGCTAAAGAAAAACGTCTTGATGGTACAATTTGGAATACATCCCCAATATGAATATGATGTTTAAGTGAACGGATAATATCTTTAAATGCCTCATCTTCTAAATTCGTGCGAACTTCTGTGGAGGCGAGGATGTGAGGCAAGTGCGGTTCAACTTTTTGCAAATTTTGGCAAATTTGCACCGCACTTTGATTCAAGCCATCGGCTGCCTTTGGATGAAAGCAAAAGGTTTGCAATGTCGCTGACAAGGTTTGATGATCAATAAGTAATAAATTTTCAGCCAAATAAAAGACATAATCAGGGCAACTCAAACCATCGTCTTTTAATTGAATATTTTCCATAGGAATAAAATTGGTGACTAAATCATAAGCAAATAATCCCCCTAAGAAAATCGGAATATCGCTATGCTGATAAAGCGTTGTTAAGCAACGTAATCCATCAAAAATCGACGGGGCGCTTAGCTTACTGTCTTCATCAAGATTTGGGTTTGGCAAAGAAAACTTCACCGAAAGATGATGGGTATCAAACGAACTTATTTCACAAATAGGCTGTAATTGTTGTGCGATGTAGGGTAAAACCCCTTGCCCATTTAAGGTCAATGCCTCGAAATCAACTTGTTGTCCTTGGCAAGAAATTTTTAATGCGGCATCTACTAGCAACAAACTTTTTAAACTGTTTTTACTTTGGATTTCAGCGGACTCTAAAAGCAAGGTATTTTGTCGGTTTTGGCAAAGTGTCGCAAAAATGGCGATGGGATCATTACAATAATCCACATGATATTCTTTGGTTTGGATAAAAACGGACTGCATTTTTAACATCCTGGCATTTGTTAATTTTGTACTATTAAACTAGTATAAATTAATATTGTCAACTTTTTTAGAAATAATTATTGGATGAAGGAAGGATTCAAGAGAATATGAAGTAGGTTTTGGGATATTTAGAGAAGGGCAAAATGGGATTTTCATTAAATCAACCCCATTTTTTCGGTAATATGACCGCACTTGAAAGGAATGACTATTTTAATCCTTTCACTAAGTAATGAATCTGCCATGTTAAAAGTTGTTTATAAGCCTGAATTCGCGCCCGTTTTTTATCACTCACTGGTTTCAACTCGGTAACTCAAAGATTGTCAGGATAAAGTGCGGTTGGATTTTGCCAAGAATATTGCGTGAGATGCTCGCCATCGCTCACCCCTTCGCTATCGGCATAAAGTCCTTCGTTATAAGCAAAAGCATATTTTTCATTGTCTTGCTCCGCCAACAAATTGCACCCGCCTAGGTTCCAATATTCCGCATCTGATAAGCTTAAACCATATAATGTAGGCATAATATCCTTGTGCGAACCAATGCGGCTTGGATCAAATTTAAGGGCAAGTTTGCTCTGTAATTCCGTTGGAACATGAACATAAAACGGTACGCCCATTGCCATAAAATTCTGTTTTGGCGCATCGAAACGCACGCAGCGCACGTGGTGATCTCCTATAGCAGCAATAATGGTTCGATTTCCCACCGCACTTTGCGCCACTTGTGTAATAAATTGCCCCAAGGCGTTATTAGCATATTGATAAGTGGAAAGGGATTTGCGATTTTCTTCTTCACTGCCAAATTTTCCTTCTAGTACTTGAGGATTAATACGCTCCGCCTTGTAATGTTGAGGTACTTCATAAGGCGGATGATTCGTCATACTTAATATATATTGATAAATAAAGGTTCATTACTTTCTTTCAGTAATTGTTCTGCTAAGGCAAAGGCATATTCATCCGCAATGCCCCAATAAGACATGGCAGGTTTTGCATCAGGAAAAGTTTCGATAATATCATTTTGGTCATAACATTCATCCACACCTTGCAACGGCAAATAATTGCCTAAGTTGTGCCACATTAAACCACCAGATGTGATAAACACCGTACGATAGTCTTGTTGTTTATAGGTTTTAAATGGGCTATAGGGCGGGGCGATTTGCTGTGCAGCTGATTGGCTGATATTTTGAATAGGGCTATAAAAAAGCAACGATGCCAAAGTTGGCGCAGTGCCGTTATAATCAGAGGTAAAGCGTTTGAACACAAAATCTTGTTCAAAGTGCGACCGTAATTGTCCCAATAAATCATTGGTTTCAGGGTTATCTAAAACCAAATAATTGGTACCAAAGCTTTCCATTAAGGCAAATACAACATGAGGTTTGCTTTCCTTCAATGCAGGATTAACAGGCGTACGCTCAATCAGGCTATCTGTGCCAAAGACTTGTTGCATTAAGGCTTTACCTTCGTCTAAATCAACCGCCTCAAAAAGAATATTGCGTTTACGATCTCTAAATGCCCATTCCACAGCAATTACGCCATTTGGGACTAGTTTATTGATAACGGCTAAAGAGGAAACTTGCGCATGATCTTTGGTTAATGGTTTGGAGCGTATTGTACCGCGTACAAAAAATGCCAAGGCAAGGAATGAGCCAACAAAAAGCAAAGTTGCAACAGACCAATGCACATCCCAATTTAACAATCCTTGGTATAACGCATAATACATAAAGTACGCAGGAAGCGCAGCTAACACAAGCACTGCGAGAGATCCTGAAATAACAGGGTAATCATCATAGATATTTTTCAACACGGCTTTGGTATCGTCTTCCACTAAACCAAACATAAACATATCGTAATAATTGTTATAGGTTTTATAGTAATAAAAATTACCCGCCACAATGCCAATGAGCGCGATAGCAAAAATTAAGATGTAAATTGCCCAAAAAAGTGCGGTGGTTTTTGATCTGCCCCCAAAAAGTTAGACTGATTTAGTTCAAGGACTGAATTCTGTATTCCACAGGGCTTAGTCCTTTTAATCTTACTTGAATACGCTCATGATTGTAATAATGAATATATTCGTGAATAGCTTGTTCCAGTTGCTCAAAGGTCTCAAACCGTTTACCAAAGTAACATTCCGTTTTTAAACGCCCAAAGAAACTTTCCATTGCACTGTTATCCAAACAATTTCCCTTTCTCGACATACTTTGTACGATGCCGCTTTGCTTCAATATCGACTGATAACTTGCCATTTTATTGTCTTTTTCAGCAAGATGATAAAAGAACGTACTCCGTTTTAAATCAACCAATTGCAATAAAATCTCAAACGGAAATTGGTGGCGTAGTTCCTTCACGAGGTGTGATTATACTGATTAATCCAATATCTTAATATGGTTTCCTTAACCTGAAAATGCTGACGAGTTAATGAGCGAATTCTATTATTTTGAAGATAAAATTCGATCACTTGTTGTTTAAAAGATTGGGTGTATTTAGCCATAAAAAATCTGCACCTTAATTAGTTGGTTGTTTAGTCCAACTTTTGGGGTGCAGATCAAAGGGGGGAACATTTAAATTTTACGGTATTTCGTATGCTGTTTCACGGCTTTACGGATTTGTCGAGTACTGGTACGACGACGGGCTTTTGTTACATCAACCTTAGTTTCCGTTTCAGGCTTTAAGCCAACCAATTCACGCAAGTAGTTCACTTGTTCTAATCCCATCTCTTCCCAACCACCACGAGGTAAACTTTTTTCAAGTTTGATATTGCCGTAACGAATACGAATCAAACGACTCACTTGAATCCCTTGTGATTCCCATAAACGACGAACTTCACGGTTACGTCCTTCGGTTAAGGTGACATCAAACCACTGGTTAATCCCTGTGCCGCCAACTGCTTTAATCTGCTTGAAATTAGCAGGGCCGTCTTCCAACTGCACACCTTTGCGTAAACGTTGTATCATTGCGTCATTCACTTCGCCAAATACACGCACAGAATATTCACGCTCAACCTCTCTGCTTGGGTGCATTAAACGGTTCGCTAATTCGCCATCAGTGGTAAATAGTAGCAAGCCTGAAGTGTTAATATCCAAACGCCCCACCGCAATCCAGCGAGAGCCTGTTAAACGTGGTAAGCGGTCGAATACCGTAGCTCTTCCTTCAGGATCAGAACGAGTACAGAGTTCGCCTTCAGGTTTGTAGTACATCAACACTCGGCAGATCTCTTTTTGCGTTGGAATTAGGCTGACTAAATTGCCGTCGATACGGATTTTGGTGCTCGAGCTAACCTGTACACGATCACCTAGCATCGCAATTTTACCGTCTACACTTACTCGCCCTGCCGCAATCACTTCTTCAATTTCACGGCGAGAGCCTTGTCCTGCACGAGCTAGAATTTTTTGTAGTTTTTCACCGACGATTTTGTCGTTTGCTTTATTTTCCGTTTCAATGGAAGCGGTCGGTTTCGGCGATTTTTTTACAAGTGGTTTACGATTTTGGGTTTCTTGGCGTGTATTACGCTGAGTCGGTTTTTGCAACGTTTTTGCAGAATCTGACCGCTTGGTTGCAGTTGGTTTACGAAATGTCGTCATTTAAGTTCCTTATTTGTCGCTTTCACAAGCGTCGGAGTGTTATTTACTATACTTCCCCCGCTTGCGGGGGAAGGTGCCCGAAGGGCGGAAGGGGGGGAGTATAATCCCTCTCCCTCCGAAAATCCTTCGGATTTTCTCCACCCTATCCCGCAAGCGGGAGAGGGATATTATGCTACAAAAGGTGTCGGATCGCCCGAACCCACTCGAATAATTTCAGGGCTATCTTGAGTTAAATCGATCACTGTTGTCGGTGATTGCCCTAAGTAACCACCGTGAATAATTAAATCAACTTGATGTTCTAAATGCTCTCGAATTTCATCAGGATCCGATTGGGTAATTGCTTCATTTGGTAATATTAATGAACACGAGAGAATCGGTTCACCCAAAGCAGAAATCAGTGCCAAAGCAATTACATTATTTGGCACACGAATACCAATCGTCTTACGTTTAGTCATTAAACGACGAGGCACATCTTTAGTCGCTGGCAGAATAAAGGTATAAGGATTTGGCACATTATTTTTAATCAAGCGGTAAGATTGATTTGTCACTAGTGCATAAGTCGAAAGCTCTGATAAATCGCTACATACGAGCGTAAAGTTGTGATTTTCAGGTAAACGACGGATTGCCACAATTCTGTCCATTGCGTGCTTATCGCCAATCGCACAACCTAAGGCGTAACCAGAATCTGTCGGATAAACAATCACACCACCATTTTTGATGATTTCCACTGCTTGATTAATTAAGCGTTGTTGTGGATTTTCGGGGTGAATATAGAAAAATTGGCTCATACTCTTCCTTTAGGTTGTCAAAATTGGCGAGATTATACGCTTTTTAGCTAAGAAGCGGTAAGATTTTATCAAAATTCTGATAATTACAATGCAAAAATGTGGGAGTCAGATTGCTGACAAACTATATATTAAACAGATTGAATATTGTAGGGTGGGTTTTAACCCACCAATAAAATCAATATGTTACGTTTATATGGTGGGTCAAGACCCACCCTACAAGCTACTTTGTCAATAATCTGGAGTGCATTTTGCGCTTCCGTGTTTTTGTAAAATATATTTTAGCGGTAATGAATTTTTAACAATTTGAATGTGATCACAGTTTATTTTGAGTGACTCTTATAAAATCTGAACGTCATTTCATATAGGAGGCAATTATGGTTGACTCACGTTATGCTTCGTTAAAAAAACTGACTAAATATCCTCTAGCATTAGCCAGAAAACGTAGGGTGCTTTTCTTTCTATTCTCGCTTGTTTTTGCTTTTTTATGGCACAGCTTCTTTCAGATCCATTATTTACCCCAACTCAAAGAAATGTGATGTTTTTACTCTTTTTGCGATTTGTTTATGGGTAACTGAAGCTATTCCACCGTTTTCAGTAGGTATTTTAATCATCGGTTTTCTCGTGTTAATTATGGGAAGGCACGATGCACAAAATGCAATGAAATATCTACAAACCTGGTCGGATAGTGTTATTTGGCTCTTTCTAGGTGGTTTTTTCCTTGCGGAAGCAATGAAAAAAACAGCGTTAGATACGTTATTGTTGAAACATTTATTACCTAAATTTGGTACAGACCCTCGTTATGTACTTTGGGGATTAATGTTGATTACTGCACTAATGTCAATGTTTATGAGCAATACAGCTACAACAGCGATGATGATTGCGACGATTAGTCCTATTTTTGCGACCCTAGACAAAAAAGCTAATCTATCTAGAGCATTACTATTAGGCATTCCAGCCGCTGCTTCCATTGGTGGAATGGGAACTATCATTGGCTCTCCACCTAATGCTATTGCATTTAGTACAGGGCTAATTCAACAATCCGAATTTAGATTAGGGGGAATAGTTATTGGTTTATTAGGCCCTGCTTTGAGCATTATATGGGGCTGGTTTATTATTGAGTTGCTTTACTAATCAATAGAAAAAAACTAAAAAGGCAGTCGCTAAAATAGGAATGATAATTTAGTGACTGCATATTTTATTTCTGATGACTAATTTTTCACAGTATCTAGAATAATGTTTTGTAATTGCTGCAGCCCATTTAACCTTGTACTTGTCAAATGGCGAGTTATCTGCAAATCATCAAAAAGCGGTTGAATTTCAAAGGATTGCAATGCTTCAGCTGATTTTTCCGTAACAAAAGCAATCAACACCACTAACAATCCTTGCATTAAACGAGCGTCGCTATAACCTTGTACTTGACGTGGCTCAAGCTGAAAATTAAACCATAAACGGCTTTCACAACCGTGAATTTCTTGCCACTGTTCAAGCTGTTGTTCGGTTGGTTTGGGTAATTGACGGCTTAGTTGAATTAACAAGCGGTATCTTTCTTCCCAAGATTTGCAAAGGGCAAACTGGGCATTGATTTCATCAAATGTCATAAAATCCCTATCCAAGTATCGGTAATAAAAGAGCTATATCATACTGCGATTTTTTGTTAAAATCCCCCGATTTTTACCGATTTGTAATGAGGAACACAAAATGGCTGTAATCCCTATGGTCGTTGAGCAAAGCTCAAAAGGCGAACGTGCCTATGATATTTATTCCCGTCTGTTGAAAGAACGTATTATTTTCTTAAATGGCGGTGTTGAAGATGAAATGGCGAAATTAATTATTGCTCAAATGCTCTTTTTAGAAGCAGAAGATCCTGAAAAGGATATTTATCTTTATATTAATTCGCCAGGTGGTGTCGTTACCGCTGGTTTAGCGATTTACGATACGATGAACTTTATTAAACCCGATGTATCTACGTTGTGTATGGGGCAAGCCTGTTCAATGGGGGCATTTTTATTATCTGCTGGGGCAAAAGGTAAGCGTTTTGCATTACCTAACTCTCGTGTGATGATCCACCAACCTTTAGGCGGTTATCGTGGGCAAGCGACGGATATTCAAATTCACGCACAAGAAATTTTAAAATTGAAAGAGATGCTGACACGCAAAATGGCAGAACATTGTTCACAGCCTTTTGAGAAAGTGGCTCAAGATACGGAACGTGATAATTTTATGTCTGCGGAAGAAGCGAAAGCCTACGGTTTAATTGATGACGTTGTAACAAAGAGATAGTGAATAATGGCAAATTTTGAGAAAGAACCACATTGTAGTTTTTGTGGAAAGCGTCGTAATGAAGTCGATGCGTTAATTGAAGGTACAGAAGGGCATATTTGTAACGAATGTATTGATGAGTCTTATGCGTTAATTAATGGAACAGACGAACCATTGATTGATGAAAATGAAGCTGAGAGCCAAGATGTGTTAGGCAATGTGCCTACCCCACACGAAATTCACGCACATTTAGATGATTATGTGATCGGTCAAGAACACGCTAAAAAGGTATTGTCCGTTGCGGTCTATAACCACTACAAACGCTTACGCAATGCACTGTCTGACAATAAAGAGAGTGAGGGCGTTGAGTTAGGTAAAAGTAACATTTTGCTTATCGGCCCGACAGGAAGTGGTAAAACATTGTTGGCAGAAACCTTGGCACGCCGTTTAAATGTGCCTTTTGCTGTGGCTGATGCAACAACGCTGACGCAGGCAGGTTATGTGGGTGAAGATGTTGAAAATGTGATCCAAAAATTGCTGATGAAGTGTGATTTTGATAAAGATCAGGCTGAACGTGGCATTATTTTTATTGATGAAATCGACAAAATTACCCGTAAATCAGAAAATCCATCATTGACCCGTGATGTATCAGGGGAAGGGGTTCAGCAAGCGTTGCTGAAATTGATTGAAGGCACTATTGCGAATATCAATCCACAGGGTGGACGCAAACACCCGAAACAAGAAACAATTCCAGTCGATACGTCTAAAATTCTCTTTATCTGCGGTGGTGCATTTGCTGGGCTAGATAAAATTGTCGAAGCTCGAACAAATACACAAGGCGGAATTGGCTTTAAAGCGGAATTGAAGAAAGATAAAGATCGTCAGGCACTCACTGAATTATTCAAACAAGTTGAGCCTGAAGATTTGGTGAAATTTGGTTTAATTCCAGAGCTAATCGGGCGTTTGCCTGTTATCACACCGCTTGAAGAACTTGATGAAAAAGCACTTATTAACATTTTGACAGAGCCGAAAAATGCGATTATCAAGCAGTATCAAGCTTTGTTCAAAATGGAAGGTGTGGAGTTAAAATTCACCAAAGATGCTTTAGTGGCGATTGCTCAAAAAGCGATTTCTCGCAAAACAGGGGCAAGGGGGCTACGTTCTATCGTGGAAAACTTGTTACTCGACACGATGTATGATTTACCATCATTGAAAGCAAGTAAAGTGACAGTGAGTAAAAACTGTGTTGAGAAAGGTGAAAAGCCTAAGGTGGAGTAACTTAATTGATATTCTCCCCGTCCTAAGGGCGGGAATTTTTACTAGAAACTTTTCCACTACTGAATCAAGTTAACTAATTTGGTATAACCGAACACAAAATTTGGTAATAAACTTCTCCACATTTACCTAAGTCATTCACATTCACACATTCATTCACTTTATGAATGGTTTGGTTGATTGGACCGAACTCAACCACTTCTGCGCCCATTAAGGCAATAAAACGCCCGTCTGATGTGCCACCGCCAGTGTCTAATTTAGGTGTAATTTGTGTCACCTTTTCGACCGCTTGTATCGTGGCTTGCACCAGTTTTCCGTTGCCTGCTAAAAACGGTTTTCCTGACAAATTCCATTCAATTCGATGCTTTAAACCGTATTTTCGCAACATTTCGGCAACTTTGGTTTTGATGATTTCATCATTTACTTCGGTACAATAACGTAAATTGAACTGCACATAAAGCTCGCCTGGGATCACATTATTACTGCCCGTGCCAGCTTTGATATTGGCAATTTGCAGGCTTGTCGGTGGGAAAAATTCGTTGCCGTTATCCCATTGGTAAGCGGTCAGTTCACTTAAAAACGGCAGAGCTGTATGAACGGGGTTTTCAGCTAAATGGGGATAGGCAACGTGTCCTTGAATGCCTTCAATATAAAGATTGGCGGTAATTGAGCCACGGCGACCGTTTTTCACCACATCGCCTAGCTGTTTGGTGCTGGACGGCTCACCCACTACGCAATAGTGGATCGGCTCTTGGCGTTGCATTAGGGTTTCCACCACTTTCACCGTGCCGTCTTTGGCTGCTGCTTCTTCGTCAGAAGTGATGAGTAAGGCAATTTTGCCCTGATGGTTCGGGTTGTTTTTCACAAAGGTTTCACAAGCGATCACCATTGCCGCTAAAGAACCTTTCATATCCGCCGCTCCACGCCCGTAAAGCATATCATCAACAATTTCAGCGGAAAACGGCGGATAAGTCCATTGGCTTTCATCGCCCTCAGGGACAACGTCAGTATGTCCTGCAAAGGCAAGGCAAGGTTCGCCTTCGCCGTGGGTTGCCCATAAATTTAAGGTGTCGCCAAAAGGCAACCATTCCAGCTTAAATCTGACCGCTTGTAGTCGTTCGGCAATCAGTTGTTGGCAGCCTTCATCATTCGGGCTGATAGATTTACGTTGGATAAGAGATCGACTAAGAGAGATAATTTGATTTTGCATTTTATTTCACTGTATTTGCTAAATTATTGAAACCTTACAACAGGTATATGCCTATTTTTCTTTATGAAGAAAATTAAGAGGATTCAAATTTTAGCAATAATCCCCCACAAAGTCGAAAGGCTAATAAAGGGAATAAAAGGTAATCGGGCAAGTTTTTGTTTGGTGAATAAAAAATAGAGGGCATAAAACACTAAACCGAATAAGGAGGCATAAAGCAGTAATAAAATCATCTCTTCAAGGGTAAACAAAGGCGATAATGCAATAAAGAGAAGAATATCCCCTAAACCTAAACTCTCTTTTTTGTAGATTAACTGACTAAGCAGTGAAAATAAGCTAAAAAAGAGAATAGTAATAAAAAGTGAAAAAATATGGGAGTTTAGCTCAAGGGAATGATAAAAAAGCAGTTGCCATAATGCTAAGATAAAAATAATCGAAACATAGCGAATATCCGTTAAATAATATAAATAATCCAATAAAGATAAATATATTAGACAGATAAGAATAAAAATAAGCGGTAAGTTTTCCTCGTAAAATATCCAAACCGTAATAGGAAATAAAATATAAAAACTGTAGGATAAAAACGTAAATTTAGGCTGTAAGCTAGATTTATGGATAAAATCCGTCAAACTTAACGGCGATTGGACTAATAAATGATAATCCTGATAAGTCTGCTGATTAATTCGCCTTGGAAAATGTTGCATTTCCTTTTGAAACCAATAAGCAAGTAAAATCGACAATAAAAATAACATCATTCTATCATTGCTCCCATATCAAAAATCGGCAAATATAACCCGACTAAAATAGTTCCTACAATAATTCCCATTAACACCATTAACATCGGCTCTAATAATTGGGAAAGTATATCAATTTGATAATCTAACCGCTGTTGATAACCGTCGCTGATTTGTTGCAACATTGGCGATAATTTTCCGCTCTGCTCGCCAATGGCAATCATCTGTAACATATCCGTAGGAAAGAGTTTTGGATCTAAACTGTCGGCTAAACGATAGCCTTGTTTTAAATAAGTTAGTGTAGTTGCTAGAGAACCTTGTAATAAAATATCATCGCTTTTATTGGCTAAAAAGGAATGAAGTACAGTATCTAAACGAATATGTGAAGCCAGCATTAAACTGCTATTTTGACAAAAAAAGATAATGCGTGAATACTGGATAATGCCTTTTAAAATAGGAATATGGCTTAATATAATAAACTTTAGGCGTTTAATAAGATCTGTTTTTTTATTTAAAATATGAATTAATAGAAAACATAATACACATAAAATAATTAGCGTTAAAATAGAGTGTTGTAGAAAATGGGATAGGCTAAAGAGTATTTCGGTAATTAGAGGGAGTGATTTTCCTTTTGAACCATAAAGTTCTGCAAATTGTGGCACAATAAAAAGCAATAATAAAATAGAGAGTGTGATTGAAATAGCTAAAATAAAGACGGGATAAAAGAGAATTTTTTTAATTTTCTTGGCTAATTTTTCCGATTTTTCACGGCGTTGTGCAATGTTGGTTAAAATTAGCCCTAAATTACCGCTTGTTTCTGCCATTTTAATTAATTGGATTTCTTGTGGATTAATATATTTTCCCTGTTTTTTAAAGGCAACGGATAACGCAAAGCCGGCTTCAATCAAGCGGATTGTTTCTTGTTGCCAACGGTAAAAAGTGCGATTTTGGCAGGTTTCAAGCAACATCACTAAACTCTGTTTTAGGGGGATTTTAGCTTGAATTAATAAGGCTAACTGTTGCATAAATTGATTAATTTCTTCCTTTTTTGGTGCAGTCGGCAAGGCAAAATGTCGGCTAATGCTTAACTGGCTGTATCCTTTTTGTTGCAACCGTTTCTCTAGCACTTCTCGGCTTTCGGCAAGCTGTCGCCCTGTCTGCTTTTGCCCAAAGCGGTTGCGTCCTTTCCATTGAAATTCATAAATGTTATTCATAACCTAATACCCTATCCACTTCGGTTTCATTGGTGAGTTGTTGTTCAATTTTCTGTTTAGCACTCTCTCGTAGGCTGGAAAAATCCAAGTAAGCGGTCTGTTTATCGAATTTTTTTGCCGTTCTGCTTAAACATTGGTAAACCCCGATCCGCCCTCTATAGCCTTGATAGCACTCGTCACAGCCTACTCCACGACACTTTTTACAGAGCTTACGCACAAGGCGTTGTGCAATCACTAACAGTAGTGAATTTTGGATTTCATACTCTTGAATACCCAGTTGCAACAAGCGTTCGACCGCAGAGAGTGCGTCGTTGGTATGCAAGGTCGAAAGGACTAAATGCCCCGTCTGGCTTGCTCGTAACGCCATTTTGGCACTCTCTTCATCTCGAATTTCGCCTAACATAATGATGTCAGGATCTTGGCGTAGAAAGGTGCGTAACAGCTGGCTAAAATCCAGTTGAATACTGCGATTAACTTGGGTTTGAATTAAGCCGTCAATCTCGATTTCCACCGGATCTTCGGCGGTGAGAATATGTTTATCCATTTGGTTAAGATAGTTTAAGGCACTGTACAGAGTGATGCTTTTGCCACTGCCCGTTGGTCCGGTCACTAAAATCAGCCCCTGTGGTTGTTTCAGAGCGTTGAGCAGTGTGGTTTGCTGTTGTGGATTAAAGCCAAGTTGTAGAAAATCAAAACTGGTCGGCTTGTTTTTTTGTAAGCGTAATACCAGTTTTTCACCGTAGATCGTCGGCAGGCTAGACACCCGAAAATCAAGGGTATCCGCAAGGGCGGTGGTAAAACTAAATTGCCCGTCTTGTGGCTGGCGTAATTCGCTAATATCTAGCTTTGCCAGTAGTTTTATCCGTGAAATTAGTCGGCTTGCCAGCTGAATAGATAGGCTTTTATACAGGTGCAAAACGCCGTCAATGCGTAAGCGGATAATCAATTTTTGCTTGCGTGGCTCAATATGAATGTCGGACGCATTCTGAGCTAGACAAAATTTAAAGAGATTATCTAGCAGTTGAATAATCGGATCGTTTAGGTTGAGCTGTTCTTGCTCCTGTTCAACAAAAGCCAGCTCGCTCTCTTCATAAATGGGCTGTTGTTCAGGCGAGAGAGCGTTAAGCAAGTATTTCAGTTCATCAGAAGCAATCACCACTGGCTCAATCTGCTTATGGGTCATAAAAGCAAAGATTTCGCAAGCGGTGAGATTGTTTTCATCATCAACGGCAAGCCATAATTTATGCTCAGTTTCTTGCACAGGAACGGCAAGGTAACGCAATAAAAGCTGTTTCTCCTCGCAATTTTTTTGCCAACGGCTAGGCGATATATCAAAAATGCGTTCGGTTTGTTGTTCGCAGATAGTGTATTGGGACATAGTAGATCCTTTGGTTAAGTTATTTTCATATTTTATTTAATGGAAAACTTTGTAATTCTCTCTCATCTTTTGGGTTTATTTTTTAGCAATGCCTCCATTATTTTTGTATACCCCAATCTTCCTCGCAGACCCCCATCCCCCCTCGCAAGCCCCCATCCCCCTCACTGCGCTCGGGGACTTCCCCCGCAAGCGGGGGAAGATTTAAAACAAATCTTTTCTCCATAAACTCTTCCCCACAAATTCTTCCCCCATTTATGGGGGAAGTCCCCGAGCGCAGTGAGGGGGATGGGGGCTGGCGAGGAGATGGGAACAAAACGAGGCAAAATAGGAGCAATATGAAGCCAATAAAGACTTATGTCTGCAAATGAACATAAATACAATCTAATACCTCGTCTAATCCCTTTTTTATTTCAGCATTTGTAAATCGTAATACTCTAAATCCTAATGTCTTAAAATACGCTGTTCTTTGTTCATCATATTTTTGTGCTTCGGGTTCAAAATGTTGTGAACCATCAATTTCAATAATTAATTTTTGCGATAAACACACAAAATCAACAATATATTGACCTATTACAACTTGTCTTCTAATTTTAAAATCAGATAATTGTTTATTTCTAATTTTTTGCCATAACAAAACTTCTTCAAATGTCATATTTTTACGAAGCTGTTTTTTATATTTTGATAAATTTTCAGTTTCACTTTTTCTATATTTTTTCATATAGTTTCCTTTGAATGTATTATTTCCTTGAGCTTCCATTCCCCTGCCAGCCCCCATCCCCCTCGCTGCGCTCGGGGACTTCCTCCGCAGGCGGGGGAAGATTTAAAATAAATCTTTTCTCCATAAACTCTTCCCCACAAATTCTTCCCCCATTTATGGGGGAAGTCCCCGAGCGCAGCGAGGGGGATGGGGGCTGGCGAGGGGGATGGGGGCAGTACAACCCAAAGACATCATTTACATACTTCCCCTACTCAGGGGAGAAGTATTTTTGATTATTGCCTACAGAAATTCTCAGGGAACAAACTAATGTCAGCCCCTTGACAGCTTGTTGCCCAAGTGATGTTGTTATTAGCGAATTTCGGAGTCATTGTGTAGCCGTAGCCATCAATATTGCCTTTACCTGCCACGGTGATTACCCCCGAAGCGACGGAAATAGATTTAAGGTATTTCGCGTCAGGGACATCGGATTTATCCGCTCGAACGCCATTTTTACCTGAACTACATTCCGAGATTTTTTTATCCCCTACGTTATAAATACAAATTTCCACATCGGATTTATAAGATGCGGAAGCACTTAATAACTCAGAGAGAGCTGCCTTTTGGGTGTAACTGGTGTAAGACGGGATTGCTATTGTTGCTAAAATGGCAATGATGGCGATCACGATCATTAACTCAATTAAGGTAAAGGCTTTTGCAAGCGGTCGAATTAACCTGATTTTTTTCATAAATTGTCCTTCTAAAATGAATGCGTAGGATTTACGCCCTATTTACTCTGCCACTTTTTATAAAAAATGCGACGAGCAACATTTATTTTTTCGACGTAGATCGAAAAAATCGTTTTTTCTCCCTGTGCATTTACACAGTATTTTTGCTAAAATAGGGCAAATTTTTGATTTGAGAGTGAAAGATAAAATGGCAAAAGCACCAAAAACCGCTTATGTATGTAGTGATTGTGGCGCGGAATATGCTCGTTGGATGGGGCAATGTAAGGCGTGTTTAGCGTGGAACACCATTAGCGAAGTTCGACTAATTTCGGCAAAAGAGAGCAAAAGTGACCGCTTGAGTGGCTATGCAGGGGAAACGACAGGCAAAATTCAGCGATTGTCTGACATTGATTTGCAGGAAGTGCCACGTTTTAGCAGTGTTTTTTATGAACTAGACCGTGTGCTGGGGGGCGGTATTGTACCCGGCAGTGCGATTTTGATCGGCGGACACCCAGGGGCAGGGAAAAGCACCTTGCTCTTGCAAGTGATGTGCGGTTTGTCGCAAAGTGTGCCAACCCTTTATGTGACTGGAGAAGAGTCGTTACAACAGGTGGCAATGCGAGCTAACCGTTTGGGCTTGCCGACTGATAATCTGAAAATGTTATCTGAAACTTCGGTCGAACATATTTGTAATCTTGCCGATCAGGAAAAACCAAAGCTGATGGTGATTGACTCTATTCAAGTGATGCACCTTTCGGATATTCAATCTTCCCCAGGCAGTGTGGCTCAAGTGCGTGAATGTGCGGCGTTTTTGACACGTTATGCCAAAACACGTCAAGTGGCGATTATTATGGTCGGCCACGTTACGAAAGATGGAACTTTAGCAGGCCCTAAAGTGCTAGAACACGCCATTGACGCTTCGCTGTTATTGGAAGGGGAGGCGGACTCTCGTTATCGTACCTTACGCAGCCAGAAAAACCGTTTTGGTGCAGTGAACGAACTGGGTGTATTTGCAATGACAGAGCAGGGCTTAAAAGAAGTGAAGAACCCTTCGGCGATCTTTTTAAGTCGCAGTGAAGAACAGACTTCAGGCAGCTCGGTGATGGTATTGTGGGAAGGCACTCGTCCGTTGTTGGTAGAAATTCAGGCATTGGTCGATCACTCAATGCTTGCCAACCCTCGCCGTGTTGCGGTGGGGCTAGAACAGAACCGTTTATCGCTGTTACTTGCGGTGTTACATCGACACGGTGGCTTGCAAATGTCTGATCAAGATGTGTTTGTGAATGTGGTCGGTGGGGTAAAAGTCACGGAAACCAGTGCCGACCTAGCTTTATTGCTGGCATTAATTTCGAGCTTTCGCAACCGTCCTTTACCGCAAGATTTGGTGGTCTTTGGCGAAGTTGGTTTAGCAGGGGAAATCCGCCCTGTGCCAAGCGGACAAGAGCGAATTAGTGAAGCAACAAAACACGGCTTTAAACGCGCGATCATTCCTCACGGCAACGCTCCGAAAAAAGCAATTAAGGGAATGGAAGTCTTTACCGTGAAGAAATTAAGTGATGCGTTGGATATTGTGAATGATCTATAAGCATTAGGAAAATGATAGGAGCTATAATTAAACTCCTATATGTTCTCCCATTCTATACTTCAGACAATAGTGATGCTATCAAGAACTGATAGCGTTCTGCCTGCACCGCTTGTTTTAAACGCTCTGCGGTTAAAATGCTTTTTAATTCGGATAATGCTGTTTGGAAATCATCATTTACAATCACATAATCAAATTCATTGTAGTGGCTCATTTCAGAAACCGCTTCACTCATTCGTTTTGCAATGGTTTCTGCCGAATCTTGCCCACGACCAATTAAACGTTTTTCTAATTCTGCTTTTGACGGTGGTAGAATGAAAATAGTTTTGACATTTGGCACTTTTTCACGAATTTGTCTTGCCCCTTGCCAGTCAATATCAAGGAACACATCAATCCCTTGCTCAAGGCTACGTTCAATCATTGGCAATGATGTGCCGTAATAGTTACCAAAAACTTCCGCCCATTCTAAGAAATGTCCTTGTTCAATCAGGCGTTTAAATTCATCGTGTTGCGTGAAGTAATAATGTACGCCGTGTTCTTCACCTGGACGTGGATTGCGTGTGGTGTGGGAAATGGAAAGTTGTACTTGTGAACGAGGAAGATCCGAAAGTAACGCATTGATTAATGATGATTTTCCTGCACCGCTTGGGGCTGAGATGATATATAAATTTCCTAAGCTCATAATTTATTTAGTGTTGTTCTCACAATGGTCTTGAATGTAGGGACACACTGCGTGTGTCCCTACGATTATTTATGTAAATGATAGAGTAAAAAATTAAGGACGCAAAAGCGTCCCTAACACTGAATTTTATTTTTTCGCAAGGGGTGGAATAAAGGTAATACCTAAATCCCAAGGTTGCTCAATCCACGTTTCTTGTGGAATATCAACCACATAATCATCTACTAACTCTGCCCCCATTGGTTTAGCAAACACGGTGACAAATTTTGCATTCGGGTACATTTCACGAATAGCACGAGCAGTATTCCCTGTATCCACTAAATCATCAACAACGATAAAACCTTCACCACCATTTGCCACTTGTGCAGCGTGTAACACTTTTAATTCACCTTGATGATCGTGGTCGTAACTTGCGATACACACAGTTTCGACGTGGCGAATACTTAATTCACGAGCCAATACAGCAGCAGGGAATAAACCACCACGACTGACAGCAATAATGCCTTTCCATTGTGATGCAGGTAAAAGACGTTCAGCTAATTTGCGTGCGTGCATATGAAACATATCCCACGTCACGACATATTTTTCATTTGTGTATTTCTCACTCATAAGTTCACCTAAAAAAAGCGGTGGCGATGCCACCGAATAAAAAAATTGCGAAATGATAACCTGAAAACAACTTTCGTGCTATCATTTCAAGGCAAATTTTACAATAAACGTATTTATCCGAATGAATTTTGCAAAATTTTACAGGAAACTCACCGCTATTATTGTTTATAGGAAATCGATATGTCAGAAATTCAAACACTTAAACCTCACTTATTATGGAAATGGTTTGATCAAATCTGTGCCATTCCACACCCCTCTTATCACGAAGAAGAAATCGCTCAATTTATTGTGAACTGGGCAAAGCAGAAACAGCTTTTTGTAGAACGTGATGAAGCTGGCAATGTTTTAATTCGCAAACCTGCAACAAAAGGAATGGAAGATCGTAAAACGGTGGCATTGCAAGCCCATTTAGATATGGTGCCACAAGCAAATGAAGGAACATTGCACGATTTCAAAAAAGATCCTATTCAACCTTATATTGACGGCGAATGGGTCAAGGCAAAAGGCACGACACTTGGGGCGGATAACGGGATCGGTTTAGCCTCTTGTTTGGCGGTGTTAGACGCTGATGATCTTGTTCACCCTGAAATCGAAGCCTTGCTCACAATGACAGAAGAGGCTGGTATGGAAGGGGTTTTAGGCTTACGTCCAAATTGGCTGAAAGCGGATATTTTGATTAATACGGATACCGAAGATAACGGTGAAATTTACATTGGTTGTGCAGGTGGCGAAGATGCGACCTTAATCTTGCCTGTGAACTATGAACAAAATCCTTTTGATACAACCTTACAGATAAGTCTAAAAGGCTTAAATGGCGGACATTCAGGCTGTGATATTCATACCACAAGAGCTAATGCCATTAAATTAATGGCTCGTACGTTGGCTGAGTTAAAATCGCATTTTGATTTTCAAATCGGTGCAATTCGTGGTGGCTCCGTGCGTAATGCAATTCCTAGAGAAGCGGTCGTTTCCATTGGCTTTAATGCAAAAGATCAAGACAATCTGACCGCTTATTTGCGTCAGTTTGAACAGGCATTGCAACGTGAGTTAGCTTTTGCCGAACCTAATTTACATTTTATTGTGGAAAAGGTTGCCAAGCCGTCACAGATTTTTGCCAAAGAGAGCAGTGAGAAAGTCATTCAGTTCCTCAACGTGCTACCAAACGGCGTAATTCGCAATAGCGATGTGGTCGAAAATGTGGTAGAAACTTCATTGAGCATTGGCATTTTGACTAGCGATGAACAAGGGGTAAAAGCGAATATTTTAGTGCGTTCATTAATTGAAAACGGCAAAGCAGACGTACGTTCTCGTTTAACTTCATTGGCAGAACTGGTCGGTGCAATAGCCACTTTCTCTGGTGGTTATCCAGGTTGGGAACCAGACCCAACATCCGCCATTACGCCACTTACCAAAGCGATTTATGATGAAATACTGGGCTATGAATCTCAAATTAAAGTGATTCACGCAGGCCTAGAGTGTGGCTTGATTAAGAAAGTCTATCCAAACATTGATGTGGTTTCTATTGGCCCAACAATCCGTAATGCCCATTCTCCAGATGAAAAAGTGCATATTCCTGCTGTTGAAATTTATTGGGAATTATTGACGAGAATATTGGGGCAAGCGCCAAACAAGTAAGGAGGTATTTTCTTCCCATCCAAAAGGATGGGAAGAAGCCTACTTAATTAAAGCGTTTTAAATTTAATTTTTTAATTAAAAAATTAAGTACTAGGCCATAGAGCGGTAAAAAGAGCAACAGACTGACAAACAATTTGAATGCATAATCAACTGCTCCAATAGTAAACCAGTGTTCCGCCATATATTCATCACTACTTTTATAAAATGCCACTGCAAAGAACACAAATGTATCAATTAAACTACCGAAAATCGTTGAGCTTGCAGGGGCAAGCCACCACGTTTTGCCTTGACGCAAGCGGTTAAAGACAAAAATATCCATTAATTGACCCACCACATAACCTGCAAAACTTGCTAATGCAATACGGAAAACAAATAGATTGAACTCCGCCAATGTAGCTACTCCCTGAAATTGCCCCTCAAAGAAAATCACCGAGATCACATAGCTAACGATCAATGCTGGCAACATTACCGCTAAAATAATTTTTCTAGCAAGTGACGCACCAAATACACGAACCGTTAAATCCGTTGCTAAAAAGATAAACGGAAAGGTAAAAGTCCCCCAAGTTGTTGGGATCGTCGTTTGAGTAAAAGGGATTGGAATTTCAAACGCAATCTGTACTAAATAGTTACTGATTGTGATGATAAATATGTGAAAAAGAGAAAGTAATAGCAACGAGCGACGCTTCTGCTCGTCAGAAAAGTAATCAAATACGTTCATATTGTTCCTTTTTATATAAGTTTGGTTGTTTGGGGTGAGGGAACCCAAGTGAAAAAAGAGGACGTATGATACGCTTTAAAAAGAAAAGATCAAGTAAATTTACGATGATCTATATTAAGAAAATTTATGTAGGGGTAAGGTTTTCCCCGCCCCTACAAAAAATTAAATGTTTATGCAATTGCTACATAATATTGAAATTTTTGCAATGATTTCACCGCTTACACAGCCTATTGAGTCAAGAGTTCCAAAGCCTCTTGATACTTCGCCACAGTTTTTTCAATCACATCAGCAGGCACACTAGGGGCTGGAGCCTGTTTGTTCCAACCACTCTGCTCTAACCAATCACGAATAAACTGTTTATCAAAAGACGGGGGATTACTTCCTTCTTGATAGGTTTCAACTGACCAAAAACGGCTAGAGTCAGGGGTCAAAACTTCGTCCATCAATGTTAATACGCCATTTTCATCTAAACCAAATTCAAATTTAGTATCACAAATAATGATCCCTTTAGTTAAAGCATAATCTGCCGCTTCTTTATAAAGTGCTATGGCTGCATCTCGTACTTTTGCCGCTAGCTCTACCCCAATCTGACGCTCACATTCAGCGTAGCTGATATTAATATCGTGGTCGCCAACTTCCGCTTTACTTGAAGGGGTAAAAATTGGCTCAGGTAACTTGCTTGCTTCAACCAAACCTTCGGGCAATGCCAAACCACAAATAGTCCCTGTTTTTTGATAATCTTTTAAACCACTACCCGTCAAATAGCCACGCACAATAGATTCAATTTTTACTGGGACTAACCGCTTACAAACAACGGCACGATGTTGAATAGCTTCTGCTTCTGCTCGTGGTAGCACGTCAAAAACAGAATCTCCCGTAAAATGGTTCGGCATAATATGGGCTAATTTATTGAACCAAAAATTAGAAATTTGCGTCAGGATTTCCCCTTTACGAGGGATTGGATCATCTAAGATGACATCAAAAGCAGACAAGCGGTCGGTTGCGACCATTAACATGCGTTTATCATCAATTTCGTAGAGATCACGAACTTTACCAGAATAGATTTTTTTTAGGCTGATTTGCATAACAAAGTTCCAATATCTAAACAAAGAATAGAATAATTATATCGACTTACGCAAACGTTTGCCATGAGAAAAAAATAAATTTTTCGATCTCTGTCGAAAAATTAAAAGAATCCAATTGCAGCAATCACAAAATTTTTTTACTTTATGACAACTTTATATTTACAAATGGAGTACGCAATGTCTCTTACCTATTTATTTGAACACAGTCAGCTATTACTCATTATTGCTAGTGCCATACTCATCTTTGCTTTTGGAATAACCATATCTAATAGCCGGAAAAGAACGACATTATCTAGGAGAGCTACTATTGATACTCCGATATTCCCAAAAGGCTTTACACATAGTTCCAACTTAGCAATAGTTGCTAAGTCGAGTTACCATAAAGTCCCATTAATGAACAAAAGTGAACATCGTTTATTCTATCTTTTATTAAATTATCTAAAATCACACAACCTTGATTCACATTTTCTTCTATTTTCTCAAGTCGCCATGGGGGAGTTTATCAAAGCGGAACAGGATGAAGCCTATGCAAAAATTAATCACAAAAGGGTTGATTTTCTTATCACAGATAAACAAAGCAATCCTATTGCAGTCATCGAATATCAAGGGCACGCTCATTATCAACATAATGCAGCGGAAAGAGATGCAATAAAAAGGGAGGCTTGTCGCAAAGCTAATATCGCATTTATAGAAATCACGCCAAACTATAATCAAGTTGAATTTAATATTATCTTAAAGATATTGCAAAGATTTTCTAAATAGAAAGGAAAAAGAGTAAATAATGGAATAGAAAAAACTTTTTATCTAGATCTAGAAAAGAAGATGGGTGATAGATGCAGTTTTTATCATGGAGCGGGAAACGAGGCTCGAACTCGCGACCCCGACCTTGGCAAGGTCGTGCTCTACCAACTGAGCTATTCCCGCAAATATGATGAATAAAAATGGTGCCCGAGGCCAGACTTGAACTGGCACGCCTCGAAAGGCGAGGGATTTTAAATCCCTTGCGTCTACCGATTCCGCCACTCGGGCATAACGAAAAAATGGAGCGGGAAACGAGGCTCGAACTCGCGACCCCGACCTTGGCAAGGTCGTGCTCTACCAACTGAGCTATTCCCGCAAACATGATGAATAAAAATGGTGCCCGAGGCCAGACTTGAACTGGCACGCCTCGAAAGGCGAGGGATTTTAAATCCCTTGCGTCTACCGATTCCGCCACTCGGGCATAACAAAAAAATGGAGCGGGAAACGAGGCTCGAACTCGCGACCCCGACCTTGGCAAGGTCGTGCTCTACCAACTGAGCTATTCCCGCAGCATTGCTTAACACAACATATTCGTTGCGGCGTATTTTAGAGATTTTTATATGCTTGTCAAACACAAATCAGCGATTTTCTATTGTTCGATGATTTTTTAGGAAATTATTGCACACTTTTTCAAATATCCTACCTTCCAATCATTTATATAAAGAGAAATAATAAAGTCTGAAGATAGCAAAAATTTTTCCAACTACACAGAAAACGGATACTGAATACTCGGATGATATTCGTAGCTCTCGACTTCAAAATCCGCCAAGGTTACCCAAGTTTCTAAATCTTCTAGGGATTTAATATCGGGGTTGATTTTGAGTGTTGGAGCTTTAAATGGCGTGCGTTTCAGTTGCACATCTCGCATTAATTCCAGCTGATCTTCATAAATATGAGCATTCACAATTTTATGGAATGCTTGTCCTGCTTGGTGTCCTGTAATTTGTGCCATTAACGCAAGAAAAGTGTAACATTGGATCATATTCCAGTTTAAACCAAGTGGCACATCGGCAGAGCGTTGGGTACTGTTCAAATAAAGCGTGCCATCCAGCAATGAAAAATGGTGGCTGTGTAAACACGGGCGTAGGCAGCCCATATGGAAAGCCCCAGGGTGATAGAACGTATAAATCTCGCCACGATTATCTACGCCACGTTTCAGATCATCGACAATTTGACGCAATAAATCGACGCTACCACCGCCAACTTTCGGGAAGTTTCGTCCGACCGCACCATAAACCAGCCCCATATCATCTTCGCCTTTGCGATGTGGGTTTGTCAGCCAAGCTGCATTTTCATTGGCATTTGCGTCCCACGATTTTGTGCCAAGCTGACGGAAATCTGCGGCATTATCATAACCACGGATATAACCGAGTAATTCCGCAATCGCAGCTTTCCAAAAACTTTTGCGTGTAGTCACAAGGGGAAATTCCCCCTTTGCCACATCATAGGTTAAATCGGCGTTAATCACGGTTAAACAATGCTTACCCGTACGTTCATTTTCAACCCACTTCCCTTGTTCGACAATACGTTGGCAGAGATCAAGATATTGTTTCATAATTCAACCTTAAAATGTTTAGAGTAATCCGTAAAATAATTTGTTAGAATTGTAACACTTTTTTAGTACAGAGAGATAAGGAGTAAATGATGAAATCTTTATACAAACGAGTTGCTGTCATTTTTACATTGATATTGGTAACAGCTTGTAGCACTAATACAAACGGTTGGAAGCGTTTACCCGAATCCCAAATCGATCAAAAATCCTATGCGATTGCTTATGGTGCAGTAGAGCAAACTTATGCAGATCGCGTGAATGAAAGTTATGATATTACATCTTTTATCCGTGGGGTTGATGATTGGTTTAACAAGAAAGTCAAGCACCCGATAGAACAAATTCGGGCAAGCCTGTTAAATCGAATGTTAGATCATAACGTGTATGCTTATTATAGCGGCGTACTTTATGCTGCCGATCTACAAAATAATTTTAATCGTCTAAGCCCAACCTGCTGGACAATGGTTCAAACACCAAGCATTACACAGGGTATCTATGATGCAATGTTAGATATTCAAGCCAATAAAGTGCGTCACGATAAATATATCCAAGAAGGTGCGGATCAAATTCTTCACTTATGTGTAGAACAAATGGAAAATGAAGCCCAGAAAAGGAAATAGTGAATCTATTTTCACTCGATATAATTATGTTTGACGATTTCTTTATTTTCCCCCTAAGCGGGGGAAGATAAAGAAAAAGGATGGATGGAATATCAAAGATAAACGCTATAGTAGGAGGGAATATAAACTCATCTCACTAATAGCAGGTCAAATCCGAAGGCTATCTAACTGCCTTAAACCCAGCTTTCGCAAAAGCCTCTTTCGCTTTTGGTGTCGCTAAAAAGTCTAAGAAACGTTTTGCTTCAGGCTTATCGCTTAAGGTTGCCGCAGGATAAACCACCTTGCCATAACTCTCTTGAGGGAAAACCGCGACAACTTTCACCTTATCACTCACTTTCGCATCGGTTGAATACACAATCCCCAACGGCAACTCACCACGCTCAATATAAGAAAGCACCGCTCGCACATCTTTTGCCTTAGACAAACGAGGCTCAACATCAGCCCAAACGCCTAAATGTTCCAACGCTTTCTTCGCATAGCGACCAACAGGCACATTATCATCGCCCACCGCCAAATAGCTATCTCCGATCACCTTTTTAAAGTTAATATCCTTAATAGATGCCACTTTAATTTTACTGTCTGCAGGCGCAATCAACACCAACTCATTTTCAACCAACGTTGTCACATTTTTTGTTTTGGCAGGTAGCTTCTCAGCCACATAATCCATCCATTTTTGATCCGCAGACACAAACAAATCTGCAGGAGCATCTTGCTCAATCTGTTTTGCTAAAGTTGAAGACCCAGCAAAAGAAAAGGTCAAACTATCCTCTGGATAAGTTTTTTTATACTCATCACCAATTTGCTGCAACACATTTGTCATAGACGCCGCCGCAAATACCGTAATATTTTCAGCAAACGCAGAAGTTGCACCCAAAGCCAATGCTGACGCTAAAGCTAATTTTACAAACGTTTTTTTCATAAATGATCCTTATGAGAGTGGATTAACAATATATAAACAATTATATAACGAATTGTAAAATAAATACAAAGATAAAAATTACATTTCCTTTTAATACAAGAAAGTAGATAATTTCAGCGTTCTATTTTGCAAAAAGGCAGCCTATGTTAAACAACGAAATCCTATTAACCATCAAACTAAAACAACAGCTTTTTGTCGATCCCAAACGAATTACCCTACTCAAAGCCATTCAAGAATGTGGCTCAATAAACCAAGCGGCAAAAAACGCCAAAGTCAGCTACAAAAGTGCTTGGGATCATCTTGAGGCGATGAACAACATCAGCCCTAAACCACTTCTCGAACGCAACACAGGAGGCAAACACGGCGGCGGCACTGCCCTAACCCCTTATGCCGAGCGGTTACTTCAGCTCTACGATTTACTTGAACAGACCCAAGCAAAAGCCTTTGCGATCCTTCAAGATGAAAGCATCCCCCTAGATAGCTTACTCACTGCAACAGCCAAATTCTCCCTACAAAGCAGTGCCAGAAACCAATTTTTTGGCACTGTCACCCAATTGAGAGAAGAAGATGTTCATTGCTACGTTGATATTCACATTGCAGAATTTCCGCAAGATCTCACCGCTTCCATTACAGCTCAAAGTGCAGCACGGCTCAAACTGACACAAGGGAAAGAAGTAATGTTAATGGTCAAAGCGCCGTGGATTGAAATTCACCCCGAACACCCACAACGCCCAAACAGCCTAGCAGCCAAAGTCGAAGCAATTTACGACAAAGGGGAATATAAAGAAATTGCATTAAACGCAAATGGAACGGAATGTTACGCAACGGTCAAAAAAGCTCAACCGCTCCAAGAAAATCAACAGGTATGGATACATATCGATCCTGAACAGATAGTCTTAGTTACTATCTAATCCCTCTACGGGCACACTCTTCGGTGATAAATTTTTTAACATCCCACTATTTTTTTATGGAATTTATGGCACAATACACGCCTTTTTGAAAACCATTATTATTTTAAGGGATATAACAATGAAAAAATTTCTTGCTCTATTTTTAGTCGGTGGTGTTGCAGCGTTGGCGGTTCACTATTTTCAAGGTGATAAAGCCACAGCAACAGAAACGGCAAAGCCGACTGAACCGACAACTCAAACAAAGCAAAATGATGAACTTGCTCTGGCAACGGTGGTTGCCCCTTGGGAAATCAATAGCCTTGATCCGAACCAGACAGGGGTGATTTTTCAACGTATGAATTTAGCGGAAACCTTAGTAGAAGCGAATTTACAGGGGGAACTTGTTGCAGGATTGGCTACCGAGTGGAACAGCAATGAAGATGCGACCCTTTGGACTTTTAAACTCCGTCCGAATGTGATTTTCCACAATGGGCAACCTTTAACTGCACAAGCGGTGGCAAACAGTCTAAATATTGCATTGGCGAAACCGGGAATGTTGCAAAAAGCCTTTATTAAAGATATTCAAGCGGTCAGCCCGACAGAAATTCAAATTGCCTTAACCAAATCTTTTGTGCCGTTTCCATCTTTTTTAACACACTACACCGCAATTATTCTTGCCCCTGAAAGCTATAACGACAAAGGGGAAGTGACCCAAGTGATCGGCACGGGGGCATTTAAAGCGACTAAAATTGAAGCACCACAAAAATTGGAATCGGTGCGTTTTGAACAGTATTGGGGTAATAAACCGAAACTGGCTCAAGCGAACTACCTTGCAAGTAGCCGTAGTGAAACCCGAATGCTGATGGCACAAAGCGATAAATCTGCCTTAGTGTTTAACCTTGATACCGCCAGTGTTGAGCGTTTGAAAACCGATCCGAATTTGAACTTAACCAGTGTGTCTATTGCTCGTACTATTCAGCTCAAAATGGACGTGGCAAAACCATTCTTCAATGATTTAGCGGTGCGTAAAGCCTTAAGTGAAGCGATTGATCGCAAAGCAATTGCGGAATATGTGTTAAAAATCGAAGGTGGCGAAGCGGATCAAATTCTGCCGAAAGCCTTTGCGGAATGGCGAATTGATACGACAACAGCAAAACCTGATCTTGCAAAAATCAAAGCAGATCTGACCGCTCGCGGTTATGAATTTAATAGCGAAGGCAAGCTAACTAAAGACGGTAAGCCGTTTAGTTTTACCCTACGCACATTCTCCGATCGCCCTGAATTGCCGATGATTGCGACGATTTTGCAAGCCCAGTGGAAACAGATTGGCGTTGATGTGAATGTGTCTGTCGGTAACTTCAGTGAAATCCCTGCCGGACATCAAGACGGCAGTTTAGAGATGGCACTTTATGCGTTAAATTATGGCAAAACTTTAGATCCTTTTGGCGTGATCGTGCAGGATTATGCGAAAACAGGAAGCGATTGGGGTGTGATGAATTGGCAAAATGCGACATTAGACAACGCCTTAACTCAGCTTGAAACAGAACGTGATCCGCAAAAAGCGAAAGCATTAAAACAGACGGTGAGCCAAATTATTCACGATGAACTGCCGATTATTCCTGTGGTGTACTATCAGCAAAATGTGGTGGCGCATAAAGATGTGAAAAATGTGACTTTAGATCCTTTTGAAAGACGGTTCTTTTTGGAGTTACTAACAAAATAAACCTAATTAATTTCCCCCTTTGAAAAAGGGGGATTAAGGGGGATTTTAAAATGCAAATTCTCACACTGATTGATTAAAAATCCCCCCTAGCCCCCCTTTTTCAAAGGGGGGAATTTCCTACAAATTTTTATAAAACAGGATCCCCGTGCTTTCTATTTTATTCAGACGACTATCCCAAATCCTTTTGGTGATTTGGTCAGTCGGGACTTTGACTTTTATTTTAACTCGGCAACTGTCGGGCGATATGGCATATCGTATTGCGGCAAGTCGCTACGGTTATGATCAAACCGATGCCGCCGCAGCAGAAATGGTGCGAGCAGAACTTGGGTTGGATCAACCTTGGTGGCAAACCTACGGCAGTTGGTTAGCGGATTTAGTGCAGTTTAACTTAGGTAAATCGTTAGTCACAGGCGACAGCGTTTGGCACAAAATTGAACATCAATTCGCGCATACTTTTAGTCTAGCCGTGGTAGCCTTACTGTTAGCCTTGCTTATCGGCCCCACCTTAGGCGTATTATCGGCACGTAAACCAAACGGCGTATTTGACCGCTTGACCTTAGTCTTAAGCAGTCTATTTCGTGCCGTACCTGCTTTTATCATTGCGATTGGGTTGATTACGCTCTTTTCCGTTCAGTTGAAATGGCTACCTGCAGGTGGATACGGCACGGCATTACATTTTGTCTTGCCTGCTCTCACCTTAGCAATAGGGTTAAGTGCAGTTTCGGTACGTGTGACACGTCAAGCTATGGTGCAAGTAATGCAATCCGATTACTATCAATTTGCTCAACTCAAAGGTTTAAGTCGTTGGCAGACCTTTGTGCGACACGGGATCCCGAATATCGCCGTGCCAGTGATTGCTTATCATAGCGTACAACTGGTTTACCTGATTGAAGGGGTGGTGATTGTCGAAAGTCTTTTTGCTTGGCCGGGAAGCGGACACGCCTTAGTTCACGCCATCATTGCACGAGATGTGCCGATGATACAAGGTACGGCATTAGTGATGGGGGGATTATTTGTGGTACTCAATATGCTCGCCGATCTACTTAATGCGTGGATTGATCCGCGTATTCGTGAAGGGGGAACCGTATGAAATTAACCGTTGGACAACGTTGCGGAGCCTTGTTACTGCTACTGTTACTCGCCACTGCATTTTTACAACCTTATTTCTACCCGATGGATGTTGGTTTCCAAGATCTCAGCAATATGTTGGCAAGCCCTGACGCAGAAAGTTGGTTTGGCACCGATCATTTAGGGCGAGATATGTTTGCCCGTCTTGCCTCTGCCATTCGACTTTCATTTGGTTTATCGCTGTTTAGCGTCACTTGTGCATTGGTGGCAGGCTTGTTATTCGGTATTCTGGCTGGATTATTTGGCGGTTGGTTAGATCGTCTGTTTAGCTTTATCTGCGATTTGGTGATGGCATTACCGGGCTTATTGCTGATTTTGTTGTTTGCTTCGCTCTCCCCTGGTTCATTTTGGACACTCTATTTAGGCATTGCCTTAGTGATTTGGGTTGAATTTTTCCGTGTTATCAGGGCGATCACCAGTACCCTTGCGTCCAGCTCAGAACTGCAATCTTCTCGTTTGATGGGAATGCCTTGGTTTTATTGCATTAAACGTCACCTATTTCCCCGTTTATTGCCGATGGTTGCCACATTAACCGCATTTTCAATCGGTAATGCGATTTTAGCTCTTGCGACACTCGGCTTTGTCAGCGTAGGATTGCGACCGCCTACGGCTGAATTAGGGCTGATGATGACAGAGCTGTTCCCCTATTACTATCAAGCCCCACTGATTTTCCTGCAACCTGTAATTGCTGTGTTCCTATTGGTATTTAGCTTGCAGTTGTTGGCAGGGAAGGTGAAGTAAATTTGAACATTAACTATCGTGCATATTTCCTTCTCTATCAAAATACTTCCCCCATTTATGGGGGAAGTCCCCAAGCGACAGCGAGGGGGATGGGGGAAAAGGGGAATAAAGCTAAATGTAAATAGCCCCCATCCGCCCTTCGGGCACCTTCCCCCACAAGTGGGGGAAGAATCAAACGTAGCATAGTACGAAGGTTAATGTAAAATCCATTGAAATATAGTAGAGAAAACACCGTGTCATTACTCAAAATAACCAACGTCACTGTTCAAACACTCGATGGCATTGAACTGGTCGAGCCGATCAGCTTTTGTCTTGAACGTGGCAAAAATATTACCATTTTAGGCGAAACAGGCTCAGGAAAAAGCCTATTAATTCAAGCAATTATGGGGGCATTACCGCAAGGCTTAACCGCAAGCGGTGAGATTGTGGTGGAAAATTGCAAAATAAACGGGCAATCCGACCGCTTGCAATCTCTTTGGGGCAAAACCTTAGTGATGCTACCCCAAGAGCCACGCCGTTCATTAAATCCACTGATGCGAATTAGCCGACAACTGTGGGAAAGTTTTCGTTTTGTCGCTGGGTTAAGCCAAAAGAATGCGGAAAAGGCGAGCGAGATTTCTTTAACTCAACTGGGTTTATCTCAAGCTCAACAACGCTATCCACACCAACTTTCAGGTGGTATGGCACAGAGAGCTTCCTTTGCGATAGCGACCGCATCAGGGGGGAAAATTCTGCTTGCCGATGAGCCCACCAAAGGACTTGATCCGAATAGCAAAGCGGAAGTGATTAACTTGCTGAAACAAGCATATGAAACAGGCGGTAGCTTGCTGACGATCACTCACGATATTGAAGTGGCGACCGCTCTCGGTGGCTATATTTTCGTAATGAAAAAAGGCAAATTGATCGAACAAGGCGAAGCGGAACAACTGCTGAGCCAACCGCAAGATCCTTATACTCAAGCCTTAATCGGTGCAGATCCGCAACATTGGCAACCTTTGGCTGATTTGCAACATTCTACGTCAAAAACACCGCTTGTTTCTGTCAAAAATTTAACGGTCGCACGGGGAACAAGAACGCTGTTCAAACAGCTTTCCTTCGATTTACACCAAGGCGAAATTTTAGGCATTGTCGGATACAGTGGCATAGGCAAAAGCACCCTTGCTGATGTGCTTTGCGGGCTACTCAAACCGCAATCGGGCGAAGTGATTTGGCATAGCCACAGCCATAAAAAACATCAAGTGCTGAAATTGTATCAAGATCCGCCCGAAGCCTTTGCACCAAATGTGAGCTTGCAACAACTATTGGACGATGTGATCGAACATCATCATCTCGACCGTTCACAAATTCCAGCGTTATTAACACAGCTCACACTGTCGCCTGACATTCTGCAACGCAACGCCGATAACGTATCGGGTGGCGAGTTGCAACGGGTTGCAATTTTGCGAGCTTTACTGCTTGAACCCGTGCTACTGTTTGCCGATGAAGTGACTTCTCGTTTAGATCCGATCACCCAACAAGAAACGATCAAATTGCTGATTGAACAATGCCGAGCGAGAAACTGCGGATTAATTATCGTCAGCCACGATCCGTTTTTGATTGAACGGAGTTGTGATAAGGTGATTGATCTTGAAAATTATCTTTAAGTAATAAAAAAGCAGAAAGGGACATTTACAAAATGTAATATTCAAATAACTCAGAAATATGCTCATTCAAACTATTTACACCAGCGATATTCTCGCCTTGCCAAGCCATTTGCAACATCTCTGGGGACAGTAATCGCTCATATTGTTCCGAAATAGGGAAATAGCTCATATGCCATGGTTCTAGACCAATAAACTTATTATTAGCTTCCATAAAAGGGAAATAAAAACCAAAACGTTCGGCATTGACTAATAACCAATTCGTTAAATGTTGAAAATAGCCTCCTGTCTGATATTCCCACGGTTCCAACATGAGCTTTTTTCCTTCAGGAAGTAAAGTAGGATCAAAAATATCAATTTCTGTTCCCCAATGGTGACGGCTAGCCCCTGGCACTGCGGACCAACGCAGGATAGCTTGACATTTGTCCCAATCATCTAATCCAGTTAATATGATAGCTTTACCATGATCATCATGAACTTTATTTTCACCATTGAATTTTGTATTCCAAATCCATTTTTGTCGTTCAAAATCCCGATAAGTACTTGCAGGTTGTAAATTAAAACCTGCTTTCAGTGCGGCATCTTGTAAATGCAAAAATGCTTTTACTACTTCAGATTGTAATGCATGCTGATCAGATAATTTGTTTGGTAAGGCAACCAAATGCTGTCTGCTCTTTCCTGTAAGAAGAGAAGGTAAATTTTCAAAATTTAACATGAATTAAACCACTTCAAAAAAACATGGGAAACCGTATTATAGCAAAAGAAAATACAATAAATAAAACACCACATCTCTACCAATATCCCTTATAAAACAATGCATTCTGCACCACCTTCATATAATGAGGGTTATGTGAAGATCGAATTCCCAGCAGCAACAGGGGAAAAGCCAATTGTTGAAAGGGATAAAGTCACCATCAACTACACCCCAGAGCTTGAAAATGGAACAGCGGGTACACCGACAACATTGACTTACACCTATACTGGCGGAAACTGGGTTCAAGATGAAAAAGATTCACTTAAACTCACCCCAACCACTGATCAAAGTGGCAAAGTCAGTGTAACGATTCCTGAAGACAAAGTAGCAGATAAAATATCTGTCAGTGCAACCACGACCGATGTAGCAGGACGCACATCTGCAGAAAGTGAAACCAGCAAGAAAGATGCTCCGTTTGATGTGAAATCAGATAAGCCAGTGATTACCTCAATCAAGGCGATTGATACATCAACAACGGCAGACAAAGATCCTGAGCGTGTCATCATTGAAGGAACAAGCACAGAAGCAGATGGAACCAAAGTTTACCTCTACAAAGAAGGTCAAACTAACGGACAACCAATTGCAGAAACAACGGTAACAAGCGGTAAGTTCAAGTTTGATATTAGCGAATCTACAGCAACTCCATTAGCCGTTGGGGATAAATTTGTTGCCACAGTACAAACAAAACGCTGCAGAAACTAAAGAACTGAACAAAGGACCTACAGACGCAACAGCCAATGAGCCTGAATACAGCAAAGTTCGCACAGACGTACCGACAATCACTGCGGGCAGAACAGAGGCAGTTAACGGCGTTCAAAACGACCAACCAAACTCCGGCGACATCGTAGCGAAACCGGGTGGTGATAACGACAGAATGGTTGTGAAGTATAAGGATAATAGCGGTCAGGATAAAGAAATTGCTGTGAAGAAAGATCTTGAGCAAGGTAAGTGGGTGTTGGATGAAACACATCCGACTGATGCAGATAAAAAACCTGCTAAGGACGACTATATCATCAAAGAAGACGGTACTGTAATTGTTAAAGGTCCGAAAGTGAAGGATGGTTCGGAAGCAGAAGCGATTGGTTATAAGACTGTTGGAAATGAATCAGTAGCATCAAACAAACCTTATGAAACTAGTGATACAACAGAAAACAGCACTAGATTGACAACCGTACAGGAAGCCAAGATTAAGGCGTTGGTAGATGATACTACACCGAAAGAAGCTGATGCACCTCATTTGGTGAAAGGTAAGGGTAATACCTATCAACAAGGTACTGCAATCATTGAACCGCAAGGGGATAATGAGAAAGTTGTTGTGTCCTTCAAAGGCTACACCATGACTCCGACAGCGATGCTGGGAGATTCAACCAACACCAATAATCAGCCTATCCCAACAGTGAAATCTCAGGATGGTGCATCAGTCAATGAAGATATAGATATGGTGTTAGTGGCTCAGAAAGTTAATGGTGTTTGGGAACTCTTTGCTGCAACCAAAGCAGATTATGAGAAGTTACAACAAGCACAAACAGCACTGGCAGACAACGGCGAAAACCCTAGCAATCCACAGGGTGTTGGACTTGTTTCTGCTAAAGATGCTGGTATTGCAACTATTGATCCGAACACAGGCAAGATTACCCTTAACGCAAATGCGGTTAAGGATGACTCCCCTGTGACTGCCAAAGGCTACAATGCGTTAGGATTGCCAGCAGAAGGTAAAGATGCGGTTGAAAAAACACAAGGGGCAAATGGTCAACCAGATCGAGTCACCTCTAATACATCAATTACCGTAGGCAGCGATCTCCGTCAAGATCAAGACGTTGTTGCAGATAAACCTTCTCTTGAACAGCTCAGTAATGGTGATATGGTCGCTCGTCCTCATGGTGATAATACTAAGTTGGAAGTGTCTTTTGAGAAGAAAGACAGCGCTAACAACGAGAAAACGACAGTTACCATTGAGCAGGCAGAAAAAGATATTTCCTTTACCGCAGAAGATGGTCAAGCCACGCAAACGGCTAAGGTTAAAGTCTGGAAATTCAGTGAGAACCAACAAAATCTTACTGAAGATAATGATGGTGATCCAAATACCATGCTTATCAATGGCGTGAAAGTTAAACTGAACCCAGAAACAGGCGAATTAACCCTTGATAAATCAGGCTTAAAAGAGAATAGCAACGTTACCGCCGTAGGTATTGATGCAAAATCTAACCGTAGTGAACCGCCTGCAGAACAGCCAGTTAAGGCAGATCCAACGCCTACGGCAGATCCTGCAACAGTAACGCCTGATGGCACGATCATTCCTGGTGGTGATACTAAGGAGTATGAAATCTTCAAAAAACCGCTTGAGGGTGAAGGTGAAGCACAATCTATTGGTAAGGTTGTGAAGGGTGAAGATGGTCAATGGACAGGTCAAGGCTTACCAGATGGAATGGTGGTAGATCCTAACACGGGTAAAGTTACGGTTCCTGCGGAAAAGGTAGGAGAGAATAATGGTATCTATGTTGAAACCAAGGATGGCAATGGTGCAACATCGGGTTCTGGTGAACCAGTGAAACCGCCAAAAACGGATACAACACCGGATACAACAGATAAACCAACCATTACACAAGGCGTAGATGCAAATGTTGGCGGCTTAATCATTAAGCCAGGGCAAACCACTACACCAGCAGACACAGATAATGTCCGTCTTGAAGTAAGCTATGTGAAAGAGAAAGCTGAAAATAGTGAAGATAAGCCAACAGCAGACGCTTCAACTCAAGTAGCGGATGGTAAATTAGTTGCGACGAAAAATACCCAAACTGGCAAATGGTCTTTTGAAAAATTAACGAGAGAAGTGGAACAAGATGGTGCTGACGGTCAGAAAGTTAAAGTGACTGAGCAGTATGATGTCCCATCTACTGTGGCAGAGATTAATCCTGAAACAGGTGAAATCACGTTAAAAGCCTTTGAGGTGATGGATAATACTCAGGTTAATGTGACTGCGTACAACAATAAGAATGTACCAGCTAAAGCGGATTCGGCAACAGCCGCAGCAAACCCAGGTAGGACCCTATCCCAAATTCTGTGTAAACACCCATTTCAACTTAACGGTGATCGTCTAAGCGATCACCAAAATCAATCATAAATCGATTCATCGCCAGTTTCCAGTTCTGAATCGGCATTGTCCATTTTTTTGATGCATCTTTAATCGCAAGCCAAATCACTTTGAAAACTGAATCATCCGTCGGGAATACATTTCGTTTTTTAATCACGCGACGAATCACGCTATTAAGCGATTCCACGGCATTCGTGGTATAAATCGCTTTACGAATATCAGCCGGATAATCAAAAAATGTGGCAATATTTGCCCAGTTATCTTCCCAGCCTTTCGCCACAAGCGGGTATTTTGCCTGCCATTTTTGCGAAAGTGCGGTCAGATTTTCGCGAGCCTGTGCTTCCGTCGGGGCTTGATAAACCTGCTTTAAATCTGCGGTGACGGCTTTGTAATCTTTCCACGAAACGAATTTCAAGCTGTTACGCACTAAATGCACAATGCAAAGCTGAATCTTCGTTTTAGATAACCAAGATGGTCGGTCAGTTCACCATTTAACGCAGCCTCGACGGTGATTTTCTTGAGCATCCGTGAAAATTGATTGAGGTCTTCCGGTGTTTTTAGGTTTTTGGCAAATTCCGCTTCCAAGGCGTGAAGTTGTTTTTCGTTCATAATAAAATACCTGTGTCTGAATGTATTATCTCAGAAACAGGTATTTACACAAATTGTGGGAGAGGCTCTCGGCTGAGTTTTTTATTTCTCTATGTGTAATGCCTTTTCATTTTTTATTTCACATTATTCCGTTTAATTCAATTTTTCCCTAATTTATCTTACTTATTTAATGATGGTTATGTTGGATTGGTTTAACTTGCAGAAACGCTCACACTTGTTTCGCTGACTTTATTCACAAGTCCTTTGCTGATTAAGTCGCCTGTCACAGTACCAGAAACAGTGTCCGCATTTAATGCACTACCTGTTAAGAGTGCATTACCACCTACATTGAGGTTCGCAGTTTCACTATTAACTACGGTACTTGTGTGGGTTTGATTGCGAATAACATTCACATCAAGGGAAGCACTGCCGCCATTTGGTGTCCATTTTTGTTCTGCTACACCACCATTTAATGAGAGTGTTGCACCTACGCCTGTTTTCTTCACATTATCCTGTAAAGCGGTTAAAGCAAGGTTGCCATTGCCACTGTTTAGGGTCACATTTTTCGCATCTGCTTGTACGCCAGTAAGGGTAATGTCATTTCTGCTTTGAATATTCAGATTTTGAGCGGTAACTTGACTTGCAGTATGGCTATTAGAAACTTCATGATGTACTTTCAAGTTCGCATTTAAGCCTAAACTTGATGCACCTTTACCTAAGGATATTGCCGTACCCACTGCAACATCAGTGAGTTGTTTATCGCTTTTCGCTGCCACAACATTGACGGTCTCACCGCTTAAGTTGATGTTGTCCGCCGCCAAACTTGTGCCTTGTACTAGCGTATTTTTACCGCTTTGAATGGTGATTGATTGCCCTTCAACTTTAGCGGTAACCGCATCTTGTGTGCGACCATTTACGGCATTTACTGAAACACTTGCATCAACGCTTGGAATAGCAGCACTTGCGGCAGGAACGACTAATGCCCCTACGCCAAGATCTGCTTTAAAGCCTACGCCATTTTGTTGCTCTTTATTCGTTGCTTGAGCAAAGGTTGCACTCTCTTTCGCCACCACGTTAATGTTGCCATCTGCTTTCATATCCGCTTGGCTGTAAAGCGTGTTTGTATTTACCGCAATGTTATTCGCAGTTAAAGAGGCTTTTTGAGCTTGCTCAGAAGCGGTCTGATTTTGTTGGTAATTTGCACCTACATTCACTTTCAGATTAACGGTTTTGAGGTCGCTCGTGTTGCCACTAACGCCGATATTTACCCCTGCCTTCATTGTATCTTTACTGCTACTATTTACGGCTGCTTGTAAGTTATGTTGTTGAGAGTTAAGGGTTAAATCGCCACCAGCTTGATATTGTGTTGCAGTATCTTGCAAGGTTTGACCGTTGATCACAATGCTATTGCCAGCATTGAGAGTCGTTGCTTGTGCTGTGGTGCTTTGGCTGTTTTCACGACCACCTGAAGCAGATAAGGTGACAGAACTGCTGATCGCTTTATCTTTGTTGATCGATGAAGCGACCGACAATCCTACGTCCACATTTTTGGTGCGATCATTTTGTGAGTTCGTTGCCACAGAATGTTCGATATGTTCTGCACCTTGTGCAATGTTATTGCCTGCAGAAAGTTGTGAACCTTGATGTTGAATACGCTCTGCCTCTAAAGTGAGGTTTTGTTTCGCACTTAATTGGCTCGCTTGTGCAGTTTGTGTTTGGCTATTCTGTTGTTTGTGGTTATAAATGCCTAAGGTAATGCTGCCTTGTGCTTCAAATTTAGTATTGCCTTTAACAACATTAAGTGCGTTTACTGATTCGCCTTTGATCAGTGATGTGATAACACCACGTAGTGCCGCTTCGGTATTAAAGTTCACTTTTGGCTTATCGCCTTTTGCGGAAATACCAAATCCAGCTTCTTCTTTCATTGATAAACTTTGGTTTTTCGCCCCAATCACTTCAACGGTTGGTGCATAAACCCCTAAAGTATTCACCGCTTGCACTTTACTACCAATCACGTTAATGCCTTTTGTTGAAATCAGTTGTAAGTGTTTTTGGTCGCTTGGCTGACAAATTCAGCTTTACCTTTATTTTGCACAAAGAGTTGACCGTCAATTTGACCTTTCACCGCACTCAAATGTACATCGTTGCCACCTACGCTAAGGTTTTTAAATTGTAATTCACTTGCCACTAACGCTTGGGTATTGGCTGTTTGTGAACTAGAACCTGTACGCAAGCGGGCAGTTTCATTTTTAAATTTGCTTGTCGCTTCAGCTTGTGTTGTTTGTGTAACACCTTTTAATGCAACGCCTTTATCACCATAAACAAAAGCATCTTGCCCTGCTAATTTAACCGCATTCCCCGTTACTTGACCTTTTGTTGCTACCACATTGAGTTTATCTGCAGTCACAGTGGTACGGTGAACAGTTTGAGCTTTAGTTTTATCGGTTTCTTCACGGAACCAAAGACCTTTAGATTGATGTTTACGTGCGTTACTTTCGTTCGTTGTGATTTGTGTACCAAAATGGGTTTGACCACCGATGATACTCGCTTGTTTCGCTTGAATATCTGCCCCAGAAACATTTAAACGGTTATCCACATCGACAACAAGATTATCCGCTTGGATTTTGGTTGCTTGATATTTTTCATTTTTGCCGGAACGGTACTCTTCTACTTTAACGTTTTTGTCTGCAGTGTAGTGGTTATGTTGACAGTGGGTGCTAGCGGTCACTTTCCCCTGAACATTTGCATTGCCAGCTTGAACTAAAACATCTTTTGCCTTGATATCCGCCGCTTCAACATTAAGTGTGGCACGATTGTCGGTAGAATGGATACGGATTCTCTCCGCTTGCATACTGCCTACAACACGACCATCGAGTACTTTTCCTTTTGCCTCTTCCACCTGAACGGTTAATTTGCCGTCTTTGTTCTTTTTCCCACATCTGTGTTTTTTCTCGTTGCATTTTGCCTTTAACCCATTGAATATCCGACTTCCACGTAGTTTTAGCTAACTGAAGTCCAGCACCATAGCCGAAAGCACGTTGGCTATGAGCGTTATCACTGCTATTTTTCTGTACCCCCAGATCAAACAAGGCGTAAGGCTCTATTTGTAAAGATCGATAGTTATTTAACCAACTTAACGTATTTTGCATAACAAGGCTTTTTTCTGCCGAGAGCGATAAATCTTGGAAGCCTCTTACTGCATATCGTCCTAATAAATCCGCTTGTTCTGTGGCTGGCAAATAATTTGAACTATACTGACCAAACAAGCGGTGAGATTGGCGGAATTTTTGCGAACCTAACAAATGAAAGTAACTCAACTGTACATCGCCACTCCATTTTTGGAATTGCCCTTCAGGCTGATCTCGTCCTTGATTTTTAATCGCATTCCACCAAGCCAATCCCCGACGATAATCAAGGTTAAAGATCAACGAACCTTGCGACAGTAGCTGTAAGTGGTTAAAAGAGAATTGTGCAACGCTCGATTTAGGGCTTTGTAACTCGATCACACTGTCCTCAAAACGACTTTTACTATTCAGATGTTCTACTTGTGCAGAAATTGTGGAAATATGGTTTGCCCCTCGATGAGCAACATAATCAACTTCCACCCCAGCCTGCCACGTTCGACCTTTTTGCTCGACATTATGATAAACCAACGGAATTTGTCGGCGAAATTGCGAAACAGAACCAAAGCTGTTAAAGGTCCAACGCCCATAAGGTACGGAATAATATAAAATTGCAGAGCGATTAAATTCCAGTGTCGATTTTAACGTGTGGCTTCCGCCCAAATAAAGGCTATCTGACAATCCAAATGGGCTATCTACATTTAACCCGAAACGGCTTTGCCAACGATGATATTGGCGTGAAGCAAAATTATCTACACCAATATAACCGGAAACAGCAGGCGAGGGATTATTGACAAAAGAGAGTTCGATCTCGCCATTTTGGCAGGTAATACATCGACAGAAACTTGATTGCTACTCAAACGATTCGCTTGATCTAGCCCCTGATCTAATTCTTTGATATTTAATGGTTGACCTACAATGTTAGGAAACAGCATGGCTAAGTTTACTTGCGAACTTCCCCCCGTCAATTTAGCCACTTTGCCTTCGGTTACTCGTAAAATCAGCGTTTTCGAACCATCATCTTCAAATTGAAATGGATTGTGAATATAGCCCTTATCCAAATAGGCTTGCGTTAAATCTCGGCTAAGTTGATTAAGGCGGTTTTCATTTAAACATTCGTAGGGCAATGGCTGAAATGAAAGGGGATCGATTAAAGTTACACCCGTTATCTGTAACCTATTGTAACGTAAGCAATAATGTTCGGTTGCCGTACTGTTATCCTGTGCTTTAGTCTGGCTTTGGAATTGATGTTGGGAAACCCAACGAGATTGTTGATGTTGTTGGATTTGTTGTAATTGGTGTTGGTTTTCTTGTTGGGAACGAACAATTTCATCATTCGCCCAACAATTTAAACTCAATAAACTGACTAAAATAGCAATGGAAGATACTTTCATAAAGCCTGCTTCGATAAAATAAATAAGTGCATTTTAATCATAGAATATCAAAAATGCCTAGTCTTCCGCGATGTTATTGAGAGATGGGTCACAAAATTTGGTTGTTTTTATTCATGTAAAATAGTTGCGCCAATGATTATTAATCCTAATACTTTTTTAAAGTAGTGAATGAGGAGAACTCCTACTCTCTAATGCATTCTAATAAAATCCAGTTGATCTTATTACGCTAATTGCGATATAATCCGCAACCTATTTGCATAGGGTAAATAGGTTCGTCCCGAAAGGGTGTTTTTTATTTTAACGGAGCACTAATATGATCCAAGAACAGACTATGCTGGATGTTGCTGATAACTCAGGGGCTCGTAGCGTAATGTGTATCAAGGTTCTAGGTGGATCGCACCGTCGTTACGCTGCTATCGGCGATATCATCAAAGTTACTGTGAAAGAAGCAATTCCACGCGGTAAAGTTAAAAAAGGTGATGTGTTAAAAGCAGTTGTTGTGCGCACCAAGAAGGGTGTTCGTCGCCCAGATGGCGCAGTTATTCGTTTCGATGGCAATGCTTGTGTAATTTTAAACAATAACACTGAGCAACCAATCGGTACTCGTATTTTTGGACCTGTGACGCGTGAACTTCGTTCTGAGAAGTTTATGAAGATCATTTCTTTAGCTCCAGAAGTACTATAAGGAGAGAATGTAATGGCTGCAAAAATCCGTCAAAACGATGAAGTAATTGTTCTTGCTGGTAAAGACAAGGGCAAACGTGGTAAGGTAACTAAAGTGTTACCAAACGGTAAAGTGGTTGTTGAGGGTATCAACATTATCACTAAACACGAAAAACCAGTTCCTGCTTTAGGCAAAGCTGGCGGTTTAGTGAAGAAAGAAGCTGCGATTGATGCGTCAAACGTTGCGATTTTCAACCCAGAAACAAATAAAGCTGACCGTGTAGGATTTAGATTCGAAGATGGCAAAAAAGTCCGTTTCTTCAAATCTAACGAGAAAACAATTTAATTAACTGGAGTAATGCGATGGCGAAACTGCATGATTACTACAGAGATACAGTAGTTAATGAATTAAAAGCAAAATTCAACTACTCATCTGTCATGCAAGTCCCACGAATCGAAAAGATAACCCTGAATATGGGTGTGGGTGAAGCATTGACCGACAAAAAACTGTTAGACAACGCAGTAGCAGATTTAACAGCAATCAGCGGTCAAAAACCTTTAATTACAAAAGCACGCAAATCTGTTGCAGGCTTTAAAATCCGTCAGGGATATCCAATCGGATGCAAAGTAACCCTACGTGGTGAACGTATGTGGGAATTCTTTGAAAGATTGATTACTATCGCTGTTCCACGTATCCGTGACTTCCGCGGTTTAAACGCGAAATCATTCGACGGTCGTGGTAATTACAGTATGGGTGTTCGTGAACAAATCATTTTCCCTGAAATCGACTACGATAAAGTAGATCGTGTTCGTGGTTTAGATATTACTATTACCACTACAGCGAAAACTGATGAAGAAGGTCAAGCTTTATTAGCGGCTTTCAATTTCCCATTCCGTAAATAAGGTAGGTTATCGTGGCAAAACAATCAATGATTGCACGTGACGTAAAACGTGCGAAATTAGCTGATAAATTCTACGCTAAACGTGAAGAGTTAAAGAAAATTATTTCTGATGTAAATTCTTCAGACGAAGATCGTTGGGCAGCAGTGTTAAAATTACAAACACTTCCACGCGATTCTAGTCCAATCCGTCAGCGTAACCGTTGCCGCCAAACTGGTCGTCCACACGGTGTACTTCGTAAGTTTGGTTTAAGCCGTATTAAGGTGCGTGAAGCTGCAATGCGCGGTGAAATTCCAGGCCTTAAGAAAGCAAGCTGGTAATAACCTCTTTTAATTTGGAATCATGGGAGTAAATACATGAGCATGCAAGATCCAATCGCAGATATGCTGACCCGTATTCGTAACGGTCAAGCTGCGAATAAAGTTGCAATCAGTATGCCTTCATCTAAGTTAAAAGTTGCTATTGCAAGCGTTTTAGCTGAAGAAGGTTATGTTGAGAGCTTCAAAGTTGTTGAAGGTTCAAAACCTGAATTGGAAATCACTTTAAAATATTTCCAAAACAAACCAGTTGTAGAAAGTATCCAACGCGTAAGCCGTCCAGGTCTTCGTATTTATAAACGTAAAGACGAGTTACCAAAAGTAATGGGTGGTTTAGGTATCGCAGTGGTTTCTACATCTAAAGGTGTAATGACCGACCGTGCAGCACGTCAAGCGAGCCTCGGCGGTGAAATTATCTGTTACGTAGCATAATAGTGAGGTAGGAAAAATGTCTCGTGTTGCAAAAGCACCTGTCGCTGTTCCTGCCGGCGTTCAAGTTACTTTGAATGGTCAGCTATTAACAGTAAAAGGTAAAAATGGCGAGTTGTCTCGCGAAATTCACAATGCAGTTGAAGTAAAATACGAAGCTGATACTTTAACATTCGCTCCAAAAGCGGGTATCGTTAATGCAGATGCGCAAGCAGGTACAGCTCGTGCCCTCGTTAATGCAATGGTTATCGGTGTTACTGAAGGCTTTACTAAGAAATTGCAATTAGTGGGTGTTGGTTACAGAGCTCAAATGAAAGGCAACACTGTTGCATTAAATTTAGGTTTCTCACACTCGGTTGAACATGAGTTGCCAGCAGGTGTAACTGGTGAATGTCCATCACAAACTGAGATTATTCTTAAGTCTGCGGACAAACAGTTAATCGGTCAAGTGGCAGCTGATATTCGTGCATACCGCAAACCAGAGCCTTATAAAGGTAAAGGTGTACGTTACGCTGATGAAGTTGTACGTATTAAAGAAGCGAAGAAAAAGTAAAGTAAGGTAACACTATGGATAAGAAAGTAGCTCGTATCCGTCGTGCAAGCCGTGCACGTCATTTAATGAGAGAGCAAGGTGCAACACGTTTAGTTGTGCATCGCACACCTCGCCATATCTATGCGCAGGTGATTGCACCGAATGGCTCAGAAGTTTTAGCAGCAGCTTCAACTGTTGAGAAAGTAATTAAAGAGCAAGTTAAATATACTGGTAATAAAGAAGCGGCAGCAGTCGTTGGTAAAATCGTTGCTGAACGTGCTTTAGAAAAAGGTATTAAAGCAGTTGCATTTGACCGTTCAGGTTTCAAATACCACGGTCGTGTGCAATCATTAGCAGATGCTGCTCGTGAAGCTGGTCTTCAGTTCTAATAGAGGAATTTGAGATGTCAAACATCGAAAAACAAGCTGGTGAACTGCAGGAAAAGCTAATCGCGGTTAACCGTGTATCTAAAACCGTAAAAGGTGGTCGTATTATGAGTTTCACTGCTTTAACAGTGGTGGGAGATGGTAACGGTCGTGTAGGTTTTGGTTACGGTAAAGCTCGTGAAGTTCCGGCAGCAATCCAAAAAGCGATGGAAAAAGCTCGTCGCAATATGGTTAATGTAGCGTTAAACGAAGGTACATTACAACACCCTGTTAAAGGTTCTCACACTGGTTCACGCGTGTTTATGCAACCAGCTAGCGAAGGTACAGGTATCATCGCAGGTGGTGCAATGCGTGCAGTATTAGAAGTTGCAGGTGTTCACAACGTACTTTCTAAAGCGTACGGTTCAACTAACCCAATAAACGTTGTTCGTGCAACAATTGATGCACTAGCAAATATGAAATCACCAGAAATGGTTGCTGCAAAACGTGGCAAAACCGTTGAAGAAATTTTGGGGTAATTGAATATGGCTAAAACTATTAAAGTAACTCAAACTCGTAGCTCTATCGCTCGTTTACCGAAGCATAAAGCAACGTTGAAAGGCTTAGGTCTTCGTCATATTCGTCATACCGTAGAGTTAGAAGATACTCCAGCAGTACGTGGTATGATCAATCAAGTTTCATATATGGTTAAAGTGGAGGAATAATAGAATGCGTTTAAATTCTCTTTCTCCAGCTGAAGGTGCTAAACACAGTGCAAAACGTTTAGGTCGCGGTATTGGTTCTGGTTTAGGTAAAACTGGTGGTCGTGGTCATAAAGGTCAAAAATCTCGTACAGGCGGCGGTGTTCGTCGTGGTTTCGAGGGTGGTCAAATGCCTTTATACCGTCGTTTACCAAAATTTGGTTTTACTTCTCTTAAAGCATTACACGTAGCTGAAATCCGTTTAAGTGACTTAGCAAAAGTAGATGGTAATGTTGTTACTTTAGATGCGTTAAAAGCAGCAAACGTAATCACAAAAGATATTTTATCTGCAAAAGTAATTCTTTCAGGTAAAGTTGAAAAAGCAGTAGTGGTTAAAGGCTTAGGCGTGACTAAAGGTGCAAAAGCTGCTATCGAAGCTGCTGGTGGTTCTATCGAGGAATAATAAATGGCTAAACAACCAGGATATCAAGGTAATACCCAAAAAGGGACTGGTGAATTAAAATCACGATTATTGTTTGTTTTAGGTGCTTTAATCGTTTTCCGTATCGGTTCTTTTATTCCTGTTCCTGGTATTGATGCTTCTGTATTATCCGAGCTAGTACGACAACAGCAAGGCACCATCATTGATATGTTCAATATGTTCTCTGGTGGTGCTTTAAGTAGAGCTTCTATATTTGCGTTAGGGATTATGCCCTATATTTCAGCGTCAATCATTATTCAATTATTGACAGCGGTACACCCAGCACTTGCCGAGTTGAAAAAAGAAGGCGAAGCAGGGCGTCGTAAAATTAGCAAATATACACGTTATGCTACGTTGTTATTAGCATTTATTCAGTCTATTGGTATTTCATTAGCCCTGCCGAATATGCTAGCCGGATTAGTTCCTAATCCAAATATGCTGTTCTATGTAACTTCTGTAATTAGTTTAGTAACAGGTACTATGTTCCTGATGTGGTTAGGTGAGCAAATCACTGAACGTGGCATTGGTAATGGTATTTCGTTAATTATTTTTGCAGGGATTGTTGCTGATCTTCCATCAGTAATCGGGCAAACTATTGAACAATCTCGCCAAGGTGAGATTTCATTATTAGTGTTATTACTAATAGCTGTAGTTGCATTTGCTGTAACATATTTTGTTGTCTTCGTGGAACGTGGACAAAGAAGAATTGTTGTAAACTATGCAAGTCGCCAGCAGGGAAGAATGATGGCACCTGCAAGACAATCTCATTTGCCGTTGAAAGTAAATATGGCTGGTGTAATCCCAGCAATCTTCGCTTCAAGTATTATTTTATTCCCAGCAACCATTGCACAATGGTTCGGAACAAGCGAAGGTTTTGAATGGTTATTTGATTTATCACAGTTATTACAACCAGGTCAGCCACTCTATATTGTATTATTTACAATGGCTGTAATCTTCTTTGCATTCTTTTATACAGGAATGCAATATAATCCTCGTGATACAGCGGATAATTTGAAAAAATCAGGTGCATTTGTACCAGGTTATCGACCAGGCGAGCAAACATCTCGTTATATCGATAAAGTAATGACACGTTTAACCTTAATTGGTGCGTTATATATTACCTTTGTTTGTTTGGTTCCTTATATCATAACATCATTATGGAAAGTATCTTTCCAATTAGGTGGTACTTCATTATTGATCGTTGTGGTTGTTATTATGGATTTCATCGCACAGGTTCAAAGTCATCTAATGTCTTTACAGTATGATTCTGTGTTGAAGAAAGCCAATTTGAAAGGCTTAGGGCAATAAGCCCTTAGATCAAAAGGATAAGCAATGAAAGTTCGTGCTTCAGTTAAAAGAATGTGTCGTAACTGCAAAGTTGTTAAACGTGAAGGTGTTGTACGCGTAATTTGTAGCGACCCTAAACATAAACAACGTCAAGGTTAATTGACATTATTTCTTGCAAAGAACCTGCTGAGCAGTTATACTGCTCAGCTCATTTCGTCCTGATATGCTGTTTGAGTATCCTGAAACGGGCTTTTCAAGATCAGCATATCAATAACTTTAGTTAAATAGGAGTGCATAGTGGCCCGTATTGCAGGCATTAACATTCCTGATCAAAAACACACCGTAATCGCACTGACTGCTATTTATGGCATCGGTAAAACTCGTGCAAAAGCGATCTGCGCTGCAACGGGTATTGCTGAAGATGTGAAGATCAGAGAATTGTCTGAAGAGCAGATTGAAAAACTGCGTGAAGAAGTTGGTAAATTTACTGTCGAAGGTGATTTACGTCGTGAAGTAACTTTAAGCATCAAACGTCTTTTAGACCTAGGTTGCTACCGTGGTTTACGTCATCGTCGTAGTTTACCAGTACGTGGTCAACGTACTAAGACTAATGCGCGTACTCGTAAGGGTCCACGCAAACCGATCAAAAAATAATCGGAGTAGATAAATAATGGCTAAAACACCAGTTCGTGCACGTAAACGTGTAAAAAAACAGATCGTAGATGGCGTAGCTCATATCCACGCATCTTTCAATAATACAATCGTAACCATTACTGACCGTCAAGGTAATGCTCTAGCTTGGGCAACTGCGGGTGGTTCAGGTTTCCGTGGTTCTCGTAAATCAACTCCATTCGCTGCTCAAGTTGCTGCAGAGCGTTGTGCAGAAATGGTTAAAGAGTTTGGTTTAAAGAATTTAGAAGTTATGGTTAAAGGTCCGGGTCCAGGTCGTGAATCAACAATCCGTGCATTAAACGCAGCGGGTTTCCGTATCACGAACATTACAGATGTGACTCCGATTCCACATAACGGTTGTCGTCCACCGAAAAAACGTCGTGTGTAATTGACGTTAGGATAATTGGAGAAAGAAAATGGCAAGATATTTGGGTCCAAAACTCAAGCTAAGCCGTCGTGAAGGTACCGATTTATTCCTTAAATCAGGTGTTCGCGCGATCGAGTCAAAATGTAAAATTGATACAGCACCAGGTCAACACGGTGCTCGTAAGCCTCGTTTATCTGACTATGGTAGTCAGTTACGCGAGAAACAAAAAGTTCGCCGTATCTATGGTATTTTAGAACGTCAGTTCCGTAACTACTATAAAGAAGCTAACCGCTTAAAAGGCAATACCGGTGAGAACTTATTAGTATTGTTAGAAGGTCGTTTAGACAACGTTGTTTACCGTATGGGTTTTGCAGCTACTCGTGCTGAAGCACGTCAGTTAGTAAGCCACAAATCTATCGTGGTAAATGGTCGTGTTGTAAACATTCCTTCATACCAAGTTTCTGTTGATGATGTGATTGCTGTTCGTGAGAAATCTAAAAAACAAGCACGTATCAAAGCATCATTAGAGTTAGCTACTCAACGTGAAAAACCAACTTGGTTAGAAGTTGATGCAACTAAAATGGAAGGCGTATTTAAACGTACTCCTGAGCGTTCTGATCTATCAGCAGATATTAATGAACATCTGATCGTTGAGCTTTACTCTAAATAATAGTTAAGCTTAAAAGCAAAGAGAGGATAAAATGCAGGGTTCTGTAACAGAATTTTTAAAGCCACACTTAGTGAATATTGAACAAATTAGTTCAACTCACGCAAAAGTGACCTTAGAGCCGTTAGAACGTGGTTTCGGCCACACTTTAGGTAACGCACTTCGTCGCATTTTACTTTCATCTATGCCTGGTTGTGCAGTTACAGAAGTAGAAATTGATGGTGTATTACACGAATACAGCAGCAAAGAAGGCGTACAAGAAGATATTCTTGAGGTATTGTTAAACCTTAAAGGTCTAGCGGTAAAAGTGCAAAATAAAGATGATATTATTTTGACACTCACTAAATCTGGGATTGGCCCTGTAACTGCAGCAGACATTACTCACGATGGTGATGTTGAAATTGTGAATCCAGATCACGTTATTTGTAACTTAACGGATAAAAACGCATCAATTAGTATGCGTATCCGTGTACAACGTGGTCGTGGTTATGTACCAGCATCTGCTCGTGTACATACACAAGACGACGATCGTCCAATCGGTCGCTTATTAGTCGATGCACGTTTTAGCCCGGTAGATCGCATTGCTTACAATGTTGAAGCTGCTCGTGTTGAACAACGCACAGACTTAGATAAGCTCGTTATCGAGATGGAAACTAACGGAACATTAGATCCAGAAGAAGCCATCCGCCGTGCTGCAACGATTTTAGCAGAGCAACTCGCTGCATTCGTTGATTTGCGTGATGTTCGTCAGCCAGAAGTGAAAGAAGAGAAACCGGAATTTGATCCAATTCTTCTTCGTCCAGTAGATGACTTAGAGCTGACAGTTCGTTCTGCTAACTGTTTGAAAGCAGAGACAATTCACTATATCGGTGATTTAGTACAACGTACAGAAGTTGAGTTATTAAAAACACCTAATCTTGGTAAGAAATCACTTACTGAAATTAAAGATGTTCTCGCTTCTCGTGGCTTATCACTCGGTATGCGCCTTGAGAATTGGCCTCCAGCAAGTATTGCTGAAGACTAATTTTAGGTTTAGATTTTCTTAGAAGGAATAAGGTTATGCGCCATCGTAAGAGTGGACGTCAACTAAACCGTAACAGCAGCCATCGTCAGGCGTTGTTCCGTAATTTAGCAAGTGCATTAGTTAGTCACGAAATCATCAAGACAACATTGCCAAAAGCAAAAGAATTACGTCGTGTAGTTGAACCATTAATTACTTTAGCAAAAGTAGATAGCGTTGCTAATCGTCGTTTAGCTTTTGCTCGTACTCGCAACATCGAAACCGTTGCTAAATTATTCAATGAATTAGGTCCACGTTTTGCAAACCGTGCGGGTGGTTATACTCGTATCTTAAAATGTGGTTTCCGTGCAGGTGACAACGCACCAATGGCTTACATTGAGTTAGTTGATCGTCCTGAAGTTGCAGCTGAACAAGCAGCAGAATAATTCTACATTGACTTAAAAAGCCCGATAGATTTATCGGGCTTTTGTTTTTTCAAAATTCTTCTTATATCTTACCGCTTATTACCATTTTTTAATCAAAATTTTCAATAATGCTAGCATTATTTAGTTCATTACTTGCGTAATGAACTAAAATCATCTCTGCCAAAACATTTAGCATTACTATGAAGGTACATTTATGATTAAAGAACAGATGAAAACGGTATGTTTGCTTATAAAGGATTAAGTGGAACCTACTACCAATATGATTTAAGCAATCCTGTTGATAAGCAACTTTACGAAACAGATATTGCCGCTCAAACAAGGGATAAACTTTCTCTCAATCTCTATCGTCAGTTAGAAAATGGTGGGGGTGTTTATGAAAATTTATAAATACCTCAAAACGCCAGCTTATTTTCTATCAATGTTTTTTGCCATGTTGATTACCACTACGCTCGTTTCTACAACAGCTTATGCAGAAACCAAAATGGTGGAAGTTTATACTAAGTTTTCTGATCAACAATTGATTGATATTGTGAAGAAAAAACATCCAACAGTTGAGCTGATTGAAAAAGGAAAGATTAGAATTACCAGCGACTCTGGGATAAAGCTGGTAATTTATAATCAACGTGACAATGGCTCTTTAACTTTTAGGATGTATTTTGATGGCGATAATACTTCATTGAAAGTGTCAATAAATGGAATGCAACAAAAAGATTTTTAACTGCTTATATTGATAAAGATGGTGATCTTGCTTTGAAAGATGATCTGGATGTTGAGGAGGGTATTAGTGAGGCTTACTTATTAGATACTTTAACCAGAATCTTTGTAGGTGCTTATCTGTTTGCGTCTGAAATGAAAAAAGAGTAGTAAACGCTTTTTATATACAAGCTCAAGTAAATACTTGAGCTTGTGTTTTATAAGCGGTCAGAACAATTTAATATTTTGCAAATTGATATATTATTTCATTTTAATAAACACTCTTTTCACTTTTCTCTACTTTATTTCTTTTTATATTCAGATAAACTAACACAGTTATTCAATCGTATTTTCGATATCCGGAGTTTTTAATGAAAAATGTATTAGTGATCAAATCAAGTATTCTTGCCGATAATTCCACTTCAAACAAATTAGTTGATTACCTTAAATCTAAAATCACAGCGAACGTGACTGAACACGATTTTGGGGTAAATCCACTTCCTTATTATGATTTAAATGCGGCATCAGGTACACGTGATGAACCGCAAAATGATGCTCAACGTGCAGCACTTGATTTATCTAACAAATTGATTGGTGAAGTGAATAACAGTGATGTGCTTGTATTTGCCGTACCAATGTACAACTTAGGTATCCCTGCACAACTTAAAACTTATATTGATTACTTAAACCGTGCAGGTGTGACTTTCCGCTATACAGCGAATGGTCCTGAAGGTTTAATCAAAGGTAAAAAAGCAGTGGTAGTGCTTGCTCACGGCGGTATTTATAAAGATGGTCCTGCGGACTTAGCTAAAATGTATATGCAAACGGTGTTAAACTTTATCGGTATTACTGATGTTGGGTTTGTGTATGCAGAAGGTATTGGTTATGGTCCTGAAGTTGCAGCTAAAGCAGTTGAAGCAGCTAAGGTTGAACTGGATCGTATTGTGCAAATGTTTTAGCAACAAATTTGTCTACTATACCCCAATGAAGTCGTTTTTATAAGAAAAGTCTATTACTCCTAAAATAGCATAGTATACAAAATGGCCACTAAAAATGGCTTAAAATCTTATAGTACAAGGCTTTAAGCCACTTTTTTGAATTATGAACCAAAAAAAATGTCATTTTTGCCACAGTAGCGACATTCGCAAGCATGGTATAAGAAATAATATTCAACGCTATAAATGTAATGCTTGTAATAAAACATTTACCCTTAAAAAGAAATTAAATCCACCACTATCACGTTATTTAAATATTATTGCGGATACCACCTTCTTTGGTCGTGAATTTAGTATTTTAGTCCTGATGGATTCGCTTTCTAAAAAAGTGGTTTACCATCGTGTTATTAAAACGGAAAAAGATGTTTATTACAGGATAGCATTTAATTCACTTCGTATGAAAGGCTATAACATTCAATCAATTACCTGCGACGGCAGACAGGGTATATTGAAAGATTTATTGAATACACCGACGCAAATGTGCCATTTTCATATGGTAGCGATTGTGATGAGAGCATTACGAAAAAAGCATCAATCTATAGCTGGAAAAGAATTAAAAACAATAGCATTAACGCTTAAACAGAGTTCTAAAAAAGACGTCTATTTACGATTACATCATTGGCATTTAAAATATAAAGCATTTTTAGAAGAACGGTCAGATAAACCGAATGAAAAGGGCTATTATCCTCTTATAAACATCGGAATGTAAGAAGTGCTTATCATAGTTTTAAACGTTATATGGATTATCTATTTACCTATGAAAAGCATGGCGATTTAAATATCGAAAAAACGACAAATAGACTTGAAAACTTATTTGGGCAACCAAAGGAAAAATTATCGCATCACGCAGGATTAACGAAGCAACATAAAATTATGTTTATAAAGGATTTTTAAATAAAAAGAGCTGCTAAGAATAATTAAAAAGGGGCTGACGCAGATTAGCTCTAATTTTCACACCATTTTCTCAACGTTTTAAGTTGCTCTTTTGGTGTTCCAAAGTGAAACCGAAATTCATATTCTTTCAAGAATAAAGGGAAACTTTTTCGGTCAATTCCATTATATTTTCGGAGTATCCGCTTGGCTTGACTCCAAAAATTTTCAATGCCGTTGATGTGATTTTGTTTCACTGTAAACAGCTCCGAATGGTTAATTCGTTCGTGGTGAAATTCGCTTACATCAAGGGCATCATAACTACGATAAGTATCTGTATAAACCCAGCTGTCGGGCTTGATTTTCCTTGATATAACAGGCATTAGCGTTGTTGTCTTCGTATCATTGACTACCACAGTAAATACTTTTCCTTGCCGTTTCAATATCCCAAAGACAGCCACTTTTCCTGCCGCTCCACGACCTCGTTTTCCTTTACGATGTCCACCAAAATAGCTTTCATCCAACTCAATTTGTCCGTCAAATACTTCATCTGCTTCAAGGGCTAAATGATAACTGATGACCTCACGGATTTTGCGATAAAACAGGATTGCTGAATTGGGCTGAATACCGAGTAAATCTGCGGCTGATCGAGCAGTTACTTCTAACACAAAAAATTCAAGTAGCTTTTTCTGTATAGATTTCTTTAATTTACAATGAGTTATCTTCATTTTTGTAGGTTAGCATACTAGCTAATCTACGTCAGCCCCATTAAAAATATTCATTAGCAACCACTTTGTCTACTATACCATTTTATACATACTAAGGATTACGCTTAAACTTGCTAAAGTCAGGCGCACGTTTTTCATTAAACGCATTGCGACCTTCTTGACCTTCTTCCGTCATATAGAACAACATCGTTGCATTACCTGCTAATTCTTGCAAGCCAGCTTGTCCGTCACAGTCTGCATTTAACGCCGCTTTTAAGCAACGTAATGCAATCGGGCTGTTGCGTAACATTTCACGACACCAGCGCACCGTTTCTTTTTCTAAATCGGCATAAGGCACAACAGTATTCACCAAACCCATCTCTAAGGCTTCTTTCGCATCATATTGACGGCATAAGAACCAAATCTCACGTGCTTTTTTCTGCCCAACAATACGCGCCATATAGCTTGCACCCCAACCGCCATCGAATGAACCCACTTTCGGGCCGGTTTGACCGAAAATCGCATTTTCTGCGGCAATGGTTAAATCACAGAGCATATGTAAAACGTGACCGCCACCAATGGCATAACCAGCGACCATTGCCACCACAGGCTTCGGGCAGCTACGAATATCACGTTGGAAATCCAATACGTTTAAGTGATGTACACCACTTTCGTCTTTATAACCGCCGTAATCGCCACGCACTTTTTGGTCGCCACCAGAACAGAACGCTTTTTCGCCTTGACCCGTTAAAACAATCACACCGATTTTTTCATCAAAACGTGCATCAGAGAAAGCTTGGATCATCTCTTTTACCGTTTGCGGACGGAACGCATTACGCACTTCAGGGCGGTTAATTGTGATTTTAGCGATACCGTCAGTCGATTTATGATACAGAATATCCGTATAACCTTCGCTGCAATCGAACCATTCAACAGGGGCATAAAGTACATCATCTTTTGGGTTTTGCATTTTGTATTCCTTTTAGTTTAAATAAGTGGATAGATTATACTGGGAATTTATGAATTTTTCCTTGATTATATACTCAGCCTCTCTTCTATGGGAAATTTGTATATTACCAAATCCTAATCCGCTCATTAATCGGACGGTACATTGCATCACCTTGCTTTGTATTAAAAGCATTATGGAAGCCCGAAATATTTAATACAGGGGCAAAAGCACGGTATTGTCCTGGGGCGTGCGGATCGCTTTTCACTTGGTGCGTTAAGGCTTGGACCGTCGCTTTATTTCGCCACGAACGTGTCCAGCTCATAAAAAAGCGTTGATCTGGGGTAAGGTTCTCCAAAGTTGGGGTTACGCCGTGATCTTGCTCATAACGTTTTAATGCATCATAAGCAATACTTAATCCGCCCAGATCCGCAATGTTTTCCCCTAAGGTGAAACGTCCATTGACAAAAATTTTCGGGGCGACTTCAAATTTATCAAATTGAGCAACTAGTTGATCGGCAAGGGCTTCAAATTTTTGTCGATCTTCTGCTGTCCACCACTCTTTTAAGTTGCCATCACCATCAAATTTTGAACCGCTGTCGTCAAAGCCGTGAGTGATTTCGTGTCCGATAATAGCTCCGATAGCCCCAAAATTAACAGCAGGATCGGCGTTCATATCGTAAAGCGGTGCTTGTAAGATCCCAGCCGGGAATACAATACGGTTCATCAATGGGCTATAAGAAGCATTCACCACCTGTGGCAACATTCCCCATTCATTCAAATCAACAGGTTTGCCGATTTTACTTAAGGCTTCTTGGTAATTCCATTTGGCAATTTCACGCAAGTTAGCATAAAGCGAACCGCCCTGTTCTACGGTTTTTAAATGCAGTTGGCTATAATCTTTCCATTTGTTTGGATAACCCACTTCAACGATGAATTTATCTAGCTTCACTTTCGCTTTTGCTTTGGTTTCTGCCGACATCCAACTTAAATTGTCGATACGCTGATGGTAGGCTTTAACCAAATAACCAGCCATTTCAAGCAGGTCTTTTTTAGCTGTCGCAGGGAAGAATTTTTCCACATAAAATTGAGCAAATTCCTGCCCAATTTGGTTGTTAATCAAACGTAACGCACGTTTATCTAACGGTCTTTGCTGTTTCTGTCCCACCAACTGCTTGCTATAAAAAGCAAAATTCGCATCATCTAAGGCTTTGTTTAAATAGGTAGACGCATTTGAAACGGTTTTAAAGCGTAGGTAATCTTTAATTAACGCAAGATTTTGTGGGTTGATTAGCTGATCAAACTGTTTTAAGAAATTCGGCTCCCACACAATGACTTCTTCCGTATTCACCCCAACGGCGTTGAGATAATTTGCAAGATTAATATGTTTACTCGCTTTAGCTAATTCATTGATAGATAAAGGATTATAGCGTTTTTGAATATCTCGACGCTGCTCATTGGTAAATAGGGTTTTCGCAATCGCTTTTTCATACTCCACAATCGCTTTTGCTTTTTGCTTCGAATTTTTTACCTGAGCAAAATGAAGCATCTGTGCAACATAATCTTGATAAAGCTGTAATGTTTTACGATTTTCAGGGGTATCCTTTTGATAATAATCGTTGCTCAAACCAAGGCTATCATTACTGAAATAGATTGCGTTTTGGCGAGAGTTTTTCAGGTGAGCAAATACCGACCAACCAAATAACATCTCATTGCCTTGCTTGGTTTCATTAATTAAATATTGCTCTAACTCGGCAAAGGTTTTTATCCTCTCAATTCGGCTTAAATCAGCTTGAATTGGGCTTAAACCAAGCTTTTCACGGGCAGTCAAATCGGTATAACTTTGATAAAGTGCTTTTAAACGTTGTGCCTTTTCATCATTCGCAAAATTTGGGTTTGAAATCACCGCTTGTAACAGCTCAACAGAACGTTTTTCGTTCAATTCATTGAGTTCTGCTAAGGTTCCCCAAGAAGTACGATCAGACGGGATTTGGGCGGTATCCAGCCACTTACCATTCACATAGCGATAAAAATCTTGTTGTGGGGCAACGCTGTTATCCACCCCTTCGGTTAAGGTGCTTTGGTAGGTTTTCGTGGTACAAGCCGTTAAGCCTAAAGCAAGGGCAATAAGGCTAAAAGAGAGCGTTTTTTTCATTTTATCTCCTAAAAATAAGCGGTAAGATTTGGCTAATGATTTGCAAAAAACTTAGTCCATCTTACCGCTTATCAGTTCAATTGCTTTAGTTATTCTGTACATACTTCCGCTAAGTAGTAATAAGATTAAGGTTATCTTTTATAAATTATGCGGATTTCGAGTATTCGCATCAACCAAATTACGCATTAACAAAGCATAATCTAATTCCACATCGGCTGGTACATCTAAAAAGACAAAATGCCCATCGCCTAAACCAGCTTCAATAGCTTCATTTTTGCGGTTTAACATTCGTTCGATTTTGAACACGATATTGCCTTTTGGGGTCATCATTTCGACTTCATCGCCAAGTAAGAATTTATTTTTCACGGCGACTTCCGCCATACCTTCTGTATTGCGTTTGCCAGTAAATTCGCCGACAAACTGCTGACGTTCTGAAATCGAATAGCCGTAATCGTAATTTTGGTATTCATCGTGGGTATGGCGACGTAAGAAACCTTCCGTATAACCACGGTGTGCCAAGGATTCTAGGGTATCCATTAAACTTTCATCAAAAGGCTTGCCTGCTGCCGCATCATCAATCGCCTTGCGGTAAACTTGAGCAGTTCTTGCACAATAGTAGAATGACTTAGTTCGACCTTCAATTTTTAAGGAATGTACGCCGATTTGGGTCAGTTTCTCAACGTGTTGCACCGCACGCAAATCTTTCGAGTTCATAATGTAAGTGCCGTGTTCATCTTCAAAAGCGGTCATTTGCTCATCTGGTTTTTGCGATTCGGCAAGCAGGAAAACTTTACTTGTGGTATCGCCTTCGCCTAAGGTTGGTGCGACATTTTTAATTTCAATCTGCTGTTTTGGATCGATTTTTGACACAATATTGCCAACATCATCTACCTTACCCTCTTCCACCTGATATTCCCAGCGACAAGCGTTGGTACAGGTGCCTTGGTTCGGATCACGTTTGTTAATATAGCCAGACAATAAGCAACGCCCAGAATAAGCCATACACAATGCCCCGTGGACGAAAATCTCAATTTCCATATCAGGCACTTGCTCACGAATTTCTGCGATTTCTTCAATGGAAAGTTCACGGGAAAGAATGACACGGGTTAATCCCATCTGTTTCCAGAATTTTACCGTTGCCCAGTTTACCGCATTCGCTTGCACGGAAAGATGAATATCCATTTCTGGGAAATGTTCACGCACCAACATAATCAAGCCTGGGTCAGACATAATCAACGCATCGGGCTTCATATCCACAACGACTTGCAGATCTTTAATGAAGGTTTTGAGTTTAGAATTATGCGGAGCGATATTGACCACCACATAGAATTTTTTGCCAAGTGCGTGAGCTTCATCAATACCGATTTTCAAATTAGCGTGGTTAAATTCGTTATTGCGAACACGCAAGCTGTAACGTGGTTGCCCTGCGTAAACGGCATCTGCTCCATAAGCAAAAGCATAACGCATATTTTTCAGCGTGCCTGCTGGTGATAAAAGTTCTGGTTTATGTTGTAACATGTGGATTCTCTTTCTGATAACAAGTCAGGACTTTCCCGAAGGAAAACGTAAAAAGGCGTTATTCTAACGGAATAACGCCTTTGGGTTAAGAATTATATGTTTGTTTAGTGAAAATTCTGCCATTACAAGCGGTCGGTTTCGACTCAAAATTTGCAAATTTTAGAGCCTAACTGACCGCTTGTATTTAGGAGGCAAACAGGTTAGATGCCCGCTTTATTAAGCAAAAACTGGCTCAACAACGGCACTGGTCTGCCTGTTGCCCCTTTTGCAGCCCCTGATTTCCACGCAGTGCCTGCAATATCTAAATGCGCCCAAGTGTATTTCTTGGTGAAGTTAGATAGGAATACCCCTGCGGTGATCGCTCCGCCTAAACGTCCGCCGATATTGGCAAGATCGGCAAAGTTGGATTTAAGCTGTTCTTGATACTCTTCTCCCATTGGTAAACGCCATGCTTTATCATCCGCTTGTTCTGCAGCATTTAATAAGTCGTTTGCAAGTGTGTTATTTGGTGAAATCAATCCGCTATTGTGGTTGCCAAGTGCGATCATACACGCCCCTGTGAGTGTTGCCACATCAATCACTAATTCAGGATCGAAACGTTCGACATAGGTTAAGGTGTCACATAATACCAAACGTCCTTCTGCATCGGTATTGAGGACTTCAACGGTTAAGCCTGACATTGTGGTTAGAATATCACCAGGGCGATAAGCGTTGCCGTCTGGCATATTTTCACAGCCTGCGAGTACGCCGATAACATTTAATGGCAATTTCATTTCCGCAATGGCTTTCATTGTGCCATAGACAGAAGCCGCACCGCCCATATCATATTTCATTTCGTCCATTGCATCGGACGGCTTAATGGAAATGCCACCTGTGTCAAAAGTTAAGCCTTTGCCGACAAGAACAATCGGTTTTGCTGCAGGATTTGGCGATCCTTTATATTCGATAATTGAAAGATAAGCATCATTTTCAGAACCACGAGAAACGGCAAGATAGGCGTTCATTTGTAATGCCGCCATCTCTTTTTCGTCCAGTACCGTGGTGGTGATGTTATCGTACTCTTTGGCTAAGCCTTTGGCTAACCCAGATAAATATTTCGGGTTGCAGACATTTGGCGGACAGTTCGCTACATTTTTTGCAGCAATCACCCCTAAAGCGACCGCTTTGCCTTGTTCAACCGCTTGTTCTGACACAGTTAAATCTTTGCGGTTAGCGATATTAAACACAATTTTGCGGAGTTCACGGCGGATTTCAGGTTTTACGCTCTTAAATTCGTTATATTGGTAGCCGTTTTCTTGAATAGCTTCAATCGCAAAGCGGATATTCCAGTAAACGGAACGGGCTTTGACGTGTAATTCGGTTAAGAAGCAGATCGCTTCCGTTGAGCCTGTGTCGTTAATGACTTGTACCATTTTTTGAATGGTTTGTTTGTATTGGCGTTCAGTCAGTTCACGCTCTTTGCCGCAGCCAACTAACAACACGCGATCTGCGGGGACATTGGGTACGTTGTGTAGTAATAACGTTTGCCCAACACGTCCTTCTAAATCGCCTTTACGCAATAAATTGCTTAAATAGCCGTCACTTAATTTATCTAATTGCTCCGCAGCAGGCGATAAGCGACGGGGTTCATACACCCCAACAACCAGACAGCCTGTACGTTGTTTTTCAACAGATCCGTTTTTAACGCTAAATTCCATAAAATACTCCCGTGATTTTTTTTGTATAAAAGGGTATGATCACATATTTTGCAAACGGTGGGTTTTGGTAAAATTTTACAATATTATTTAGCCTTTGTTTGAATGATAAAGAAAGGTAGGGACACACTGCGTGTGTCCATATTTCTGGCTCAAACACATATTTGCGGACATATATAGTTTTATGGACACGCAGCTTTACGGACACACGCAGTGTGTCCCTACAAGTGGGCTATTCAAAATTTTACCCAAATCCAACCGCTTGAACTTGCAATTAAAATATGGGTCATAAAACTACCTGTTTGCTTGAAAATTGCAAGCGATAAATTGTCAAAATGAGAACTTTGTCGTGATTTTAAGTCGATATTTAACGAAAGAAATATTTAAAAGCCAAATTGCTATACTTTTCATACTGTTAGTGATCTTCTTCTGCCAACAATTAGTACGAGTATTAAGCTCGGCTGTGAGTGGCAAAGTCCCTACAGACTTAGTATTGAGCTTGCTCGGATTAGGTATGCCGACAATGGCACAGTTGATGTTGCCTTTGTCGTTATTTATTGCTCTTTTGCTCACTTTAGGGCGTTTTTATGCTGAAAGTGAAATTACGGTAATGCGCGCTTGTGGGGTGGGGCAGAGCCTTTTAGTGAAAGCAGCGTTATTTTTATCGATCTTTACCACGGCAGTGGCGGTTTATAATGTCTTTTGGCTTACCCCTTGGGCGATTAATAAACAGAGCGAAATGTTGGCTGAAGCAAAAGCAAATCCTCGCTTTGCTGCATTAGCCGCAGGGCAATTTATGTCTGCAGGTGGGTATGTGTTATTTATTGATAACATTAAAGATAACACCATTAATGATATTTATGTTTTTCAGCCTGAACAGCAAAAGAAAAATAAACCCTCTGTGGTGGTGGCTAAATCGGGGGAATTACAAGGGCTTCCGAATGGCGATCAAATGTTAAATTTAACCAATAGTACTCGTTATGAAGGAACGCCTCAAACGGCGGATTTCCGTATTTCGCATTTTGATAATTACAATGCCTATCTCGGCTATCAAAATGTTGATAGTGATGAAAAATTGGTTCAACGTGCCGATTTTCAGAAGTTGCTTTCTGAAACTTCCCCAGAAGCTCAGGCAGAGTTGCAGTGGCGTTTAGCGTTGATTTTATCTGTGCCATTGATGGCGTTGCTGGCTGTGCCGATGAGTAGTGTAAACCCACGGCAAGGGCGTTTTGCAAAATTATTACCTGCGTTATTGTTGTATTTAATCTATTTCTTATTACAGAGTTCGTTAAAATCGGCAGGGGCTTCGGGTAAGCTAAATGTGTCTTTGTTAATGCCAATGGTGTCTGTGGCATTTTTAGTGCTTGGCACTCTTTTAAATAGCTGGGAAAGTAAATGGTTTTCGGCATTGCGTTATCGTTTTTCAAGTAAAAAGGTGGCAAGTAAATGAATGTATTAGAGCGTTATATCGGCAGAACCATTCTTGCTTCCATTATGCTTACCCTATTTATGTTAGTAGGGCTTGGGGCAATTATTAAATTTGTCGAAGAGTTCCGTTCCGTTGGTCGAGGGAGCTACGATGGCTTACACGCAGCATATTATACCCTATTGACGATGCCTCGTGATATTGAAACCTTTTTCCCAATCGCAGCGTTGCTTGGTTCATTAATGGGGTTGGGCGGTTTGGCGAGCCGTAGTGAGTTAGTGGTAATGCAATCGGCTGGATTTTCTCGCTTCCGCATTGGGCTGGCGGTGATGAAAACGGCAATTCCATTAATGGTGATTACGATGATTATGGGGGAATGGGGCGTACCGCAAACGGAACAATATGCCCGAAATATGCGATCTATTGCTCAAAGTGGCGGTTCAATGCTGGCGACCCAAGGCGGATTTTGGGCGAAAGATGGCAATGATTTTATCTATATTCGTCAAATTCAAGATGAACGTAACTTAAATAATATTTTAATTTACCAATTTGAAAATCAGGTTTTAAAATCCATCAAACAGGCGGAAAAAGCGACCTATTCGGAACAAGGCTGGCTTTTACAGCAGGTGGATAAATCAGAAATTCACGAAAGCGGAATAACCCAGACCAGAGAAACAGATCAGGCGTGGAAAACAAGCATTACGCCGAGCAAGTTAGGGATCGTGTCCTTGAAGCCAGAGTCGTTGTCTATTTCGGGGTTAGCAGATTATGTTGGTTTCTTAAAAGATACAGGGCAAGACTCAAAACGTTTTGAGATCACTTTCTGGCGTAAGGTTTTTCAGCCGATCTCAATGGCAGTGATGATGTTGCTTGCGATTTCCTTTATTTTTGGTCCACTTCGCAGTAGTACGATGGGGGCAAAAATTGTGATCGGTATTCTCGCAGGCTTTGTATTTTATGTGGCGAATATCGTCTTTGGTAATTTAAGTCTTATTGTTTCGTGGCTACCCGTACCAATAGGGGCATTAATCCCAAGTTTGCTCTGTTTAAGTGTGGTGTGGTGGTTGTTGAATAAGAAAAGGGATTAAATTAAGGAAAGACTATGTTAAATAAATTAGTATTAAAGAATTTCACAGTATTTAACGAAGTTGATTTAAATTTTTCTCCCCATTTAAATGTTATTATAGGGGAAAATGGAATGGGAAAATCGCACATTTTAAAATTAGCGTATTCTCTCATTGCTTGTAATGCTTCTGCTTTTTCTGTAAGTAAAACGCAAATGCAAAAGAATTATGCAGATAAATTAATTAATGTATTTAGACCTGAAAGTTTAGGCCGACTTGTTCGCCGTAAACAAGGGAGAGAGCGTTGTGAAATTTCAGCTAAATTTGAAAATGACTTTTATAATTGTCAATTTAGTTTTGCGACATCAAGTAAATCCGAAGTTCAAATAGATATATTACCTAAAAGTAAAATAGAGAATAATCCTGTTTTTTTACCTACAAGAGAATTATTAACGATTTATCCTAATTTTGTTCATACTTATAATAATCATTATTTAGAGTATGAGGAAACATATTATGACACTTGTTTATTATTAGGAAATTATTTAGCCAAAGGTCCTAGAGAGGAGCGTGCAAAAGAGCTATTAAAACCATTAGAAGAGGCAATGGGGGGGAAAACGGTTTTAGATAATGGGCGTTTTTATCTTTCTATTCAGGGACAAGGAACTATGGAAATTCCTTTGGTTGCTGAGGGATTAAGAAAATTAGCGATGATTGCGAGATTAATTGCAACAGGATCTTTGTTAGGTAAAGGTGCGTTATTTTGGGATGAACCAGAGGCAAATTTAAATCCTAAACTTATTAAAACAGTCGCTAAGGTTATTTTGCAATTATGTAATAACGGTATCCAAATTTTTATTGCAACTCATTCACTTTTTTTGTTAAGAGAACTAGAAATACTTTCTAAACGACAAGAATTTGCTCATTTAAAACAATTTTATTTTGGTTTAAAAACGATAGATAATGGTATTGTAGTTGATCAAGGTGATAGTATTAATCAATTGGAAGTTTTAACATTATTAGACGAAGAGCTTGAACAATCCGATAGATTTTTAGCATTGGTAGAATAAATGTCAGAGATTGTAATTAAAGAAGGTGATTTAACGTTTATTTTTAACGAGTTTATTCTTGTTGAAAAATATGATGATTTATCTTTTTATCGTAATCAATTTAATGCTTTTGCAAATGGAACCAAAGCAGTAGATATTATTGTGGTTGATGAAAATGATAACTGGATGATTGAAGTAAAAGATTATCGACAATATCAGAGAACGAAAACAATACCATTAGCCGATGAAATAGCAATTAAAGTTAGAGATACCTTGGCTGGAATTGTTGCGATGAAATTAAATGCGAATAATCAAAGCGAACAGCAGTTTGCTAAACAGTTTTTGAAGAAAAATAAGATAAAGATAGTATTACATTTAGAGCAAAAAAGAAGTAATTCACGTTTATTCCCTCAGCCGATCGATCCTGCAAAATTAAAACAAAAATTAAAGATGTTATTGAAGGCAGTCGATGCTCATCCGTTTGTGGTGAATAAAGATAGCTTACATTCGACAATGCATTGGAAAGTCATTTAATATAAATAGAAAATAACCATTATGTCCCAACCTCGTTTTGTTCATCTGAAAGTACACAGTGATTTCTCAATGATTAATGGCTTGGCGAAAGTGAAGCCGTTAATCAAAGCCTGTGTTGCCAATAATATGGTCGCAATGGCATTGACCGATTTTACTAACTTCTGTGGCTTGGTGCGTTTTTACGGCGAAGCCTTAGGATCGGGGGTGAAGCCGATTGTTGGGGCAGATGTGATGGTTCGCCCTGAACCTGAGAGTGAAGAGTTATACGAACTTACCCTTTTAGCCAAAAATAATACCGGTTATCATAACATTACCCTTTTACTTTCAAAGGCTTATCAACAGGGCTATGTGGAATTTCCTGTGGTGGAAAAAGCGTGGCTGGCAGAACATAATGAAGGCGTGATTTTGCTTTCGGGCGGTAGCAATGGCGATGTAGGTAAAGCATTATTGAAAGAAAATCAGCAAGAAGCCGAACAGCTTTTGGCTTTTTATCAACGTTATTTCCACAATCATTATTATCTTTCCCTTTGTCGAACAGGAAGAAGTGATGAAGAACGTTATATTCAACAAGCGGTCACTTTTTCGCAAAAATTTGCAATTCCGTTGGTGGCTGTCAATGATGTGATGTTTTTAAAACAGAACGATTTTGAAGCCCACGAAATCCGTGTTGCCATTCACGACAGCTTTACGTTGGACGATCCTAAACGCCCACAAAAATATTCGGAACAGCAATACTTCCGTTCAGAAGACGAAATGTGTCAGTTGTTTGCCGATTTGCCACAAGCGATTGAAAATACCTTATTCATTGCTCAACGTTGTAATGTCACCATTCGTTTAGGGGAATATTTCTTACCGAATTTCCCGACGGGCGATCTTTCCACTGAAGATTTTTTAGTCAAAAAAGCCAAAGAAGGTTTGGAAGAACGTTTGGCATTTTTGTTTCCTGATCCTGATGTGCGAGCAAGCAAGCGGTCTGTTTATGATGAAAGATTGCAAGTCGAGTTGGACGTGATCAATCAAATGGGCTTTCCCGGCTACTTTTTAATTGTGATGGAATTTATTCAGTGGTCGAAAGATAACGATATTCCTGTTGGACCAGGGCGTGGTTCTGGAGCAGGATCTTTGGTTGCTTATGCGTTGAAAATTACCGATCTAGATCCCCTTGAATTTGACTTACTCTTTGAACGTTTCTTAAATCCGGAACGGGTTTCGATGCCCGATTTTGATGTGGATTTCTGTATGGACGGGCGAGATCGTGTGATTGAACACGTGTCGGAAACCTATGGTTGCCAAGCGGTGTCGCAGATTATTACCTTTGGTACTATGGCGGCAAAAGCGGTTATTCGAGATGTAGGGCGTGTGCTTGGACACCCTTATAGTTTTGTGGATCGTATTTCTAAATTGATCCCCCCTGACCCTGGTATGACGTTGGCAAAAGCCTTTGAAGCCGAGCCCAAATTGCCTGAGCTTTATGATACTGATGAAGAAGTGAAAGCCTTGATTGATATGGCTCGTAAGCTCGAAGGGGTAACACGTAATGCAGGTAAACACGCAGGGGGCGTGGTGATTGCCCCAACGGCGATTACCGATTTTTCACCACTTTACTTCGACTCTTACGGTTTACACCCTGTGACCCACTTCGATAAAAATGATGTGGAATATGCAGGCTTGGTTAAATTTGACTTTTTGGGCTTACGCACGCTGACGATCATCAAATGGGCGTTAGAGATGATCAATCAACGCTTGGAAAAAGAAGGTAAGCCACTGGTTCGGATTGAAAGTATTCCCCTTGACGATGAAAAAGCCTTTAAATTATTAAAAGCAGCCAAAACCACGGCGGTATTCCAGCTAGAGTCACGGGGTATGAAAGATCTGATTTCACGCCTACAACCAAGTAACTTTGAAGATATTATTGCGTTGGTAGCCTTATTCCGTCCAGGTCCGCTTGAGTCGGGAATGGTGCAGAACTTTATTGACCGTAAACACGGCAAAGAGCCGATTGCCTATCCTGATGCCCAGTATCAGCACGAGTCGCTGCAGCCGATTTTAGAGCCAACCTATGGCATTATCGTTTATCAAGAGCAAGTAATGCAGATTGCACAGGTGTTGGCTGGCTATACGCTCGGTGGTGCGGATTTATTGCGTCGTGCGATGGGTAAGAAAAAGCCCGAAGAGATGGCGGCTCAACGGGCAACCTTTGAAGAAGGGGCGAAGAAGCAGGGAATTGATGGCGAGTTGGCGATGAAAATCTTCGACTTGGTAGAAAAATTCGCAGGCTACGGCTTTAATAAATCGCACTCGGCGGCTTATGCGTTGGTATCCTATCAAACCTTGTGGCTCAAAACCCATTACCCAGCGGAGTTTATGGCGGCGGTGATGACTTCAGAGATGGATAACACCGATAAAATCGTCGGCTTTTATGATGAATGTATCAATATGGGATTAACCGTTGTTCCGCCTGATATTAACAGCGGTAAACACCGTTTTAGTGTCAATGAAAAAGGCGAAATTGTCTATGGTTTAGGGGCAATCAAAGGCGTAGGCGAAGGCCCGATTGATGCGATGTTAGAAGCTCGCAATAAAGACGGGATTTTCAAAGATCTATTCGATCTAACCGCTCGTGTTGATTTAAGAAAAGTTAATCGTCGCACATTTGAAGGATTAATTATGGCTGGGGCTTTCGATAAACTAGGGCCTCACCGTGCGGCGTTGATGAAAAATTTAGAAGATGCCCTTAGAGCGTCCGATCAACATAATAAAATGGAAGCACTTGGACAGAGTGATATGTTTGGCGTGCTGACTGAAACCCCCGAAGAAGTTCAGAACGCCTATGCCAACACGCCAAAATGGACGGAGCAGACCATTTTAGATAACGAAAAAGCCACCTTAGGTTTATATCTAAGTGGACACCCTGTTGGACGTTTTTTGAAAGAGTTAGCTCATTATGCACCGAATAAATTAAATGAAGTTCAACCAACCTATCGAGGACAAACTACCACCGTTGCTGGATTAATTATGGGAGCAAGAATTGCGACAACCAAAAAGGGCAGTCGCATTGGTATCGCAACGATTGAAGATCGTTCAGGTAAAATGGATCTCACCCTTTTTTCAGAAGCACTGGAAAACTATGGCGATCTGTTGCAAAAAGATCAGATTATTATCGCAACAGGGGCTGTGCAACACGATGATTTCAGTGGTGGCTTAAAAATGGCGGTTCGCGAAATGATTACTCTTGATGAAGCTCGTAGCCGTTATGCAAGAAGTTTAGCTCTAGCGATCAAACAAGAACAGCTCTCAGCAAAATTTGTCAAAGATCTGACCGCTATTATTGAGCCTTATAAAGAGGGAACATTACCGTTACATTTCTATTATCAAAGCCCAGAAGGGCGTGTATTATTACGTAGTGGCGTTGAGTGGCGTGTTACCCCAAAAGAGACGATGCTGCAGAAATTAAAAGATTTTTTAGGCGAAAATGCCGTTGAGTTGGAGTTTGAGTAGGAGTAAATAATGCTACGTATAATTTATACTATTCTAGGTTATTTAGTACTACCTATTATTTCTCTTATCATATGGCAGAAAGAACACTCTCTACCTAAGCGTCGTAAATGTTTGAAGGAACGATACGGTTTTTATTCATCGGGTGAAATCAAGCCTCAAGCAAATGGCATTGTTATTCACGCCGCTTCTGTGGGAGAAGTGATTGCAGCTACTCCTTTGATTAAAGCGATTTTAGCGAATTATCCTCAGTTGTCTGTTACGGTGACGACAGTAACCCCAACGGGGTCAGATCGTGTTAAAGTAGCATTTGGCAATCGTGTTCACCATCTTTATTTGCCCTATGATTTGCCCGATGCGGTGAAACGTTTTTTAGACTTTGTTGAACCAAAGTTATTGATTGTGATTGAAACGGAACTTTGGCCGAATTTAATTCATCAAACCCATCAACGCCAAATTCCCTTTGTGATTGCCAATGCTCGTCTTTCACCTCGTTCAGCAAAACGTTATGGCTGGATTAAGCCTTACTTGCAAGAAATGCTGAGTGAAATTGATTTTATCTTGGCTCAAGATCAGGTGAGTGCAGATCGCTACTTGGGACTAGGATTTAATGCTGAACATTTAGTTAATACAGGCAATCTTAAATTTGATTTAGAAATTTCACCTCAATTACGCCAGAAGGTAACTCAAACAGCCGTTGAGCTACATTTACTTGACCGCTCAATTTGGGTTGCAGGTAGTACTCACGAAGGTGAGGAAAAGATGTTGTTGGAAGCACATCAGCAGTTATTAAAGCAATATCCTGATTTAGTTCTGATCCTTGTACCTCGCCACCCTGAGCGGTTTGATAGTGTGGAAAATTTACTAAAAAATATGGGAATGCCCTATGTAACACGCTCTTCTTTTGAACCTTTAAGTGCAGGAACGTCGGTACTGTTAGGCAATACAATGGGAGAGATGATGCTGTTTTATGGCTTGGCTCAGGTCGCTTTCGTTGGTGGAAGTTTAGTCAAACACGGTGGGCATAATCCATTAGAGCCAATTGCATTTGAACTTCCTGTGATTTCTGGTGTACATACTTTTAATTTCCCTGAGATTTTTGCTAAATTAAGAGAGGTTCGGGGCGTGATTGAAATTCAAAGTGATGTCACTTCGATTGTTGATGCCGTCAATTACTTTTTTGAAAAGCCTGAACTTGGACAAACAATTAGTCAAGCAGGGGGGAGTGTATTACAAGAAAATCAAGGTGCTTTAACTCGTCATCTTCAACTGTTAGCCCCTTATTTAGAGAAATAGAATGAACCAAACTGTAATTTATGCTGGCACATTTGATCCGATAACAAATGGGCATTTAGATATTATTCAACGCAGTAGCCGATTGTTTGGCAAAGTGATTGTGGCTGTGGCAAAAAATCCCTCAAAGCAACCGCTATTTAGCCTTGAACAGCGTGTTGAGTTGGTACAGCAAAGCTGTCAAATGCTGAATAATGTTGAGGTGATCGGCTTTAGTGGGTTGTTGGTCGATTTTGCTAAACAGCATAATGCCACCACGCTTATTCGAGGTATTCGAGGGGCGGACGACATTGAGTATGAAATTCAACTGGCACAGTTAAATCAAAAATTAGCAGGGCAGTTAGAAACGATTTTTTTACCCCCAGCCGTAGAGTGGCGTTATCTTTCTTCGACAATGGTAAGAGAAATTTATCGCCATCAGGGAGATGTGGGGCAGTTTGTGCCAGAAATAGTTTTAAAGTCTCTAAGGTAATCGATGAGGAAAGTGTGTTTACATATGATCAAGATTTTAAAGAGGGTAGTGTCAATGTAGTTTAGTGGATGAATAATGAGATACGTAAAACAAGCAGATACCAGATATTCGCATGAATTTTTAGTTTACAGCCTAAAAATTTAAGGGTAAAATTGCAAAATTGCTACTCCATATGGATAGTAAATGATGGTGCTGAGCCTTATCTCAAGCCCCGTCCAAGACCGTAGGTGAACCTGTGTGAACAGTTTCTTAATGAAAACAACCTACGTAGATGGTGAACAGACAGAATTATCTGCTTCTGTACACCTTAGCCTCAAAAACGTCGCTCAAGCGGTTACTTTTTTGAGATTTTTTGTAAATTCCACAGTATTTATGTGGAGTGTATCAGGAGCTAAAACCAATGGCATTAAATCTTCAAGACAAACAAGCAATTGTTGCTGAAGTAAACGAAGCTGCCAAAGGTGCCCTTTCTGCTGTTGTTGCGGATTCTCGTGGCGTAACAGTAGAGAAAATGACTGAGTTACGTAAAGCAGCTCGTGAAGCAGGCGTTTCAATGCGTGTTGTTCGTAATACTTTATTACGTCGTGCGGTTGAAGGTACTGAATTTGAGTGCTTAAAAGATACGTTTACTGGTCCAACTCTTATTGCATTCTCTAACGAACACCCAGGTGCAGCAGCACGTTTGTTCAAAGATTTTGCAAAAGCAAACAAAGAGTTTGAAGTTAAAGGTGCAGCCTTTGAAGGTAAAATCCAAGATGTTGAATTCTTGGCAACATTACCAACTTACGAAGAAGCAATTGCACGTTTAATGGGCACAATGAAAGAAGCTGCGGCAGGCAAACTTGTTCGCACTCTTGCGGCATTACGCGACAAATTACAAGAAGCGGCATAATTTTTACTCGCCGTATTCTCAACTCGTTTAACTTATTTACTTTAGGAATTGATTGTTATGTCATTAACTAACGAACAAATCATTGAAGCGATTGCTTCTAAATCAGTATCAGAAATCGTTGAATTAATCACAGCGATGGAAGAAAAATTTGGTGTATCAGCAGCAGCGGCAGCAGTAGCAGTAGCAGCAGGCCCAGCAGAAGCAGCTGAAGAGAAAACTGAATTCGATGTTATCCTTGCAGATGCAGGTGCTAACAAGGTAGCAGTAATCAAAGCAGTACGTGGTGCAACAGGCTTAGGCTTGAAAGAAGCTAAAGACTTAGTTGAATCTGCTCCAGCAGCATTAAAAGAAGGCATCTCTAAAGGTGAAGCTGAAGCACTTAAGAAAGAATTAGAAGAAGCTGGTGCGAAAGTAGAAATCAAATAATTTTTGATTTAGCTTTTAAATTGCTAATTCTATACTCAATAAAACCCGATAACAAATATAGTTATCGGGTTTTTCTTCTATAATGACAGCTATGAATACTATTGAAATTGTTTTTGCTCCAAATGATGAATTTATCCCTTCAGATTTTTTAAATTATTTGGGGAATATAAACAAATCTCTTGATAAGCCGTCAGCTTATCAAATAAAAAAATGGAAAAGTCGCCGTATGGCTTATTTCCTGTTACATCAATTATTTGAAAAATATCATTTAGATAAAAGTTTATTAACTAATATCGTTAAAACAGAAAGTGGGCGCCCTTATATTGAACATAGCGAGATTGATTTTAATATTAGCCATTCGGGCGATTGGGTTGCGATTATTTTCTCTTATCAATCCCCGAAAAAAGTGGTGGGTATTGATATTGAACACCCACAAAAAATACGTCGTTTTAACGATTTATTACATTATTATGCCAGTGAGCAAGAAATAGCTGAAATAAATAATCATCATCTATTCTCGGAACTCTCTTCCCTTGAAAGTCGTTTTTACTTAAGTTGGTGTTTGCGAGAAGCTGTGCTTAAATCACAGGGTTCTGGAATTATAAAACTGTCGGAAGTAACCCACTCATTAAGTAAACAGCAGATCACAACCGCCTATAGCCCAACAGGAAAACTCTGCTTTTATCATCAACTTCCATTTTATTTGGCTTATTTTTTTGAACATACTCAGGCTATGTTATCATTACCAAAACTGAGCCAATGGAAAAATGGGGACTACATCTCATTTGATCATCTTCACCCAATTATTTATCAAGTAAATTAAGGATAGTATGAATAAATTTAATTTAGAAGAACAACATTCTCGTTTCGGGAAATTTATTTCTGAGAGTTTTCAATGGATATTAAATCTTTCACTCTTAGTGATAGGACTAATTCTGGCTTACTCTCTTTTCTATGAAGCATATTCATTAATTGAATTATTTTTTAGCCATAGTGATAAATTTCAAATTGTAGAAAAAATTGTGATTTTCTTCTTATATTTTGAATTTCTAGCTCTCATTGTTCAATATTTTAAATATAACTACCATTTTCCATTACGCTATTTTTTATATATCGGCATTACCGCAATGGTACGTTTAATTATCGTAGATCACTCTAATGCAATGCATACTTTATTGTTTGCACTGGCTATTTTAGTGATGATCGTTGCTTTATATATTGTTCATTCAAAACGCTTACATAAAAGCTAAGGAATTTTTATGACACAAATTCAGCAATTTCAGCAAAAAGATTTAGAGATCTTAAAAGAAGAAGTGGTTTATCAAGGCCATTTCACAATGAAAAAAATGTATTTCCGCCACAAGCTATTTAATGGTGGAATGAGCGGTGAAGTTGTGCGTGAATTAATGATTAAAGGCTCTGCTGCTGCATTAATTGCCTATGATCCAGTCAAAGATGCTGTAGTGTTAGTCGAACAAGTCCGCATTGGTGCTTACGATCCAACGAGCAACCAATCCCCTTGGTTAGTGGAACTGATTGCAGGAATGGTAGATGACGGGGAAACGCCAGAAGATGTTGCTATCCGTGAAAGTTACGAAGAAGCAGGTTTAACCGTCAGCAATGTGGAACACGCCTTAAGCATTTGGGACAGCCCAGGCGGTGCAGTTGAGCGTTTACATCTCTTTTTAGGCTTAGTTGATAGCACCCAAGTCGGCGGTGTTTACGGCTTGGAAGAAGAAGGCGAAGATATTCTTGTCCACGTTGTGAGCCGTGAGCAAGCATATCAATGGGTTGTTGAAGGAAAAATTGATAATGTGATTGCCGTTGTTGGATTACAGTGGTTGCAGTTGAATTATCAAAGGTATAAAGAGCCACATAGCCTTTCAGTACAACTGTAATTTGATTTCTAACCGTATGGATACAATAAATATTCAAAGGGTATAGTAGACAAAGTGGCTGCTAATGAATATTTTTCATTAAAGGGTGCGGATAATATAGTAAATTAGGTCGTAGAAAGAGATATAGCCCATCAATAATCCTATCTTTGCTACTAGCGGTTGCTTTTGATGTAATTTATGCAGCAAGCCAGCAATAGCCAATAAAATGAAAGGATAAATCCAAAATGCGGTAGAAAACCAATCAATTTGACTTGGGCTGAGATTAGGATTTTCGCTTAATGCAGGTGATACAAGCAATGCTAATGGCCATAATGAACTGGGTAAACAAAAAAATGCCAATGCCCAACTAAATTTTGAAAAACCTTGTTGCATATTATCCTCTTGGGTGAAACTGTTGATGCAGTGATTTTAAACGAGCTTTCGCCACTTGGGTATAAATTTGTGTCGTAGACAGATCACTATGTCCAAGTAACATCTGCACAACCCGTAAATCTGCACCGTGATTAACTAAATGTGTTGCAAACGCGTGGCGTAAAACGTGTGGAGAGAGTTTATTACTATCAATACCCGCCAACAACGCATAATGCTTAATTCGATGCCAGAATGTTTGACGGGTCATTTGATTGCCTAAGCGGCTAGGAAAAACCACATCTGACGGCACACCATTAAGCAATGAACTTCGCCCATAATCAAAAAACTGTTGGATCCAATAACTCGCTTCTTCCCCTAAAGGCACTAAACGCTCTTTATCACCTTTACCAATGATACGAACTAACCCTTGACGCAGGCTTAGGTTATCCAGTGTTAGAGAAACGAGTTCTGTGACGCGTAAACCCGTGGCATAAAGTAGTTCTAACATTGCTTTATCACGCAATTCTAAAGGATCCTGAGTATTTGGAATATTCAGTAAATCTAATACCTGCTCTTCACTCAATGATTTAGGTAAATGGGCTGGTTTACGCGGAGATGTAAGTGTTGCTGTTGGATCATCATCTCGATACTTTTCCAAATAAAGGAAACGAAAAAACTTGCGCAAACAGCTCAACATACGAGATGAACTCGTTGCTTTATAGCCTTGCTCCAGTCTTTCGCCCAAAAAGGTTTGTAGATCAACATAGTCTACTTTTAAAAATGCATTGGGTTCAGAAAACCATTGGGTAAAACTTTCTAAATCTAGTCTATAAGAGGCTACAGTATTTTCTGATAATCCCTGCTCTTGCCATAGAGTATCAAGAAATTGTTCAATAATAGGATCAAGTGGTTTCATAATAACGATAAAATTATCGTAAAAATCTGCAAAATTCTAACATAAAAATACCTTGGAAGGTCGACTGAAATGAAAAAATCGATTAGCAAAACTAATCGGTTTATTTGAAACATGGCAGGGGCGGAGAGGCTCGAACTCCCAACACCCGGTTTTGGAGACCGGTGCTCTACCAATTGAACTACGCCCCTATATAATTATTTACATATAGTTAAAGCGAGTAATTTACTCGCTTATAAATAAGTGGCGGAACGGACGGGACTCGAACCCGCGACCCCCTGCGTGACAGGCAGGTATTCTAACCAGCTGAACTACCGCTCCGCAAATTGGGTACTTGGCAATGCCCTACTCTCACATGGGGAAGCCCCACACTACCATCGGCGTAACTGCGTTTCACTTCTGAGTTCGGTATGGAGTCAGGTGGGACCACAGCACTATGGTTGCCAAGAAATTCTTTTATTAAGTTAGTTCACTAATTTAATGAACTAAGTTAATAAAACCCCGACGATGCTCTACTCTCACATGGGGAATCCCCACACTACCATCGACGTTACAGCTTTTCACTTCTGAGTTCGGTATGGAATCAGGTGGGACAACTGCACTATTGTCGTCGGGAAAATCTTTCAATGACTTTCTCTATCTTCTTTTTCTGTTCTTTAAGGGCAAATGTAATTTGCCCCCACACTATTCTTATTCGAAACAAGCTGTTCTCTGAGTTTTGTTTAGTCTTTTCGTTTCTATTTAGCTCTCTAACTCTCTCACGTCTACTTCAAAAACGCTTGAGGTTGTATAGTTAAGCCTCTCGGGCAATTAGTATCTGTTAGCTCAACGGCTCACACCGCTTACACACCAGACCTATCTACGTCGTAGTCTCCAACAACCCTTACTAGCTTATAGCTAGGGAGAACTCATCTTAAGGCGAGTTTCGTGCTTAGATGCTTTCAGCACTTATCTCTTCCGCATTTAGCTACCCAGCAATGCCTCTGGCGAGACAACTGGTACACCAGTGATGCGTCCACTCCGGTCCTCTCGTACTAGGAGCAGCCCCTCTCAATTCTCCAACGCCCACGGCAGATAGGGACCGAACTGTCTCACGACGTTCTAAACCCAGCTCGCGTACCACTTTAAATGGCGAACAGCCATACCCTTGGGACCTACTTCAGCCCCAGGATGTGATGAGCCGACATCGAGGTGCCAAACACCGCCGTCGATATGAACTCTTGGGCGGTATCAGCCTGTTATCCCCGGAGTACCTTTTATCCGTTGAGCGATGGCCCTTCCATTCAGAACCACCGGATCACTATGACCTGCTTTCGCACCTGCTCGACTTGTCTGTCTCGCAGTTAAGCTTGCTTATACCATTGCACTAACCTCACGATGTCCGACCGTGATTAGCAAACCTTCGTGCTCCTCCGTTACGCTTTGGGAGGAGACCGCCCCAGTCAAACTACCCACCAGACACTGTCCGAGACCACGTTTCGTAATCTTCGTTAGAACATCAAACGTTAAAGGGTGGTATTTCAAGGACGACTCCACAAGCACTGGCGTGCCTGCTTCTAAGTCTCCCACCTATCCTACACATCAAAATTCAATGTTCAGTGTCAAGCTATAGTAAAGGTTCACGGGGTCTTTCCGTCTAGCCGCGGGTACACCGCATCTTCACGGCGATTTCAATTTCACTGAGTCTCGGGTGGAGACAGCCTGGCCATCATTATGCCATTCGTGCAGGTCGGAACTTACCCGACAAGGAATTTCGCTACCTTAGGACCGTTATAGTTACGGCCGCCGTTTACTGGGGCTTCGATCAGGAGCTTCTCTTTCGATAACACCATCAATTAACCTTCCAGCACCGGGCAGGCATCACACCCTATACGTCCACTTTCGTGTTTGCAGAGTGCTGTGTTTTTAATAAACAGTTGCAGCCAGCTGGTATCTTCGACTGGTTCAGCCTTCGGAGGTATACTCTTACAACCTACGCCAGCGCACCTTCTCCCGAAGTTACGGTGCTATTTTGCCTAGTTCCTTCACCCGAGTTCTCTCAAGCGCCTGAGTATTCTCTACCTGACCACCTGTGTCGGTTTTCAGTACGGTTTAGTAAAGCCTTTCGCTTAGTGGCTTTTCCTGGAAGCGTGGTATCAGTTACTTCATTTCCGTAGAAACTCGTCATCATCTCTCAGTGTTATGGAAGTCCGGATTTGCCTAAACTTCCCACCTACCAACTTAAACAGACATCCAACAGTCTGCTAACCTAACCTTCTCCGTCCCCACATCGCAGCTTTACCAAGTACGGGAATATTAACCCGTTTCCCATCGACTACGCTTTTCAGCCTCGCCTTAGGGGCCGACTCACCCTGCCCCGATTAACGTTGGACAGGAACCCTTGGTCTTCCGGCGAACGAGTTTTTCACTCGTTTTATCGTTACTTATGTCAGCATTCGCACTTGTGATATCTCCAGCATACTTCTCAATACACCTTCATCGACTTACACAACGCTCCCCTACCCAACAGGCGTATCACAAATATTCCTCTGATTTCTATCCGCACTTTATGCCAACTCAACGTGTTGGGTGCTTGACCAACATCTTATTCCGTTTCACTTCATTCGATGTTGTTAATCGAAGGCGTATTTGTGATACGCCTGATGCCGCAGCTTCGGTGCTATATTTTAGCCCCGTTACATCTTCCGCGCAGGCCGACTCGACTAGTGAGCTATTACGCTTTCTTTAAATGGTGGCTGCTTCTAAGCCAACATCCTAGCTGTCTAAGCCTTCCCACTTCGTTTCCCACTTAATATAGACTTTGGGACCTTAGCTGGCGGTCTGGGTTGTTTCCCTCTCCACGATGGACGTTAGCACCCACTGTGTGTCTCCTATGCATTACTCTTCGGTATTCGCAGTTTGCATCGGGTTGGTAATCCGGGATGAACCCCTAGCCGAAACAGTGCTCTACCCCCGAAGGTATTCACATAAGGCTCTACCTAAATAGATTTCGGGGAGAACCAGCTATCTCCCGGTTTGATTGGCCTTTCACCCCCAGCCACAAGTCATCCGCTAATTTTTCAACATTAGTCGGTTCGGTCCTCCAGTTAGTGTTACCCAACCTTCAACCTGCCCATGGCTAGATCACCGGGTTTCGGGTCTATACCTTGCAACTCACCGCCCAGTTAAGACTCGGTTTCCCTTCGGCTCCCTTATTCAGTTAACCTCGCTACAAAATATAAGTCGCTGACCCATTATACAAAAGGTACGCAGTCACCCAAAAGGGCTCCCACTGCTTGTACGTACACGGTTTCAGGTTCTATTTCACTCCCCTCACTGGGGTTCTTTTCGCCTTTCCTTCACAGTACTGGTTCACTATCGGTCAATCAGGAGTATTTAGCCTTGGAGGATGGTCCCCCCATCTTCAAACAGGATTTCTCGTGTCCCGCCCTACTTGTTGCAAGTTTAGTACCACAACATAAACTTAAAATACGGGGCTATCACCCTGTGTCGCTTGGCTTCCCAGCCAATTCTTCTGTCTTTGCTGCTATCACTTGCTGGCTCTTTCGCTTTCGCTCGCCGCTACTGACAAAATCTCGGTTGATTTCTTTTCCTCGGGGTACTTAGATGTTTCAGTTCTCCCGGTTTGCCTCAACAGACTATGTATTCATCTATTGATAGTAGATTCTTCATCTACTGGGTTTCCCCATTCGGATATCTTGGATTAAACGCTTCTTATCAACTCATCCAAGCTTTTCGCAGATTAGCACGTCCTTCTTCGCCTCTGATTGCCTAGGCATCCACCGTGTACGCTTAGTCACTTAACCATACAACCTCAAACATTTTCACTTGAAGTTGATATTAACTACTAAACACTTGACTGCTTTTGTTCAGTCAAGATTTTTCTTACTACTCAGACTTTCTTGTTTCAGGGCAAATGTGATTTGCCCCTACAGAAAATCTCTCAGTTTTCAGCTTGTTTCCAAATTTTTAAAGAACATTCGATAATCACTTATCTTTCGACAAAAAATCATCTTTAAATGGCGTCCCCACGGGGATTCGAACCCCGGTTACCGCCGTGAAAGGGCGATGTCCTAGGCCTCTAGACGATGGGGACAACATTTAAAGATGCTTTCCTTCATCCTGTCAATTTGCAAATTTTATCGCAAATCTGACCGCTTGTGTCTGTTTTCTTGCTCTATTCCTTGTCTACAATTACCAAACAATCTGTGTGAACACTTGCAAATCTCTTCATTCAGGTAAGGAGGTGATCCAACCGCAGGTTCCCCTACGGTTACCTTGTTACGACTTCACCCCAGTCATGAATCATACCGTGGTAAACGCCCCCCCTTTCAGTTAAGCTATCTACTTCTGGTACAACCCACTCCCATGGTGTGACGGGCGGTGTGTACAAGGCCCGGGAACGTATTCACCGCGACATTCTGATTCGCGATTACTAGCGATTCCGACTTCATGGAGTCGAGTTGCAGACTCCAATCCGGACTTAGATGCACTTTCTGAGATTCACTCCACCTCGCGGCTTCGTCACCCTCTGTATGCACCATTGTAGCACGTGTGTAGCCCTACTCGTAAGGGCCATGATGACTTGACGTCATCCCCACCTTCCTCCAGTTTATCACTGGCAGTCTCCTTTGAGTTCCCGACCGAATCGCTGGCAACAAAGGATAAGGGTTGCGCTCGTTGCGGGACTTAACCCAACATTTCACAACACGAGCTGACGACAGCCATGCAGCACCTGTCTCTAAGTTCCCGAAGGCACACTCTCATCTCTGAAAGCTTCTTAGGATGTCAAGAGTAGGTAAGGTTCTTCGCGTTGCATCGAATTAAACCACATGCTCCACCGCTTGTGCGGGCCCCCGTCAATTCATTTGAGTTTTAACCTTGCGGCCGTACTCCCCAGGCGGTCGATTTATCACGTTAGCTACGGGCACCAAACATAAAGCCCAATCCCCAAATCGACAGCGTTTACAGCGTGGACTACCAGGGTATCTAATCCTGTTTGCTCCCCACGCTTTCGCACATGAGCGTCAGTATTTTCCCAAGGGGCTGCCTTCGCCTTCGGTATTCCTCCACATCTCTACGCATTTCACCGCTACACGTGGAATTCTACCCCTCCCTAAAATACTCTAGCCACCCAGTATGAAATGCAATTCCCAAGTTAAGCTCGGGGCTTTCACATCTCACTTAAGTCACCGCCTGCGTGCCCTTTACGCCCAGTCATTCCGATTAACGCTCGCACCCTCCGTATTACCGCGGCTGCTGGCACGGAGTTAGCCGGTGCTTCTTCTGTGACTAACGTCAATGTAATGCTCTATTAAAACATCACCCTTCCTCATCACCGAAAGAACTTTACAACCCGAAGGCCTTCTTCATTCACGCGGCATGGCTGCATCAGGGTTCCCCCCATTGTGCAATATTCCCCACTGCTGCCTCCCGTAGGAGTCTGGACCGTGTCTCAGTTCCAGTGTGGCTGGTCATCCTCTCAGACCAGCTAGAGATCGTCGGCTTGGTAGGCCTTTACCCCACCAACTACCTAATCCCACTTGGGCTCATCTTATGGCAGGTGGCCCGAAAGTCCCACCCTCTAGTCCTTAGACATTACGCGGTATTAGCGACAGTTTCCCGTCGTTATCCCCCTCCATAAGCCAGATCCCCAAGCATTACTCACCCGTCCGCCACTCGTCAGCAAAGAAAGCAAGCTTCCTCCCTGCTACCGTTCGACTTGCATGTGTTAAGCCTGCCGCCAGCGTTCAATCTGAGCCATGATCAAACTCTTCAATTTAAAAAGTTTAATCGCTCAATAAACTGCTTAGCTAAAGTTTACATATTACTTTTAAGTAAAAATGAATTTCTAGTTTAAGCACCTATCAAGACTTCAAAATTAAAAAATATTTTAAAACAAAGTCAATCAACAAGTGCCCACACAGATTGTCTGATAAGTTGTTAAAGAGCAAAAAAGAACGACGCACTGTCAAATTTAACTACTTCACAACAGCGCGTCGTTGTGTGGTGTGCATTATAGAGAAATTCAAATCCAACGCAAGTACTTTTTTGCAAAAAATTTGAAAAAAATGATCGCTTGGTGAAAAGAAATTCAGTTTGAGTGAATTTTTAGCGACAAGCGGTCGATTTTCATTACTTTTTCACAATACATCAAGCAATAATAAATACATTGCTCTCTACTGTGAAAAGCGATGATGTCGAAAGTGTTGCAAAATGAATCGCATTGCCTTTTCCGCTTCCATCACTATCGTAGCTTAATTTCCCTGTTGATGAATCATATTGAATATGTTCTATCACTTTATCTGCACTTGTTAAACTACTAAAGATCGTTTTGGATAATTCAATTTTATCTTCAGCACTGAAATCGGTAATAACATCTGCCTTACCATTCAAACTAGCATTGAAAACAAAAGTATCCTCACCTTCCCCGCCAATTAATGTATCATCACCCGCTCCGCCGTAAATATTATTGTCTGCGGCATTACCGATTAAAGTGTCGCTATGTGCGGAACCAAGTAGATTTTCAATTTGTGTACCTTGTCCGATATAGGCTTGACCTTTTGTATATTCGACATCAGAAATATCTAGAGGCGCATTCACAGCCCCATTACTATCCACTGTTGCTTTATCAGGTAAGCCAAAGTATATTTTTACGTCCTGCTTACTACTGTGAACGCTTTTAATCAAGAAATTTTTCTCTTTTGTCTCACCAACATAAATCCAAGAGCCTGGATTTAAATTAACATAGACCCCTGCTTGCTCTTTAGATGCGTCAAAGGTATCAATCCCTGCGCCATCCCAAATATAACGACCACCATCGGAGGCGTAAGTATTAAAATCAGCAAAGGTATAAACATCATCTCCAGCACGAGATTTCGCATTCACACCAAAACGATTTTGTAAATAGGCTAAATCATACATTCGCAAAGAATGTAACTTCTGATATAAGCTATTGTTTACATAACGGTTATAAGACATCACTGAAAACTCAGAACTGTCTTCAATCAAATAGTCTTTACCAAATTCTGTTGTGGAATCAGTATGCGGCATTCCTAAGGTATGGCCTATTTCGTGTAATGCGGTGTAATAACTGTAATCCTCGCCCCAGCTCTTATAATCATTTGCTGCATTCCAAGTGATATTTCCCCCGCTCATTGCCACAGCAGCAGAACCGTTCGTCATTTTGCCAAAATTAATCACTAAACTTTGTCTATCTGTAACAGGAACCACCTTACTTTCCACAAATTCAACGTTAAGATAGCTTGAGTATTGATCATAAACCTCTCTAAAAATCTCTTTCAATCTCGTATCTTGTAACGCATCGCTTGGAACACTTCCGCCTGTTTCAAACTCCAATTGCTCTGAACCGTGGAAATAATATTTAATCACCGCAGGTTTCTCTTGCGGTGAACCTGCCGGTACATTGTAGCTCAGACCAAATCCACCTAAACGTTTGACAAAATAAGCCGTGCTCCAACCCGCTTGTGAATGATCATCTTGCACTTTTTCAATAAAATAAGGGAAATTATAGCCATCAGTAGAGTGATCATTATTAATCTCTTTCGGTGGTTGATTTTGTACAATAACGTGCTTACTGCTTATATTACTTGGTGTTACAACTCTCTCTACATCAGTTACTTGGATCTCTTTTTCAGCCAAGTCTTTAGTTGTTAATGTTGCTGTTACTTTATCCGTTTGGACCAAGGCTTTTTTATCAACCATTGTCGAGAAGGTATTACCCGCTTGCACTTTGGTTTCATAGCTCTTTTCACCTACTTTGACCACAACAGTATCACCGACTTTCACAGAGCTATTCGCCGCTGCTGTAACAGTTCCGCTTACCTCAACCTGTTGTTCTGCTTTGTAATTTGCTTTGTAGCTGGTATCAGATTGTCTTTCTAAATGTGGACTGTCGAAAGTTACTGTTTTCACTGCAGGTGTTCTTGTACCATAACTGATCCAAGTCGCATAGGAACCATCATCTTTTTTGGTTAGCCCATAAATATTGTTATGGTAGTCACCCTTAACGCCTGTTGCTAAAGAAAACGATAATGAAACGTCCTTCCCGGTTAATTCAGCTAATTCACTTGCAGGAATATCAAGGAAGAACTGTTTATCGTGGAAACCAGCCTTATAAACTTTATCGCCAAACTTCACTTTCACTTCAAGCAAGCGTTTGTGATTTAAACCCACAGCATAGACATCAGTGAACTCAACATTGCCTTTAATGCGTACAAGCGGTTCAATTTCGCCCATATTTAACGAAAAGTCGCCCACTTTCTTAATATCAATTTGAGCAACGACTTCTTTATCGACACTATAAGCACGAGCAGTATTGGCAGAAGCATTGTTATTGCCTGTAACACTTGCTTTTACCACATATTTATCGGTTGCAATAAGATCGCTTGCTGGAACTTCAAGTTTGAATTTTAAATTGCTATCTACAACTGCCGATTTTTCTTGGCTATTTACCATTATTTTTACGGTTTGTCCTGCCTGAGCATCACTACCTGAAATCGTAATATTGCCCGAACGTTCATCGCTGCTAATTGCATTATCGCCTGCAATAGGTTCAAGGCCGAGTTTGACTTCAGGTGCAATCGTATCAACTTGATATTCTTTTTCTACAGGAGCTTTTGCTGGGTTATCCATCTTATCTTTTGCGGTAACTTCAATCGCAAAACGTCCATCTGTAACCGGACCAGTTGATACTGCTTCCCCTACTTTCAACGTAACAATATCACCGTTATTTGCATTAGTCACAGACCCAGTGATCGTAATTTTTTCCTGTTGAGATTCTATATAATCAATAAGGTTATCATTGGTAATCTGATCTAGAGTAATTTGGGGTACACTATTCTCAACATGATTTGATTGCATTGATGATTTTGAGGATGAAGACGATTTACTCGTATGGTTTCTAACTGTTTCTGATACAACGCCAGCTGTTGCCGCAGTTACCGCACCTAAACTAAGACCAACCAGTTGTGCTGTGCTTAATGTTGATGCGATACTTGTGGAAGCAACCGCCGAAATCTCAGCTGCAGCTGCGGCACTTTCTGCTGTAGCAAATGAGGCTTGAGTATTTGCTAAATATTGTGCATTTTCTATAGGATAATGTAGTTGATAATCTTGTCACACTAAACTAGGTTGCTGACTTCCTTCTACCGAAATAGCAAGATCGTTTCCAACAACTTCCGCTTTAGCATTAGTAATTAAATTTCCATGTTCATCTATTAGTTGGTATTTTGTTCCTTTCTCTGCTTTTTGAACAACCGTTTTAGCACCGTTCAAAACAATGTCTTTTGTTTGATGGTTATTAACCACTCTCAATATCATTTTTTTCATTGATTGACTCTCTTAAGAAAAATTGATATTCAATTATCATTGATACGAAATATTCCCGTACATTGATATTTGAACACTATGGGATTCCGATGTTAAAATCTGTGCAGTATAATGCTAACTTATTGAAAAACAAATACAATTTATAAAAAACATGTATCATATTAATAGGTATTAAAAAGAACTGCCTGAATAACAAATAGTTACAATACCTATCGTTATTTCTGTATAAAATCAGTAAAATAATATTTACATATATTGAATTTCTTGGAGATTAGGTATGGAAAATTCTAAATTCATTGGACTGGGCGTTGCTGGTAATTTTACTGGGCATTTAGAACAAGCTGGAGAGGATAGGGATTTTGTGAAAATTCAAACTAGCGAAGTTCATCAACCAAAAGCTATTTTTCCCTTTTATGTTCCTAGCGAACATCTAGACAAAAATGAACAATTTCTTTCAACATATCCTCTCTCTCACGATATCATTGTTTTTCCTGAGAAAGCAGACAATCTCCAAATTGAACCTGAAGTTGCATTAATTTGTGATATTGAATATAAAGAAGGTCGTGTGATTGCATTAAGACCAACACATTTTGCAGCCTATAATGATTGTTCAATTCGCCGGCCTGATGCCCGTAAAATTTGCGAAAAGAAAAATTGGGGAGCCCATTCAAAAGGTATTTCTTCTGTACAAATTGCATTAGATAAATTTGAACAGGGGGGAAATTTAGATAGCTACCACATTGCCTGTTTTCATAAACGTGATGGCAAACTTTCGGAATATGGAGTAGATAGTCCAGTTATTAGCTATAGCTATTTCCATCAGAAATTGTTAGCTTGGATCATTGATAGAATGAACAACCAACCCAATCAAGATCCAATGAATAATATATCTGAACTAATTAAAAAAGCAGATTATCCCAATAAAGCAATTATTAGTATCGGAGCAACGTGTTACACAGATTTTGGAAAAAATCACTTTTTACATATTGGAGATACAAGCATAGTTGTTGTATACAACGCCAAAAAATATTCCCACGAACAAATAGCCTCAATGGCTGAAAAAGAAATCTTTGTAAACGATGATATTTCACCATTAATACAAATTGTTCGATAACATCAAGTATTCTATTTCCTATTCGCTTGTACCATAGCCATTAAGCTATTTAGTCCAGCAGATACTTTTTGCTGGCGTTCTTGCTCACTCAGTTTAGGTTTATCTCGTTCCCATTGCAAATCATCTTGCGGTAATTCGAGTAAAAATCGGCTGATTTCGGGTTTAATTATTTCGCCATATTGACGGCGTTCTTTGCATAAAGAAAAAGTCAGTGTCTGTTGTGCACGGGTAATGCCAACATAAGCCAGACGGCGTTCTTCTTCCACATTGTCTTCATCTATGCTGGTTTGGTGTGGCAAAATGCCTTCTTCCATACCGATCAAGAAAACGTGTGGAAATTCCAACCCTTTAGAGGCGTGTAATGTCATCAGTTGCACCTGATCGCTTTCGTCATCATCTTCGCCACGTTCCATCATATCTCTTAGGGTCAAATTGGTGACGACTTGATTTAAGCTCATCGGCTCGCTGAGTTCATCGCCTTCCAACATTTTCTCCACCCATTCAAACAGTGTTTGCACATTGCGACTTTGCATTTCTGCGGATTTCGGGGTTGCCGCCGTTTCGTAGAGATAGGCTTCATATTGAATTTTCGCCAACATATCCTGAATTGCAGATTTCGGCTCGGATCTGACCGCTTGATCGGATAATTCCACCACCCAGCGAGCAAAGTCCTGCAAGGCTTGATACGGTTTTGGGGTTAAACGTTGGATCAGTTCAAAATCAAAAATAGCTTCAAATAGGCTCACCTGTTTTTCATTGGCAAGTTGCCCTAATTTTTCAAGCGTCGCCGCCCCGATTTCCCGTTTCGGCGTATTCACAATGCGTAAAAATGCCGCATCGTCATCTTGGTTCACCAATAACCGCAGATAGGCCAACATATCCTTGATTTCGGCTTTGGCAAAGAAAGACGTTCCGCCTGAGATTTTGTAGGGAATACGGTTTTGGATCAGCAACTTTTCCAACAAGCGAGATTGATGATTGCCACGATATAAAATTGCATAATCTTTATACTTGGTTTTGCGTGAAAAACGGTGTGCAATCAACTCACCCACAATACGTTCAGCTTCTCGTTCTTCATTTTTTGCTTCAATCACATTGAGCTTTTCGCCTTCGCCCAACTGCGAAAAGAGGCGTTTATCAAACAAGTGATCGTTGTTATCAATCAGAATGTTGGCACAGTGCAAAATCCGTTGACTAGAGCGGTAATTTTGCTCGAGTTTAATCACTTTGAGCTTCGGAAAATCCTGTTGCAGCCGCCCCATATTTTCAGGCTTTGCCCCACGCCACGAGTAGATCGACTGATCGTCATCGCCTACCACGGTAAAATTGCCATCACAACCGACCAACAGCTTAATCAATTCATATTGGCTGGTGTTGGTGTCTTGATATTCGTCCACCAACAAATAACGGATTTTCTGCTGCCAACGCTCTTTAGCTTCAGGAAATTGCTTAAACAGCAAAGTCGGCAACATAATTAAATCATCAAAATCCAAAGCATTGTAGGCTTTGAGCTGATTTTGATATTGATCGTAAAAATGGCTGAACGCCCGATCACGATCGCTTTTTGCTAAGACAATCGTCTGTTCGGGCAAAAGCAGATCGTTTTTCCAGTTAGAAATGGTCGCCACCAACAATTTCAACAGATCTTTATCTTCCGTCACATTTTCAGGCAACAGATGTTTCAACAACGCCAGCTGATCGTGTTCGTCAAACAGCGTCATCCCCGACTTATAGCCGAGTAATTTATGTTCACGTTTTAAAATCTCAAAACCAAGGGTGTGAAAGGTTGAAATCGTCAATCCTCGACTACTTTCCTTACCGATAGAATGTGCCACACGCTCACGCATTTCACGGGCAGCTTTATTGGTAAAAGTCACCGCCGCAATCTGCTTCGGCGAATAACCGCAACGGGCAATCAGATGAGCAATTTTATTGATGATCACCCGTGTCTTGCCCGAACCAGCACCCGCCAGAACAAGGCAAGCCCCATTGACATATTCTACCGCTTGTTGTTGTTGAGGATTGAGTTTCATTGAATTTCCTTTTGATATAAGCGGTATGATTTTAGTGATTTTTTGCGAATTGTCGAGAATGATTTACCTTTATAATTGCTCCTATCCCCTACTATTTTTAGAGGGTTATAGTTATAATATCTAGCAATCTAGAAAAGTTGAGAAAAAAATATGTACAGCAAAATTTTAGCGACGGGAAGCTATATGCCCACCCAAGTTCGTACAAATGCTGATTTAGAAAAAATGGTAGAAACCTCAGATGAGTGGATTGTTACTCGCTCAGGTATCAAAGAACGTCGCATTGCTGCAGCCGATGAAACTGTTGCAACAATGGGCTTTGAAGCAGCTAAGAAATGTTTGGAACAGGCCAATATCGATCTGCAAGAGATCAATTTAATTGTGGTGGGAACAACCAGTAATTCTCACGCTTATCCAAGTGCTGCCTGTCAAATTCAAGGTTTGTTAGGCATTGAAGATGCAATTGCTTTTGATGTAGCCGCCGCTTGTACTGGATTTGTTTACGCATTAAGTGTTGCAGATCAGTTCGTTCGTACAGGACAAGTGAAAAAAGCCTTAGTGATCGGTTCGGATCTTAACTCGCGTAATTTAGATGAAACAGATCGTAGCACAGTGATCTTATTTGGTGACGGTGCAGGTGCAGTTATTTTAGAAGCAAGTACTGAACAGGGCATTATTTCTACGCATTTACACGCTTCCCCTGAAAAAAATGAGATGTTAGTGTTGCCTTATGCTCAACGTGGCGATGAACAATCTGGCTATATTGAAATGCAAGGGAATGAAACCTTTAAATTAGCCGTGAAGCAGCTTTCTGATGTGGTAGAAGAAACTTTAACCGCAAATAATTTGGAAAAAGCTCAGTTAGATTGGCTTGTACCACATCAAGCAAATTTACGCATTATTAGTGCAACAGCGAAAAAATTAGAGATGGATATGGAACAGGTTGTGATCACCTTAGATCGTTATGGCAACACCAGTGCTGCAACCATTCCCGTAGCCTTAGATGAAGCGGTGCGTGACGGGCGTATTAAACGTGGGCAACTATTGCTTCTTGAAGCCTTTGGTGGCGGTTGGACTTGGGGTTCTGCCCTTGTTAGATTTTAATCGGCGAACATTAAAATGTCTGAAAAAATTACTTTTGCCGATAAAAAACGTAAAACCGTTGAACGTGCTGAATTTACTGCTGATGGTCGCTATCTTCGTAAAGTGCGTAGTTTTGTACTGCGTACGGGGCGTTTGAGCGATTATCAGCGTGATATGATGAATAATAACTGGGAAAATCTCGGTTTGGATTATCAAAATACGCCTTTTGATTTTGAGGCAATTTTTGGCAACGGCAATCCTGTAGTGCTTGAAATTGGCTTCGGTATGGGGCGTTCACTCGTGGAAATGGCAGAACAAAATCCTGATCGCAACTATATTGGGATTGAAGTCCACACACCAGGGGTTGGTGCTTGTATCGCTTATGCGTTGGAAAAAGGCGTGAAAAATCTGCGAGTGATCTGCCACGATGCGACAGAGATTTTGCGAGATAGTATTGCTGATGGATCATTAGGTGGATTGCAGCTTTATTTCCCTGATCCGTGGCAAAAAGCGAAACACCATAAACGCCGTATTGTTCAACCTGAATTTGTTACCCGTGTATTAACCAAACTGTCGCCGAATAGTTTTATTCATTTTGCGACAGACTGGGAAAACTACGCCGAGCATATGCTAGAAGTATTACGTCAATTTGATGCTTCATTGCAAAATACATCAGAAACCAACGATTTTATCCCTCGCCCTGATTTCCGTCCTTTAACTAAGTTTGAAGAACGTGGACATAAGTTAGGACACGGTGTGTGGGATTTATATTTTATTAAGAAATAATGTTACTCAAATAGGAGAAAGAAAATGGCTCAACCAATTCGTAATCGCAGACAGCGTAAAAAAATGCACTTAGCAGAGTTCCAAGAATTAGGCTTTTTAGTGAAATTCCAATTTGTAGAAGGTACTGGTATTGACCAAATTGATACAACTGTTGATCGTTTCATTGATGAAGTAATTCGCCCAAATGGCTTAGCTTATGAAGGCAGCGGCTATTTGCATTGGGAAGGTTTAATTTGCTTAGAAAAATTAGGTAAATGTGATGAATCTCACCGTCAATTAGTGCAAAAATGGTTAGAAGCTAATGGCTTAGTTGAAATCGAAGTGAGTAATTTGTTTGATATTTGGTGGGATTATCCATTACTAACTCAATAAACTAATACATAGATTATTATGTGATTTAAAAGTAATCTTTGCATGTCCCTATCTCGTTTAATTATTAATAATTTCCGAAATTTAACAGCTGTGGATCTTGAGCTGAACCACGGCTTTAACTTTTTTATTGGAGCAAATGGAAGTGGAAAAACCAGCCTACTTGAAGCAATTTTCTACCTTGGTCACGGTAAATCCTTTAAAAGTCATATTAGTAATCGAATCATTAAGTACAACCAAGAAGAATTCACTTTATTTGGCAAAATCCAAGAAGAAAAACACGAATGCTCTGTCGGTTTACAAAAAAATCGTCAAGGAGAAACTATATTAAGAATCAATGGGGAAAGTAATAAAAAGATCGCTGACCTAGCCTATCTTCTTCCAATGCAGGTTATTACCCCTGAAGGTTTAACATTGCTCAATGGAGGACCAATATATCGCAGAGCATTCCTAGATTGGGGGTTGTTCCATCAAAATACTGACTTCTATCATAATTGGAATAGCCTAAAACGACTACTAAAACAACGAAATGCAGCCCTTGTACAAACTCGTCATTATAATGAACTAAAGCCATGGGATGTCGAGCTTAGCAAATTTGCACAAATAGTTAGCCAATCTAGGGCTGTCTATGCCGAATCTATTCTTACCTACATTGAAAAAAACTGCCAATTCTTTTTACCTGAATTAGAAATTACAGCAACTTTCTATCAAGGGTGGGAAAAAGAGAGAGATTACGCCGATCTTTTAGCACAAGGCTTTGAAAGAGACAGATCCGTTGGATATACTATGGTCGGTCCTCAAAAAGCGGATTTTCGCTTCCGAGCTAACGGATTACCAGTAGAAGACGTACTTTCTAGAGGGCAACTTAAATTATTGATGTGTGCCTTACGGCTTGCGCAAGGAGAGTATTTTATTGCTCAAAAAAATCGTCAATGTATCTTTTTAATTGATGACTTTGCCTCTGAACTTGACACTCAAAAATGCGAATTACTGGCTGATCGACTGTATCAAAGCGGTTCACAAGTTTTTGTTACTGCAATTACCCAAGAACAGCTAAAACCAATACAAGGGAAAAGACAGGACAATGCCACTTCATTTTTTATCAAAGACGGAAAAATGCAATTTATGTAGGTAGGATACTTAAATACTATAAAAATGTTCAATAATGCTTCAATCCTTTAGAGAGTTTCTCACTATGAGCATAGTAGACAAATTTGTCTACTATGCCTGTATTTTTATGTAAATGCTTTCTTTGGGTACGTTTGACTTTCCATTCTAAGAAAAATATCTTTTATTGAACAATACAAATTGCTCTTCATAATGTAAAACTATCTGCATCAAAAAGCCCTCAAAACTTCACAGTTCTGAGGGCTTTTTCATTTTAACAACGGTGGGGCAACCCCCACCTATAAGTGACTACTCTTCATCATCACTATCAAACCCTGCATTTAGTAATGCTGCAAGGTTTTGAGTTGCTTCGTCATTAACAAAGCTTTGGGTTTCAGCTTCGATGTCTTCCTCAGTTGCAAAAGAAGAAGCAGAAACTGCCGCTTGTGCTACGCTGATTTCTCCATCTACGCTACGACGTTTTGCGCGTTCTTTATGATATGCAAAACCAGTACCCGCTGGGATTAAACGGCCGACGATAACGTTCTCTTTTAAGCCGCGTAATTCGTCACGTTTACCTGCCACAGCTGCTTCGGTAAGCACACGAGTGGTTTCTTGGAACGATGCTGCAGAAATGAATGATTCTGTTGCAAGTGATGCTTTGGTGATACCAAGCAATTCACGTTCAAATTCCACTTCTGGTTTACCTTCAGCAACACGTTTGCGGTTAGCGATTTTCACACGTGCCACTTCCACTTGTTCGCCTTCTAAGAACTCAGAGTCGTAAGCGTTGGTAATTACCGCTTTACGTAACATTTGACGTACGATCACTTCGATGTGCTTGTCGTTAATTTTTACCCCTTGTAAGCGGTAAACTTCTTGCACTTCGTTTACGATGTATTCAGTTACTGCGTGAACACCACGTAAGCGTAAGATGTCGTGTGGCGTTTCCGCACCGTCAGAGATCACATCACCACGTTGTACCATTTCGCCTTCAAACACGTTGAGCTGACGCCATTTCGGAATCATTTCCTCGTGTGTTTCGCCCTCTGCTGGAGTAATTAACAAGCGGCGTTTTCCTTTGGTTTCTTTACCAAATGAAACGATACCTGAAATTTCCGCAAGGATTGCTGGCTCTTTCGGTTTACGAGCTTCAAATAAGTCTGCAACGCGTGGAAGACCACCCGTAATATCCTTAGTCGCTGTGGATTCTTGTGGAATACGCGCTAATGCCTCACCCACAGAGATTTCTGCACCGTCGTTTAAGGTAACAATTGCTTTACCTGGTAAGAAGTATTGTGCTGCAACATCGGTACCTGCGATTAAAATATCGTTGCCTTGTGCATCGACTAATTTTAATGCTGGACGTAAATCTTTACCTGCCGTTGCACGCTCACCCACATCTTGTACTACCACAGATGAAAGACCTGTGAGTTCATCGGTTTGACGTGTTACGGTTAAGCCATCGACAATGTCGCTGAACTTGATGAAACCGCTTACTTCAGAGATGATTGGCATTGTATGTGGATCCCAGTTAGCAACCACTTCGCCTGCATTCACTTCTGCACCATCTGCTTTTGAAAGCACCGCACCGTAAGGCACTTTATAGTTCTCTTTAGTTCGACCGAACGCATCAACCACAGTTAATTCGGTGTTACGAGAAGTTAGTACTAACTTGCCGTCTTTGTTTGTAACCGATTTCGCATTGGTAAGTTTGATCGTTCCTGCATTTTTCACTTGAATGCTAGATTCTTTTGCAGCTGCAGATGCCGCACCACCGATATGGAATGTACGCATCGTTAACTGTGTACCCGGTTCACCGATTGATTGTGCCGCAATAACACCGATCGCTTCACCTTGGTTGATTAAGTGACCACGAGCAAGGTCACGACCGTAACATTTCGCACACACGCCGAAGTCTGTGTTACAGGTTACGACTGAGCGTACTTTGATCACATCAACAGATTCACGGTCAATCACATCACACCATTTTTCATCAATTAGGGTGTTACGTGGGATTAACACTTCTTCTGAACCTGGTTTTAAGACATCTTCAGCTACCACACGACCTAATACACGATCACGCAATGCTTCTTTTACGTCACCACCTTCGATAAGTGGGGTCATCACGATACCTTCGTGTGTACCACAGTCGTCTTCTACGATCACTAAGTCTTGTGCCACATCAACTAAACGACGGGTTAAGTAACCTGAGTTTGCTGTTTTTAATGCGGTATCCGCAAGACCTTTACGTGCACCGTGGGTTGAAATAAAGTATTGAAGAACGTTCAAACCTTCACGGAAGTTTGCGGTAATTGGGGTTTCGATGATCGAACCGTCTGGACGAGCCATCAAGCCACGCATACCTGCTAACTGACGAATCTGTGCTGCAGAACCACGCGCACCAGAGTCTGCCATCATAAAGATGCTGTTAAATGATGCTTGTTTTTCCGGATTACCTTCACGGTTTAATACTTCTTCCGTTGATAAGTTTTCCATCATCGCTTTCGCAACACGTTCGTTTGCAGCCGCCCAAATATCGATCACTTTGTTATAACGCTCACCTGCGGTTACAAGACCTGAGTTGAACTGCTCTTGGATTTCTGCAACTTCTTCTTCAGCAGCTGAAATAATTTCGTATTTCTGTGCTGGAATCACCATATCATCAATACCAACAGATGAACCGGAACGTGCCGCATATGCAAAACCTGTGTACATAATTTGGTCAGCGAATACAACTGATTCTTTCAAACCTAAACGGCGGTAGCTTTCGTTGATTAATTTTGAAATCGCTTTTTTGCCTAAAGTTTGGTTGAACAGTTTAAACGGCATACCTTTTGGTGAAATCATCCATAGGATTGCACGACCGATAGTGGTATCGACTAAGCTGGTTGTTGCTTCAAACTCACCGCTTGCGTTTTTCTCATATTCAGTAATACGCACTTTAACACGAGAGTGTAATTCCGCTTGACCTGTACGGTATGCTTTTTCTGCTTCACGAGGGTCAAGGAAGTACATTCCTTCGCCTTTACCGTTTACTTTCTCACGGGTCATATAGTAAAGACCTAATACAACGTCCTGAGATGGTACGATAATCGGATCACCGTTTGCCGGTGAAAGTACGTTGTTGGTAGACATCATTAACGCACGTGCTTCTAACTGTGCTTCAAGCGTTAATGGAACGTGTACCGCCATTTGGTCACCGTCGAAGTCCGCGTTGAACGCCGCACACACAAGTGGGTGTAACTGGATCGCTTTACCTTCAATCAACAACGGTTCAAACGCTTGGATACCCAAACGGTGAAGTGTTGGTGCACGGTTAAGCAGGATCGGGTGTTCACGGATAACTTCAGCAAGAATATCCCATACAATCGGATCTTCACGCTCTACCATTTTCTTCGCCGCTTTGATCGTTGAAGCAATGCCACGGCTTTCTAATTTAGAGTAGATAAACGGACGGAATAATTCCAACGCCATTTTTTTCGGTAAACCACATTGGTGTAAGCGTAGGTATGGACCTACGGTGATTACTGAACGACCGGAGTAATCTACACGTTTACCTAATAAGTTTTGACGGAAACGACCTTGTTTACCTTTGATCATGTCCGCAAGTGATTTTAATGGACGTTTGTTAGAACCCGTAATTGCACGACCACGACGACCGTTATCTAATAACGCATCAACCGATTCTTGTAACATACGTTTTTCGTTACGCACGATAATATCCGGTGCGATTAAGTCTAAAAGACGTTTTAAACGGTTGTTACGGTTAATAACACGGCGATATAAATCGTTCAGATCAGATGTCGCAAAACGACCGCCATCAAGCGGAACTAATGGACGAAGATCCGGTGGAAGAACCGGTAATACCGTCATTACCATCCATTCAGGTTTGTTGCCTGATTGAATGAATGCTTCAAGTAATTTTAAGTGTTTAGTGATTTTTTTGCGTTTGGTTTCTGAGTTGGTTTCTTGTAACTCTTCACGCAACATTTCACATTGATGTTCTAAATCTAAGTCTTTGAGTAACGCTTGGATACCTTCTGCACCCATTTTCGCTTCAAACTCGTCGCCCCAACGCTCTTCTGCGTCTAAGAACTGTTCTTCGGTTAATAACTGATTTTTCTCTAAATCCGTCATACCCGGTTCGATCACGACATAGCTTTCAAAATAAAGCACACGTTCAATATCACGCAACGGCATATCAAGGATTAAGCCGATACGGGACGGAAGTGATTTTAAGAACCAAATGTGTGCCACCGGGCAAGCCAGTTCAATGTGTCCCATACGGTCACGGCGAACTTTGGTTTGGGTGACTTCAACGCCACATTTTTCACAAATCACACCACGGTGTTTTAAGCGTTTGTATTTACCACAAAGACATTCGTAATCTTTTACCGGCCCGAAAATACGCGCACAGAAAAGACCGTCACGTTCAGGTTTGAATGTACGGTAGTTGATGGTTTCTGGTTTTTTGACTTCACCAAACGACCAAGAACGGATTTTGTCTGGTGATGCTAAACCGATTTTAATCACATCGAAATCGTCGTTCGATTTAGATTGTGCTTTTAAAAACTTAACTAAGTCTTTCACGTTTTTGCCCCTGATTTGAGGTTTTTGTTCTTGAAATGGTCGCCCATTTCAACTGAAAATCTTTGGTTGCAAGCGGTCGGTGTTGGCAAATTGTTTGCAAGATTTGACCGCTTGTGGGAACGAATGTAGGGACACACTGAGTGTGTCCACGGACGCACGCAGTGCGTCCCTACAAATTGTCGTTCTTACGCTTCATCCAACTCCATATCAATCGCTAATGCACGGATTTCTTTCGTGATTACGTTGAATGACTCTGGAATACCCGGTTCCATATAGTGTGTACCGTCCACGATGTTTTTGTACATCTTCGTACGACCGTTTACGTCGTCCGATTTCACCGTGAGCATTTCTTGTAAGGTGTAAGCGGCACCGTATGCTTCTAATGCCCATACCTCCATCTCACCGAAACGCTGACCACCGAGCTGTGCTTTACCACCGAGTGGTTGTTGGGTAACAAGACTATAAGAACCTGTTGAACGAGCGTGCATTTTGTCATCAACTAAGTGGTTCAATTTGAGCATATACATATAACCTACGGTTACCAGACGCTCAAATTTCTCACCGGTACGTCCATCATATAAAGTAATTTGACCTGATGTCGGTAATCCACCTAATTCTAATAAGCCTTTGATCTCGCTTTCGTGTGCACCGTCAAATACCGGTGTTGCAAGCGGTAAGCCTTTGCGTAAGTTTTGTGCTAAACGCATCACTTCTTCATCAGAGAAGGTGCTTAAATCCACGCTTTGCGCTCCGTGACCTAAGTCATAGGCTTTTTGGATATATTCGCGTAACTTCGCAATCTCTTGCTGTTGCTTGATCATCTTGTCGATTTGGTCACCGATACCACGAGCTGCCAGACCTAAGTGAGTTTCAAGGATCTGACCGATGTTCATACGAGATGGAACGCCCAATGGGTTTAATACGATCTCAACTGGCTGACCGTTTTCGTCATACGGCATATCTTCAACTGGGTTAATTTTTGAGATAACCCCTTTGTTACCGTGACGACCTGCCATTTTATCCCCAGGTTGAATTTGACGTTTCACCGCAAGATACACTTTCACCACTTTTAATACGCCCGGTGCTAAATCGTCCCCTTGAATGATCTTGTTGCGTTTGATCTCAAGTTTACGTTCAAACTCTTTGCGTAGTTCTTCGTGTTGTTCTGCAAGCTGTTCAAGTTGGTTTTGTTTTGCTTCGTCATCAAGGGTTTGTTCCAACCATTTTTCACGTGCAAGGTTATCTAACGTTGCTTGTGCAACGCCACCTTCAAGTAATAGGTTGCGAACACGGGTGAACAAGCCTGCTTCTAAGATCTCTAACTCTTCGGTTAAGTCTTTTTTCGCTTCACGTAATTGAATTTCTTCAATGTCTTTCGCACGTTTGTCTTTTTCTACGCCATCACGGGTAAAGACTTGAACGTCGATAACGGTACCTGATGTGCCGTTTGGTACACGAAGCGAACTATCTTTAACATCTGATGCTTTTTCACCGAAGATCGCACGGAGTAATTTTTCTTCCGGGATTAATTGGGTTTCACCTTTTGGTGTCACTTTACCCACAAGAATATCGCCACCTTTCACTTCAGCACCGATATACACGATACCTGATTCGTCCAGTTTGCTTAATGCTGACTCACCCACGTTTGGAATATCTGCCGTGATCTCTTCTGCACCAAGTTTGGTATCACGAGCCACACAAGATAACTCTTGAATGTGGATTGTAGTAAAGCGGTCTTCTTGTACTACACGCTCAGAGACTAACATTGAGTCTTCGAAGTTATAGCCGTTCCAAGGCATAAATGCCACACGGATATTTTGACCTAACGCCAACTCACCTAAATCTGTTGAAGGACCATCAGCTAAGATTTCACCACGACCAACCGGCTCACCTAATTTCACACAAGGAATTTGGTTGATACAAGTGTTTTGGTTTGAACGGGTATATTTGATTAAGTTATAAATATCAATACCTGCTTCACCTGCAACGGTTTCATCTTCATTGACTTTTACTACGATACGAGAAGCATCAACGTACTGGATAGTACCACCACGTTTTGCAATCACCGCAACACCAGAGTCAAGGGCGATTGGTTTTTCCATACCTGTACCGACTAATGGTTTGTCCGCACGCAATGTTGGAACTGCTTGACGTTGCATGTTTGCACCCATTAACGCACGGTTCGCATCGTCGTGTTCAAGGAATGGAATTAATGCTGCCGCCACAGAAACCACTTGTTGCGTTGAAACGTCCATATAGTGAATTTCTTCTGGGCGATATAAACCAGACTCACCGTGTTCACCACGACAGGTCACATAAGTATCGGTAAAGCGGAAGTTCTCATCTAAGTTTGAGTTCGCCTGTGCGATAACGTAAGCACCTTCTTCAATCGCTGATAAGTATTCGATCTCTTCAGTCACTTGACCATTCACGACTTTACGGAATGGGGTTTCTAAGAAGCCGTAGTTGTTGGTACGTGCATATACAGAAAGCGAGTTAATCAAACCGATGTTTGGACCCTCTGGGGTTTCAATCGGACATAAGCGACCATAGTGAGTGGTGTGTACGTCACGCACTTCAAAGCCTGCACGTTCACGAGTTAAACCGCCCGAACCTAACGCTGAAATACGACGTTTGTGGGTGACTTCTGAAAGCGGGTTGTTTTGGTCCATAAATTGCGAAAGTTGTGATGAACCGAAGAACTCTTTCACTGCCGCAGAAATTGGTTTCGCATTGATTAAATCTTGTGGGGTCACGCCATCTAAATCGCCTAATGAAAGACGCTCACGCACCGCACGTTCAACACGCACTAAACCGATACGGAATTGGTTTTCCGCCATCTCGCCCACTGAGCGGATACGACGGTTACCTAAGTGGTCAATATCATCGACTTCACCACGACCGTTACGGATTTCGATCAATTTCTTCATTACACCGATGATGTCGTCGTTGCTTAAGATACCTGTGCCTACGCCTTCAGGAATATCTAAAGAACGGTTGAACTTCATACGACCTACCGCAGAAAGATCATAGCGGTCGGTTGAGAAGAACATATTGTCAAATAATGCTTCAGCCGCTTCTTTTGTTGGTGGCTCACCTGGACGCATCATACGATAGATTTCCACTAACGCACTTAAACGGTCGTAAGTTGGATCGATACGCAAGGTTTCAGAAATGTACGGACCGTAATCAAGATCGTTAGTAAATAATACTTCGATCTCGTTGTAACCTGCTTGTGCTAATGCTGCAAGGGTTTCTAAACCGATCTCGCTGTTTGCTGGGCAAACAATTTCACCTGTTGAAAGATCAACGTAATCTCTCGCTGTCACACGACCTACGATATACTCGGTCGGTACTTGGATTTGAGTAATATTGTCTTTTTCTAATGCACGAATGTGACGAGCGGTAATACGACGACCACTTTCAACATAGATTTTGCCGTTTGCTTCAATGTCGAAAGCTGCGGTTTCACCACGAAGACGCTCAGGTACTAAGGTCATCAATAATCTGTTGTCTTCAATGTGGAAAGTCGCAGTTTCGAAGAACATATTTAAGATTTCTTCGGTGGTGTAGCCTAATGCACGCAGAATGATTGTTGCCGGTAATTTACGGCGACGGTCGATACGTGCATAAAGGTTGTCTTTCGGATCGAACTCGAAATCTAACCAAGAACCACGGTAAGGAATGATGCGTGCGTTATAAAGCACTTTACCTGAAGCGTGGGTTTTACCTTTGTCAGAATCGAAGAATACGCCTGGACTACGGTGTAACTGAGAAACGATAACACGCTCAGTACCGTTGATCACGAAAGTACCGTTGTCGGTCATCAATGGGATTTCACCCATATAGACGTTTTGTTCTTTGATGTCTTTTACTGTGCCTGCTGCCGCTTCGCGATCAAAGGTCACAAGACGAAGTTTTACGCGTAAAGGCGCTGCATAGGTTGTACCACGAATTTGGCATTCACGCACATCAAATACGGGTTCGCCTAATTCGTAAGAAACGTATTGTAATTCAGTTGCACCGTTGCTGCTCACAATCGGGAATACTGAACGGAATGCCGCTTCTAAACCTTGAAGTCCTTCAGGATCTCTTTGGATAAATTTATCAAAAGAATCGAGCTGAATTGTTAATAGATAAGGTACGTTCAGAACTTGTGAGCGTTTGCCAAAGCTCTTACGAATACGCTTTTTCTCGGAATATGAGTATGCCATTAAATATAGCCTCTGATTTTCTGTTTGGTTGAGTTTTCACAATCCGCCTAAAGACCGGCAGGAAGTGGCATTATAAAAAATTGTACGAGGTGTCATTTTCCAATTGCCAATCAAACAGTCAAAAATCACTACTGTAAGCGGTCAAATTGGGCAGGAGATTTGCAAATTTTGTTGATTAAAATGACAAAACCAACACTTGCGTTCAAGCACAAAAGGCTGACCACTCAAAGCTGTCAGCCAATTTTTACCTAAATGGTTAGGGATTATAGCGGATTTTGCAAAGTTTGGCAACAATTTAACCGCTTGTTTAGAGAGGAATTTTATTAGAAAAAGCTAACAATGATACAAATAACTCTACCTAAAAATAAGAATGGGTTGATATAATCTAACTCTCTACCCAAATTCATTGTTTTTTGTCTAGAACTAATAAGTAAATTTAATATAATCAAAATAATACCTAAAATAAACATCTACCCTCCTTACACTATTGATTTCAAGTTCTTTGGAATGTTACTTTCTTTTAACCCTTGAGATCTAAGAATGAAGTTATGATCTTCCCCTCTAGTAACCATAAGCTTAATTCCCCTGCCTTCTTTTCGTATAGAGATGAGGCAAGGAATATTATTAACCAATGCCCAAAAGCTATATCTATTATGATCACTAATATCAGAACCATACTTATTATTAGCGTCATATGGTCTTAAAGCCTCATATGCTTCTTGCAATGAAATTTTAGCCTCACATCATAAAATTCTCAGATTTTATTCCTCGTCTCCGTGCATGGTAGTACTCTCTATAGTTCCTAATAAGTATCCCTATCCCTCAACAAATGAACATTCCCCTTACGGCGTAAGAAGCCTGAACGGTCGAAGTATTCGATCAGTTGTACAGTCACTTTACGCCCATATTGAATTTCATCTCTAAGCTGATTTACCGAAATTTCACCGTGTTGTTCAATGAAATTTTTGATAAGCTGAGCAAATGCACTGATCTGTTCGTGTAATAGGAAACGGTCTTTGACAATCGGCACTAAATAGCCCAACTTCCCTGCTTTATATAGCAAGTTACGCATTTCAGTTTCATCTATGGACAGTTCGGAAGCAATATCTCTAACCCATAAGGCTTGATTGGTTCGTTCAAATAGCGGTCGGATTTCTGCCCAAATTTGCAATTCAGCATCATTGAACTCAATTCGATGCGTTGAGGTATGGATCCAACCGCGTGTTTGTGCCAAAGTGTTATCGGCAATCAGTTCGTCAATGAGGGCAAAGGCAAGTTGTTCTGATAACTCTAACGTAGCAATACGATGTAAACGAGCCTTTGTCACTCCAAGCTGATCGCTATGTTGTTGGTGATACTCTTCGAGCGTCGCCACAATATGTTGCTGGATCTGAGTTTTAAATGCCCCGTTAAACAGGTGATTAGAGTTGAGATAGTAATCCGATTTTTCCGCCAGTTTTTCTAAATCACGAATAAAAATCTGCTCTGCCCACAGTAGTTGGGTTAAATTCACCGCTTTATGTTGCAGGTAGAGTGCAATACGTTCTTGATAGCTCGTGCAGTTAGCTAACTGTGAGAGATAACTCAAGCGTGCTTCGCTACGTTTATGGCGTTTTGGTGAGTGGATTTCGATCACTTCCGCACCAGCAAGGGTTTGACTATCGTCGCCACTACGCAAAATAAGTTTGTCTTGCAAAGCAATGTGTAACGGCGTATCTAAAATCAGTTCGGCTATCGCTGTATCATCAGCAAGACATTGGCTTCTATCCAGTAAATTTAATTTTGCGGTAGTGTGACTGGCAAAGTGATAGAGATGCACAACACTGTTTTCTTTTAAAGCTTGGGCTGTCGTTAGGCGAACGGTAATGCGGTCACAAGCAAATTGGGGATCCTGCTGTGTAATCCAGTCGCCACGTTCAATCTGCTCTTTTTCCACATTGGCGATATTTAAGGCTAAACGTTGCCCTGCCACCCCGATTGACGCTTCGTTATTTTGGGCGTGAATGTTTTTTATCCGCACTTTCTGACCGCTTGAGAGATAAAATTCATCACCGATAGCCACTTTCCCAGCGACTGCAGTCCCTGTTACTACCAAGCCTGCACCTTTCACATTAAATACACGGTCAATCGCATAGCGGAACGGTTTATCTATTTGTGTGCTTTGGTGATTAAGGCTGATCAGATAGTGCTTTAACGGCTCAATTCCCTCGCCTGTCTGAGCCGAAGTCACAAAGAAATGTGCTGAAGCTAAAAACGGATAACGCTGTTTTAATTGTTCGATCAGCTGGGTTATACGAGTAGCTTCTGCTCTGTCCGCTTTGGTGAGTACGACAATAATCTGCTTAAAATTCAACAGGCGAAGAATAGCAAGGTGTTCTTCCGTCTGCGGTTTAATCCCCTCGTCTGCCGATACAACCAACAAAGCGTGTTGGACACCGCCAAGACCTGCCAGCATATTAGACAGAAATTTTTGGTGGCCTGGAACATCAATAAAACCCAAAATATCATTTTCAATCGGCAAATAAGCATAGCCAAGATCAATCGTCAGCCCCCGTTTTTTCTCTTCTGGCAAGTGAGCGGTGTGAGTGCCCGTTAAGGCGTATAAAAGTGATGTTTTGCCGTGATCGACGTGTCCTGCGGTGACGATGATCATAGTTCCTCCAACATAAAAATAAGCACCTCAAACTCCGCCACACTTCTCACATCTAGCCACATTTTTTGTTGTGCAAAACGAGCAATAATCGGGTTTGGATAGGTTTTAAACTGTTTTTCTAATTCAAGTAAATCGCTCTGTTTGTCTGCCGAAATAGTCACAGCAAGCGATGGGATTTTTTCCGTTGGCAAGGCACCGCTACCGATTTGAGCTTCACTCGGTTCGATTTGCAAAATATAGCGCTGATCTAACCGCTTGTAGAGCGCCTCTTTTAAACGTTCTGCTTTCTGTTGCAGACCATCAAGGGATTGTGTTAGCAAGTGCAGTGTCGGTAGCTCGTCCGTTAAACGATCAGGGAAAAGATAGTGGCGTAACGTAGCTTCTAAGCCTGACAAAATCACTTTATCACAACGCAAAACCCGTTTGAGTGGGTGCTGTTGAAGTTGATCGATAAAGGCTTTTTTCCCAACAATAATCCCAGCTTGTGGACCGCCAAGTAGTTTATCCCCTGAAAACGAAACTAAATCCACACCTGAAGCGACTTTTTGTTGCATTATCGGCTCGGCAGGTAGGTTGAGGGCTTGCATATCGGTGAGCGAGCCACTGCCTAAATCGCTAATCACAGGTAGATTAAACTCTTGCCCTAATGCCACCAACTCTTCTTCACTCACACTCGAAGTAAAACCTTGAATTTGGTAATTACTGGTGTGAACTTTCATTAAAAATGCAGTATTTTCGTTGATTGCGTTGCGATAATCTTTTAAATGGGTGCGATTTGTTGTACCCACTTCAACCAACTTGCACCCTGCTTGAGCCATAATGTCAGGGATACGGAAAGCACCGCCTATCTCAATTAATTCGCCACGTGAGATAATCACTTCTTTGCCTTGAGCAAAAGTAGCCAACATTAACAATACGGCAGCCGCATTGTTATTGACCACGCAAGTCGCTTCCGCCCCTGTCAGTTGTTGCAACAGCTCAGAAATATAGAGATCACGGTGACTGCGTTTACCTGCTTCAATATCGAACTCTAACGCCACATTATTTCGCATTGCATCGGTAGCAGCTGAAATCGCTTGTTCCGACCACAAGCCACGACCAAGATTGGTATGCAAAACCGTTCCTGTCAGGTTAAACACAGGTTTCATTTTAACTTGAGCAAGGCTTTGCAAGCGGTGAGTTAATTCGTTAAAAAGCGTATGTTCTGTTTGTAGAAAGTCAGGCAGACTTTGATGTTGCTGAATATGTTGGCGAGCTTGTTCAATCAGTAAACGAGCTTGAGCAACAAAGGCTTGATGTCCGAATTGTTGAATTAAATCAGCACCTTGTGATGTTTTTAGCAGTTTATCAATTGCAGGAATTGAACGAAATAGTGATTGCATAGCAGAGATCTGTCAGAAATTTTGCACAATTCTAATAAATTCAGTAGAATAGTGCTACTTTTTCGGAGGTGTGTCATATCCGGTGATGTGGCAGGACTTCAAATCCTGTTGAGGACGCCGGCGTTCTCGGGTGGGTTCAACTCCCATACGCCTCCGCCAACTCACTTATCTACACGTATCTCAACGTAAACCAACCTAACAAAAAACCTTGCAAATACTAGCTTTTTAATCTTTTTATTGTCTCCCTGCGTCTCTCAATGTATCCTATCATCACAAAAAAATAGTAACAAGATTAGTAACAAGATTTTGCCTTTTGTGTTGGCTACTCCCAAAAAACCATCTTTTATTTAAATAACCTTGTTACTATTTTTAGTTTAGAGCTAGATATATCAATGCTTAGGAAGATTTATTGGACTGGTAAAACCTTGTTACTTCCTTGTTACTTTTTACGGATTTTTAAGATGAAATACAAGCTAGTCGATACGCAGATCAGACAAGCAAAACCCAAAGATAAAGATTATCCACTATCTGACGGTGGCGGATTGCGTTTAATTGTTAGAAAGAGCGGGGCTAAAGTGTTTGTTTTTAACTATTACAAACCATACACCAAAACGAGAACAAACTTCACTATAGGGGAATACCCTGAAATCTCTTTAATACAAGCAAGGAAAGAACACGCAAAAGCAAGGGCGTTACTTGCTCAAAATATCGATCCTGTTAGACAAAGGGAACTAGATAAGCAAGAGCAAGCGAATAGATTAGAATTAACTTTTGAAAAAATGGCTGTGAAGTGGTTCGAGGATAGAAAACTTAAAGCTGACTTTTCAGAACGAACTGCAAAAGATACATGGGCTTTATTTAAACGCCACATCCTCCCACATTTTGGCAATTATCCTATTTCAGAAATAACCCCACTTATTGCAATTAATGCGTTAAAGCCTTTAGAGAGAGCAGGGAAACTTGAAACTATACGCAAAACTATCGCTAAAATTAACGAGGTAATGCGTTACGCTTTACACCGTGGGCTAATAGCAACTAATAACCTTTCTGACATTGGTAAAGAATTTGATAAACCAACTCCACAAAGTATGAACACAATTCAACCTGACGAATTAGCGGAATTTCTACAGGCTTTCTATCAAAAACGAGATAAGGGGCGTTTTGGTTTAAATGTGTTTTATGCTGTGATGTTGGTTCTGTTAACAGGTGGCAGACCCTCTGAAATTGCAAAAGCAAAATGGGAAGATATAGACGAAAAAGAAAGGTTATGGGCTTATCAAGTACAGAAAGGGAATAAGAACTTACCTGAGGGCAGAACGCACATTGTTACGCTATCACGCCAATCTATTGAGCTTTTAAACAAGATGAGGCATTTTAATGAGGTAGTAAACGCCAATATTCAAAGTCCTTTTGTTTTTGCTAGTGTTGCTTCAAAGAAAACAGGGCATTTATCTATAGAAACAATGCGTAAAGCAATTATTAAATCCATTGGTGAAGATCGGCTAACCACTCACGGCATCCGCTATTTGTTCAGTACATCACTCAACGAGCAGAATTTTAATGCGGATTGGATAGAGCGAGCTTTATCGCACAAAGATAGAAATCGAATACGAGGCAGTTATAACAAAGCGAACTACTTAGAGCAACGTTTTGATATGTTGCAACATTGGGCGGATTATGTGGAAGAATTAGCACCAAAACCATTTTTATAAGTACCGATTAAGCCTAGTTTTACAGCTAGGCTTTTTTATTGTGATTTTTTTACAAAATTTTTTCTTTTTAAAATCAATAACCAACACGAAGGGAAAAGAGTTCTCAAAAAGTCAATATGATGAATTTTTCAAAAGCCTATGTAAAATAATAACTGTTTATAAACACACATAAACGGACATAATAAAAATAAAACAGGCTTAACACAGGGGATAGTTATGAACACACCCAAAGAAAAAAACAATCTTATATCTGAAGCAGTACAATATGAAGTAGCACAACATATTGGAGAGCAGTATATTGAAGATTTAGAGGAGGACTATATAACGCCTTTCCTTTTGGAAAAGAGAAAAAATCTTAATTCTAATGAGCATTTATATCTTTATCGTTATCAGATTTATTTTTCAACTTATGAAGCCGCTTCAATTCTATTCGGTTTAAATCCTTGTGATGTTGGTAATGATATTCTTAATCAAGATTTTAAATCTGCTCAAACTATCCTAGAGCAATATATTAAAAGTGGACTATTGAGAAAATCATCAATAGAAATAGAACACAATAGTGAGCTAGGTGATGTAAAAATAGTGAACATTCATAGGGAAGATCTAGAACTTTTTGCAGATAAAATGGGCTTTAAAATCGAACCATTCCCAGACATTCCTATTTTTTATGATGATAATAAAAAAGAACCTGAACAGGTACAAAATACGCATTTAATAGATGAGGATATAGGAACATTCACATATAAACCCGACACTTTGATGAAATTTATAGAAGATATTATTAACCCTGATTTACTAGACAATGGGAAAATTCCATCATACAGCAAATTACATACTAAAATTTCACTCACACATAAAAATAGAGACGTAGTCGAGCCTCTCCCACAATTTGTGTAAATACCTGTTTCTGAGATAATACATTCAGACACAGGTATTTTATTATGAACGAAAAACAACTTCACGCCTTGGCAGCGGAATTTGCCAAAAACCTAAAAACACCAGAAGACCTCAATCAATTTTCACGGATGCTCAAGAAAATCACCGTCGAGGCTGCGTTAAATGGTGAACTGACCGACCATCTTGGTTATGAAAAACATCAGCCTAGAAAAGGTAAAAATGCACGTAACGGTTACACATCTAAGACCGTCATTTGTGATGAAGGTGAGATAGAAATTGAGACGCCTCGTGACCGTGACGGCACCTTTGAACCGCAACTTATCAAGAAAAACCAAACCCGCATCACAGGAATGGATGAGCAGATTATTGCCTTATATTCCAAAGGGTTAAGTAATCAGGAAATCGTTGAAATGTTCAAAGAACTCTATGATGCGGATGTGTCAAGCAGCCTGATTTCTCGCGTTACCGACGCCGTGAAAGAACGCGTAATGGAATGGCAAAATCGCCCACTTGATGCGGTTTATCCAATTGTTTACCTAGATTGTATCGTAGTGAAAGTACGCCAAGATGGACGAATTATCAACAAATCCGTGTTTGTTGCCTTGGGTGTGAATCTTGAAGGACATAAAGAGTTATTGGGGCTTTGGATTGCTGAAAATGAAGGTGCGAAGTTCTGGGCGAATGTGCTGACAGAGCTTCAAAATCGAGGCTTAAAAGACATTTTTATTGCCTGTGTAGACGGTTTAAAAGGCTTCCCGGAAGCCATCAATGCAGTCTATCCTAAAACGAAAATTCAGCTTTGCATTGTGCATTTAGTGCGTAACAGCTTGAAATTCGTTTCGTGGAAAGATTACAAAGCCGTCACCGCAGATTTAAAGCAGGTTTATCAGGCCCCGACGGAAGCACAAGCTCGCGAAAATCTGACCGCACTTTCGCAAAAATGGCAGGCAAAATACCCGCTTGTGGCGAAAGGCTGGGAAGATAACTGGGCAAATATTGCCACATTTTTTGATTATCCGGCTGATATTCGTAAAGCGATTTATACCACGAATGCTGTGGAATCGCTTAATAGCGTGATTCGTCGCGTGATTAAAAAACGAAATGTATTCCCGACGGATGATTCAGTTTTCAAAGTGATTTGGCTTGCGATTAAAGATGCATCAAAAAAATGGACAATGCCGATTCAGAACTGGAAACTGGCGATGAATCGATTTATGATTGATTTTGGTGATCGCTTAGACGATCACCGTTAAGTTGAAATGGGTGTTTACACAGAATTTGGGATAGGGTCGACGTAGTCTCAAAAAACACCATTAAAAAATATTTATCGCAATAAACTATACCGCCTTTATGGCGGTTTATTTTTATCTCTCTCAGTTCATTAGTTCAATGAACCAGTTCATTTGTTCATTATCCCCAATAGCACAAACTTCATTTCTACAATACTCCTACATTTCCAACCGTAAACCAACATAAACAGGGGTATTTATATGAAACAAATTCAAAACCAAACCACAACCGAAGCCGTAGAGAAACGTTACTCAATGGCGGAATTAAGAGCATTAAGCGGAGTATCACACGCTTTCATTTATCGACACATTAAAAACGGGAAATTAGCACAGCCTGAGAAATGGGGGCGTTCTTCTCGTTGGAAAGAGAGCGATGTAAAAGCGTGGTTGGCTTCATTCCAACAATAAGACGAGGTAACATCTTATGAAACAACTTATCTACCCAACCCGAAAAGCAAAATCTATCACCGCACTACTAGAACACCCACAAGGGATTAGCGGGCGAGAGATTGACTTTAAATACTTCATCAATAGCGGGCGTAATGAGGTGACGGAATTACCAAGATTACACAATATCGCCATTCACAAAACCGAAAGACCAAACCAATACGGAACAGGGACTTACACGATTTACCGCTTACCCAATACAAAAGAAGCCTTGAAAGCTATCACCTTGCTAAATGGTGAGCGTGCTAAATGTGGTTTACCAATGCTGACCGAGTACGAAACACAACGCTATTTATCACAGTTTAAGGGGGAGCAATGCCAACCTTAGACAGACCAAAGCAAGAAAATTTTGCTCAGTATTTTGTAGAAACGGGCAACGCAAGCGAAGCCTATCGCAAGGCTTATAAAGCGGATGGAATGAAACCCGAAACGGTTCACCGCAAAGCAAAAGAGCTAATGGATAACGGCAAGATTACGGCAAGGATTGAGGAACTACAAGCTGAACACATAGAGCGACACAAACTAACCGTAGATGATTTACTAGATGAGCTAGAGGTAGCCAGAGAAAAGGCTTTAGAACGTGGGCAGTTAAGCGTTGCAGTATCAGCCACAATGGGTAAAGCCAAATTGCTAGGGTTAGATAAGCAAGTTATCGACCATACAAGCTCTGACGGTTCACTTCGCCCTACGGTTATTGAGTTGGTAGCACCAAATGAAAGTACAGCCTAGGGGGTTTTACTCAAAAATGAGAAAAACACTAGAACCTGAGAAAACCTGAGATTTAAGGGGCAACAGAACCTTACAAAACCTGACATTTAAGGAACAACCCAATGAAAACAGAACTATTAAACGCAGTATTCCCAAAGGTATTTCACAAAGAAAGCGTATCTATGACTGATACGCTAAAAGTGGCGGAATACTTTGGTAAACGACACGACAACCTATTACAAATCATCAAAAATCTAGGTTGCTCTGATGAATTTCGCCACCTTAATTTTAAGGAGGCTAAATATATCGACGAACAAGGCAAAGCTAGAAAGATGTACCTAATGACCCAAGACGGCTTTACGTTGTTAGTGATGGGCTTAACAGGGGGCGAAAATGAAAGCATTCACTAAGCTAAAAAACGCCCCAAATATGAAACTGCAAAAACCAAATGCGGAAAATGCCTTTATCATTATCGGCTCTCAAGCGTGGGATTTTGCCAAAGCTCCACCAGCTGAACGTTCACAGGACGAGATAGCACTTGATGATGTGTTACCACAGGGCGAGAAATCGCCCCCTATTGTGCTGACAGGTGAGGTTTTGGAAAACGTTCATCAATACCGCATAGCACCTAAAAAGGCTTATATCATCACGATACAGCGAGCTAATCACGGTGAAGATGTAAGCGGTAAGATTATGGCTAAACTTTACTTAAACCTTGCTAAGAATACACAGGCTAAAATCATTCACTACATTGACGAAGCCGAGCAACACCTTGAAGATTTAAGCGGATATATCGAATGCATTCGACAAGGTGGAGCAATAGCGGAAAACGTGGCGGAAATGACCGCTAGTGATGATGTGAATGCTGACATAGATAAACATAAACCCTATATCGAAAAACGCACAGAGAACGGCATAGAAGGGCTTTATCGCATTACCCCGAAATATGACAAGGACACAGGCGGACTGCTATCAGAGCGTACAGAATGGCTTTCTGATGTGATTTCTGTAGTAGGTATAGGGCAAAGTGAAGCTGAACATTATCTCGTGCTAGAGTGGACGCCTGAGGGCAAATCGCAACCAATCAAAGAGGCGTTATCCTTGGGGGATTTAGGCGAACGGGAGGGATGGCGACAGCTCAAAGCAAAAGGGCTACGCTTAACTACTCGCACCTACCTACGCAACGAGCTAGCGGACTATTTACAAAGTAGCGGTAAGCGTACCCTATGGCACATCACCAACGCTACAGGGTGGCATAATGGGGCTTATATTTTGCCAAATGGGGAAGTATTAGGCGAACCTGAAACACCCGTGCTATTTAATCGTCAATCCGCCACCGCCAGTGGATACGACACCAAAGGCACAATAGAGAGCTGGAGGCAAGAAATCGCCGATAACGTGCGAGGTAATCCGTCAATGATGTTAGGCGTGGCTTGTGCTTTATCTGCCCCGATAATGAACATCATAGAGGCTGAGAGCTTTGGAGTTCACTTATTCGGTGGCTCAACCGCAGGCAAAACCACCACCGCTAACATTGCCAGCAGTCTATACGGACACCCTGACAAAATCCGCCTATCGTGGAATGCGACAGGGTTAGGTTTAATTAATGAAGCCTCAGCAAGAAATGATAACTTTATGCCCCTTGATGAAATCGGGCAAGGCTCAAACCGCAAGTACATAGAGCAAACCGCCTACGCTTTATTTAATGGCGTGGGGAAAATACAGGGAGCGAAAGACGGCGGTAATAGAGAGCTTCAACGGTGGCGGATTATGGCGTTTTCGACGGGTGAGATTGACCTAGAGGGCTATTTGTCGATGGGAGGCATTAAGACAAACGCAGGGCAATTAGTCCGCTTGTTGAATGTGCCTATCACAAGGGCGAAAGTCTATCATTCATTCTCTGACGGCAAGGCACACGCCGACCATTTAAACTATGCGAGCAAGCAACACTACGGAGCTGTTGGTAGGGCGTGGATTGAATGGCTAACAGTGGCGGACAACCAGAAAACACTGATTAGCGTTCATAGCCAAATAAAAGCCAAGTGGCTAGACCGCTTACCAAGCGACGCAAGTCCACAGGTTCAACGAGTGGCCAGCCGTTTCGCTATCCTTGAAACCGCCTTACAATTAGCGAGCTTTCTCACAGGGTGGGACACTTCCGCCAACGGTGAAGCCTTACTACATTGCTTCAATGAATGGATTAATATATTCGGGCTACATAGCCAAGAAGAAAAGCAAATCATTGAGCAAGTGAATGGTTGGTTATTAGCGAATGCGGAGGGGCGGTTTATCGAATACCCAAACAACCCCGAACAGCGAGCCATCTCGAATATCGCAGGCTATAAAATCATTCCTCAACGAGATAATGAGATAGAGAGCTTTTATCTGTATCCATTAGCTTTTGAGGAAGCGATAAAGGGACACCCAAAGGAGCAGGCTTGTAAAATCCTATCAGATAAAGGAATGCTATCTAAGGGCGAAAATGGCTATAGATACTTAGTAAGAATACCAAGCAGGATAGATCCGAAACGTACAAGATGTTATCTCGTTTTCCCACTTGTTGAAAGTGATGAAGCATAAAAATCATAACAAACCATATCATTAAGTGCTTTTTGTGGTCTGTATGCTACATTGGTGATTTAAGAGCTTTCCAGAGATGGTTAGCTCTCTTTTTTTATCTTTGCAAAAAAATTTTTTTCATGCGCGTAGTTTTTTAGTAGTCCAATTAGTCCAAAATACCTATTAAAAAAATAATATCTTTATTTATCAATATATTACATAAAATTCATTGGACTAATTTGGGGTCGTTTTGGACTAATTTTAGGGCATTTTGGACTAATTTTGGGGCATTTTGGACTACTCAAAAAATGAACAATAAGAGTATTTTGTTAGTTTTGGACTAATTTTGGACTACATTGGACTACTCAATTAGTCCAAAAAATGCCACTTAAGTGTTTGATTTTAAAGGATTGGACTAATTGGACTACTGTTTTTTACTAAATATAAAAAAAATTTTTTTGAAAGCGTAAAAGTGGCGGTAGGGTGGCGTTTTGGTTTCTGCGGATAATATCCCTTTTTATGCTACACATTTTGGCGGAATTTCGGAGCAGTACGCACGATGCTTGGTTAGGTTCGATCATTACTAATAAATAAGATAATTATAAGATAAAGATTGAATATATTTATAGAGTATCTTATAATTATTCTATTGAAAGGGTAATCTTAGGGGTTATAAAATGGCTGTGATTAGATGGGCAAGCAGGGCAAGCAAACAGATAAGAACTATTGATAGCCGATACCTTGACCGAATTATTGAAAAAATCGAAGCGTTACAACAATTTCCAAATGTTCAAGCAGATATTATCGAACTGAAAGGCGAGCAAAACAAAGGCAAGTTTAGAATGAGAGTGGGATTTTATAGGGTAATTTTTAAAGTAGTGAACAATAAACCGATTATTATCGAAATCCAAGAGATTAAGAAGCGAGACGAGCGGACTTATAACTAGAGCTATAAAACACAGGAGCAAGAAATAATGAGCAATTTACAATATATCAGAGATAACAGCGGTAAGCCTTTATATGTGATTTTACCTATGGCGGAATATGAAAAGTTAGTAGATGTAGACGAGTACGGCTTTAGGATAGAGGAGGAGGATGACGAAGAATGGGAAAGCCTACCCTACGAGCAAAGCGATAATGACGATGCGTTAATTCCTCATGAGGTTGTTATGATAATGATTAAACATAACGTAAACCATTTAGGAGCGTGGCGGATTTATCGCAACCTATCACAGCAAGAAGTAGCGGACAAAGTGGGGATTTCTCAAGGGGCTATTTCTCAAATGGAACGAAGCGACAGCAAGCCACAGAAAAAAACGCTAGAACGCTTCTCAAAAATCTATGATTGCGATGTTAAGCAGATGTACTAAATAATAAGCCTTACATTTTTTGAATGTAGGGCTTTTTTGTGGGCTTTAAGAATTAGGGGCTTTATACAAAATTATACATAGGAAATATAATTATATATTTGCTCCAAATAAAAAGGTACTCCCGACGGGGTGGGGCTTTCCACGGGGTTACGGGCTCGTGGTTTTCGGCAATTTTTCGGGGTTCTAGCCATCATCATCTTTTGATTAAAAGTGAATAATTATGCCTAGAATGATGGCGGTAGATGTTGAATTTGCTGATACTGGTTTTCTTCAGTCTCTTAAAATTGCAAGGCGTGTTATTTTAAGTAAATGGATTATCCTAAAATTAAATCGTTATACAAGTGATAAACTTCAAAATGCTGTAGTGTTTAGCCGCTAAAAAATGATTAAATAATAATCTATTTAGGGGTATGAAATGAAAAATAGTAACAAGATTAGTAACAAGATTTTAAGTTACAAAAATAAAATCTTTAAATTTCAATATATTAGAGGGTGAGTTGGACTCCCATACGCTCCGCCAACTCAAGTTTCTACACGTATCTCAACGTAAACCAACCTGACAAAAATAGCCTTCTAATAATCGCTTTCTGAGTGGAATGGATTGCATAACAGAATTAGTCTACCTTTTTTCTATAAAAAGCTGGCAAGACCACAAGAATAGATTATTACTATAAATAAGATATTAATTAAATTTACAAGAATATTCGGGATAGTAAATAGTTAGATAATATTTAATCGTCTGATTATGCTATTTTCACTATTTGTAATATTATTACTTTGTTTGCCTAAAAAAGATGTTAGAAAATCGCTTCCAGTCGTAAAAAGCGCCGAAATGGTGTTTACGATTTTGTTTTTTATCATTGTAAAAATGGACTTCAGGCTGAATAAACACTCAATCTTTCCAAATTGGTTGCTGCCAGTTGATGAAAGGTCCGTAGTGAGTTAGAGCCGCTTTTTTCTTATTCATGTTACCGCCAACAAATAAACCATAGCTCAATTTTTTTATAGCCCGCAAAATCGTGCTGACGATATAAGCTATTTCCCGATTCAACATTCTCATCTAAATCACGAGTATATTGTAGAAAGGTATGATTATTGATAAAAACCTGAGGTTTCCACTGGAATTTATTTTCAAAATTAGTGCGGAGATAGTGCTTGCTTTCTATACCGTATCGATAAATTTACTCTAATCGAGTAGAAAATACCTCATTGTGTTGCCAGGTTTTAGCTACTTTGAAACGTAAGAATATGTCTGTCCCAGAACGAATCCCTAAATCCACATCAGTATCAATCCCTAATGCTTTAACACCTTTAGACCAACGTAATGCTAAAGACGCATTATCATTTCGTATCTGTTTACTATCATACTTTTTATGTCTACTTAATAGTGATCGATAATTACGCTGCAACTGATTTTGATCCTGAGCGTGGTTATCTAAATCTTCATCACCAAATACGACACTCAAATGCTGTTTTAATGCTGGCAAGCTGATCTTGTAATTTTATTCGTTGATGATCTACCCAAGTTGGGTTTGCTTTAGTTACTAAAGGTAATGCAAGCAAAGAAAATGCGATGAGATTATATTTCATAAAATACCTTCTCCATTTGGGATTTTAATGGAATTCACTACATCTAAAAGACAAAGCGGTAAGATTTCAGCTCAATCTTACCGCTTACATTTTATCTATTCAACCACTCCATATAAGCCTTAGTCCCCTCTGCAACGGTTTTAAACGGCTTATCATAACCTGCCGCACGCAGTTTGGTTAAATCAGCTTGGGTAAAGGTTTGGTAACGAGATTTTAAATGATCTGGGAATGGAATAGTTTCAATTTGCCCTTTTTGATGGAACGCCAACACCGCATCAGCAACGGCACGGAAAGACTCCGCATTGCCTGTACCCAGATTGAAAATACCCGAAATCCTATTTTGCCACGCCCAAATATTCACCTGAGCGACATCTTCCACATACACAAAATCACGCAAAAATGTTTCCGAACCTTCAAATAGTTTCGGATTTTCGCCTTTAAGAATTTGCGTATTCAAATGGAACGCCACACTTGCCATCGAGCCTTTATGCTGTTCGCGTGGACCATACACATTGAAATACTTAAAGCCACACACTGGCGACTCTGCCTCAGGCAAAATTTTACGCACATATTCATCAAACAAAAATTTAGAATAGCCATAAACATTTAACGGCTGTTCAAATTTTCTCTCTTCAATAAAGTTGTCCGAACGACCGCCGTAGGTCGCCGCACTTGACGCATAAAAGAAAGGAATTTGGCGATCTAAACAGAAATGCAACAACTCTTTAGAATACTCATAGTTGTTCTGCATTAAGTATTTACCGTCCCACTCCGTCGTTGCTGAACAAGCCCCCTCGTGGAAAATCGCATCAATCTCACCAAAATCATCGCCTGCAATAATAGATGCAATAAAATCTTCTTTATCACAATAATCTGCAATGTCTAAATCGACTAAATTAACAAACTTCTCACCATTTTTCAGGTTATCCACCACTAAAATATCGGTTCTACCGATAGCATTTAACGCCTTAACAATATTGCTACCGATAAAGCCAGCACCTCCTGTTACAATAATCATTGTCTTCTCCTTTATTTCGCACGCTCAATCTGTTTTTTCAGTTTGAGCATTTTTTCTTTGATACGTTGGCGTTTAAGTTGGGAAATATGATCCACAAACAACACACCATTTAAGTGATCGATTTCGTGCTGAATACAAATGGCTAACAAACCATCTGCTTCAAGCGTAAACGTTTGACCTTCACGATTTAACGCTTTAACTGTCAATTTCTCTTTGCGTGGCACTAAAGCTCGACAACCAGGAATAGACAAACACCCTTCTTCAATACCCGTTTCGCCACTGCTTTCCAAAATCTCAGGGTTAATCAACACGATTTGATTAGTTTTATCCCCTTCAATATCAATAGTAATCACACGTTTAAGCACATTGACTTGCGGTGCAGCAAGCCCGATCCCCTCGTGTTCATACATTGTGTCAAACATATTATCAATAAAGGTATTTAGTTCTGCGTCCACCGTTTCTACGGGTTGGCAAACCTTAGCCAAATTCTCATCTGGGTAAATTAAAACGTCTAAAACAGCCATTTTTGCGATCTCCGTCGAAAAATTAAAAAGAATATGTTGGCTATTTTAAACTTTTTATTAGGATTAGGGAAATGTATGTAGAAGGGAGCTTACCATTAATATATTTTTCTAGCCTCTAGCTATCCCCCTCTTTAGCAAAGAGGGGCTAGGGGAGATTTGGCAGACGAATAAACGAAGTGAGTGATTAAAAAGCCCTTAGTTTTTTTATTATTGATTGCCAAATAAATTATTTTCTTCGTTATTTACTTCTGTCAAATCTCCCCCAACCCCTCTTTTCTAAAGAGGGGAGTGAGATCGAAGTAAATTTAATATTTCTACGATAAGGTAAATAATAAATGACACATCTCACAAAATTATTAGCCCTGTTACAAGTGCCACAGCTTGGCGCGCAACGTATCGGGCGGTTACTCTCGGAAGTGGACTTTGGCGAATTTTGTCAATATGACAAAACCGCATTAAAGCAAATGGGCTGGAATGAACGGCAAATTCAGCGTTGGTTTAATCCTGAGCATAAATGGATCGATCAGGCGTTGCAATGGGCGGAACAGGATCAGCAACGGATTTTAACTTTATTTGACGAAGATTATCCTTTCTTGCTGAAGCAGATCAGCACCGCTCCTCCAGTGCTTTTTGTGCGGGGGAATGTTGAAAGTTTATCGTTACCGCAGATAGCCATCGTTGGCAGTCGAGATTATTCCCACTATGGCGAACACTGGGCTGGGCATTTTTCGGCGGAATTAGTGAAACATCAACTTGCTGTCACTAGTGGTTTAGCCATAGGCATAGACGGATTTTGTCATCAGCGTGCGGCCAATGAAAACGGGATTACTATTGCGGTTTTAGGCAGTGGTTTAGACCAAGTTTACCCTGCTCGCCATAAAAAACTTGCTGAACAAATCGTTGAAACAAGCGGTGCGTTAGTGTCGGAATTTTTCCCTAGCCAGCCACCGATTGCTGAGAATTTCCCTAGACGAAATCGTATTATCAGCGGATTATCGCTAGGCACATTGGTTATTGAAGCAACAGTGAATAGTGGTTCGCTCATCACTGCTCGTTATGCGTTAGAGCAAGGACGAGAAGTTTTTGCATTGCCAAACTCAGTACAAAACCCGTATAGCGAAGGGTGCCATAAATTGATTAAAGAAGGAGCATTACTGGTTGAAAATGTTGAAGATATTTTAGAAGCGATTGCGTGGCAACGGCAGTCAGTGCATATTCAACCAAGTCTATTTGATACGAAACCTAAACAAGCGGTGAAATCTGCCCCAAAATTGGCAAAAAAACTACCTGAACTGACCGCTTGTCAGCAACAACTGTTTGAACAGATTAGCCTTGAGCCGATCAGCATTGATGATCTTGCCAAAGCGACGGATATGGCGGTAGAAACCGCATTGATTGAGCTGTTGAGTTTGGAGTTGTTGGGCGTAGTGAAGCAGGTGAGTGGAGGCTATATAATCACTTGATAATAATTCTCAATAATATAAAATGAGAACCTTTATCATTTAGGAGGTTTATATGCCATTCATTCGATTTTTCTGCTTTCTCACCGCTTGTTTTGCAATTTCGACAACTGTACAAGCTAAAAATGAACGAGTAATCAGTATTGGGGGCGATGTCACCGAAATTATTTATGCCTTAAATGCAGAACAAAATTTAATTGGGCGTGATAGTACAAGTCTTAATCCCCCACAGGTGAAAGCATTGCCCGATATTGGTTATATGCGACAGTTAAACACGGAAGGTATTTTGGCATTAAAACCAACTAAAGTGATTGCGAGTGAGGTTTCGCAGCCATCTATTGTATTAGAACAACTGAAATCTGCTGGTATTCAGGTGGAACTCGTACCGCTTAAATATAGCCCTGAAAGTGTCGTAGAAAAAATCAAACGCATTGGTGACATTGTCGGTAAGCCACAACAAGCGGCTACTTTAGCAGATAAATTTACCCAAGAAATAAATGCGGTCAATAAATCTCCACTTGATGTCAATATTTTATTTATTCTCAATCGAGCTGGCATACATCAAATGGCGGCTGGAAAAGGTACAGTCGCAGATACAGCTATTCGATTAATTGGAGCAAAAAATGCAATGAAAGATGCAGTAAGATTTGCTCCGATTTCTCAAGAAGGAATTATTTCAGCAAATCCTGATTTAATCGTGCTTAGCCATTTGAGTTTGGAGAATTTTAAATCTCCCGATGAAATTTGGACATTACCTGGACTTGCACATACCAACGCAGGAAAACATAAGCGATTAGTTGTTGTTGATGATATTGCGTTTCTTGCTTTCGGATTAACAATGGGGCAAGAGCTACAAAAAATGCGTACTGCGGCTGAACAAGTGGTGAAATAATGTCCCGTTCCCTTTGGCTGATCTCACTACTTATCGTATTACTGCTTGTGGCTCTTATTGCAACAAATGTCGGGGCATTTTCTTTGATGTGGCAAGACTTAATTGCAGCAGACCTAAACAGTAATGTGTGGCAAATATGGTTAAATATTCGTTTACCTCGTATTTTACTCGCCATTATCGTTGGTTTAGCCCTTGCGGTTTCTGGCACGGTATTTCAGGGGTTATTTCATAATCCGATGGCAGATCCTGCATTAATTGGTGTAAATAGCGGGGCAAGCCTTGCTGTCGCCCTCTCTATTCTGTTGCCAAATATTTTACCAACAGAGTGGGGCATTTATAGCACAATGCTTTTTGCTTTTATGGGTAGTCTTGCTGTAACTGGGTTTATCTATGCCTTAAGTCATCGTACTCAAGCCTCTATGCAAAAATTGTTATTGGCAGGTATTGCAGTGAACGCACTTTGTTTTGCTATTGTCGGAATGCTGACATATATCAGTAACGATCAGCAACTTCGTCAATTTACACTTTGGACAATGGGAAGTTTAGGACAAGCACAATGGCAGCCGTTATTTATTGCAAGTACGCTGATTTTACCCGCCTGTTTATATTTGTTTACTCTCGCTCAGAAGCTCAATGTGTTACAACTTGGTGATGAAGAAGCTCATTATCTTGGCATTAATGTACTACAACTAAAACGACTGTTGATGTTACTTGGGGCATTATTAGTAGGCTCTGCCGTAGCAGTGAGTGGTGCGATTGGGTTTATCGGTTTAGTCATTCCTCACCTTGTTCGCTTTAAATTAGGTGCTGATCATCGTTGGGTTCTACCTGCTTCGGCTCTTTGTGGAGCAATCTTGCTACTTATTGCTGATACCTTTGCTCGAACTGCATTTGCTCCAGCGGAATTGCCTGTCGGTATGATTACCAGTTTTCTTGGCGCACCTTATTTTCTGTGGTTAGTCGTTCGTTATAGGGAGGTAAATTAATGTTGCAATCAGACCGCTTGCTGATCGCTGATAAGCTCACATTAACGATTAATCAGTGTCTTTTGTTAGACAATATCTCTTTAGCGTTACCACAAGGTAAGGTGACAGTGCTGATTGGTCCTAATGGTGCGGGCAAATCCACACTGCTACGCCTATTATCAGGCTACCTCTCGGCAAAAAGCGGAGAAGTGCGTTTGTATAATAAAGGTATAGATCAATTCTCTTTAGCTGAATTGGCTCAACATCGTGCCGTAATGCGACAACATAGCCTACTCAATTTTCCTTTTTCTGTGGAAGAGGTGATTAGAATGGGAGGCTATCATCGAAGCCAAACGGAAGTCGATCAGCATTTAGAACAGGTGATTACGGTGACAGAATGTGCGGCTTTGCGAGATAAGGCTTATCGACAGCTCTCTGGCGGTGAACAACAACGCACACAACTAGCTCGAGCGTTGTTACAACTTTGGAGTGAAGATATGCGAGGTAAATTGCTATTTTTAGATGAGCCAACCTCAGCCTTTGATCTTTACCATCAGCAACACTGCCTACGTTTACTCAAAAATCTATGCCAAAAGAAAGGGCTAACGGTCTGTTGTATTTTGCACGATCTCAATTTAGCCGCGTTATATGGAGATCAACTGATTTTACTGGCAGAACAGCACATTCAAGCCTGTGGCAGTGCAACAGAGGTTATCCGAAAAGAGATTATTCAAAAATGGTATAAAGCGGAAGTTGCTGTTTTTCCTCATTTTGCTACCCAAGCTCCGCAAATACAACTTTCTCTTTAAAATGAAAGATTATACCTTGACAAAATATAGCACTCAAATAAAACGATAATTATTATCAATTAACATGTAAAATTGCTATGCTGTGTTCATCAATTCGCAGGTTAATGATGATTAGCCTGTTTTTTAGGCATAGTAGACAAAAGTGTTGGTTTTAATTATTTCCCCTAATTATTACCAACTCTTTTTATTCAAAAAATCCTTTATAAACATAATCTTATGCTTTTTCGTTAATCCATTATGAACCGATAATTTCTGCTTCAGTTCTTTAAATAACCCTTCCAACCTATTTGTTGTTTTTTCTATATTTAAATGAGTATATTCTTCAAAAGTGAGCTTAAAGCCTTGTACTATAAGGCTTTAGCCCACTTTTTACCAACATTGTCTACTATGCAAAATATCCTATCTAAATCACCGCTTTCATTAGATTTCCGCCTATTATTTCTAGCTTTTATTGATAAAAGTTGAAAAATTCTTGTTATTTTATTCTTAGTTTTGTGTAACTCTTGTTTTTTTTTTTTTTTACAATAGCGTGCGGGGGCATTTGTACATCCTGAAAATGTAAATAAAGGTTTACGATGTTTTATTAGGAAAAACAGTAGAGAAGGTTATTATGAATAAAATATTTAGAGTTATTTGGAGTCATGCTCAACAGGCTTGGGTAGTTGTATCTGAGTTAGTAAAGTCTCATACCAAAACATCCGCTTACACGGATAAAAGAGCTCAAGTATGCATCTCAGATTATTTTTTAGATAAACAGCAAGATAAATTTAAATTAAGTCTTTTAAGTCTAGTATTACTAGGTATATTTTTTAGTCCAGTAGGTTTAGCTGTATTTATTCAGGATGGTTCTACTAATGTAGCGCCTTCCTATGACAACGGTGTTATTGGTATTGGTCATAGGAGTTATGCTGGGAATAGTTCTGTTGTTATCGGTAAGTATGCAGAAGGTAGAGATACTGTTGCTGTTGCGATAGGTTATAGCGCTCAAGTAGTCGGACATGATGGCGTAGCCGTTGGGCCAAACGCACAAGCACGCTATCGTTCTGTGGCTTCTGGTTATTATGCAAAAGCGTTAGGTCAAAGATCGGTTGCGATTGGTGATAGTGCCGAGGTAAATAGTGGTGCTACTAGAGCAATCGCACTTGGTCACAATTCGATTGTTACCGTTGCCGGTGGTGTGGCATTGGGTTATGGTTCTAATGCAAGTACAGCTGGCGGTGTAGAGGGGTTAAAACAAGATTATTCAGTTGTTACTGGGGAGAAATCGGAAGCTAATGGCTTTAAATCAACAGAAAAGGTTAGTAATAATGCTATTGGTGCGGTTTCTGTGGGTAATGACAAAATCAAACGCCAAATCGTCAATGTGGCGGCAGGTAAAGAAGATACTGACGCAGTAAACGTGGCTCAGCTTAAATCACTCACCATGCAAACAGGAGGCGATGACAGCAGCAGTGGCAAGGTAGGCATTTGGAGTGGCAAACTTGAAGTTAAGGTCACTAATAATGAAATCACGACCAAAGCGGAAGGTTCAACCATCACAATATCACTAGGCGATACGATTAAAAATCAACTGTCTCAGATTGCCGATAAAATGTCATCCTTTAAGATTAAAATAGATAACAATGAAACTACAATTACGAATGGAAATACAATCCAGTTTACTGCAGGAGATAATATTAAATTAGAACACACGAGCGGAAATATTAAGATTTCTACGATTGGTAAGTTAATTACAAAGACTGAAAGCCTAGCAGATGGTGGTTTGAAAATTACTTATACGGATGGCACCAGTGATACTATTGCTAAGGGGAAAGACGGTAAAAATGGTGAGAAAGGTGATAGAGGGGAACCGGGTATTCCAGGACCTGCAGGTCCAGTAGGTCCAGCAGGACCACAAGGTGAAACTGGTCCAGCAGGTCCAGCAGGACCACGAGGAGCTGCGGGTCCAGTAGGTCCTAGAGGCGAAGCTGGTCCTGCTGGAGCAACAGGACCACAAGGTCCAAAAGGAGATAATGGATCTCCAGGTGCTAGGGGAGAGAAAGGTGAACCTGGCCCTGCGGGTCCAGTGGGTCCAGCGGGACCACGAGGCCCTGCGGGTCCAGCAGGGGCTAAGGGTGAACCGGGTCCTAGAGGTGAACAAGGGCTTCCAGGGGTAGCAGGACCTGCGGGTCCAACCGGTGCTCAAGGTCCAGCAGGGGCTAGGGGTGAACAGGGTCTAAAAGGAGATACAGGTCCAGTGGGGCCTGCTGGTCCAAAAGGAGATAATGGAGCTCCAGGTGCTAGGGGAGAGAAAGGTGAAACTGGTCCTGCGGGTCCAGCGGGTCCAACTGGACCACAAGGTGCACCTGGTCCTGCAGGTCCAAAAGGTGACCGTGGTGAAGCAGGACCAGTGGGCCCTCAAGGACCTGCGGGTGCAACTGGTCCTAAGGGGGATAAAGGTGATCCAGGACAAGCGGGTCCAGCAGGACCTAAGGGTGACAAAGGTGATACGGGTCCAGTGGGACCACAAGGACCTACGGGTCCAGCAGGACCACAAGGACCTACGGGTCCAGCAGGGGCTAATGGTGTGAAAATTACTCCAGATGCGACTACGACCACAAAAACTGAAGGTGCAGGTGCAGATACGAAAGTAACTACTGCAACAGCAGGTGCTGACGGTACAAGCATTGTTCAGAAAGATACAAATAATCAACCATTGAAATCTGCGGATTATAAACTTGATGGCACAACGGTTAAAGCCAAAGATGCAGAAGGTAATAACTTAACAACAACCGTTAAAGCAGATGGCGTAACGGCAACGGATAAAGACTCTAAAAATACTGTCAATGCAGATGGTATGACTGTTGGTCCGAAAGACGAAAATCAAACGGATAAATCAGCTGCGACTTATGGCAGAGATGGTGTAACGGTTAAAGGAAATGACGGTGCAGATGCAATTGCCTTAACTAGCAAAGAAGGTCAAGATGGTAAAACAACTAACACCTTGGCACTTAAAGGCGAAAATGGCAAAGATGCAGTAAGCATTACTTCGGGGGCAGATGGCACAGCACCAGAAATTAGCTTTGCTAAAAATGGTGAGGGTACGGATGCTAAAGGCACGGGCTCTATCACTGGCTTAAAAGATGTTGAACGTAATCCAGACGGCACGGCGAAAGACAGAACGGCTGCAGCGAATACGGGTTATGTCGATGATCGCTTAAAAGAAATCAACGATCGAAAACCGTTTGAGTACTTTGAGAAAGATTCTGTAACAGGCGAAGTAAAAACTGAAACTGTAAATGGTAAACAAGTACCAGTTACGCTTGTTCGAGGAAAAGATGGTAAATTCTATAAAGAGAGTGACTTAAAAGGGAAAGTTTTCGATCCTGCAACAAATACATATAAAAATGCAGATGGTAGACCTGCAACATTAACTGAGGTTGCTTCAAATAATGTTACTGTTCAAGCAATGCCATCTGATGCAAGCAATACACCAATTGCGATGAGCAATGTGGGAAGTGGTTTAGGTTTGAAAGATGATGCTGAATCAAATAAAACGGCACTTACCCCTGCAGATGCACAAAAAGCTATTGCTGGTGATAACAAAGACGGTAAAGGCGGCTTATTGGCTCAAACGGGTGATGCGTTAAATAATGTAGCGACAGTGAAAGATTTACAAGCCATTGCACAAGCGGGCTTAGACTTGACGGGTAACAACGCCGATACCACTGTACATCGTCCATTGGGTACGAAGTTAACCGTTGAGGGTGAAGGCAAATGGAATGGTAAGGCCTCAGCGGCTAATAACCTTTATGTGGAAGCGCAAGAGGCAGATAACAAACTTGTTGTGAAAATGAACAAGGATTTAACGAACTTAAATTCTGTGACTTTAGGCACTGCGACAATGACTGGTGATAAGAATACAATCAACCTTACTGGTGCAGGAGGGAAAGTCGAGGAAGAGTTTGTTAAATGGGACCCAGTGACTAAACAACCTATTCTTGATGAGAATGGCAATCTCCAGAAATATAAAGAGAAAGTTGATCCCCGTGTGAAACTGAGTGGTATTGCTGATGGTGATATTTCACCAAATAGTACTGATGCAGTGAATGGTCGCCAAGTTTATGTTTTAACCAATCGTATCAGGTTCTTCCACACCAATGATGGTCATAATGCAGAGGAGCAAATTAACCATAAGTCGAATACAGTGGACTCTCGTGCAACAGGTTCATACTCTACTGCAGTTGGTTACAAGGCTCACGCGAAAGGGGAGAGTTCTGTTGCTTTAGGTAACGGGGCTACAGCTGGAGAGCAAGGCGTGGCTATTGGTCACGGTGCTGTGGCGTCAGGTAAACAATCTATTTCGATTGGTACCGGCAATGTGGTGAGTGGTAATAACTCAGGTGCTATTGGTGACCCTAATACAATTAAAGCAGATCGCTCTTATGCATTAGGTAATAATAACCAAGTGAATGCAGGTCAATCTGATGTGTTTGTTGTCGGTAACAACGTGAAAAACACAACCAGCAACTCGGTATTCTTGGGAACAAACTCAGGCTATGTAGCAGCAGGTGCAACCACTGCGGGGGCAGGTGCTTTAGAAAGCCAAGTAACAGGTGGTATGTATAACGCTTACGCAGGTGGCAAAGCTACTGAAGTGAAAGGCGTGGTGAGCGTGGGTAATGTAGACAGTAATGGCAAAATGGAAACTCGTCGTATTCAAAACGTTGCACCTGGTTTAATCTCTGAGCAAAGTACCGATGCGATTAATGGTAGCCAGTTGTATAGCTTAATATCTCAGCACAAGGTGCAGATGGGCGATATTCACAATAAGATCAACCGTAATAATAAAGCTCTGCGTGCGGGTATTGCAGGTTCTAACGCCGCAGCAGGTTTACCACAGGTTTATCTCCCTGGTAAATCAATGGTTGCAGCATCAGCGGGGACTTTCAAAGGTCAATCTGCATTGGCTGTAGGTTACTCAAGAGCATCAGATAACGGCAAGCTGATCCTTAAATTACAAGGTAATGCAAATACTAGTGGTGAAATGGGCGGCTCTGTGGGGGTAGGTTATCAGTGGTAGATATGATAGGAGCTTATAACAAATTGACCCTATCCCAAATTCTGTGTAAACACCCATTTCAACTTAACGGTGATCGTCTAGGCGATCACCAAAATCAATCATAAATCGATTCATCGCCAGTTTCCAGTTCTGAATCGGCATTGTCCATTTTTTTGATGCATCTTTACAAGCGGGTATTTTGCCTGCCATTTTTGCGAAAGTGCGGTCAGATTTTCGCGAGCCTGTGCTTCCGTCGGGGCCTGATAAACCTGCTTTAAATCTGCAGTGACGGCTTTGTAATCTTTCCACGAAACGAATTTCAAGCTGTTACGCACTAAATGCACAATGCAAAGCTGAATTTTCGTTTTAGATAACCAAGATGGTCGGTCAGTTCATCATTTAACGCGGCCTCGACGGTAATTTTCTTGAGCATCCGTGAAAATTGATTGAGGTCTTCTGGTGTTTTTAGGTTTTTGGCAAATTCCGCTTCCAAGGCGTGAAGTTGTTTTTCGTTCATAATAAAATACTTGTGTCTGAATGTATTATCTCAGAAACAGGTATTTACACAAATTGTGGGAGAGGCTCACCCATTTAGCTTCATCTCACTCAATGTATAAAAGAATTGCTGAAGCATGCATTAACCTCCTCACATCTCCTTACGGAAGTAGCTTTTCGGCATAGCGTAGTAAATCCCCTATTATTGAGTATCCAAGTTTTATTCAAAGCACTAGGTATTTTTTCTATATGCCTTTTGTCTACTATGTTATATCGTAAGTAATTACATCCTTAATTTTTTTTAAAGCTTGATTTTCTAACTGTCTTACCCTTTCAGCAGAAATATTATATTGAGCCGCTAACTCGTGTAAAGTAGCCTTATTTTCATCAAGCCAACGAGTTTTAATAATATTTTGACTACGTTCATCTAGTTGTGCTAATGCATAAGCTAATTGAGCAGTTGCCCTTCCGCTATACTCTTCATATTCTAATTCATCTACAAAATTTGAAGATTCATCTTCAAGATACATGGATGGAACATAATTATCATCGTCATCATCCCCTACAGAGGTATCAAAGCCTATATCCTGTCCTACCATTCTAGACTCCATTTCTTTGACATCATCTGTAGAGACTCCCAATTCTTCTGCGACTTTTCTAATTTCCTCTTCATTAAACCATGCCAAACGTTGCTTATTTTTACGCAAATTAAAGAATAGTTTGCGTTGAGATTTTGTTGTAGCAACTTTTACAATACGCCAGTTTTTTAAAACATATTCATGTATTTCTGCTTTTACCCAATGTACCGCAAAAGAAGCAAGACGAACACCGATCTCTGGGTTAAAACGTTTTACCGCTTTCATTAAGCCAATGTTCCCTTCTTGAATTAAATCCGCTAACGGTAATCCATAACCTAAGTAACCTCTAGCGATATACACAACAAAACGCAAATGAGACATGATTAACTGCTTAGCAGCATCAAGATCTTCATCATAATAAAAGCGCTCCGCTAACTCCTTCTCTTGCTCAGCTGTTAAAACTGGATATTGATTTGCCATTCTAATATAACTATCCAGCGTCGCTCCCTGAGGCACTAACATATTATTTGTGATACAAATATTTGAGGCATTATTGTCAATATCAACTAGCTCTGCATCTTTAGAGTCAATAAATTCTGTATCATCCACTTCGAGTTCATCAAACTTTTTCATTTTCACCCCTTAATCTCCATATGTATACAATCATAGAGTATTGAATGTATATCTAAATTAATACTTGTTCCTTTTAGCTCTTGGATGAGCCAAATCGTAAATTCTCGCCAAATACTGGAAATCAAGATGCGTATAAATTTGTGTTGTCGAAAGACTACTGTGCCCAAGCAGTTCTTGCACCGCTCGTAAATCTTGACTTGCTTCTAACATATGCGTTGCGAAAGAGTGGCGTAATTTATGGGGGTGAAGGTGGGTATCCGATGCTTGCTTTTGCCCCCATTTTTTCATCGCCAACTGAATAGAGCGGTGGGAAAGTCGCCCACCACGCTGATTAAGAAAAACGGCGTTGTCTTTTGGGTGAAACTGCCCACGTACTGCAAGCCACTGTTCAATTGCATCTAATGCTTTAGAACCAATCGGCACAATACGTTCTTTGTTTCCTTTACCGAGCAATCTCACTTCACGGTTAGGTAAATCCATATCGCCTAAATCTAACCCTTGTAATTCAGACAAACGTAGCCCAGAGCTGTACATCAATTCCATCATTGCCACATCTCGTAGATCAAGCGGTTCGTTACTGTCTATATTTAGCAACTGCCCGAGCTGTTCCGCATCAATATTTTTAGGAAGATGCTTATTGGCTTTAGGTGATTTTATTCCTAAGGTGGGGTTTACTTTTAATTCCCCTTGCTTCACCAAAAACGCCAAAAACTGACGTAGTGCTACCAACCGTAAACCAATACTTTTTGCACTTAACCCTTGTTTATGGCTTTGTGACAAAATCCAACGTACCGTCGATGCATCAAGCTCTTGCCAACGAGTAACTTCTGCTTGCTGTAACATTTCGCAAACCACTCGTAGTTGGCGTTGATAATTGCTGAGCGTATGGGGGCTTACTTGCTTTTCAATGCGTAAAAAGTCCCAATACAGTTGGGTTTGATGGTAAAGGAAGTTGCTCATAGACAATTAAGCCAAACCTAACTTACCAATTTTTACACCAATATTGCCCAGTGCAACTGGCCCAAGATATTCCGCCAAGAATTTAAACAGTTCATCAACACTGTGAAAAATGCAATGGGTTTGCACTTCATTTTCGACTTTACGGGTAAATTCGTAGCTGACTTTGTTCGCATCAATGTGAGCGGTGAGATTTAAATAAACCGTTTCAAAATAGTGGCTCATTGCCCCTTCTAACCCTGGATCGCTGATACGTACGTCCCACTGATTACTGAATAACACTTCGCTTTTGACTGACATTTTTACCTCTTTGTGTTTGCAAATTTTTGTTGAAAAAAGACTGCTTGTACAAGCGGTCTAATTGTCTTGTTTTATTGTAACAACGAAAAATCCGCTACTTGTAAGAATAAGTTTTGGAGCGTATTTAAAATCGCTAAACGGTTTTGACGCAGTTTTTGATCTTCCACATTCACCAGGACGTTGTTGAAGAAGCTATCGACAGGCTGGCGTAAACTTGCCAATTTGTCGAGAACTGCCGTGTAGTCACCTTGAGCGATCAACGGTTGGACTTCTTTTTCGAGTGCAATTACCGCTTCCGCCAACGCTTTTTCTGCAGGCTCAACTAAAAGAGCAGGATCTACCACACCTAGTTCTTCCAGGTTTATTTCTCCACTATGAACTGCTTTCGTTAATATATTACTTGCGCGTTCATACAGTGCAATCAAATCTTCAGCTGAATCTAGAGTCAAAAAGTGAGAAACCGCAAGAACTCGAGAATTAAAATCTGATAAATAGGTATCGTATGGTAAATCCCTATTCGGTTTACTTAAATGACGAGCTCGTACTGCAGAAATTATATCGGTTCGAATCCCTTTTTCCTGATACCAAGATGGGAGACGATCTAAAATAAAATTCTCAACTTCTTGTTCTACATTTTTATTAGTTAATTTATTCCCGAAAAGATTTTCTGATATCCTAATAAGCGAACGTAATCCAAGGAATAGATTATTTTCTACAATAATACGTAACGCACCGAGTGCCGCACGGCGTAAAGCGAATGGGTCGGCACTGCCTTTTGGCGCTTGACCGATACCAAAAATACCTGTGAGCGTATCGAATTTATCCGCTAACGCAACAGAACTTGCCACCAACGATTTCGGCAACTCATCGCCTGCAAAGCGTGGCATATATTGCTCGTTCAACGCTACCGCCACTTCTTCATCTTCGCCATCGTGACGAGCATAGTGCATACCCATTACGCCTTGCGTATCGGTAAATTCAAACACCATATTGGTCATTAAATCACATTTTGACAACAAGCCGGCACGTTTCGCCTTGGTTTCATCGGCACCAATTTGTTTTGCAATTTCGCCTGCAAGTTGTTCAATGCGAGCGGTTTTGTCACGCAAGGTGCCAAGTTGTTGTTGGAACAACACTGTTTCTAAACGTGGTAACTGATCTTCCAAACGCTGTTTTAAATCGGTTTTGAAGAAGAATTCCGCATCGGTCAAACGTGGACGCACCACTTTTTCGTTCCCTTCGATGATTTTGCTTGGATCTTCAGGATTGATGTTAGACACAAAGATAAAGTGCGGTAGCAATTTGCCCTCTTTATCATAAATCGGGAAGTATTTTTGGTCGCCTTTCATTGTGTAAACTAAGGCTTCCGCAGGCACAGCAAGGAAACGCTCTTCAAATTTTGCCGCCAACACGTTTGGATATTCCACCAAAGACGTCACTTCGTCTAACAAGTCTTCTTCAATATCCGCCACGCCACCTAAAGCGGTCGCTTTTTCTTGGGCTTTTGCAAGAATTAACGCTTTACGCTCGTTGAAGTCCGCAACCACTGAGCCTTTTTCTTTCAACAACGCAGGGTATTGATCGGCGTGGCTGATTTGGAACTCACGCTCGCCTAAGAAACGGTGACCACGAATAGTCGTACCGCTTGCAATACCTAAAATTTCGCCTTCAATCAGCTCATCGCCTAACAATAAGTTCACGGTGTGAACAGGACGCACGAACTGCTCGGTTTTATCGCCCCAACGCATTGTTTTCGGGATAGGCAATTTCGCCAAAGCATTGCTAATCATACCGACTAACAAGTTTTTGGTCGGTTGACCTTCAATCACCGCACGGTGAACCAGCCATTCGCCTTTGTCGGTAGCAATACGCTCCGCCTGCTCAACGGTAATACCACAGCCTTTCGCCCAGCCTTCCGCTGCTTTGGTCGGCTTACCTTCCGCATCAAACGCCGCCGACACCGCCGGCCCACGTTTTTCCACTTCTTTGCTTGGCTGACTAGTCGCAAGCCCCAATACTTTCACCGCTAAACGGCGTGGTGCCGCAAACCATTCCACTTTGTCAAAGCTCAAACCCGCTTGGTTTAATTCCGCTTCAACATTCTCCGCAAATGCGGTCGCTAATTTTTTGAGTGCCTTTGGTGGCAACTCTTCTGTGCCGATCTCGGCGAGGAAGTTTTGTGTTGTCATTTTGTTATTAATCTCTTATGCTAAAAATTCTTTAAATAAAGAATACTTTTGGAATCCACTCTTTATTTTCTTCTAACTTATACGGACCATGAATAGAAGCTCTACACTCCCCAATTTCAATTTCTCTTGTAGATGGAAATACAATATTTGGTAATTTATCAAGTTTCTTAAACTCATCTTTTTCTAATAAATTAGGAGAGATCGCAATCCAATCAATATATACCCTCCATTCATTTTCATCAGCATCTGTTCTTGCAATCCCTATTGCAAGAATATCCATCATTTTTGAACCTTGCCCTTGTAAACGCTTAACAGCAATTCGATCTCCTTTTTTGATCTTTCTAAATGAGTTTTGTTGGCGTATTATAGAGTTACCTCCAGAAAAACCCTCGGGATTTGGTTTATAATCTTTAGAATCCCAACAGTACCAATAACCTTTTTCAATAAAGGAATCTAAGATTTCTTCTTCACCACCCCTAGTAGCACCAACTAGCCAATAATTCATTTTATATGCTCCTAAATTATATTGAAGTATAAATCTCTCACTTCATTTTCTCTTCTGCCAAATCTCCCCTAACCCCTCTTTGCTAAAGAGGGGAATTGGTTCAGATGAAAATTCAATGTCAAAGCCCATCCAAAATAAATTTTAATTTTTCAGATGAACCTATAACTTTCTTCGATCTGATCCCCCTCTTTAGCAAAGAGGGGTTAGGGGAGATTTGGCAGAAGCTATTTCCGAAGAAATTACGCTATTTTTCTTCCACTTTTATCTCACTCAAATACTGATAAATCGCTTCCACTACACCATCAATATTTGTCATTACACTATGATTATCAAACCTCATCACCGTAAAGCCAAGCGAATTTAGCTCCGCATCTCGCAAACGATCTTTTTCTTGATAATCCGGCTCATAATGCTGACTTCCATCAAGCTCAATCACCAATTTTGCCTTTAAGCAATAAAAATCCACAATATAGCTTAAAAGGGGCTTTTGTCGATTAAAGCGAAATCCTAACAGCTGATCTCGGTTTATTCTTTGCCATAACTTACGCTCCGCTTCCGTTTGTGTAGAACGTAACTTTTGCGAAAGTGGTTTTAAATCTCTCGAATAAGGTTGCATTATTATTCACTTTTAGCTTCAACAAATCTCTGCTTCGCTCTTTCAACTCTAATTCAATTCGGTACGCAGTGAGTTCCGAATTTGAGACGCATTGCGTCTCGAATTAAAAAAATTTGCAAAATATCTATAAAATTAGACCGCTTGTTAGTTGTTAAAAAATTAAGGATAACTTACTTTATTTTCATTTACCTTAATCAACTTTTTCTGAACCAACTGATCAATAATTTTAGGCAATAATTTATCAGCTTCCTTTTTATCAACACCTTTAAGACTTGTTTGATTATAGATACTATTTTTTAAGGTAGCTAATTTAACTGGCAAACTACGTTTTTGTACTTTTGATATAAACGCCTTAAACTCTTGAACTACCTGACTAATCTTCTCTTGTTCTGCATTATTGACTTTTGTTGCTTGATTAGGCAATAACGGCAAAGCGATTTTTTCTTCAGTTTGGTTAATCGCTTTTCTAAAACAAATTCTCGGTTCTCGTTGGTGTTGAATAAATTGGCAAATACCATCAAAACCTTTGTCATTTGATAAAATATGAAACTCAATATTTTTATCGGTGCTTATATCTAATTTGCCTAAATAATAAGCAAGATGAAAATCTACGTTATTTTTTGAAATATCTTTTACCGTAATTAAGGTAATGTTTATTTCATCATTAAATTTTTCAGTCAAACGCAACTGGTTATTTATCGAGCCGATAAATAAAAAAGTGCGGTCATATTCCTGTAAATTTAAACCGTCTAATGAATTCACATTTTCATAATCAATAAAAGCGTATTTCATAAATTTCCTTATTTCTCTAGCTTTATTGGGACGTTAAGAACAAAAAAAGTTGAGTAAGATGCATTAAATTCAATTATGCAATCACTGATTGCAAAATCTCTCCAACTCCCCCAACTCTAATACCACTCTCTCATCTTCCAACACCAAAGCAGGAATACCGATATAGCCATTTGCTTTGGCATTATCAAAAGCTGGGTGGCGGTCACGCAATCTGAGAAATGGTTTGAAATTTGCACCGCTTTGGGTAATATCCACCGCTTCGTAGTCAATACCAAGACGTTGTAATTCAGCGACAAACGGGGCGGTATCAGGGCACCAGTGGGCGAAATATAAAATTGGTTTAGTCATTATTACCTCATTCAAATTCCCCCTCTTTGACAAAGAGGGGGTAGGGGGAGATTTTACTTACAACCCGGGAACCCCAACGCTTCACGGCTTGCGTAGTATGCTTCCGCCACGCCTTTGGTTAAGGTGCGAATGCGTAAAATGTAGCGTTGGCGTTCGGTTACAGAGATTGCTTTGCGAGCGTCAAGTAAGTTGAAGCTGTGTGCCGCTTTTAAGATACGTTCGTAAGCTGGTAATGGTAATGGTTTTTCTAGTGCCAATAATTCTTGCGCTTCTTTTTCATATTGATCGAAACAATAGAATAAGAAATCCGTATTCGCATATTCAAAGTTGTAGGTTGATTGTTCCACTTCGTTTTGGTGGAACACATCGCCGTAAGTGGTTTTGCCAAGTGGGCCGTCCGACCAAACAAGATCGTACACGCTGTCCACGCCTTGAATGTACATCGCTAAACGCTCTAAACCGTAAGTGATTTCGCCTGTTACCGGTTTACATTCTAAACCACCCACTTGTTGGAAGTAGGTAAATTGGGTCACTTCCATACCGTTTAGCCACACTTCCCAACCTAAGCCCCACGCGCCTAACGTTGGGTTTTCCCAGTTGTCTTCCACAAAGCGAATGTCATTTTGCGTTGGGTCGAAGCCTAACATTTTCAAGCTGTCTAAATAGAGTTCTTGAATGTTATCCGGTGATGGTTTGATTACCACTTGGAATTGATAGTAGTGTTGTAAACGGTTCGGGTTTTCGCCATAGCGACCGTCAGTTGGACGACGTGAAGGCTGAACGTAAGCAAACGCCATCGGCTCAGGGCCTAAAGCACGCAAACAAGTCATCGGGTGAGATGTCCCCGCACCGACTTCCATATCGAATGGTTGAACCACGGTGCAACCTTGGTTTGCCCAGTAATCTTGCAAGGCTAAAATCATACCTTGGAAAGTTTTAACGTTAAATTTCGCTGTCATTGTCTTTTTCCTAAAAATTCATTCAAAAATGTTGGCTATTATAACGTGTAAGCGATGAAAATTTGGGAATTTTTTGAAATTAGAAGAAAAATCTTTACTGTTACACTTTATCCATGATTCACATACGAACTATTAAGAAAATAACCCCATAGTAAGGAGCATTCAAATCAAACTAGAAGAAGCATCTGCATCGTAGCGTTGTTTGAACATCTCCACAATATATTTATGCTGATTATTTGAAGAGTCAGAAGGAGCTCTATAGTGGTACATTAATATTTGAGTACCTTATCTGAGGGTTGCAGGTGCTAAATAAATAGAGGGTGAGAGTGGAAAAATTCTAAACAGATCTCACCACTCTTTCAAAAAGTTAGCTATTGAAAAGCTACGCTGATTGTGAATTTATACAAATTCCTTAATAAAACTTAACAAGTTCCCCACAGATCATATTCATCTGCTTGGGTAATAGTTACTGAAATAATTTGCCCTACTTTGACTTCTGCACCTGAAAGATTATCTACATAAACAACGCCATCAATCTCTGGAGCATCTGCCATTGAGCGACCAATTATTCCTTCTTTATCAATTTCATCGACAATCACTGACAGGGTTCTGCCAATTTTCTGTTGTAAACGATCTGCCGAAATTTGTTGTTGTAATTGCATAAAGCGGTGGAAGCGTTCTTCTTTCACCTCTTCTGGAACTTGATCTTCCATTTCAGTTGCAACAGCACCATCAACAGGGCTGAATTTAAAACAACCGACACGATCTAATTGTGCTTCTTTTAAGAAATCCAATAACATTTGGAAATCTTCTTCCGTTTCTCCAGGGAAACCAACGATAAATGTTGAACGCAGGGTTAAATCTGGGCAAATCTCACGCCACTTTTTAATGCGTTCTAATGTGCGGTCAATAGATCCTGGACGCTTCATCGCTTTAAGGATTTTTGGACTTGCATGTTGCAATGGAATATCCAAATAAGGCAGAAGTTTCCCTTGAGCCATCAACGGAATAAGGTCATCAACGTGTGGATACGGATAAACATAATGCAAACGTACCCAAACACCCATTGAACCTAGTTGTTCACAGAGGGTGATCAAGTTGTTTTTGATTGGCATACCGTTCCAGAAAACCGTTTTGGTGCCTTCTTCTTTTTTCTTATCTAAAGCGTATGCGGAAGTGTCCTGCGATACAATCAACAGCTCTTTGACACCAGAATCCACTAAACGTTTCGCTTCATCTAGCACTTGTACGATTGGACGACTGTCTAAATCACCACGCATTGATGGAATAATACAGAATGTACAACGGTGATCACAACCTTCCGAAATTTTCAGGTAAGCATAATGTTTCGGGGTTAGCTTAATGCCTTGTTTTGGCACAAGGCTGACATAAGGGTTGTATTCTGGTTTAGGCACATATTTATGAACGTGTTTCATCACCGCTTCATAGCTATGTGGTCCTGTAATTTCCAAGACTTTAGGGTGAACTTCACGAATTTGGTTCTCTTTTGCCCCTAAGCAGCCTGTCACAATCACTTTGCCGTTAGCTTCTAATGCTTCGCCAATACTTTCCAAAGACTCTTGCACAGCACTGTCAATAAACCCACAAGTATTGACAATCACTAAATCCGCCCCTTCGTAGCTGGAAATGATGTTATAACCATCTGAACGAAGCTCGGTTAAAATACGTTCCGAATCGACTAAATTTTTAGGGCAACCAAGGCTCACAAAGCCGATATTTGGTGCTGAACTCATAAAACAATCTCAACAATATAGATAATCAAATAAACAAGCCTATGCAAAGCATAGGCTAAAGGAACAGAATTGTACAAAATTTGAAGATAAATTTCGACAACAAGCGGTTTTTTTATGGTTAAAATTTGCAAATATTACGAGATAAATTACCTCTTGCTGTTTTGATTAGGCAAAATTATTCAACATTGCCAATACAATTTCAGACGATTTTTCTGCAGCAAGCGGTAAGAATTCATCAAAAGAGAGATGAGATTCTTTGTCTGCCACATCAGAAATTGTACGCACAACAACGAAAGGCACTTGGAATGCGTGACACACTTGGGCGATAGAAGCGGCTTCCATTTCCACGGCTTTTACGGACGGGAAATCATTGCGAATACGAGCAATCATATCATTGCCATTCACAAAAAGATCGCCACTACAAATTAAACCCGATACCGCATTAAATCCGGCTTTTTCGGTTTCTTTGATTGCAATTTGTGCAAGTTGTTCGTTTGCCATAAACGCAGCTGGATTAGCTGGCAGTTGCCCTTTTTCATAACCAAAGGCGGTGACATCAACGTCATGATGACGAACTTCCGTTGAAATCACAATATCGCCTACGTTCAAATTGGCATCTAATCCCCCAGCAGATCCCGTATTAATCACCATTTCAGGTTTAGTTAGTTGTAATAATAATGCCGTTCCCATTGCAGCGGCTGTTTTGCCAATACCCGATTGCAATAGTGCAATGTCAGTATTATTAATTTTGCCTTCGTAAATTTTACAACCAGCAATTTCCGTTAATTTCGGCTCTGCCATATAGCCTAATAAAATTTCGACTTCTTGTGCCATTGCACCTATGATACCAATTTTCATTTTGTGACTCCTTGTTGTTCTTTTTGTAATTTATCGACTAAAAAGTCGAGTACGGCGTAGGTATAATCATCATTATAAAGAGTACTTTTAGTTAAAATATATTTACCATTCAAGACAGCCATAGGAATAACTGGCGGTGAATAGCGTTTTATTAATTCATAATTTTGTGAAATTCTTTTCGGGTAATTTTCCTGTTTTCTTACCTGCTCAACGGTGTCTAACGAAATCTGATGTTTATTCAACCATTTGGTTATTGCTTCACCATTGGTAATAAGTCGATCATTTTGATAAGAGCTATCAAATAAATACTTCTCGCTTAATTCAGGTTTTCCCAGTTCTGAAAAAAGTGCATTTAAACTTACCGTAATTCCATATTTATTCTCACTAAAAGCGGCAACACGTTCTAAAACCACTTTGTCTGAATGTCGAGAAGCATATTGTTTTAAATAATCATCACCGTTTAAACAGACTTCACAACCATACTGATAAAAATAAGTGATTAAAACCCGATTATCTTTTGGTAACAAAATATCTAGTGGTTTTTTATAAGAATAGTAGCCTTTTCCATCTTGGAATAGCGGTGTTTTTGTAGGTTCTTCTGCAAAAAGCGAAGATATAAATAGCCATAAGCTAATAAAATAGATCCAATTTCTAAATTTCATTATGTTATCCATTGAACAAAATCACTAAATATCACTCTAATAGTGCGGTGGCGGTGTTTCTTCTGCACGACTTGCAACATTACTTGGCTGAACACTGTGCAATTTTTCAGCCAAATGGCGTATTTGGTGCTGCAGTTTTTCTAGCATAAACTGTTGGGTAATTAAAGCTTGATTAAGTTCCTCGATCGTATGATCTTGGAAAGCAATTTTAGTTTCTAACTCCGCCAAAGAGGTAGTTATCTTATTGAAATTTTCTGACATTTCAAAATAAAGGTTGTATTAAAAAGAAATACACTTTACCCTATCTACCTTTGTTTTAACACTCTATTTAATGACTTTTACAAGGAAACTTTATGTTTAAAAACAAACTGTCTGCATTAGCAATGATGACTGCAACACTTTTTACAGCACAAGCAACTTTTGCCGAAACCAAAGCTGATGCTAAGTTTATTGATGATTCATCTTACGCTTTTGGTGTATTAGTAGGAAAGGATATTGAGAGAGTTATTAGCTCTCAAAAAGAGATTTTTTCTTATAACCAAGAACGTGTTTTAGCTGGTGTGCAAGACACATTGAAAAAAAGCGGTAAGTTAACCGATGAAGATTTACAAAAACAATTAAAAGCGTTAGATGCTTATTTAGTTGAACAAGAAACTAAAATCCTAGCAGAAAAAAGTAAAGCAACCATTGAGGCTGGCGATAAATTCCGTGCTGAATATGCAAAAAAATCCGGCGTGAAGAAAACTCAATCTGGGCTACTCTATAAAATTGAGAAAGCTGGCTCAGGCGAAGCACCAAAAGCAACTGATACAGTAAAAGTACATTATAAAGGTACATTACCAGATGGTACTGTGTTTGACAGCTCTTACGACCGTGGTGAGCCGATTGAGTTTCAATTAAATCAATTAATTCCAGCTTGGGTTGAAGCAATCCCTATGTTGAAAAAAGGTGGCAAAATGGAAATTGTTGCTCCACCACAACTGGCATACGGCGACCGTCAAGCAGGGAAAATCCCGGCGAACTCCACATTAAAATTTGAGATCGAATTATTAGATTTTAAACCAGCAAAATAAGTTTACTTAAACGCATTATAGGGGCACAATTTGTGCCCTTATTTTTAATTTTATGTAGCGAAAAAGTATGACAGCAAAATTCAATCCGCTTTCTGATGAAGATCACGCCATTTTGGCTTCCTACTTTCCCGTTGTTGATGGTATAGCAGCTCTCATTGGTGAGCATTGCGAAATCGTACTGCATTCCCTTGAGTTCTTAGAACACTCTGCGATTTATATCGTCAATGGGCATAACACCGACCGCAAAATTGGCTCGCCGATTACAGATCGGGCTTTGTGGTCACTTCATCATATGCAAACCGACAGCGTATCCAAACCTTATTTCACTCGCGCCAAGGGTGGAGTATTAATGAAATCTGTCACCATTGCCATTCGCAACGGTAAACAACACGTTATCGGCTTAATTTGCATTAATATCAATCTTGATATCCCTGTATCGCAATTTTTAAATAGTTTTATTGCCCCACAGGAAACCGAAGGTTCAGTGAATTTTGCAAGTTCTGTTGAAGACTTAGTGGCTCAAACCATTGAAAACACCATTATCGAAGTAAAAAACGACCGTAACATTTCTAACAGCAATAAAAATCGCCATATTGTCACTGCATTATTTGAAAAAGGTATTTTTGATATTAAAGATGCAATCAACCAAGTTGCTGACCGCTTAGAGATCTCTCGCCACACGGTTTATCTCTACATTCGCCAGCTCAAACAGGACGGTGAATAATGCGATATGTGTTGGCAGTAAAACACGGGGTGTATGGCTCACAAGGGGCGTATCTAGCCTATCAAGTTGCTCAAGCACTTTTAGCTCAGGGGCATAGAATTGAACAAATCTTCTTTTTTCAAGATGGGGTTAGCAATGCAAATCAACTTATTGATCCAGCCAGCGATGAACTGAATTTGGTTGAGGCTTGGAAAAGCTTAGCCCAATCTCACCGCTTGCCGTTACATCTCTGTATTGCAGCCGCTCAACGACGGGGCATTGTAGAGCAAAATCTTGCTGAAGGTTTTACCCTTGCAGGTCTTGGTGAATTTAGCCAAGCGGTATTTACTGCAGATCGATTACTGACTATTTAAAATGAAACGTTATAAACTTGCTATTCTCTTTACTCAGCCCCCATTTGGCACATCAACAAGCCGAGAAGGTCTTGATGCTCTATTGGCTGCCAGTGCTTTTTGCAATGAAGATGAAATTGCCATTTGCTTTCTCAATGATGGCGTATTCAATCTAGTTGCTAATCAACAGCCTGAAATGATTTTACAAAAAGATCACATATCCACATTCAAGCTAATCGATCTCTATGATTTAACCGAATGTTTTGTCTGCCAACAATCAGTAGATGAGCGTGGGCTACATCACGCAGAATGGATACTACCCGAACTCCGTTTTGTTAGCCGAACAGCATTATTTGATACCCTGCATCAAGCCGAAAAAGTACTCACATTCTAAGGACATACTATGCTCTATACATTTTCCAAAGCACAATATGACTTATCAACACTAAACGCTATTCTTGAACAAGTTACCCCTGATGATGCCATCGTGTTATGGCAAGATGGCGTATTACAAGCGGTAAAATACCCACAACTTTTTACCAACAAGACAGTTTTTGTGTTACAAAATGATATAGAGGCAAGAGGATTAACCACCACATTGCCAACAATCTCGCTGGCAATGTTGGTGCAATTGACGGAGAAGTACTATCCGCAAGCATATATTTAATAATATAGTTGTTACTCTAGTACTATCAATGCTTCTCTTCTACTCTCAATCTATAAGTTGAGAATTTGCCTAAAACAACTTTAATTTCTTCATCAGAAAGGATTGGGACATCTGGTGTCGTTGCCAAGTACCGAAAGTAGCATAAGGCACACACGGAACGTGATTTGTTCCCGTAACGCCAATCATATAATGAATAGCTGGAATATCTTTATTTAAGATAGATACTCCAGTATAGGATTAGTGTACCACTACAAGCACCGTTTTCACCCATTAAAGCGTGAGCTTCTCCCTTATGTAGTTCAAGCTAAACATTCTTTAAGGCTTGAACTCCCACAAAAGATTTGCTGATGTTCTTCATTGAGAGTAACGGCGTATTGTTATTGACTGCGGTCATCTCTGCCTCCATTACAATAATAAAAATGGTTTACCTAGGTAACGGAAAGCATATTTGTACAAAGTTGACAGTTTTCAAAGTGGATTTACATTGAGATGTTAATTTTGTGAAAGGTGTCACAAAAAAATCATTTATTGATTATTTTTTTCACAAAAAGAACCTACCCGATTTTTTGAAAAATGTAGGAAAATCGGGCAGGTTAAACGGAAAGATATTATATGTTTCAGTAGAGTATCTATTTGAATTTCTCACTATAAGCCATACTGTTTACCCAAGCATGCTCGCTTTCCCACGTAAATTGCCATTTACGTACAGGACCAGCCATCACATTTAAATAGTAATTATTATAGCCAGCAATAGTCGCTACTGGATGATAGCCTCTTGGTACTTTCACAACATCTTTATCATAAACCGCCATACATTCATCTAAGCTTCTATCATCAGTATAAACTCGTTGCATTGCAAAACCTTGTGCAGGCTCAAAACGGTGATAATAAGTTTCCTCAAGATAAGTTTCATTTGGAGAATCTTTTTGGTCGTGTTTGTGGCTTGGATAAGAACTCGTATTGCCTTCATCAGTAAAGACTTCCACAACTAATAAACTATCAGCAGGCTCAGTTTCAGGCAAAATATTATGTACCAATCTTTGGTTATTACCGACCCCTCGTTTTTCTACGCCTATCTCTTGTGGCTTAATTAAGCGTAATGGTAAATCACCATTACTAGGCGCTCGACAAACAGCCAGTTCTAAATCTTCCGTAGCAACAACTTTTAGTTGGTAATGATGAGGAACATATAAAGCATAAGGAGGAATCTTTTCAAAAGGTGTAGACCTATTCCCAATATTTTCAAAAACTTCTGTTGGGGTGATTACATTGCCTTTCCCTGCAACAAACACTAGACAGAGTTCACTTGTCCCACTCTCTAATGTAATTTCTTCTCCTTTACTCAAAAGGTAAGCATCAAAACCTACATACTCCCAATTTGCGTTTTCTGGTGTAATGTGCTGGATTTGTCCGTGTTTTTGACTTTTTGACAGTAAATAGCTCATAAATACCTCACATTAAATATTATTGACCTAAGCCTGTACTATAAAAAATATCTACACTTTTTTGTATTAGAAAATGCTCATTTTTCTATACGGATCACAAAAATGAAATATATTTTTCATTTTAATGATTTTTAGCTTGAAATTTTCTTTTTTTAGAGGTAGCTTTGCACCGTTATTGTCTAGAATTCCTTCTACTTTATATTTCATAGGAGCACACACATGAGCCAATTTGTTCAGAATTTCATTAATGGTACAAAAGTAGAGAGTGCCAGCTCTCGTTTTTCTTCTGTATTCAATCCAGCTACAGGAGAAGAAATTAAAAAAGTTAAACTCAGCACAGTAGCAGAAGTCAATCAAGCTATTGAAGCTGCAGATAAAGCATTTCCTAACTGGTCGCAACAGTCCCCATTAAGACGAGCAAGAATTTTATTTAAATTCAAAGAGTTACTTGAAGCAAACTTTGATGAATTAGCTCGTCTAATTACAACGGAACATGGCAAAATTTACTCTGATGCAATAGGGGAATTAACTCGTGGTTTAGAAGTTGTTGAGTTTGCGACAGGTATCCCTCACTTACAAAAAGGGGAATTCTCAGCAAATGCTGGACGAGGTATTGATATTCACTCAATGCAGCAGCCATTAGGTGTTGTAGCTGGTATTACACCATTTAACTTCCCAGCAATGGTGCCGATGTGGATGTTCCCTATTGCTTTAGCTTGTGGTAACACTTTTGTATTAAAACCATCTGAAAAAGATCCATCTGTATCTATTCGTTTAGCTGAACTATTAAAAGAAGCTGGTTTACCTGATGGTGTATTCAACGTTATTCAAGGTGATAAAGAGGCTGTTGATATTTTATTAACCGACCCTCGTATTCAAGCAGTCAGTTTTGTAGGTTCAACTCCTATTGCTCAATACATTTATGAGAAAGGTTCAGCTCATGGTAAACGTGTACAAGCTCTTGGTGGAGCCAAAAACCATGCATTAATTATGCCTGACGCCGATATTCAAATTACAGCAAATACCTTACTTGGTGCAGCATTTGGTGCGGCAGGTGAACGTTGTATGGCACTTTCTGTTGCTGTTGTTGTGGGAGATGAAGCAGCAGATAAACTTGTTGAAGCCTTGGTACCAAAAGTACAAGCATTAAAAATTGGACCAGGAATTTTACCAGAAGGTCAACAAGAAAATGATATGGGGCCTGTTATTTCAAAAGAACATAGAGCAAAAATCATCAGCTATATTGATCAAGGCGTAGAACAAGGAGCGAAACTTTGCGTTGATGGTCGTCCGTATAAAGTTGCAGGCCATGAAAATGGCTACTTTGTGGGAGGAACCTTATTCGACAACGTTTCAACCGATATGACTATTTATAAAGAAGAAATCTTTGGTCCAGTTCTTTGCGTTGTACGTGCGAAAGATTATGCTCACGGTATGTCTATTATTAATGGGCACATTTATGGTAACGGTAGTGCTATCTTTACAAGTGATGGAGATGCAGCTCGTCAATTTACCCAAGATGTACAAGCAGGTATGGTTGGCGTAAATATTCCAATTCCAGTACCGATGGCATTCCACTGTTTCGGTGGTTGGAAAGCTTCTATCTTTGGTCCATTAAATGTGTATGGTAGCGATGGCGTTCGTTTCTATACTCGCATGAAAACCATTACAACACGTTGGCCAGATAATAGTGTGAGATCACAAGCTGCCTTTAGTATGCCAACACTATAATCTCTCAATTCTAACACTATAAAAAAATAGCCTAACTTCAACGTTAGGTTATTTTTTCCCAAAAACATATTCTCTAAATTTTTAGCATCATCAAAAGTCTATAACAAAAAATTTACATAAAAAAACACGATCTAATTCACAAAATTAAAATCTAGTCGTTGCCTACATAAATACTAAATGTTATACATACACTTAGACAATTTATTTCAAATTGTTGGATTTTGAAATTTATATTCACAATAAATTTCTTATGACATTGTGCAATATAGTGGTATTTCAGAGATTTCGTTATTCGCTCAACCTTTAAGGAGTGGCTTATGAAAAAAGCATTATTAGCTGTTTTATGCAGTGGTTTATTACTTTCTCAAACAGCATCTGCCAAAAATATTGTTATTGGTGCACCAATGGCTGCATTTGCAGATAAATGGCAAACCTATTTACAAGAGTCTGTAAGAGATTTTGATGCAAAACATAATGACGTTGAAATTAAACTCACTGATGCAAATGGTGACCCTGCACGTCAATTAAATGATGTTGAAAACTTTATCGATCAAAAAGTTGATGCATTATTAGTTGTTCCAACAGATCCACAAATTGTGAAGAGAATTGGGAGATTAGCGAAGAAAGCGAATATCCCGTTAATTGTTGTTAACCGTAAACCAAACGATGAAGATATGCAATATGTTACTAGCTATGTTGGTTCTGATGAAATTGAAGCTGGACGTATTCAAGGTGATTACATTGTAAATGCTTTAAATGGTAAATCTGCAGAATCTTTAATCTTAATGGGTATTCTTGGTTTAGATGCAACAGCTAAACGGTCAGAGGGTGTGAAAGAAATCTTTGCTAGAACAGGTAACGTTAAAGTAGTTTCTGAACAAGAAGGTAAATGGGAAAGAGACAGAGGTCTCACCATTACAGAAAACGTACTTGCCGCTAACAAAAAAATCAATGTTATTGCAAGTAACAATGATGAGATGGCAATTGGTGCAGTACTTGCAAGCCGCAAGTTAGGTATTAAAGATGAAGACATCATTATTGTAGGTGTTGATGCAACACCAGATGCTCTTGAATACTTAGGCAGTGGCTTAGACGCAACAGTATTCCAATCAGCTCAAGGACAAGGATACGCTGGAGCAGAAATCGCTTATAAAATCGCAAAAGGAGAAGCTGTTGAAAAATACAACTGGGTTCCTTTTGAATTAGTGACTCCAGATATGAAAGAGAAATACAGAGCAAAATATAAATAATTAACCATAAACTTATTAAAGGGTGAATTCACCCTTTAATAAGTTATCTCTTTTATTCTCAATCTATGAGGACAAAACGATAAATCATCCTTAAAAACCAAGGAGTCAAAAATGAATACAACTAGCTCCCCTTACATTTTAGAGATGCTAAATGTATCTAAAACGTTCCCCGGGGTAAAAGCGTTGGACGGTATCAACTTAAAAGTAAAACGTGGCACAATTCACGCATTAATGGGGGAAAATGGAGCAGGTAAATCTACCTTGATGAAAATCCTGTATGGTATCTATATTCCTGATGACGGTAGTGAATTAATTTTAGATGATAAACCGTTCAAACCATCTCGCCCTATTGATGCTATTCGTAGTGGACTCACAATGGTTCCCCAAGAAATCTCTCCCGCTGCAAATTTAACTATTGCTGATAACTTCTATTTGGGAAGAGAAATTACTCAAGGAAAATTCTTATTAAACCAAAAAGAGATGGATCGTAAAGCAGCAGAATTTCTCTCTGAGCTTGGTATTCCAATGGACGTTACCGTCAAAATGTCCGAAGTTTCAGTTGCAAAAGCTCAATTAGTTGCTATTGCCACTGCGGTTTCTAATGATGCCAAAATCATCATTATGGACGAACCAACAACCGCTTTAACCGAAATGGAAGTAGAACAACTATATAAAATCATTGATGCGGTTAAAAAACGTGGTATCGCCATTATCTTTATCTCTCATAAACTTGATGAAGTTTTCAAAGTATCTGATGAAATTACCGTTATTCGAGATGGACAATATGTGGGTACAAAAGCCACTACTGATGTAACCAAAGAAGAATTAATTTCAATGATGGTTGGACGGGATATGTCAGAAATGTTCCAAAGAGAACGTTTTGAATTACCTGATGAAATCGCCCTTGAAATTAAGAATTTTACTCGAGCAGGTAAATATGAAGATGTTAGTTTCTCTGTCCGTAAAGGAGAAATCTTTGGTATTGCGGGTTTAGTTGGGGCTGGACGTTCTGAAATTGTAGAAAGTTTGTTTGGTTATAAACCTGCGGATAGTGGTGAAATTTATATTCACGGGAAAAAAGTTGAGATAAACAACCCGCTTGATGCAATGGAACATAAAATCGGCTTTGTGACTGAAGACCGAAAACTAACAGGTTTATTCCTGAACCTAAATATTATCGACAATATGATTATGCCTCAAATGTCACCTTATTTAGAGCATTTTCTCATTTCTGTTGATAAATCCCATAAAACCGCCAATGAGCAAAAAGATAAATTAAAAATTAAAGCACCTGATGTAGAAGTCATCACCAATAACTTATCTGGGGGAAATCAACAGAAAGTATTACTCGCTCGTTGGTTACTTCTCGAACCTGAAATCCTCATTCTAGATGAACCAACCAAAGGCATTGATGTTGGAGCTAAGGCAGAACTTTATAAGTTAATGGTAGAACTCTCAAAACAAGGTAAAACCATCATTATGATTACTTCGGATATGTTAGAGCTATTATCGATGAGCGATCGCGTAATGGTTATGCACGAAGGTCATAAGGTTGGCATTATTCCATATCAAGAACTCTCTCAGGAACGAGTCCTAGCATTTGCATCTGGATTAGTAAAACAGTAAAGACTCAAACCATATTATTTATAAATAGCGAGGTATGTACTATGTCACAAGCAACATTAAAGAAAATAATTAATACATATGGAATGGTGTTAATTTTAATTATTTTATTTTGTGGGGTACTAACTATTTTTGCATAGAAAGAAAGAAAAAAATTTGGGCTGAAAAAATGCGGTGGAGCTTTGTGTGATGGGGCTTACCGCATTTTTTGTTGGGGGGAGTTATGCAAAAAGTAAAATGGGCAAAAATGGTTGAAAATGGGCAGTTTTTGCAATATTTTTTGCATAGGTTTGGGCAGGTTTGATCGGTTTTTAAAATGGGTTTAAGAAATTTTAAAAACCATTTTAAATTTTTAAATTAGGCTGTGTCCGATATGAACCACTTGCCCGATGATTTGCAGGTTCTGGGCGTTGTTGCTCGAAATACTAATTGGTAAATGCCCTTCTTTGTTGTCGCTAATCAGCGAAATGTTACTTCGCCCTTACTCATTTTTAACGTCATAGTTATATATGGAAAACTTTGACGTTTCTAACAAATTCATTTAAAGCGTCATAGTTTCTCTAACTAATTGATATATAATAGAAAAATACTATTCCACATATTTAAGTTAGAAAAATAACTATGACGCTAAAACGTCAAAGTTTATTTCTGTATAGAGCGTTTTTTGGTAGAGACAGATTGATATACTTTTTGAAGTTGATCATCGCTTAGCTCGGTAATGCTACCGACGGCATATTTGCTTTGCAGATGTTCGCTTAACCAATCTTCAATCCCTTTTGTATTGATTTTTATATAAGCGTATTTCTTGTTACGCCAAGTATTGCCGACTTTCTTCGGAGCTGATTTTGATGATGAAAGTCTACCAATCCACTTTCTTAAATATGTGATAGCTTTGTCGGTTTTCTCTACAGGGATTAGTCTGTAGGTAGCAACCCCGCAGTGCTTATTAAGAGAGGACCAAACAGCTTGATATGATTTAGGAGATTTTTTTACTTTCTCTTCTAATTCAACAATCTCTTTTACTAAATCTTGCAGAGTTCTAGCGATTTCTTCACTAATATGAATTTCATTTGGCTCAACGATAGCTTTTGTTTTTGTTGTATATTTTTCCGTTTTGATATTATTGATCGTTCCGCTATTGATAATGCCATTATCTCCATAAATAACATTATTGCCATTTCCTTTAATGTTATTTGATGGTGAGTTAAATTCTTCAATGTTTTTTGAATGAATACCAGTAATAACATATTGAACATCTACACCTAACTGTGCTGCACGCCCAAGAAACTCAGCAGATATACCGCTTCTTCCTAATTCATTAAGTCTTAATGTTTCTCTGTTTACTTCTGTTTGATGTGCAAAATTGGCTTGGCTATATCCTAATCTAGTGCGTTCTTCGACCAATCTAATGCCCATATCCTCACGGGTAATTGCTAGTTGCATAAAAAATCCTCAAATAAATACAAAATTATTTGACTTGCCAAAAATTATTGGCATATAATAAACTTGTTTTCTTAATTAGTTGATTTAACCAGTTTAAATAATTGGTTGATAGGGGATTTTATGAACCAAAAAGAAATTTATCAAGCATTAAAAAGAAAAAACTTAAATGCCTCGATGATTGCTGAAGCTCTGGGCGTAAGTTCTCAAGCTGTTTCAAGTGCAATTAAACAAGGTAAGAGCAGCCAAAGAATTGCAAAAGCTATTGCTATTGCTATTGATGAACCATTAGAAAAAGTGTTTCCACATTATGCAAAAAAAGAACAAAAACAAGTGTTTAGGAATAATCAGATTGCTCGCTTAAAAAATCAATTTTCTCAAATGATTTAGCGAGGCTGGCATGAAGGCATTGCAAGAATTTTATAACGCAAATGAATTGGCTGAATTAAATCTTAAGTGTTTACCAAGCAGTAGTAGAAGGATTTTTGAAAAAGCTAAACGAGAAAATTGGAAATCACGAAAACGTCAAGGGCGTGGTGGTGGCTTAGAGTATGAACTCATCTCAATGCCCGAAGCCGTCCAAACCGAAATCCGCTCACGTTTTGCGGTGGCGGTGGTGGAAAGTAAGCCGAAAAAATTACCTGCGGTGAAAGCCGAGGTGGATTTGGCGAACTTGACAACCAAACAGCGTGAGATTGCTGATGCTCGCATAGGGCTGATCCAGTATGTGTTGGATTTAGAACAATCAATGAGCCGAATTAAAGCGGTCACTTATGTTTGCGAACTTGCAAAAAGTGGCAGATTGCCTCCGCATCTTGCGGTGTTGGTTGAAACGGCTAACGCTAAAAAATCGAAAAAACGGACAGTCAGCGTTCGTACTTTAAATGGCTGGGTGGTGGATTACTGCAAGGTGACAAGCGTTGAGCAACGGTTAAAACTTTTTGCCCCACTCGTAAGGCAGGAAGTTAAGGCAGAAGAAATTTGGTGGCTTTCTTGGTTGTTGGGGATTTACCGTCAGAAGAATGCGTTAAGCGTGCAAGAAAGTTATCGTTACTTTGAGGCGGAGTGGGTTGAACGGTATGCCGACAATCCGATGATGTTAGAGGCAATGCCTAATATCAGCAAAGTAAGGCGAGCAATGGCGAAGTTGCCGATCCATATCTTAGAGAAAGGTCGCTTAAGTGGCTCGAAATATAAGCAGTTATTGCCTTATGTGATGCGTGATTGGTCGCCATTTGTGGCAAATGATATTTGGATTGGTGATGGTCACTCACTGAAATTAAAAGTTGCCCACCCTGTACACGGCAGACCGTTTACCCCTGAGCTGACAATGATTGTTGATGGGGCAAGTCGAAAAATCGTGGGCTGGTCGCTGTCGTTGAGTGAAAACGCTTTTGCGGTGCTAGATGCGTTACGACACGGTATTGCGACACACGGTGTGCCAGCGATTTATTACTCTGATAACGGTGGCGGTGAGAAAAATAAAATACTTGATGCAGAAGTCACAGGGATTTTACCACGTTTCTCTATCCACCACGCAACAGGGATTGCAGGTAATCCGCAGGGGCGTGGGATTATTGAGCGGTTAAATAAGACGGTAGGTTTACGAATTGCAGAGCGATTTGAAACTTACTACGGCAAAAATGCCGATCCTGAAGCCACTCGTAAGATGTTGGCTAGACAGTTGGCGTATGCGAATGCAAAAAATGGCAAGGAACTGACCGCTTTGCAGAAGAAAGCTCGCAGAGAGTTGCCAAGCTGGGAAGAGTTGAAGGCAGTTATTCAAGAAGTGATTGATTGGTACAACAATGAACACGTTCACAGTGAAATTCGCTGTACGCCAGCGGTGAAATACCAACGAGTGACCGACATTGAAAAAGTGGTGTGGTTGAGCGATGTTGAATTAAGGGATATTCAACGTCCTGAATTTATCCGCACAACGAATAGAGGCTTGATTGAGTGGAACAATCATAAGTATTTCAGCTTGAATTTGTTGGATTACCAAGGGGAAGAAGTTGTTATCGGGGTGGATATTCACGATCCGATGTGGGTGCAGGTGCGAACCAAAGACGGACGGTTTATCTGCAATGCCGAGTTTGAAGGGAATAAACGAGATGCGTTTCCGCAGTCCTTTGTTGAGCAGAAACGTGAGGAGCGAGCCAAAGGCAGACTTAAACGGAAAGAGCAACAAGTGGCAGAAATTATGGCAGAGCGTAATCCTGTTATTACGATTGAACACCAGCAAAGCGAGTTAATAACCACAAGTTATCAACCAAAACGAGAAAAAGTGTCTGTTCGTCCTATTTTTACCAGTGTGGTAGAGAGGGAGGAGTGGGAGAAAAAACAAGCATTAATTGAAGCCGTAGGCTAAGGGGAAATGATGAAAAAAAGTGAATTATTAAAACAATTTCAACGTGAAGAACAGGTAAATGCTGAGCGTAAAAAGGTGCGTGAGGCAAGACGTGCAGAGTTAAAAGCACCTTTAAATAATAAGGTGACCTGTTTGGTTGAGTTTAATGGAGTGGCTTTTGAGCTTTTTCTTGAAGTTCGCAAACTTGCTCCATTAAAGGCAAATACAGATCGTCCGCTACTTGAGAAAGTGTTTCAAGCGTTTGCGAATCCACACCTTCCGCCTCAAGTAGATCCAGTTGTATATCAACAACATTTGAAAAATCACTTAGGGCTTGCTCTGCAATCTCTGGCGATAGGGTTGCTAATTGGCGAAACAGAGAATGAACAAGCTCAGACTGAATACCTTGTATCCCAGTTAGCAAAACGAGGAGTGAATGTAGCTCTGATTTAGTGAGTTTATTAAGGTCAGGTGGAGTTTTTAGCATAACGAAGCCTATTGATGAAAAAAGAGACTTTGATTATAGGAAATAAGCGATGAAAAACCAACTATTAAAAGATTATATGGAACGCACCAAAATTGGGCAAAAAGAGGTTGCAAATAAATTAGGCGTGTCGATTGCTACGGTGAGTTTGTATTTGAGGGGTGAGTATGATGGCAATGTTGAAGAGTTGAATATTAAGGTGGAGCAGTTTTTGGCTCGCCAAAAAGACAAGGTGCTTGAGTATAAGGTGAGTGCAGAGTTTGTGCCAACTTTTACTGCTCGTCAAATTATGGCAACTATTCAAGAGGCTCACATTGAAGGCGATATGTGTGCAGTGTATGGCGCATCAGGTTTGGGTAAAACGCAAGCGGTGTTGCAGTATGCGAAAGAGAATACAGGGGTAATTTTAATTGAGACCAATATGAGCTACACCGCAAAAGTGCTGTTGCAGAAAATCAGTGAAAAACTGAATTTAAACAACCGAGGTACGCTTGATCAGTTGTTTGATGGGATTGTGGCAAGGTTAAAGGGTAGTGAACGGGTCATTATCATTGATGAGGCGGAGAATTTACCTACTCGCTCGTTGGAGTTTATTCGCCGTATCCACGATGCAACTAAAGTGGGTGTTGCATTGGTTGGGACTGAGCGTTTGTTAATTAACTTAAAAGGCAGACATAACGATTTGGCTCAGGTGTATAACCGCATTTGGCGAACGAGTTCTCTCGGTAATGCGTTACCTGAAAAGGATTTGCATTTATTGACAGAAAGAGCATTGAACACAGGGGAATATAACGAGTTATTTTTTAAACATAGTCAAGGTAATGCGAGACGTTTGAACAAGTTGATTCGTGGTGTGGTGCGGTTAAGTCATATCAATGAATGTCAAATTGATGAACGGTTGATTAAAGAGTATACCAAGATGTTGATTGGTTAGGTGGCAAATGAGATACCGTCAGATCTATGCGGCGTATCGTGGCGAAGAGAATGTGGCTGACGGTACAGCCGAAGAGTTAGCAATCAAGTTAGGGGTGACAGCAAAAACGGTGCGGAAATGGTCAACGCCGAGCTATCACCGAAGAAATAAAGGGCAACGGGTGATCGTTGTGAAGCTGGGAAAAGAAAAGGTGGTGTGAGATGGCACGCACAATTAATAGAGCAAATCAGATGGCGGTGAAGTATTTACGCCAAACACAAAAGGCGATTGGGCATATCAATGCGTTAGGTTTTACGGTGTTGATGATTGATTTTACGAAGATTAAACCACGAATCAAGGTGGATATTGCAGGTAATGAGGGGGTGGCAAGAGCGTTAATTGAGTCAAGAAAAGCACACTGGTATGCCCAAGGGCATAGCGAAGATTTAGGTAGATGGAAAGGTTACTACACGATGATTGAAGGGATTAGAGTGTGGTGGGAAGCGAAAGTTTAGGAGTTAAGAAAATGGCAAAACAACCAACAAAAACCCGAGTAAAACAACCGGCAAAACTGCGTTTTACCACGGAAGAGCAAGTGCAAAGTGCAATTAAAGAGATCGGGGATTTAAGTCGTGAGCATACCCGTTTAACCACGGAGATGAACGATATTATCGCCGAAACCAGTGAGCGTTATGCCCCTGAGTTGAAACGTTTACAGGCAGAGATTGAGCCGTTACAGCAAGCGGTGCAGGAATACTGCGAAGCACACCGTGATGAATTGACGGAAAACGGCAAGAGTAAAACCGCTAACTTTGTGACAGGCGAAGTGCAATGGCGACAACGTCCGCCTTCTGTGGCAATTCGTGGGGCGGATGCGGTGCTTGATTTTATGCAACGTATGGGCTTTGACCGCTTTATTCGCACCAAAAACGAAATCAACAAAGAAGCCCTACTGCTTGAGCCTGAAGTGGCAAAAGGGATTGCTGGCGTGACGATTAAGCAAGGAGTGGAAGATTTTGTGATTAAGCCGTTTGAGCAAGTTGCTTAAAGCCCATTTAAACGCTCTTTAAATCTCCCCCTAACCCCCTCTTTGTCAAAGAGGGGGAACGGTGAAAGGGGCGTTAATAATGTGTTTTAACCATAAGGGGTAAATGATGACCGATAGCGAAAAATGGCAAATAAAAGACCGCTTGTATGACTTGATTGAGAAGATACAGGGGGCGACGGAATTAGTCGAAATGGACGATTTTGCACTGGCTGGCGTGGTTTTGATGGACGTGGCTGGGCAAATTCAGCGAGTGAAGCTTAAATTATCAACTAACCAAGAGGAAAACTAAAATGAAAAACAGTGATTTTATTCAGATGACACAATGCAACATTCACAGCATTAAGTTCCCTGTGGACAATGTGAAAGAAGTGTTAGAAGAGGCAACTTTTGAGCCAGTAGGTAGTTATACCACCGTTGAGTTAGTCAAAAATCCGATGACAAATACGAAAGTGTTAGAGCTGGATAATGGGTTGTTCTTTACTTTGCGGACAACCTTTAAAAAAGTTACTAAAGAGCTACTTTCAGCGAAAATTTATGAGCTGAAAAAATCAGAATCACTTCGAGATGAAAGAATGCCGAAGATTGTACCGAATACTGATAAAGAGTGGCGACAAGTTGCTGAAGCTCACTTACTGCAAGATGTGCCATTTTCGAGCGAGTTAGTCAATGTGTTTTACTGCCCTGAAAAAGAGCTACTTTTTACGAATAATCGCTCTAAACACAGCCGTTTGGCGTTGAACAACTTGATTAAATTGTTTGAACTTGCAGGTTTTAAAAGCATTGCTGTGTCGGAAGAAAAGCTGGGGTTAAACACTAAATTGACAAAATTTTTGGAAAAAGGCGAACCGCTTTTTAAATATCTGCATTTCCAGCACGAAGCGACTTTGCGTAAGTTGGCAAACGACAATGAAGAGTTTTTGACTTGTCGCCATTTAGATACGCTAGACGGTAAAGCAAAAGCGTTAGGGGCGTTACAAAATGGTTTTCGTGTGCAATCTATGGCGATGCGTTATGAAAGCGAAGAAGCGTTTATTGTAAATTTTAAGTTGGACGAACATTTAAAAATCCGCTCGATGCGTTTTGTTGAATATGCCGATGTTGCTCGTCAGTTAAATGGCACAAGAGAAGCACATAAGCACGCTATTTTAACGGAATACCTTGAAGGTCAGCTTAATGCCTTACTCAAAATTGCAAGTGCTACGGTGCTAGAGTTTACAGGGGAAACGAAGTTAGAGAGTTTTGTGTAAGTGATGGAGGAAATATGGGAAATACTTATTTTTATGACTACTGGTACGACAAAGACGACATTGATTATGACGATCTGAAACGTGAGGATTGCAAGCAATTTACAGCCGACATTGAAAAAGAAGATTTGTCGGCTATGGCGGAAGGGATTTCTGCAATTATTATCCGTGAGCTTCGGGACAATAATTGGGGCGAATTTGGCGAAGGTGACGAGCTGTATATCGCTTTTAAAGAACAAGGTGCTGACAGCGTTATGTTGTATAAGATTAAAGAAGTGATGGTGCCGTCCTATATCGCAGGGGAAATAAAATGAACAAAATGCAACAACAAATAATTGAATGGTTAGCTGATGGTGAGACAGGGTTAAGTAGTAAAACAATGGCGTTTGTAGTTGGCTTTGATGTGGTACCAAAACGAGTATGTTATCCACAAGATCCTGCGGATTTAAGGCGTTGTATGCAATTACTGACTGTCGCTCCAGCAATGCGAAATCATTTGAGTAAGTTAACGTCTATATGTCCTGTTTGGGCGGAAATTATCAAAAATTGGGCAGAGTTGGAAGCAACTTATAATCAAGAAATTACAAAGGCTCGAATGCCAAAGACTTATTCCTTATTGCAGAAATATGCAGAGCAAGACAAAAAACGTGTTGTTATAGGAAATGGTGTTTCAATTAGATTGAGCTAATTCAAAAACAAGGAGGACACTATGTAACCACTAAAAAACCACTCACACCGCCCCACTCAATCTTTATCGGCAGAGCCTAAATAAAATTGTAAATGCACTTGGGGCGGTGGTTGAGAGAATAGAGATAAGCGTCAGCGTTTATCTCTGTTTTCTTAGGGAGGTGCAAAATGAAATTGTGTCGTTGCCCGATTTGTCACTCAGATTTAACGCTGGAGGCGTTAGTTGAAGATGATGCTGGGCGAGAGTTACTTAAAACGATCACCGAAATGACCGCTGGTTGTGGTCGTCCTGCGGTGGCATATTTGGGGCTGTTTAAACCCCCGAAAAGCAGTTTAAGCAATAGTCGAGCGTTGCGGATTTTGCAAAGTTTGTTGGAGCTTTACCCTTGCTCTAATGTTTTGGCAAAAGCGTTGGCAGATACGGTTGAGCAGGTGCGACGCAATCGTCGTGAGAATGGGAAATTCGAGCCGTTGAGCAGTCATAATTACTTAAAAAGAGTGTATGAGAGCGTGGAGCCACAGTTTGCGGTGGTTAGAACGGAAGAAAATAATAAGGTGCTTTCGGGTGAAGAAGCACAGGAAAGGGCAAAAAGTGATAATCGAACAGCGAATATTCAATACATTGATCGCTTAGTTCGTTTAAGGGGTGAAGAGGAATGCGTAAAGTTACACGGCTTTGCGGATTGGAAACAGTGGCAACAGGAGAAAGAGAATGTACGCACAAACTCGTAAGCAGATGATACAGAAAATCCATATCGGCAAAACTGAGCTGAAGATGAGCGATGAAGCCTATAAGCTCTTTTTAATGGAGTTGGTAGATAAACCTAGCTGTTCGATGATGACTGACCCTGAGTTGATGATAGTGTTGCAAGGTATGCGTGCTAAAGGGTTTAAGGTTAAATCGAAAAAATATGGTAAACGCCCGACAGCCAGCAACGCAGATGAGGTGCGTCAAGGTTATATTAGAAAGATTGAAGCCTTTATCGCTAGTAGTGGTAAGTCTTGGCATTATGTTCACGCTATTTGTAAGCGGTCGTTTGGTATTGAGCGTTTGCAATGGTGTACGACAGAGCAGATTTTTAAAATTGTGCAGATGTTAGCAGTGAATGCCCATCGGAATGGGCGAAGAACCTGATATTTACAAAATTTTTTGCATAGCCCCGATCATTCGGGGCTTTTTTGTGGTAGTCTTTTTACAATATTTCATCAATCTCAAGGGAGTAAAACCATGAAAAAATTAATTCCTACTTTACTTCTTGTTGCTTCAGTATCTGCATTTGGGGCGACAGAAAAAGCTCAAAAAGAAATTGCAGAAGCAATCGCAACAGGCGAATATCAAAAATTAAGAAATGTAGCTTATAGCATGGAGTCTGGAACGTTTGGGCATGATGAAAATCCTTTAGCAGCTTGTGCATTGCGTAGAGTTATTTTGTTGGTAAATTCATCTCAAGTAGATGTTACAGATTATAACAACGAAGCTATTGCATGTAGAAAAATACAGGTTACAGATAACCAACAAGCTTGGGAAACCGCTTTTTCTATTGCCAAAGCGATCAGTGCTAAAAAGAAATAGTAATAACCTTTCAAGAGCATTTATACCCCGCACGCAAGCGTACGGGGTTACGCATAATTGAGCCACTCTGTGGCTCTTTTTGTTTTTACAAGCGGTCTTTTTTATAAATTTTTTTGCAAAAATGTTCACACTTTTGAAAAACGTGCCTGACAATACTCCATTAATCAGTCTGAAATGGAGGGGTTATGTGTGAGTTTGAAAATGTAGAAGAGTATTTGCCTGATAGTGTCAGAGAGATTGTGGCGGTGATTGGATTGCCTGCAACGGAGAAATTTGTTAAAGCCTTTGGTGGCTTTTCGTTTCAGTTCTCAAAGTCTGCTAAGTATTTTGATAAATTGCGTGAGGTGTTGGGGCAAGAAGATGCGGTCAAACTGCAAAGTTATATGCAAGTGGGTGAAGTTTATATTCCTCGCTGTGAAACGGCATTGCGGATTTTACGAAACCAACAGCTTTATGCAGATTTTTGCCATTTAACCGAAACGGACAAGTTAAGTGGGAGAATGGCGATAATGCGACTTTGTCAGAAATATCAAATTTGTGATCGCACTGCGTGGGAGGTTGTGCGATATTATCAACGTTATAAATCCGTATCTCAGTCAGTCTTGTTTTAGTGTGGAAAGTCTTCCCATACTCTCCACGCTCCTAATTCTTTAAAGTCTCTTTAAGTATCACTTAAAGAGGCTTTTTTTATGACCTTTCCTATTAGAAAAATCGTAATTCATTGTTCTGCCACTCACAACGGCAAAAGTTTAAAGCAAGCAGGCAAATCATCGGCAGAGGTGATTGATGGCTGGCATAAGCAACGTGGCTTTAAGCGATTGGCAGGGGCGGTGAAAACCTTTAATGCTCACATTGAACACCTTGGTTATCACTTTGTGATTGATGTGGACGGAACTGTTGAAACGGGTCGTCAGGTTGGTGAAATGGGGGCGCACGTCAAGGGGCACAATCTCCACTCTATCGGGATTTGTGTGGTGGGCGGTATTACGGCTAATGGTAAAAATCACGCTGAATTTACTGAAGCACAATGGCACGCATTACACCGTTTACTGCGTGAGCTTGAAGCGAAATACCCGAATGCGAAGATTTATGGGCATCGGGATTTAAGTCCTGATCGTAATGGTGATGGCACTATTGCCCCGAATGAGTGGGTGAAAGATTGCCCTTGCTTTGATGTGTGGGAATGGTTGGATAGTGAAGAAATTGTGAATGTGGGGCATTTATTTAGATAAATCTCCCCCTAACCCCCTCTTTGTCAAAGAGGGGGAATGATATAGAGGAACAAAAATGAAATTTAAAGAATTAATTACCAACGATAACGGACGCTTATCAACGACGGCGTTTATTCAGTTTTTCGGGGCGTTGCTAATGGCTGGGATTTTGGCTTATTCGGTGTATTTAGACCGTGCCAATGTTGCGGAGTTGTTTACGGTTTTTGCTTTATTTTGCGGTGGTGGCGTGGCAACAAAAGGGTTTGCTAATGCAATAGGCGGTAAACGCCAAGGAGAAAGCGAATGATGACTGTAAAAATAGTTACTCTTGTTTTATTTCTTGCGTCCTGTGCCTTGTTTTGGCTTTGGTTAAAAGTTGAAAAGGCTGAAGAGCGTAATCGGAAGTTACAAGCAGAAAATCAACAACAAGCGAGCAAAATTCAGGCTCAAAAAACGGAGATCAAAAATGCACAAATTAAGCAGAAAAATCACGATGATGTTAAGCGTAGCAATGCTTCCGTTGTTGACCAGCAGTTGCACGCCCACGGTTACTTCCGTGACGACGACAGGTTGCACGGCGTTCGGGCTGATTTACCCAAGTCGTCAGGATACGACGGAGACGAAGCGTCAAGTGCTGGCACACAATCTGACCTATGAGGAGGTTTGTCATGGTAAGACTATTCAAAAAGCTCCGTAGCTGGTGGCGTGAGCGTGTTTTTAGAAAACAGAAGCCAGCTGTGGCAACTCGTCGTGATTTGTTAAAAATGGCAGTCAAACAAGGCAATCAATCCCCTGTCGGTCGAGCAAAACGGGGGCGTTATGATTGATGAGAAGCTGTTTCAGATGTTGGTCTCTTTTGTGGTTGCTCCCCTTGTTGCTTTTAGTGCCAAGGTGATTTTTGACCGCATTAACCGCAATGAGCAAAGCGTTAAAGAGTTGAAGCAAGAAATTGAGCAGAAATATCAATCAAAGGAGCTGGCTCAAGAAGTCAATAAGGGCTTAAAAGAGAAGCTAGATGATATTTTGGAAGGACTAAAAGAAGTTAATCAAAAATTAGATAAAAAGGCGGACAAGCAATGAGTCGCAGAAAGCAAAAACAGACAGATTCGGAAAAATTAGACCTGATTTTAGAGGCGGTTACGTCAGCAAATGAAAAGATTGATTCGCAAAATGAGCGAATTGAAGCCTTGCAGAAAGAAGTCCACGCCACAAAAAAATTAGTTGATGATATGGCTCGAAAAAATCGCCGTGATGCAGTGATTGCTGGCGGTGTGGGTGGTGGCTTGGCAGCTATTGGTTTTGAGCTGATCCGTTTAAAACTAGGGGGCTAAATGGCTCACGATCCGAAAGTGAAGACTTATGTTCGCCGTTATTATGTTTTTGAGCGTTTTACCCTTGAACAATCGGCACAAAAAGCGGGCGTGTCCTTTAATACGGCTCGCCGTTGGAAGACCGAAGCGGAAAAGGCAGGCGATGACTGGGATAAGGTTCGAGATGCTCAGGTTATGGCTGGCGGTGAGATGGATGAACTCTCTCAAAGTTTGCTGACGGGGTTTATTTTGCAATACCGTGCCACGATGGAAGAGTTAAAAGACAATCCTGAATTATCATCAAAAGAGAAAGTCGCTTTGCTTTCTGTGTTGGCAGACAGTTTTACCAAAATGACCGCTGCGAGTAAGCGAATTTTACCTGATGTGTCAGAGCTTGCGGTTGCAATGAAAACGGTAGAGCTTTTGGGCGAGTTTATTAAAGAAAAACACCCAAACTTATTCGGCGATTTTCTAGATGTGCTGGGTGATTTTGGCGAAGTGGTCGATAAAGCATTTAGGAAAGGGAAATAATGTCTGCATTATGTTTAATTTGTGCCTGTGTTATTGCTTACCACGGGCAAAATGGCTGGGGATGGTTTTTGTTTGCCGCTCTACTTTTTGGGGGTAAATGATGAGAAGTAAAGAGTTTTTGCAACAGCTTTCTGCGTATGCGGAAAGTATGCGAGCGAAAATCGAAGCCGCTTTTGATGGGTGGGACGATTCTCCGCAGGCGGTGGCGGAACGGCGTAAACAGGTGTCCGACCCTGTAAATGGCTTGGCATTTTTCATTAATCATTATTTTCCGCACTATGTTCGCTCCCCGTCTAAATCTCAACTGCACCGTTATCTTTTTGAGCGACTGCCGAAAGTGTTTGCAAGTGAAAAATCTTGTCTTGAGGCGATTGCTGCTCCCCGTGGTGAAGCAAAATCCACGATAGTTACTCAGCTCTCTACGCTTTGGTGTTTGGTTACGCAGAAAAAACGCTACGCCCTATTAGTGATGGACTCTATCGACCAAGCCTATCCTATGCTAGAAGCGATTAAATCAGAGCTTGAGTTTAATCAACGTTTACGCATTGATTTCCCTGAAATTTCAGGAGTGGGGCGTGTTTGGCAGTCGGGGACAATCATTACTCGGGCGAATCAGAAGGTCCAAGTGGCAGGCTCAGGCAAAAAATTGCGTGGTTTACGCCACGGGGCTTATCGTCCTGATTTGGTGATTTTGGACGATATTGAGAATGACGAACAGGTTCGCAACCCTGAACAGCGTGACAAATTGCATAATTGGCTTAAGAAAACCGTACTGCCGTTAGGCTCTGCGGACGGCAAGTTAGATGTAATTTATATCGGTACAATTTTGCATTACGACAGCGTACTTAATCGCACCCTTGCTAGTAAAGCGTGGAACACCGCCCATTTTAAAGCCGTTTTAAAAATGCCTGACAATATGGTGCTTTGGGATAAATGGGAAAACTTTTACCTAACCGAAGGGGAAGCGGTCGCAGATGCGTTTTATTTTGCAAATCAAGCGGAAATGGATAAAGGGGCGGTGGTGTCGTGGGAAGCTCGCCCTATTCTTGCGTTAATGAAAATTCGGGCAAGGGACGGACACGCTACTTTTGATTCGGAATATCAAAACGACCCTGTAAGCGGTGATGATGCGATTTTTGCCAACAGCTTGCAATACTGGACGGAGTTGCCTGATGACTTGATTTATTTTGGGGCGTTAGACCCGTCTATGGGGAAAGCAGGGGCAAGCCGTGACCCGTCGGCGATTTTGGTTGGGGGGTATCACCGTGCAAGCGGTAAGTTATACGTGGTCGAAGCCCAAATTAAAAAGCGTTTGCCTGATTTGATTATCGAAGATGTGATTAGGCTACATACGCAATACCAGTGCCATAAATGGTTTGTAGAAACGGTGCAGTTTCAGGAATTTTTGGCAACGGAGTTGGTTAAACGCTCGGCACAACGTGGCAAGCCTGTGCCAGCTATGGCGGTTAAGCCTAACACCGACAAAATGTTGCGGATTGAGAGCTTGCAACCGCATATCGCTAACGGTTTGATTTTAATCCACCGCTCGCACTCTACCCTTGAGAGCCAGCTTAGACATTTTCCGAAAGCGGATCACGATGATGGCCCTGATGCTTTAGAGATGTTGTGGCGTAATGCGGTAACGGCTTCAGCTCCGATTGAGTGGGAGTCGATAGAAGATGAAGATTGGGAATATCGGAGTAAGTGGCGACATTAATGACGGGTAGGGACACACTGCGTGTGTCCGTGAAAGATTAAGACAGGCGGACACACGCAGTGTGTCCCTATATCGTAGGATAATTTATGAGCAAGAAAAAGAAAAAACAGTATATAAAACCCGATTTAAATGGCGTTAAAAACCCAAATTTACAAACCGATTTAGCCGAAATCACAGCGACGGGACGGGTGTTATCAGACCACCCAAGCAATTTCATTACCCCTGCGAAGATGAAGCAGATTTTTGATGATGCGGAAAATGGGGATATTACCGCCCAGCACGAGTTATTTATGGATATTGAAGAGCGTGACTCAGCGATTTTTGCGAATATTCAGACTCGTAAGCGTGCGGCATTGGGAGTGGATTGGATGATACAAGCCCCACGCAATGCGACACCTGCGGAAGAAAAACTGCGTGATGAAGTCGATGAGTTGTTTTATCAAATCGGCAACCTCGAAGATTTGATTATTGACTGTATGGATGCTGTTGGTCACGGTTTTTCTGCCCTTGAAATTGAATGGGCATTTAATGGCAAGGTGTGGTATCCGAATGCATTTATACACCGTCCGCAGTCGTGGTTTAAATGGGATAAGTTAGACAATTTACTGCTTAAAACCCCACAAAATCAAACTGGCGAACCATTACGCCCTTATGGGTGGATGGTTCATACACACAAATCTCGCTCGACACAGGCAGCACGCAATAACTTGTTCCGTACGCTTGCGTGGCTGTATATGTTTAAGCACTACTCTATCCACGACTTTGCGGAGTTTTTGGAGTTGTATGGAATGCCTATCCGTATTGGTAAATATGGTGCAGGGGCAACCAAAGACGAGAAACAAACACTCAAGCGTGCATTAGCGGAGATCGGGCATAATGCGGCAGGAATTATGCCTGAATCAATGAGTATTGAGTTGCATAATGCGGCAAATGCTGGGGGAGCATCGGGCAATAATCCGTTTTTACAAATGGTGGATTGGTGTGAAAAATCTATCGCTCGTTTGATTTTGGGGCAAACGCTGACCAGTGGTGCAGACGGTAAAAGCTCAACGAATGCCCTTGGTAATGTACACAATGAAGTGCGACGAGATTTGTTAGTTTCAGATGTGAAGCAATTAGGGCAGACATTTACTCAGCAAATTATTTTGCCGTATTTGTTGATTAATTTCCCGAATGTCGATCCTACTCGTATTCCGACGTTTGAATTTGACACCAAAGAACCTGCAGATTTGGCGTTGTTTGCCGAGAGTTTACCGAAATTGGTGGATATTGGGCTACAAATCCCTGCAAATTGGGCAAGGGATAAGTTAGGCATTCCCGAAGTTCAAGAAGGTGAAGCGGTGTTGGGGCGTGTAGCACAGCCGACACAAGCGGTCGGATTGTCGGATAGGGTTGTGAAATCCCCTCATTGTCCTTGTGGGTGTGGGGGGAAAGTTCACGCATTTTCGACACAATCAGGCTTTGATGAGCAGGATTTTTTGGATAGTTCGCTTGATGAAGCGTTGGAGAATGTGGATTTTAATGCTCAACTTGATCCGATGATTAAACAAGTGGTCGCAATGTTACATCGTTGTGGGAGTTTTGAAGAAGCAAGTGAGAAACTGGCGGAACTCTACCCTAAATTACATTCTAAACAGCATTTTGATTATTTGAATAAGGCGATGTTTCTCTCTGAATTGCTTGGGGTGAGCCGTGCCAGCTAAGTTTGCCCTTGATTTAACGCCTGACAAAGCGATTGAATTTTTAGAAAGTAAAAAGGCATTTTCGAAACATTTAGATGAACCTGCTTTGCGTGACTCTGCAAGAGCGAGAGCTTCACGCATTGCAAATTTATCTAGTCTTGAGATGACTGCAAATATTTATGAATCAATGGCAGAAGCCAAGCGAAATAAGCAACCTTATAATGCTTGGGTGAAAGATGTGATGGCAATGTTTGAGCGTAAGGGCTGGATTACAGGTTACGACAAACAGCGTAAAGAGTATGTTATTGCAGATCCGAAAACGGGGGAATATTTTGGTTCGCCCCGTCGCCTTGAAACGATTTATCGCACGAATATGCAAGCTGCCTTTTCTGCTCAAACGTATCAACAACTAATGGATAATGTCGATAATCGCCCTTATTGGCAATATAGTGCTATCTTAGATAATCGTACTCGCCCACGTCACGCATCTATGCACGGATTAATTTTTCGTTATGACGATCCATTTTGGACGACATTTTACCCACCAAATGGCTTTAATTGTCGTTGTACTGTTAATGCACTAAAAGAGCGTGATTTAGAGCGAAAAGAGCTAGTGGTTTCAGATGGTTCTAAGCTATTAGATGAAGTCGAAATTGAGCCGAAGAAAGGCGTAAAGCAAAAGACCATAGGCTTAAAAATGGCTGATGGAACGGTGCTGACGGCAGATAGTGGTTTTGATTATAACTTAGGGCGACGAGCTTATAAGCCTAACCTTGATCTTTATCCTGAAAAGTTGGCTCATCAATTTGCTAAAGCTGAAATGAGTGGGTTTGAGTTTAAACACGCTTTTGAACGATTAGAAAAGGCAACAAGTGAAGTTAAAAAGCTGCAAGGATTAGATGGAAAAGCCAGTAATGAATTGATGTATGCCATTCGAGATCATTTGCGACTTGAATATAAATTTGCAAGCGGTGTCATTAAAGAAAGCAACGCCATTTTATTGGGTGTTACAGCGAGAACTGTTTGGCTTTCCGATGATACATTAATCAAACAATTTAATAGCCGTGAAGGGCAAAATTTTGGCTTAGATGAATATACTAAAATGCCTGATGTGATTTTTGGTGCTGATCGGGTTTTAAAATCTATTCAAAATAAAAAAATGAATAAACTTTATTTTTATAAAGAGATTGATAGTCGTTGGTATATGGTCGTAGTAAAAAATCTTATTTCTAGTGGAGAATTGTTTGCAGAGTCATTTAGGCTATCTAGCTTGAAGCAGATAGAAAAAGAAATGAAAAAATATGAAGTTATTCGAATAAGCCGTTAGGCAGGGCTCGAAATCACCTGCACACAGTCCAAGGTACTTTTTCAACCTATCGCTTGCGATCGTCGAGATTCATCGCTTTTCTAACGGCTTTTAATATAAGGACTATAACAATGCTTGAGTTAAAAATCAACAATGCCGATAAAATTCTTGCCATTTTAAACGAGATGGCAGAGGTTACTCGTCACCGTGAGCCATTAATGCGTGATATTGCAGGCACAATGCGAAAAGCGGTGCTTGACAATTTTGAAGCTGGTGGTCGTCCATCTTGGGCGGGAATACACCACCGTAGTGGCATACCTTTAAACGATTCGGGTAATTTAAAAGGGAGTATCCAACAGGTCTCTGATAATGATAAAGCGATTGTGGGAACAAATGAAGCCTATGCCGCTATTCATCAGTTCGGCGGCGTAATTACCCCTAAAAAAGGTAAATACCTTGTCTTTAAAATTGGTGATCGCTGGGTGATGACTGATAAAGTCGAAATTCCTGCCCGTCCGTTTTTAATGCTGACACCACAGGACGAGGAAGATATTTTGCAAGATGTTCAGGACTATTGGCAGTCGATTTTAAAATAATGTCTAAAATCCCCCTAAATCGCCCATAGTGGCGATTTTGTTTTTGTTGGTATGATTTATCGTCCGAAATTTTTTAAAACAATTTAAAACGGTTTTAAAACGTTTTAAAATGGGTTGTGTCTCTTTCGCTATACAAGCGGTCACTTTTTTTCAAAAATTTGCAAATTCCCTTTAGTGTGGAAGTTGTTCCTCGTTTTTCCTTTTCTCTTATCTCTTATTCTCTAGCCTCAATTTTTTGTATGAGGTGCGTTGTGGAACGTAAATTCAAACTTAATCCGATAGCTTGCAGTTTTGAGCTTGCCAAAGAGGTCAATGGGCGTATTCAGCTTTTTCCGTTTGGTTGGTTTCATCCGCAAGATGGACGTGAGGGGGCGTTTTATGTAGGAGATTCTAACGGCTATCAATTAGCAGATGAGATCAATCAGTTAGGCATTGAGCTGATGATTGATTATGAGCATCAAACTCTCTTTATTGCAGAAAATGGTAAAGGCAATCCTGCGGCAGGCTGGATTGTGAGAGCGGAATATATTTCAGGCGAAGGCTTGTTTGCTGATGTGCGTTGGACATCTAAGGCGGCTACTGAAATTAAAGATGGGGTTTATCGCTATATTTCACCGCTGTTCTTGGCAGATGCGTCGGGTACGGTGATTAAGGTGTTAAATGCGGCTTTAACCAACCGCCCTGCATTACACAATTTGGCGGAAGCGGTCGCAATGTCTGCTCAGTTTTCTCACTTTTTAGAACCTAACGAGGATAACTCCAAAATGAAAGAACTTTTGATTAAGTTGTTTGGCTTGTCAGCTCAAGCAACGGACGACGAAATTACAACTAAGCTGACGGCATTGTCGGCAGCGAAAGGCGACAGCCAAGTGGCATTAAGCGATGTATATGCAGAGCTTGCCAAAGAACAGGAGCAGGTGGTGGCTTTAACGGCGAAGGTAAACAATCCTGATCCTGCAGAATTTGTGGCGTTAAGCGATTTGCAAGCGGTGCAAACCGAACTTAACCAGTTAAAACAGCAAATTAACGATAAAGAACGTGATGCGTTAATTCAAACTGCATTATCTGATGGGCGTTTGTTGCCGGCTCAGAAAGCGTGGGCAGAAAAATTAGGTAAAGACAATCTGGTGGCATTATCAGATTATTTGGCAACGGTGTCGCCTAACCCTGCTCTTGCGGGGACGCAGTCGGGTGGCAAAGACCCGAACGAGCAGACGCAACAAGTAGCGTTGTCGGCTGCGGAAATGGCTGGGGCAAAAGCGTTAGGTTTAACCCCTGAAGAGTACGTTGAAAAATATAAAAAGGCAGGTGCGTAATGGATAAATTTAAAAAGTCAGAATTGTTAAATGCGTTAGATACGGCATTTAAAACAGAGTTTAAAGCAGGTTTAAGTCTAATTAAACCGCAGTGGGAAATGCTTGCAATGCGTATTGCATCATCAACTGCGACTAATACTTATGGTTGGTTAGGTGCATTCCCGAAAATGCGTGAATGGGTGGGTGAGCGTCAAATCCAGAAGATGCAAGCTCAAGGGATGACCATTGAGAACAAATTATTTGAATCGACGGTTGGTATTAAACGCACTGAAATCGAAGATGACCAAGTGGGATTATTTACGCCAGTGGTACAACAAGCAGGACAAAGTGCGGCGGAGTTACCTGATGATTTGGTGTTTGGGTTGCTTAAAAAAGGTAAATCTACCCTTTGTTATGACGGGCAGAACTTTTTTGACACTGACCACCCTGTTTATCCGAATGTGGACGGTACTGGCGTGGCGAAACAGCAAAGTAATGTCACCACTGGCTCAGCATCAGGCAAACCTGCATTTTATATTTTAGATGATACTAATGCGATTAAGCCGTTGATTTGGCAAGAACGCACTAAGCCTGAAATTGAAGCGAAGTTTGATCCGTCTAAATCCGACAAAGTCTTTATGGAAGATGTGTATTTGTGGGGTGTGCGTGCTCGTGGTAATGCTGGCTTTGGTTTCTGGCAACTGATTCACCGTGTGGAATCGTCTGACTTAACCGCTGATGTGGTGATGGATGTGTTGGCGAAGATGCGTATGTTAAAAGGCGATGGTGACAAGCTCTTGAATATCCGTCCAAGTGTGATCCTTGTTCCGCCGTCACTTGAGTACAAAGCCCGTCAGCTGTTTGAAGCCGATGTGATTAACGGCACCAGCAACCCGTTAAAAGGCGTGTTAAAAGTGGCTGTGAGCGCTCAAATTGTTGAGTAGTTATTGTGGGGTGGGGAACTTCCCACCCTTTATAAATCTTAAATCTGAGGTAAATATGGCTAAAAAAGCACAATCAAAAAAAGAAAAACTAACCGCTAAGTTAGAAAAAGGTGGTGCAGATGAAACCAAAGATACAACGGGGAACTCGTTACAGTCAGATTCTGCGGATTCAGCTAATGCAACAGATGAAAAAGTGGCAGATGCAAAAGCAGATGGTGCGGTAATTCAGCCGATTGCCTTTGAAATCACCTTAAAGGCGATTCACCCACAAGCAAGCTATGGGCGTTGCGGTTATCGCTTTACCAAAGATAAAGCAGTGGAAATTCCGTTTGATGCCTTAACGGGTGAGCAGATTATTGCACTTTCGCAAGATCCTTATCTTGAGCTTGTGCCAATTTGTGAGAAGTAGCGATGTATGCCGACATTAAAAGTGTGGTTTCTGCACTTGATGATAAAACATCACTCTATGCCGATGTTGAAGATTTTGTTGTCCGTATTGGTGAACGGGAATCAATAGAGCTAACTGATCGTGATGGGCTTGGCGTTGTTGATGAAGCCTTATTGGTTGTTGCTCTAAAAGATTCATCTAGTCAAATTGACGGTTATTTGAGTGGGCGTTATCGCTTGCCTTTGAGGGCTGTACCACAAAATCTGACACGCATTTGTTGTGATTTGGCTCGTTATCATCTGACCAGTAAATCATCGGTAACAATGACCGAAGAAGTCGAAAATCGCTATAAATTTTGCTTAAAAGAGCTTGAGAATATCTCAAAAGGGATTGTGTCACTTGGGCTTGAGGAATCCTCCGTTGAGGATATGGCAAATGGCGACAACAGCGTGCAGTTTTTTAATGGCGGTAATCGTATTTGGGGGAGAGACCAACGATGATTACTAAAATTGAGCAAGCATTGATTGAGCGGTTGCGACTTGGGCTTGGCAAGATGGTTTATTCCGTCGGGAGTTACTCTGGCGAAATTGACGATAGTCAGCTTGATGTACGCCGTTTGCCTGCTTGTTTGGTTTCTTACGCTGGCTCTGATTTTGATGCTCGTTCAGTCAATGCTAGGGGTAAGCGTTATCAAGCAACGGATACCTTTGTTGTGTTGGTAATGGCTCGCTCTATGCGTTCCGCCGTTGCGGGGCGTGTGGGTGGCGTAACATCTCAAGAAGTCGGCGTAAATCTGTTGCTTGGTGCGGTGAAGTATTTGCTGATTAATCAAACTTTAGGGGGATTGGTGTCACCTATCCAACCTAAGCGAATCCGTACCATTTGGAATAATGCGGAAGTGAAAAAAGAGAAAATCTCTGCTTTTGCGATTGAGTTTGAAATGAGCTACACCGAAAACGGCTTTTTAGAGGATGGGAGATTTCCAGAGGGAATAAGTGAGCTTGAACAGTTATTTAAGCAGTATCAGGGCAAACTTGATAAGCCATACCAAGAGCTAAATGGGTTGCATAATTGTATTTTTGAGTCAAATAACAACGCCACTACCTCAGTGACGGTAGTGAGGGAGGAAAAAGATGAAAATTAAAGTAAAAGCAATTAATGGGGTACGAGTGCCATTTGAGAACCACCCCCATAGCTATATCGAACACGAGCCGGTGGAAGTTGATAACTCAATATACTATCAGCGTCGTATCGCTGATGGTGATTTAATCTTAGTCACTGGTGTAGATAAACCTAAAAAAGAGAGTAAATAGGAGGGGGGAATTATTATGGTTGATTTTGACAAAATCCCGAACAGTATTCGTAAACCAGGAGTATATACCGAATACAATAATAAAGACGCTGTGACCACCTTGCCTACGAATGAGCAAGAAGTGTTGATCGTTGCTCCGATGACGGCTCAAGCAACAGGAAATTATAGCTTGCCTGTCAAAGTGTTTAGTGATACCGATGCTGAACAGGCATTTGGGGCTGGCTCTGTAGCTCATTTAATGGTGCGTCAGGCTATTAAGAATAATTCACTGATTCGCTTAACGGTTATTGGATTAAAAGACCATTCTGCAGGTGTTGCTGCGACAGGGCGTGTGACTTTTACAGGGTCTGCAAGCATTGCTGGTGTGGTGCGTGTTGTTATCGGTGGGGAGGCTTATGAAATTGCGGTGGCAAAAAATGAAGCGAATACTGCCATTGTCACTCGTTTGGTGGCTGTGATTAATGCCTCTCGTTATAGTCAAGTTGTTGCAAGTGCAGAAAGTGATGGCGTATTGCTATTGACTACCAAATGTAAAGGTGAAATTGGCAACGAATTGATGTTATCGGCTAAACACACCGCTGGGACTTTAAGTCTTGCTGTCACTGCATTTGGTGGAGGTCAGCGTAATGCCCAGATTGCACCAGCGTTAGCAAGTGTTGCAGGCAAGCATTACAACGTGATTATTTCGCCATTTTCAGATGAAGAAAATGCAACGGCACTACGCCAGCATTTGGAATTGATGAGCGATCCGATTGAGGATAAAGCAGGAATTGGTGTAATGGGTTGGCGTGGTACTTTTGCGACAGGAACAACGTTATCTTCTCGTTTAAATTCTGAACGTATCTCTATTGCGTGGTACAAGGGTTGTACGGAAACAAATGCGATGATTGCAGCAGGTTATGGGGCTGTGATTGCAGGTGAGGAAGATCCTGCGAAGCCTCTTAATACGCTTGAGGTCAAGGGGTTAAGTTTGGTAGACGATTCGCAGAAGCCGTTATTTAGTGAGGTAAACCAAGCCTTATTTAATGGGCTAAGTCCGCTTGAAGTTGTGGTGAATCGTGTTCAGATTAGCCGTGCTATTACGACTTATACAAAATCAGTGACGAATACCGACGATCCAAGTTATTTGGATTTAACCACTATTCGTACTTTAGATTATGTGCGTAAGGCAATCCAAACTCGTCAGCGTTTACGTTTCCCACGAGCTAAAAATACACAGCGTGTTATTCGCAAAGTGCGGTCGGAAATCCTTGATGTGCTTTATCGTATGGAGCAACTCGAAATCATCGAAAACGTCGACGAATGGAAATCTCGCTTGGTGATTGAGCGTAATGCCCAAGACCCAACGTATTTGGACTTGGATATTCCTGCAGATGTTGTAAATGGCTTGCACGTTATCCGCAATAAAATCACATTGTTATTATAGGAGTAGATTATGGCTGAAGTCTTTGAAGGTTCTTGTGTCCTTGAAGTTGATGGGGTTGAAATTGATATTACGAAGTTAGATGTCAAAATTCAAACAGGGCGTAAGGTCGTTAAAACAATGAATAGCGCTGGGCGAGCTAAGGGGTATGCTCAAGGTATTGAAGAGATCACGTTATCTATTACTGCGGTAGAACCTAAAGATGGTACGGTGATTGATTGGAAAAATATCAAAGATGCCAAACTTACCAAATACCCGTTAAATAATGCGGAAAAACGGACATCTTATTTGGGGTGCTTTACCATTGAAGTGGGTGCTTCCTATACGGTAGACAATGAATCGCAAATTGATATTCAACTAGGTGCGTTGCGTGAGGTTGTTGAGTAATGAAAGTTGAGCTTTTAGGGTTTGAGTATCAAGGGAAGGTTTTTAAACAGGCAAATGTGCGTTTACTTACAATGGGTGGGCAATGCACTGCCCTTGAGATGATTGATGCAATGGGCATTGACGAAGAAAATGCCAGCCATAAAGAGGCAATCTTAGTGGATATGGCTTATCTTTCTCAGCAGGTCAGTTTTGACGGTATTCCTGCAGAAATCGTTGATGCACAATTTTTATTTGAGCATTTAGCTACGGATGATTATTGGCAACTGCTTGAGGCAACATTGATGCTTAAAAAAAAGCCTATCGGAAATGGGGCGAGCCTAGACAACCTAAGCAACCGTCAGGACGGTTTGGCGTAGCGGAAGCCTTTAAACAATATCGCCAAGCGGTGATTTTGTTTGCGAAATTTGCAATTCCTGCTGATAAGGTGTGGCAAATGTCGCTGATTGAGTTGTCGGCTTGGATTGAGAGTTATTTGGAGTTTGAAGGCATAAAACAGCCTAAGCAAGCGACAGATAGCCCTAGCAATAATGTTAAACACGAAAGTTTTGTGTTTACTCGACGTGGAAAAATTGGGGCGTAAAGCCCCTTTTTTATAGGTTTAAATCCAATTTAAAAAGAGTTTACCATGGCTAAAGATATGAAAGTGCAACTTGAGCTAAGTGCAAAAGATAATGCAAGCCAAGTAATTAGTAAGGTCGGAAAAGAAGCAGAAAAAGCCTTTAAGGATGCAGAGCAAGCAGCGGTTCGTAGCAGTCAGACTCAAGTGAATGCAACAGAGAAAGTCGCTACGGCAACGCAATCATCAAATAAACGTATTGAGCAGGCTTACCGAGAAGCAAGAAAAAGTGCTGCAGATCTTGCAAGAGCGAGAGAAACGTTAGGTATTCGTTCAGAAAATGCGATACAGCAGGAAATTAGGCAAACCCGTGCAGCTTATGAGCAGTTGAAGCGGTCGGGCGTGGCCTCTCAAAATGAGTTACGTCGTGCCTCTGAGCAAACGAAACAACGTATCAAAGAGTTAAATGCGGAGCTTGGTAAGTCTAGTTTTGGAGATAAGGCTGCAAATGTTGGGCGTGGTTTGATGAGCGTTGGGGCTGGTGTTGCAGCTGGGGCGATGGTTATGCGAGAGCCTGCTCGTAATCAAATGAATTTTGATAAACGATTAGCAATGGTAGCAAATACAGCATATTCAGATCGTGATGTTCAAGGAAGAATTGCAGGAAAAGAAGAGCTATTTAGGGCGGTAGAAAAAGCTGTCACCGTAGGCGGTGGAACAAAAGAAGATGCTCTTAATTCCTTAGATACATTGTTGGCATCAGGGGCGATGTCCGCAGATACGGCAATGAACTTATTACCGACTTTGCAAAAAGCCGCCGTTGCAACAGGAGCAACGCCTGACGATATTGCAAAGATTGCTATTTCATCTATGCAACAAATGGGAATTGGTGAGCAAGATATTGGCAAAGTTTTAGATATGGCAGTTGCAGCAGGGCAGGCAGGACAATTCGAGCTTGCTGATATGGCTGCGTGGTTGCCACAACAAATGGCTGCAGGTAAACAGGCTGGTTTAAATGGTTTAGAGGGGTTTAAGCGTTTGCTGATTGCTAACCAACAAGCACGAGTGACTGCAGGCTCTAGTGATGAGGCTGGCAATAATTTAGTCAATTTGTTGGGCAAAATTACCGCTAAGGAAACCAATGATCGCTTTAAAAATTTGAAATATAAAGATCCAAAAACAGGCAAGGAAAAAGGGATTAATTTTGCAAAATCAATGGAACATTACAAAGGCAAAGGGCAAGACTCTCTACAAGCCTTTATGTCTATTATGGACGATGTTGTGGGAGGTGATAAGCAATATCAAGAGTTGCAGAATAAACTCAAAACAGCTAAAGGTGCAGAGCAAGCTAAATTATTTAAGGAATTAACCGATCTTGTCGAGGGGACTGCCATTGGTGAAATTATCTCAGACCGTCAGGCGTTGATGGCACTACTTGGGATTAAGAATAATGTTCAGCTAGGTCAAAAGGTCGATACAGAAGTTGAGAATAGTCAAGATGCTATAGAAAAATCTCACGCTGTAGTAAGAGATACAAATGCTCACAAGGTGGAAGCCTTAAAAAACAGTAATGAATTTGCCGAAATGAAAAATTTTGAGCAGGTAAATAATGTTTTGGGAGCATTGAGTGAACAGCTGGCTAAATATGCGAATGAGTACCCTAATTTAACTCAGTTTTTAGTGGGGGCAAAAGATGCGGTTTTTGTCTTTGGTGCTGCGTTAGCTGCATCTAGCTTATTAAATATGTTAAAAGGCAACCCGAAAGGATTTGGCAATTTGGCTAAGGAGATTTTTAAAACATCGACTAAAACTGTAGCTACAACAGCTACTACAGGGGCTGTTACAACGGGAGCGACAACGGCAGGCAAAATGGCAACAAGGGCGTTAGGTTTTGGTTCTTTAACTGGCGTAGGACTGGGCTTATACGCTGCGTCAGAAGGTTATGTGCCTTATATGGCAAGGCAAGAAGCCGAGAAAGAAAAGCGAGCGGAAGCAGAGAAAAAATTTAGAGCGCAACATAGTAGTAAGCCGTCAGTATTTACTTATGGGAATGCTGCAATGGGAGGTGTTAAGCCACAGCATAATTATCACGGTGCTTATGTGGTTGCAGAGCGTTTAAATGATAACAAGATTGCTCAGGAAAGGGGAAGGCAAGGGACTTTGTCTGAAGCGGAGATGAAATCTCGTTTGGAACGCAATCAAGCTATCATTGACGGTGAAATTCGCCCAAGCGTCGAAGCAACTACAGGGGCTTTATCAAATTACCAAGCAGACTTTCAGGCTTTTGGGCGGTCTATTTCTATGGCAATTGAGGCTGGGCTTACATCGCAGTCGCATACCTTGGCGAATAATATCACCCTCGAAGTCGATGGGCGTGTGTTGGCTGAATATGTGTCTAATGAGCAATTTAATTTTAATAAACGGGTGGCGTAGATGAGTGGTTGGACAATGCCTGTTCAACAGGCAAGTTTTAAAGGGGTGCAATTTGATGTTATTGCGGTTGATGAAATTTTTGACAAAGCCATTGCAGAACACGCTTATCCCTTTGTGAATGGGGCAGATTTAGAAGATATGGGGCTTAATCCCCAAACAATTAAGTTGCAAGCGGTCTGTTTTGGTGAGGGCTATTACACCGATTATAAAAAATTACTTAATGTGGTTCAGCAACGTGGGGCAGATGTGTTGGTTCACCCTATTCGTGGGCGGATCCCGAATATGATTTTGGTATCAGCAAATTTACGTCACGATGCCGAAAATGTGAATTATGTGGCGTTAGATTTGACGTTTAGGGAAGCAACTCCATTAAAACCGATTTTTGTATTTGAGCATAGTTTATTGGCGAAGATAGATCGTTATCTTAATCTTGTAGATAAGTTTATCGGCGATATGTTGGCGTGGTGGGTGAAAGGAATGGAGGTTGTAGCGTTTGCCCACAATGCTAAAAGTCGATTATTGTCGCAATGGAGTGCGATTTTTGGTTGTTTTGAGCAACTCAATGCCTTATTTGAATTAAACCAAAATGTAAATACTTTACCTGTCGGGGTTAGTAAGTCAGATTTTCAAAAGCAGGGGGTGCAGGCATTGCAACTTTTTTATGATGTGATTTTAGCTCAATCGAAAACACATCAATTTAATACTACGCTAGGGGTAAAAGCGGAATTTAATGAGCTAATGCGTGATATTGATAAGGTGTTAAATATCCCGCGTCTGTTAGTTACAGGACAACATCAACGAATTACCTCTGCATCTCAGTTTTTTGCAATGCAAAAAAATGGTCGGTCAGCGATAAAATCTCGTTTATCGGTAGATGATGTGAAAAATCTAAACTGTGCATTGCATTTAATTAGTTGTAACGTTTTGGCTAAGACGACTGCTAATATTATTGAAACCTACGCCGAAAATTTAACACCAACCGAAATTGAGTATGTCACTCAACAGACAAGACTTTTGATGTTGAAGACGCTTAATTTTGTGCGTGAATTACAACATCTTAAACGGACTGCAGAAAACGCTGCTGAACCTAATAATGGGCTTTATACCGCTTCTTATGTGTTGGCAGAAGGTTTACGAAATATGGCGAGTGAATTAATGCAGATAGCTGTCACGACGATTAATCAGAAACCGCCATTAATTGTGAAAGAAGTCGCTTTTAATGGGACTTTACAACAGGTTGCTCACGATTTTTATCGGGATTATCGTCGTAGTAGTGAGTTATTACGGCTTAATCCGCAAATCCGTCAGCCAAATTGGATCGAAGCAGGAACCCTATTAAATTGTTATTCGGAGTAAGACGATGATTGAAAATGAGGTTGTGGTTGAGATAGATGGCAAGCAACATAAAAATTGGAAAAGCTACAATATTGATAGTGATTTTTTAATTCCTGCGGATAGCTTTTCATTTGATTTAGGCAAATCCAGTGAAATGCAGGTATTGCCGAATTTTGCAGGTAAAACCGCCGTAGTCAAAATTAATGGTGAGACAGTCTTAACAGGTATTGTTGATAATACGCAACATCGGATCAGTAAGAGTGGGCGTTATTATGCCATTAATGGGCGAGATCGGGCTTCAATTTTATTGGATTGCTCCGCTCCTATTACGAATGTGAAAGGCTTAACAGTATTTGATGCGATTAAGAAAATTGTAGAGCCGTTGGGGATTAAACAGGTTGGGTTACGAGCAGAAAATAATCCTACTCTGGATAAAATTGATATTGATATTAGCGAAACAGCGTGGGAAGCAATTATGCGTTGTGCTAATTCTGCTGGGTTGCATTGTTGGTTTGAGTCTAATGGGACGTTAATTGTAGGTGGTGCAGATTATTCTACCCCACCAGTAGCAACCCTCTATGTTAGAGCCAATGATAGCAGTCGCAATAATTTTAATGAGGCAAGTTTGACCTTTGATGTGTCGCAAAGCTATTCGGAAGTGACGTTTTTAGGACAGAAGCACGGCCGTGATAGCGATAGTGCAAAACACGATTTTAAGTGGGTTTATAAAAATCCTGAGTTGCAGATTTATAAACCTAAAACAGTGGTGTTAAGTGATGTAGAAAATCTGGAAGCCCTTAAAAAACAAGCTAAAAAACAGATTAGTGATTGGCAGTTGGAAACCTTTGATTTAACTGTAACTGTCCCCGACCATAAAACTGCAAGCGGTCAGTTATGGCAAGCTGGGCAACGGGTTCACGTTATTTGTGAAGAGTATGAGATAGATGCGATTTTCTTTTTAATGGGACGGCGTTTTATGCTTTCTAGGGCAGGTGGCACGCAGACAGAGCTTCGATTTAAACAAGATGGCATTTGGACTCCTGATGCTTATAAGGCAAAAGCTGAACAAGCTCGTAAGCGTAAGGGGAGAAAAGGGAAAGGACGGAAAGCGGAAAAAGAGCTGGTCGGCTCGTGGGAGTTAGAAAAATGAGAAAATTAGCACAACAGGCAAGGCAACGTATTAACAATGCTCAAAATTCGGTACGTTCTGCTTTTAGGGGGGTGTTAAATTTAGTGAAAAGTACTCCGCAAATTCAACTTTCACAGGTGTCTGGCTTGGCAGATGAAACATTGCAAGATGTTGAGCTGATGCAACATTTTGGATTGACATCTGTTCCACCAGCAGGCACTCAAGCGGTTGTTATTCCGCTTGGGGGTAAAACCACACACGGCATTATTGTTGCGACTGAAAATGGCTCTTTTCGGGTAAAAGGCTTAAAAAATGGTGAAACGGCAATTTATGATGCCAGTGGCTCAACGATTATTTTAAAAAACGGCAGATTAATTGAAGTGGATTGTGATGTTTTTAAGGTTAAATGTAAAAGCTACGAGGTGGACGCAACAAGTGGGGCGAGTTTTAAAACACCTAAATTAGAAACAAATCAGGTCTTTACCGCTCAAGGACAAATTAATGGCAATGGTGGTATGGCTGTACAGGGCGGTGATGGTGCAAGTTTTAGCGGTGATGTTGTACAGTCAGGCGGTAGTTTTAGTACTGACGGCGATGTAACTGCGGGTAATACCTCCCTTAAAACCCACACCCATCAAAACGACGGCAGAGGGCAACCTGTGGCGTAATTCGTACAAGCGGTCTTATTTTGCAAAAAATGTACAAAAAACAGACCGCTTGTGTGGAAGTGCTTCCTCGTCATTTCTCTTCTCGCTCTCTGTATCCTGCCAATATGGACAGAGAGATCAGCCCGCTTACTCGGGACTATACAAGTAAGAACATAAATACACTACAAAATGCGGTGTATATCAGATTAACCACTCCTTTAGGCTCGTGGTGGGTAGATGGGCGTGTAGGCTCTCTGCTCCATCTTATTAAACGTGAGAAAGATTTAAGTCGTGTTGGTTTATTGGCTCAACAGTACGCTGAAGAGGCATTACAACCCTTATTAGACGACAAGCGAGCAAAATCAATCACGGTAACGCATCATCAAGTACGAGATGGTTCAATTTTGTTAGAAATTGAGGTTATTGATAATCGTGGTGATACTTTTAAGTTTGAGCATAACGTAAAACTAATTTAAACGGGGTTTAAATGTTTATTACACCAACTTTAGATGAAATCCGCCAAGCGATTTTAAGAGATGTGGTATCTCTTAACCCACACGCTGATGTTTCGGTTGATTCTGACAACTATGCCCGTGCAAGTAGTTTGGCAGCTACCGCAGAGGGGCTTTATGCTCATCAAAAATGGGTAATTAAGCAGTTCTTTCCTGATACTGCTGATACAGAATTTTTAGAGAAACACGCTGCTTTGCGTGGTATTTATCGCCGACAAGCAACTTATGCCAGCGGATTTGGCGCTGAAGTTTTTGGTAATACTGGAGCTGTAATTGAGGTTGGTAAACAGATAATGGCTTCGGACGGGCGGTTTTATGAGGTGGTTGAACCTGCTCAGATTACTCAATCCTCTGTAATGGTCAAAGTCAAAGCACTTTCGACGGGGGCAGGTCAAAATATCATTCAACCTGTTACTGCGAACTTTATGGCAGCACCAGTTGGGGTACAGACCGCTTGTATATTGCGTGAAATTGTGGGTGGTACAGATGAAGAAAGTGATAGCTCACTGTTAGAACGTTTGCTTAATCGCATCAGACGACCGCCTGCTGGTGGGAATAAATACGACTATAAGGAATGGGCGTTAAATGTTGATGGGGTTGAAGCTGCATTTGTCTATCCTTTGCGACGAGGATTAGGAACCGTTGATATTGCAATCATCAGTAATAATGATTTGCCAAGTGATGAAACCGTTGCTCGTACCCAAGCCTATATTGATGAAGTTCGCCCTGTTACGGCTAGAGAGTCAAAAGTTATTAAACCAACAGCTAGACGAACGGACTTTAATATCAAAGTGAAATTGAGTGGTGTGGATTTAGTCACCATTAAAGCAGAAATTGAGTCCGCATTAGGTAATTATTTTAATCAATTAAGCCCTGCAGATAGCTTGATTGTATCGCAGTGTGAAGCGATTGTGAGTGACTTGATTGGGGTTGTTGATCGTCGAATTATTTCGCCAAGCTCTAATTTACAAGCGAATACTGTGCCAAATGTTGAATGGTTTAGGTTAGGGCGAGTTACAGTGGAGTTAATGCAATGAGCTTACACGCAAATGTTCTAAAAACGCTTTATCCTCCAGTTTCCTATGATATTAATGGTGAGCAGTTTGTTGCTCAATGTGAGGTTGATGGACGATGTTTTGACCTGTTACAACAAAGTGCAGAAAGAATGCTCAATGCAGTTACCCCAGATACATCTCGTGAGATGTTGGCAGATTGGGAAAGGGTTTGTGGGATAAGTACTGATCTTTCTAAATCGTATTCGAGTAGAGTCAATAAAGTCATTCTGACATTAAATGCGGTTGGGGGGCTTTCTATGCCTTATTTTATACAGTTAGCGAAGTCTATTGGCTATACCATTGAAATTAAAGAGTTTTCTCATTTGCAAAACGATTTACCCGATGCAGGCGATATTCCGATTCAAAATTCCCCGAGAGAACATTTGGGGTATATGTGGCGGGTTACAGTAACAAATGGCGATAACAATATTACTCGTTTTCGGGCTGGGCAATCTGTGGCAGGAGAACGATTAACGGATTTTGGCGACCGAATTTTAGAAGAATTTTTTACAGATTTAAAACCTGCTCACACCTATTGCTATTTCGCATACATTTAAAGGTATTAAGAAATGAAAACAAAGCTTCCAAATATTGAATCTAATACAGGCAAATTTATTGATGGTAACCCTGCAACAGGAACATTGGGGACTATTGTAACAGCTAAATGGCTAAATGAGGTTCAAGAGCGTATTCAAGATCACTTTGAAGAATTTAAGAACGTATTACTTTTGGCAAATATGCAACCTATTGCAGGAAGAAGTAATCAAGTTGCAGACGCTATTAAGTTTTATATTGGAAGTCTCAATGCCAGCCCAACCAAAAAGGGCTTGGTGCAACTCGCCAATAACTTAACCACCAATGATGCTACAAAAGCGTTGACGGCAGCACAGGGAAAAATCTTAAAAGATGAGATTGATAGGATTGAGATTGGGGGGCGGAATTTAATTAAAAATTCTCGTCTATTAAACAACACTACCCACTGGAATGTAATTGGTGGAAGGGATGTTAGAAATGGAATCGCAGTTTTAAAAAGTTTAGATACATCGAGCCAATGGTGCTGGAGACAAACTTTTGATTTGCCTGAGAAGCAATATACATTTAGTGCTGAGGTCAAACCCGAAAGAACTGCGTTTTATCTCCATCTGTACAATGGGAAGAGCTGGGTTAATTTTCATGCAAGAAATTTGACTCCAGGCATATGGCAAAAAATATCGATTACCTTCGTCAGTGCGATAACAAACATTTCATTCATTAATCCAGGTGAAGGGCTTATAGAATTACAAAATCCTATGCTTGTCGAAGGCAATAGAGCTATGACTTGGGCTCCAGCGCCCGAAGATTTAACCGAAGAAGCGCTTAATAGTGCCCGTCAAAACTATGTTGCCAAAGCTGGGGACACAATGACTGGTCCATTGAATATTAACCACGCGAGTTCGTATCTCAAAGGAAAGAACAACGGCGTTGATGACTGGTTTGTTGGACGAGTCAGAAATAATGATAACGATGTTGCACTGGTATCCTACCAGTATAGCACAGGTATACACCTCAAGTCCGATAGAGTTGAATCGAACAAATCTATCTATCGAGGCAATCACCTCGTGTTTGACGAAGGAAATTTGCTTCCCGTTCGACAGATTGATTTGCGTTCTATTGCTAATGGGCAAATATCTTTCCAAGATGCTACGCCTGCGCAGTTACCGCTTGGAGCTTTCGTGGGGCTATCTAAAAAATCTCACTTGAATGGTGCGGGCGATGGCTGGATGATGATTAACAAAGGCTGGCCAGATAACTCAGGAGTATTTGCTTGCAATCGTATTGGTATTTCGGGCGATAGAATACGCTTCCAAACTGCAAATAATCTTAATGCTTGGGGGAATACCATTGAGCTGGTCAATCTCAGTGATTTTGTCTATCAAAAAATTGGCAACTTCGAAATTCGTAAATACCCTGATGGGACGATGATTCAAACGTGTTTACATCGAAATGGAGGGCGTGAATATAATAGAAATATAAATGAAGGTTCTGATGTTGTTACATTAGTTTACCCTCTCTCATTTATTGAGATACCTGTAGTATCAGTGACACCGCAACTCTCTCATCCATATTTTGATGATGCAAAGGGAATGATTGCAACGAATGATAAAAGTAAACGACAAGGTAGTCCAATAGGGGAAGCTAATGATGGAATGCTTGGCTTAAGTGTGGACAATAACAAATCACAATGTCAATTTGTTTATGGTAATGGGAATGTTTATATTTCAGAAATGACATTTCACATTATGGCAATCGGTCGCTGGAAATAGGAGAACATAATGACAATTTATTACAAAAACGGCTTTTATGACGACAGCCACGGCGGCTTTGTACCAGAGGGCGCTTGTGAAATTTCGGCAGAAACCTACCGCTTGTTACTTGAAGGGCAAGCTCAAGGCAAGCTAATTATTGCCGATGATGAAGGGAATCCGATTTTAAGTGAGCCACCGCCGATACCTATTGAAGAACAACGCCAGAAAATTCGTGACGCCATCAACGCCCTGCGAGATAAGAAAATCAACGGCGGTGTTTATGTGCCAGCGATTGACAAGTGGATTGATACCGATGCCACCGCCGAACGCAATATCTTGTCAGTCAAAGCGACGTTTGACCTATTCGGCGACCAAGAAATTCCGTGGACTTTTGCGGATAATTCGGTGGCAATGATTAACAAAGAGAAGCTACTGGTTATTTGGCAGGTGTTAATGGAAGCCAAGACTGGCAATCACGCTAATGCCTTGAAGCATAAGGCGATGGTGGAACAAGTAGAAAATCCGCTTGAATATGATTATTCGGATGGGTGGACGCAGACTTATGAGGAATTTGCAGGAGCTGCGAATGAATAAAATCTACCTTGCTTTATATAAAGGCAATGCCAAAAACTGGCGTGAACGGCTTGAAGATTGGTTGATTAGAAAGGCAACCAAAGGACAATACTCGCATTGTGAAATTGCGATGCATAGAAGTCGAATTTACGACCATTATCACCAAGAAGAGTGGTTTGAGTGTTATAGCTCAAGCCCTCGTGATGGTGGTGTGCGTTGTAAAACTATCAACGTATCTGACCGCTCTAAGTGGGATTTGGTTGAGCTACCAAATGTGACAGAGGCTCAAATTAGATTTTACTTTGAAATAACCAAAGGTAAAAAGTATGACCTTTGGGGAGCATTGGGTGTAGTGCTTGGATTTAAGCAACGTGGAGAACGGTTCTTTTGCTCAGAGTGGTGTTTTAATGCAATTTTTAACAGCGAACAGGGCTGGCGATTTAGTCCGAATCAGTTGGCTGTGATTTTAAATAAAAAGGAGATGTTGCGATAATGGAAAAAGAGCAAAATGAGTGTAAAGGGGCGGGCTATGTTTAAACAAGCCCCATTGCCTTTTATCGGGCAAAAAAGAATGTTCTTAAAGCATTTTAGTCAAATTTTAAATGATAATATCAGTGGAGACGGCGAAGGTTGGACGATTGTAGATGTGTTTGGTGGTAGCGGTTTATTATCTCATACTGCCAAACAACTCAAGCTACAGGCAAGGGTGATTTACAACGATTTTGACCACTATGCCGAACGCTTACAACATATCCCCGACATTAATCAATTACGCCAACAATTAGCCGTTGTCCTTGCTGATTGCCCCAAAGGTAAGCGGTTAGATAAAGCGAAAAAATTACAACTGATTGAGATTATTGAAGCGTTTAAGGGATATAAAGACCCACATATTCTATGTTCTTGGCTATTGTTTAGTGGTCAGCAAGTGAAGAACCTTGAAGAGTTATATACTCAAGACTTCTGGCATTGCTTACGTCAGAGCGATTATCCAAGTGCGGAGGGCTATCTTGATGGCGTGGAGATTGTTTGTGAGTCGTTTCATCAATTAGTGCCACGCTTCTCAGGTAAGGAAAAGGTATTGCTTATCCTTGATCCACTCTATCTTTGCACCAAGCAGGAAAGCTATAAACAGGCAACCTATTTTGATTTAATTGACTTTCTAAGGCTCATCAATCTAACTAAACCGCCTTATATCTTCTTCAGTTCAACGAAATCTGAGTTTATTCGGTTTATTGAGTATATGCAGGAAGATAAAGTGGATAATTGGCAGGCGTTCGATGGAGCAAAGCGGATTGTGGTGAATACGTCTATAAGTGATAGCGGCAAGTATGAAGATAATTTAGTGTATAAGTTCTAAAAATAACGCCCTTTAAAGTTGGTTTAAAGGGCGTTTAAATTTAATCTAATTCAGATAATAAACAATAAAACGGCGGTGCTGATAGGGTAAGGGTTGAGGTAAATTGTACAACGCTATCTTTGCGACCATCTTCAATAAAACGAATATCTAAGAATGCAAGGTTATACACAAAGGTTTGTCCCCGTCCATTTGGTAAGGTATATTGCGATCCGTCAATGGTAAAACGTTGTTCTTCTCTTACCGCAACTAAGGCTAACTCTAACATCATTTCTTGCTCAGTTCTCATTTTGAAGGTTGTCATTTTAGGCTCTCCTGTTTTGCTTAAGTGACGACAGGATTACTCTGTTAGCCCTGCATAGCAAGTTTAGTTTGCGTAAAAACAACTGAGTGCGGTGTATTTAGGCTGAGGAGGTGTGGACGGCTGGGGTGGAGGCAATGTTATAAAGATATTTGCACTTTATTTTGCATAGCAATATGATTTTTATGCTATGCAAAATGTTTTGTGAAGTTATGCAGAAAATTTTGCGAGTTTATAATTTCTCCTATTATCCGTTTCTATCGAAGGCTTTTTCTCTGCCCGTACCGTGTGGAGTATTATTGAGCAAGTATCAATGTTCGGTATTATTGCTATTGGAGTAACGTTTGCCATTATCACCACAGGGATCGACTTATCCTCTGGATCTGTTGTCGCACTAACCTCCGTAGTTGCAGCCTCAATGGTAACAGGGGGAGATTTAGCTAGTTCTGCCATTTTAGCCTTTGCAATGTCTCTTGCTCTAGGTGCTTTTTTAGGTGCAATAAATGGTGGATTAACTGCTCTCGGTAGTATTCCGCCTTTCATTGCAACCTTAGGTATGATGATTATTGCCCGTGGTGCTGCACAGCTTTACTCTGCTGGACGCCCTATCGATGCTTCATCTGAAGCCTTTACTTGGATTGCCGATGTAAACATTCTAGGCTTACCAGGATTAGTTATTCTCTATATTCTCATTGTTATTGGCTCACATATTTTACTAAGCCGCTCAACCTTTGGTCGTCACGTTTATGCTGTGGGTGGTAATCTCAACGCAGCAAAAATCTGTGGAATCAATACAACGAAAACATTAATTCTTGTTTATACCTTTGCGGGGGCTTTATCTGGTCTTGCTGGTGCATTACTTGCAGCTCGTACCTATGCAGGTAATCCATCTTATGGCTTAGCGTGGGAACTTGATGCGATTGCTGCGGCAGTTATTGGTGGTGTTTCATTAAGCGGTGGCTTTGGAACCATTCCAATGTGTGTTATCGGAGCTTTAATTATCGGCACAACCAATAAAGGATTAAATATGTTAGGCGTTGACCCTTATTGGCAACAAATTGTGAAAGGTGGAATTATCGTGATTGCCGTATTGCTCGATACATTAAAACGCCGCAGAAAAGCCGCATAGTCGCATAAATATATAGATTACAAGCGGCAAGATATCTCTAAAAGTTTGCAACATTTTCTGTATATCATACCGCTTACAACTTAAGGAGCTTTGTATGAAAAAAGTGAGAATTGGTTTAGTAGGTACGGGCTATATCGGTCGTTGTCACGCGATTGCTTATGCACAAGCACCAACACTATTCCCATTAAAAGGTGAACTACACCTTGAGTATCTTGCCGAAATTAATCAAGAACTTGCAGAGAAAAAAGCGAAAGAATTTGGCTTTGCTCGAGCAACAGGAGATTGGAGAGAACTGGTTGCAGATCCGAATGTTGATGTTGTAGATATTTGTACCCCAAATTTCTTACATAAAGAAATTGCTTTAGCTGCCATTGCTAACGGTAAACATGTTTATTCAGAAAAACCGCTCGCATTAACTGCAGCAGATGCAAAAGAGATGGTTGAAGCAGCTAAAAAAGCAGGTGTAAAAACACTAGTTGGTTTTAACTACATGAAGAACCCAACCTCACAGCTTGCTCGTGAAATTATCAAAAACGGGGAAATTGGTGATGTCGTTCATTTTTATGGCACACATAATGAAGACTATCTTGCTAGCCCAAATACACCGATTGACTGGCACTGCTATCGAAGTAAAGCAGGATTAGGTACGTTAGGCGATCTCGCAGCTCACATTGTTAATATGGCTCATTATTTAGTCGGTGAAGAAATTACCTCGGTTGTGGGCGATATGCAAACCGTTATCACAGAACGCCCAAATCCAAATAACCTTTCAGAAAAAGTGAAAGTAGAAAATGAAGACCAAGCAACCGCTATGGTGCGTTTTGCCAATGGTGTGATGGGAACGATTGAAAGCTCTCGTATCGCTTGCGGTCGTAAAATGGGCTTGACCTACGTGGTAACAGGAACAAAAGGCACATTGACCTACACTCAAGAGAGAATGGCTGAACTTAAACTTTATTTACATGATGAAGATAAATCTCGTCAAGGATTTAAAACTATTCTCGTTGGACCAGAACATCCTGACTACGCCGCATTCTGCGTAAGTGCAGGACACGGTATTGGTTTTAATGATCAAAAAAGCGTAGAAATCCGTGATTTAGTCAATGGTATCGCCGCAGATGACAGAATGTGGCCAGATTTTGAAGAAGGATATAGAGTATCCAGAGTTCTCGAAGCCATCGCTAAATCCGCTGAAGAAAAACGCTGGGTAGATGTGAAAGAAATTTAATATGAAATCGGAAGGGTCTGCATATCACAATATATGCGGACCTTATTTTTATGTATGCTAAAAATAGGAGCCTACTATGACTGACACTAAACAAAAACGTTACCACGCAGACTGGCAGTCAATCAAAACCCATGAGGTACCCCAATGGTATGAAGATGCTAAATTTGGTATTTTTATCCACTGGGGTGTCTATTCTGTCCCAGCATTTGCACCACCGACTTGCCAATTAGGTGAAATTGATATTGATGAGCAGTGGTTCTGTAATAATCCGTACGCAGAATGGTATTTTAATTCCATTAATGTTCAAAAAGGGCCAACTTACGAACACCACATTAAAACCTATGGTAAAGATTTCACTTACGACCAGTTTATTCCGCAATGGAAAGCAGAAAAATGGCAACCTGAAAAATGGGCTGAACTCTTTGCTCAAGCCGGGGCTAAATATGTCGTGTTAACAACAAAACACCACGATGGTTTCTGTTTATATCCAAGTAAATATACCGATTTCAACTGCACCAAAGCAGGCCCTCAACGTGATTTAATGGGTGAGCTCACCGAACAAGTCCGAGAAAAAGGATTACGTATGGGAGCGTACTACTCTGGTATTATCGACTGGCAATATTCTTCAGCACCTATTTTCACAGAAAGCCAAAATTTCTCTAATGCTTGCCCAACTTACGAATATGCCGACTTTGCTTATAAACAAGTTATTGAATTGATTGACCGCTATAAACCAGATGTTTTATGGAACGATATTGGTTGGCCAAAAGTAGGGGAACATATGCTTCCACACCTTTTTGCTCACTACTACAATTCTGTTACAGACGGTGTTGTTGATGATCGTTGGAATAAACTTTGGTGCGACTTTACGTCTAAAGAGTATAAACACGGAACAGCCTCTCGTGATAAAAAATGGGAAATGTGTCGTGGTATGGGGCTTTCATTTGGCTACAACCAAATTGAAGATGAAAGTCACCTGATTTCTGTTAAAGATCTCGTGTCTCTTTTAGTAGAAACTGTCGCTGATAACGGTAACTTATTGCTCAATATTGGTCCAAAAGCGGATGGAACAATTCCTGAAGAACAAGTAGAGCGCTTACTCGCATTGGGACAATGGCTAAATATCAACGGCGAAGGTATCTACCATTCAAGATGCAGTAAATTCCCAACGCAAAAAATCGGTAATCTCACCACCTATTACACCAAAGTAGGCACTGATCTCTATCTCTTTATTGATGGATTGCAAAACGGACAAAATAACTTACCGCTTTCAATATTTGGTGAGTTAGAAGCACTCAATAAAGCTGTTAAGTTTAACGTTGAGCACAACGGAAAAGGCAGAACATTACATATCGAAAACTATCAAGAAGATTGGTATGTGTTAGGTTTCAAAATTGCAAATGGAGAAGCATAGTATGTCAACCACATCAGTACGTTTTATTGATTTTATGAATAATCACGTTGCACCAGTTGCAAAACGGATGGAAAATCAACCCCATATTTCAGCAATTCGTGATGGTTTTATTGTTGTATTACCATTTTTGATTGTTGGTAGTTTTATCATGATTTTGCTTATTCCACCTTTTGATGAGAATACGCAAAATGCATTTGGTAAAGCGTGGTGGGAGTTTGCTCGTTGGGCAAGCGATTATGGCTGGCGTTTCTTCCAAATGTCATTTAATGCCATTTCATTATTTACCGCAGGAAGTATTGCATACAACTTAGCTAAGGCCTATAAACGTGAGCCATTACCTGCAGCTTTATTATCAGTGATGGCTTTCTTATTAGTCGCTGCACCGGTTAAAGATGGTATGATGGACATTAAATTCTTTGGTGGTATTGGACTTTTCTCGTCTATCTTCATTGCAATTTATACCGTAGAGTTAACACGCTTACTTGAGTATTTACATATTCGCATCCGCTTACCAAAAGAAGTGCCAACCGCAGTTGCCGAATCTCTCAATATTGTTATCCCAATTTTAGCTGTGCTAGTGACACTCTACCCATTTGCCCTTTATGTAGAACATGCCACAGGTACGAATATTCCACAGTTAATTATGGACTTTATGGCTCCATTAATTAAAGTGAGCGACTCTCTTGGTGCAATCTGTTTATTCGTATTTGCAACGCACTTATTATGGTTCCTAGGCATTAACGGATCACTTGTATTAATGCAACTTTGGACACCATTCTTATTACAAAATATGGCGGCAAACTTAGCAGCATTGCAAGCTGGCGAACCGTTACCTTTCATTATTACTAACTCATTCTGGGACTTCTACATTGTTCACGGTGCATCAGGTGGCGTTATTGCATTAGCAATCCTACTCGTACGCAGCCGCTCTGCACATTTACGCTCAATCGGTAAAATCGGTTTGGTTCCGTCTATCTTCTCAATTGGTGAACCGATTGTATATGGCGTTCCAATGGTGGTTAACCCACTCTTCTTTATCCCATTAATCTTTGCACCAATGGCAAATGCGATCATCGCTTATCTCATCTTAGACTTTGATCTTATCCATCGTATCTACTTAATGGCACCTTGGACAACCCCAGCACCTATCGGAGCTTATTTGGTATCAGGTGGTGATGTTTGGGCTCCTATCTTGAGCTTGAGTTTAATCATACTCGATATTTTCATTTACTATCCATTCTTCAAAATGTATGAAAAAATCTGTATAGCGAAAGAACAAAACCAAGATGCTGAGTCATTAGAACAAGAACGATTAATGGCAGAAAGAGCAAGAGCTGAAGCTAAATAATCTAAGCTATAAATAAAAAAACCTAGCCAAGTGGCTAGGTTTTTTTTATGTCCCCAATACTGATTTGATATTCTGAATTTACCTTAATCAATAAAAAATGAAAGCGGTACGATTTTGCAAAAAATTTACCAAATCGTACCGCTTGTATCGGGAGAATTAAGCGACTTCGCTTAATTTAACTGGGCGATTTTCTTCAAGAGATTTTTTCGCCGCTAACGCAATTAAGACAGGTTGTAAGCCATCGTTGCCGTTGACGAGTGTTGGTTTATTGTTTACCACAGAATCAATGAAACATGCCATTTCATCTGCGAAAGATTGCATATAACGCTCTAAGAAGAAATATTTTGGTTTCTCTGCGATAACGCCAGCTTCACAAGAATATACAGCGGTTGAATCTGTATCGTTACGAGTTTGTACCGCACCTCTAGAACCAAAGACTTCTGCACGTTGGTCGTAACCATATACCGCTTTACGGCTGTTATCAATGACTGCAATTGCACCATTTGCCAGTTTTAAGGTAATCACAGCAGTGTCAATATCACCTGCTTTACCAATTTCTGGATTCACTAATACACCGCCAGCCGCAAACACTTCAACCACTTCACTGCCCGATAAGTAGCGTACCATATCAAAATCGTGAATAGTCATATCAAAGAACATTCCGCCTGATACTTTTACATATTCAATTGGTGGTGCATCTGGGTCACGAGAAGTGACACGAATGAGATGTGGGTCACCAATATCACCGTTCGCAACACGGTTTTTAATTGCTTTGAAGTTATGGTCAAAACGACGGTTAAAACCTACTTGGAATTTTACACCTGCTTTTTCAACAGCACTTAATACTTCGTGAATACGCCCTACATCTGCATCAATTGGTTTTTCACAGAAAATGTGTTTGCCTGCTTGTGCAGCTTCGATTGAAATTGGTGCGTGGGTATTGGTTGATGAACAAACTAATACCGCATCAATTTCAGGATCTTGTAGGATTTTTTTGTAATCATCATAGACATTTGGAATGCCCATTGATTTTGCCCAAGCGGTTAATTCGTCAGTGACTTTAATATCTGAAATCGCTTTAATTTCAGCACCTTTTACATATTTTGAGATACTCTCTGAATGTACACGACCGATACGGCCTGCACCAATAATACCAACTTTTAACATATTAAACTCCTGCAACTTCACGAATATATTTGCGACCTTTTAAAGCATACTCAAATGGGTTAGCTAATGCTGGATCCTGTTCTGCTTCTACAACCATCCAACCTTTGTAGTCGTATTTTTCAAGAATATCGAAAATTGGTTTGAAATCAATGACACCATCGCCCGGAACGGTAAATGTACCTTTTTTCACACCTTCTAAGAAACTTAAATCTTTTGCTTTAACTTCAGCAACCACTTCATCACGTACATCTTTTAAGTGAACGTGAACGATACGGTGGATATATTTTTCAAGTACAGCTAACATCGCTTTTTGGCAGCCTTCTGAATAGTAAAGGTGACCAGAATCAAATAATAAGTAAACATCGTCATTGACTACAGACATATAGCGATCAACTTCTTCTGGGGTTTGAATACCTGTTCCCATATGGTGATGTAGGCTGACTTTCATTCCTTTTTCAGCAGCGAGTTTGGCTAATTCATTATAACCCTCAGCTAAACGTTGCCAGTCTTCATCATTGAAAATTGGTTTTTCTTTAAATACTGCTTTTGTTGTACCTTGAATACTACGGCTTTGCTCTGAGCAACCAATCACTTTTGCACCCATAGCGTGTAGAAAATCACGGTGTTTGATAAATTCTTGAATGGTTTCTTCTCGTTTGCCATCAACAAAGAATGTGCTGAACCATGCATTACAAATTTGAATACCACGGACATCTAATTTATGTTTAAGGACAGCAACATCACGTGGATATTTGTTACCTACTTCGCAGCCTGTGTAGCCTGCAAGTACCATTTCACTCACACATTGTTCAAAGGTGTTTTCTGCACCAAGTTCTGGTAAATCATCGTTTGTCCAACCAATAGGGGCAATACCTAATTGAATGTTTTCAGCTTTCATAGTGAAATCCTCATTGAGAAATAAATAGAAAGGGTGTAAGCGGTATGATTTGCAAAAGATTTTACAAATCTTACCGCTTGTAATTAATATTTTCTTGCTTTTGCTAGCTGTTCTTTAGAGCGTTGATGTGCTTGCTGAATACGTTCACTCGTTGAAACATCAGCAACCCCAACGTGCCACCAACAACCATAGCCATGAGCCATTGTTTTTGGCAATACTTTAATATCAATTAAAGTGGATACGGTTTGTTGTTTTGCATCAGCTAAGGCTTTGCGTAATTCATCTTCGGTTGTAACTTTGTAGGTTTTGCACCCATAAGCTGCAGCACACATTGCAAAGTCCACTGGAATTAAGCTGCCATTAAGTTGGTTTGTTTCAGGGTTACGGAAACGGAATTCTGTACCGTAGCTACCCATACCGTTACCAACTTGTAAGTTATTAATACAACCATTTGCCATATTATCAAACAACACGACATTGATTTTTTTGCCTTCCTGAATTGAAGTAACGAGTTCGGAGTGGGACATTAAAAACGCACCATCGCCAACTAATGCATAAACCTCACGTTCCGGTTGAGCTATTTTTACTCCAACAGCCGCATTGACTTCATAACCCATGCAAGAATAACCGTATTCAAGATGGTAGCTGTCTTCACTCTTACTTAACCAAGTACGTTGTAAATCACCTGGCAAACTACCTGCTGCACCTACGATAACTGCACTATTATCAATCGTTTCATTTACAATACCTAAAACTTGGCTTTGGGTTAGGCAAGAGTTGGTGAGTTTGATAAATTCAGCATAAACGGCATCATGATCAAGATTATCATTAATTTCTGGTACAAATCCGTCAGTAAATTTTACCTGACGTAAGCGTTGTAATTCGTCAGCAAAGTCTGCTTTGGCTTGTTTAATAGCATCTCCCCATTGCGTTTTATAACCTGGTGGTAGCTTATCAATCAGTGCGTTAATGGATTGTTTCGCATCTGCGGTCACCTGAACACCATCTAATTTATACGCATCAAAACGAGCAATATTAATATTTAAGAAAGCAACATCTGGATTTTGGAAAATCCATTTTGATGATGTTGTGAAATCGGTATAACGTGTACCAATCCCGATAATTAAATCAGCTTCTTTAGCTAAACGGTTAGCAGCTAAACAGCCAGTTTCACCAACACCACCAACATTTAACTCGTGGCTTGAAACAATTGCACTTTTACCTGCTTGTGTTTCTGCAAATGGAATACCAAATTTTTCTGCAAAATGTTGTAATGATCGACACGCTTGAGAATAACGAACGCCCCCACCACAGATAATAAGTGGTTTTTTCTTAGAGGTAATTAATTTAACTGCATCTGCCAACATTTCTTGTGTTGGCGGCGTACGTTCAATGCGATGTACTCGTTTTTGTAAGAAGCTTACAGGGAAGTCATAGGCTTCTGCTTGGACATCCTGTGGTAAGGCTATTGTCACTGCCCCTGTTTCAGCAGGATCAGTTAACACCCGCATTGCATTGATACAAGCACTCATTAGTTGCTCAGGTCGTAGTACTCTATCCCAATACTTGCTCACTGCACGGAAAGCATCATTAGTACTAATACTTAAATCGTGTGGTTGTTCAATTTGTTGTAACACGGGATCAGGTTGGCGAGAGGCAAATACATCACCTGGTAATAATAAAAGAGGAATACGATTAGATGTGGCAGTAGCCGCAGCTGTGACCATATTGGCAGCACCAGGGCCGACAGAGGATGTACAAGCAATGATTTGTTGACGTTTATGTTGTTTGGCAAAACCAATTGCAAGGTGTGCCATACCTTGTTCATTTCGTCCTTGATATAATCTAAGACTGCCTGGATCTTGCTCTAAAGCTTGTCCGATACCAAGTACATTGCCATGTCCAAAAATAGCGGCAATACCGTGAACAAATTTAATTTCTTTGCCATCAATTTCAATATATTGATTATCAAGGAATTTCACAAGTGCCTGTGCCACTGTGAGTTTGATAGTCTGCATACTCCCTCCTAGGTTAGAGATAAAATTAAAGTAGTTTCTCATATTATGAAAAATTTATTTCATTTTATAATATCAAAGCATTTTAGTTAATGATGTGATCTATCTCGCACTTTTTAAACTTTATTCCTTATTGGTTAAAGATTTGACATTGGTCACAAAAATAAATAAAAAATCAAGTTTAATTTGAAATATTCATTTCATTTTGTATAATGATTGAAAATTAAGATCTTTTCAATTATTTTATGGAGGCATTGTTATGGCATACGTTAATCATCAAGATCGCCCTCTTGATGTCATCTGTCTTGGGCGAGTTGCGGTAGATTTATACGGTCAACAAATTGGTTCTCGGCTTGAAGAGGAAATGAGTTTCGCAAAATATTTGGGTGGCTCATCAGGGAATGTAGCGTATGGAACAGCTATTCAAGGACTACGTTCATCTATGTTAGCGCGTGTTGGCGATGAGCATATGGGGCGTTTTCTTCGTGAAGAATTAAATAGTATAGGCGTAGATACTAGCCATTTAATTACCGATAAAGAGCGTTTAACTGGGCTCGTTATTCTTGGTATCAAAGATAAGGAAACCTTCCCGCTGATTTTCTATCGTGAGAATTGTGCCGATATGGCGATTAGTAAGGATGATTTCAGTGAAAGTTACATTGCTTCGTCACGTATTTTAGCGATTACAGGTACTCATCTTTCTCACCCTAAAACACGAGAAACCGTTTTAACAGCCTTAGAATATGCAGGTCGTAATGACGTAAAACGTGCATTAGATATTGATTACCGCCCGGTATTATGGGGTTTAACCTCTTTAGGTGATGGCGAAACTCGCTATATTGATTCTCAGGAAGTGACTAAATCCCTTCAAGAAGTGCTTCATCACTTTGACTTAATTGTAGGAACAGAAGAAGAATTTCACATTGCAGGTGGCTCAACAGATACCTTAACCGCATTGAAAAATGTACGCCAATTTACCCAAGCTGTATTAGTTTGCAAACGTGGTGCATTAGGTTGCTCTGTATTTGAAGGTGATATTCCAAATCATATTGATGGCGGATTAAATGTGTATGGTGTACGGGTAGAAGTACTGAATGTGCTTGGTGCTGGCGATGCCTTTATGTCAGGTTTACTAAGAGGTTATGCAAATAACGAAGGATGGGAACAAGCCTGTCGTTATGCGAATGCTTGTGGTGCTTTAGTTGTTTCCCGTCACGGCTGTGCACCTGCAATGCCGACAAAACGAGAATTAGATGACTATCTCAGCCGTGCAGCAAGTGTACCTCGTCCTGATTTAGATGAAAAATTAAATCACTTACATCGAGTAACGACACGCAAAAAACAGTGGGATGATCTCTGTATTTTTGCTTTTGATCATCGTAAACAATTAGTGGATATGGCAGCTAAGGTAGGTGCTGATGTTAATCGCATTCCAAAATTAAAACAGTTACTGCTTAAAGCGATGGAACAAACCGCACAAGCGGAAGGTTTAACTCATGGAAATGCAGGTATTCTTGCAGATACGACATTTGGTCAAGATGCTCTTAATGAAATTACGGGAAAAAATTATTGGATTGCTCGTCCAATTGAAGAACCAAGTTCTCGTCCATTAGAACTTGAGCACGGTGATTTAGGTAGCCAATTAGTTACATTCCCACGAGATCATGTGATTAAATGTTTAGCATTTTACCATCCACAAGACAATCAAGAACTTCGTCAACGCCAAGATCGTAAATTAAAAGAAGTGTATCAGGCCTGTTGCCGTACTGGGCATGAATTGTTGTTAGAAATTATTCTACCAGCAACCATGGATCAAGATGAAAATCACTATAATGAAATGGTAGAACACTTCTATCAATTGGGGATAAAACCAGAATGGTGGAAATTACCAGGTATTTCTGCAGAAGGCTGGGCTAAATTGAGTGAAACAATAGATAAATACGATCCAGATTGCCGTGGTATCTTAATTCTCGGGCTGGATGCACCAACAGAAGTATTTGAAGCGGTCTTCAAAGCATCTAAAGATTACTCAAAAGTGAAAGGATTTGCCGTAGGTCGCACCATTTTTGGTGAGGCATCAGAAAAATGGTTAGCAAATCAGCTGAATGATCAAGAGTTAATTGATGCAGTTGCGTTACGTTATCAAACTCTGATTCGTTATTGGAAGCAACGCTAATTTTGCATACTAAATAAACATAAAACACCCCTAATATGATAAATATTAGGGGTGTTTTGATTTAAAAAGCAACAAAATACAGTATAATTGTGCTTAATTTGATAATAATAATCTGAATGAAATGAATGAAGAAACCCAGTTAACCCATTTTCAAAATGAAGTTCGTAAACAATATGACTCGTTAAGCAAAAGACTCAAACAAGTTGCACAATATATTTTAGACAATGGAGATAGTGTAATTTTTGACACCGTTTCTGAAATTGCTGAAAAAGCACAAGTACCGCCTTCGACCCTAATCCGTTTTGCGAATGCTTTTGGCTTAAGTGGATTTAACGATATAAAACAACTCTATCGACAAAATTTGATGGAAGGAACAACAAGTTATACTGAGCGAGTTCAACTTTTTCGTCAAATAGAACCTAAATTAAATGAATCCAAAGGCGATCATACAGATGTCCTTCGCTTATTTATTCAAGGAAATAATCAAGCTCTCGCTCAACTAGCCAATCAAATTACCGAAGAACAATTAGAAGCCGTTACAAAAATTCTAGATAATGCAAACCGTATTTTTATTGTTGGTTTAAAACGATCTTTTAGTATCGCAAGTTATCTAAATTATGCCTTAAGCCATTTGAATTACGACGTATTTTTAATTGATGGTTTAGGTGGTATGTTTAGTGAACAACTAAATAGGATTAGAGAAGGTGATGTCGTTATTGCAATCAGTTTTTCACCCTATGCGACAGAAACAATATCTGTACTAGACGCAACTGCTCGCACAGGTGTAAAACACATAGCTATAACAGATAGCCAACTTAGCCCACTGCTTACATTCAGTGATGTTTCTTTTATTATTAAAGAGGCTCAAATTAGCGGCTTCCGTTCACAATGTGCCACAATGACATTAGCTCAAACTATAGCTGTTTCATTAGCCTTAAGAAAAGCTTCATAGTAAAAGGGCGAGTAATTTAACTACTCGCCCTTCTAACATAACATCAAATTAATGTTTCTCTTCAACTCTCAATCCATAAGTTGAGAATTTGCCTAAAACGACTTTAATTTCTTCATCAGAAAGGACTGGTACATCTGGTGTCGTTGCCAATAGTTTCAGATACCATTGGGCTAACACTTCAACTTCGTGAGCCACCCAAAGGGCTTTTTCCAGATTAACTTCAGCAGCAATCATTCCGTGATGTTGTAATAAAATCGCTTTGCTTTTTGCGATACCTTGTTTTACATATTCCGCAAGTTGCCAAGTACCGAAAGTAGCATAAGGTACACACGGAACGTGATTTGTCCCCGTAACAGCAATCATATAGTGAATAGCTGGAATATCTTTATTTAAGATAGATACACCTGTGCAGTTGATAGCGTGGTTATGCACCACTGCATTTAACTCTGGACGAGTTTGGTACACGGCAAGGTGGAATTGCCATTCGCTTGACGGCAGTTTTCCTGCTTCAAAATTGCCTTCGTTATCCACATAGACAATGTCGTCTTCTGTCATTTTTTCATAAGGCATACCTGATGGGGTGATCAGCATACCGTCTTGATAACGGACACTGATGTTTCCTGCCGTGCCTTGGTTTAACCCCAAACGGGTCATTTCCAAACAGGTGTCAATAATTTTTCTCGCTAATGTTTGACGATTCATACTCTCCTCCTAATCTGTTAAAACTGGGGTAACGCCTTTTTTCAAGATGATGTTACCGTATTTGGCTAATTCGCCTGTAATCACTACGACATAAGCGGTTTTTGCTCGGTCGTAAAAGGCGAAGCGTTCTACACGTTCTACAAGCGGTGCTTTTCCGTTAATTTTTGCGATTGCGGCGAGATAGCGTTCTTCAACCGCAGGATCAAGGCTGTCGCCAGGTACGGCTTGCATCATTGCCAGTGGACGTTCGACATATTGGTCATATTCAAATAATGGGGTGATCGCTTCAAGTAAGGTGGCAATTTGAATGCCATCTGCACGGATCACTTTATGATGTAATTGATGTGCAGGAAAATGGGCATCTGATAAGACGATCTCATCGCCGTGTCCCATCTCTGCAAGCACTTTCAGCAATTCAGGGGAAAGTGCAGGGTGAATGCCTTTTAACATATATTCTCCTTGTTTTTTCTCTACCTCATTCCCCCTCTTTAGCAAAGAGGGGTTAGGGGAGATTTGGCAGACGAATAAGCAAAGTGAGAGATTAAAAAGTCCTTAATATTTTACTACTCGTTACCAAATAAATTATTTTCTTCGTTAATTACTCCTGTCAAATCTCCCCCAGCCCCTCTTTGCTAAAGAGGGGAGCTATATTGGGGAAAATTTACGCTCCTATGATTGATAAACCCTCACATCTCCACTCGGCTCCATCCGTTTAAACGCTGGTTTCATTGCCTGTTGAGCTTGTTCGATATTCTCGAATACGCCTGCACCTGTGAGCGTGAACATCGCAGCGCCTAACACTGTGGTTTCGGACATATCAACCACATCAATTGGGCGGTTAAGCACATCGGCACGGATTTGGTTCCATAAGCCGTTTTTTGAACCACCACCAACACAGATAATACTTTCTGCATTGAACTGTCCGACTTGTTGCAATACATCAAGTCCGGCTTTCAAGCGGTGAGCCATATATTCCAAACCTGCACGATAAATTTCGCCCCGTTGGGTGTGCATTGATAGCCCTTCGATTGAGCCTGTTTGTCGGCTAGTGCCATCAAAATTGCCGACCAGTTTTACGCCGTTCGAACCTGCTGGAACTTGTGATCCTTCGTTAATCATCGTTGGATAATAGTCAGCTGTGCCTGCAACATCGCTAAAGAAGCGTTTACCGAGCCACTCCATAATACCTGAGCTGACCCATTGCACGCCTGGGTTGAAATAGCCTGCTTGGCTGTCAAATTCAATGGTTAAGCCATCTTTGACGTATTGCCATTCGGGTTTGGCTTGTTGGGTGCGAGCCATTAAGATTTCCCAAGTGCCAGAACTTAACACTGGTTGGTTGTAGCCTGCTCCTGAGCCGAAGATCGCAAACTGGGTATCGTGTCCGCAAGAGAGAACAGGAATATCCGCTGATAAACCAAGCTCTTCAGCAAGTGTAGGCAGTAATGTGCCGATTTTTTCCCCTGCACTTTTCATCGGTGGAAAATGGTTTGCCGTTAAGCCCAACACATCTAGCACTTCGCTATCCCACGAGTCGCTTGCAATGTTGGTCATCATTGATGTACCAGCCATTGTTCTGTCGGTGCTTTGTACACCTGTTAAACGATAAGTGAGAATGGAAGAAATAAACAAGAAACTCTCCGCTTGTGCGTAAAGTTCGGGTTTATGTTGTTTTAACCAAAGCAATTTGAATAACGTGTTGAAGCTGTAATGCCCCACGCCGTTGCGTTGGTAGAGTTTTTCCACATCGAGATAATCGCCGAGCGCTTGCATAATTGGCTGAGTGCGTGGGCATTTCCACGAAATAATCGGGTAGAGCTGTTTGCCGTGTTTGTCAAAAATCGCCCCGTCCACCCCAAAGGTCGTAACCGAAATCCCGACAATATCTTGCCGTTGTTCAGGGGTAAGTTGTGCAAGGGTTGGTTTGGCACAGGTCATTAGTTTTGACCAGATCTCATCAATATCCCAAATGTGATAGTCGGTTGCTTCTTCACCCTGTTGGGTATTGTTTGCAATGTGATGTACCGCCAGCAATTTGCCGTGATGATCCATTGCCACTGTGCGTAAATTGGTTGCACCACAATCGAAGATAAATGCGATTGGCATAGAGCCTCCTTTTATCTTATTCCCCCCTTTGAAAAAGGGGGCTAGGGGGGATTTTAAATAGTGCAATTTAACGCACCGATCTTTAAATCCCCCTTAATCCCCCTTTTTCAAAGGGGGAAATTTTGTTAGAAAAGGTTTAATTAACGATAAAGCGGTCCAAAATTCGCACAAGCACGGTAATCTTGACCTTCTTTATCTTGTCCGAACATACTCCACGCACTTGGGCGGAACACATCTTTATCTGCCACGTTGTGCATATTGACTGGAATACGCAACATTGAAGCAAGGGTAATTAAATCCGCACCAACGTGTCCGTAAGTGGCTACACAGTGGTTAGCTCCCCAGTTTGCCATTACAGAGTAAACATCGGTGAATGCACCTTGTCCTGTCAAGCGTGGTACAAACCAAGTGGTTGGCCAAGTTTCATTTGTCCGTTTGTTGAGAATGTCGTGGACGTGTTCAGGTAAGTCGATAGACCAACCTTCCGCAATTTGTAGTACAGGGCCGACACCTTTCACTAGATTGATGCGGTGCATCGTAAATGGCATACCACCTTTGGTGAGATATTGTGAAGATAAACCGCCGCCACGGAAGTATTCATAAACAGCTGGACACCAACGAGTATTTTCTAAGCAACGTTTACCATCTTCTTCTGTCACTTCCCAGTACGGTTTAATCACAGGTTTGCCATCTTTATCGGTATGTTGTCCTGTACCGTCTAATGCGGCTGAACCTGAGTTGATTAAGTGGATAAAGCCACTCTCTGGTCGCCAGCTTGTTACACGCTCTACGGAGTCTTGGCTCCAGTAAGTACGCACATCGGCAAAGATTTGAGCTTGACCGGTTAAGAGGTTACCGAACAACATATTAACTGCATTGAGCGAGTCGTTTTCGGTCGCAAGAATATATGGAGGACGCACGCCGTTCCAGTCATAAGTAGAGTTGAGTAAGGCTTCCATAAAGTCGCCGTTCGGGCTGTGGTCTGTCCAATGGCGTTGTCCTTGGAAACCTGCTGCAATCGCATTATGACCTAAGGCTTCTTCACCAAAATTGAGTTCAGCCAGTTTTGGATTACCCACCATTAAATCACGGGTGATAATGGTCATTTTCACCAAAGTTTCACGCAATTTTGCTTTCTCTTCCGCTCTCATTTGGTTTTCAGGTGCATTGACATCCACACCTTCAATGCAGAATTCATTTGCCCATTTCAATGCCAACTCATACTCTTCTTTATCGTAAATGCCACGTTCCATACGGCGAGTGAGTTCAGACATATCGACATATTCGTTACGCATACCAAGGTAATCTTGGAAAAATTCTTGATTGACGATAGAGCCTGCAATACCCATCGATACAGAACCGATAGAGAGATAAGATTTACCGCGTAAGGTCGCCACCGCTAAGCCTGCACGAGCAAAGCGAAGTAATTTTTCACGCACATCATCAGGGATAGATTGATCGCTCGCTTCTTGCACTTCGGTGCCATAAATAGAGAACGCAGGCAAGCCCATTTGGTTATGCCCAGCAAGCGAAGCAGCTAAATAAACTGCCCCCGGACGTTCAGTACCATTAAAGCCCCAAATCGCTTTTGGCATATCCATATCAATGGTTTCAGAGCCATAGCACCAGCAAGGTGTCACAGTAATCACTGCACCCACATTTTCACGTTTAAATTTTTCGGCACAAACAGCTGCTTCAAATACACCACCTATACAAGTATCGGCAATCACACATTCGACAAAATCCCCATTTGTATGGCGAACTTCTTGGCTAATGAGCTTCGCCACCGCTTTCGCCATATTCATTGTTTGATCTTCTAATGATTCACGCACCCCAAGACGACGACCATCAATGGTTGGGCGGATACCAATTTTTACTGGAGTTGATTTGAGTTGAGTCATAAAAATCCCCTTAATTAACTGGTTAAACTGACGAGGATATTTTGCTACTTATTGACGATGAAAAAAGAATTTTTACGAAATTTGTGCAGATTTTGTGAATTGCCTCACAAAAAGCCAGCCCTAAGCGGTAAGATTGAGTAATTTTTTTACAATTTACTTGCCCGATTTGGCGATAGAAAGGGGAAAATCGGGCATCTTTTCAACATAAAATAAATATAATAATATGCGTACTAATTTCGTTTTAAACCGAAATTGGTATCAAATATTGATAAATCTATTTGATAGGTTTTATTTTCATCTTAACAGGAGTTTTTTATGAGTAATTTGAAAGTAGGAGCTTTATGCCTTACTGTATTAACATTAGTCGGATGTGCTACTGAAAATTCAAAAGTAATTACACCAACATCAACTCAGGCAGCGACAACTGCAAGTCAATATAAAGGCGTAAAATCAGTTATTTCAGTAGGAAAATTTGATAACAAATCAAGTTTCCAAAACGGAGTTTTCTCTGATGGTCCTGATCAATTAGGTAACCAATCAAAAACAATTTTAATCTCTCATTTGCAACAAACTGGTCGTTTTTCTGTGGTTGATCGTACAAATATGAGTGAAATTGCTTCTGAAGCAAAAATCAAAGGTAAAAAACAAAATCTAAAAGGTGCAACTTATGTGATTACTGGCGATGTTACAGAATTTGGACGTAAAACCGTAGGCGATCATCAACTATTTGGAATTCTAGGTAGAGGAAAAGAACAAGTAGCCTATGCAAAAGTAACCTTAAACGTCGTTAACGTAGAAACATCGGAAGTTGTTTACTCCTCACAAGGTGCTGGTGAATATAATTTATCAAACCGTGAAGTGCTAGGTTTTGGTGGAACTGCAAGCTATGATGCAACACTAAATGGAAAAGTTCTTGATCTTGCAATTCGTGAAGCTGTAAATAACCTTGTAAATGGTATCGAATCTGGCTCTTGGCAGCCATCTCACTAAGGAATCAATATGAAAAAAATAAAATATACTATTTTCCTTGTTAGCTCTATCATTTTATCTGCTTGTTCTTCTAATAATGTAAATAAAGATATTTACTATTGGGGAAATTATTCTGATGTTATATATCATTATTATAATGAACCTGGTGATTTTGGTAAGCAAGAAGAAAGTTTAAATCAAATTATTGCTGAAGCAGCTAAACATCAAAAAACTGTTGCACCCGGTGTATATGGGCATTTAGCTCTTGTTTTATTAAAACAGGGAAAACAAGCTGAAGCTCAAACAGCTATGAAAAAAGAGCAGGAATTACATCCTGAAAGTACAACGCTTATGCAATACCTACAACGTAAAAAATAAGGATCATCTATGAAAAAATTGTTTGTTTTATTAACAAGTTTAATATTATTAGCTGGCTGTGCTAAACAAAAAGTGGATTCTTATGATTATACTGAGTTAAAAAATAGCAAACCAAAATCAATTTTGGTAGTGATGCCAACAAATAGCTCTGTAGATGCAAAGGCGGATATAAGTGTTCTTGCTAGAGCAAGCTATCCTTTAGGTGAGCTAGGTTACTATGTTTTTCCTGTTGCATTAGTTGATGAAATATTCAAACAGAATGGTTTAACTGATGGGAATGCAATCCGCTCAGCAAAAACAAACAAAATCCGTGAAATTTTTGGTGCAGATGCGATCTTCTATGTGAATGTTGAGGAATATGGCACGAGCTATAAATTAATTGATAGCGTAACTAAAGTATCCTTAGAAGGAAAACTAGTTGATCTCAAGACTGGAAAAACCTTATGGGAAGGGATTGGTTCTTTCGCACAAGGATCATCAAATAGTAATGATGGTCTGCTAGTGATGCTAGTTAAAGCAGCTGTGAGTCAAATAATGGATACCAGTAAAGACAAAGGGTATCAAATAGCAGCACCTGCAACATCAAATCTTGTTCACTTAGGGAAAAACGGTGGTTTGCTTATTGGACCAAAACATCCTGATTACAACAAGACTCAAGTAAGTAAATAGCAGACTTAAAACAAAATTGCCTTGTTTCTAAACCCAGATTTATGATTAGCGGAATAAAGAAGCAGGGCAAAATTTGAGCATTACATTATTATTTTACTTTAAATAGTTATATTAATTTGATGTTGCCTACAAAGCATCTGAATAGAATCAGGAGGGCAACGATTCGTAAATAAATGGTGAATTGTAGAAAGATCACAAAGCTGAATAAGATCTTTACGTTCAAACTTTGAATGATCCGCTAATAAAAATACTTTCTTACTCGCTGCTAGCATTTTTCGTTTAGCTATTGCATTCATTTCATTAGATTCCCACACAATACCGTCTGCAATACTGGTGCAAGAACAAATGGCAATATCTATATTTAAACGAGAAAGTAGATGCTCCGAAAGAGATCCATAAAATGCATCATATTTCGCTGAATACACACCACCTGTTGCAATGATCTCAATGCTGGTTTTATTTGCTAATGCTCGAATATTATGCATAGAACTGGTAACGACCGTACAAGGTAGATCAGGCAAGAGTTGTGCAAAATTCCAACTGCTTGAACTCGCATCTAAACCTATCACAGCTCCAGCAAAAAAATGCTCTAATACGTTTTCCGCAATAGACTTTTTCACATCACTATTCATTCTGCGACGAACATCAAAAGAGCGTCCAATATCTCGATTTTTATGGCTTACAGCTCTACCGTGAGTTCTATATAATAGGCCTTCCTTTGCCATTTTATTCAGATCACGGCGAATGGTTTCCAAAGAAACGTTGAGATGTGTTGCAAGCTCCTGCACGCTCGCTTCTTGGTAGGTTTCAATATAAGTTAAAATTAATTGCTGACGATGTTGCATAAAGTTTATCCATAAACAATCGAACTGCACAAATTTTAGGGATTTTTTTCTAAAAGAGAAGCTAATCCATTAAAAACTGTGAGTTGTGTCACATTATAAATAGAATAGATATTGTTCAAAAAAAGAGAAAAGTAATTCATTTCATCTGTGGATAACTCTCTTTTTTCCTGTATTTATCTTGAGATCTATTCTTGAATAACTTATCAAAAAATATCATCTGTGGATAACTTACCACTTTATCCACAACTAAGATCTTGCTCTTTTTCAAGATCATCACAATCGTTTTATCTTTAGATCTTATTGAATTTATTACATATTTCTTAGTTATTCACAGTTCTTCGTAAGACTAATAACTACAATAATAAAGATCTTTATATAAATAGATCTATTTTTATTAAGATCGGCGATCATCTTCAAGATCTATACCCACTTTAGATCAAAACCTTTTTTCAGATCTTGCTTTTTTCAGGTAGAATAGACAAATTTTCATTTAAACAGAATTTAATCAAGGCAAATAAGATGATTTATCGTGAAATATACGATGTGATCGTAGTTGGTGGAGGACACGCAGGTACTGAAGCTGCACTTGCTCCTGCGCGTATGGGTTTAAAAACCTTACTTTTAACACACAATGTAGATACCTTAGGACAAATGTCTTGTAATCCAGCGATTGGTGGGATCGGCAAAGGACATTTAGTCAAAGAAATTGATGCGATGGGCGGTTTAATGGCAACGGCAACGGATAAAGCAGGGATCCAATTCCGCACCTTAAACAGTTCAAAAGGCCCTGCTGTTCGAGCCACTCGTGCGCAAGCAGACCGTGTACTTTACCGCCAAGCGGTGCGTACTGCATTAGAAAATCAGCCAAATTTAGATATTTTCCAACAAGAAGTCGTGGATATTTTGGTTGAAAATAACCGTGCGGTTGGTGCAGTAACTAAAATGGGTTTAACCTTTAAAGCGAAATCAGTGATTTTAACCGCAGGTACTTTCTTGGCGGGTAAGATCCATATTGGTTTAGATAACTACGCAGGCGGACGTGCAGGTGATCCTGCTGCAACAATGTTGGCTGATCGTTTACGCGATCTTAATTTGCGTGTTGATCGATTAAAAACAGGTACGCCACCACGTTTAGATGCTCGCACGATCAATTTTGATGTATTGGCAAAACAACACGGCGATGACGTATTGCCTGTAATGTCATTTATGGGATCCGTTGAGCAACACCCTCGTCAAATTCCGTGTTATATCACTCACACTAACGAACAAACCCACGATTTGATCCGTAATAGTTTAGATCGTAGCCCGATGTATACGGGGATTATCGAAGGGATCGGTCCTCGCTATTGTCCGTCGATCGAAGATAAAGTGATGCGTTTTAGTGATCGCAATAGCCACCAGATCTACCTTGAACCAGAAGGCTTAACCACCATTGAAGTCTATCCAAACGGTATTTCAACCAGTCTGCCGTTTGATGTACAAATAGGGATTGTAAACTCAATGAAAGGGTTGGAAAACACCCGTATTATCAAACCGGGCTATGCAATTGAGTACGACTATTTCGACCCTCGTGATCTGAAACCGACCCTTGAAACTAAAGCGATTGACGGCTTATTCTTTGCCGGACAAATTAACGGCACAACGGGTTACGAAGAAGCCGCTGCACAAGGTTTATTGGCAGGGATTAACGCCGGTTTACAGGTACAGGGAAAAGAAGCGTGGTTCCCAACCCGTGATTTAGCTTACACTGGCGTATTGGTAGATGATCTCTGCATCTTAGGCACTAAAGAACCGTATCGTGTCTTTACTTCCCGAGCGGAATATCGCTTGTTGTTGCGTGAAGACAACGCTGATGCTCGTCTAACGCCGATTGCTCATCAATTTGGTTTAATTGATGAAGCTCGTTGGATGCGTTTTAACGAGAAGATGGAAAACATCGAAAAAGAGAAAGCTCGCTTAAAACAAACCTGGGCACACTTGCAAATGGCAAATCTTGTAGAAGTGAATGCATTATTAAATAGCCCACTCGCCCGTGAAGCAAGCGGTGAAGATTTAATTCGCCGTCCTGAAGTGACTTACGAAGCCTTAACTCAAATTGCGCCTTTTGCGCCGGCGATTGAAGATAAAGAAGCCGCTGAGCAAGTGGAAATTTCGATTAAATATCAAGGCTATATCGAACATCAACAACAAGAGATCGAACGCCATAAACGCCACGAAAACACGCAAATTCCAGCTGAATTTGATTATGACAAAGTGGAAAGCCTATCTAACGAAGTGCGAGCGAAGCTAATACAACACCGCCCGGTGTCTATCGGACAAGCCAGTCGTATTTCAGGCATTACCCCGGCGGCGATTTCAATTTTGCTGGTGAATTTGAAAAAGCAAGGAATGTTGAAAAGAGGCGAGTTGTAAAATATAGCGTTGAATAAACTATGTAACGTGATATTTTTGTGGAACTACTCCCTTTATTCAACTATAATGTTTTCAACAAAACGTACAAGCAGGGATAGAGAAATCTAGCGTTTGTCCAGCCAGAAGGCTACTGGCCCAAGAGCAGTTATAAAGCGAACCCTGTACAGCCCCGCCTTGTGTGGGGCTTTGTTTTATCTGCTATACAGGGCGTTTTGTATGATGTAACACGTACCTAAAGAAAATCTAATTTTTGTAGAGGGAGGTTTATCCTCGCTCATAAGCAACCAAAATAGGAACATTATGCTAGAGCAACTTGAGATCAGTTCATTAGAAAACGCCTTTTCTTCTTTGAATGAAACGCTTGCTGAATTAGCCGATCAACAATGGTTTAATCAACAAAAACCGATTATTCAAGATACACTCATCGCTGGTGCTATCCAGAAATTTGAGTTTGTCTATGAACTCAGTTTAAAAATGATGAAACGCCAATTAAAGTTAATGGCGATTTCAGAAGATGAAATTGAAGCTGAAAACTTCCGAGATATTCTGCGTGATGCGGCTAAAAATGGTTTAATCGAAAATATCGATGATTGGATTGGCTACCGAAAAATGCGAAACATCACCTCACACACTTACGATCAAAATAAAGCGTTAGAAGTCTATAATGGTATCGCAGACTTTTTAGACAGTAGTCAATTTTTGTTAGAACAACTGCGTGAGTGGAACAGTGACAAATAGTGAAAATACAGTAATCAATTTTAGGAATTTGCAAAATGTTAGCCAAATTAGACCGCTTGCTCAGTCAAGCAAACATTCCCTTGACCGATCAGCAAAAACAGCAGTTGGTTGATTTCGTGAAATTATTGGATAAATGGAACAAGGCGTATAATCTCACTTCTGTGCGTAATCCCGATGAAATGTTGGTTAAGCATATTATGGATAGCCTTGTAGTAAGCCAACATTTACAAGGACAACAGTTTATTGATGTTGGAACAGGACCTGGTTTACCAGGTATTCCGCTGGCGATAGCCAATCCAGATAAGCAGTTTGTGTTGTTAGATAGCTTAGGCAAACGCATTACCTTTATCAAAAATGCCATTCGTGAGCTAAAACTCACCAATGTCACTCCTGTGCTAAGTCGGGTTGAAGAGTATCAACAGCAACAATTTGACGGCGTATTAAGCCGAGCTTTTGCCTCTCTAAATGATATGGTTGATTGGTGCTACCATTTGCCGAATACAAGCGGTCACTTTTATGCGTTAAAAGGACAGTATCAGCCAGAAGAGTTGGCAGAAGTGAGCAAACCGATTGAGTTGGTGGACGTGATTAAATTGAACGTACCTGAGTTAGTCGGAGAGCGACATTTGGTGGTATTGAATAGATAATAATAGGTACAGTGGTAGTGTAATAGACAAAATAGTTTTCAAAAAGTAGATTAATTCCTTGTAATATAGTGCTAATTCAACTTTTAGTAACCATTTTGTCTACTATGTTTTTTCTTCCAACCCCTATCTTCCTGCCCTCGCCACAAACGCTGAATATTATCGTGATGGCGATAGACTAATAGACAACAAACTAATGCGACAGGGAATGTTAATTCAGAGCTAAACCACCAAATATAAAGTGGAACGATCAATGCTGTAATAACTGCACTTAGCGATGAATAACCAGAAATCAAAAAAACGAACAACCACGTTCCCACCGCTAATCCAGCAACTGAATAGCCCATTGGAATGATTGCTCCAAAGGCAGTTGCAACCCCTTTGCCACCTCGGAACTTAAAGAAAACGGGGAAAATATGTCCAAGACAAGCTGCCAAAGCAATAAAGCCAATCACCGAAATTGGCAGTTCTAAATAAAAACCAAGAGAAACAGGGAGCATACCTTTTAAGATGTCCGCCATTAAAACACCTAATGCCGATAACTTTCCGCCTATGCGTAGGACGTTTGTTGCCCCAGGGTTATGTGATCCGTGTTCTCGTGGATCGGGTAGTCCTGCTAATCGACAAAAAATGACGGCACTTGAAATAGAACCAAGCAAATATGCCCCTAAAATCAGTAAATAAGCAATAACGCTCATTTTTTCCCCTTATTTGTTGCTTACTTTGTGCTATATTTTACCTTAACTTTCAAAAAGAAAAACAAGGAAAGATCCGATGACTGATAAAGTTTTTATTCACGAACTCACCGCTTTTGCATCTATTGGGGCTTATGAGTGGGAACATACCATTAAACAACGTTTAGTTTTCAATATTGAAATGGCGTGGGATTTTAGCCGAGCCGTCGCAGATGATGATGTGCAATACTGCTTAAATTATGCGGAAGTTTCACAAAAGATCCTTGATTTTGTTGAAAATACACCGTTTAAGTTGGTTGAAACCGTTGCTTATCGAGTGGCTGATCTACTGCAACACGAGTTTGGGGTGAAATCATTACGCATTGAATTACACAAGCCTAAAGCAGTTGCTCAATCCTCAAGTGTTGGTGTAATTGTTGAACGATAAAGCGTACTATTATTACTAAATGCGATCTAGATCACAGTTATCCCATTGATTTCTCATTATAATTTTTGCCCCTAATTTTTAGCATAAAGGAGCATTCTATGCCTACAATGATCGATATCCAAGAACGTTTAATCGAACTTGTTGCAGAAAAACAAAGCCCTGTTGTTCAAGCGGTTGTGGAGCAGTTAATTCGACAAAACAATAAAGCATACTTTTCTGCAGAACAAGTCACCACATTTTGTCAAACATTCAACCTATCCCCTGTCGAACTTGCTTTAGAATGCTTACCTATTGCGGCTTGCTACGCTAGAGTGCCTGTTTCTCATTTTTTTGTAGGGGCTGTGGCGATTGGCAAATCAGGGAATTTCTATTTTGGGGCAAATCAAGAATTTGAGAGCGATGCGATGCAACAAACTGTTCACGCAGAGCAAAGTGCCGTTTCACACGCTTGGATCGCAGGGGAAACTGCATTAACCGATATGGTGGTAAACTACACTCCTTGCGGACACTGTCGCCAATTTATGAATGAACTCAATAGTGCTAAACAACTAAAAATTCATTTACCACATAGTCAAAATAATTTATTACACAGTTACCTGCCAGATGCTTTTGGACCAAAAGATTTACAGATTGACAAGGTTTTATTCGATCCTCAACAAAATGGCTTTGAAGCAAGTGGCGATGCGTTACAACAAGCGGCAATTTCGGCGGCAAATCTTGCGTATGCGCCTTATAGTAAAGCGGTGAGTGGGGTGGCATTACAGTGTGGTGAACAGATTATCACGGGACGCTATGCAGAAAATGCGGCATTCAATCCAAGTTTCTTGCCGTTACAAAGTGCTTTAAATTTCCGTCGAATGCAAGGTTTAGAAGGTGTGACAATTTCAAGGGTTATTCTTGCTGAAAAATATGCGGTACTCAGCCATCGAGCAATGACCGAGAGTTTGGTAAAAAACTTACTTAACTTACCGCTTGAATATGTCAAACTTTAACAATAATGTTAAAATCATCGCGAATATTTCTTAGCAGATTTTGATTGAAGCTAAAGAAATGTAAAATAATGTATTTATGATGCTAAAAAACAGAGATAAAATACTACAACTTTGCAACATTTGTTCGCTATCGCAGTCATAGTAGCAGGGCAACTCAAACAAACTGAAGGTAATCTAATGCAAAACCCACAAATTCTTATTGTTGAAGATGAAGCTGTTACGAGAAGTACATTAAAAAGCATATTTGAAGCTGAAGGCTATGATGTATTTGAAGCCACTGACGGCAACGAAATGAACACCATCTTAGATAATCACGAAATTAACCTTGTGATTATGGATATCAATTTACCAGGCAAAAATGGCTTAATGCTTGCTCGAGAACTCAGAGAAAACACTGATATTGCATTAATGTTTTTGACTGGACGTGATAACGAAGTGGATAAAATTTTAGGGCTAGAGATCGGGGCTGACGATTACATTACTAAGCCGTTCAATCCTCGTGAACTCACTATTCGTGCCAGAAACTTATTGCAACGCACAATGGCGGAAAAAGACAAAACGGTAAAAGATCCACACAATACCGAAAGTTATCGCTTTAATGGCTGGACTTTAGATGTAAATAGTCGCAGTTTGATTAACCCTGAAAATGAGGTAATTAAACTTCCTCGTAGTGAGTTTAGAGCCTTACTTCACTTCTGTAAAAATCCAGGGAAAATCCAGACCCGTGAAGATCTGTTAAAACAAATGAAGGGACGTGAATTGAAACCTCACGATCGTACCGTTGATGTGACGATCCGCCGTATCCGTAAACACTTTGAAGATCACCCAAATACCCCAGAAATTATCGTGACTATTCACGGTGAAGGGTACCGGTTCTGTGGGGAGTTGGTTTAGTTAGTAAAAATTAAAAATTAAAAATACGGTCACACGTCTAATATATAAACATTTTAATAGTTATGGAAACTTAGAGATAATTCAATAGGAATAGTCTTATTACATTTTTAGCATCATGGCTAGTTAGTCTTACATATTATTAGACCTTCCTTAAGATATTCTTCGTCATTATTAAATTTACTCCATAAATGAGTAAAATCGTTAAAAACTATAAAGACTTCTTTTATCCCCATGAATCATTAGGTGAAATATTTATTTGATAACTGTAATATATCGCTTTTAGAGATTATCATATATAAATTAGTTAATAAGTATATTATAAATAATTAAGATATTTTTATGGAAAAAATATATTCAGCCCCCATTACCGTACTCGGTGCTGGTTCATACGGCACTGCACTGGCGATTGCACTTTCTCGTAATGGGCATAAAACATACCTTTGGGGACATAATCCGCAAAAAATGGCTCAAATGGCTGTAAGGCGTATGAATGAGGAGTTTCTACCCGGTATTCCATTTCCAGAGGCATTAGAGATTGAAAGCGATCTTGCAACGGCATTAACTCGCTCAAAAGATATTTTAATTGTCGTGCCTAGCCACGTTTTTTCTGAAGTTCTACAACAAATTCAACCGTTATTAACTTCTGAACATCGTATTATGTGGGCGACAAAAGGGTTAGAGCGAGACACTGGAAGATTGTTGCAAGAAGTGGCTTTGCAAATTTTAGGTGATCGCTATCCGCTAGCGGTGCTTTCTGGGCCGACTTTTGCAAAAGAGTTAGCTCAAGGATTGCCGACTGCTATTGCTCTTTCTTCCACTGATCCTCAGTTTGCCGATGAAATGCAACAGCGTATTCATTGCTCAAAAGCCTTTCGGGTTTATTTGAATAGTGATATGGTTGGCGTACAGCTCGGTGGGGCGATTAAAAATGTGATTGCGATTGGTACAGGGATTTCAGATGGAATGGGCTTTGGGGCAAATGCTCGCACTGCATTAATTACACGGGGATTAGCAGAGATTAGTCGTCTAGGGCTGTCTTTAGGGGCAAATCCCACCACCTTTATAGGTATGGCAGGGCTTGGTGATTTGGTGCTAACCTGTACCGACAATCAATCTCGCAACCGCCGTTTTGGTTTAATGCTTGGACAAGGGAGAAATGCTCAAGAGGCGATGGCTGAAATTGGGCAGGTTGTTGAGGGGTTTTATAATACCAAAGAGGCCTATTTACTGGCTCAAAAACAAGGCATTGAGATGCCGATTGTGGAACAAATTTATCAGATGTTGTTCTGTGGCAAGCACGCCAGTGATGTTGCTAAAACGCTTTTAGGTCGTGAACGAAAAGGGGAATAAAGATGACAAACCAACCGCTTGATCTTCTTTGGCAGAATATTCGTAATGAAGCACAAGAGCTTGCAAATAGTGAGCCGATGCTTGCCAGTTTTTTTCACGCAACCATTCTGAAACATCATCATTTAGGCGATGCGTTAAGCTATATTTTGGCAAACAAACTGGCAAATGCGATTATGCCGGCAATTGCATTAAAAGAGATCATTGAAGAAGCCTATCAAGCAGATCCGCAAATTATTGCCAGTGCTGCCTGCGATATTGAAGCTGTTCGTACTCGAGATCCTGCGGTCGATAAATGGAGTACGCCTTTGCTTTATCTCAAAGGTTATCACGCTTTGCAAAGCTATAGAGTCACCCATTATTTGTGGCAACAAGGGCGAAAAGCGTTGGCTATTTATCTGCAAAATGAGATTTCCGTTGCTTTTGATGTGGATATTCACCCTGCGGCTCGTGTTGGTTGTGGCATTATGTTAGACCACGCCACGGGGATTGTGGTGGGAGAAACGGCGGTGATCGAAAACGATGTGTCTATTTTGCAAGGTGTAACGCTAGGTGGTACAGGTAAAGAACACGGAGATCGCCACCCGAAAATTCGTGAAGGCGTGATGATTGGGGCTGGGGCTAAAATTTTAGGTAATATTGAGATTGGTCGTTACTCAAAAATTGGGGCAAATTCGGTTGTATTACAAGCGGTGCCTGAATATGCCACTGCAGCTGGTGTCCCTGCTCGAATTATTGGGCATTCTCAACAACAAAAACCCGCTTTTGAAATGAATCAATATTTTGATGATACCAATAAAGAGATCAATTGAGATAGATATTAAATAATGGGGCTGACCTAGATTAGTATGCTAGCTAATCTAGGTCAGCCCCTTAAATTTGGCATAGTAGACAAATTAGCCCACTTTTTATCAACACTTTTGTCTACTATACCTAATTATAGGTGCTAGATTACCACACAAAACCTACCCCTCCTCCAATCATAGTATCCCGCTGAGTATTACTGCTAACAGACGCTCGAATAAGCCATTTGCCATTATCAGAAATTTTGGAATAACCTATAGCATAGGCAGATTGCCTGCGATATTGTGCATTAGAAACAGAAATAGCACTTTTACCTGGTAAAGAAATTTGTGGCAAATTAGCCATCGCCCCAGCAGAAGCAATACCCGCTCTTGCATTAACAATATCTCTTGATAATTGATTAAATCCTGCATTCACAGAAGAAACCACTTTGTTGAGCTGACGAACATTCACAATATCGCCCTCAGCACTACCATCTCCAACGTTGGTAATTCTGGCACCATTCATATTTACAACTGGATTTCCTTGCTTATCTTTACCTAAAGATACTTTCGTATCGCCATTACTAATTGAAGTAATGTCGCTTAAATCTCCAAACACGCTCACATTGTAAATATTCTGACCATTTGCCCCCGTTTTTGAAGTCACTTTCACATTTTTACCCGCTTCAACTTCGGTTCTTGCGGCTGCTGTTGCGGTATTAATTGCTACTGCGACTTCATCTCCTGTCGCAAAATGGTTGCCTTTATCTGCTGCACTAATGGTGCGTTTATCCTTAGAGGCAGTGAGTTTCGTTTTAGCAACCGCCAAATCATACACGATTTGCTGATTATCGCCCTGACGCTCTTTAATCACCACACTGTGATCGGTAGATTCCACTTCAGTTTTCGCAGATTTCAACTGTTTCACATTAACAGCGTCCGTATCTGCTACCCCTTCAGCGACATTACCTAATACCATCGGAGTTTCATTTGCCAAATTCACTTTTACTGCTAATGACTTAAGCGTAATACTGCCATCTGGATTTTGCGTTTTGGTTGAGAATTTACCTTTAACATTCACCACTGGAATTAACTTAATCGAACCATCTTTAGCAGGTTCTTCCAAATAGAAATTACCGCCCATATTGATAATTGATTTGCCGTCTTCCGTTGCATACTCGATCGGTAAACCGCTGACACTCACATTTCCTCGCTCACCCTTAGGTCCCTGAATACCCGCTGTTCCCTGCGGTCCTTGTGGTCCCGTTGGACCCGTAGGTCCTTGAATACCTTGCTCACCTCTAGGACCCGGTTCACCCTTAGCCCCTGCTGGACCCGCAGGGCCAGTTTCTCCTTTCTGACCTGTATCTCCTTTTGGACCTGCATCTCCTTTAGGACCCGTAGGGCCTCGCTCTCCCGCTGGGCCTGCTGGACCAGCAGCCCCTGCTGGACCCACTGGACCAATCGGACCCGCAGGGCCAGGTTCACCTTTCTCTCCCCTAGGACCTGTAGCTCCATTATCTCCTTTTGGACCTTGTGGTCCTGTTGCTCCAGCAGGACCAGCTTCGCCTCTAGGACCTGCATCACCTTTTGGACCAGCAGGCCCCATTGGACCTGTATCTCCTTTTTGACCCTGTTCACCCTTAGCCCCTGTTGGACCCGCAGGACCAGTTTCTCCTCGGTCACCCCTAGGCCCTGCTGGGCCCGCAGGTCCAGCTGCACCTGCAGGGCCTCGTGGTCCTGCTGGACCCGCAGGGCCAGTTGCACCTTGTTCCCCCCTAGGACCCTGCTCGCCTCGCTCTCCCGCTGGTCCTGCTGGACCCACTGGACCTGTTGGACCAGTTTCGCCTTTTGGTCCTGGATCACCTTTCTCACCCTTAGGTCCAGTTTCACCTGCAGGGCCTCGCTCACCCTTAGCCCCTGCTGGACCCGCAGGGCCAGTTTCGCCCCTATCGCCTTTTGCTCCTGCCTCTCCTTTTGGACCTGCAGGACCAGGTGCACCTCGTGGCCCCGCTGGACCCGCAGGGCCAGTTGCACCTCTCTCACCTGTATCACCTTTTGGACCCTGCTCGCCTCGCTCTCCCGCTGGGCCTGCTGGACCCATCGGACCTGTTGGACCTTGAGCACCGACTGGACCCGCAGGACCAGTTTCGCCTCTAGGACCCGCTGGGCCTCGTTCACCTCTTAGACCTTGCTCACCTCTAGGACCTTGAGGGCCCATTGGTCCTGCTTCACCACGGGCACCCTTATCGCCTTTTTCTCCTGCATCTCCTTTTGGACCCGCAGGACCAGGTGCACCTTGTGGTCCCACTGGACCCCTCGGACCTGTTAAACCAGTTTCGCCTCTAGGACCCGCTGGGCCTTGTTCACCTCTTAGACCTTGCTCACCTCTAGGACCTTGAGGGCCCATTGGTCCTGCTTCACCACGGGCACCCCTATCGCCTTTTGCTCCTGCCTCTCCTTTTGGACCTGCAGGACCAGGTGCACCTCGTGGTCCCGCAGGGCCAGCTGCACCTGCAGGGCCAGTTTCTCCTCGCTCTCCCGCTGGGCCTGCCGGACCCATCGGACCTTGATCTCCTGTTTCACCTTTCGGACCCACTGGACCCCTAGGCCCTGCTGGACCCTCTGGACCCCTCGGACCCATTGGACCAGCTTCGCCTTTTGGTCCTGGATCACCTTTCTCACCCTTAGGTCCAGCTGTACCTGCAGGGCCTCGCTCACCCGCAGGTCCTTGAATACCTTGTTTACCTTCAGGACCCGGTTCACCCTTAGCCCCTGTTGGACCCGCAGGGCCTCGTGGTCCTGCTGGACCCGTTTGTCCTGGTTCGCCTCGCTCACCCCTAGGCCCTGCTGGACCCGCAGGTCCTGGATCGCCTTTATCCCCCTTCTGTCCCGGAGTACCCGGTGTTCCTTGCGGTCCTTGTGGTCCCACTGGACCCCTAGGACCTGTTGGACCAGCTTCGCCTTTTGGTCCTGGATCACCTTTCTCACCCTTAGGTCCAGCTACACCTGCAGGGCCTCGCTCACCCCTAGGCCCTGCTTGACCCACAGGTCCTCGTGGTCCCGCTGGACCCGCTGGGCCTGTTTCACCTCTAGGACCTGTATCTCCTTTTTCACCTTTCTTGATAATGTTATGCGAATTATCTGTATAGATAATTTTTAGATCGCCATTTTCTAGGCTTTCAGTCGTTTTAATTAACTTACCAATCGTAGAAATCGTAATATTTCCGCCCGCTTGTTCTAATTTAATATTATTTCCAGCGGTAAAGGTTACGGTATCGTTTATTTTGATAAGATGTGCCCCAGGTGGAGTTGCTTGACCCCCCGTTCCCGGAGCAATTGCAAGTTTCCAACCAGCATTTGAAAATTGCATGTAGTTCACCGCATCGTTATTTTGTGTACCTTGTGCTAAATTGGTGATCTTAACTGGGGAAGTGCCGTCTGTACCTGTTACTTTTAGATTACCGCCAGTGGTGCTGGTAATCTTAGGTCCATTATCGCCATATTGAACGCTGCTGAATGTTGGTGCATCTTTCATCAACACATGGAATTCTAGATTTTTACGATAAATTTCAATGTTATCGCCTTTGTATCGAACACCACCACCGTTTTGGTATGTTGCGTTACTTGTAATGGTAACGGTCTTATCTTCGTTAGCCTTCCATTTTTGACCCGAAGTATCATTTGTTGTACCTGTACCTGTTTTTTCGCCTTTGAATATCAAACTTCCTGCTCGAGCATTATGGAGTTGAGTTTTGATTGCATCATCTAGGGATACTGTAATGGTTGAGCCAGACGCTTTGGTCTTGATTTCGCCATTTGTGCCTAGCACTTTAAGCGTACCATCCCAAATACCCACTTTCTCATTATTAGAATTGCCTGTATCGCCTGCAATTTTCATCGTCAAAGATTTAAGTTGTGCCACGTTTACTGCATCGGTTAATTCTTTACCAGCCGCAACGTTGGTGATTTGGCGATTGATGAGTTTATTACCTGAGCCTCCACCGACAGAAACTGCACCAATATTATTACCATCAACCTTTTGTGTGGATTTAAAGCCGTTAGCTTCAGTGCTTGTTCCCGTTGTGACAGAATGAGCTTGTTTTAACCCCACTACACCGCCAGCTGTACTTGCATTAGATCCATAACCTAATGCCACACCGCCACCCACGGTGACAACGGTATTATGACCAAGTGCGGTTGATCTAGCAGCATTTACATTTATCGTGGCATTTTCACCCACAGCAACAGAGTACGTACCATTGGCAGAGGCTTGATAACCCAAGGCAGTAGAATAATCTCTAGCATTTGCTTGGCGTCCAACTGCCACTGATTTTTGACCTGTCACATTGATATGGGCACCCACAACAACAGAGTCTACCCCTGTTGTTCTCGCAAGATTACCTATCGCAATGGAATCTGCCCCAGCACCTTTCGATTCACTACCAAGAGCAACAGCATAAGCACCAGCCTTACTCTTATACCCCATCGCAATACCATAATTTCCAGTCGCAGAGGCATTTACCCCTGCTGTTATTGCATAGGTTCCTGTAGCTCCAGCTTTGTCAGTAATTGTGCCGAAATTAGTCGTAGGATCTCCCTGACCTTGAGACTGATCGTCATAGTTAGTATGAAAATACGTTTTTGAGCCAGTAACGGTAATTCTTGTATTGCCATTTCCCTGCTCAACTGCCGTACTAATACCATCAGCCCCTACAATTGAGAGCGTTTCGTTATAAAATGTTGTGTGACCCTGCGTATTTTTATCGCCACTGATCTTTAAAGTCAGTGCTTTTAATTGTGCTACGTTTGCTGCGTCAGTATCTGCTGTACCTGCAGCAACACTGGTAATTTGACGAGTGACGGAGGTGTCATTACCTACTGTTACCGCTGCATGCGTAGCAGATAATGTACTTCCGTTAATAGAATAATTTGTATTATCTGGTGTCCAACCTGCTTGCCCTGAATCACGACTAGTACTGGATTGATAACCTAGAGCAACGCCATATTTCATATCTGCTCTCGCATTATTCCCCAATGCTGTTGCACGCTCTGCGGTTGCTTTTGCGTTTTCACCGAATGCGGAAGCTCCTACTTGACTTGCAGTAGCACTTTTACCAAAAGCAATGGCGTAGCTTCCAGCATTTGCATTACCACCAACCGCAATACCGTAATCAGCGGTAGACTTACTACTCGCACCGATAGCAATGCCTTCAACATTACTTGCATATGCTATAGGACCTACAACAATAGATCCTTCGCCCACAGCCACAGACATACCCCCAATAGCAATAGAGGCTTTACCAATCGTAGTTGTTGTTCTGGAATAGTTACTATTTTGATATTTCGTTGTATTTAAATCATCTCCACCGATTGATATGGAGCCATACCCCTCCGCTTTGACATCTGCCCCGATAGCAATAGATTGTGACTTACTTGCACTAGCAAGGTTACCTATTGCAATTGCTTGTTCACCTGTCGCACGGGCCCCTTCGCCTAAGATAGCAGTTCTCCCTTCCGCTTCTGAACTACTCCCGATGGCAATTAATACTAGACTTAAAAGACTTAATTTAAATTTATCTTGCTGTTTATCTAAAAAATAATCTGAAGTGCATACTTGAGCTCTTTTATCCGTGCAAGTGGATGTTTTAGTATGAGACTTTACTAACTCAGATACAACCACCCAAGCCTGTTGAGCATGACTCCAAATAACTCTAAATATTTTATTCATAATAAACTTTTCTACTACTTTTCCTAATAAAACATCGTAAACCTTTATTTACATTTTCAGGATGCACAAATGCCCCCATCGTCCAAACGAAAGGGGAAATCTCAAAAATATCTTTCCCCCACCTCATTGTAAAAAAAAAAAAAAAAACAATGCGTTGCACAAAACTAAGAATAAAATAACAAGGATTTTTCAACTTTTATCAATAAAAGCTAGAAATAATAGGCGGAAATCTAATGAAAGCGGTGATTTAGATAAGGTATCTATTAAAACTGATACACCAAATTCACGACCAAAGAAGGTCACGTCTGAAATAATATTGAGATAGGTTTGTTGTAAAGGAATTAATTTAGCTTTGGGGGATTTTTCAATATAACGTTGAATAGTTCTAATGGAACAGTGATACTTTTGGATATTGTTCTTAAGGCAAAAAGGACAGTTTTTTGTTTATATTCCAAAAAAGTGGGCTTAAAGCCTTGTGCTATAAGGCTTTAGCCCACTTTTTACCAACGCTTTTGTCTACTATGCCTTAAATTTTATATGCTCACTGATAACATAAAGAGAGTACCTAGTAGCTTTTTCATAGTTTAGTCCTTGTTATAAGGTTGAAGTAAAAGCTGGAAGCCATTCTTCCGCACTTCCATCGTGGTCAAAATTATTCACCACGTCAATGCGTAGAGATTCGCATACTTGTGTCGCCCCTTTGGCAGTTAAGCCTTGTTCAACAAGATTGACGGCATTGCAGAAAGTGTCGTAATCGGAACTGCCTAATCCGACAACCCCAAATTTCATCTGGCTGAGATCAAGATTGCTTTCGGCAAGTTGTTGGAAAAGGGGTTGGATATTTTCAGGCAGTTCTCCTGCACCGTGTGTTGATGTGACGACTAACAGGGCAGTTTGATGTTGAATATCGGCTAATTCGGCTTGGTTAAACAGCTCAACTTGATAGCCTTGTTCAGTGAGAACATCATTGAGATGATCGGCGACATACTCCGCACCGCCTAAGGTGCTACCGGTGATGATACAAATAGATTTCGACATAGCATACTCATATTGTAAAAAAATCGACTTATTCTAGAAGAATTGTTATAAAGAATAAAGCAGTTTTACATCAAGGAAAGAGAAGTTGTATATTCTGCCAAATCTCCCCTAACCTCTCGAAGCTCAAAGAGGGGAACTGGTACAAACGAAAATTCAACATCGAAGTTCTTTAAAAAGATTTTGAGTTTTCTGATGAATGTATAACTTTCTGTGATCTAATCCCCCTCTTTCGTTCTTTTTTTGTATAATGCCAACATTTCATCCCTGACTTCCTTTCCCTCGCAAACGGGGGAAGGTGCCGAAGGCGGAAGGGGGGATACAAGCGGTCAGATTAAGCCAAAATTTTGCAAATAGAGAAAAGATTATGTTTGAGAACCTATCCGACAGACTGTCTAAAACCCTGAAAAACATTACGGGGAAAGGGCGTTTAACCGAAGATAACATTAAAGATACCCTGCGTGAAGTGCGTATTGCGTTGCTAGAAGCCGATGTGGCTTTGCCTGTGGTACGTGAGTTTATCAATAAAGTCAAAGAGCGTGCTATTGGTGAAGAAGTCAATAAAAGCTTAACACCGGGGCAGGAGTTCCTGAAAATCGTGCAAGCTGAGCTTGAAAAAGCGATGGGCGAAGCAAATGAAGGGCTGAACCTTGCCACCCAACCGCCAGCGGTAATTTTAATGGCTGGTTTGCAGGGGGCTGGTAAAACCACGTCTGTTGGTAAATTGGCGAAATTCTTGAAAGAACGCCATAAGAAAAAAGTGCTTGTGGTGTCTGCCGACGTTTATCGTCCAGCGGCGATTAAACAGCTTCAAACGTTGGCTGAAGCGTTAAAAGTCGATTTCTTCCCGACAGAAACCTCGCAAAAACCGGTAGACATTGCCGAAGCAGCATTAAAACACGCCAAACTCAATTTCTTTGATGTGTTAATTGTCGATACCGCAGGTCGCTTGCACGTTGATGGCGAGATGATGGAAGAGATCCAGCAAATTCACTCGGTGTTAAACCCGATTGAAACCTTGTTTACTGTCGATGCAATGACGGGTCAAGATGCGGCAAACACGGCAAAAGCCTTTAACGAAGCCTTGCCGCTTACGGGGGTAATTTTAACCAAAGTAGATGGTGATGCTCGTGGCGGTGCGGCTTTATCTATTCGTCAAATTACCGGCAAACCGATTAAATTCTTAGGGGTTGGCGAGAAAACCGATGCCCTTGAGCCGTTCCACCCTGATCGTATCGCTTCACGCATTTTAGGTATGGGCGATGTGCTGTCGTTGATTGAAGATTTACAACGTTCTGTCGATCAGGAAAAAGCCGAAAAAATGGCGGCAAAATTCAAGAAAGGCGATGATTTTACCCTTGATGATTTCCGTGAACAGTTGGTGGAAATGAAAAAAATGGGCGGAATGATGTCGATGCTTGATAAATTACCTGGGGCGAAGAATTTACCGGATCACGTTAAAAATCAAGTCGATGACAAAATGTTCATCAAAATGGAAGCAATCATCAACTCAATGACCCTGAAAGAGCGTGCTAACCCTGACATTATCAAAGGTTCACGCCGTCGCCGTATTGCGTTAGGTTCAGGAACGCAAGTGCAAGATGTGAATAAACTGCTCAAACAGTTTGACGAAATGCAACGTATGATGAAAAAAATGCGTAAAGGCGGTATGGCGAAAATGATGCGTGGTATGAAAGGAATGATGGGCGGTGGTCTTGGTGGTTTAGGTGCACTGGGTGGAATGTTTAGGAAGAGGTAGTGTGATTGAATAGAGAAAAATGGTGCCGACTACCGGAATCGAACTGGTGACCTACTGATTACAAGTCAGTTGCTCTACCTACTGAGCTAAGTCGGCATTAGATAAGATGTCTTGAAAAGAGCGCGTATTGTAGTTATTTTTGTTAAAGTTGCAAGCTCTACCTGTCTAATTTGATAAAAATCATTCGGATCCCCAACTTGAATTAAATTAGTTTTATTTAAAGGAGTTTCTTTATTGTTTGGAAATGCATAACTATTGGATATTAAAAGCGGTATAGTACGAGGTTTTAAGCCAGTATCCACCAATAGTTTTGTATACTATGTTTGTTAGTATTATGTAGAACTTAATTGTCACATAATATTAACCAAATAAAACCTCAAGGGAAAGTTGTGTTATTTTGAAATCGGCTCAACCCTCGCCAACTTCACCATATTATCAGATACTTCAAGTACCGTGACCTTTAAATTAAGCAAGGTAAATTGCGTATCTTCGTCAGGGATTTTTTCAAGATGCTCTAAAATTAATCCATTAAAGGTTCTGGCTTCATCTAATGGCAAATTCCAGTCAAAGAGTTTATTTAAGTCGCGTAAATTAGCTGAGCCTTCGATCAGTACAGAGCCATCTGATTGTGGCTTCACTTCTTCTTCCAATGATGGTGCAGTTGAAGTAGTAAATTCCCCCACGATTTCTTCTAAAATATCTTCAAGTGTAATCAACCCTTTAATATCACCATATTCATCAACCACTAAACCGATACGTTTTTTGTTATTTTTGAAATTCATCAATTGTGTATTTAATGGCGTTCCTTCTGGAATAAAGTAGATTTCATCTACTGCACGGATAAGTTGCTCTTTGGTAAATTCATTACGCTCTAACATTAAGCGAAATGCCTCTCGAACACGCAACATACCGAGTAGGTTTTTATCCATATCGCTTTTATAAATCACAACGTGAGCGTGCGCTGCCCCTGTGAGCTGACGCATAATGGATTTCCAATCATCGTCAATGTCAATGCTGCCAATATCATTGCGAGGCACCATAATGTCATCAACAGTCACTTTTTCCATATCAAGAATTGATACCAACATCTCTTGGTGAGCGGTAGGGATAAATTTCCCTGCCTCAAGTACGACACCTCGTAGTTCTTCTGCACTTAACCCTGATTTTTCAGACTTGCGGATACGGAATAATTTCATCAAGCCATTAATAATCATATTCATAAAAAAGACCACTGGCATTAGGACTTTTTGCAGTGGAACTAAAACATAACTGACTAAAAAACCCACTCGCTCAGGATAAAGAGCCGCAATCGTTTTAGGTAAGATTTCAGAAAAGACCAGCATTACAAAAGTGAGCAATCCCGTTGCAATCGCCACACCTGCTTCACCGGATAATTGCATACCAATCATTGTTGCAATTGCGGAAGCGGCAATATTGACAAGGTTATTACAGATTAAAATTAAACTTAATAAAACATCTGTTCTCGATAACAGTTTTTCAGCAAGTTTTGCCCCTTTATGCCCTTTATCAGCAAGGTGGCGCATACGGTAGCGGTTTAACGACATTAGCCCTGTTTCAGAGCCGGAGAAGAATGCAGAAAGCAATAGAAGAATAGCTAGTGTGATGAATAAACTACTCAGGGGGATCGTGTCCAAAATAAAAGTCCTATGTTCGTTAGTCACAAGCGGTTAGATGAATAAAAAAATTTGCAACACAGAGAACAAATCTAACCGCTACCTTAGTGGTATTACACCATTCGACTGCCAAAATAGGCAACCGAAAGCAGTATCATACCTGAAATTGAATAAATTAGCACCCGATTTCCTCGCCAGCGGAGTTTCCATTGCCCCAATAATAAGATGTTATACACAATCCACGCAATGAAAGAAAAAATCGCCTTATGAATATGCTCTGGTGCAAAGAAGTTGTGTAAGTAGATCATTCCTGTGACAAGGGCGACTGTGAGCAATCCTTGAGCCACCATTGTTAAGGTAAAAAAGTGACGTTCAACGGTCATTAACGGAGGTACGACGGGAGAAAATGCCATTTTCTTACTTTTAAGATTTTTATCTAACCATTTAAGTTGAGCCGCATAAAGTAGAGCGATAAAAAATAACGCATAAGAAGCAATGGCAATGCCTAAATGGAGCATTAACCCTAGATTTTCGGACAGCTGTTTAATAAAACTGCCTGCGACAAAGGTAGATAAGGTGACAGTAACAATACCAAGCGGATAAATCACAGACAATGGAAACCACACCGTTTTCCATCGAGTTAAAGCGAAAGTCGCCACAGCACTAATAATCACACTGATCAGAGATGCAACATTTACAATGGTAAAATTTTGTCCACCATTGACAACCAGATGTTGAGAAATGCTAATAATATGGCAAAGTACAGCAGCTAAGCCCAAAAGCAATACTGCACGGATATTCGGTTGTTTATCCGTATCAAGATGAGCAAGTGTTGGCATAATCCATAATAAAGCACCTAAATAAGCCACAATGGTCAATACCGCAAATAACATTTCAATTTCTCTCTCAATTAAGAATGGTTTTCAATAGGTGTAAATTAGCAGTTTTATCGCCGTTTTGCTATGGAAAAATAGAAATTTTTCAGTGTTCAGCCTAATACTTCAATCTCTTTTGGAATGAGCTTCGGTTCAGGCACAAAAATTTGCTTATGGCGTTGTAGTTCACCCTTTTCTAACACGATACTGCTTTTCGGGACTTTAAATAGCTTACTCAGATATTTAAGCAAGTGAGCATTTGCCTGCCCATCAATAGGGGGAGCGGTAATAGCAATTTTGAGTTCGTTATCGTGTAAACCGACAATTTGATCTCGACTTGCTTTCGGTTGTAAAAAAATCCGCAAGCGGATACCTTGCGGATTTTCACAAAATTCGACCGCTTGCATTACGCCACAGCCCATAGTTGTCCAAAGACTTGGTAAAACAAGCTATTAATAAAGAGCAACGCAAAACCAAGCACCATTACAGAGAAGTCTAACATTCCCGTTTTCGGTAAAATTTTACGGATAATACCAAGTACAGGCTCAGTAATTTGAGCAACGGTATAATCTAACGGGTGGTTTCCCTGCGTTACCCAGCTCATTAAAGCTCGAATTAAGGTGGTAAAAAAGAGAATTTGCCCAAAGGTTTTGACGATACTTAATAAGCCGATAAGCACAGCTCTTGGTACATCAACACCGAATAACACAAATTGTAATGCCACAATCCCTGCAGCTAAAAGCAACGCAGCAAAATTAATTCCTTTTACCGTTGGGATCAGCTTGCTTAGCGGGTTTAACACAGGGTTGGTTAAACGCATTAACGTTTGTGAAATCGGCATATAAGGATCAACTCGACAGAACTGTAGCCAAGTTCGCAACACTAACATAAAGCTAAAAAAGCCAACCACAATTTGAATAAATGGGGCTAAGTATTCCATTTTATTTCTCCAAATATAACTACATCTGAAGTTACAATCTCATCGGCATAATCACATATTCCGCCGTAGCATTATCGCAATCTTCAATTAAACAGCTTGAACTTGCATCTACAAGGCTAATACGTACACGCTGGCATTTTAATGTATTCAGCACATCTAACAAATAGCTCACATTAAAGCCCACTTCCATCTCTGCACTTTGATAAGAGACATCAATGATCTCTTCTGCTTCTTCTTGCTCTGGGTTATTTGCCGTAATTTTTAACAGATTTTGATTTAAGGCTAAACGCACGCCACGGAAACGTTCGTTTGACAAAATCGCCGCACGCACCAAAGCACGTTTTAACACCTCTGCATCTGCCTCTAAAATACGATCTGCATTGCGTGGCAACACTCGGCGGTAATCAGGGAAACGTCCATCAATCAGTTTTGATGTAAACACAATGCCGTTCATTGATACACGCAGGTTGCTTGTACCGATTTCTAAGCGAACACTTTCGTTATTATGTCCCACCAAGCGGACTAACTCTAACACTGCTTTGCGTGGCACAATCACAGAATGGGTTAAAAGCTCTTGATTTAATGCCATTGTGCAGACTGCAAGGCGGTGTCCGTCCGTTGCTACTGAACGCAATAAGTTGCCTTCAGTTTCAAACTTCATACCATTTAAGAAGTAACGGGCATCTTGGTTTGCCATTGAAAATTGAGTTGCTTCAATTAAACGTGCTAAAGTCGCTTGTTCAATTGTGAAATCGACTTCAGGTTTCCAGTCCATTAAACTTGGATAATCCGAAGCAGGTAAGGTCGCCAGATTGAACTTACTGCGATCTGCACGGATAAATACACGATCTTCATCAAACTGCACCGAAATTACGCTATCATCAGGTAAGCTACGACAAATATCTAAAAACTTTTTCGCAGGAATAGTAAATTTTCCTGAGAAACTGACCGCTTCAAACAGCTCCGCTTGGGTAGTAAGTTCTACCTCTAAATCAGTTCCCGTTAAAGATAAACGGCTTCCTTCAATTTCTAGCAAAATGTTGTTGATTACAGGTAATGTTGGACGACTGGTTAATACGCCACAAACCTGTTGTAACGGCTTGAGTAACTGCTCACGGGTAATAGTAAATTGCATAACAATTCCTTAAGACGATAATTTGCGTGTTAAATTGGTGTAATCTTCTTGGATACTGTTATCAGTATCTCTTAGCTCATTAATGGTTTTGCAGGCGTGCATCACCGTTGTGTGATCACGTCCGCCAAATTCACGTCCGATTTCAGGCAAACTGTAGTTAGTCAGCTCTTTTGCTAATGCCATTGCCATTTGGCGTGGGCGAGCTACGGAACGTGTACGACTTTTTGATTTTAAATCCGCCATTTTGATATTGTAATACTCAGCGACGGTTTTCTGAATATTCTCAATGGTAATTAAGTGATCGTAAGAGGCAATCAGATCTTTTAAGGCTTCTCGTACCGCATCAATTGTGATCTGACGGCTGGTGAAATTGCTCCACGCAATTGCACGATTTAACGCCCCTTCTAATTCACGCACGTTCGTTCTGAGTTTTTGCCCAAGGAAAAAGGCGACATCTTCACTTAACTCAATGCCTCGTTCTTCCGCTTTTTTCATTAAAATTGCCACACGAGTTTCCAACTCTGGCGGTTCAATCGCCGCATTTACTCCCCAACTCAAACGAGAGCGGATACGTTCTTCTATATTTTCAATGTTTTTCGGAAATACATCGGAAGTCACAATAATCTGCTTGCTTCGTTCAAATAACGAGTTAAATGTGTGGAAAAATTCCTCTTGCGTTGCCTCTTTGTTCGCAAAAAACTGAATATCGTCAATCATCAACACATCAAGAGAGCGATAGAATTTTTTGAAATTCTCAATGGTGTTCGCTTTAATCGCTTTGACCATATCCTGCACAAAACGCTCTGAGTGAATATAAACCACTCTCGCATTCGGGTTTTGCTTTAAAATTTCATTACCGATTGCGTGCAACAAGTGCGTTTTACCAAGACCTGTTCCGCCATATAATGAAAATGGATTGCAGTGGCTTTCACCAGGGTTACTTGCAACCTGTTGAGCAACGGCTTTAGCGAGTTGGTTAGACTTCCCTTGAACAAAGTTATCAAAGGTGAGCGTTTCAGTAAGTCCAGAACGTAATGCAGTAGCTTGCGTTTCTTGCGGTGGCGTTGCAGTTGGTGTAACAGAAGTCACCGCTTGTTCTGCTGGTTTGATCCCTACTCGCATCTCCACTTGCAACTGCTCATTTTTGCTTAAAGATCGAGCAAGGGTAACAATCTCCCCTAAAAATTTATCTTTCACCCAAGTTGCCACAAACTGATTATGTGCGTACAACACTAATTCAGAGCTAGTTGCACTCGCTTGCAACGGACGTAGCCAAGTGCTGTAATCAGTTGGCGATACTTTTGCTTGTAAGTGAGTTAAACAATCAGACCAAAGGGAAGACAC